>JAUJMV010000077.1 GCA_030446685.1 Thermomicrobiales bacterium | reverse complement strand
CGGGGGGCCGGAGGGCGTACCCCGCACTCCGCACTGGTCGTGCGGCTGCTCGGGCATCCGCTCGGGCACAGCCTCTCGCCGGCGATGCAGGGGGCGGCGTTCGCCCACCTCGGCCTGCCCGTGACCTACGCGCTCTGGGACGTGCCACCGGAGGGGCTGCGCGGGGCGGTGGCCGCGTTGCGCGGCGGGGAGTTCCTGGGGGCCAACGTCACCGTGCCCCATAAAGAGACGGTCGTCCCGCTCCTCGACGAGATCGCGCCGCTGGCCGCGCGGGTCGGGGCGGTCAACACGATCGTCAAGCGCGGCGCAACCCTGCGCGGCGAGAACACCGATGTCGGCGGCTTCCTCGGGCCGTTGCGCGCGGCGGGGGTGGATCTCGCCGGCCGGCACGCGACCGTCCTCGGCGCCGGGGGGGCGGCGCGGGCGGTGGCGGTCGCGCTCCTCGGCGCGGGCGTCGCCGGGCTGGCGCTCGCCAACCGCACCCCGGCGCGGGCGGGCGCCCTGGCGGACGCGCTCGGCGACCCGCGCGTGACGGCCCTGGCGCTGGACGATCCCCGGCTCGGCGGCGTGCTGGACGGGGCGGCGCTGCTGGTCGACGCGACCGCCGCCGGCTGGCAGGCGGGGGGGCCGATCCTGCCGGCGACACTACTGGGGCGACTCCCCGCGCGGGCGCTCGTCTACGACCTGACCTACCGGCGGACGCCTCTCCTCCGCGCCGCCACGGCGCGCGGCCTCGCCACGCTCGACGGCCTGCCGATGCTGGTCGAGCAGGGCGCGCTGGCGCTGGAGCACTGGACCGGGCGCGCGGCCCCGCGCGAGGTGATGTGGGCCGCCGCCCTCGCCGCGCGGGGCGAGTCCTGAGTGCTGAGTGCTGAGTGCTGAGTGGGGGTGGTGAACGTGCCGAAAGCGCGGACGAAGCGGGACACTCCGCATTCCGCACCCCGCACTCCGCAGCCCCGCAAGGGTGGCACGCCGGCGATCGTGGCGGCGGAACGGGCCGGAATCGCCTTCTCGGTCCTCGAGTACGAGCACGACCCGGACGCGGCCTCCTACGGCCTCGGAGCGGCCGAGGCGCTCGGCCTCGACCCGGCCCGCGTCTACAAGACCCTCGTGCTCCGCGTCGATAGCGCCCGGCTGGTCGTCGCGATTGTCCCGGTCGCCGCGCGCGTGAACCCGAAGGCGCTGGCCGCGGCGGTCGGCGGCAGGCGCGCGGAACTGGCCGACCCGGCCGCCGCCGAGCGCGCCACCGGCTCGGTCGTCGGCGGGATCAGCCCGCTCGGGCAGCGCCGCCCCCTGCCGACCGTCGTCGACCGGAGCGCGCTCCAGCACGACACGGTCTACGTCAGCGCCGGGCGGCGCGGCCTCGAACTCGCCCTCGCCCCCGCCGACCTCATCCGCCTCACCGGCGCGACGATCACGGCGATCGCCGACTGACCCGTTGCCGAGCGCCGAGAAATTGCGGGAGCCCCCCCGGAAAGCGGCCGAACCCGCCACGCCGACCGCGCGACAGCGCATCGCCTCCCCGACCACGCCCCGGCCCCATGCCCGCCGGATCGCCCATCCACGCCAGGTGGCACGCATATTGCAATTGTGGGTCCGGCAGACACTTGCGCCCGGGGACAGCCGAGCGGGAGGGCCGACAGGCCGGAAAGGAGGCGCGGCTCCGGCGGATGTGGGATGGCGTAACGCTTGTGCCGCCCCCGGACGACTGAGGGATCCAGGGGATCCGGCCGTGCGGCGCGACGCCCGGCAAGCGGCAGGACCGAGACCGGCGGGACAGCAGGGCAACCAGGAGGAGGCACGATGACGGCCCAGGCAGTGGCGCCCTCCGGCGTCGCGGCGCAAGGCGCGCTGGCGACCTGCGAGAGCGTGCAGGACATCATCAACATCGCGGCGACGGCGGAGGCCTTCGCGGTGACCGCGCTCGGCGGGGCGCTGGAGAACGCCGCCAGCGGCAGGCTGGCGCTCAACGCCGAGCAGCAGCAGACCCTGCGGGCCGCCCGCGCCGCGGAGCGGGCGCACTACGACTACCTGATCGGCGCGGGCGCCAAGCCCCTGACCACGACCTTCACCATCCCGGACCCCAAGATCGTCACCGACGTGCCGACCTTCCTCAAGACGCTGATCACCCTCGAGGAGGCGTTCATCGCCGCCTACATCGCGGCGGCGCAGGAGTTCGCCATCCTCGGCGAGGCGGAGCTGGCGCAGGTCGCCCTCCAGATCGGCGCGGTCGAGGCCGAGCACCGCGCGGGCGTCCGCTTCTACGCGGTCCAGGCGGGCGTCATCACCGGCGTGCCGAACGACGTCGCCTTCGAGAAGGCCCTGTTCGCCAGCGTCGGCGAGGCGGCCGCCGCCCTGCAGCAGCTCGGCTTCATCGGCGGCAGCGGCACGCCGATCACCTTCCCCGGCCCCGGCGCCATCGACACCACCGGCGTCCGGCAACTCCAGCCAGGGGCGCGCGGCAACGGCAAGTAGAGAGGAGCAGCGTTGATGAACTCCCTTGAGACCGTGGCGGGCGCGCGCGTCTCGCGGCGCACCCTGCTGAAGGGCGCCGGGGCGCTGGGCGTGGGTGTGGCGCTGGCCCAGGCGGGCGCGCTGCACGAGGCGGCGGCGGCGGCGCAGCAGCAGGAGCGCCTGCAGGACATCCTCGACATCACCGTGACCACCGAGCACTTCGGGGTGACCGTCCTCGGCGGGGCGATCGAGAGCAACCGGCAGGGCAACTACAACCCGCGGATCCCGGACAACGTCATCGCCATCCTCCAGGCGGCGCGCGCCCAGGAGCAGTTCCACCTCGAATTCTTCCAGACCCTCGGCGGCAAGCCGCTGACGACGACGTTCCACCTGCCGGACCCGGCGCTCCTCACCAACCCCACGCTCTTCTTCGACGCGCTGCAGGCGCAGGAGACGCGGGAGGTTGCCGCCCAAATCGCCGCCTTCAGCACCTTCACCGCGCTGAAGCGGCCGGACCTGGTCAAGGTCAGCTTCCAGTACGCGGCGGAGGAGGCCGAGCACCGGCTGCTCGCCAACTACGCGGCGGGCAAGCGCCCGGCGAACGATCTCGGGTTCGCGCCGGCCCTGTACGACACCGTCGCCGAGTTCGCGGCGGATCTGCGGCGCCTCGGGTTCATCGGCGGCAGCGGCCCGGCCATCACCTACCCCGGCCCCGGCCGGATCGACCCGACCAACGTGACCAACCGGACGCCGGACGGCCCGGCGGTCAACTGCACCGCCCCGGCCATGCCCGGCATGCCGAACACCGGCGGCGGCGGCGCCCGCGGATCGCAAGACACCCTGCAAGTCCTCGGCCTCCTCGGCCTCGGCGCCGCCGCGGCGGGCGCGCTCGCGCGCCTGGCC
>JAUJMV010000076.1 GCA_030446685.1 Thermomicrobiales bacterium | reverse complement strand
TATAATAGGTATTAGCTGTGGCGTATAATCAGAGAGAGGTGAGCAGGGTGGCGCGGCCGCGGCAGGCGACGAGCACCGATGTGGCGCGGCAGGCCGGCGTCTCGCAGGCGACGGTGTCGGTCGTCCTCAGCGGGGTGCGCAGCAACATCCGCGTCTCCGACGCGACCCGCCGGCGCGTCCTCGCCGCCGCCGCGGATCTCGGCTACGCCCCGCACCCGGCCGCGCGGGCCCTCCGCCAGCGGCGCAGCGGCGCCATCGGCTTCCTGCCCCGACCCGAGCGCGGCCTGCCCTTCGAGCACCCGATCCACTACCTGCTCAGCATCCACACCGCGCGCGCCGCCCTCGACCGCGGCTACCAGCTCGTCGAGGCCGGCGTCGAGACCGACGCCCTGCGCGGCAGCGACGCGCTGGTCCAGTTCCTGGTCAACCGCCGCGTCGACGGCGTCCTCTTCGACGGCCCGCGGACCGCCGCCGAGGTCCGGCGCGTCGTCGACCGCGGCCTGCCGGCCGTCCAGATCCTCCGCCCGCGGCCCGACGTCGCCACCCCGACGGTCACGGTGGACGCGGCCCCCGGGATCGCCGCGGCGATCGATCACCTGGTGGGCCTGGGCCACCGGGCGATCGCCTTCCTCGGCAAGAGCGGCGCCGCGCCGGTCGATCGCGCCCGGCTGGACGCCTTCACCGCCGCGACCGCGCGGCGCGGCCTCGCCATCCCCGGCGACTACATCCGCCTCATCGCGGGCGACTACGGCCTCGAACACGGCCGGGCGCTCACGCGCGAACTGCTGGCGCTGCCCGAGCGGCCGACCGCGATCTTCGCCGCCAGCGACAGCCTCGCCCTCGGCGCGGCGCACGCGCTCTACGAGGCCGAGGTCCGCGTGCCCGCCGCGATGAGCCTGATCAGCTACGACGACACCCTCGCCCCCCAGCTCTACCCGCCGCTGACCGGCGTGGCGCAGCCCTTCGCGGCGGTCGCCGAACGCGCCATCGCCCTGCTCGTCGACCAGATCGAGCGGTCGGACGGGCCTGCCGCCGAGCCGGAGCGGGTCGTCCTGCCCACCCGGCTCAACGTGCGACGCTCCACCGCGCCGCCAGCGGCGGGGCAAGCGTCGGACGATGTGGTTGGTGGGGCGCGCGGCGGACAAGGCGCGCGGCCTATGGCGTGAGCGGCGCTGGCCCAAGGCCGCCAGCAGAGTCGAGTACTCAGCGTGGGTCGGCGCGCGGCACGGCGAATGACGCGCGGGAGCGCGCCCGGTGAAGCGCCCGGACCGGTTCCGGGCAGGGGAGACTTATGGCGATGCAGCACGACACGACACCCCGCACCGTCCTCTCGCGACGCAACTTCCTCTATCTGACCGGGCTGGCCGCGACCGGCCTCGTCGCGGCCGCCTGCGGCGGCGAGGCGCCCGCGGCCGCGACGCCCGCGGCGATCCAGCCCACGGCCGCGCCGCAACCGACCCTGGCCCCGCGGCCCACACCGGCGGGGGCGCAGCCGACCGTCGCGGCCGCCGCGACCCGCAAGGAGGCGCCGCAACTGGCTCAACTGGTCAAGGACGGCAAGTTGCCGCCGCTCGAGCAGCGCCTGCCGAAGAACCCGCTGGTGGTCAAGCCGGTCGAGCGGATCGGCACGTACGGCGGCGCCTGGCGCGCCGCGCTCCTCGGCGGCGCGGACACGCTCTTGCTCGACCGCACGGTCGGCTACGAGAACTTGGTCCGCTGGGACCGCGACTGGAAGCAGATCATCCCGAACGTCGCCGAGTCGTTCACGACGAGCCCGGACGCGACCCAGTACACCTTCAAGCTGCGCGAGGGGCTGAAGTGGTCCGACGGCCAGCCCTACACCGCCGACGACATCACCTTCTGGTGGGAAGATATCCAGCTCAACAAAGAGATCACGCCGGGTGGGCCGCCGAACTACCTGCGGGCCGGGGGCAAGAACGGCACCGTCGAGAAGGTGGACCAGCACACGGTCCGGTTCACGTTCGCCGCGCCGAACGGCCTCTTCCTGCAGAACCTGTCCGGCAGCGCCGGCGACGGCCCGACCCGCGCGCCCCGGCACTACCTGCAGCAATTCCACCTCAAGTACAACCCGCAGGGGGTCGAGCAACTGGCGCGGGAGGCCAACCAGGACGGCTGGGTCAGGCTCTTCCAGACCAAGGGCGCCAGCGTCCCCGGCACGCCCTCCAACGCCGTCTGGCAGAACAAGGACCTGCCGCGCCTGCACGCCTGGTCCCTGACCACCCCGTATATCGGGGGGAACCGGGTGGTCGCCGAGCGCAACCCCTACTACTTCAAGATCGACCCGGAGGGCAACCAGCTGCCCTACCTCGACCGGGTCACCTTCGACGTGGCCCAGGATGTCGAGACGATCGTCCTCAAGGCGGCGAACGGCGAGATCGAGATGCAGGATCGCCACATCGCCACCGTCGGCAACAAGGCGGTCTTCGCCGACAACCGGCAGAGGGGCAACTACCACTTCTTCGAGACCGTCCCCGACGGCTCGAACGCCGCGGCCATCTACCTGAATTGGACCCACAAGGACCCCGCGATGCGGCAGATCATCCAGAACAAGGACTTCCGCGTCGGGCTGTCGCACGCGATCGACCGCCAGGAGATCATCGACGTCGTCTACGTCGGGCAGGGGCAGCCGTACCAGACCGCGCCGCGACCGGAGTCGCCCTTCTACGACGAGCGGTTCGCGCGGCAGTACACCGCGTTCGACCTGCAGAAGGCGAACGAGCACCTGGACAAGGCGCTGCCGCAGAAGGACGGCCAGGGCTTCCGCCTCGGCCCGGACGGCACGCGTTTCTCCCTGATCGTCGAGATCGCGTCGGCCAACAAGGACCAGATCGACATGATGAACCTGGTCGTGGGCCACTGGAAGCGGGCCGGCATCGAGGCCCAGGCCAAGGTCGAGGACCGGTCGCTCCTGTGGACGCGCAAGAACGCCAGCGAGCACGACGCGATGGTCTGGACCGGCGACGGGGGCCTGGACGTGATCCTCGGCCCGTCGCGCTACTTCCCGGCGATCGATGGCTCCCACTACGCGGTCCTCTGGGCCTACTGGTACCTGAAGGACCCGAAGGGGGAGGAGCCGCCGGCGATCGTCAAGCAGCAGATGGCGCTCTACGACCAGGTGAAGTCCACCGGCGACGAGGCGAAGCAGGCCGAGTTGATGAAGCAGCTCCTGGCGATCGCCGCGGACCAGTTCTACGTCATCGGGACGGTCCTGCCGCCCAACGGCTACGGCATCGTCAAGAACAACTTCCGCAACGTCCCGGAGCGGATGTTCGCCACCGGCGGCATCTGGCCGAATCCGGCCCCGACCGATCCCAGCCAGTACTTCATCGAGTCGTGAGCG
>JAUJMV010000005.1:252548-313878 GCA_030446685.1 Thermomicrobiales bacterium | reverse complement strand
GCTCGGCGCGGATGGTGACGGCGGTGGCGACGCCGTCGCTGGCGCGCGCGGCGAAGCCGGCGCGCTCGACCGCCAGGATCAGTTCGGCGGCGGCGCAGAGGGCGTCGCGGCGCAGGCCCATCGGGGTGGCGCCGGAGTGGTCGGCGGCGCCGGTGATGTCGACGCGGAGGCGGGTCGGGGCGGCGACGGCGGTGACGACGCCGAGCTGCGCCCCGGCGTCCTCCAGCCGCCGGCCCTGCTCGATGTGCAGCTCGAGGAAGGCGGCCAGGGTGCGGCCGGGGGCGCGGCGCGGGCGGTCGCGCTCGCGCTCGAGCCAGCCAGCCAGGCCGAAGGTCTCGCCCCGGGGGAGCAACTCGTCGATCGTCAGGTCGCCGGCGAAGACCTGGCTGCCGATCCGGCCGGAGGGGAAGCGCACCGGCTCCTCGCAGCGCCAGACGATCAGCTCCAGGGGGCGGCGCGGGGTGACGCCGGCGGCGCGCAGGGCCTCGATCGCCGCCAGCGCGCCGACGACGCCGAGCGGGCCGTCGTAGCGGCCGCCGTCGGGGACCGAATCGAGGTGGGAGCCGGCGGCGACGGCCGCCGCGCCGGGGGCGTTGCGGTCGGTGGAGGCGAAGAGGTTGCCGAAGTCGTCGTAGGCGACGGTCAGGCCGGCGGCGCGCGCCCAGCCGGCGACGAGGGCGGTGGCGCGGGCCTCCTCCTCCGAGAAGGCCGGGCGGGTGACGCCGCCGCCCGGCCGCCGCCCGATCGCGCCCAGCTTCTCCAGGCGGCGCAGGGCGCGGTCGCCGTCCACCGCCGCGGCGACGCGCAGGCCCGCGGCGAGAATCTCGCCCGCTGGGTCCGACGCGTCCATGCTCACCCTTCCGGCTCCCCCTTCGCCGCCGCTGTCGACGGTGCCCGGCCACCATGATTGCCGCTACCGGCGGCGCGGCTCAGGGCCGCGCGAGTTGGGCGTCGGGGGGCGCGGGCTCCTCCGCTTGGACGGGGAAGGCGATGCTGACGGTTGTGCCGCCCCCGGCGTTGCGCTCGACCGCGATCGAGCCGTGCAGGTCGGCGCGGACGAGGGTGCGCGCGATCGTCAGGCCGAGGCCGGCGCTGGCCTCGACATCGAAGCCGGGGGGCGGGCCGACGCCGTCGTCCTCGACCCGCAGGACGACCTCCGCCTGGTCGGCGGGGCGCTCGGCGCAGACGGTGATCCGGCCGCGCCGCCGGCCGGCCAGGCCGTGCAGGATCGCGTTGGCGAGGAGCTCGTTGATCAGCAGGGCCAGCACCGTCGCCTGGCGCGAGGAGACGGTGACGCCGTGCTCGGGGACGGCGAAGGTGAGCGCGAGGTCGTCGGGGACGAGGGTGGCGCTGGCCTCGTCGACGACCTCGCGGGCGACCGCGCCGACGGTGGTGTGGCCGATGTCCTCGCGGCTGAGGAGGTCGTGGACGGCGGCGATCGAGCCGATGCGGTTGACCGCCTCGCGCAGGTGGGCGGTCCAGGGCTCGGCGGCGGCGCGGCGGGCCTGCATCGAGAGGAGGGCGGCGACGGTCTGCAGGTTGTTGCGGACGCGGTGGTGCATCTCCTGGAGGAGCGCCGACTTGACGGCGAGGCCGCGGCGGGCCTCCTGGTAGAGCTCGGCGTTCTCGATGGCGACGGCGGCCATGTTGCTGAAGGCGCGCAGCAGGGCGAGCTGGTCGTCGCCGGGGGGGCGGCGGGAGATGAAGCGCAGGCAGATGGCGCCGAGCATGCCGCGGGCGCTGCGCATCGGGACGCAGAGGAGGTTCTCCGACTGGACCACGTCGGGCAGCTCGCCCCAGGGGGTCGCCATCACCGGCTCGAGGCAGCGCGCGACCTCGCCCAGGTCGAAGCGCTCGCGCGACTTGCCGTCGCTCGCCAGCAGGACCGGCGTGGCGCCGGGCGCCCCGTTCGCGCCGCGCGCGCGGTAGATCTCGACCCGCTCGGCGCGGCCGAGGTCGGCGGCCTGCTCGGCGACGATGCCGAGGACCTCGTCGAGGTCGATCGTGGCGGCGAGGCTGGCCGAGACGCGCTGGAGGGTCGCCAGCTCGCGGACCTTGCGGCGCAGGTGGGCGTCGGCGAGGCCGTAGAGCTGGGCGTTGTCGATCGCGATCGCCAGCTCGCCGGCGACGGTCTGGAGGAACTCCGCCTCGTCGCCGCTGAGGGCGCCCTGGGCGCGGCGCTGGATGTTGAGCACGCCGATCAGGCGGCGCTCGGGGCCGAGGAGGAGGGGGACCGAGACGTGGGCGCGGTAGGGGTCCTCGCGCAGCAGCGGCTCGTAGACGAAGGCGGGGTGGGTGGGGGCGTCGGGGGTGGCGATGATCTGGCGGGTGCGCGCGGCCTGACCGGTGATGCCGACGCCGGGGGGGATCGAGACGACGCCGATCGCCTCGGGGTTGAGCCCGGTGGTCGCCCGCATGGTCAGCAGGTCCTCCTCGGGGCTGTAGAGGTAGACGGAGCAGGTGTCGGCCTCGACCGCCTCGGCGACGGTGCTGACGACGCGCAGCATCTCCTCGAGGTCGAGCGAGGCGGTGGCGACGCGGTTGATGCGGTGCAGCGCGGCCAGGCGGGAGAGCTGGCCGGAGAGCGGCAGGTCCTGATCGCGCGGCGGGGTGGGCGGGGAGGGTGGGGGCGGTGGTCATGCAGTGCTCCGTGGTTGGTAGGTGGCGGTTCCTGGTTGGTCGTCGGTGGCGGGGGCGCCGATGGGTTGAAACCGCTCGCTCGCGGGCCAATCGGCCGCGCAGCGCCCCGGGCATCCACCCGCCCGCGCGGGCGGGGACGATTGTCCGCCCGGCGCGTCGGGCCGGTCATTTATCCGGGAACCGGCGACTCCGGCCGACGACCGGCGCCTGGTGGCCGATGGCCGCCGGCTCCGACCCAGCCGGCGGCGACAGTTCGACGACGGGGCTGACGACCGCGGGGCCGGGGCGGACGCCCTGGAGGCGCCGGGGCAGGCCGGCCGGGCGCCAGCGGAAGACCTGGGCCGGGGCCGCGCCGGTCTCGGCCGCCAGCGCGTCGTGGTGGCGGCGGACGACATCGGTGATCAGCACCTGGATGGCGGCGGCGATCGGGATGGCGATGATGCCGCCGGCCGGCCCGACGATCGTCAGGCCGGTGAGGACGGCGAGGACGACCAGCAGCGGCGAGAGGCCGATCGTCCCCTTCATCACGCGCGGCACCATCACGTTGCCCTCGAGCATCTGGATCAGGAGGGTGAAGGCGATCACGCCGAGGGCCAGCTTCCACGACTCGGTGAGGGCGACCAGCACCGCCGGGATGCCGCTGATCCAGGGGCCGAAGAAGGGGATGATCTCGCAGAGGCCGGCCAGGATGCCGAGCAGGACGGCGAAGCGCAGGCCCATCAGGGAGAAGCCGGTCGTGGCGACGACGCCCATGATCCCCATCAGGATCAGCTGGCCGCCCCGCCGAGCTTGGTCTCGAAAAGGGTGTTGACGCAGCCGCCGAGCGAAGAAGGAGAGGAAGACGCGCTTGATGATCGGCTCGATGTCGTCCCAGAGGGTGACGATTGACGCGCGCCCGGCGCTCGCTCGGAGGCGAAGAAGGAGAGGAAACCGACGCGCTTGATGATCGGCTTCTTCGGCGCGACGGATCGCGCGCCAGTAGAAGGCGATCATCAGGGTGGTGACGATCGGCTCGACCAGGCCCTGGATCAGGTAGCCGAAGAGGCCGGGCAGATAGGTCGCCCTCGGGCCGGCCGGTGAGGGCGCGCTCGGTGGGGATGTCGAACTGGGCGATGCGCGTGCCGATCTGCTCGATCAGGTAGGGGCCGTTCTCGCGGACGAACTGGCTGTTGCTGGTGCGGACCGACTGATCGAGGTCGTTGAGCAGGGTTCGGCGCGACGGTGAAGAAGCGGACGACCTCGCGCGCCCGCAGGGCCGCAAGAGAGCAGCAGCCAGAGGAGGAGGCCGAGGGCGACGGCGAGGGGGCGTAGACGACGAGGACGCTCTGGCCGCGCCCGAGGCCGCGCCGGTGGAGCGCTCGACGATCGGCTCGATCGCCGAGGCATGCCGGAGCGCATCCCAGATTCGAGGAGGAGGCCGATCAGGAAGAGGATCAGGATCTCGCTTGCAGGACCTGCACCAGGATGAAGGCCGCCGAGCAGGACCGCCAGCACCGCGAGGGTGTTGAGCGCGATCCGCCGATCGGGGGTCGCCACGCCCCCGTCGCGCCGGCCAGGTGGGTGGCGCCCGTGTTCTCCGCCTGCATCGCGGTCCTTCGTCGGGTAGTCGGGTGGTCGTCGGTCATCGGCCCCGGTACGAAGGATCTGCCTCCTCGGTCGCGCACGAGCGTCACCCATACCGCGATGCGCTGATGGCTGCGGGGAGCGGCAATCGCCAACCTGGCGTGATCACGCCGGCCATGCGCTCGATCGTCTGCGCGAGTATCCGCCTACGCCAGGGGGTACCAGCGCACGTAGAGCGCGACGCCGAGGGCGAAGAGGATGAGGGAGGGGACGAGGATCAGGGTGTCGACCTCGCGGCGACGGCCCCAGCGCGCCAGGGTGATGACGAGGGGGAAGAGGACGAGGACGAAGCGGCCCATCGAGTGGAAGACCAGCGGCGCGGCCATGTGGTTGGAGAGGATCAGCAGGAAGGAGGCGGCGACGTAGAGGGTGTAGGAGCCGCGCCACGAGCGGACGGAGCAGACCGCCAGGAGCAGGCCGCCGAGGGTGAGGCCGGCGTGGAGGATGCCGGTGCCGTAGACGCCGCGGCTGCCGCTGGCGCGCGGGTGGGCCAGGTGCCAGAGGCCGTCGGCGATCGTCCGCCAGGGGGCGAACTCGCGCTGCCAGAACTGCTGCGCCGCGACGAAGGCGAGCGGGTCGCCGGTGCGCCGCCAGAGTTCGAGCATGAAGGCGCCGAGGCCGAGCGGGATCAGCGCCAGGCCGGCGAGCGCGGCCAGCGCCTCGCGCGAGGCGGGGCGGATCGGGCGCTCGCGCCGGTGGGCGGCCGCCAGTTCCCAGAGGAAGGAGGACCAGCAGGACGCCCGCCTGCCGGGTCAGCGAGGCGAGGAAGCCGCAGACGCCGGCCCAGAACCAGGCGCGGCGGCGCAGGAAGTAGAAGCAGGCGACGGTGGTCGCCAGGAAGAGCCCCTCTCCGTGTAGGGGACGACGAAGTAGAGCGCGAGGGGGCGAGGGCGAGGTAGAGGACCGCGCGCGCGGCGGTGTCGGCGTCGTGGTCGCGCAGGACCAGCCGGTAGAGGAAGCCGCAGGCGAGCAGGAAGATCGCGTTCGGGACGAGGATGCCGCCGAGGAGGAACCCGTAGTTGACGTCGAGTTCGATCGGGTAGCGGTCGACCGTGGTCGAGCCGTTGAGCAGCATCGAGGTCAGGCGCAGCAGGAGCGGCAGCAGGGGAAGAAGGCGTTCTTGCCGCTCGGGCCGCCGTCGTCGGCGTTGCCGTAGCCGTCGTAGGCGACGGTGTGGTAGTGGATGGCGTCCCAGCGCCAGAAGACGTCGAGCCAGCCCGGCACCGGCGCGTGCCGCACCGCCTCGTGGCGCCTCGGGGAGGAGCAGGGTGGCGAAGACGGCGACCAGGGCGAAGGCGCCGCGGCTGAGCGCGAAGGCGAGGCCGATGTCGCGGAGCATCCGCCGCTCGGCGGCGACGCGCGCCCACGCCCGCCGCCACCAGGGGGCGGGCGACGCGGGGACGGCCGGGCCGGTCGCGCCCTGGTGGCCGATGTGGCTGCTCGGTCGTGACCGCGGGGGTCGTCAAGGAGTCGCGCACTGGGGGATCGCCTCGGAGCCTTCACCGGTCGTGGCACGGCCGCGGGGCGAGTATAGCACGCGGGGCGGGGTGTGCCGGGGGGCGGGCGAGTTCGCAGGCGGGTAGTCGGGTAGTCGGGTAGTCGAGCGGGTCCGCCGGCGGGGAACGGCGGCCGCGCCCCCTCTCCGACTACCCTTCTACCTGCCCACGAACGCTCGCCGGGGGCTGGTCGGCGCGGTGGGCGGCCTAACCGCCGATCCAGGGCCACCTGACGACGATGGCGCGCGGGCGCATCAGCCAGGCGTAGAGGGCGCCGATTAGGGCGAGGAGCGCCCGTTTGTCCACCGGGCTCCCATTCCGCAATCCGCAATCGCCAATCCGCAATCGTCAGACTTCGGTCTTGGCGGTGTGCTCGCCCTTCTTGTAGGAGGCGACCGCGGCCTTGACGGTGCCGAGCGCGAGGGTGGCGCAGCGCGGGCGGCTCATCACCACCTCGCGGCCCAGTTCGTCGATGATCGCGTCGTAGCTGAGGTCCAGCACGGCGTCGAGCGGCTGGCCGGCGACCATCTCGGTGACGAGGGAGGCGGCGGCCTGGCTGATCGTGCAGCCCTGCCCCTCGAACGTCACCTGGCGCACCCGGTCGTCGTCGTCCACCTTGAGGTAGATGGTGACGATGTCGCCGCAGCCGGGGTTGCCGCCGTCGGAGACGACGTCGGCCCCGTCGAGCTTGCCGTGGTTGCGCGGGTTCTCGAAGTGGTCGAGGATGAATTCGATCTGTGACTGGCGGTCCACCGCCACTCCTTTCCCAGTGCTGCGTGCTGCGTGCCGAGTGCTGAGTGGGCTTGGCGTGGAAGGATACGCCCGACGCCTGCCCGGTAACGACTCAGCACGCAGCACGCAGCACTCAACGCTCGATGGGCGCGCGGACCAGGAGCCCCACTCGGTCCAGGAGCCGTCGTAGTTCTTCACGTCGGGGTAGCCGAGGAGCTGGGTCAGCACGAACCAGGTGTGCGCGCTGCGCTCGCCGATGCGGCAGTAGGCGACGACCGGCTGGTCGGGGGTGATCCCCTGGCCCTGATAGATCTCGCGCAACTGCGCCGCGCTCTTGAAGGTGCCGTCCGGGTTGGCGGCGGTGGCCCAGGGGATGCTGCGGGCGCCGGGGATGTGGCCGCCGCGCTGCGCGCCCTCCTGGGGTAGTTCGCCATGTGGATGACCTCGCCGCGGTACTCCTCGGGGGAGCGCACGTCGACGATCGGCCGCCCCGCCCGCATGTGCTCGAGGACCTGATCGCGGAAGGCGCGGAGCGATTCGTCGGCCTCCCGGGCGCGGTACTCGGTCGGGGGGTACTGCGGCGCCTCGCGGGTGAGGGGCCGGCCCTCGGCCTCCCACTTGGCCCGGCCGCCGTTCATGATCCGGCAGTCGCGGTGGCCGTACATCTTGAAGAGCCAGTAGGTGTAGGCGGCGTACCAGTTGTTGCGGTCGCCGTAGAAGACGACGGTGGTGTCGTTGGCGATGCCGCGCGCGGACATCAGCCGCTCGAACCCGGCCCGGTCGATGAAGTCGCGCGTGATCGGGTCCTGCTGGTCGGTGTGCCAGTCGATCTTGACCGCGCCGGGGATGTGGCCGATCTCGTACAGCAGCACATCCTCGTCCGACTCGACGATGCGGATCGCGGGGTCATCGAGATGCGCGGCGACCCAGTCGGTCTCGACCAGGACGTCGGGGTTGGCGTAGTCCGCGGTCGCCGTCGTCGTTTGCTCCTGCGCCATCTGCTCCTCCTCCGGCCGCGCCTCCGGCGCGGCCCACGGCAGGCTCGCGCCGCGAGCCCCGCCGCGATCAATTGTAGTCGCCGCTGCCCGCGGGGGCAAAGGCCCGGCGGCGGCGCGCGCCTCTTATCTTAACCAAGCTTATCAACAACCTCAAGTGGAGGCCGCCCGGATCGGCAGGCGGGCCGGGGCGGTTCGTGAGGGGGAACGCCGGGGCGGGCGGGATTTATTTCGGGCGCGGCAACCGGGAACGGGCGCGGGCCGTGGCACCTTGCCACGGCCCGCGGAGAATTTATCGTGCGCGTGACCGATCGCTAGCAGACCCACTCGCCGCGCCGGCCGACCGACCACATCCAGGCGGCGGCGTTGGCGTTCGCCACGGGGTCGAAGATGTTTTGCGACGCGTAGGGCGTGGTGCGCCAGGTGCTGGGCAGGAACTGGAAGAGCCCCGAGGCGTTGTTCCCGCCCCGCCGATCGAGATCGGGTTGACCGCCTGCGGGTCGAGGTTCGACTCGCAGCGCGCGACCGCGATCATCGCCTGGGGCGACTGGCCGTAGCGGTTGGCCGCCGCGGTGATGATCTCGATGATCGAGCCGCCACCGCTGGCCGCCGGGGGCACCGGGGCGGCGCGGGCTCGGCCTTGGGCGCCGCGGGCGCCTCACCGCCGCTCAGGTAGGCGTTGGCGACCCAGCCGGTGCCGGCGCGCCCGGCGCGCACCTGGACCCAGTTGTGCCGTCCGCCGCGCGCAGGCCGTCGAGGGTCTCGACCGTGGTGCCGTAGGGCAGGCCGGTGATGACGCGGTAGCCGAGGCCGGGGCCGCTGCGCAGGTTGAGCACCGAGGTCACGACCGTCGCGCCGCCGCTGGCGCCGCCGCCGCCGCCGCCGCTGACGGTGAGGTAGGTGCCGTAGGCCCAGCCGCTGGCGCCGTTGTAGACGACCGGGTAGAAGCCGTCGCTCGGGTCGCCGGTCAGGGTGAGCCTGGTGCCGGCGGGGATCAGCGTGATGATGCGGTAGTTGGTGCCGGGGCCGCTGCGGAGATTGACCGGGGCGTGCGCCGAGATCTCGGCGGCCTGGGCGGCCTGCGGGGCGGCGAGGGCCGTGGCGAACGCCACGGCAAGGGTGAGTGCGACCAGCGCCAGCCGTATGGCGGGCGCGCCAAAGGGGCGAGACATGCCCATCCTCCCTGTGAGGCCGGGGGCGGCGACGTCGCGTGGAGGAGGGGGTGGCGTCCGCGGCCCGACCGTGGCTGGCGGTCGCGCGGGCCGGGAAACCGGGCTGCTGCTGCGGGCACGAGCACGATGGCTGGGTGCGGCGGTGCTGCGTGCCGCGTTTCCTCCGTCCGGGTGACCGGGGGCGTGGCTGTGCGCCTTGCCGGCCTGCGACGTCACGTTCCGAGGCGCTCACGTACTGTTCCGCCGGGGTGGCGGCTGACGGCCGCGCATTGGCTGGTGCGCGCCATCCCACACCGGGGAACCTGACCGACCGCGGGCGTGCCGAAAAGGCATTCCCTCCTGGCCTCCGGCGGCGAGCCGGGACACGCCCTGCGGTTTTCCTGAACCGCGACAACCCTGCCTGCGGTGGCCGTAGCCTAGCAGAACGCTGCCGTGGTGTCAAATCCGGCGCCCGGCGGGCCGCGGGGCCGCCGACGGGCACCCCTGGGCGGTTTGCCGGCGCCCCCGGCGCTGTGCTAGACTTCGACCCCAGCAAGCCCGACGCTGTGCGTGATGCCGGTTTACGTTTTGAGCCATTAAACCATCAGTTTTCGGGGGCTGCTAAGCCGGCTCGCGGGCCGGCGGTTGCGGCTACCCACCTGCGTAAGCAGGTTCAAAACTGAGCGGCACACGGCAGGGTGGGGGTTGCTTTTTTTTGTGCCTGGAATCGGGCGTTGGGCGTGAGGTGGTAGGCGTTAGGGGCTAGTTACCAGGGCAATGTGTCGCCCGGATCGGTATAGATTGCCCGCTCCCGGCAAGCCGACCTCTGACCCCTACCGCCTGCCACCTCACGCCCAATGGCTACTCGTCGGACGGGGCGATGATCCACCTGCTGCACGGGGCCGATAGTTTCTCTTCCGCCGCACGGCTGCGCGAGTTGCGGCAGGCGCTCGACCCGGCGGGGTTCAACGGCGTCGCGCTGGACGGGCAGGATCTGACGCTCGATGGGCTGCGCGGCGCCTGCGACGCGCTGGCGTTCTTCGGCGGCGGGCGCTTCGTCGAGGTGCGCGGCCTGCTGACCCGCTGGGGCGGCGGCAAGGGGGGCCGGAAGGGGGCCGAGCGGGCGAAGCCCGAGGGCGACCCGGGCGCGGACCTGGCCGGCTACCTGCCGAAGATGCCCCCGACGACGACGCTGGCGCTGTGGGAGCCGGGGCCGGTCGAACCCTCCCCGCCGCTCCGCCGCGCGCTCGCGGACCTCGGGGCGGCGACCGAGCGCTTCGACCCGCCGCGCGGGCGCGCCCTGCGCGAGTGGGTCGTCGGGCACGCGCGGGAGCTGGGGGGCGCGATCCGGCCCGACGCCGCCGAGGCCCTGCTCGACGCCGCCTGCCCGCAGGGCTGGGGGGAGGCGCCGCGCGGCCGGGAGGGGGCGCCGCCGAACCTGCAGCGCCTCGACAGCGAGCTGCGGAAGCTGCTGACCGCGACGATCGCGCGGCAGGACCCGACGGTGACGCGGCGCGACGTGGCGGTGCTGGTGGTCGGCGAGGCGGAGAGCAACATCTTCGACCTGGTCAACGCGATCGCGGACGGCAACGCCCGGCTCGCGCTGGCGCGGCTGCGGGCCGCGCTGGCGGACGGCGTGGTGCCGGAGCAGGTGCTGCCGCTGCTGGCGGGGCAGTTCAGCACGCTGGCGCGGCTGCGCGCGGCGGGCGGGGCGCGGGCGGGGAGCGCGGCGGCGCAAGGGCTCGGCATCAGCGCCTACCGGCTGCCGCACGTCGCGCGGCAACTGGCGCAGCTCGGGGAGGGGCGGGTGACGCGCTGCCTCGAGATCGTGCTGGAGGCCGACGAGGCGATCAAGACCGGGCGGTCGCCGAACAGCGAGGACGCGCTCTACCGGGCCGTCCTCGCGCTGACGAACGCGGAGCGCGGAACGCGGAACGCGGAATAAAGCGCTCGCGGCGCGCGGCGGGCGGCGAATGGCCTCATCACCGTTCCGCGCTCCGCGCTCCGCGCTCCGCGTTGAGGAGGCGTTCGACGATGACCACGTCGCGCCAGACGCCGTCGAGCATGGCGTGCCGCTGGTAGACGCCGACCTCGCGGAAGCCGGCGCGGGCACAGAGGGCGCGGCTGGCGGTGTTCTCCGGGAAGACGCGGGAGACCAGCTTCCACAGCCCGGCCCGCGCGGCGGCGGCGGCGATCGCCTCCAGCAGCGCGGCGCCGATGCCCCGGCCCCGGTAGTCCTCGTGGACGTAGACCGAGAACTCCGCGATGCCGCGGTAGCAGTGCCGCGGGCGGTAGGTGTCGGTGGCGACCCAGCCGACGACCCGCTCGCCCGCCGCCTCGGGGATGGCGGCGACGAGGCAGGGGTGGCGCTCGTCGTGCGCGGCGAGCCAGGCGGCCCGCTCCTCGGCGGTGCGCTCCTCCGTCTCGAAGGTAGCCTGCCGCCCGCGGATGCCCTGGTTGTAGATCTCGGCGATCGCCGCGGCGTCAGCGGGCCGCGCCGGGCGGATGGTCGATGCGGTCATCCGTGCCTCCGGGGGCGGCGATGCTCGTTGGCCGCGATCGCGAACGCGCCAGCGGAGCCCGCTGGCGCGTTCGCCGGGCCGTCGTCTCCGCGGCGCTAGGACGCCGCCTGGCCGATGCCGGCGGCCTTGTTGAAGCGCGCCATCAGCCGCGACTTCTTGCGGGCGGCGGCGTTGGGGTGGATGATCCCCTTGTTGGCGGTGCGGTCGAGCCGGCTGATCGCCTCGCCGAGCGTGGCCGCCGTCACCTCGTTGATCGCGCCGGTCGCGATCGCCCGCTCGGCCTTGCGCACGAGCGTGCGGGTCGCCGACTTGTAGCTCTGGTTGCGGATCCGCCGGCGCTCGTTGACGCGGATGCGCTTCTTCGCCGACCTGCTATTCGCCACGCTGGTCTCCCCCTCTCATCGCTGCTCGTCGTCGTGCCGTCCGGCGCGGGCGGCACCGCGCGAACCGTCGCGCTTCGCCGGATCGAAAGGCGCACACCACAAAGGCACGCCGCAGGGCGTGCAGGGGCGAAGTATAGCAGATCGGGCGGGCGGGCTCAAGGGCGGCCTGGGCCGGCCGCCGGGCGGCGCGCGAGGAGCGCGGCCAGTTCCGCGACGACGACCGCCCAGGCCGCCGAGGCGGGGCCGATGACCGCGAAGTGGTCGACGCCGGGGAGTTCGCGCAGCCGCGCGTCGTCGCCCGCCGCTCGCGCGGCCGCGGTGTAGTCCCGGCTGATCGCCGGCGGCACGATGTCATCGTCCGCGCCGTGGACCAGCACCTGCGGCACGCCGAGGGGCAGGAGGGCGGCGGGCGAGGCGGCGGCGTAACGTTCCGGGAGGTCGCGCGGGGCGCCGCCGAGGAGGGCGGCGACCGCGCCGGCGCCGAGGCCGCGCCGCCAGCCCGCGGCGAGGTCGGCGACGCCGGCCAGGCTGATCGCGCCGGCGATCGGGCGGGGGCCGGGGTCGGCCGCCGCGCGCGACCCGGCGGGGCGGCGCCGGGCAGGCCGGCGGGGATGCGGGGCCGCGCGGCGAGCCAGAGCGCGAGGTGCCCGCCCGCCGAGTGCCCGAGGGTCACGACGCGCGCGAGATCGAGGGGGTGTTGCCCGGCCAGGACCGGCAGGTGGTCGGCCGCGCGGGCGACGTCGTCGAGGGTGCCGGGCCAGCCGCCGCCCGGTTCGCCGACCCGGCGGTACTCGATGTTCCAGGAGGCGATCCCGCGCCGGGCCAGGTCGTCGCCGAGGCCGTCCATCAGGTCGAGGCCGTAGCGCGCGCGCAGAAGCCGCCGTGGATCAGGAGCGCGACGGGGTGGGGGGCGCCGCCCTGGTCGCGCGGCAGGCGGAGGTCGCCGAAGTGCGGCGCCGCCGGGCCGTAGCGCAGGCGGATCGGCCCGGCGGGGGGCTCAGGCGGCATGGCGCGGCTCCTCTCCCTTTCGATTGGTCGCCTCGGGGGCGTAGACCTCGAAGCCCTGGCTGGTGTCGGCGATCAAGCCGCGCGCGGCAGGCGGGCGAGTTGGGCGAGGAGGGCGAGGTCGCCGACCGCGCCGGCGGCGTTCGCCACCAGCAGCGCCAGCATCGGCCCGCGCAGGAGCGGCGGGAGGCCGGCATCGCCAGCGTGCCGGCGAGCGAGATCAGGACGAGCGGGGCGAGCAGGATGGCGGCGTACTGGCCCCGGCGCACGAACTCGCGGAAGTGGCAGAAGGCGATGCCGGGGCCGATCCCGTAGACCGGGCGGCCGCCGACCAGAGCGACCGCCAGGCCGTGCGCCAACTCGTGGACGACCGGCAGGACGACGACCAGCGCCAGCATCACCAGGAGGAGGCTGAGCAGGTCCGCCGTCCCGACCGCGATCGAGACCTCGCCATTGAGGAGCGCGGCGAGGTCGAGCAGGCCACCGAGGGGGCGGTGAGGGCGGCGAAGAGGACCAGCGCCGGGGGAAGGCCGCCAGGCTCAGCAGGCTCAGCAGCGTGAGGTTGAGCCGGCCGCGCGCCACCAGGCGGTAGCCCGGCGGCTGGAGCCCCTCCGCCGTCGCGCGCACATCCTTGAGCCGCAGCAGTCGCACCGTCCCTCGCAGCATCCCCGGCCCTGGCGTCGGCGGCCGGCCCGCGCAGGATACCGCAGGACGCGCCAGCGCGGGGGCGGCCGGGGGCCAGCGCGCGGCGCCGCGCGCGGTGGCCCAACGCGAGATGCCGACAACCTCGAGAGGTCATCGGCATCCGCGCGATCGGGGAACGCCCGCGCCGCGCCGCCGCCCGGAGGCCGCGGGGTGGCGGTGAGCGGAACGTCACGGACCCGGAGATCGGTGGCCGCCTGCTCTGCCCGCCGCCGCCGTCCCGGCCCCTCTCGCGAGTCCGCCGGTCGAGCGGTGGGGGCCGCGCCCCTGATGTACGTACAGTAGCACGATTGTGCCGGGTTGTCAATAGCCGTATTGACGGGAGTGGCGGTGGAAGTGGGGGTGGGCGGAGGTCAGCGGGGTACGGGAGGCGCCGGGCGGGGCCGCCGGTTGAAACCGGCGTCTCGCGGGCCTGACGGTCACGAAGCCCGCTGTCGCGGGCTGGGACCGGGGCACGTCCGTGGCCGTTATGTGGGCTTACCGGCGATCTTGCCAGGGGCCGTCCGGGGTGGCGGGGGCCGCCGCGCGAGCGTTTGGGCGGGGGTGGCGTTATTCGGCGGGGCGCTGGTGCGGCGGCAGGTCGGCGTCGTAGGACGCGGCGGGGTCGAAGAAGGTTTGGCCGCTCTGTCGCAGGTGGAAGACGCGCGGCACGACCGTTTCTTGCCCGTAGTGCAGGTCCGGCGGGAGCCGGTCGGGCGGGAAGAAGCGGGCGTCGAGGGTCTCGCTGCCGGGGGTGGGGGAGCGATCGGCGCAGTCCACCAGGAAGACGAGGCGCACCAGGTGGACCTTCGAGCGGCCGCCCGAGTGGCGCGCGTCGAAGAGGCCGAGCAGGCGCGCGACCTGCCCGCGCAAGCCCGCCTCCTCCCAGAGTTCCCGCAGCACCCCTTCCGCCGGCGTTTGCCCGATCTCCGCGATCCCGCCGGGCATGGTCCAGCGGCCGTTGTCGCGCCGGCGGACGAGGAGGATCGCGCCGTCGGGGTCGAAGACGGCGGCCTCGACGCCGAGGGCCGGGGTGGCGCGGAACCAGGGTTCGGCGAAGAAGGTGTCGCGCGCCGCGGCGGGCGAGGTGTCGTCGGCGAGGGCGGCGACCCGCGCGGCCAGCGCCATGATCCGGTGGGCGCGCTCGACCTCGTAGACGTTCCCGGCGAAGTGCTTGCCGATGGTCGCCATGCCGCGCAGCTCGTCGGCGATTAGGTAGAGGGCCTGCCGGGTGTCGGACACGTTTCTCCCCTATTTTGACAAGTTTGCGGGGACCTTCCGAAAGGCTTGGGTTGTCGCGTCGCGTTTCGCAAGCGCAGCGCGTATATTTGGCGTAGCAGTCCAAGGGGATTCCGTGCGAGGGACTTTTACCATGTGGATGAGAACGGTGCAAGCGCTCGGCCTGATCGCCGGGATCGGGCTCCTGACCGGATTCCTGACGTCGCGCGGGCAGACCTACCTCCCCGGCGGGGTGAGCCAGTTCGCTAACTCCTACGCCGTTTGGCTCTCCGTCTCGTTCCTGGTTGGCGCGCTCCTCCCCGCCCCTGTCTGGGCGCTCGTCGGGGGCGCGCTCGTGCAGTTCGCCGCCCTGGCAGGGTACTATCTCACCGCGCAGCTCCTCCTCGACGTCCCACCGGGCGGCGCGGGGATCGTCGCCTTCTGGGTCATCGGCGGCATCCTCGGCGGCCCGGCCCTCGGCCTGGCCGGTCTCTGGTGGCGGCGCTGTAGCGGGCTGCGCGCGCTCGCGGCCGCCGCGTCGCCCGGCGCGCTCTACCTCTCCGAGGGGCTCTACCTCCTCCTCGCGCTCGGTTACGACCGGGGCTACGCCTTCCTCCTGGTCGGCGTCGCCCACGCGGCCGGCCGGGCGCGCCGCCTCAACCGCGCCGCCAGGAGCCGGGCGCTGGCCCTGCCGCGCGGGGGGCTCCAGTTCGCCAGAGTCCGCTACCGGCTTCGGCCTCCTGTACGACTTCCTGACCCTCCGCTAGCGCATTCGAGCGTGCGCGCCCACACACCCTTCCGCGCGGTGGCCCGGCTCCGGCTGAGCGCGACTTTGGCCGTCCCGCGCCATGCGCCAGGGGTGGCGCGTGGGGGAACGGCTGTCGGTGGGGGGCACGTCGGGTGTGCGAGCCGACAGGTAAAAACCTGTGCGGTAGCGCCAGTGACAAACGGCAGGGGACGTTCCACCAAGAGACTCCGCAGGCGCCCGGAAGATCGCGAACGGCCAATATCGCGCCGGCCGGGGACTCCTCGGTCGTGGCACCTCTGGCGGAGGCGCGGGGGACAGATGGGGGGATACAACGAACGGTGCCGACAACCCCGAGAGGTCATCGGCACCGTCGCGATCAGGGTCGCGCTTGCCGGCCGGTGCCTTGCGGCGCCTGCCGGTGAGGATGACGGCGCACGACACCCGAAAGTGTGTTGCCGCTCCACCCGCCCCGAGCGTCGTAGAAGTTCTGACGAACCCCCGTCTCGCTGCGCGGCGTCCGCGTCCCTGATGTACGTACAATAGCAGCGCGCCGTGCCGGTCTGTCAAGCCCCCGGCCAGGATCGGTTTCCGGCCGGCTGTGCGTGGCCGGGCGCGCCGGCCGGTTGGGGCGGGCGCGGAGGGGGGCGATGCCGGTGGGACTGGACGACGGTACAGGGCGGATTTCACCCGTCGGCGGCTTGTCCCGGCCGCCGCTCCGGGCGTACAGTGGGTGGGGCCGCGGGGGCGCGGGCGCGGGGGCCACGGCGCGGTGGGCCGGGAGGGGTGAGGGTGGCACTCGAACCAGAGCAGCCGGCGGAGCGATCCGCCGCCGCCGAGGAGGGGCGTGGGGTCAGGCCAGGGATGGGGCGGCGGGTGATCGCGCTGGCCTGGCCGGTGATCGCGCAGAACCTGCTGGAGACGACGATCGGGGTGGTCGACACGCTGCTGGTCGCGCGCCTCGGGGCGGCGGCGATCGCCGGGGTCGGGGCGGCGCTGCAGATCGTCTTCTTCCTGCTGGCGGTGCTCAACGCGGTCACGGTCGGGGCGTCGATCCTGGTGGCGCAGGCGATCGGGGCGGGGGACGTGGCCGGGGCGCGGCGGGTGGCGAAGCAGGCGCTCGCCTGGGGGGTGCTGGCGGCGCTGCCGCTGGCGGCGCTCGGGGCGGCGGCGGCCGGGCGGCTGATCGGGCTGCTGGGGGTCGAGGCGGACGTGGCGGCGGTCGGGACGGCCTACCTGCGGGTCTCGATGATCACGCTGCCGGGGCTGCTGCTGAGCTTCGCGGCAGGGGCGGTGCTGCGCGGCGCGGGCGACACGCGGACGCCGCTGGTCGTCTCGGTCGGCGCGAACCTGGTCAACGCCGTCCTGGCCTACGGGCTGATCTACGGGCAGTTCGGGCTGCCGGCGCTCGGCGCGGTCGGGTCGGCCTGGGCGGCGGCGACCGGGCGGGCGCTGGGGGCGGCGGTGCTGGTGCTGATCCTGGTCCGGGGGCGGGGCGGGCTGTCGCTGCGCGGGCGCGCGGGCTGGCGACCGCGATTCGGGGCGGTGCGGCGGGTGCTGGCGCTGGGGGTGCCGGCGGCGGTCGAGCAGGCGCTGGCCTCGGGGGCGTTCACCGCGCTGACGGTGATCGTGGCGACGCTGGGGACGCAGCAACTGGCGACGCAGCGGATCACCTTCAACGCGCTCTCGCTGGCCTTCCTGCCGGGGTTCGGCTTCGCCATCGCGGCGAGCACGCTGGTGGGGCAGAGCGTCGGGGCGCGGCGGCCGGGCGAGGCGGCGGCGGCGGCGCGGGCGTCGGCGGCCTGGGCGGTGGCCTGGATGGTGGGGGTGGGGACGCTCTACTTCGCCGCCGCGCCGTGGATCATCGGGCTCTTCAGCGACGATCCGGGGGTGATCGCGCTGGGGGCGCGCAGCCTGCGGGTGCTGGCGGCGGCGCAGCCGCTGTGGGGGCTGCTCTTCGTCTGGTCGGGTGCGCTGCGCGGGGCGGGGGACACGCGCTTCCCGCTGGTCGCCAACTCGCTCAGCATGTGGGCGGTGGTCGGTCTCAGCGCGGGGGCGGTGGCGTTCTTCGGGGCGGATCTGCCGGTCCTCTGGGCCTTCTTCATCCCCTGCTCCGGCCTGGCGGCGCTGGCCGACTGGCGGCGCTTCCGGCGGCTCGCGGCGCGCGGGCTGCGTCCCGCGGCATGACGAGGGGGCGGATGCTGCCCGGCGATCGCGCCGCCGGCCCCAGCCGCCAGCCTTCGCTCGCGGGCCGGGTGTCCCGCCGGTCCCTAATCCGCAATCCGCAATCCGCAGTCCGCAATCGTCAGGTCGAGGCCGAAGCGGCGCGCGGGCAGGGGAGCGGTGGAGTCGAAGCCCGCGGCGCGCAGCAGGGCGGGGAGGCGCCCGGCGAGGTTGTCGCGCAGGGCGCGGCGCTCGGCGCGGAGGGCGGCGGGGCCGGCAGCGAGGGCGTCGAGCGGGATCAGCGCGGCGGCCAGGCGGCCGAGCGGCCGGTGGGGCGGGCCGAAGTCGGCCAGCAGCAGGCGCCCGCCGGGGCGGAGGACGCGCCGCATTTCGGACAGCGCCGCGCGCTTGCCGGCGGTGTCGAGGTGGTGCAGGACGAAGGTGCAGAGGAGGCGATCGAACGCGGCGTCGGGGTAGGGCAGGGCGGTGGCCGAGGCGACGCGCAGGTCGGCGCCGGGCAGCTTGCGCCGCGCGCGGGCGATCATCGCCGGGTCGAGGTCGATCCCCGCCAGCCCCGCGGCGTCCCCGACCGCGTCCGCCCAGGCCCGCAGCAGCGTGCCGGTGCCGCAGCCGACGTCGAGGACGCGGTCGCCGGGGTGGGGGCGGGCCAGGGCGAGGAGCGGGCGCAGCACCGCGCGCTCGAAGCCGAGGAGGCGCATCAGCGGGTCCCAGAGGATTGCCGCCGTGCCGAGGGTGACGCCGGGCGCGCGGCGCGGCGCCCGCGCTGGCGGCGAGGAGGGCGGCGGGCGTGAGCCGGGGGCGGGCGGCGGGCGGTCTCGGGCGCATGGCGGGTGACACTCTCCTCCGTTAATGCGGTTCGCGGCGCGGTTGATTCGGCGCAGGGGCGCGTGCGACACGCCCCCGATCGCGCCAGGCCGGGCGTGGGCGCCAAACCCTCCCTTCGCCGGCCGCGGCCGTGGCCCTCCTCCATGGGTGGCCGGCTCGTGCTCAGCGCAGTTCGTAGACGATCTGGACGGTCAGGGTGACCGCGCCCTGGCCCGGCTCGATCGGGGTGACGGCGTCCGCCATGGCCCCCGCGGCCCTCGGGGCCGCCTCCCGGTACTTGGGGGCGTCGCCGCCGCCCTCGACGATCGTCACCGGGGCGCCAAGCTGCAGGCCGGTGAGCCGGGCGTACTGCTCGGCCTTGCCGCGCGCGTCGGCGACCGCCGCCTCGCGGGCGCGGCGGGTGGCGTCCTCCTTGTTCGACAGGTCGAAGCCGATCCCGTGGACGCGGTTGGCCCCGGCCGCGACCGCCGCGTCGATCGTCGCGCCGAGGCGGCCGAGATCGCGCACGGTGGCGCGGACGCCGTTGACGACCCGGTAGCCGGTCAGCCGCGCGCCGTTGTCGCCGTACTGCGGCGACACGTTGTAGCCGACCGTCTGGAGGTCCTTCTCGGCGATGCCGAGCGCCTTGAGCCGGTCGAGCAGGGCGGCCGTCCGCCGGGCGTTCTCGGCCTGCGCCGGGGCCAGCTCGGCGTCGCTCGTCTCGACGCCGAAGGTCACGGTGGCGAGGTCGTAGGCGACGGTGACGCGCCCCTCGCCGGCGACGCTGACGGTGCGGGTCGTCGCGCCGGCGGCCGCGGCGGGCGCGGCGACGGGGGTGGTGGCGGCGGCGAGGGCCGCGGGGGCGGGGCGCTCGCTGGCGCCGCCCGCCAGCGGGGAGACGAGCGCCCCGAGGGTGGCGCCGAGCGCGAGCATGATCGCGGCGAGTGCGAGCGTGCGGCGTGGCACGGCCATCGGTTTCACCTCCTTGAATCTGCGGCTACAACGGGCGACGCTGGCCCCGCGGAGGGGCCTGCCTGGAGTAATGCGCGAACCGGGGTGAAAGTTCTAGCGGGGAGGGGAGAGGGCGACGGCAACCCCCCGCCGGCCACGGCGGCGCGCTGACGCTTGGACGTGGTTACGGCGCGGCGCCGGAACGGGAACGGGCGGGACCCGGAGGTCCCGCCCGTCGCTCGTGGTTCGGGGTGATGGGGCTTAGCGGCCCTGGCGCGGCGGGTTCGACAGCCACTCGCGCTGCACCTGCTGCGCGGCGCGGCTGAGGCGGACCTGATCGCCGGTCACGCTCGCCACCCACTTGAGCGGGATCCAGTGGTGCCGGCCCTGGGCATCCTTGGTCAGCTTGATCGTGTCGCCCGCGTCGAGGCGGTCCACCTTGCCGATCGGCTCGTTGTTGGCGCCGACGACGGCCATGTGCTCCTGGATGCGCGCGGCCTGCCCGGTGGCCGCGCCGCCGGACGAGCGCGGCGGCGGGGTGCTGCCGGTGGCGGCGTTGCTGCTGAGGCGCTCCGATTCGGTGGTCACCGAGAGCGGACCCTCTGCCGCCGCGCGCGCCTGCCCGGAAGTGGAGGTGCTCTGTGTCTGCCCCCCGGCCTGGCTGGCGGCCTGCTGCGCGGCTTGCTGGCCCTGCTCCTTCACTTGCTGGGCGGTCTGCTGCGCCTGCTCCTTCACCTGCTGGCCGGTCTGCTGCGCCTGTTCCTTGACTTGCTGCGCGGTCTGCTGGGCCTGCTCGGTCGCCTGGCCGGCGGCCTGCTGGGCCTGCCCGGCGACCTGCTGCACCTTCTGCTGGACGGTGCTGGCTTGCTGCTGGACCTGCCCGGCCACCTGCTGGGCCTGCTGCTTGGCCTGGCTCGTCATCTCGCTGGCCTGCCCCTGCCACTGGCTGAGGGTCTGCTGCAGCCGCGACCGCAGCTCGGCGCCCGCCTGGGGCGTGAAGAGGAGAGCCAGGCCGCCGCTGAGCAGCGCGCCGAAGAGGAAGGGCCGCGCGCCGCCGCCCTGCTTCTGGTTGCGCTTCTCCACGTCCTTTGCAGGCGCTCGACCGACTTGAGGCGCTGCTCGTACAGCTTCGCCAGGCGCTCGCGCTCGGCCTCTTCGATCCGGCGCTGGCGCCGCTGCTCGGCGCCCGGCTCTTCTGTGCCTCTTCCAACTGCTGGGCGACCTGGCGCTTGCCGAGCCGCCAGGTCTTCGACGCCTGCTCGGTGCTCCCCTCCACGGCCTGCGACGCCTGCTTGGCGCCGGTCTGTAGGGTCTTGGCCGCCTGCTCCTTGCCGGACTGCAGGGTTTCGGTGAGTTGCTGGGTGCCGGACTGCAGGGTCTTGGACGCCTGCTTGGTCCCGGTCTGCAGCATCTCGGCCGCCTGCTTCGTCCCGGTCTGCAAGGCGCCGGTCACCGTCTGGCGGACGCCGGGGATCGCCAGCGCCGCCACCGGCACGAGCACGCCCGCGCCGATCAGGCCGCGCCGCGCCCAGGAGCCGCCGCCGTTGCTCTCGGTGTAGTCGATGTACTCGGTGGTGCTGACGGTCGTCCCGTAGCTGCCGGTGGCGGGCTGGGTCTGCGCGTGCAGCGTGGTGGAGCCGGTCGCCCCGCCCATCGTCGACGGCGCGCTGGTCGCGCCGGTCGTCGGGGTGACGCCGGCGGCGCCCATCCCGGACGTGGAAGCGGTCGTGCTCATCCCGGACGTGGAAGCAGTCGTGTCGATCGCCGGCGTGGACCCGGTCGTGCCCGACGCCGGGGTGCCGGTGGGCGACATCGCGTCCATCGGGGAGCGGTCGCGCATATCTGCGGCCCGCACCCGCAACACCTGCTCGTCATCCCCCGTGCGGTTGCGATCTCGATCTTGGGACATCCCCCTCGCTCCTTTCGTGTATCGGTTCACCGTCTGGCTCACCGTGGCGGTGTGCCCCCCCTCGCGCCGCGGAACCCCGCGATCGACAGGTGGGCAATATGGGTGATTTGCAAGATGGTTGCCACGGGCGCGGAGTGGCGCCCTCACCCCCGCCGCCCGACGGCGGCGACCCTCTCCCGAATTCGGGAGAGGGGTGGGGGGTAATCCCGCCGTTGGTGGCGGAAGGGTCAGTAATGCGGGGCCGAGCGCCGGTGGGCGCCTGATACCTTGGCTGCTCACGCGGGTGGGGCTGGGGGTGCTTGCGGCGGCGCCCCGTCGGTTCCCGCTTGTCCCTCGTCTGTCAGTTGGCGGGCGATCGCCTGGGCCTCAGCGCGGAGGCGGCGGATCTCGGCGAGGGTGTCGTTGACCTTGTCGAAGAGGGCTGGTGGGCCTCGATCCCGGCGTGGATCAGCCAGGAGGCGGCGTCGCTGCGGGTGGTGCGGATGCCGGCCTCGACCAGCATGTCGAGCGCGTCGAGGTCGCGGTCGTCGATCCGGCAGGTGACGACGTTGCCCTTCGGCCCGGACGGCTCGGTCGCGCGCTTCCCGAGAGGACGCGCGCGGCCTTGTCGCGCGCCGTCTCCACCGGTCCCACGCGTTCCATGAGCGCGATCTCGCGCACGATCTCGTCGCGGATCCGCGGCAGGGTCACGCCGCGCGCTTCGAGCACCTCGGCGGCGACACCATCGCCCTCGCGGACCAGGCCGAGGAGGAAGTGCTCGGTGCCGATGTAGTGGTGGTTGAGGCGCCGCGCCTCGTCCACCCCAGCTCAATCACCTTCTGGCGCGCGGGGTCAGCACGATCTCGCCCCCGACCACCGCCTCGCCGCGCCCGATGATGGACTCCACCGCCTCGCGCACCTGGGGTAGTTGCACGCCGAGATTCTGGAGGACGCGCGCCAACGCCTTCGTTCTCGCCCACCAGCCCGAGGACCAGGTGCTCGGGGCCGATGTAGTTGTGGTTGAAGCGCTGCGCCTCCTCCTGTGCCAGCGTCAGCACGTGCCGCGCCCGCTCGGTAAACTTGTCTACTTCTCGCCTCGCCTCGGCATTGGTGACCTCCTCAAGTGATGGCTCTGCACCTGGCCAATCAGCATAGCAGCGGAAGTACACGACTACGTAAACTATTTACGTCCTACCCGAAGCGATATTACGCCTTTGCTTCCATGTTTCACTTCCATGTTGTCAATAGTAGATGGCATCTCTGCTAAGATGGCCTGAACCGAGCGCCGACCGGCCCGGGGTGGAGAGCGGGGTGGAGTGATCGCGGATGGTGCAGCGCGATTACATCTTGCGGATGATCGAGCAATTGGGCGCGTTCGTGGCGGGGATCGTCGAGCTGTCCCGGCGCGGGAAATACCAGGAGGCGCTGGCGCTGGTCGATCAGGGGCTGCTGCGGTACGTCGGGCTGAGCGCGCGGATGGTCGACAGTCTCTCGGATGAGGAGTTGGTGGCGCTCCTGCGCCTGCAAGGGGGCGGCGCGTCCGGCGCCCCGACGCGGAGAAGCTGGCGATCCTGGCGACGCTGCTGCGCGAGGAGGCGGCGATCCGCGACGCGCGGGCGGCGGGCGAGGACGAGGACGACAACATCGACCGCCACCTGAAGGCGCTGAACCTGGCGTTGGAGGCCGGGGCGGCGGCGGAGGCGACCGGGCGGGACGACCCGCGGCTGGCGGCGGCGATCGCGGAATCTGTCGAGGCGGGCATCGCGCGGCTGGCGGCGTACGAGTTGCCCGAGCGGACGCGGGACCGGCTGTTCGGCCACTACGAGCGGGTGGGGAACTACGCCGGGGCGGAGGACCTGCTCTTCGAGCTGATCGAGGGTGGCTACGACGAGGACGGCCTGATCCGGCGGGGGCTGGCCTTCTACCGCCGGCTGGCCGCGAAGGGGGACGCCGAGCTGGCGGCGGGCAACCTGCCGCGCGCCGAGGTCGAGGAGGGGCTGGCGCGGCTGCGCGCGTTCCGCGCGACGTTCGAGAAGGGCTGAGGGGGCGCCCCCAGCCCCGGCCCTGCCCGCGAGCGTGGGAAGGGCAGCGGTGGGGGATCGTCGGCGCTGTTCGAGCAAGCCGCGCTCGGCGGTGCCGGGCGCGTGGTCGCACCCGGCGGGCGCGGGACGCGATGACGCCCGCCGGCCAGACCGGCGGATCGGGCAACGGCGCGGGAGAGGGCTTGCCGCGGGACGGGCGCCAGGCGTCGGGGACCGAGGGCGAGGCGCGCGGGCGCGGGTCAGTTCCGCGCGTCCGCACGCTGGGCTGCTGTTTGCAGCATCCCGGCAAGTCGCTCGGTCACCCGCTCCCAGTGCGCTTTCATCGCCGTGCGCTCCGTCTCGCCGCGCAACTGCTCGTGATGGAAGCTCAACGTCGTCCCGGTCTTCGCCGGGATGACCCGCACTTGCAGCGTCGAGGGTTGTGCCCAACCCTCCGGCTGCCAGGTGAGCCTGATGTGCGACCACGGCTTGTAGACGCGGATTTCACCGGACGTGCCGTTCTCGAGCGTATAGAACCTGCCCTCCTCCAGCCCGGCAGGGCCGCCGAGCCATTCGGCCATGCCCTCCGGCGAGAGTAGCAACGCCCAGATCCGCTTCTCGGAGAACGGCAGCGTCCGGCGCACCCCGACTTGCCACCCGGCGTCTGCTGTCCGGCCCACCACCGCGGCGTTCTCGTGCAGGCCCTCTGGATGCTGGCGGTGTACTCGCGGCTTCACGGCTGCTCCTCTCCGTGGCGCATCGAACCTCCCGGACGTCTCCACCCGAGTCTAGCAGCGGAAGCGGTCACGATCGGTCCTGATTCCGTGCTGGTGGCCGAAACTGTGGGGATGCTCCGACCCGGTCGTGCGCACGCCGTCTGAGCCGCGTACGGAGGCGTGCCGCCGCGCGGCTCGCCTGTCCGAAGATGCGCGTCGCACGGGCTGGGGGAGAACCGCTACCCCTCCGCCCCGGTCGCTTCGAGCGGGATCTCGCGGGTGACGGTGCCGCCGCGATCGGAGCGGACGGTGACGACGACGAGGCCCCGGCCGCGGACCAGCCACTCGGCCTGCTTCTCGTTCTGCAGGATCGCCTGGCCGAAGGCGAAGGTCGGGCCGGCGGCCTGGGCGCGGCCTTCGAGCTGGCCGAGCGCCTGCTTGCGCTCGCCCATCACGATCTCGACCCCGTCGCCCGCCAGTTCGGCGGTCACCGGCTTGACGACGTTGAGCCGCAGCGCCTTGTCGCTGATGTTGGTCGGCAGGAAGCCGGCGTTCTCGACCAGGACGCGCACGACGAAGAGGTCGCCGCCGAGCGGGCGCGCCTCGACCTGGCCGAGCCGCAGCAGCGGGACGAGCGCCGCCTGGCGCAGGACGAAGCGGTGGTTCTTGGCGCATTCCTCTTCGAGGAATTGGGGCGGCGCGTTCTGGCGCACCGCCTTGGTGTGCCAGCCGCCGATCTCGACCGGGCCGAGCTGCGGGTGGTCGAAGGGGCGCCAGCGGGTGAAGCCCTCGCCGCCGAGGTTCTCGTCGAGCCAGCGCAAGAGCTTCAGGCCGTCCTCCTCGCTCTGCTCCTTGGTCCACCACGGCCCCTGCCAGCGGCCCTCGATCCCCGCGCGCCCCTCGATGTCCCACAGCTCGGGGGCGAAGCCGAAGAGGCCGAGGCCGTCCCAGGTCCACTCGATGAAGCCGCCCGCCGCCGAGCGGGTGCCGCGGTCGTCGATCGCCGGGTAGGTCTCGTAGACCGAGCGGCAGGGGTAGCCGGTGACCTCCTCGCCGAGCTCGCCGATCCGCTTGTAGAGCGCCACGTCCTTGTGCGGCATCTCGCTCTCCGGGCGCGAGCTGGGCATGCGGAAGAGGACGCCGCCGGTGGTGTGGTAGTTCTGGATCATCGCGATGTTGGGGTGGGCGATCACGAAGGCGGCCAGCGCGCGGGTCTCCGGCTCGGAGAGGGGGTACGGCCCGGCGCCGGACTGGGCGGTGACCCAGTTGCCGGGGTAGTTGCGGTTGATGTCGAGTCCGAAGCGCGGGGCGAGCCGCACCGGGCCGCCGGTGTGCTCGCGCAGCAGCCCCTCGGTGTAGAGGCGGTAATAGGCGCCGCCGAACTCGTCCGGCCCGCGCTTGAGCAGCAGCCGCGGGTCCTGGCCGGAGACGCGCCACTCGCCCTTCGGGTCGGGGACGCGCATCTGGAGGATCAGGCCGTCGCCGTCGAGGTCCTCGGGGTAGAGGCCGGGCTGCTCCTCCTCGAAGGGGTAGGGGCGGACGCTGGAGCGCAGGGTGTAGGGGGTGGTCAGGTAGCGTTCGGCGCCGTCGGGGTTGACGCGCGGCAGGACGTAGAAGGCGCGCGTGTCGACCAGTTCGGTGATCTGGTCGTCCCGGCCGTGCTTCGTCAGCAGCTCGTTGATGGTGTAGAGCGCGACCGCCGAGCCGGTGACCTCGCCGGCGTGCATGTTGGCGTCGATGTACTGGGCCGGCTTGGTGTCGTGCGCGCCGGTGGCGCGGTTGGTGACGGTCAGGCACCAGATGTCGCGCCCCTCGTAGCTGCGGCCGATCGCTTCGAGCGCGGCCAGCGCCGGGTAGGCGTCGGCGTAGGCGCGCAGGATCGCGGTCAACTCGTCGTAGCGGTAGAAGCGGTCGAAGTGGACGACCGGCGGGCTGGCGGTCACTGCTCCTCCTTGCTCTCCTCGGCCACGCGGCGTGGCGGCACTCTGGGCGACCGCGCGCAGGATACCCGCCCGCCGGGCGGGCGGCAAGGCCCCCCCGGCCCCCGGCGGGAGCGCCCCCCGGCCCCCCAACCTTGGGGGGAGCAGACCGGAGCCAGCGGGTTGCCCTTCCGGGGCGTCCGGGGGGGCTGGGGGGCGCTGGCGACTGAAGTCGCGCCTGTCGGCCTGCGGGCCACGAAGCCTCCCTCCGGAGGCTGGGTTCATGGCAGCGCCGAGGCCGTCCTGATAGGGGCCCTGCTTGGGTAAGTCCCAGTCCGGCTTGGCCGGATGTATGCCCGTCAGGGTGCTTCGTGGCCCGCGGCCGGCAGGCGCGACTTCAGTCGCCGGCGCGACCAACTCCACCCACCCCTGTGAGCCCGGGATTGCGGGGCGGGGGCGTCACCCCTGGCGCTGCCGCGCCAGCCAGCGCAGCGCGGCATTGAAGATGATCTCGTGGCCGCCGTCGAAGAGGGTGACGCGGGCGGCGCCGCTCTGTCGGCGGAAGAGGGGGCGCTGGTCGCCGTAGGCGGGGTCGGGGTCGGCGCCCTGGAGGGCCGGGGGGATCGCGGCGTTGTCGGTGATGGCGCGGATGTCGGCCTCGGCGATGCGGTCGGCGGGGGCGGCGAGCGCGTTGAAGGCGCGCAGGCTGTGCGCGACCGGCACGCTGCCGGTGTGGCCGTCGTGGATGCCGGCGTTGATGTCGAGGGGGACGCCCCGCGCGGCGGCGAGGGCGCCGAGCGGCGACCGCCGCCGGTATTCCGCGGCGGTCGCCGGGCCGTCGTCGGGCGCGCCGCCGCACGAGGCGACGAGGTCGTCGGCGTAGCGGAGGCCCCGCGCTCGGCACTCGGCGTGCCAGGCGGCCAGATCAGCGATCGGCACCCAGGCCGAGACGCCGGCCCACAGGTGGGGGGCACGCGCCGCGGTCAGCAGCGCGGCGTGCCCGCCGCCGGAGGCGCCGACGAGGTAGACGCGGGCGGGATCGACCGCGGCGCGGATCGTCGCCTCATCGACCGCGCTGACGATGTCGCCGGTCGTCAGCCACGAGCCGGTCGCCGCCGGCCGATTGTTCGGGCCGCGGAAATCGGGCCCGATCAGGCGCCAGTCGCGCGCGATGCACCACGCGGCGTAGGGGACGCTGGCGGGCTGCCGGTAATCGCCGGACCAGGTGTGCAGGGCGACGAGCAGCGGCCGGGGCGCGGCGCTGCCCGAGGTGTAGAAGAGCGCCGGCTGGTCGGTCCCATCCGCGGCGCTGCGGTAGCGGATATCCCGCACGGCGGGGGGCCAGGGCACGCGGCTGGCGGTCGCCATCGCCGGTCGTTCCTCGTGTCGGCCCCCCGTCGCGCGGGGGGCGCGGCGCAAGCGGGCAAGGCCCGGGCGGGCCGGCGCGGGCCGGCCCGCCCGGCTCGGGATCGGGGGCCGGGCGCTAGTCGTCGGCCGCGTCGTCCTCGAGGTCGGCGATCGGCGCCAGCTCGGCGTACTGCGGCACCAGCGGCTCGACGGCCTGGAGGACGGCGGCGATCGACGCCTCGGCGCCGCGCAGCTTCTCGCGGATGTCGAGCAGCGACGGCGGGACGATCGCCGCCATGCCCGGCTGCCGGGCCAGCTCGTCGCTGCTGTAGGCGCGCGCCAGCGCCACTGCGCGCCGCAGCGGCAGCCCGTTCTGCAGCCCCTGCTTGATCAACACGCAGAAGTCGACGGCGTCGCCGTTGTAGCGCTCGGGGTTGCGGCCCGAGGCGGCGATGTAGCCCTGGCTGGTCCAGTGGCTCACCTGCCGGGTGGTCAGCCCGCAGAGGTCGGCGAGTTGGGTCTTCGTCAGCGCCAGGCTGGACCACAGCGCGCCACGATTGGGCGGGGCGAAGGTGAAGTCTCTCATGATGCGCTCTCTTCCTCTCCGTTCGGCGTGATCGGCCCGGCCGTCGCGACGGTGCTCCGATGGTGCGGGATACCCCATTATACCCGACGCGCATGGGGAAAAAGCAAGACGGCGGGCCGGGCAAAGGGTGTCCATTCCATGAACAGGCGTTTGTGCTCCCGCCACAAGCGCGACCGCCCGGCTGTCAGCGCACCTGCCGCAGCATCGCCCGCGCGTCCCAGTAGCCCCGCACCTCGCGGAGCCGGCCCGCGCCGTCGATCTCGAAGGTGTTGATGCCGGCGAAGGTCGCGACCTTGCCGTTGCGGGCGGTGTTGCGCCCGGTCCAGGTGGCGGCGGCCCGCGGCCCCGCGACGTAGATGTCCCCCTCGGTCAGCTCGACGCGCTCGAACATGGTCGTCATCTGGTCCCAGAAGCCCTCCAGCCCCGCGCGCCCGCTGGCCGGGGGCGCGTTGACCGGGTCGGCCAGCGTGGCGTCGTCCGCGAAGCAGGCCAGCCAGGCGTCGCGGTCGCCCGCCCGCAACGCGGCGAAATAGGCCCGCACCGCCCCTTCCACGGTCCGCGCGTCGGGTGTCGCCGACATCGTCCCCTCCTCCCGTCAGGTCCGCTCCGTCGCACCTGTGCTACTGTTGTTGACCATTGGCCGACTTGTGCGGTTTCAGGACGCCGCCGCGGTCGTCGGTCTGGGGCGCAGGACGATTCGGGGGGCGGGCGGTCCGCCCCGGCCCCGGCGGCGGGCGGCGTGGTATAACCGGGTGGAGGCGGCGGCGTCGCCGCCGCCGGGGGCGCGGGGGCGGGCGCCCGGCGAGGATATGGAGGAGGTGCGCGTGACCCGACAGGCGGAGCCGGCGGCAATCGATGTGGCGGCGGGGCCGGCGGGGGCGGAGGCGCGGACCCTGGTGCCGATCCCGGCGCGGCCGCGCGGCATCCTGGCGCTCGACATTGACGGGACGCTGCTCGGGCCGGGCGGGCACCTGGGCGAGCGGACCCGGCGGGCGGTCCACGCCGCCGGGGAGGCCGGCTGGCTGGTGACGCTGGCGACGGGGCGGCGCTGGGACTCGACCAAGCCGGTGGCCGACGAGCTGGGCCTGCGGGCGCCCCTGATCGTCTTCAACGGCGCGGTGGTGCGCGACTCGGTCAGCGCCGAGATCCTGCACTACAACCCGCTGCCGCACGCGGCGACCGCGCCGCTGGTGCGGGCGCTGGTCGGGCGCGGCCTGCAGCCGGTGCTCTACGAGGACGTGCATGCGGGGGAGCGGCTGCTGACCGGCCCGGAGGAGCACGACAGCCCGCCGCTGGGGCGCTGGCTCTCCGGTGTGGGGTCGGAGTTCGGGCCGATCGTGCGGCGGCTGCCCTACGCCGAGCTGGCGGAGGCGGGGTGCGTGGTGCGGATCGTCGTCTACGACGCGCCGGAGCGGATGGTGGGAATCGCGGGGCTGGCGGCGGAACTGGGGCTCGACTACCGCACGCTCCTCTACGAGGCCGCCCCTGGCGAGGCGCTGATGGCCGAATTCCTCCACCAGCACGGCACCAAGGCGGCCGCGATCGCCGCGCTGGCGGCGCGCTACGGGCTGACGCTGGCCGACGTGGTGGCGGTGGGGGACGGCTACAACGACCTGGAGATGCTGGAGGAGGCGGGGCTCGGGGTGGCGATGGGCCAGGCCCCGCCCGCCGTCCGCGCGCGGGCCGACCGGACGATCGGCGGCCACGTCGACGAGGGCCTGGCGTCGTTCATCGAGGAGGAGCTGCTCAAAGAGGGCGAAGGGCGAAGGACGAAGGACTAACAGGCGGTTTCACGACCCTGGCACGGATGCTGCGCAATCGCCGGTGTGCGCGTACATGAACTGGTCAGCGACGATCGCTGGGCCGTGATCGAAGCGTTCTGCCGGGCGCATCATCGCGGGGGGGGGCGGCGCCGACGCTAACAGGGACAGGGCGGTCGTTTCCAGGGCGTGCGACGACAACGGCGTGCTCGCATGGAGCGGTCGAACGGAGATGCGGCATGGTGCTGGCGCGCGATCTGAGCATTGGTGTCGTGATACCCGCCATGCTGCCCGCCGGTGAGGTGATTGCATACGCTCGACTGGTCGAGGCGTGCGGGCTCGACTCGGTCTGGCTCGGCGACCACTTCTACTTCGACCTCTACGGCGATCTTCTCGCGCAGGGTACCCCGCTCGCGGACACTATGCGCGGGGTCTACTACCGCGGCCAGGAGATCTTCACGATGCTCGCGGCCGTCGCCATCGCGACCGAGCGCGTCGAACTCGGCACCCTCGTCGCCTGCACCGGCTACCGGAATCCGGCGCTGCTCGCGGACATGGCCGAGACGATCGACGACCTGAGCGGCGGTCGGCTGATCCTCGGCCTCGGCGCGGGCAACATGGCGAGCGAGCACCACATCCACGGCTTTCCGTTCGACCGGCGTGTCGGCCGCTTCGAGGAAGCGCTCCAGATCATCCAGCCGATGCTGCGCGGCGAGGCGGTCACCTTCGCCGGCGAGTTCTACCGGACGGAGGCGGCCGAGGTTGGCCTCAAAGGGCCGCGCCCGGGTGGCCCGCCGATCATGATCGGTGTCCTGGGCGGTGGCCCGCGGATGCAGCGCCTCGTCGCCCAGCGCGCCGATATGTGGAGCGCGTGGGTCGCCTTCGGGGACAGCGACGCCGTCGCGTACGGGCCGGTCCGCGCGGCGATGGATGCCGCGTGTGAGCGGCACGGGCGGGATCCCGCGACGCTGGGGCGCAACGTGACGGTCGATATCGCGCTGCCCGGCCACGACACCCTGGCGCCGACCGCGCGGCCGCTGACCGGCTCGTCGGCGGAAATCGCGGCGGGGCTGGCCGCCTACGCGGGCCATGGCGTGCGCCATCTCAGCGTCGTGCTGACGCCGAACACGGCTGAAGCGCTTGAGGCGCTCGCCCGCGCGCGCGAGCAACTGCGGGGATGACGCGGTCGCGCGGGCCGCGTGCGCAGCGGCCGGCTCGCCGTGCATCGCCGCGTGGCGACTCGGCCGCGGGATCGACGAAGGCCGCCGCGGGGCGGACAAGCGCTGCCGTCGCGGCAGGGTTGCGCCGGCGCGAATGGCGCCCGGCCCTGCCACGGTGTCGCCGGGCGGCCGGATATCCCGCACGCCGCGATGCACACCCAAGCAGCGGGCGGCAGGCTCGGGCGGGCGTAACCCGATGGGTCCATCTGAACTGTGCATCGTTTTGACGCCCACCATACTAAGCCATAGACTGCGCGCACACTTCGATCGCCGCCATAGATCTCTTCGGTACACAACACGGCGGGGGCGGCGGATTCCCCGGGGTTCGCCACAGGGAGGGAGGGTTCAAGGATGGCATTACGGATCGCGCGGCTGATCAACCTCATCCTCGCGGGCATGCTCACCGGCCACGAGTTCGCCAGCCTGGTGGGCGTCTACCCGGCACTGGCGAAGCTGCCGCCGCTGGCGGGCTTGCGGGCGGAGCAGGAGATTTACCGCCGCTACGGGCGGATCATGCCGTTCTACATGCAGGCCATGATCGCCTCGTTCCTCCCCGTCCTGGCCCTCCAGCGCGACCGCACGTCCCCCGCCTTCCGCTTCGCCCTGGCCGGGGCGGCGTGCTTCGCCGCCATGCTCGCCATTACCGCGACCAGGAACCTGCCGATTAACAGCCGCATCGTCGAGATGCCCGCGGAAGAGGCGTCCGTCGCGGAGTTCCGGGCACTCAGGGCGCGCTGGAACCGGCTCCACGCCGCCCGCAACCTGCTGAACGTGACCGGCCTCGTCCTCACCTGCCTGGGGGCGCTGTCCCCGGACGGGGCTGGCTCATCGGAAAGGACGTAGGTTGCGGCAATCCCGGGCATAGCCCCACGCGGGTTACGAACCGGCGGTTGCAAAATCGGTGAAGAGCGTAGCGGATCGTCAGGCGGCGAGAGCGGGCCGGCCAGGCGAGTGCCTGCTCCGCCACCCGGCGATGCCGCACCAGCTTCTGCCTGTCCTCGACAGCCCGCCGTGCGAGCCGGGCGGCGATCGAGGAGCGCGGGATCGTCGCCCTGATCCGCCCGGCTCGCTGGGTAGTCGTAGCCCCACCGCGAGTAGTCCTCAGTCCTGCGCCCTCGTCAGGCGGTGGCGGTGTACTGGCGCGACCATGGCGCGGTCGACGGCCAGGCCGGGGAGGTAGAACTCCTCGGTGTACTGGCGGACCATGCGGTCGGTGCTGAAGACCGGGCTCAGCTCGGCCAGCGCCGCCCGCATCCGCCGGGTCCACGCCTGGGGGATGCCCGCGGCGTCGCGGTCGTAGAAGGCCGGCACCACCTCCTCTTCGAGCAGGGCGTAGAGCGCCTGGGAGTCGACCCAGGCCTGGTGCTCGGCGTCGTCGAACTGCTCGCCCCGGCCGATCGCCCAGCCGGGCGGGTCGGGCAGGTCCCGCGCCGCCTCCCAGGCCTCGGCCCACCAGCCGTCGAGCGTGCTGAGGTTGAGGACGCCGTTGGCGGCGGCCTTCATCCCGCTGGTGCCGCTGGCCTCGTAGGGGCGCTGCGGGTTGTTCAGCCAGACGTCGGCCCCCTGGACCAGGAAGCGCGCGACCGCCATGTCGTAGTCCTCCAGGAAGATCAGCCGGCCCCGGAAGGGCTCCTGGCGCGACAGCTCGACGATCCGCTGGATCAGCAGCTTGCCCCCCTCGTCGCGCGGGTGGGCCTTGCCGGCGAAGAGGAACTGCACCGGGCGGTCGGGGTTGCCGATGATCCGCGCCAGGCGGTCCTGGTCGCGGAAGAGGAGGGCGGCGCGCTTGTAGGTGGCGAAGCGGCGGGCGAAGCCGATCGTCAGCGCGGCGGGGTTGAGCACCTGGGCCTCGCCGGCCGCGCGCGGCTCGGAGAGGCCGTGGCGCTCCAGTTGGGCGCGCAGGTGCTGGCGGGCGAAGGTCAGCAGGCTGGCCCGCCGCTGGCGGTGGACCCGCCAGAGCTCGGCGGCCGGGATGCGCGCGGCGCGCGCCCGCCGCTCCGCCGCGTCGAGGCCGTGCCCCCAGTCCGGCCCGAGGAAGCGCGCGTAGAGCGCGGCCATCTCCCGGGAGAGCCAGGAGGGGAGGTGGACGCCGTTGGTGACGTGGCCGATCGGCGACTGCTGGGCCGGGCGGTCGGGCCAGACCGCCGTCCACATGTCGCGGCTGACCGCGCCGTGCAGCGCGCTGACGCCGTTGCTGTGCGCGGCGGAGCGCAGCGCCAGCGTGGTCATGCAGAAGTACTCGCGGTAGTCGTCCGGCACCTTGCGCCCGAGCGCGAGGAGCTCGTGCAGCGGCGTCTCCAACTCGCGCATGTAGTCGGCGAAGTAGCGCTCCATCAGGTCGGGCGAGAAGTAGTCGTGGCCCGCCGGGACCGGCGTGTGGGTGGTGAAGACGAGACCGGCGTTAGCCGCCTCGCGCGCCTCGGCGAACGACAGCCCGCGCGCTCGCATCAGCTCGCGGGCGCGCTCCAGCGCCAGGAAGGCGGCGTGCCCCTCGTTCATGTGGCAGACGCGCGGCGCCAGGCCGAGCGCCGCCAGCAGGCGGTAGCCGCCGACGCCGAGCAGGAACTCCTGGCGGATGCGGGTGTCGGCGTCGCCGCCGTAGAGCCGCGCGGTGAGCCCGCGGTCCTCCGGGGCGTTCGCCGGCACGTCGGCGTCGAGCAGGTAGAGGGCGACGCGCCCGACCTGCGCCCGCCACGCCTGCGCGGTGAGGGTGCGGCCGGGGAAGGGGAGGGTGAGCAGCAGCCGCTCGCCGTCCGCGCCGAGGACCGGCGCGAGGGGCAGCCGGGCGGGGTCGTTGTCCTCGTCGCTGTCCTGCTGCCAGCCGCTGGCGTCGAGCGACTGGTCGAAGTAGCCGCGGCGGTAGAAGAGGCCGACGCCGACCAGCGGCAGGCCGAGGTCGCTGGCCGACTTGAGGTGGTCGCCGGCGAGGACGCCGAGGCCGCCGGAGTAGATCGGCAGGCACTCGGTCAGGCCGAACTCCATCGAGAAGTAGGCGACTTGCGCCGCCTCGCCACCGCCGTGGCGTTGCCCGAACCAGGTGGCGTTGTCGCCCAGGTAGCGGTCGAGGTCGGCGGCGACGCGCGCCAGTTCGGCCAGGAACCCTTCGTCGGCCGCGGCCCCTTCGAGCCGGTCGCGCTCGACCGTCTGGAGGAGCAGGACCGGGTTGTGGCCGGTGGACTCCCAGAGGTCGCCGTCGAGTTGCCGGAAGAGGGCGATCGTCTGCGGGTGCCAGGACCAGCGGAGGTTGTAGGCCAGGGTCGCCAGCGGGGCCAGCGGCGCCGGCAGCGACCGGGCCAGCGGCATGTCCATGGATTCCCGAGACTGCATCACTTCTCCCGTCTACTCACAACGACGAACGCAGCGACCACGAACGCCAGGGCTGGCAAGCGTCGGCGCGGCCCGTCGGGACGCCCCCCGGACACGCCGCGCACAGCGGTAGATCATAAGGGGTGGAGGCACGCCGCGGCAAGTTTCGCCACCGGGCGCACCATCTGGGAAACGCCGGCCCCGTGCCGGTGGTTGCGCGGCGCCTGTTGGCGCGGTGCGCTATCTGGATTCCAGCCCGGCTCGGCCGGGCTTCGTGGCCCGCAGGCCCCCAGCCGCGGCTTCAGCCGCCCGTGCTCCCTTGTTTACCCCCGACCGCCGCCGGGCGCGGCCGGGATGGCTGCGTTACAATGCCGCGACGCTGCGGGGAGGGGTCGCGGGCCGGGGCGGGCAATCGCCGGGCGCGACCGACGAGCGACTTGGCGAGAGGGGGGAGGATGGGCGCGACCGCGACGATCCCGGTCTTCGACGGCCACAATGACACGCTGCTCGATCTCTACCTGCCGCGGCGGGGGGGCGGGCGCGACTTCTTCGAGCGGGGCGAGCGGGGGCACATCGATCTGCCGCGCGCCCGCGAGGGCGGGTTCGGCGGCGGGTTCTTCGCGGTCTTCGTCCCGGCCGACCCGGACGGCCCGCAGCCTCCGGCGTCGCCGCTCAGCCCGGAGTACGTGCTGACCGACGACCCGGCGAAGATGCCGCTGCCGGCGCCGCTCGAACTCGGCTACGCGCAGCGGACGGCGCTCGGCATGAGCGCCCTCCTCTTCCGGCTCGAGGCGGCGTCGGCCGGGCAGGTCCGGGTGGTGCGCGCGGCGGACGAACTGGCCGCCTGCCTGCGCGACGGGACCCTGGCGGCGATCCTGCACTTCGAGGGGGCGGAGGCGATCAACCCCGGCCTCGACGCGCTGGAGGTCTTCTACCGGGCGGGGCTGCGCTCGCTCGGCCCGGTCTGGAGCCGCGCCAACGCCTTCGCGACCGGCGTGCCGTTCCTCTTCCCCCATTCACCTGACATCGGCCCCGGCCTGACCGACGCCGGCAAGGGGCTGGTGCGCGCCTGCAACCGCCTGGGGATCATGCTCGACCTCTCGCACCTCAACGAGCGCGGCTTCTGGGACGTGGCGGCGCTCTCCGATGCGCCGCTGGTGGCGACGCACTCGAACGCGCACGCGCTCACCCCGACGCCGCGCAACCTGACTGACAAGCAGCTCGACGCGATCCGGGACTCGGACGGCATGGTCGGGCTGAACTTCGCGGTCGGCTTCCTGCGCGAGGATGGCAAGAACGACGCCGACACGCCGATCGCCCGGATGGTCGAGCACCTCGACTACCTGGTCGAGCGGCTGGGGATCGACCGCGTCGGCCTCGGCTCCGACTTCGACGGGGCGACGGTCCCGCGCGCGATCGGCGACGTGGCCGGCCTGCCGAAGCTGCTAGCCGCCCTGCGCGAGCGCGGCTACGACGACGCGGCGCTGCGCAAGCTGGCCCACGAGAACTGGCTGCGCGTGCTGCGCAAGACGTGGAAAGAGGGCTGACGGATCAACCACGGAGACACCAAGATCGCAAAGGACACAGAGGGGGCTCGGCGGTTCGGAGATCAAGGGGCGATGTTTCAGCCGATCGATGAATCTTCTTTGTGTCCTTTGTGGTCTCTGTGCCTCCGTGGTTGATCCGTCCCTTGAAGGCTTGGAGGAGGCACCGATCATGAGTGCGGGGACGGCGGCGCTGCCGCGGCGGAGCGAGTTGCCGGTCGAGCGGCGGTGGGACATCGAGAGCGTCTACCCGGACGACGCGGCGTGGGAGGCGGAGTACGCGGCGGTCGCCGGGCGGCTGGGGGAGCTGGAGCAGTTCCGCGGGCGGCTCGGCGAGTCGGCGGCGACGCTGCTGGCGGGGCTGCAGCGGCGCGACGAGATCCTGGCGGCGGTGGCGAAGCTCGGGGTCTACGCCTCCCTGCGGCGGTCGGAGGACGCCACCAACGCGACCTACGCCGCGCTGGCCGACCGCGCGACCGGGCTGCGGGCGCGGGCGGGCGCCGCGGCCTCGTTCTACCAGCCCGAGATCCTGGCGCTCGACCCCGCGACGCTCGACGCCTACCTCGCCGAGAGCCCGGACCTCGCGGTCTACCGCCACTACTTCGCGCAACTCGGGCGGCTGCGCGGCCACGTCCGCTCGGCAGAGGTCGAGGAGACCCTGGCCGCGGCGAGCGACGTGACCGGCACGCCGGGGACGATCCGCGGCGCGCTGGAGAACGCCGACCTGGCGCTCGGGCGGATCACCGACGAGGAGGGGCGCGAGGTCGAGCTGGGGCAGGGCAACCTGGGGCGCTTCCTGCGCAGCCCCGACCGGGCCGTGCGCCGGGCCGCCTGGGAGCGGTCCGCCGACGCCTACCTGGGGCTGCGGCACACCTTCGCGGCGGCGCTGGGCGGCGGGGTCAAGCGCGACGTCTTCTACGCGCGGGCGCGGCGCTACGACTCGTCGCTGGAGGCGGCGCTGGCGCCCAACGCGATCCCGACCGCGGTCTTCCACAACCTGCTCGACACGGTCTGGCGGAACTTCCCGACCTGGCACCGTTACTTCGCCGTCCGCCGCCGCATCCTCGGGCTCGACCGGCTGCACGGCTGGGACCTGACCGCGCCCCTCTCGACCGCCGAGCCGCGGATCCCCTTCGAGCGGGGGGTCGAGATGATCGCCGAGTCGCTGGCCCCGCTCGGGGAGGAGTACGTCGGCATCGTCCGGCGCGGGATCGCCGACCGCTGGGTGGACGGCTGGGCCAACATCGGCAAGGGGGGCGGGGCGTTCAGCGCCGGCACCCGCGGCACGCACCCGTTCATCAGCATGAGCTACCAGGACGATCTGCCGAGCGTCAGCACACTGGCGCACGAACTCGGCCACTCGCTGCACTCCTACTACACCTGGCAGGCGCAGCCGTTCGTCTACTCGCGCTACGGCATGTTCGTGGCGGAGGCGGCGTCGAACATGCACCAGGCGCTGCTGGGCGCGCACCTGCTGGAGCGCCACGACGACCCGGCCTTCGTGACCGCGATCGTCGAGGAGCGGATGGGCAACCACCTGCGCTACCTCTTCACCATGCCGATCCTGGCGCGCTTCGAGCTGGACTGCCACGAGCGGATCGAGCGCGGCGAGGCCCTCTCCGCCGCGGGGATGACGCGGCTGCTGGCGGACCTCTACCGGCAGGGCTACGGCGACGAGGTGGCGATCGACGAGGAGCGGATGGGCATCACCTGGGCGCGCTTCCCGCACCTCTTCGCCAACTTCTACGTCTTCCAGTACGCGACCGGCATCGCCGGCGCCGCCGCGCTGGCCCGCCGGGTGCGCGAGGAGGGCGAGCCGGCCGCGCGGCGCTACGTCGAGTTCCTCAAGACCGGCGACGCGGCCTTCCCGATCGACGCGCTGCGCGCCGCTGGCGTCGATCTGCGCGACCCGGCCCCGGTGCAGGCCGCGTTCGACATCCTGGCGGGCTACGTCGATCGGCTCGAGGAAACGACGAAGTACGAAGGACGAAGGACGAATTGACGGGGGGCGAGGACAGGGGTGGCGCGCGACGACCGCGCGTACTCCGTACTTCGTACTTCGTACTTCCGGGTGGGGGGCATGGCCTATTTCCTGGCGAAGACCGAGCCGGGCGTCTACGCGATCGCCGACCTGGCGCGCGAGGGGGAGACGGTCTGGGACGGGGTGCGGAACGCCCAGGCGGTCGGGGTGATCCGGGCGATGCGGCCGGGCGACATCCTGCTGATCTACCACAGCGGCGGCGAGGCGGCGATCGTCGGGGTGGGCGAGATCACCTCGGCGGCGCGGCCGGACCCGCGCGAGGAGCGGAGTTGGGTGGTCGACGTGCGCTACCGGGGGATGTTCGACCGGCCGGTGACGCTCAAGGCGGTCAAGGCGAGCGGCCGGTTCGCCGACTTCGCGCTGGTCCGGCAGGGCCGCCTCTCCACCATGGCCGTGCCCGACGTCTTCGTGGCCTGGCTGCGGGCGGAGCACGGGGCGGCGATCCCGTAGGGCGCAGCGCCCCGGCGCTCCGGCGCCGCCGCGCGCGGGGGCGCTGCGGCCCGTGGGAGGATGTGGCCCCATTCTTGCGCCCCGGATCGCCATCGAGAGGCAGGGCGAGCGGACCGGGGCGGTCTCGTGGGAGGAGGCGCGACGATGAGCGGCAACCCGAACATCACCGTCTGCGGCAGGTGCGGGACGACGAACCCGCCCGGGGTGACGGCCTGCGCCGAGTGCGGCGCGCCCCTGGTCGCGCCGGACTCCACTGACCCGGGGCTGCGGGCCGTCGAGGGGTATGCCGAGCAGGACGAGGGGCGCGAGGCGCAGGTCCCGCCGGGGATAGCCAGCGAGCCCGAGGGCTGGGACCCCCCTAGGCGCGGGTAGCCCCGAGCGGCCGGGAGCACGACGCACCGATCAGGGGGGGGGGGGCGCGGTCCCCCGCCCCCGCCCCTCGCGCCGATCCACGCCGGCTTCGCGGCGGCGAGCGGGGCGCCGGCCGGGCTCCTGCCCGGCCGGCTTTGCGCGCGCGCGACCACGCGCAAACGACACCCAGGCCGCTATACAAATCGGCACGCGTATGCTAGGCTGCGCGCGGACCACGGTGAACGCATCGCACAGGCCGCACCCCGGCCGTCGCTCCGGGCTACCACGCTGAGGGACGCGCGCGACCATGACGGGGCCTCTTCGCGCACGCCACGACCGCCGCGCCCGCCCGGTTCCGCACGGGGAGGGGGTATCGACGCGGGCGCCGCCGGACGCCCCAGTGCGGTCCCGGTGTCTGAAGGGGGCTCCCGGCGGCGCGCCGGGAGGGGCGGAGCGAGGGATCACGGATGTGAGGATGATAGTGGGCCAGACGTGGGCGCGCGGCGTGGTGAGCGCGCTGCTGGCGCTGAGCATGATCTGCGGCGTGGTGTTCGTGGCGGCGCCCGCGGCGGCGGCCGCCCCGCGCCCGGCGGCCGCCGCGCCGACGCCGGTGACGACCGGCGTGCCGCGCTTCGAGGCGGGGCCGTGCGTCTACGAACTAGCGGACGGGGTCCAGGAGGGGGCCAACGTCACCTGCGGCTTCGCGATCGTGCCCGAGCGGCGCGGCGCGAACAACGGGAAGACGATCCGCCTGCCGGTCGCGGTCTACAAGTCGCTGAGCCCGACCCCGGCCGCCGAGCCGATCGTCCTGCTGGCCGGCGGCCCCAGGCAGAGCGGGCAGGTCTTCGCCAACCTGCTGAACCCGGAGAACGCCTTCTACCGCCAGGTGCTCGCCAATAACGACGTCGTCTTCTTCGACCAGCGCGGCATCGGCGACGCCCAGCCCTCGCTGGCCTGCACCGAGCTGGGCGCGACGAGCCTGAGCCAGTTGCCGCTCCTGCGGGCGTTCCAGGAGAGCCAGTTCGTGATGGCGATCAACCGCTGCCGCGACCGCCTGGTCGGCCAGGGGATCGACCTGACCGGGTACACGACGACCGAGAACGCCGCCGACGTCAACGACATCCGCCGGGTGCTCGGCTACGAGCGGATCAACATCGTCGGCGCCTCCTACGGGACGGAGCTGGGCCTGGCGGTGGCGCGGGACTTCCCGCAGACCGTCCGCACCAACGGGCTGGTCTCGATCGTGCCGATCCAGATCTCCTGGTTCTTCGAGCCGCCGCAGAGCTTCGACCGGGCGCTGAACGAGCTCTTCCGCGACTGCGCGGCCAACGCCGCCTGCAACGCCGCCAACCCGGACCTGCGGGCGGCGTTCCAGCGGGCGGTCGCCCGCCTCAACGCCACGCCGGTCCTGATCCCCCTCAAGGACCCGGCCTCGGGCCGGACGGTCGAGGTCCCGCTCACCGGCACCGACTTCACCGCCGTCCTCTTCCAGTTCTTCTACGCCACGACGCTGGCGCCCTTCCTGCCCGACATGATCACGCGCACGGCGCGCGGCGACACCGTCTGGCTGCAGAACCTGCTCCCGCTGATCCTCCAGGACGGCGGCGACGGCATCGCCCTGGGGATGCACTTCTCGATCGTCTGCAGCAAGAACGCGTCGCAGGAGCGGCTGGAGCGGGCGCTGGCGGCGGACCAGGGGATCCTGCCCGAGGTCCGCGCCGCGCTGGAGCCGCAGGTGAAGGATTACTACACCATCTGCAGCACCTGGCCGTCGCGCGGCGCCGACCCGAAGGGCGACGTGCCGGCGACGAGCGACCGGCCGACGGTGCTGATCAGCGGCCAGTTCGACCCGATCACGCCGCCGTCCTACGCCGACCTCGCCAAGCAGACGCTGAGCAACGCCACCAGCGTGACGCTGCCGGGGGCGGGCCACAGCGCGATCACCGGCGGCGATCCGGTCCAGACCTGCGGCCGCGCGATCATCCTGCGCCTGATCGCCGACCCATCCAGGGCGCCCGACATCTCCTGCGCGGCGCAACTGCGGACGGTCTACCGGGCGCTGCCGGCGAGCATCGCGGGCGGCGACGAGGCGACGCCCACGCCGACGCGCACCCCGGCGCCGACCGCGACGGCCGGGGCGACGCGCACGCCGACCCGCCAGTCGAGCCCCACCCCGACGATGATCATGCCGGGCCTGCCGAACACCGGCTACGGCCCCGCGGCGCCGGGCGCGCCGGGGTCGGGGGAGGCCGAAGGGCTGACCCTCCTCTTCATCGCGTTCGGGCTGGGCGCCGGCGGCGCGACGGTCGTCGCGATCGGCGGCCTGCGGCGGCGGCGGTGCGCGGAGTAGCCCGCCACCCCCGCGGACAGTGCGCGACACGGCGCGGCCCCGGCTCCACGAGCCGGGGCCGCGCCATCGGGCCGGCAGCCGCGCGAAGCGCGCCTGTCCGCCCCTACTGCCGGTTGACGACGGCGTGGACGTAGTCGGCGACGTAGTGCCGCTCATCGACGCCGTCGAGGATCATGCTCTCGCAGACCTCGATGATCTCGGGCGCGACATCGTTCAGCTCGCGCACGACCGGGCGGTCGTTGCGCGACGAGCGCGGGTCAGTCACGAAGTCGAAGAGCGCGTCGGTCAGCGCGGCCTCGTCGACCTGGATGCGGAAGAACTGCGTCATGGCGGTGGCCCCTTCCTGGCGGTTGGCGGTTGAGGGTTCACGGTTCGGTGTTGCGTCGTGGCCCGCCGGCCGAGGGCGCCGGGCGATCAGCCCGCGACGCCCGGCCCGCGACCGACAACCCCACGGAGCGCACCGCAATTCCCGATCCTCACGGCATCGTGTCGAGGTGGTCGCCGAGGCGGTCGAGCCGGTCGCGCCAGAACTGCTCGTACTGGCCGACCCAGGCGCTGACCTCGCGCAGGGCGCGGCGCGCAGGCGGTAGTGCCGCTCCCGCCCGACTTTCCGCTCGGTCACCAGGCCGGCCCGGCGCAGGACGCGCAGGTGCTGGGAGATGGCGGGGCGGGTCATCGGGAAGGCGGCGGCCAGGCTGGCGACCGAGCGGTCCCCTCGGCGACCAGCCCGAGCAGCCGGCGCCGGGTCGGGTCGGCGATGGCCTGGAAGACGTCGAGTTGGGGCGGGTCGGTCATCGCGGTCATGCGCCCAGTATAGGTAAGGTGAGCCTTACGCGTCAAGGCGATCCGCCCTCAGGTGGCGGGTCAATCTAATCGAGGGAACTTTCTCGGGGCTGTTCGCGGTTTCGACCGGCGGGCGAGGGAGCCGGAGGATCACCAGCGTTCGCGAGCGAAGCCGAACAGGTGCGGCCCTCGATCCGCGCCACGCGGATGCTTGCCGCACGGGCGATAGCCGGTCCACCTCGGGCGTCGTGCACCGGTCGGGCCCAGGGCGACCCTGCCGCTCGCATCGCTCCTCGGGTTGCGCCCCCGAAGGAGCCGCCCACGCCGGCTGCCACGACCACCCCCGCGAGCGGCGATTCGGCGTCCCACAGGCCGTTCGCGTTCTCGTCGTCCCAGGCTTTGGCCTCCCCAGCCCAGAGGCAGTCCCCCGCGGAGAAGACGACGGTCGTGCGTTGGCGGCGCGGTGTGGGCGCGGGCACGCCGGTGGCGGTCGGGGCAACCGGGCTGCGCCCAGCAGCCTGCTCGCGGCGCCACAGCCTAGCCGTCGTCCTGCTCCCCTTCGCTCGCGCCCCGCGCGGCGATCACCCGCGCCGCCCCTCCACAGCGCCCGAGCGATCCGAACCCGCCGAGGCCGAGCACCACTCCCAGCAGCCGGTGTCAGCATCGTCGCGCTGCCCAGGACCACGTACGCGAGGACCAGCAGCCCCATCATCGGCCCGAGTGGCCCCCGCTGCGCACCCGGCAGTGTGAGCAGGACGAGCAAGCCCATCAACACGGCGATGATGGTGAACCACGCCGGATGTATCCCAGCCGTTCGAGCGTCATGGCGCCAGAGCGCCTGGAGGACGTGCCTGTAGTCCCGGTAGCGCTGCTGGGGTGGTCGCGGTCGCGGACGGCTGTTCGGCGCCTCCTGGCCCGCCACGACCAGTTATGCGTCGGCGGTGAGATGGGCGTATTGCCCTCACGTTATGCGCTATTACGGCATAATCGTTGACAGGGTGCGGCGTTCCATAGCGCGGTTCCCCAGCGACGCGGATTGTGCGGATGGAAGCAGGGTGATCCGCTCCGCCGCCATGCGCCACGCCGAGTGAAATCCTGCCGCGTCTATGGCCACATCCGCGAGGACCTGGAAGCCGTCCACGCGGAGCGCGATACCGGAATCGACCAGGCCCTGGCCCGGGCTGTCCCGATCCGCCGATCGATGGGGCCGACCGCGCCCGAACCCGCGGCGCCCGAGGGCCCCATCAGCCGGCGCGACCTGATCTCCAGCTTGGGCTGCGGTCGTTCAGGGCACCGACGATGGCGCGGGTGTCGCCGCCGCGTGGCCGGCGTCGTCGAGATCCGGCTGGTGGCCCACCGCCGGGACAGGCGCCATCTCCAGGGCTGCTGACGTCGCGGCCGTGGATCAGCACGCCGGGGATGCCGTCCAGTTGGTCCTCCGCGAGGAAGGCGGCGTGCCGCCAGTAGTGCGTGACCAGGCGCGCGAACCGCAGGCGGAACTCCGAGCGCGGGTTCGGCTGGTGGCCGTGAGGGAGACGTGCGCGTCTTCCCAGGCGCACCACTCCGCGCCGCGTGGTCCCGGACGGCGGGGTCGGGGTCGGCCAGCAGCGTGGCGTAGGCGTCGACCAGCGGCAGATGCCGCAGCCGCTCGGGCACGGCCGCGGCGAAGCGGTCCCACTCCTGGGGGAAGATGCGCCCGACGTCGCGGGTGATCCACTCGACCTCGCGGCGGGACGTGTTCGTCACCAGCCCCAGCACCAGGGCGTCGACCCGCCGGGGGTGGGCCTGGGCGTAGGCCAGGCCGAGGGTGGTGCCCCAGGAGAGCCCCAGGATCGTCCAGCGCTCGACCCCGTGGAGCCGGCGCAGCGCCTCGATGTCGGCGATCAGATGGGCGGTGGTGTTGGCGCGCAGATCGGCCTCGGGCGCGCTCGCCAGCGCGGCTGCGCCCGGACCCGCGCTGATCGAACAGCACGGCGCGGTAGGCGTGCGGGTCGAAGAAGCGGCGCTGGCCCGGCGACGCGCCCGAACCGGGTCCGCCGTGGAGGTAGAGCGCGGGCTTGCCCTCGGGGTTGCCGCAGCACTCCCAATAGCACCTGTTGCCCGTCGCCCACGTCGAGCATGCCGCTGTCGTACGGCTCGATCGCCGGGAGCCGCGCCTGTCGCTGGCTGGCCGTGCATCCGCGCACCCCCTCGCCGCCTACCGCGATCACCGCCCGCTTCGTGCCCACCATCGCGACGCGCCCCGCCGGTCCGTACGGTCCGTTCGATCGGCGGCCGCCGTCCTCTCGTACCGGCCGCGCCTGTCCCGCCCGCTTCGTGTCCGACCATACGCGACGCGCCGCGCGCGGTGCGGCCGTCCGTGATCGGCGGACTAAACCAAAGCGCAAGCGCCGCGCCATGGTTGCTCGTGGGTCGGTACCGCGCGGCCGGAGCCCCGATCGCGCCGGATCCATCGAGATCGTGGGTCGGTACCGCATTAGCCCCAGTTCCGATCGGATCCATCGGATCCCGCCCGCGCTCTAGTTTAGGCGCGGTGCGGGGCTCGCGCGACCGCAAGCACGACCGCGGCCGGTGCCCCGCGCCCCGCGAAACGGGCAGCCGGGGCCGGGCGTTAGGAGGGGGGGCGTATGCTATACTTTTGCTAGTGGGCATGCGCCATGCGCCGGGCGCCGGCGTGGGTTGGTGCCGAAGAGAAGAGTAACAGTATGTCCAGTGGTTTCCTCAACGCGCTCTGGATCGTCCCCATCCTCGGCGTCCTGATCCTGGTCCACGAACTCGGCCATTTCTTCGCGGCGCGGATCGTCGGCATCCGGGTCGAGGAGTTCGGCATGGGGCTGCCGCCGCGCCTGTTCGGTTACAAGGCGAAGAGCGGCGTGATCTACTCGCTCAACTGGATCCCGTTCGGCGGCTTCGTCAGGATGTACGGGCAGGATGACCTGCGCCCCGACGGCGGCGCGGCCTACGGCCCGGACTCGTTCGTCAGCAAGACCCCCTTGCAGCGGGCGTTCGTGCTGGTGGCCGGCGTGGTGATGAACCTGCTGCTGACGGTCCTCATCTTCACCGCGATCGCGCTCGGGCAGGGCCGGCAGGAGGGCTTCGAGGTCTACATCGAGGAGGTGGTGCCGAACTCGCCGGCCGCCGCCGCCGGCTGGCAGCCGGGCGACCGGATCGCCGCCGTCGCCGGGGAGCCGGTGACCGATACGGCGGTGCTGCAGCGGTCGACCGAGACCTACGCCGGGCGCGAGCTGCCGGTGACGATCGAGCGCAACGGGGAACGGATCCCCACCACGGTCGTGCCGCGGACGGTGGTGCCGGAGGGGCAGGGGCGCGTCGGCGTCGGACTCGCGCCGCGCGCGGTCTACCGCCCGATCCCGATCTGGGAGGCGCCGCTCCAGGGGCTGCGGACGACCTGGGAGACCTTCGGGGCGATGACCACCGGGCTGTGGCAGATGGTCAGCGGGCGGGGCGACCTCGGCGGGGTCGTCGGGCCGATCGGGATGGGGCAGGTGACGGGCGAGATCGTGGAGCGCAGCGCGCTGCCGCTGTGGGCCACGCTCGGCAACCTGGCCGCGCTGCTGTCGCTCAACCTCTTCCTGCTGAATCTGCTGCCGCTGCCGGCGCTCGACGGCGGGCGGCTGGTCTTCGTCGTCTTGGAGATGCTGCGCGGCGGGCGCAAGGTCGCGCCCGAGCGCGAGGGGCTGGTCCACTTCGTCGGGCTGGTCCTGCTGCTGGGGCTGATGTTCGTGATCGGCTATTTCGACATCGTGCGCCTCGTCCGCGGCGAGTCGCTGATCCCGTAGCGGGGTCGAAGGTCGAAGGTCTGAAGGTCGAACGTCAAGGAGCCGTTGCCCGCTTCGACCAGACCGCCGACCTTCGACCTTCGACCTTCAGACCTTCGACCCAGGAGAGAACATGCTACCGCCCCGTCGCAAGTCCCGTCAGTTGCGGATCGGCGATGTGCTGATCGGGGGGAACGCCCCGATCAGCGTGCAGTCGATGACGACGACCGACACCGCCGATGTCAAGGCGACCCTGGAGCAGATCGCCCGCCTGGTCGACGCGGGCGTCGACATCGTGCGCGTGGCCGTGCCGGACCGGCAGGCCGCCGCGGCGGTGCCGGAGCTGGTGCGACAGACGCCGGTGCCGCTGGTCGCCGACATCCACTTCGACTACCGCCTCGCGCTCGCCGCGCTCGACGGCGGCATCCACGCGCTGCGCCTCAACCCGGGCAACATCGAGAAGGAGGAGTACGTCCGCCAGGTCGTCGCCAAGGCCAAGGAGCGCGACGTGCCGATCCGCATCGGCGTCAACTTCGGCTCGATCCCCAAGATCAGCCGGGAGGAGTCGGACGAGATCACCCGGACGGTCTCGAACATGACCGAGTTGATCGCCGAGCAGATGGTGCGCGGCGCCCTGAAGCACATCGCCATCCTGGAGGCGATGGACTACCCGAATATCAAGATCTCGCTCAAGGCGTTCGACGTGCCGACGATGATCGAGGCCTACACGCGGATGGCGACGCGCGTCGACTACCCGCTGCACCTGGGCGTGACCGAGTCCGGCACGCCGAAGGCGGGGTCGATCCGCTCGGCGGTCGGCCTGGGGACGCTGCTGGCGCAGGGGATCGGCGACACGATCCGCGTCTCGCTGGCCGGCGACCCGGTCGAGGAGGTCTACACCGGCTTCGAGATCCTCAAGAGCCTCAACCTGCGGCAGCGCGGCGCGACGATGGTCGCCTGCCCGACCTGCGGGCGGGTGGAGATCGACCTGATCGCCCTGGCGGAGCGGGTCGAGAAGTACCTCGAGCGGGTGCGGACGCCGCTCAAGGTCGCGGTGATGGGCTGCGTGGTCAACGGGCCGGGCGAGTCGAAGGACGCCGACATCGGCGTGGCGGGCGGGCGCGGCAAGGGGGTGATCTTCTCGAAGGGGGAGATCGTCCGCACCTGCGCCGAGGCCGAGATCCTGCCGACGCTGATCGAGGAGGTCAACAAGCTGGCCGGGATCGACGAGCCGGTCACGCCGGAGTTGATCGCCTCGATCGGCGGCCTCCCCGGCCGCAACCCGAACGGCGACCGGATCATCGAGTCCGACCACGACGCCGACACCGAGCGGTTCATCGTCGGGCACCAGGCGCTGCCGATCCTGACCGGCGTCCCGCAGGGGCGCACAGCGCGGCGGTAGGGGGCTGGGGATTGCGGACTGACGAAGGGTAGCGGTCATAGGTAGAGCGTGCGATTGGTGTCGCCCCGGCGGCGCCCCACGGAGACCTCGATCCGAGGCGGTGGGGCGGCCGGGGCGTCGCCGTGCCCGCGCCGCTTGCAACCGTGGCGCGCGGCGGACGTTTGGTGGGTAGGCGTGGAGAGCGCCCTCCCGGCCCCCCAACTTTGGGTGGAGCAGGGTCGGGGCCAAGCGGTTGCCTATCCGTAAAGCTGGGGGGCCGGCGTGGCGCGCTCCCGATGGAGTTGGGGGGGCGGCGGGTTGACGCGCCGCCCGCGCTCGGGTATAGCTTCGCGCGACGGCGCGCCGGGTGAGGGGGGCGATCGTGCGGGGGATGGGGGCGGCGTGCAGTTGCTGACCTTTCGGCCGCCGGCGGGCGCGGCGGGGCGGCGGGCGCGGGGGGCGGGATGAAGCTGATCGTGCAGATTCCGTGCTTGAACGAGGCGGAGACCCTGCCAGCCACCCTGGCGACGATCCTGCGCGCGATCCCCGGCATCGCCGAGATCGAGATCCTGATCATCGACGACGGCAGCACCGATGGGACGGTCGAGGTAGCGCGGCGGCTCGGGGTCGATCACGTCGTGCGCCACGTCGGCAACAAGGGGCTGGCGGAGGCGTTCCAGAACGGGATCGACGCCTGCCTGCGCCTGGGCGCCGACATCATCGTCAACACCGACGGCGACAACCAGTACCCGCAGCAGGAGATCCCGCGCCTGGTCGCGCCGATCCTGGCCGGGCGCGCGGACATCACGATCGGTGACCGCCAGACCGACCGGATCGCCCACTTCTCGCCGAGCAAGAAGGCGCTCCAGAAGCTCGGCTCGTGGGTGGTGCGCAAGGGCTCGGGGACGACGGTGCCGGACGCGCCGAGCGGCTTCCGGGCCTACTCGCGCGAGGCGGCGCTGCGGATGAACGTCGTCACGCGCCACTCCTACACGTTGGAGACGATCATCCAGGCGGGCAAGAAGAACCTGGTGATCGAGTCGATCGCGGTGACGACCAACGCGGTGACGCGCCCCTCGCGGCTGATGCGCGGCACCTATGACTACATCAAGAAGCAGGGCGCGACGATCGTCCGCATCTACGCGATGTACGAGCCCCTCAAGTTCTTCTTCCTGGCCGGCGCGGCGCTCTTCCTGGTCGGAGTGCTGCTGCTGCTGCGGGTCCTCGCCTTGAAGCTGCTGGGCCAGTCGCTGGCGAGCTACCTGCCCTCGATCATCGCCGGCAGCGTGCTGATGATCCTCGGTATGCTGATCGGGCTGATCGGCCTGGTGGCCGACCTGATCGCCAGCGTGCGCCGCCTGACGGAGGACATCCTCTATCGCGTCAAGAAGATGGAGCTGCTGATGGAGCGCGACCGCGGCGAGCGCGAGCAGCTCCTCGCCAGCATCCTCGACTTCAACGAGCCGCCCGCCGCGCCCGACGAGGGCGAGGCGGCACGGCGGCGGCGGGAGGGTCGAAGGTCGAACGTCTGAACGTCGAACGTCCCCCGCGACAGGATCGACTGCCCGATTGACGGGCATAGTGGGGGAAACGAGGGACGTTCGACGTTCAGACGTTCGACCTTCGACCGAGGGGAACGATGCCCGCGATCGTCGGCGCCTGCCTGCTCAGGCTGCACCTCCCGGCGAGCCAGTCGCTGAAGGACAAGCGCCAGGCGGTGCGCTCGTTGCAGCAGCGGCTGCGCGAGCGGTTCAGCGTCTCGGTGGCGGAGACCGGCGGGCAGGACAAGTGGCAGACCGCCGAGGTGCTGGTGGCCTACGCGGCCAGCGACGCCCGGCGCGCGCAGGAGGTGCTGGCGACGATCGTCCGCTTCGTCGAGGAGTCGCACCTGCCGATCGAACTGGTGGACGCCGACAGCGAGCTGCTGTACTACGACGAGGGCTGAGGGGGTACGCCTGCACCCCCGCCGCCTGCCCAGGTCCTCCCCCCTCGCCCAATCCTGGGCGAGGGAGAACCGCCCCACGCGCCTGGGCGATATGGACCGCTGAGGATTGGGTGCGCGCGGGCAATGGCGCCTCGCGTTCAACTGCCGCGCCTCAGTCATCCCCCGTCGGTTCGAGGTACAAGGCGATTGCCTCCCGGATGTTGACCAATGCTTCCTCCACCGTGTCCCCTTCGCTGATGCAGCCGGGCAACGACGGGACATAGATGGTGAAGCCGCCATCATCGCTCGGTTCCAACACCACTTTGAATTGCATCCGATCGCGCTCCTTGCCTCGCGTGGGGTCAGACGATCAGGTTGGGGCGTCGGTAGGGGTGGGTTTGCAACCCGCCCTGTCGGCCTACCACCGACGTTGCAGGCAACGCTGTCAAACCATTGGCTCCAACTAATTCGCATTTTCGGCGGTGGAAGGCCGACCGACGCTCTCTGCCCTCACCGTAGCCTCTGGGGAGGCCCCATGTCAAGCGCCCGCAACCGGCGGCACCCCGGCGATCGCGCATTTCGCCTGCTGCCGCGCCGATCACGCCACGCCCGTCCGCTGCTCCAAGCGGCGCGGCAGCAGGCGAAACGGTCGGACGACAGGTGGACAGAAATAGTTGGAGTAGATGGTTGCAAACCCCCCTACCGATGACGACCCCTGGTTTGCATCGGAGCGGTTCCTGGAATAGTTGCGCCTGTGCCGGGGCAAGGCGGGGACGTTCAATCGAACGCCCCGACCTCGCACAATCGCGACCGGCGCACCTATTCCGCGACCCGCTTTGGTGGCCTGGGAATCGAAGCTGGAGCCTGGCCCCTCCGCCCGCTTCGCCCTCAGTTTTCATGCCTCGTCACCCCTCAGCCCGCGCAGGAAGGCCATGTTCTCGCGGTCCTCGGCGCAGTCATCCCCCTTGGGGGTCTCCAGCAGGAAGATGCGGTCGGCGAGGCGCGGGTCGTTCATCAGCAGGCGGAAGCCCTCGCGCCCGATCTGGCCCTGGCCGAGGTGCTCGTGGCGGTCGACGTGGCTGCCGAGCGGCTTCTTGGCGTCGTTGACGTGGATGACCTTGAAGCGGTCGAGGCCGACCGCGCGGTCGAAGGCGTCCCAGGTCGCCGCGTACCTCCCGCAGTGCCGATGTCGTAGCCGGCGACGAAGGCGTGGCAGGTGTCGAAGCAGACGCCGAGGCGCGCGTCGAGCAGGGCGGGTGAGAGGTCGAGCAGCCGGCCGAGGTGCTCGAAGCAGGCCCCGAGGTAGGTGCCCTGGCCGGCGGTCGTCTCCAGCAGCACGGTCGTCCGCTCGGACTGGGCGAGGGCGGCGGCCAGCCCCGCCGCCACCTGTGCCAGCCCCGCCTCCACCCCCGAGCCCATGTGCGCGCCGGGGTGGGTGACGGAATAGGGGATGCCGAGCTGGTCGCAGCGGCGCAGCTCGTCCAGTGAAGGCGTCGACCGACTGCCGCCACTTGGCCGGGTCGGGCGAGCCGAGGTTGATCAGGTAGGAGTCGTGGGCGACGACCGCGCCGGGAGCGAGCGGCGAAGCGGCCAGCGCGGCCTTGAAGCGCGCGATGTCCTCCTCCGCCAGGGGCTTGGCGCGCCATTGGTTGGCGTTCTTGGTGAAGACCTGGAGGGCGGTGCAGCCGACCCCGACCGCGCGCCCGACCGCCTTGTCCAGCCCCCGGCGATCGACATGTGCGCGCCCAGTAACAGTTCAGACACTGTTGTTATCCCTTTTGCGTGCGCGAGGGTGGGTCGCGGGTCCGAAGGTCGAACGTCGGACGTCCTGCTGCCTGACGCCTGTGGCTCAACTGGCAGGCATGGCCGCTAGAGCGGGAGACGTTCGACCCTCGACCTTCAGCCCTTCGACCCACCCTCACAACTGTCGGAAGAAGAGGTTGAACAGCCCCATGATGCCGAGGCCGAAGAGGACCGCGCCGCCGAGCAGCAGGGCGCGCGCGTGGGTGCGGCGCCCGAGGAGCTTGGCGCGCTGCTTCATCGGCCGGGGGCGCTCGTCGGCCATCGCCAGGAGTTGGCGCTGCGCCCAGCGCAGGAGGATCCAGCCGACGACGATGCCGAGCAGGCAGGAGAAGAAGGCGATGCGGTTGATGATGTCCTGGTCCATGGCGCTGCCGCTCTCCCAGTGGCGCCGGCGATCGCGCGCCGGCGCCGGGTCGTGCCGCACGTACGCCGGCTAGTATAGCATCCGGGGGCGCAGTCCCTCCCGTTCGCGCCATACTTCGCGGTTTGGGGAGTGGCGGGCGGCGGGTTGCATCCCGATACCGTTCAACAATCGTAGCGAAAGGTCGCGATCGCCATGGCCGAGCAGGATTGGGATAGGCTGGTGGCAGACCTGCGGGCGGTCGTGGACGACATCGACCGCGCCGTGGACGCCGTACCGGCCCTCGCCGCGCTCGCGGATGCACGTCGCATGTCCCCGAACTCTACCGCCTGCTCCGGGACGACGACTTCTTCGTGCGGGAGGCGGCGGCCGAGCCCGCTCGCGCGCCTGGAGGGCGTCCGCGCCTTGCCGCAACTCTTCGAGGCCCTGAGCCGCGGCGAACACGAAGGCCACGACAATGACGGACTCGCCTACACGGTCGTCGAACTCCTCGGAGCACACCCGGAGGAAGTCCGCCCGCTCCTGCTCGCGATGCTCCGCTCGCCGACGCCGCAAGAGCGCGGTCATGCCGCCTGGGCGCTCGGCTTTGTCCCGGCCGAGGAGGCCCTGGATCCGCTCCTGGCGGCTCTGCGGATCAATCACCGGCGGTGCGTGGGGCGGCAGCCGGGTCCCTCGGGCGCTATGCTGCCGACAAAGGTGATCGACCCGCTCCTCCAGGTCCTCCAGGATGAGGACGCCCAGGTGCGGATTGACGTAGCCGCTACCCTGGGATATCTCGGGGATCGACGCGCCGTGCCGGCACTGGAGGCGGCGCAGCGCGATCCGATTGAACGCGTGCGATTCTTTGCCACTGATGCGCTCGAACGACTCCGCCGCGGGTAGGTGACCTCGCGACTCACAGGTATGGCAGACGGCGCAGAGTGCCGTCATTCGGGCAGCGGTACGTTTTCTCGCCAGGTGCGTGCCGATATGCGCCGTATAAAGCAAGGCAGTTCGTGGCCTCGAAAGGATTGGGAAGGGCTGCAATCGCACTCGCAGCATTCAGAATGAGGCTAACCGCGGTCAGGTGTAGCCTGCCAAGCGGGCCACAGAAAGTGCCGAGAAGTCTTCTGGATAGCTGGGCAGTCAGGTGGACGCGTCTGTCGCCGCGCGGCGGGCGATGTTGATCAGGGCGCGCAGGGCCTCATTCACCGCTTGGGAGTCGGGAAAGACCGCCGCCACGTCGGGCGCAAGGACGATGATGTTGCTCCCCGCCGCGTACGCGCTGGCATATTTGCCCCGCACGCCGCCACGGAAGTCGTACTCATCCAAGAGTTCCGCGTCATCCCGGGCCGAAGGCTCCGTCCCCTCGTTCATACGCCTTCCTTTCGGATCGGTGGCGATGCGCGCACTGCTGGCGCGGGATCGCGAACAAGACTCTCCCACAGGCGCTACGGGCGCGTCACTCGGTGAGCGGTCGTGCCTCCAACGTCCGCGCGAGGAACTCGACAAAGCGCGCGTTCGGAGGCTCCGGCGACAGCCGCGCTACCACCCGCACCAGCGCGAAGAGCACCGCCGCAAGGAGCGCGTAGACCACAACCGCGCTGAGTCCCGTGCGGAGCAGTACCTCGGACGGCGCGGCGTTCCCCAGCGGCGCGCGCTGGGTTGCCCACCGACACGCCGGCGAGCTGTAGCAGCAGTGCCCCACCGACGAGTATGCCGAGGAGCAGGAACGGCCGACCCGGCCGCCGGCCATCGTCGCCCGTGATCCGCGTACCTCGCCCGCGCGGCGTCAGCGTGCCGTGGAAGCGCACCGCGAGCACGCGAACGCCCCCGGTGCGAGATGCACGTCACGGGTGGCGAGCCAGAACCGGTGCCCGTCGATACGGCGAAACATATCACGGTCGGTCGCGGCCGGCTGCCACCATCCGGTTTCGCCCCTCCCGCCCAGCCCGACGCGCTCAGCCGTCGCACACACTCGTCAACCGGCAGATCGGTGTATAGGGTAACCTGTACGCCGGCCCCGTTCCCGTGGCGCATCCCCCGTTCGGCCGGCGTCGGCAGTTTACTGCTCCGCCCCACCCTCGCGTCCCGGCTCGCCCCGTTCCGGCCCCCGGTCCCGCTCGCTGCGGAGGGCGGGGAAGAGGATGACGTCGCGGATGGCGTGCTGATCGGTGAAGAGCATCACCAGGCGGTCGATGCCGATCCCGAGGCCGCCGGTGGGGGGCATGCCGTAGCGCAGGGCATTGACGTAATCCTCGTCGATCGGCATCGCCTCCGTGTCACCGGCGAGACGATCTCTCGCCTGCTCCTGGAAGCGGGCGAGCTGCTCCTGCGGGTCGTTCAACTCGCTGTAGGCGTTGCCGAGCTCAACGCCCGCGACGATCGGCTGGAAGCGCTCGACGATGGTGGGATCGCCCGGCTTCTGCTTCGCCAGCGGCGAGAGGGCGGTGGGGTACTCGTAGATGAAGGTGGGCTGGACGATGTTGGGGCGAACGAACGTCTTGAAAATCTCGTCCACCAGGCGCGGCCAGACCGTGTCGGGCGCGATGTCGAGCTGCGCCCTGCTCGCGGGCGACGGCGCGGGCGGCCTCGTAGAGCGCGGGCTGCTCGGTCAGCTCGGCGAAGTCGAGGCCGCTGTACTCGATCAGCGCGTCGCGCAGCAGCAGGCGGCGCCAGGGTGGGGTCAGGTCCACCTCGCGGCCGGCGTAGGTCAGGCGCGGCTCGCCGCGGACCTCGAGCGCGATCGCGTGGATCAGCTCCTCGACCAGGCGCATGATGTCCTCGTAGTCGGCGTAGGCCTCGTACAGCTCCATCATGGTGAACTCGGGGCTGTGGCGCGCGTCGACCCCCTCGTTGCGGAAATCCTTCGAGATCTCGTAGACGCGCTCCAGCCCGCCGACTATCAGGCGCTTGAGGTAGAGTTCGTCGGCGATGCGCAGGTAGAAGGTCTGGTCGAGCGCGCGTTGTAGTGGGTGGTGAAGGGCCGGGCCGCCGCGCCGCCGTAGAGCGGCTGGAGGATCGGCGTCTCGACCTCGATGAAGCCGCGCGCGTCGAGGAAGCGGCGCATCGCGCTGACGACCCGCGAGCGGGTGACGAAGCGCTCGCGCGCCTCCTCGTTGACCATCAGGTCGACGGCGGCGGTAGCGGGTCTCGGTGTCGGTCAGGCCGTGCCACTTGTCGGGGGGCGGGTTGAGCGCCTTGGTCAGCAGGCGGTACCCGGTCACCTCGAGGGTCGGCTCGCCGGTGCGGTGCGCATCGGCCGGCCGGCCTGGAGGAAGTCGTTGAGGTCGATCAGCGCCTTGAAGCGGGCGTAGGGCTCGTCGCCGAGGAGATCGCGGCGCAGGTAGAGCTGGAGGGCGCCGGTGCCGTCGCGCAGGTGGCCGAAGCTGGCGCCCATGCGCCCGCCGCTCCAGCCGCCCGACGACGGTGATCGGCCGGCCGGCCTCGGCGTCGATCGGCTGGCCGGCGACCGCGCCGTCGCCGTCGTCGCCCGGATCGCTCAGCGCGTCGAACCGGGCGAGCAGGTCGGCGATGGTGTGGGTGCGGTCGGCGCGCGGGGTGTAGGGGTCGACGCCGAGTTCGCGGAGCCGGGCGGTCTTCTCCAGGCGGACGCGGGTCTGCTCGGGGAGCTGCTGCTCGTCGCTCATGCCGTCCTTTTCGGGGTCGAAGGTTCAAGGTTGCAGGTTCAAGGTTCCTGTCCGAGAGCCCGACTGGCGGAGTTGCGGGCGCAGCCCAGGCGGCAGGGACCCTTCAACCTTGAACCTGCAACCCGCAGCCCTCATTCGATCGCGGTAATCGTGTAGACGATGTCGCCGGCGGGGGCGTGGACGCGGATCTGGTCGCCGACCCGTTTGCCCATCAGGGCCGCGCCCATCGGGGACTGGTTGGAGATCTTGCGGTTGCGGGTGCTGGCTTCGGCGGCGACGACGATCGTCCAGGTCTCCTCGGTCCCTCCTGGCCGTCCTCGCGGACGGTGACGCGGCAGCCGATGCGGACGGTGCCGTCGCGGGTGGTGGTGTCGACCAGCTTCGCGTGGCGCAGCGTGTCCTCGATCTCGCGGATGCGGCGGTCGAGGTTGGCCAGCTCGTCTTTCGCCTCGCGGTACTCGCCGCCGTCGGCCGCGTCGCCGTAGGTCTTGGCCCCTGCAGCCGCGCCGTAATCTCGCGCGCTTCTGTGCCACCAGATCGGGGAGTTGCGACTCCAGGGCCTGCTTGCCTTCGGCGGTCAGGAGGGTCTCTCCTTGCTTCTGGTCGACCATGCCGGTGTTCCTCTACTACAGCACGCACCGGCGCCGGCACGTCCGGCGCCTGCCGCGGGGCCGTCGCGCAGAAGGCGCCGAACGGCGAGCCATCACGGTGAGAACGGACAAAAGCCGAGGACCAGCGGCCCTCAGCTCCGTTCGCCTAACAGGGCCAGTATAGGGAATGGCGCGGGCGTTGTCAAAACGGCGCCTGGCGTGCCCCACCAGCCCCAACGCAAACCCCACCAAGACCGGCCCGACAACTATAGGACTTACGCAGGGAGGCACGGAGGGTGTGGTCGCTATAGTTGCGCTGGCCGGCTATCTGGAGTGCAGCCGGGAGTGGGCGCACATCCGGCCTCTCCAGACCATCGCTCACGGAGGAGGCGTATGCGCCCTCAGCAGCCGCGCGCGCCCAGAGAGAAGGTTGAGCGCCCTGGCGGGTTTGTGCAGACGCGCTCCGAGCGGGCGAACGGAGCCGACCCGCCAGAGCGCTCGAAGGAGCCGCCATCCCACCAGTAGTGCTGCGTCGTCGCGTACGACGAGCCGCCGGCATCGTCGCCGATGTTGGCGGTCTCCTCGATACTGCGAGTAGGCGTCGATATAGCAGGTCGACGTTTGGGCTATGCCACCCACCGCCGTTGTTGTAGCCGCGGATGTCGGGTGTTGTCCTGCGCGAACCCGCTGTAGCTGTAGCCATAGGCCGAGAAGGTGCCGTACTTCCAGGTCATGGCGCGGGCCTGACCGCCAAAGAGATCAACGATTTCCCCTGCCAGAGCGGAGGCGCGGAGGCGAGGCTGAACACCAGGGCCAAAAGGTAAATGCGAGCAGCCAAGTCCGCGGCGCGGGACGGCGACGCAACGTGCCGGTCATCATCATGCTCCTGTCGCGCGGCGCAACCATGCGCATCGGCCGTCGCCCGGCGTTGAACGGGGGCGGGGCGGGGGCGCGGCTGCGGAGGAAGGCGGGCGTCAGGGTGAGGTCGAGGAACGCGTCCGCGTCGGCGATCCGATCGCTCCCAGAGACGGCGTGGAGTGTGTTACCCTCGCGGTATTGCCATACATAGGAGAAGAACGGCGTCCGCCCCAGGCGGAGATCGCTCGGCGGTAGCCGAGGTCTCGCCGGCGTGTTGAGCGCCACGATCAGGCCCCTTGCTGCAACTGACCGTCGGGGTCGCGCGCGAGGTGGCGACGAATCGCATCGGCAGCATCGGCGGCGGCACCAGTTCAGCGGGGGCGGTGGTAACGCACGCCGAAAACGCGCGCCCGCGCCGCGTCCGACGCCATCGAGATAGATCCATTAATTTGCCGGATCACGGGACAGGCATCGCCGCCCCGTCGGCGACGCCCACCATCGCCGTTATCGCGAGCAGGCAGCGGTGATGAGGAAGCCGTGTGGCAGGAGTCGTCGCATCGTCGTCGCCCTCAGGTAATCGCGATCAGACGCGTTGCCTCCATTCCGAATCACGCATAGGACGACTGTTCTGCAGCCGGTGAGCTTGTGCAGAAGCAATGCCTGGTCAATTGCGGGATGAGGGCTGGGATGTGGGGCTAGGCTCGGCGCGCTACGTCAAGGGATCGTAGGTGGCTCGAGCCGACCGGGCGACTGCCGTCGCGCAGAAGCCCTTCGGCAGGTGGGCGGTGAGGGCGCTTTTTCCAAGCCGCGGACGCGGGTCGTGCTGCGCGCCAGGAGGCGCCGCAGCCGGCCGGGGGTCGGCTGGGGCCGGCGGTCCCCAGAAGCCGGTGGGGACGGCGGGCGCGGTCGCCGCCGCGTCGTTCCGGCCGGCGCTGGCATCTCGCGTGGACGTGGCGGCTGGCCCCGAGCATCTGCTTCGCCGCCAGCGGCAGTCGACGGGCCAGCGGTCGAAGGGGCGCAGCTGCGGCGGCACGGGCAGGGAGGTCGGCAAGGCTGTGGCGGGGGTGCGACGGTCGGTGGGACTGGCGGCGGCCGCCTCCGGCAGCACCAGGTCGGGCTCGAGCGCACGCCGTCCTCGCGCCTTCGACCCGGTCGGGCACGGTGGCGATGGCGCGGCCGCGGTTGCAGGGCAAGGGCGGACGATCCGCCCGCGGGTGGCATCGTACGAGTCTTGGCGAGCCGCACCACGTAATCGCCCCTGTAGACGATGCCGTCCAGCACCAGCGCGTCGTCGGGCGCGCACCGCCGCACGCGCCCACGAGCAGGCGCGCGTGCGTCGAAGGTCCCCGGCGTTTGCCCATCAGGGCTGGCCCCGACGCTGCCCACGCGGGCGATGAGGCCCAGCGGGATGGCGGGGAGGGCTTTCCCCACGGCGCCGTGGTAATGGGTGGTCCGGACAGCCCCGGAGCCGCGGGCGCCAGAAAAGCCGGTGAACCTTCGCGCGATTGCCAGCGCCCTTCCCCTCCAGCACCGCGGCCCAGCGGTCAGCAACGCCGCGCTGCTCCAGCCGCCCTGCCCCAGCGCCGCCCAGGCCCGCCGCGTCGCCGCGCGCGACGCTCAGCCCCGACCACCGCGCCGCGCGCGGCGAGCAGCCGCCCGCTCACCAGCATCCACAGCAGGTGCAGCAAGCCCAGGTTCGTCCCGATCGGGCACGCCACCACCAGCAGGCATAGGAGGGTCAGGATGCGATAGACTGCGGCATCTCCTGCGGACGGCGTCAGACCCGTTTGCCCATGCGGAAACTAGAGCTACAGTAATCCTCAAACAACTAGTCAGCGGGTGCGCGGTGCGCTGGGAGTTGTCACCACGGGGGCTTCGCGTGGAGGGTTGTCGCAGCGGCTGGAGTACCGAAGGGGCTATCATGGAGGCTCGGACCGGACCCGGCGCAGGCGTTCGTGGCGGCGATGGCCGCGCATGGCGGCGGCGGCGCAGGCGTCGGCTGGGCGGGGCCCCGCACCGCGGACGCTGGCGGAGGTGGAGCGGCGGGCGCTGGCGGCGGCGCGCGGGCTGGGGAACGACTTGCTGGCGGGCGTGTTCGGGTCCTGGCGGCGGCACCGGCGGAGCCGCCCGTCCTGCGCCGCGTATCGCGGCAGCGCCCCGCCCAGGTCGCCACTCCTCTCGCCCCATCACCCTCAGCCGGGCCTACTAATCCCGGTCGCCACGGGCTTGGACCGGCAGCTGGGCTGCGCGGGGAGCAGATCGCGGGGCTGGACGAGGCGCTGGCGCTGCTGGGGGCCACGGCCGCCTCCTTCGAGGAGGCGGCCGCGCCCCTTTCCGCCTCGGTGCGGTCTGCCCGAACCTGGCGCGGGCGGCGACCGAGCGGCTCGGGCCGTCCAGGCGGCGGAGCAGCGGGCGGTGGCCGCCGCCTGGGACGGGGCCGCGTGCCGGCGGCCGTCGCGGCCCCGCCCCGGCTCTACCTCTCCATGGACGGGGTGCTGGTGCATACCCACGCCGGGTGGCGCGAGTACAAGCTGGGCGCGGTCTACGACTGCCACCTCGCCCCCGCGCGAGCGGCACCGGCTGGAAGTCCGCGCGCAGGAGGTTTCCTTCGTCGGCGACGTGGCCGAGGCCGCCGCCTTCGGGCGGCAGCTGTGGTGCGAGGCCGCCCGGCGCGACCCTGGCCGCCACCGAGGTCGTCGTGGTCGCAGACGGCGCGCACTGGATCTGGGAACTCGTCGCGCAACACGTCCCCGACGCCACCCAGATCGTCGACTGGTACCACGCCAGCCAGTACGTCTGGGCCGTGGCCCACGCCGTCTACGGCGAGGGGACGCCGCTCGCCAAACGCTGGGCCAAGCGCCGCCTGGACGACCTGTGGGGAGGCGACGTGGGGAAGGTGCTGAAGGCCTTCGCGGCGCACCGGCAGCGCGGCCAGGGCCAGGAGGCCCTCACCTACTACACCAACCACCAGCACCGCATGCGCTACGGCGAGTACCGGGCGCGCGGCCTCCAGATCGGCAGCGGCACCATCGAGAGCGGCTGCAAGCGGATCACACCGCGCGCCTCAAAAGGCGGGCATGATCTGGTCCTCTCCGGGCGCGCGGGCGGTACCTGGGTGAAAAGCGGGCGCTGGCAGGAGGCGCTGGCCCTCCGCCCCCCGCGCCAGCGCACCTATCAGCGCCGGGCCGCCTAGCTCCGACAACTCTTGCTTGCACCCAGGTGCGCACCACGAGAAGTCCACCTCCTCATCGCGGGTGCGGTCGGGTACATCAATTCCAACGAATGGTCCCGTACCGCTTGCTATTGAGTCTCATACTCCTACCAGGGGAAACTGCAAGTATGTGTCAGAGGGTCCTGGCGAGGCTTGCCCCCACCTTGGGGAGAAGACCGGGCTCAGTGGGGTGCCCCTTGAACGCCCGGCTCTCCCCCGCACCTTCCCCCCAACGTCGGGGGCCGGGGGGGCTAGCGTTTCGGCGGGGACGGGGCAAAGCGCCAGCGCCAGAGTTGCCACCAGCGGCCGTCCGGCTCGCCGCCGGGCGAGACGGCGACCAGCAGGCCGAGGAGGAGGGCCATCGGGGTGGCGAGGAGGAGGGCGCGGGCGAGGGGCCGCTGATCGACCCCCGCGACGAGCGCCAGCAGCAGCAGGCCCTGGGTCGCGGTGATCAGCAACCAGTTGCCGTCGCGCAGGTCGAACGCGCGGCAGAGGCGCAGCCAGCGCCCGCCCCCGAGGCCGAGCGCGAGGGCGAGGAGGGCGGCGCCGATGGCGAGGATGCCGGTGAGCACAGGCGGGCCTCCCTGTCGCGGTCGGAGCGGGCGGCGCGATGGGCGGTGGGGCCGGTCCCCGGCGGGAAGTATAGCGGATGGGCGGGGGGCGAGCGTGGGCCGGGCGGGTGTTCGGCGCCGACAGCCGCCGGGGCAGGCCTCCGTCGGGCGTGCCGGGGGGCGCGGCCCGCGTGCTATAGTGGCGTCGCGTCGCCAGCGGGGCGGCGGCCGGGGGCTGAAGGGAGGGGTGACCGTGCCGACGAAGCAGGAGTTGGCCGACTGGCTCGACGAGCGGCAGGAGCGGTTCACCGCGATCTCCGACGCCATCTGGGCGCGGCCCGAGGTGGCGCTGGGGGAGGAGGCGGCCTGCGCGTTGCAGGCGGAGACGCTGGCGGCGGAGGGCTTCGCGATCACGCGCGATGTCGGGGGGCTGCCGACCGCGTTCGTGGCCGAGTGGGGCGCGGGCCGGCCGATAATCGGCCTGCTGGGCGAGTACGACGCGCTGCCGGGGCTCTCGCAGCGTTCGCAGCCGACGCAGGACCCGATCGTCGCCGAGGGGCCGGGGCACGGCTGCGGACACAACCTGCTCGGCACCGCCGGCCTGGCTGCGGCGCTGGCGCTGCAAGCCTGGCTGCGCGAGACCGGCCGGCCGGGGACGGTGCGCTATTACGGCTGCCCCGCCGAGGAGACGATCGTCGGCAAGGTCTTCATGGCCCGCGACGGCGCCTTCGACGACCTCGACGCCGCGCTCACCTGGCACCCCTGGTGGTTCAACAGCGCCAGCAAGGGGAGTTTCCTGGCGGTCGACAACCTGAAGTTCCGCTTCCGCGGCCAGACGGCGCACGCGGCGGCCCAGCCGGAGCAGGGCCGCTCGGCCCTCGACGCGGTGGAGCTGATGAACGTCGGGGCCAACTTCCTGCGCGAGCACATGCCCGAGAAGGCGCGCATCCACTACGTGATCACCAACGGCGGCGGGGCGCCGAACGTCGTCCCCGACGAGGCGGAGGTCTGGTACTTCGTCCGCGCGCCGGAGCGGGGGCAGGTCGAGGCGCTGACGGCGCGGGTGCGCAAGATCGCCGAGGGGGCCGCGCTGATGACCGAGACGGCGGTCGAGGAGCACTACCAGTGCGGCGCCTACAACGTGCTGCCCAACCGCGCCCTGGCGGACCTGGCGCTGGCGGCGATGGGGGAACTCGGCCCGATCGCCTTCACCGACGCGGAGCAGGACTACGCCCAGCGGATCGCCGACGGCTACCCGGCCGGCACCCGCGAGGCCGGGATCCGCAGCCTCGACCTGCCCCTCGACTTCCTCGAGCGGGCGCTCGACGGCGCGGTCCACCCCGCCCTCGACGAGGGGAAGGTGCAGCCGGGCTCGACCGACGTGGCCGACGTGAGCTGGATCACCCCGACCGTGCAGGTGATGACGACCTGCTGGCCGATGGGCATCCCCGGCCACAGTTGGGGGATCGTGGCGACCGGGGCGATGTCGATCGGGCACAAGGGGATGCTCTACGCCGCGCAGACGCTGGCCCTCACCGCCGCCGATCTCTTCAGCGACCCGGCGCACCTCGCGCGGGCGCGCGCCGAGTTCGCGGCTGCGACCGGGGGCCGCCCCTACCGCTCGCCCCTGCCGGCGGGCGCCGCGCCCCCCGCCCCCGCCCGGCGGTAGGGGCGCAGGGGGAATCGCCAGCCGATCTCTCCAAGTCGCGCCCCTGTCCGAAGACGAGCAACCGGGGCGGGACCCGCCCCGCCACAAGCGCCAGCCGAAGCAAGACGCCAAGAAGGGGAGCCGATAGGGGCTCCCCTTCTCGCTTCTACGCAGGGTATCTCA
>JAUJMV010000005.1:201768-252448 GCA_030446685.1 Thermomicrobiales bacterium | reverse complement strand
CCAAGAAGGGGAGCCGATAGGGGCTCCCCTTCTCGCTTCTACGCAGGGTATCTCAGTTCGCCCTGCCTTCAGCGCAACGGGCGCCACGCGCCTTCGCTACCGGCAACCGGTTCCCCTGTCTCTGGATCGATGTCGCGGTACCAACCACTGCGCGGATCGATTTCATGCCAGGTTCGTTTGTGCGGATTCGGATCGGCCTCATCCTCGTAGTCGACATCAGGATCGTACCAGACCTTGCGGTCAATCTCTCGTCGTTTGCTCCCTCGCCGGTACCAATTTCGTCCCCGCGCGAACGGTGGTGTCGGCACCGCTTATCGCTGGTCTGTGACGGGAGAGAAGTTGTCTGCTGCCTCACGAAGCTCAAAGAGTGCTTCCACTTCCCCGTTCGGGTGGAGATAGTAGGCGGGACTATCAAGGCGTACGATGTAATACCCCTCCCACTCATCCGCGCGGATGACCGTACCGGTCCGCGCGGTGAGCTTCACCCCGACGGGGTTGCCTTGCAACTCAATCCGCTGGCCTAGCACCGGGCGATCGAGTGCGCTCATTGGCTCACTCACTCAATATGCACCGGGAGATCACACGAGGCCGGGAACACGCTCTCACGTCCTAACGGCGCGATCGGTATTCACCCCCCGGTACATCGTACATGAACGCGCGACCCCACCGTCTACATAGGGGTGGCTGTGTCAAGTATACAACCGCCACCAGGGGGCGGCCCCGGCCTCGCGGCGCAGGACGCCCGCTAGCCGGCGGCGCGCACGACCGCGCCGAGCCGCCGCGCCGCCTCGGCCAGCGCCTCCGGCGGGTAGAGCCCGAAGGCCAGGCGCAGCGTCTCGGCCGGGCCGCCGTCGAGGTGGCAGCGCGCCCCCGGCAGGTAGGCGACGCCGCCCTCCACGGCGCGCGGTAGCAGCGCCGCCGCGTCCAGGCCGTCCGGCAGGCGCGCCCAGACGAAGAAGCCCCCCGCGGGCGCCCGCCACCGGCAGTCGGCGGGCAGGTGCTCGCGCAGCGCCCCCACCAGCGCGTCGCGCCGGGCGCGGTAGGCCGCGCGCAGGTCGGCGACCTGCTCCTCGAACTGGCCCGCCCCGCAGAAGGCCGCGACCGCGCAGGCGGTGAAGTGGTTGACGCCCCCGCCGCTGTCGAGCAGCCCCCCGTCCGCCAGCCGCGCGACCGTGGCGGCGCCGGCGGTCAGCCAGCCGAGCCGCAGCCCCGGCGCGACCGCCTTCGAGAACGACCCCAGCCGCACGACCGCCCCCGGCGGCGCGAGGCTCCAGAGGGACGGCGGCGCGGGGCCGTCGTAGGCCAGCTCGCGGTAGGCGTCGTCCTCGATCACCGTCAGGCCCTCGGCGGCGGCCAGTTCGACCAGGGCGCGCCGCCGCGCCGGGTCGAGGCTGACGCCGGTCGGGTTGTGGAAGGTCGGCACCGTGTAGAGGAGCCGGGGGGCGCGCCCCGCGCGCCGCAGGGTGGCGACCGTCGCCGCCAGGGCATCCACGCGCAGGCCCCCGTCGTCGGCGGGGACGGGGACGAGGTCGAGCGGGTGCTCGCGCAGGATGCGCACCGCCAGGTGGTAGGTGGGCGACTCGACCAGCGCCACGTCGCCCGGCCGCGCCAGGAGGGTGCAGAGCTGGTCGAGCGCGTGCGAGATGCCGCCGGTGATCAGGATCTCGCCGGGGGCGGGCGCGCGCCCCTCGGTCCGGGCGATCCGCACGCCGAGCCAGTCGCGCAGTGGGGCGGGGCCGCGGACGGCGCCGTAGGCCAGCGCGTCCGGGCCGAGCCGGTCGAGCGCCGCCCCGGCCGCCTCGCGCAGCCCCGCCGCCGGCAGCAGCGCCGGGTCGGGATGCCCCCAGCCGAGGTCGATCACGCCGGGGCGGTGGGTCAGTTGGACGATCCGCGGATCGCCGCCCTGGACGGTCATCGCGCTCCATTCTCCATCGCCCGCCGGCCTCCCGGCCCCCCGGACGGCCGGCGGCCACCACGCCGGCCAATCTTATCAGACGCGACGCGGCGCGCCCCCCCGGCCCCGCAACGCTGGGGGGAGCGAATCTTGGCATCGTCCGGGGACTGTCGGAGAAGCCGCCGGCTCGACCCGACTTCTTCTCCCCCCAAAGTTGGGGGGCGGGGGGGGCGCCCCCGCGGGCCGGCGGTGGGTATTGACGGCCCCGCGGTATCCGGGTAGCTTTGGCCCGAGTGACGCAACCGAATGAGGGAGGAACGACCGATGATGCAGCGGCCCCCCGGCGAGCAGGCGGTAGAGCGGGCGCTGGCCCGCTGGGCGCGCGCGGGCGACGGCCCCGGCACCCTGGGGATCGGCTACGCGCGGTGGAGCAACACCAGCCGCGTCGGGCGGGCGCTCGCCGGCCTCGGCGCGGAGACGGTCGCGCTGCCGCTCCTGGGCGCGGACGGCCGCGTGCCCGCCCCGCTCGCCACGGCCGACGTGCTGGTCTCCGGCGGGCAGCAGGTCGACGGCCCGATCTTCGACCAACTCGCCTGCCGCCTGCTCCTGCGCCCCTACGTCGGCTACAACGACATCGACGTCGCCGCGGCCACGGCGCGCGGCATCCTCGTCTGCAACGTGCCGGACGCCTACTCGGAGGAGGTGGCGACCCAGGCGCTCGCCTTCCTGCTGGCGGCCAACCGCCAGGTCGTCGCCTTCGACCGCGAGGTGCGCGCCGGGCGCTGGCGCGCGAACCAGGGCCAGCCGCCCCTCGTCCTGCACAACTCGCGCGCCCAGACGGTCGGGGTGATCGGCTTCGGGCGGATTGGGCGGATCTCCGGGACGCGGGCCAAGGCGCTCGGCTTCCGCGTCCTCGCCGCCGACCCCTACGTCGAGGAGCGGGAGGTGGCCGATCTCGGCATCCCGCTGGTGCCGCTGGAGCGGCTGCTGCGCGAGGCCGACTACGTCACCATCCACGCCCTGCTCTGGGAGGGGACCCACCACCTGCTCAACGCCGAGCGGCTGGCGCTGATGAAGCCGGGGGCGTGGCTGATCAACACCGCGCGCGGGCCGATCGTCGACGAGGCGGCGCTGCTCGCCGCGCTGCGCGCCGGCCACCTCGGCGGCGCGGCGCTGGACGTCGTCGAGACCGAGCCGATCGCGCCGGACAACCCGCTGCTGGCGCTGCCGAACGTCATCCTCAGCCCCCACTCCGCGGTCTACTCGGAGGAGGGGCAGGCGCGCGCGGCGGAGCGGGCGGCGGGGATCGCGGCGGCGGCGCTGCGGGGGCGCCTGCCGGACCGGGTGGCGGCGATCGACAAGGGGCTCTACGACGCCCTCGTCGCCGCCGGGATCGGCGCGCACCCCGCCGCGGGGGCGGCCCCGGCCGCGGGGTAGCGGCGGGGCGGGGCGCGCGGGCGCGCGCCGGAGGAGGGAGGGGGCCGATGCAGGTGCTCGCCATGGTGCTCGCCGGGGGGGAGGGCAAGCGCCTCTTCCCGCTGACCGCCGACCGCGCCAAGCCGGCGGTGCCCTTCGGGGGCAACTACCGCCTGATCGACTTCGTGCTCTCCAACCTGGTCAACGGCGGCTTCCGCCAGATCGTCGTGCTGACGCAGTACAAGAGCCACAGCCTCGACCGCCACATCGCCCAGACCTGGCGGCTGAGCCCGATGCTCGGCAACTACGTCGCCACCGTCCCGGCCCAGATGCGCCGCGGCCCGCACTGGTTCGCCGGCTCCGCCGACGCCATCTTCCAGAACCTCAACCTCGTCCACGACGAGCGGCCCGACTACATCCTGGTCTTCGGCGCCGATCACATCTACCGGATGGACCCGTGCCAGTTGCTCGACCAGCACATCGCCAGCGGCGCCGGCCTGACGGTGGCGGCGGTGCGGGCGCCGCGGCACGAGGCCAGCGCGTTCGGCGTCATCGAGCCGGGCGACGACGGCCGCATCCGCGCCTTCCTGGAGAAGCCGGACGACCCGCCCGGCCTGCCGGACGCGCCCGACCAGGTGCTGGCCTCGATGGGCAACTACGCCTTCACCACCCGCGCCCTGCTCGACGCGGTGATCGCCGACGCCGCCGACGAGGCCAGCCTGCACGACGTCGGCGCCAGCCTCGTGCCCGCCTTCGTGGCGCGGGGCGACGCGGCCTACTACGACTTCGCCGACAACGCGGTGCCGGGGGCGACCGAGGCCGACCGCGGCTACTGGCGCGACGTCGGGACCCTCGACGCCTACTACGACGCCCACCTGGACCTCAACGCCCCGGTCCCCGCCTTCAACCTCTACAACCGGGACTGGCCGATCTACACCTGGCACCCCCCGCTCCCCCCCGCCAAGGTCGTCGCCCACGACGGGCCGGGCCAGGCGTTCGACTCGCTGCTGAGCGCCGGGGCGATCGTGGCCGGCGGGACGGTGCGGCGCTCGATCCTCTCGCCGGAGGTGCGCGTGGAGCGCGGCGCGCTGGTGGAGGGGTCGGTGCTGCTGGACGGGGTGCGGATCGGCCGCGGGGCGACCGTGCGCAACGCGATCCTCGACAAGAACGTGGCGGTGGCGGAGGGGGCGGCGATCGGGGTCGATCCGGAGGCCGACCGCGCGCGGTTCACCGTCTCCCCCAACGGCATCGTCGTCGTGGGCAAGAACGGCCGCGTCGGCGCCGACGGCGCCGCGAGATGCGCGCGCGCCGCCGATCCCGCTGTCGCCGCGGCGCGTCCGGGGTCATCGGGCGCGTGTCCGGCCCCGGCATCGTCTGCGTCCGTGTACCGTCCGAGGAGGTGGGAGATGGTCGCCCCGCGCTGTTCGGGCCGTACGGCGGCGCGGCGCTCGCGCACGCCGGACGGCTGGCGGACGCCGGCGCCAACGCCTGCTGGTTCCACGGGTTCGACGCGGCGGCCTTCGCGGCCTGCGAGCGCCACGGCCTCGCCGCCTGCGTCGAGTTCAAGACCTTCCGCGCCGATTTCGACGCGCACCCGGAGCTGATCCCGATCGGCGTCGATGGCCGGCCGATCCGCTACGGCGCGCTGGTGCAGGGCGTCTGCCTCTTCCAGCGTGCCTTCGTGGAGCGGGTCGAGGAGGAACTGGTCGCCGGCCTGCGCGCCTTCCAGCCGGCCGGGATCTGGCTCGATTATCTGACCTACGCCGGCTGGTTCGAGACGCCCGACCCCGACCTGCAGCAGAGCTGCTTCTGCCCCGGCTGCATCGCCGCGTTCCGCGAGGCGACCGGGATCGACGCCGCGTCCCCGCGGGAGATCCTGGCGCGGCACGCCGGCGCCTGGACGCGGCACAAATGCGAGCGCATCGCCGCGTTCGCCGCGCGCTACGCCGCCCTCATCCGCGCCCACCTGCCGGGGTGCGTCGTCGGCGCGTACATGTGCCCCTGGACGCCCGACGAGTTCGACGGCGCGCTGGGGCGCATCTTCGCCCAGGACTACGCGCTGCTCGCCCCGGCCATCGACATCTTCACGCCGCTGATCTACGCGCGGAAGAGCGGCCGCCCTGCGGACTGGGGCCGCCGTTTCCTCGCGGAGGCGCCCGCGTTCGTGCCGGCGGGACGGCCGGTGCAGCTCATCCTTGACGCGCTGGACTTCCCGGCCAGCCTGGAGGCGATCGCCGCCTCGCCGCGCCCCAGTTGGGGGGTGCAGATGTTCGGCGGCGCGCGGGTGTTCGGCGACCCGGACCAGGCGCGGGACTTCCGGGCCGCGGTCGACCAGATCCGCGAGCGGCTCGCCGCGTCCCCGGCCTGATCGGGCGCCCGGCGGCATGCCGGGCGGATGCGTTCTCCCTGCGCCGGAGTTCGTGCCGCGGGAGCGCCCCCCCGCCCCCCAATCCTGGGGGGAGCAGAGAAGCGGGCCAGGATCGCGCCTTCGGAGCGGCCCGCGACTATCCCTGATCCTGCTCCCCCCAGGATTGGGGGGCGGGGGGGCGCTCTCCGCACCGGGACGATACGTATCCGAGAACGCCTTTGCCCTGGACCGCCCCGCCAACCGCGTTGACGCGCCCGGCCGGTGGTGCGATGCTGGGAGCCGGTGCGGTGGGGGCGCGCGGTCGTCGTGCGCCGCCGCGACCGCCCCACGATGGAGGGAGGGAGCGATGAACGGCACGGAGGCGGTCGCGCGGGTGCTGCGGGCGGAGGGGGTCGAATACCTCTTCTCCTACCCGAACAACCCGATCATCGACGCCGCGGCGGCGCTCGGCATCCGGCCGATCATCGCGCGCACCGAGAAGACCCTCATCAACATGACCGACGGCTTCAGCCGCGCCACCAACGGGCGCCGCCTCGGGGTCTGCGTCGTGCAGGCGGGGCCGGGGATCGAGAACGCCTACGGCGGCGTCGCCCAGGCCTTTGCCGACTCGATCCCGCTCCTCCTCCTGCCGGGCGGGCCGGACCAGCGCCGCCTCGGGGTGCCGGGCGAGTACGACCCGCTCCCCACCTACCGCAACGTGACTAAGTGGGCCGCGCGCGTCAACGCCGTCGAGCGCGTGCCCGAGCTGCTGCGGCGGGCCTTCAGCCAACTGCGGACCGGGCAGACGGCCCCGGTCCTGCTCGAGATCCCGCGCGACGTGCTGGCGGCCGAGGTGGACGAGGCGGCCTTCGCCTACACCCCCGCGCGCGGCTACCGCTCGGCCGGCGACCCGGCGGACGTGGCCGAGGCGGCGCGCCTCCTCCTGGCCGCCAGCCGGCCGCTCCTCCACGCGGGCCACGGGGTCCTCTGGGCCGAGGCCTGGGACGAGCTGCGCGAGCTCGCCGAGCTGCTCGAACTGCCGGTGATGACGACGATGGCCGGCAAGGGCGCCTTCCCCGAGGACCACCCGCTCGCCGCCGGCGCCGGCGGGCACACCCTCGCGCGGGCCGCGGCGCACTGCCTGGTGCGGGCGGATCTCGTCCTCGGCGTCGGCAGCAGCTTCGCGCGCGGCAGCTTCTCGACGCCGATCCCGCCCGGCAAGACGCTGGTGCAGGTGACGCACGACGAGCGGGACATCGACCGCGACTACCGCACCGACCACGCGGTCGTCGGCGACGCGAAGCTGGTCCTGCGGCAACTGATCGAGGAGATCGGGCGGCAGGGCGGCGGCGGGCGGCGGGTCGGCTACCTCGACGTCGCCGGGGAGATCCGGGAGGCGCGCGAGGCCGAGCGGCTGGCCTGGCTGCCGCGGCTCACCTCGGACGAGACGCCGATCAACCCCTACCGGGTGATCTGGGAGCTGATGCGCGTGGTCGACCGCCGCGAGACGATCGTCACCCACGACTCCGGCAACCCGCGCGATCAGACCCTGACCTTCTTCGAGGCGCTGACGCCGCGCGGCTACCTCGGCTGGGGCAAGTCCACCCAGCTCGGCACCGGGCTCGGCCTGGCGCTCGGGGCGAAGCTCGCCCAGCCCGACAAGCTGGTCGTCAACATCATGGGCGACCTCGCCTTCGGCACCGCGGCGATCGAGGTCGAGACGGCGGTGCGGGAGCGCCTGCCGATCCTGACGGTCCTGCTCAACAACTCGCGGATGGGCGGCTACGGGGGCCACATGCCCGCCGCGAGCGAGCGCTACGGCGCCAACCGGCTCTCCGGGCGCTACGCCGGGCTGGCGGCGGAACTCGGCGCCTACAGCGAGCGGGTGGAGGATCCGGGCGCGGTGGCGGCGGCGCTCGGGCGCGGCATCGCGGCGACGCGGGAGGCGGCCGGCCGTCCTGGAGATGATCCTGGCGGCCGGCAGGTCGGCCGGGCCGCCGCGGTCGCCGACTGAGCGGCGACGGCCGTCCCGCGTGGTTCGACCGGGGTGCGGTGCAAGGTCGCAAGTTGAACGCCTACGCAAGAGCACCGCATCGTACATCCGCTGCACCGCCCTCGACAGATGCGTATCTGCAAGAGCATCGGCGCGGCCGGTTTCCGCAGGTTCAAGATGTCGGCGGAATGGGAAGCATCAGCGGCGGACGCGCTCGGCGTCCGTCAGCTACCCGGCCGCCGGCCGTCCTCGACCTCGACGCCGTGCTGGTTGCCGAATCCGTCCAACGAGGGGCCGCCAACATCGCGGTCGCCGACGGCGACCAGTATCTGGCGTTGTAAATCCGGAGGTCGGCGCGTGATGATTGGCCGCCGCATCGATCACGACGTGGTTATGAAAAATCTTTGCGCCGAGCCTGGGAGCCAGCGCCTTCGCGACGGTGAGTTTACCGAGGAGGGCCGTAGGACGATCTCGACGACGAGTAGGCCCTCCGCCGCCACCGGGTAGGTCTCGGCCTGGTAGGGGCCGCGGACCAGCCCCGGCGCCGAAACGCGCCGCGTCGGCCGCCGCCGCGACCGTGGCCGCTCGTCGCGCCCGACGCTGCGCGGTTCGACCCGCGTTCAGGGGCGATCTCCACCACCAGGTAGCGCGGCTCGGCCTGGTAGGGGCCGCGGACCAGCCCCGGCGCCGGCGCGTCGGCCGCCGCCGCGAGCGCGTCGCCCGGCTCGACGCTGACCTCGTAGCGGCGGACGCGCAGGCGCTCGGGGGCGCACCACGACCGCCCGGTGCGGATGTCGAACTCCCAGCCGTGCCAGGCGCAGGTCAGGATCTCGCCCGGCCGGCTGTACTCGATCGCGCCCGGCACGCGCGCCTGGAGCAGCCCGAAGGTCTTCCCCTCGCAGAGCGGGCCGCCCTGGTGGGGGCAGCGGTTGCGCAGGGCGAAGAACTCCCCGCCCAGGTTGAAGACGCCGATCGAGCGCCCGGCCACCTCGACGATCTTGCGCCCGCCCGGCGGGATCTCGTCCGCCGTCGCCACGATGTAGCGCGCCATCGCCCCCCCTCAGCCGGCCCGGTCGGGCAGCCGGTAGAGGTCGCGCGCGTTCTCGTAGAAGATCTTGCGGCGCACCTCGTCCGGGAGCCGCGCCGGCAGGGCGGTGTCGGGCGCGTCCCAGTCCCAGTGGGCGTAGTCGCTGGCGAAGATCAGGCGGTCGGCCCCGACCTGCTCGACCAGCCGCAGGAAGTCGCGCGGCCGCTCCGGCTCCTCGATCGGCTGGGTGCAGAACCAGACGTGCTCGCGGACGTACTCGGAGGGGCGGCGCGCGAGGTGCGGCGTCTCGTCGCGCAGCAGAGCGTAGGCGCTGTCCAGCCGCCACAGCAGGGACGGGACCCAGCCGAAGCCGTTCTCGGCGGAGACGACGCGCAGCCCCGGGAAGCGCTCGAAGACCCCCTCGACGACCAGGCTGATCAGGTTGGCCTGCATCGACTGGGCCGGCCCGACGTGGTCCTCGATGTAGTACGACGGCCAGCCGCAGCCGGTGATCGGCCCCCCGCCCGAGCCGAAGGCGTGGGACATCACCGCCAGGCCGTGCGCCTCGCAGGCCGCGTAGATCGGCCAGTACTTGCGCCGGCCCATCGGCTCGCGCGGCCGGCCGCTGAACTGCACCTGGACGAAGCGCCGGTCGCCGGCCCGGCGTTCGATCTCCGCCACCGCCAGGTCGGCGTGCTCGAACGGGAGGATGATCGAGGCGCGCAGGCGCGGCTCGGGGTCGAGCCACTCGGCGACCTGCCAGTCGTTGACCGCGGTCGCCAGCGCCGCGTCGAACTCGGGGTTGAGCTGGGACCCCGCCCCGGTCAGGGGGTTCAGGATGCCGTAGGCCACGTTCCACTCGTCGAGCAATTGCCGCGCGGTGAAGGCGGGGTCCGACCCCGGCTCGCGCCCGGAGGGCGGGTGCGCGTCGTTGCGCCGGTTCAGGAAGCGCGGGTAGCTCGCCCCCGACGGCCCCCGCGTCCCGTAGGTCTTGAGGTGGTCGAGCCAGCGCGCCGGGAGGTAGGGGTAGAGGTCGCGCTCCGAGTCGAGCTCGTTGTGGATGTCGCAGTCGATGATCGCCGGCCGGACGGGCGCCTCGGTCGTCGCGCGCGGCAGCGTCGTGGCCATGGACTCTCCTCCTCCGGTGACCCCGGCCGCTCAGGCCGGGCGCGGCAGGCCGTACAGCGCGCGGGCGTTCTCGCCCCGGATCTTGCGCGCCAGCGCCGCCGGCAGGTGGGGCAGGAACGCCTGGAGCGGATCGGCGGCGTGCCGGTGCGGGTAGTCGGTCGCGAAGAGCAGCAGCTCGTCCGATCCGAGCTGCGCGATTGTGTCGAGCAGATCCTCCGTGGTCGGCGGCGCGTCGAGCGGCTGGACCGTCAGCCGGACGTGCTCGCGCAGGTAGGCCGAGGGCGCGCGCTTCACCCAGGGCACGAGCTGCCGCAGGTTGCGCCACTCCTTGTCGAAGCGCCACATGAACGCCGGGAGCCAGGTGAACCCGCCCTCGATGAGGGCGATCCGGGTGGTGGGGAAGAGATCGAGGACCCCCTCGCTGACGATGCTGGCGAGCTGGGACTGGAAGACCTGCGCCATCCCGGCGTATTCCTCGAAGAAGTAGGACGGCCAGCCGGAGGGGAAGGGCGGGTTGCCGGGCGCCCCGCCGAAGTGGATGCCGGCCACCAGGCCGCGGCGGGCGATCGCCGCCCACAGCGGGTGGAAGAGGCGGCTGCCGTAGGGGTGCTCCGAGCGCGCCGGCAGGAGCACCTGGACGAAGCCGGGGTGGTCGCCGACGCGGTCGATCTCCCGCGCCGCCAGCTCGGGGAGCTGGACCGGCACGACGATCGAGGCGCGCAGGCGCGGCTCCCGGTCGAGCCACTCGGCGATCTGCCAGTCGTTGACCGCGCTGGCGAACGCGGCCGCCGCCTCCGGGTTGTGCAGGCTGTCGATCGCGTAGAGGCAGGTGAGGATCGCGACCTCGACCCCGAGCGGATCGAGGACCTGCTCGCGCAGGAGGGCGAGGCTCGAGCCGGCCGGGCCGTCGGGCGGGACACTCCCCGGCCGGGCGGCCACCGGCGCGTTCTTCGGGTAGTAGCTCGCGCCGGCCCCCTTGAACACCGACTGCCGGACGTGCTCGACCCAGTGCGGCGGCAGGTAGGGGAAGAGCGCCTCGACGCGCGGGACCGTGTTGTGGACGTCGCAGTCGATCAACCCGCCCGCCCCCGCGTCCGCGCCCGAGCCCCCCGGTGATCCCTGCATCGGCGGCCCCCTCGCCCTCGAACAGCGCCCAGCCGGCACACGCCCTACTCTACCGGCCCGGCCGGGCGGCGTCAACGCGGGGCGCGGGAGCGCAGGGCGAATGCGTTCTGGGATCGGCGCCCCCGCGGGCGACGACGCGGCCCGCCGGTCCTACGGCCGCGCCCCGACTTCGCCGGCGTCGGCGGTCCAGCGGGCGGCCTGCTCGCTCAGCGTCAGCCCCAGCCCCGGCCGGTCCGGCACGATCATCCGCCCGTCGCGGATTTCGAGGCGCTCCTCGAAGAGCGGCTCGAGCCAGTCGAAGTGCTCGACCCACCCCTCGCGCGGCTGCGCCGCCGCCAGGTGGAGGTGCAGCTCCATCGCGAAGTGCGGCGCGATCGGCACCCCGCCGTGGTCGGCCAGCGCGGCGACGCGCAGGAAGGGCGTGATCCCCCCGACCCGCGGCGCGTCCGGCTGGAGGATGTCGGCCGCCCCGACCGCCAGCAGCCGCGCGTGCTCGGCGACGCTCGTCAGCATCTCCCCGGTGGCGATCGGCGTGTCGAGCGCCCGCGCCAGCGCCGCGTGCCCCTCGGCGTCGTGCGCGTCGAGCGGCTCCTCGATCCAGACCAGCCCGTAGGGCTCGAAGGCGCGGCCCATCCGCAGCGCGGCGGCGCGGTCCCACTGCTGGTTGGCGTCCACCATCAGCGGCGTCCGGTCGCCCAGGCGCCGCCGGGCCGCCGCCACCCGCTCCAGGTCCACCGCCGCGTCGGGGTGGCCGACCTTCAGCTTGATGCCGCCCACGCCGCGCGCCAGCGCCGCCTCGGCGTTCGCCAGGACCTCGTCGAGCGCCGACGAGAGGAACCCCCCGGAGGTGTTGTAGCAGCGGACGCCGTCGCGGTAGGCGCCCAGCAGCTTCGCCAGCGGCAGGCCGGCGCGCCGGGCCTTGAGGTCCCAGAGGGCCACGTCGAAGGCGGCGATCGCCTGCGCCGCCAGCCCGCCCCGCCCGACCGAGGCCCCCGCCCACTGGAGCTTGTCCCAGAGCCGGCCGCAGTCGCTGGGGTCCTCCCCGAGCAACTCGTGCGCGATCTCGCGGGCGTGCGCGTAGAGCGCCGGCCCGCCGGCCCGCTTCGAGTAGCTGAAGCCCAGCCCCCGGTGGCCGTCGGCCGTCGCGATCTCGGCGGTGAGGATCGCCACGCGGTCGAGGGGGCGCTGCCGCCCGGTGAGGACCTTGGCGTCGCTGGCCGGCGCGCGCAGCGGCACGTAGACCAGGGCCGAGCGGACCCAGGCGATGCCCCCGGCGGCGCGATCCGTCCTCGTCATCGGCGGTGCCTCCTTCGATCGCGCGCCCCGCGCGCTCAGCGCAGCTCCGGCAGGGTCTCGAAGTCGCCGATCGCCACCAGGTACAGGTTGGCGTAGGCGGTCAGATCGGACGAGTAGAGGATGGCCTGGCCGTCCGGGGTGAAGCGCGGGTGGGGGTGGGCGTGCTGGTCGTTGAAGGTGCTGCGGTGGTAGGCGAGGATGCGCGGCCCGACGTAGCGCTCGCCGTCCCACTTGAAGAGCTGGATGTAGGGCTGGGGCCGGTCGCGGAAGGCGGGCGTGCCGTCGCCGACGATCAGCGACTCGTCCAGGCTGTGGAAGTGGGTCGAGTGGAAGGGGAAGCGGACCTCGGTGTGCGCGCTGTTGTCCCAGCGGATCGAGCCGAAGACGTGGTCCCCGCCGGAGCGCGGGCGGCCGTGGTAGCCGATCCGCTCGCCGTCGGCGAACCAGTACTCGTGGCCGATCGCGAAGTTGTCCCCCTCCTGCGGGCGGATCTTCCAGGTCTCGCCGGTGGCGTGGTTGAGCCCCCAGATGCGCTGCTCGACCTCCGCCCACGGCCCCTCGTGGCAGAAGGTGAGGAGGTCCGGGCGGGTCGGGGAGGGGTTGACGTGGCCGAGGTAGCGCCGGTCCTCGTGGACGACCTCGACCCGGCCGGTGGCGATCTCGGTCCGCAGGATCTGCATCAATGGTTTCGCCGCGAAGAGCTCGCGGAAGCGGGAGTAGGCGAAGCTGATCGCCGGCCGGTCCTGCTGCCGCTCGGCCATCGCCTGGCTGAGGATGTACCGGCCGTCGGCGGTCGGCGCGGCGCGGCTCGGCACCGTCATCCCCGGCGGGGCCTCGCCGACCGGGCGTTCCGCGCAGGTGTCCGGGTCGAGCTCGTAGAGCCCCCCCCGCCACCAGTAGTAGTGCCGGTTGTTGGCGGCGCTGAAGCAGCCGCTCGGCCGCCCCGCCCCCCGGAGCTCGGTCAGTTGGGTGATGGCGTGGCTGTCCAGGTCGTAGCGGAAGAGGTTGCTCTGGTTCTCGCGGTCGGAGGTGAAGATCAGCGAGCGGCCGCCGTTGAACCAGCAGGGGTCGGTGAAGTAGAGGTGGTTGGAGTGGCCGAGGTAGTCGGTCAGCCGCGTCACCTCGCGGCCGCTGTGGCCGTCGGCGTAGCGGAAGACCGGATCCCGATAGGTGCGCCCCTTGCCCATGCCGTGCCTCCAGTGCCCTGCTCCCGGGCCTCAGTCGAAGAACGCCGCGTCCTCCGGCGACAGATAGGCCCGCGCCCGCTCGACGTTGAACTCGACCCCCATGCCCGGCCGGTCCCAGACCTCGATGAAGCCGTCGGTCACGATCGGGTCCGGCAGCCCCTCCACGATGTCGTACCACCAGGCGGGGGCGTCGGCCGGATAGCCGAAGCCGGCGGGGTTGCCGAGCGGGTACTCGAAGGCGATGTAGTTGTGGGGCAGGGTGGCGCAGACCTGGACGAGGGCGGCGAGCCCGAGGAGCCCGTCGCCGACGCCGTGCGGGGCCATCAGGATCCCGTGCAGGTCGGCGTACTCCGCGATCCACTTCAGCTCGGCGATGCCGCCGACGTCGGCCGGGTCCGGGCCGACGATGTTGACGGCGTGGGTCTCGATCAGCTCCTTGAAGTTCTGGCGCAGGTAGATCTGCTCCCCGGTGTGGATCGGGGTGGCGGTGGCGCGCGTCAGGTCGCGGTAGACGTCGGCGTTCACGTAGGGGGTGTAGTCGCCGGTCAGCAGGTCCTCCAGCCAGAGGATGTGCAGCGGCTCCAGCGCCCGCGCCAGCCGGAGCGCGTCGGGGAAGGCCCAGCCGGGGCCGCAGTCGAGCGCCAGGCCGACCCCGTCGCCCATCACCGCCTTCATCGCCTCGACGCAGGCGACGACGTGCTTGAGGCCGCGCTCGGTGAGGAGGCCGCGGGTCAGTTGCCCGTGGAAGCGGCGCTCCTGCGGCTCGCCGTAGAAGAAGTCGGGGACCGCGCGCGGCATCGGGCTGTGGAACCCGACCCCCTGCTTGATGATCGTGAAGCCCTCCGGCGCGGCCAGCATCCGCCGCATGTTCTCCGCGTAGTCCTCCGGGGTGTGGCCGGTCAGCGGGGGGCGGACGCCGCCGTTGTAGACGCGCACCTTGTCGCGGACCTTGCCGCCCAGCAGCTTGTAGACCGGCAGCCCCGCCGCCTTGCCGGCGATGTCCCAGAGCGCCATCTCGATCGCGCTCACGGCGCTGCCGTAGGGCTTGAAGCCCCGCGCTGGCGGATGCGCAGCAGCACCCGCTCGACGTCCGTCGGGTCCTCGCCGAGGAGGGCCTCGCGGAAATGGAGGACGAAGGGCTTGAGGTAGGGCTTGCTCGCCTCCGCCTCGCCGTAGCCGTCGATCCCCGCGTCGGTGACGACGCGGACGATCGGGTTCTGCCCGATGACGGCGCACTTGAGATCGGTGATCTTCATCGCCCCCGACACCCCCTCCGCGCGGCGCCACCGTCGCCGGTGGGCGGTCGATCGCGCGGCGGGCCCGCCCGCCGCGCGGCCACTCTACGCGCGGGGGCCGGCGCCGTCAAGCGGGCGGGCGCCGCCAGGGCGAAAGGGTGCGCCAGCCCCATGCGTCCGCCCTGCGGGAGGGGCGCCCAAGGTGCTATACTCGCCGCGCCTGGGCCCAGTGGGACTTTGGGGGAGACGACGCCGGGCACAGCCCGCCCCTTGGTGTGCGGCGATCGGCAGGCGACCGCCAGCGGCGAGCTCCGCCTCGGCATCCCCCAACGTGCGGGGGGCCCGGGGCGGTGGTCGCTCCGTGGCCCAAGCCGACCCAGTACCGAATGACAGTTGGCCGACACGCGCCGCTCCCATGCGATCACTCGCCGCCGGGCGACATCGTGCCCGACGCGGGCGCCACCGGCAAGGTGCTGATACTCGCCGCGCCTGGGCGACGGCTGCATCCGCGACTACGCCGACGCGGGGAAGAAGCGAGGGAACGCCATGATCGAGACCGACATCGTCCCGGATATCGAGCGGACGCCGCGCCGGGCGACATCATCGTCGCCGACGACGACGGGGCGATCGGCAAGCTGGCGCCGGAGTGCCAGCAAGGCCACCCACCACGCCGAGTGAGCCGCCTCGGCATCCGCGACCCCCACCTGCGCGGCGGGCCGAGTACCGCCTGGACGCCCGGCAAGGCGGTGGTCGGCAGCCGCGCATATCCTGAAAACCCTCCAGTTCATGCCCAAGCGCGAGGACCGAGTACTTCGAGCCGACGAGTACGCCGACCTTAGAGGAATCGGAGCGCCGACGCGCGCTGTCCACCGGCAATTAGTCCTCTACCACACCCGGCCGGGCGACATCGTCTTTGGTCGTCGACGCGCGGGGGAACTACATCGGCGCTGGAGGACTTCGGCGACATGATGCTGACCTACTTCCACGGGCGCGGGGGCTCGGCGTGGTCGTCGACGGCTGCATCCGCGACTACCCGAAGGCGAAGGCGGCTCGGGCTGGGGCTCTGGCTGCGCGGGGTCACCCCAACTTCCACACGCAGACCGACATCGTCCCGTTCGCAGCGTCCTTTATGGAGCTGAACGGCTCGCCCGCGCGGATTGAGCGTGCTGGTGCTGCCGGGCGATAGAGAGTCATCGTCGCCGACGACGACAGAGGGAACAACGAGCTAGCGCCGTACCGAATTTAGCAAGCTGGCGCCAGTGTCAAGCCGATTCCACAAGGCCACCCACCACGCCGAGTGGGAGGATTTCGCGCCAGCGGCTGTCTGGCGCGTTGGGAGGGGGGCGACCCCGCCTTCAAGTACTACCCGCTCTCCGAGGAGGAGCACGAGGCGCGAGCGGGTCGGGCGGCCCGGCGCCCGCTCGGCGCCAGGGCACATAGGGGGCGTCGGCCCACCCCGGCGGGGTCGCCGCCCCCCTCCCCCGATCGTGGCCGAGGTGCCGCCGCGGTCGTCAAGCTGCCGCATGAGGTGGCTGCTCCCCTCCCCTCGCAGGGGAGGGGCCGGGGAGAGGTCACCCCTATCCCGCGCCCCCCGCGACGCGCCAGACCGCGCCGGCCGTGTAGGTGTTCTCCTCCGAGCAGAGGTAGTTGACCACGACCGCGACCTCGTCCGCCGAGGAGTAGCGACCGATCGCCACGCCGGGCGGCGCGGCCAGGAACTCCGGCGAGAAGCGCGGGACGACCATCTCGGTGAGCGCCCGGCCGGGCTCGACACAGTTCGCCAGCACCCCCTGCCGGGCGTAGGCGTTCGCCAGCGAGCGCATCAGGGCGACGACCGCCCCCTTCGAGGCCGCGTACGGCGCCAGCAGCGGCGCGCCCCGCCGCGCGCCGGAACTGATCGTCACGATCCGCCCCCAGCCCCGCGCCAGCATCGGCGGGAGCGCCGCGCGGCAGGCGTGGTAGACCCCGTGCAGGTTGACGTCGAGGACGCGGCGCCACTCGGCGTCCTCGCGCTCCAGGAAGGGCTGCTCCCGCCCCAGCACGCCCGCGCAGTTGACCAGGATGTCGAGGCGCCCGAACTCCCCCAGCGTCGCCTCCACCGCCCGCCGCACCGCCGCCGGATCGGCCACGTCCGCGCGCAGGAAGCGCGCCCGGCCCCCAGCGCGGCGACCTGCTCCGCCGCCACCGCGCCGTGCTCGCCCAGGTCGACGATCGCGATGTCGCGCCCGGCCGCGGCCAGCCGCAACGCCGAGGCGAGCCCGATCCCGCGCCCGCCCCCGGTGACCATGGCGACCCTGCGCTCGCCGTCCATGCCGCCGCCCCCCCTCAGTAGACCGCGATGCCGAGCGCCCGCGCCTGGCGCTCCAGGAAGCCCCGGACCGCCGGCAACTGCGCGACCGACGCGCCCTCGACGATGATCGGGTAGTCGGGGTTCAGCCCCTCCATCAGCCGGAGGAAGGTGGGGTAGTCGAGCAGCCCCTCGCCGGCCGCCACGCTGTCGAGGTGGACGACCAGGCGATCCTCGACGATCACGTCCTTGGCGTGCGCGCTGACGATGTGCGGGCCGAGGAGGGCGACCATCCGCTCGATCGCCGGCCCGGTCGCGTAGACCGTCCCCAGGGTGATCCAGTTGACCGGGTCGAAGTCGCACTTCACCAGCGGCGAGTCGACCTCGTCGAGGACGGCGCGCATCGTCTCCGCCGAGTCGAGGGTCACGAGCTGGTGCCCCTCCAGGCTCAGCAGGACGCCGCCGTCCTCGGCGACGGCGCGCACTCCCGCAGCGACTGGACCAGCCGCCGCCGCGCGCCCGCCGTCCAGTTGTCGGGGTGCGGGAACCACGGGCCGCGCGGGCTCAGGCTCCCCGGCCCGGTGTCGATGCCGCGCGCCCCGAGCCAGGAGGCGACCCGCAGCGCCGCCCGCAGCGTCCGCACCGCCTCGCGCCGCCGCGCCTCGTCCGGGTGGATCAGGCACTGCCAGTAGCCGGTGCACTGGTACATCGCCAGCCCCGCGTCCTCCAGGACCGCGCGCGCCCGCCGGCACTGCTCGCGCGTCGTCTCGTGGCGGATCGTTCGCGCGGAAGCGGCTGAAGATGCCGCTGAACCCGAGCGCATCCGGCGCGGTCTACGCCGCGCGGCGAGCGCCGGGGTGATCGCGTCCATGTTCGCCGGGATCAGCTCGCCGGAGACGCCGAAGCGCATCGCCCCCCTCGCGCCGCGCGGCCCGCCGCGCCTTCCCACCGTCCCCCCCAGGATTGGGGAGCCGGGGGCGCGCGTGCCATGATGACCCACCGCGGGGGCGGGCGCAACCCCCGTATTCGCGCCCGCGCCCCCCCTTGACAGCCGTTCTGAACTATGTTAGGATACTGACTATAGTTCAGAGGAGGGCGCGATGGGCATCACGGAACGCAAGGAACGGCAGCGGCGGGCGGTCGCCGAGGGGATCCTGGCCGCCGCGCGCGAGATCGCCGCCGCGGAGGGCTGGCCGGCGGTCACCATCCGCAAGATCGCCGCGCGGATCGAGTACAGCCCGCCCGCGATCTACGAGTACTTCGACTCGAAAGAGGCGATCCTCCTCGCGCTGATGCGCCGGGGGTATGCCGAGCAACTCGCGGCGATCGAGCGCGCCGCGCGCGCCGCCAGCAGTCCGGAGGCCGCCCTGGGAGCGATCGGGCAGGCGTACCTGGACTTCGCCGTCGGCGCCCCCGACCTCTACCAGGTGATGTACGACCTGGGCGGGGTGGCGCTCCCCGCCGCCGAGACCCGCAACGAGGGCGAGAAGATCGCCGCCGTGGTGGGCGCGACGGTCGCGGCGATCCTGCGGGGGCAGGGCCGGGGGGAGGAGGACATCATGGGGAAGGTGACGCTGATGTGGGGGACGATACACGGCCTGACGGCGCTCCTGCTGGCCGGCCGACTCCCCGGGGGCCGGGAGGAGGCCGCGCGGCTGACCGAGCAGGCCGTGTGCAACGCCCTCGCGGCGTGGCGCGGCGGCTAGGGGCGCGCCCGCTGTCTTGAGAGTCCGAACTTAGTTCAAACTTTTAGCGTAGTTAGAAGGACGGCATGGCAGGCACAGTGGCGGATCGGCGGGACGCGGCGGTCATACCGGAAGGAGGAGTCTCGGTCATGACAGGGGCGAGCGACGAGCGGGCCGTGGACAACACCGTCATCGTGATGCCGCGCGTGGGCGGGCCGGAGGTCTTACAGGCCGTCCGGCGGCCGGCGCCCCGCCCCGCGGCGGGGCAGGCGGTCGTGCGCGTCGAGGCGGCCGGCGTCTCCTTCGCCGAGGTGCAGATGCTGCGTGGCCGCTACTTCAACCAGCCGCGCCTCCCCGTCGTGCCGGGCTCCGACCTGGTCGGCACGGTGGAGGCGGTCGGCGCGGGCGGCGACGCCGCGCTGGTGGGGCGGCGGGTCGCCGCGCTGACGCAGACCGGCGCCTGGGCCGAGCGGGTCGCGCTCCCCGCGACGGCACTGGCGCCGGTGCCCGCCGGGCTCGATCCGGCGGAGGCGGTCGCGGTCGTGACCAACGGGGTAACCGCCTGGCAGATGGTCCACCGCGTGGCGCGGGTGCGCGCGGGGCAGACGGTGGTCGTCCACGGCGCCGCCGGCGGCGTCGGCACGCTCCTCGTCCAGCTCGCCCGGCGGGCCGGCGCGACGGTGATCGGCACCGCCTCCGCCGCCAAGCACGACGCGGTGCGCGCCCTCGGCGCCACCCCGGTCGACTACCGCGCCGGGGACGTGCCGGCCCAGGTGCGCGCGCTGGCCCCCGGCGGCGTGGCGGCGGTCTTCGACCACGTCGGCGGGCCGGGCCTGGTCGACTCCTGGCGGATGCTCGGCCGCGGCGGGGTGCTGGTCTCCTATGGCTCGGCCTCCACGCTGCGCGGCAGGGGGCACCGGCTGCGGCCCTACCTCCCGATCGTCGGCCGCATCCTGCTCTGGAACCTCCTGCCGAACGGCCGCCGCGCGACCTTCTACTTCGTCCAGCGTTGGCCCAAGCGCTTCCAGGAGGATCTGGCGGCGGTGCTGGCGCTCCTCGCCGCCGGGGAGATCGAGGCGCGGGTGGCCCGGCGGCTGCCGCTGGAGCGGGCCTCCGAGGCGCTGGCGCTCCTGGCCGACGGCGCGGTGACCGGCAAGGTGGTCCTCCTCCCCCGGGCCGCCGCCGGGGCGTCCGAGCCGGGCAGCGCCGGGGCCGGGGACGCCCGGCCGGAGTCCGCGGGGTCGCGGCCTGGGTGAGCGGGCGCCCGAGCGGGAGATCGGCGGCCGCGGCGACCAACGAGGAGGAGAGGCCATGAAAACCGCGCTCGCGCGGGCGCACCGGTGGGTCGCCCGGCTCATCTTCGGCGCCCTGCTGCTCCAGGTCTTCTTCGCCGGGCTCGGCATCTTCGGCGCGGCGCCGTTCGCGCTGCACGCGACCCTCGGGTTCGCGGTCATCTTCGCCTCGCTGGTCCTGCTCGGGCTGGCGCTGGCCGCGCGGATCGCCCGCGGGCGATCCGCGCTCCTCTGCGCGCTGATGGTCGCGCAGGTGCTGCTGATCGAGCTCGGCGGGGTCAGCCCGCTCATCCCCGCGCTGCACCCGGTCAACGCGCTCGCGCTGATCGCCGGGCTGGCGCACGCGCTCGCGCGCGGGCGGGGCGCGGACACGACGCCGGCGGCGCGGGAGCCGCCCCGCCGCGGCGGTCGGCGCGGACTGAGCCGCGCCGGGGGCGAGGGTCCGACCGGCAGCAGGGTGGCCCTCGCCCCTTGACAACGACCGCTCATGCAACTATGATAGTTACATGAAACGCGACGGGAAGTTCTCCACCGCCCTCCATATCCTGGCCCACCTCGCCGAGGCGGGCGCGCGCCCGACGGTCTCGGAGGATCTGGCGGCGCATCTCTCCACCAACCCGGTCGTCGTCCGCCGCGCCCTGGCCGGGCTGCGCGAGGCCGGGATCGTCGCCTCGGCCAAGGGGGCACGGCGGCGGCTGGACCCTCGCGCGCCCCGCCGCCGCGATCTCGCTGGCCGATGTCTACGCGGTGCTCGGCGAGCGCGGCGATCCGTGCCGATGCGCGAGCCGGCCCCGGACGGCTGTCTCCTCGCGGCGCGGGTGGACCGGGCGCTCGACGGCTTCTACGCCGAGGCCGAGGCCCTGCTCCGGCGCCGCCTCGACCGCGATCACCCTGGCCGACGCTCGCGGGCGGACTTCGGACGCCGCTACGCCGAATGGGCGGCGAAGGAGCGCGGCGCGCGGTGGGCCCCACCGTGCCGGACGGCTAACTCGTCCCCCGCGCCCGGTCCCGGCGCGGAACACCATCGACGCGACCCCCACGCCATCTATCCCGCGCATGGCGCGCGCGGGCCTCGGCCCCCGCTTGCCGTCGCGCCGCGACCCGTCGTCTCCCCGTTGGCAACCCCACCTAACGCGCGCGTGAGAGGAGGCACAGCGATGAACGATGAACGGCACGACAGCGGTCACGAATCGACGAGGGAGAACAATGCGAGGGCGAGGCCGCACAGTTCTGGGATGAGCATTACCGCCGGCGCGACCAATCGTGGAGCGGCAATCCGAACGCGTTCATGGTCGCCGCCGTGGCCGGGCGGCAACCGGGCAGCGCCCTGGAACTCGGCAGCGGCGACGGCGGCGACGCGATCTGGCTCGCCGGGCAGGGCTGGCGGGTCACGGCGGTCGACATCTCGGCCATCGCCCTCAATCGCCTCGCCGAGCGCGCGCGAGGCCGCCGGTGTCGGCGACCGCGTCACCGGCGAGCGGCACGATCTCGCGCGGACCTTCCCCTCCGGGCGGTTCGATCTGGTCGGCGCGTATTACCTGCACACCCGGTTCGATTTCCCGCGCGCCCGCGTGCTGCAAGCGGCCGCCCGCGCCGTGGCGCCCGGCGGATTGCTCCTGATTGTGGAGCACGCCTCGGTCGCGCCCTGGTCGTGGGATCAGGATCAGCGCTTCCCCAGCCCCGAGGAAACGTTGGCCTCGCTCGAATTGGACCTCGCCGAGTGGGAGATCGAGCGACTGGCGGCGCCGTCGCGCGAGGCGACCGGGCCGGGCGGCCAGGTCGCCACCGTCACCGATAACATCGTCGCGATCCGGCGCCTGACGGCATGAAGGGGTCGCGCTCGAGGGCTTTGCGGCGGGGCCGCCGCGCGCCCCCCGCCACGCCGGATAGGCCACGCCACCCACCACGCCGCGGTCCCGGACGGCGAACCCGCCCCCCGCGCCCCCGCACACGCCCGCCCGCGCCCGGCTCGTCCTCCGGCCCTCGTCCCTCGTCCCGCGCCACCCCGCCTATCCATCCCCTTCGTCTCTTCCGCCCGCTCAGCAGGAGGTCTTCGCCATGCAGTACGACGCCATCATCGTCGGCGGCAGCTACGCCGGCCTCTCCGCCGCCCTGGCCCTGGTGCGCGCCCGCAAGCGCGTCCTGATCATCGACGCCGGGCGGCGCCGCAACCGTTTCGCGCACAGCGCGCACGGTTTCCTCGGGCAGGACGGCCGCGCGCCGGGCGCGATCGCCGCCATCGGCCGCGCCGAGGTCGCCGCCTACCCGACCGCCACCTTCCTCGACGGTGAGGCGGTCGCCGCCACCCCGACCGACACCGGGTTCGCGGTCACGCTGGCGGACGGCGCGGCGCACGCGGCGGCGCGGCTGATCCTGGCGACCGGGGTCGTGGACGAGTTGCCGGACCTCCCCGGCCTGCGCGAGGGCTGGGGCAAGGGGGTCCTGCACTGCCCCTACTGCCACGGCTACGAGGTCGCGGGCCGGCGGCTCGGCGTCCTGGCCTTCGGCCCGCTGGCGACCCATCCAGGCCAACCTGATCCCGGAGTGGGGGCCGACGACCTTCCTCACCAACGGCGCGGTCACCCTGGACGCGCCGGAGCGCGGCGCGCTGGCGGCGCGCGGCGTCACCATCGAGGAGGAGCCGGTCGCCGCGATCCTCAACGCCGGGGACGGGCTCGCGGGGTCCGCCTGCGCGACGGGCGCACCGTCGCGCTCGACGCCCTCTTCACCGTCGTGCCGTGGCGCCTGGCCAGCCCGCTCGCCGCGCAACTCGGCTGCGCCCTCGATGACACCGCGCTCGGCCCGGTCATCCGGGTCGATGCGATGGGCCAGACGAGCGTGCCGGGGGTCTACGCGGCGGGGGACGCCGCGACCATGATGAAGAGCCTCCCCGCCGCGCGGCGAGTGGCTACCTCACCGGGGCGGCGGCCCACCAGTCCCTCCTCCCCCGCGCGCACTGAACCGCGACCCGAATGCGCCGGCGGGTCGCGGCGGCCGGGCGTAAGGCGCCCCCGGCCGCCGCGACCCGCGCAACACGCGGCAGCCGGGGCGCCGCCGGCGCGGTGACCGGCGAAGTGGCGCCGCTCCCGCGGGCTCGCGCGCCGATCCGCCGCGCGCTCGCCGGGCAAGTCCTTGTCGCACAGCCCCGGCCGGGTCGTTGTCGCGCCCGCTCTACGCGCCGCCGTGCCGGGCGAGCAGGTCGCCCAGGCTGTCGCCGAGGATGCGCGCCCTGTCCCCGCCGGGATGAAGTCGCAGTGCGCGCGGACGGCCTCCAGCGCCTGCTGATAGGTCATCGCCCGGCGCACCACCGGGTAGTCGGAGCCCCAGTGCAGCCGCTCCGGGCCGAAGCGCCCGTAGAGCGCGCGGACGATCGGCGCGCAGTCGGCGTAGGGATACTCGTGGGCCACCCGCGAGACGTAGTGGAAGCCGGACAGCTTGACATGGATGTTCGGCACGTCCGCCGAGGCGAGGATCCCCGCCAGCGCCGCGTCATCCCCCACCCGCGCGCCGGCCATGTGGTGGCAGAGGAAGGGGACCGACGGGAAGCGCCGCGCGACCTCGCGCAGCGCCGGCTGCAGGCGCGCCGGGAGCGCCAGGCTCGCGATCGCGCCCCGCTCCGCCGCCGCGCCGAAGAAGGCCAGGCCCTCGTCGGAGAGGAACCAGGCGCCGTCGTCGTCGGCGCGGACGTAGTGGGTGAACCCCCGCGCCCCGTAGCGCCGCAGGGCCCGCGGCGAGCCGCCCGGCCGCCCCGGCGTGTGGTAGGTCGCGGTCCACGAGCAATCGACGTCGACGAATTGGTGCAGGCGGTCGGGGTAGCGGCGCGCGCACTCCGCGCCGTAGTCGTTGTTGTCCGGGTTGTGCTCGATGCGGGCGCAGACGACGACCGCCTGGTCGACCCCGTGCCGGTCCATCTCGAACAGCAGTTGCTCGGCCAGGGCGCGGCTGGTGGGATCGGGGACCGGCGGCTGGTACGGCCAGTGCCGCCAGGCGTGGCAATGCGCGTCGATGATCATCCCGCCTCCCAGTCTCGCCGCCGCGTCCGTCCACCGCGCGCGTCCGCCGTCTGGCTCCCCGCTACCCGTCGCCGGCCGGCGGCGGCGCCCCCGCCCGGTTCGCCCGCGTGCGCGGCGTCAGGTCGTACAGGGTCTCGTGCCCGTGGAAGTGGCGCTCCAGTTCGTCGACCATCAGCGTGAGGAAGGTCTCGCCGCCCTGGCCCGCCCAGGCGATGTGCGGCGAGAGGAAGACGTTGGGCAGGTCCTTGATCGGGCTGTCGGCCGGGATCGGCTCGGGGTCGAAGACGTCGAGGCCGGCGACGATGTCGCCGCGCCGCAGCCGCGCGATCAGCGCGTCGGGATCGACGATCGCCCCGCGCGAGACATTCACGAAGACCGCGCCGGGCCGCAGCAGCGCCAGCTCGCGCGCCCCGAGCAGCCGCCGGGTCGCCGGGGTGAGCGGCGCCAGGCAGACGACGACGTCCGACTCGGCCAGCACGTACTCGAGCGAGGTCAGCAGGAAGCCCATGATGTCCGGGACGACCTTCGGCAGGTAGGGGTCGTGGACGCGGATGTCGCACCCGAACGGCCGCAGGTAGGTGATCAGGCGCCGGCCGATGTGGCCGCAGCCGATCATCCCGACCTTCCGGCCTTCGAGCCGGGACGGGGTCCAGCCCCTCCGGGCGCCGGTAGACCTGGTGGGCGATCGTGTTGCGGAAGTGCTCGCCGGCGTTGCGCAGCGCCACGAGGATCAGCGCGAGCGCCCACTCGGCCACCGGGTACGACGAGCCGTGCGTGGTGTCGACCACGCGGATGCCGCGCGCCCAGGCCGCGTCGAGGTCGACGCGCGCGGCGAAGCGGTCCCCCTCCAGCTCCCCGATGATCCGCAGGCGGGGCGCCCGCTCGAGGACCGCGGCGTCGATCAGCGGCGCGCCGTGGCAGACGATCAGCCCCTCCACGTCGCCGACCCGCTCGAGGAGCCGCGCGCGCGCCGCCGGGTCCGGGTTCGCGCCGAAGCGCGGGCCGCCCTCGGACGGCAGCCAGGCCCAGTCAGCGAACCGCCCGAGGCGCTCCAGCGCGTCCGGCTGCGCCAGGCAGCCCTCGTGGACCGGCCGGTCGAAGACGAAGAGGATCTTCGGTCGGGGCGCAGCCACCCGCCACCTCCCCGGGTGCGCCGGGCCGATCACGCCCGCCCGCCGCCAGCGACGCGGGCGCGGATCCAGCGCCGCGCGCTGGTCGGCCCCGCGCCCCCCGTGCGCCCGCGCCGGTCGGCGGTAACGCAGGCCCGCACGGTCGCTGGCACCCCGCCCCCCCGCCCGCGGGTCCGAAGGGTGGACGGATCGCTCTACACACCGGCGCGAGGCCCCATGGCAGGACTACATCCGGCCGATCGCCAAGCCCTGCCCGGACAGGTAGTCATGACTCTGCTGCACCGCCTCGAACGGGTCGGTCGCGACCTGATCCAGCTCGACGATCGCCCACTCGAGATCGTCCCCGGCCGCCCGGAGGATCGCCGGGATGTCCAGCGCCCCGGTCCCCAGCGCCGTCATCGGGACGCCGCGGGTCGCCGGCCCGTCCTTCAGGTGCAGCAGCGGCATGCGCGCCCCCAACTCGCCGGCCACCGCCGCCGGGTCCAGCCCGGCCACCCGCGCCCAGTAGGCGTCCAGCTCGACGAAGATCGCCGGATCGAGCTCCGCCAGCAGCACGCGGTAGGGGAGTTCCCCCTCCACCGGCTCGCACTCCCACCAGTGGTTGTGGATGCCGAGCGTCAGCCCGTCCGCCGCCGCCGCCGCGCCCGCCGCGTTGAACTCGTCGGCCAGCCGCCGGACCCCGTCGATCGTGTCGTAGCGCGGGTCGCGCGGCCAGCCGTGCCAGACGATCCGCCGGCAGCCCACCGCCTCGGCGATCCGCCGCGCCTCCTCCCGCCCCGCCCCGAGGGGCAGCGGGGTGTGCGCCGCCAGCACCGTCAGATCCAGCGCCCGGAGCTGCCGCCCCGCCTCGGCCACGGGGACCGCCTCCGGGAAGAACGCGGTCTCGACCCCGGCGAACCCCAGCCCCGCGATCCGCCGCAGCGCGCCGGGGAAATCGGCGTCGAGCGCCTCGCGGAGCGAGTACAACTGCAAGCCAAGCCGCGGTGCCATCGCGCCCCCTCTCCCTCACTCGCCGGCGCCCACCCCCGGACGGGTGAAAAGCGCCAAATCACGAAACGAACCCGCATCCCAGGGGCAGAAATCGTTGCCAGCACGAGGAAAGCCGGCCATCGGCCCCGACTACGAAAGGCCCCCAAATGCCCCGAAAAGCCCCCGATCACCCCCCAAAGCCGCCGCCCCGGCCCGTCGCCGTCATTCGTCGCTCGTCGCTCGCCGCTCGGGCTTCGACACTCGTCGCTCGCCGCTCGTCGCTCGTCGCTCGTACTTCGTCACAGCCCGCTCAACTCCCGCCCCCGGTTCAGCAGCTCGCCGACCCGCTCCGGCGTCCGCGCCTCGGCGTAGAGCCGCAGCAGCGACTCCGTGCCGGAGAAGCGCACCAGCAGCCAGCTCCCGTCTTCCAGCGTGTACTTGACCCCGTCGAGATCGTCCGTCCGCACGATCGGCACCCCCGCCAGCCGCTTCACCCCCGCCGCGCGCACCCGCTCCAGCACGTCGTCGCACTGGTCCAGCCGGCAGGGCACGTCCAGCCGCTCGTAGGACCAGCGCCCCACCCGCGCCTCCAGCGCCGCGATCGCCCCCGCCAGGTCGGTGTTGCGGCGCACCAGCAGGTCGAGCAGGAAGAGGCCCGAGAGGATGCCGTCGCGGTCCGGCAGGTGGTGGCGCACCGCGAAGCCGCCGCTCTCCTCCCCGGCGATGATCGCGTCGTGCTCCTGGAAGACCGGCGCCATCGCCGTGAACCCCACCGGCGTCTCGTGGACCTCCACCCCGAAGTCGGCCGCCAGTTCGTCGATCATCGCCGTCGCGTTGACCGCCTTGACGATCGGCCCGCTCCAGCCGCGCATCTCCAGCAGGTAGAGCGCCAGCAGCGCGAAGATCGTCTGCGCGCTGACGTAGGCCCCGCCCCGCCCGACGATCCCGATCCGGTCGGCGTCGCCGTCGAACGCCAGCCCCAGCGAGGCGTTGCCGTCCTGCACCACCCGCCCCAGCCGCGCCAGGTTGACCGCGATCGGCTCCGGCGCCCGGATGTTCGGGAAGGTCGGGTTGACCCCCCCGTTGATCTCGATCACCTTCGTCGTGCCGTCCGCGAAGAGCCGCGGCAGGATCCCCGCCCCCGCCCCGTACATCGCGTCGACCGCCACCGTCAGCCCCGCGTTGCGCAGCGCCTCCAGGTCGACCAGTTGCCCCAGCCGCGCCAGGTAGGACGGCAGCGGGTCGATCCGGTCGAGGTTGCCGTCGTCCTCCGCCGCCTCCAGCCCCCGGCGCGGCGGCGCCCCCCCCGCGTCCTCCAGCGCGTCGATCCGCCCCTCCAGCGCCCGCACGAACGCCGCCGAGGCCGGCGCCCCCGTCCGCCCCTTCACCTTCAGCCCACTGAAGGCCGCCGGGTTGTGCGACGCGGTCACCACCAGCCCGCCGCTCGCCCCCTGCTCCACGATCGCGTGGCCGACCACCTGCGACGGCGCCGGCGCCCCGCAGAGGAAGACGTGGATGTCGTGCGCCGCCAGCACCTCCGCCGCCGCCGCCGCGAAGCGCGCCGAGGCGAAGCGCGTGTCGTAGCCGATCACCAGCGCCGGCTGGTCGTCCCCCGCCGCCAGCCGCGCGCGCAGCTCGCCCGCCAGCGCCTGGCTGACCCGGCGCACCGCGGCGAACGTGAAATCCTCGGCGATGATGCCGCGCCACCCGTCCGTCCCGAACCGCATCCTCTCGGGCATCATCCCCCCTGGCGAAGGCGGCGGGCCGCGAGGCGAGACTGCCCGCCCGCCCGCCTACTGGCGACTGGCGACTGGCGACTGGCGACCCGGCACGGCCGCCCGGCCCCGCCAGTAGTCGAGGGTGTCGCGCAGGGTCTGCTCGAAGGGGATCCGCGGCGCCCAGCCGCTGAGCCGCCGGAACTTGCTGTCGTCCGCCCAGAGGATCGTCACGTCCGAGGGGCGCAGCCGCGCCGGGTCCTGCCGCACCGTGATCCGCGCGTCGCTCAGCGCCAGCAGGCCGTCGAGCACCTCCCGGGCCGCCCGCGTCGTGCCGGAGCCGATGTTGTAGACCTCGCCCGGCTCCCCCACCTCGGTCAGCACCCAGTAGGCCCGCACCATGTCGCGCACGTCGGTCAGGTCCCGCTTGGAGGTCAGGTCGCCGACCAAGACCGTCGGCTCCTGCCGCCCCGCCTCGATGTCGGCGATCTGCTTCGCCAGCGTGGCGACGATGAAGTTCTCCGTCTGCCGCGGCCCGCAGTGGTTGAAGCCGCGCGTGACGATCGCCCTGATCCCGTAGCTCATCCAGTACTGGTAGGCCAGCTTGTCCTGCGCCACCTTCGAGACCGCGTAGGGGCTCAGCGGGCGGAGCGGGTTCTGCTCGGTCATCGGCACCTCGTCCGGGTGGACCAGCCCGTACTCCTCCGACGACCCCGCGACCTGCACGACCGCGTCGTTGCCAGTCGCCCGCATTGCCTCGAACAGGTTGAGCTGCCCGAGGATGTTCAGGCTCAGCGTGTCCGCCGGGGCGTTCCAGGAGGTCGGGACGTGGCTCTGCGCCGCCAGGTGGAAGATGCGGTCGGGCTGGACCGCCGCGACGGCGGCGCGCAGCGAGTGGACGTCGCCGATGTCCCCGCCGATCAGGTTGACCCGGTCCGGCGCGCAGGCCGCGCGGATCACCGCCGGGTCGGCGGCGCCCGGCTCGACGCTGTTGAGCGCCCCCGCCGCCGCCAGCGCGGCCAGGTTGTCCAGCCGGCTGCGCCAGCGGTGGAGGCCGTAGACCTCGACCCCGTCCAGCCCGTGCAGGTACTCCGCCAGGTGGCTGCCCGCGAAGCCGGTGATGCCGGTGATCAGTACGCGCAACGCTCGCTCCCTCTACGCTCCGCCCCCCACGCCGCTCGCCCGCCCGGCAACGCCCTGAGTGACCGGCGCCCGCGCGTGGCTCACCGCCTGTCCAGTCATCGGGCGCGTTCGTGCAGCCGGGCGTGGTGCGGTTACAGGCTACCACAGCCCCATAGGGGCGGCAAGACCGGCGGAATCGCGCGGGGCGGTCGGGTCAGTGGCAAGAAACTTGCCTATAGAGCCACGGGACGGCGCGGATCGACCGCCGGTCGATCCCGGGGCAGTCGAATGGTCGGCTGCCGGGGTGAGCATCGTGCCGGAAGGCAACGCAGGGAGGGACGCGGAATGAGCGGGATGGACCAGATTCAGGAAGGCATGCCGGTCTATGGCCGGGGTGACCGGGTGCTGGGCCGGGTCGAGGGGATGCGCGGCAACGCCATCATGGTCAACGGCCAGCAGCTCACCAGCGACGCGATCGCGCGGGTGACGCGGCAGGGGATCTACCTCAAGGCGGACGGCGAGCAGATGCTGTCGCAGACGGTGACCGGCACGCAGACCACCACCCGAGCCACCAGCCAGACGGCCACCGAGGGCGAGATCGTTGTGCCGGTCGCCGAGGAACGGATGCACGTCGGCACGCGCGAGGCCGAGGTGGGCGAGGTGCAGATCCGCAAGACGGTGGTCGAGGAGCAGCAGTCGATCCCGGTCGAGCTGATGCACGAGGAAGTGCATGTCCAGGAGCGCGACATCCAGGATCGCCCCGTCACCGCCGCCGAGGCCGATCGGCTCTTCGAGGGCGGCACGATCCGCGTCCCGGTCCGCGGCGAGGAGGCCGTGGTCACCAAGGAGGCGGTCGTCACCGGCGAGGTGGTGATCGACAAGGAGCGCCTGACCGAGACCCAGAACGTCACCGGCACCGTGCGCCGCGAGCAGGTCGAGGTCGAGGAGGCCTACAACCAGCGGCGTGGCGAGTTCCAGCAGCACTTCACCCAGCGGCAGGCCGCGGTGCAGACCCAGGGCGCGACCCAGGGCCGCACGCGCACCTTCGAAGAGGCCGAGCCGAACTACCGCACCGGCTTCACCGCCGCGCCACGACGAGCGCTACCAGGGCCGCGAGTTCGACGAGATCGAGCCCGAACTGCGCGGCCGGCACAACGCGACCGCCGGCAGCGGCGCGGGCTGGGAGCACCTGCGCGAGGAAATCCGCGAGGGCTGGCAGCGCGCCCGCAGCCGTTAGCGAGCCGCACGAAGCGCCGGGATGGCACATCCGGGGGTGGGCTCTATGAGCCCACCCCCTTGCGTCCGCGAAGGACCTCCCCGCCCCTACAGGCGCTCGAGATCGTCGTCGAGCCAGGATCCGAGGAGGCGGTCGGCCAGGTGGCGCCAGCCGGTCGCCCGGTCCGCCGTCCCCGGCCCCGTGCCCGCCCCCTGATCGATCCGCGGCTGGTCTGCGCGGGGCGCGGCGGAGCGGGGCGGCGCCAAGGGGTCGGGGCGCCGGTCGTCGGCGGCGTCGCCGACGGGAAGATCGGTGTACAGTTCGAGCGTCGGTTCGCCGGGGGTGGGGGCGGCGGGCCGCGGCGGCGCGCTCGGCGGCGAACACCTCGTAGGGCGAGCGCCCGACCAGGTCGACGCGCGGGGTCAACTGCCACTCGCGGTAGGCGCGCTCGAAACAGCGGCGGCGGGCGTCGGCATCCAGGGTCGCTCCCGGCGGCAGATCGCGCAACGCCAGCGAGCAACTGCGGACGAGGTAGACGGCGAGTTCCCTGGTGAGTCGTCGCTCCTGCGGTCCCATCCGCGCCCCCGGCACACACGACGGGAAGCGGAGGAGGGTGCGACGAATCGCCCCGCCCTCCGGCAGGCCGCCCGCTCGATCGTTTCATAAACCGCGCCACTGCGCCAATCCTAGCACAGCGCGGGCGATTGCGCCATACCTCGGGCGGGGGATCGGTCGGGGGGAGCGGGCGCGAACGCGGGCGGCCGTTCCGCAAGCGGCGGGGGCGGGGGCGACACCGTCCGTGCCGTCGCCCCCGCCCCCGCCGTTCGTTCCGCCCTGACCGCGCCTCGCGGTCCCGCGCCCGATCCCGTTACGGCCTGGGCGCGGGCAGCCGCACGCTCAGCAGACCCTCGTCGGTCAGGAGGTAGGCGACCCCCGCCCCCTCGTCCACGGCGATCTCCCGCGCGCCCGCGAAGGGGGTGGTCCCTTCCGCCGCCTTGTACGTGGCGACGACGTTGCCGTCGCGGCCCAGGCGCACGATCCGCCCCTCCCTGGGATCCGCCACGTAGAGGAACTTGCCATCCGGCGCGGCGTGGATCGCGCTCGCCCCGGCCAGCGCGGGGACGACCCCCGGCACGAACTGGCCCTTCAGCTCGCCCTGGAAGAAGTCGAGGATGCGGCCGTCGGAGAGCAGGACGTAGATGTCCTTGTCGATCGTCATGTCGACCGCCAGCCCCAGTTCCCCGTTGGCCTTGGTGCTCGACCAGGGCTGCGGCGCCGAGGCGTAGGCCCCCGACGCGAACTTGACGATCTGCCCGCGCTCCGCCTCCAGCAGGTAGAGGTTGCCGTCGAAGGTGTCGGCCGCGGCCGGCTTGCGCCCAGCCGCGGCGAGCGGCAGCGCGCTCCACTTGCCGGCGGCGTCGCGGATGTAACCGCGGCTCTCGTCGAACGCCAGCAGGCTGTCGAGCCGCCAGGCCGCGCCGAGCAACTGTCCCACGCTGGCGCCGCCGGCGCTGTCCCCCCTCGCCAGGATCTTCGACAGTGCCTTGCCCCGGCCGTCGACCGCGTAGAGCGTGCCGTCGAGCAGGACGAATTGCTGCCCGCCCCCGAGGACGATCTGCGGGCGGCCCCCCGCCGCGCCCGGCGCGGGCGCCAGCAGTTGCACCTCCGCCGCGCCGAGCCGCTGCACCCCCTCGACCTGGTCGACCGCCCGCGCCAGCGACGCCCGCTCCGCCGCGACCCGCTCCTGCCGGCCGGGCTGCTCCCCGGTCGGGATCGCGTCGAGCTCGCCCCGCAGCGCCAGCAACCTGGTCCGCGCCGCCGCCCGGTCGGGCGCGGCGACCGCCGCCTCGCGCGCGCTGACCACGCCATTCAGGGCGGTGCTGAAGCGCTCCTCGGCGGCCCGCGCCTGGTGGCCGCGGACCGACGTGACCAGCAGCAGCGCCGCGACCGCGATCACCCCGACGATCGCCAGCGGCGCCCAGGGGCCGGCGGGGAGCCGCCGCTCGCGCCCGGCCGTCCAGCGTTCGAGCGAGCCGATCGGCCAGGCCCGGTTGCGCCGGTTGTCGAGGGCGTCGCTGCGCCGGTCGCGCCGTCCCGCCGGGAAGACCCGTTCGAGGATCGAGCCGAGGACGAGGACGACGAGCGCCGCGACGCTCCAGAGCCCTTGCCCGAACCCCGCGCGCTGTCGCGCCGGCCGCGGCGCCGCGCCCGGCCCTTCGCCGCCGTCGTCCGCGTCGGCCCAGTCCGCGCCGGCGGCCTCGTGGCGGTCCTCGGGGTCGTCGGTGTCCGCGTCGTCGGCGTCGGCCGGGGCGGTCACTCGGACGAGGCGGGGCGGGGCCGCGTCATGGCCGGCCTCGTCGAGGTCGTACTCCTCGTGGCGCGCCCGACGGTCGCGCGCCGCGTCGAGTTGGATGTCGTCGCGCAGCGGGACGACGCGCGGCCCCGGCGCGGCCCGTCGCAACGGCCAGGGGATCACGCGCGACCGCTCGCGCATCTCGCGCAGCCCGCGCTCGAGCCAGCCCGCCGTGATCGCCGGCCGCGCCTCGGCCTCCCCCGCCTCCCCGTCGGCCTCGTCGGCGTCATACTCGGCGTAGGCCACCGCGCCGCCCCGGCGCGGCGTGCCGTCGTCACCGCCGAAGTGCCCGGCGCGGCGATTCCCCGGCAGCGCGCGGTCCTCGTCGCGCGGCGCGGCGAGGACGACGGCGTAGGCCGGGTCGAGGTGGCGCCGCGCGGCCAGATCGGCCAGGAAGTCGCGGGCGGCCACCGGATCGTCGCCGACCAGCGGCCCGAGGTCCTCCCCGGCGAGGACGGCCGCCAGGTTGGAGGAGCAGAGGGTGATCAGGTCGTCCCGCTCCAGGGCGGCGCGGAAGAGTTGCGGCTCGATCCGCTCCTGCAGCCCCAGCCCGGACGGCCCCCCCTGCTGGTGCGGCTGGTAGTCGTCGAGCCAGCTCTCCAGCTCCGGCAGCGCGATCGGCGTGCCGTTCTGCGCCACGATCGTCTGGGTCGGGGGGACCTGGCAGATCACCAGGTCGTTGTCGCGGACGACCAGGCAGGTGACGCCGAGGACGACGCGCAGATCCGGCGCGGTGGCGCGGTTCTTGGCGTAGAGGACGTCGTTGGCCGCCTCGAGCGCGGCGGCGATCGCCGCCACCGGGTCGTCGCGGTCGCTCTCGCGGTAGATGTCGCGGATCGCGGCGATGACGCTCGCCCCGACCGGCACAGCCCGCGCGGTCAGCTCGACCGGCTCGCAGATGACGTAGAGGTAGTCGTGCGCGGCGCCGGCGCCGGCCCGGTTGGCGACCCGGCCGAGCGCGATCTGCGGGCAGTCGTCGTCGCGCTCGCCGTCCCGCAGCCCGAACTGCGCCCATACCGTCCCCGTCCCGAGGCCCGCGGTCGCCCGCTCGCGACTGATCGTCATGCCCGTCCCCCTCTCTCCTCGCTCCGGCCGCATCCCGCGCCGCATCGGGCGGCCCTGACGTGCCGCTCGCCGGCAAGAGCAAAGCTCGGCCGTGGCGATGCCACACCGCTCTACGACAGCGTACGGTGCGCCGTGCTCGTCAGAGTACGTACAGTATAGCGGGGCGGGGCGCATCTGTCTAGAGGGTGGGGCGGGTGCGGGGCGGGTCATCAGGGCGTACGTTCGCGGGTGCCGCCGGGACGGGGTGCCGGGGCCGGCCGCTCAGTCGCGCGCCGGGGCGGGGGGCGGGCTGTCGCCCTCCGTGCCGGTCGGCAGGAGTTGGGTGACGCGCCCGATGAAGACCGGGTCGTTGAGTTCGTGCGCGAGGTCGAGCGCCTGGCGCAGGTGCTGCCGCGATTCGGCCGGCTGCTGGAACTGCAACAGCCGGCCGAGCTGCAGGTGGGCCTCGACCCGGCCGGAGAGGTCGTCGATCCGCTCGGCGTTGGAGAGCAGGCGGCGATAGCTGGCCGCCGATTCCTCCCAGCGCCCCAGTTCCTCCTGGACCGCGGCCAGTTCTTGCAGCGCGGTCGCCGCCAGCCGCGGATCGTCGATCGCGCCGACGAGCGCGGCCGCCGCCGCGATCTGCGCCATCGCCCCCTCGCGATCGCGCCGCCCGCGCAGGTGCAGGGCGAAGCGGCGGTGGACCTCGACCTGGCCGCGCTTGTCGTCGATGCGCCGCGCCAGCGACAGGGCCTCCCGGAAGGCGGTGCGGGCGTCCTGGGCCTGGTGCAGATCGCTGTAGGTGCGCCCCAGCAGCGTCAAGTAGCGCACCACCTCGCGCCCGTTCCCGGCGACCTTGCTGAGATTGAGCGCCTCCTGGTAGTACTCCAGCCCGCGGCGCGGCTGGCCGTTCTCGCGCAGCAGCGAGCCGAGGCTGCCGAGGATGTGCGCCTCGAGCGGGCGGTCGCCGATCGCGCGCGCCACGTCGAGCGCCTTGGTGTAGGCGCCGAGCGCGCGCTGCGCGTCGCCGGCGTACCAGGCGCAGCGCGCCAGATGGGTCAGCCAGGTGGCACCCGCCGCGTCGTCGCGGAGGACCCGGCTCAACTCGACCGCCTCGTCGAGCGCCTGCGTCGCGCCCCGCCAGTCGCCGGTCTCGCAGAGGAGCGTGCCGAGCCGGCCCAGCGCGTCGTGTTCGAGCCGCCCGCCGGGGTCCTGCCGGCGGGCGATCGCCAGGGCGTCCCGGGCGGCGTCGACCGCCTCCTGGAGCCGGCCCAGTTCGAGCAGCGCCAGCGCCAGGTCGAGCAGCCAGGCCACCTCCTGGTCGAGTTCCGCGCCGGCGGAGAGGAGGAGCCCCTGTCGTGCGTAGTCGGCCGTCTCCTGCCAGCGCCCGGCCTCCGCGCAGAGCGGCACCAGGCCGCCGAGGATCTCCATCTGGAGGCGCGGATCCTCCCCGCTGAGGGCGAGCGCGCGCCGGTAGACGGCGAGCGCCTCGCCGGTCTGCCCGAGGTCGTGCAGCACGTCGCCGAGGGTCGTCGCCAGCTCGGCCTCGGTCCGCGGCTCCTTGCCGGCCGCGGCGATCGCCAGCCCGCGTTCGAGCGCCTCGACCGCCGCGGGGAGCCGGCCGCGCAGGTACTGGATTTCCGCCGCGCGCGCCAGCGCCTCGATCTGCCCCGCCGGCTGCCCCGCCGCCCCCGCGACGCGCACCGTGCGCTCCAGGGTCTCCAGGGCCAGGTCGTGGGTCTCCCGGGCGCGGTAGATGTCGGCGAGGGCGAGGAGCGATTCGACGTCGATCGCCGCGTAGCCGCCCCCCTTGGCCTCCTCGACCTGCTCCCGGTAGCAGGCGATCGCCTCGTCGTGCCGCCCTTCGCGGGCGTAGAGCCCGGCCAGGCGCGCGAGCGCGGTCTTCTCACCGCGGCGGTAGCCGGCCTTGCGGCCGGCGGCGAGGGCGTCGCGCAGCAGGCCGATCCGCGCGGGGGTGTCGTAGGTCAATTCGGCCAGGCGCAGGGCGCTGTCGACCTGGGCGCGCCGGAAGCCCTTGTGGCGGGCGGCGGCGTGGTTGAGCGAGGCGAGGATGAAGGCAAGGCCGCGGTCGGTGGGGATGAGGTCGCCGATCCGCTTGTCCAGGTCGCTCAACTGGCTGTCGGCCAGGTCGCGGAGTTCGCGCGTGGAGTCGAGGCGTTCCCCGGCCTGTTCGAGGGTCAGCTTGCCGCGCTGCACCTGGAGCGCCAGGCGGTAGAGCGGATGCCCGTCCAGCCCCCAGGGGGTCCTCCGCAAGCGTCCGAGACCGAACAACCGACTCCTCCTCGCGCCCGTCGCGCCGCCCGCCGCGCTCGCGTCGCGGCGCCGGCCGTGTCCCCCGGCGAGGCACGGGCCGTGCACCGCCCACGGGTTGCGCCCGCCAGTTTCCTGATGTGTAGCATACCATACGATTGCACAAGCGTGAACCGCCGCTCGTACACAGTGTGCGTACAAGTAGTGGGGGCGCTTGTCCGCTGGGGGCGCGCTCGGGGGGCCGGCGCCCCCAGGCGCGGACGCCCCGCCGATCCCACCGCGCCCGCCGGCGGAGACGCGGTATACTGCCGGACGGCAGGATGGCCCACCGGCCCGTCCGGTCCCGCTACTCGTCGCTCGCCGTCGCTCGTCGTCCGTCGCTCGGAGGAGACGTCCCGATGACCTGGCCCACCCCGACCCTCGCCGACGTGCTGCGCGCCCGCGCCGCGATCGCCCCGCACCTGCGCCCCACCCCGACGATCGAGCCGCCGGCGCTCGGGGCCGCCCTCGGCTGCCGGGCCTTCCTCAAGTGCGAGAACCTGACCCCGACCGGGGCCTTCAAGGTGCGCGGCGGGATCAACTTGCTGGCCGCGCTGCCGCCCGAGGAGCGCGCTCGCGGCGTGCTGGCCGTCTCGACCGGCAACCACGCGCAGTCGGTCGCCTACGCCGCGCGACTCTTCGGCGTGCCGGCGACGATCTACATGCCCGAGGGCGCGAACCCGCTGAAGGTCGCGGCGACGCGCGGCATGGGCGCCGAGGTCGTGCTGATCGGGCACGACTTCGACGCCGCGCGGCTCGCCGCCGAGGAACGCGCGGCGCGGGACGGTCTGCGCTACGTCCACTCCGCCAACGAGCCGTTGCTAATCGCCGGGGTGGGGACCTACGCGCTCGAACTGCTGGAGGCGGCGCCGGACCTCGACGCGATCTTCGTGCCGGTCGGCGGCGGCAGCGGCGTGCTCGGCACGGCGGTCGTGGCGCGGGCGGTCAACCCGGCGATCCGGGTGATCGGCGTGCAGGCGGCGGGGGCGCCGGCCGTCTACCGCTCCTGGAAGGAGGGGCGGCGGGTCGAGACCGAGGCGATCGCGACCTTCGCCGAGGGGCTGGCGACGCGGCAGCCCTTCGAGTTGCCCCTCGCGCTGCTCCCGAGCCTGGTGGACGAGATCATGCTGGTCGGCGACGACGACCTGACCGCGGCGATCGTGCTGCTGATCGAGACGGCGCGGCAGATAGCCGAGGGCGCGGGCGCCGCCGCCGTCGCCGCGGCGGCCTTGCGCCACGACGAGTTGGCCGGCAAGAAGGTTGGCCTGGTCCTCAGCGGCGGCAACATCACGGCCGAGCAGCTCCGCACGATCCTCAACCGCGAGCCGGCGATCGCGTGAGGGGCAGCGCGCACTCGATCGTTGAAGGTTGATAGCAGAGGGGGGAGCGTGGGCGCGGCGGTGGCGGATTTCGCGGCGCGGGTGCGCGAGGCGGCGGAGCGGAACGACAGCCTGCTCTGCGTGGGGCTCGACCCCGACCTGACACGGTTCCCGGGGGCGCTGCGCGAGCGGCACGGCGACGACCTGGCGGGGCTGATCGTCGCGTTCAACCGCGCGATCGTGGAGGCGACGAGCGATCTCGTCTGCGCCTACAAGCCGAACCTCGGCTTCTACATGGCCTACGGCCTGGCCGGGCTGGAGGCGCTGGCGCGCACGCGCGAGATCATCCCGCGCGACATCCCGGCCATCCTCGACGCGAAGGTCAACGACATCGGCCACACGGCGACGGCCTACGCCGCCGGGTACTTCGAGCGGTTCGGCTTCGACGCGGTCACCGCCAGCGCCTATCTCGGGTCGGACGGCCTGCGCCCCTTCTTCGCGCACCGGGGGCGCGGCGTGCTGATCCTCTGCCGCACCTCCAACCCCAGCGCGGGCGAGCTGCAGGATCTGCCGGTCGCGGGGCCGGACGGCGACCCCGCGGCGCGGCCCCTCTACGAAGTCATGGCGCGGCGCATCGCGCGCTGGGCGGAGGAGTTCGGCGCGCGGGGGGACTGCGGCGCGGTCGTCGGCGCGACCTACCCGCGGGAGCTGGCGATCGTGCGCGCGATCCTGCCCGACGCGCCGATCCTGATCCCCGGCGTCGGCGCGCAGGGCGGGGCGCTGGCGGAGACGGTGCGCGCCGGGACCGACGCGCGGGGCCATGGCGCGATCGTCAACGCCAGCCGCGGCGTCACCTACGCCTCGACCGGCGCCGACTTCGCCGAGGCCGCGCGCCGGGTCGCGCTCGACCTCCGTGCCGCGATCAACCGCGACCGCGCCGACCGCGGGGGCGCCTGACGCCGCCCGCGCCCGGTCCTGCACACCGGTGGCGGCGGTGACGGCAAGGGCGGCGCGATGTTGTGCCACCGCGCCGCCCTCGTTGCCCCTGTCGGCCTGTCCGCCCCGCCTAATAGGGGTAGTCGCCCCGCAGGCCGGACGGAGACCCGACGAGCGTTTCCCCGGGGATACTCATGTCGTACCCGCTGTCGTACGGCCAGTAGATGAAGCCGATGAGGCCCGGCACCGGGTCGCTCTCCACGTCGTAGGTCCGCCAGCTCACCTCGCCGAACCCGACGACGTTCATCTCGCTGACGCCGAACGTCGTGCCGTCGACCCACTCGACGTAGGCGACGTGGCCGTAGCCCGACCAGGTGGCGGAGTGGCGGACCAGGATCGCGCCCGGCACCGGCTCGTAGCCGACGGCGTAGCCCATCGCCTGGGCGTTGTCGTACCACTCGATCGCGTTGCCGGACCACGGCACCCAGCGCTGCGTGGCGACCCACCAGGTGCAGTAGCCCCAGTCGAAGCGGTCGGGGTCGCTCGAAATGTCCGCGCCGAGGGTCGCGCTGTCGAGGAGGGGGAGCGGGCGCCGGCCGGGTTGGTCGGCGGGCTTGCCGAGGCAGTAGCCGGCGCGAGGAGGACGGCCAGGAGGAGTAATGGCACGAATGCGGCGGTGGTGACGATCGATCGGCGGTCGTGGCGTCGTGTGCGGGACGAGCGCACGCGGCTTGCTCCTTCCAGCCCGCCCCGGACCCGTGTCGCCGCCCCCAGGCGCCGATGCGCGCCGGCGGCCGGTCGCCGCACGGCAACGTCTGGCTGGTGGGCATGGCGAAACACCGCCCGGAATCAGGCTCGTGCCGGACAACCCCGCTTCAATTCAGGGTCCGGATAGACAACAACCACATGATACCGATGGCTGGCGGCGATCATGTGGCGAACGCGGGGCAAGCGTACCACAGGGTGTCAAGGGCGGTGACGAAGGGGCGGGGGGCGAAGAAGCCGAAAGTAGGACGGTGAAGGTCCCCCGCCGTCCCACGCACCCCGGCGAGACGATGATGGAGTATCATCCCCGTCGGCGTGCGTTCAGTGCTACGGGGGAGGGATGGATCGGCGAAACCCTACCGGTGATGTGGCCCGTCCCACGGCGCGCGGCTGCGGCGGGCACCTGGCCGATGCGGCGCGCGGCGTCTTCCAGGGGACTTCGCGGCCGATCTCGGCCTGGCGGGCGCGGTCGCGCAGGCGACCCTCGGCTTCGTGCCGGTCTTCGGCACGCTCGCCGCGGCGCGCGACGCGGTGGCGAACTGGCGCGGTCGGGACCGGATTGGCTTCGTCCTGAACCTGCTGGCCCTGGTCCCCTTCTTCGGCGGGTTCGCGCCGGTCCGATAGGCCGTCGTCGGACCAGGCCCCGATCCCAGTCGGAGGTGGCGCGGAACGTGCAGCGCGTCGGGCGCACGATCCTTGTGTTCCGCCGCGATCGCCGAGAGCGGGCGCGGCAGTGAGCGCCGCCTGAGCCAAGTCCCGCCCTGCATCACGATCGCCCGGCCAGACGTCGCGCGGATCGGCGTCGCGGCGCTGCTGGAAGGCCGGCCGAGCGTGGCGCCGATCCTCGCCCGCCGCGGCTCAACGCGCTCACCGCCCGGTCGAACCGGCTGAGCGCCCGCCGCCTTCTTCGCCGCGTTCGCCGCCCGCCTGATGTCCTGACGCGCGCCGCGCGAACCGCGCGCCAGCGCGCAGACCAGCAACCGGCTCCGTCAACCGTCCATCGTGCCGTCGCCACCACCCCACCGCGCGAGTGTACCAGGGTCCCGCGCCCGCGAGCCGGCCGAGCGTGGCGCCGGACGGCCAACGCGACAGCGGTCGAACCGGCTGAGCCCCCGCCGCTCTCCCCCCGCGGGATGGGGCCGAACCGCGCGCCGCGCAGACCACCGCGAAGGTGCGTGGGGCAGGTCGCGCGCGAGGCCATGTGGCCGTGCGCGGAGGATGCCGCCAGCGACGGCGGAGCCGCCCGGCTCTCGCTGGGCGGGGTGGCCTCGGCGTCGCCCCAGCGAGCACGGCATCCCGCGTACCCTTGCCGACGCCGGTCGCGCGCTTTACTTTCGCAACGGGGGCCGGGTCGCCGCGGGCGCGGGCCGGGTAACGAGGGGGACGGGCGGTGATGGTCGGGGACCGAGCAACGACTACGGATCCCATAACTCTGAAGCGCCGGCAGTTCCTCGCGCTGGCCCTGAGACGCGCGCGGCGCGGGAGCGGCAGCACACGCGAGTTCTTGGCGACACAGACCTGGAGGAGCCCTGTCGTGAGCCTGGGGATCGACCTGGATCTGCGACGATTCCAGACCCCGTTTGTCATTGTCGGTGGCGTGGCGACGGCGCTGTACATGCCGCAGCGGGTGACGCTCGATCTGGATCTCCTGGTTGTCGCGGATGATGCTCTCTCCTTCTCCCGCGAACTTCTGCAAGCCGGCTGTATCCGGCAGGGGTCGCTGATTATCGGCGGGACGAGCTGGCAAGCGCCGGGCGGCGGCACGTTGGCCGTGCTGGAATCCCGCGAACCGTGGGCCGGGATCGCGGTCGGCAATCCGAACAGAAGCCCGACAGGAGAGCCGGTCATCGCGCTGCCCTATCTGGTGCTGCTGAAGCTGGCAGCCAGCCGCCCGCAAGACCTCGCCGACCTCAGCAGGATGCTCGGCGCCGCGGACGACGTCGCGCTCGACGATGTCCGGCGCGCGGTGGATCGCTACCGCGGCGCGGATCGCGATGACCTGGAAAGTCTCATCGTGCTGGGGAAGTTGGAGTTCGCGACGGAACCGGAGCGCGGCGAGGAATGAACGGGAGCGTCCCACCGGGTGACGCTGAAGGGGTAGGGCACGATGGTCGAGCGGCGGTTCATGGCGGAGAACGGGCTGGTCTCGGTCGGGCCGCAGGGACCGGCGCGCGTGGAGATCGATCACTTCATGCGCGCCTACCACACCCTCCTCCGCTCGTCGGGCGAGGTGCAGTTGCGGGCGCTGACCGAGTCGTACCTGGCGATGGAGTCGGCGCTGCACGTCGAGGCGCGCTCAGCCACGCCCGATCTCGCGGCGCTGACCTACGCCACGCTGCGCCTCCCGACGGTGGTCGCCGCGACCCGGCGGATCCTGCTCGGGCAGTCGGAGGGGGTCTTCGACCGGGCCGGCTTCACCGGCGTCTTCGACTGGCGGCGCGTGACCGCGCCCGGCCGGCGGCGGCTGATGCTCTACGACGGCGACGAGACGCTAGCGGTGCTAATCGCCTCGCCGTCCGACATTGACGACCTGATCCCGATGCTGCTGGCCTACGAGATCGAGTGGAACAAGCTCCACCGCCTCCTGACCCTGGCGCCGGGGCTGCCGGAGGCGCTGGCGGCGGTCGCGGCCGGCGAGACGCTCGACGTGGAGCGGCAGGCCGCGCTGCGGGCGCGGGCGCAGGCGGCGACCCGCCTGGAAGACGCCGATTGGTCACGACTGGAGCTGCTCTGGGACGGCGGCGTCCTGCCCCACCTGGCCCGGATCGCGCGCGAGCGCAAGGGGTTCGCGCTGCGCGTCCTCGGCGGCGCGAGGGTGGACTACGAGAAGGTCAGCGCGCAGTGGTGGCGGCATATCCGCACCAGCGCACTCGAACTCGGCGGGGCGGATCTCGACCCCGAGCGCCGCCCGCTCTACTTCGTCTCCTCCAACACCCACAGCCTGGTCAACCTCCTCTCCGGCTACGCGGCCGTGAAGGAGGAGGCGCTGCTCGACTACGTGCGCCGGGGCCACCCCGACCTCTGGGCCGAGTACGAGGCGATCCGCGAGCGCCAGATCCCGAGCAGCCGCGAGAACTTCCTCTACTACGTGGCGAAGAAATACCTGCAGGGGCCGGAGAAGGGGGCCGCGCGCGACGAGCGGACCCGCATCGAGCGGGCGGCGGGGATCGGCCACATCACCAGCCGGCACCTGCTCGACATCCACGCGCAGGTGATCGAGCTCTGCCGGCTCGATCCGGCCCGGCTCGACCCGCGGCTGCGGCTGCCAGGCCTGGAGCGGCTGCGCGAGAGCGCGGCGCTGATCCTCAACATCGACTACCCGCTCGGGTGGGCGGCCTATCAGGTGCTGCGCGCCGTCTCGGGCCACGCCGCGGAGTTGCGCGGCGTCTACGTGATGGGCAAGGCGGCGACGCTCAACGGGCGGATCGGCGACGTGATGATCGCCAACCACATCTACGACGAGCACTCCGGCAACACCTTCCTGCTCGACAACTGCTTCATGGCGCAGGACGTGGAGCCCTATCTGGTCTACGGCGCGGTCCTCGACCACCAGCGCGCCGTGGCGACCTACGGCACCTTCCTGCAGAGCGCCGGGTACATGGATCTGCTCTACGGCAGCGGCTACACCGTGCTGGAGGCGGAGGCGGGGCCGTACCTCGACGCGGTCTACGAGGACACCTTCCCGACGCGCTACCCGACCAACCAGGTGGTCAACCTCTACGAGGCCCCCTACGAGGTCGGCTTCATCCACTACGCCTCGGACACGCCCTACACCAAGGGCCAGAACCTCGGCGCCAAGAACCTCTCCTACGCCGGGATGGACCCGACCTACGCCAGCACCCTCGCCATCGCCCGACGCATCCTGGAGCGCGAGCTGGCCCTGCTGAACGGGGAACGGTCGGACGCGGCGCGCGGGGCGGGGGGGGCGGGACAGGTCCGGGGGCGAGTCGCGAGCGGCCCCTCCGCCGGGTAGGCCGCCCCAAGGAGGCAGGTGGTCGGCGTATGGATGGCGAGGAGACGGGCGAGCAGGTGGAGCGGCCGGCGACGACCGACACCACGGCACAACGGGCCTTCCTCGATCGGCTGGTCGCGGCACTGCGCGCGGACGAGCGCGTCCTGGCCGCCTGGACGATCGGCAGCCTCGCGCGTGGCGTCGCCGACGCCTACAGCGACGTCGATGTCCTGATCGCCGTCCGCAATCCCGATCTGGCCGCGCTCGTCGCGGACTGGCCGGCGTTCGTCGCCCGCCTCGCCCCGACCGTCTTCGCGCGGCGGAGCGGCGCGGCGGAGCGGCCGACGATCACCGCGATCACCCCCGACTGGCTGCGCTTCGACCTGACGATCCACCCCGCCGCCGACCCGCGACCGCACAACTACGGCGCCGCCGCCCCGCTCTTCGCCCGCGACGGCTTCGCGCCGCCGGACGCGCCCACCCAGGCGCCGGGGCGCGACCCGGCGGACCGCCTGCCGTTCCTCGCCGAGGAATTCCTGCGCGTGCTGGGGCTGCTGCCAGTCGCGGTGGGGCGGGGCGAGTTCATCGTCGGGCTGACGCCGACCATGCTGCTGCGCGACGGGCTGATCGAGCTGATGCTGCTCGAGAACGGCGGCGCGCGCGGCGGCGCGAAGCGGCTGAACCCGCTCCTGACGGAAGAGCAGCGCGCGGCGCTGGCGGGCCTCCCGCCGCTCGTGCCGACCCGCGAGGCGGTGATCGCCGGCCACCTCGCCTGCGCCCGGCTCTTCCTGCCGCACGCCCGGCGGCTGCTGGCGGCGCACGGCCTCCCCTATCCCGAGGCGTTCGAGCGGGCGACGCTCGACCACCTGCGCCGCGCCCTCGGCCTGACGCTCTGATCGCGGCCCCCGGCCGGCGGAGGACGACCATGCGGCCGGAGAGCAGTCCCGCCGCCAGCAACACCATGACGCTCGACGCGGTGCTCGCCCGCCTCGCCGCGCGCGAGGCTGTCGACGGCATCCTGCTGCTCGGTTCGACCGCGACGGGCGCGCTGACGCCGGCGAGCGACTACGATCTGCTGCTGGTGTTCGCCGACCTCCCCGCGCCGCTGCGCCTCGTCAACACCTGGATCGACGGGCGGCTGACCGAGGTCTACTGCACGACCGCGCGGGCGGTCGAGCGGGTCGTCGCGGACCAGGCCGGCTGGCCCGACGCGAGCGAGGAGGGGGCGATCGTCAACTGGCTGCGGGCGGGGCGCGTCGCCCACGATCGGGCGGGCCGTCTCGGGCGGGCACAAGAGACGGCGCGCGCCGCGCCCCCGCCGGCCCTGTCGGGTGAGCGCGAGAGCTACGGGGCCTGGCGGAAAATCGGCTACAACGTGGCGCAGATGCGGCGCTATCTCGCGTCCGACGATCCCGTCTCGGGACTGGCGGTCGACCTGCGGCTGCTCTACAGCCTGATGGAGGTGGTCGCGCACTACTTCACGGTGCGCGGGCTGCCCTGGCGCGGCGAGAAGCCGGCGATCCGCCACCTGGCGGCGCACGACCCCGGCTTCCTCGACCGGCTCCGGCGGTGCCTGGCCGAGCCCGACCGCCGCCGCAAGGTCCACCACTATGAGGAACTGGCGCGCCTGGCCCTCGCCCCGGTGGGCGGGCTGTGGCAGACCGGGACGACGATCGTCGCGCCCGGCGCGGGCTGGGGGCGGGGCGGGGCGCGACGCCGGGCGGCACGGCCGCGGACGCGCTCGCCTTCTGGGACGGCTCGGCGAGGGCCGCGGCTGACGATGCTCGGCGAGGGTCGCGGCTGCCGGACGCTCGCCGCCCGCCCCCGGCATCCCCCGCCGGGGTCCGATCGGTATCCGGGCGCGCGCACCCCGCCCCCGCGCGGGCGCGACCGGCGCGAAGTGGCGTTTTTTGCCGAGTCGGTCGTCGCGAGTCGCCGCGGCAGGGAAAACGGCTCCGACGAGAGGCCGAGAGGATCGTCCAAATGACCATCATTGGGCCGGTCGCGCCCGGACGCGGCGGTCGCGGGGCGCGCGGACCTCTCTCCCGGCATTTGGACCGGGTGCCGGTCGGCGTGGCCGGGGCCGGGGGAGGGTGCGCGTCCAGCCGCTATCAACCGCCCCCCGCGCAACCGGCAGGGTTTGCTATACTGGCGGCAGCTCGCGGTTGCGCCTAGGGTTCCGCTCCCCGCCCGCCGGATGTCGCACAACCAGGGCGCGGGAGGACTGGACCGAGCGGCGCCACGACCGCCCCCACCGGGCTGGTCGCACAACTGACGGCAGAAAAGGCTTGAGGTGCCTGGATTTGTCGTGCCCCGCGCCGCGCGGCGCGGGGCCGCAGAACGACAGGAGCCCGGCCATGACCGTCTTCGCGCTGGCCCTCGTCCTCGTCTCCGCCCTCGCGCACGCTACCTGGAACCTCTTCGCCAAGCGCGCCGGCGGCGGCGCCCCCTTCGTCTGGCTCTTCGATAGCCTCGCCACGCTCCTCTACGCCCCGCTCGCGCTCGGCGTCATCCTCCTCCAGCGCCCGCGCGTCGGCCCGGAAGGGCTGCTGTTCATCGCCGGCAGCGCGGGGCTGCACCTGGCCTACTTCCTGCTGCTGCAGCGGGGCTACCGCACCGGCGACCTCTCGCTGGTCTACCCGCTGGCGCGCGGCACCGGCCCGATGCTCTCGACCGCTGCTGCCATCGCTTTCTTCGGGGAGCGCCCCACGCCACTCGCCCTCGCGGGCGCGCTGCTGATCGGCGCCAGTGTCTTCGCGCTGGTCAGCGGGCCGGGGCTGCTGCGCGGGGCCGGCCGGGCGGCTGGCTACGGCCTCCTCACTGGGCTGGTCATCGCCGCCTACACCCTCTGGGACAAGCACGCCGTCAGCGTCCTGCTGATCCCGCCGCTGCTCTTGAATTGGAGCCTCGGGCTGGGGCGGACCCTCCTCCTCACGCCGCTCGCGCTGCGCGCCCGGGAGGAGGTGCGGCTCGAGTGGCGGGCGCATCGCCGCGAGGCGCTCGTCGTCGCCGTCCTCAGCCCGCTCTCCTACATCCTCGTCCTCACCGCGCTCGTCTTCACGCCGGTCAGCTACGTGGCGCCCGCCCGCGAGGTCAGCATCCTCGTCGGCACCCTGATGGGCACCCGCCTCCTCTCCGAAGGCGAAGGCTCTCGCCGCCTGCTCGCCGCCGGCGCGATGGTCCTCGGCGTCGTCGCGCTGGCCGCCGGCTGAACACCGGGCCGGGCGGTCGCGGCACAGCTCGGCTGCTGGCCGCCCGAATCCCACTCAGCACTCAGGGCTGCTTGTAGGCGACGACGCCGAACGCCTCGGGGCGGCGGTCGACGCGGCCGAAGCCCGCTTCCTTCAGGCGGCGCACCACGCCGCGGGCGAGGCCGCCGCCCTGCTTGCTCTCGAGATTGCCGATGTAGTGGAAGAGCCGCCCGCCGCGCCGCAGGACGCGGAAGAGCTGGCGGTAGAACACGCCGGAGTAGAGCTCGCCCGCCAGGCTGAAGATCGGCGGGTCGTGGATGATCCGCGCGAACGACTCGTCGGCCAGCCCCTGCACCTCGTCGTAAGCATCGCCGACGATCTGCCGGATCGCGGGGCTCGTGAAGAGGGCGCGCGACCAGGGGTTGTAGCGCGCGACTTCGAGCGTCGTCGGGTCGAGCTCGATCGTGACGACCTCGTCGGCGGTGCGGGCGGCCTCGATCGCGGTGTAACCGAGGCCGGTGGCGGTGTCGAGGACCCGGCCGCGGAGCGGCGCGACTGTGCGGACCTTGTTGAGGGTGTCGCGGCGCGGATCGGTGCCCTTGATCCGGTGCATGCTGAACCCGGCGATCAGGATCGTCGGCGGGCCGCTGGTCGGCATCAGGCTGTAGGTGCGGTTGAGCGCCTCCGAGAAGCGCGCGATCCGCGCGACCCCGCCGTCCGGCTCGACGGCGAAGCAGACCTCCTCGTGCGCCGCGACCTCCTCGACCTCGGCCCAGGCCAGCCGCTGCCCACCCGGCAGCGCGACCCCGTCGGCCGTCAACGCCACATCCGTGACCGTCAGGCCCAGGTCGAGCGAGACGGAAGTTGTCGCCGCGCCGGTCCCCCGCGCCGCGAGCAGCGGTCGCACCTCGCGATAGGACAGGACGACCGGCCATTCCGCGCTCCCCTGCGTCACCGCCCCTCTTACCTCCCCCTTCGCCCCTGTCCTGCGCCCTCGCCGTAGTATAGTAGACGCACGGCGGCGTCCGTCCGGAGTCGGGTAGTCGGGTAGTCGGGTAGTCGGATAGAAGGGGAGGCAGCCGTGTCCCAATGCGAGGCTGCCGTAACTACCCGACTACCCGACTACCCGACTCCGAACTTGCGCGGGCGGCCGGGGCTACGCGGGGGGTAGGGCGAGATGGCCGGGGCGATCGATCTCAACAGCGACATGGGCGAGGGTTTCGGGGCGTACAGGCTCGGCGACGACGCGGCGCTGCTCGATGTCGTCACCTCCGCCAACGTCGCCTGCGGCTTCCACGCCGGCGACCCGCGCGTGATGGGGGGGCTGGTGGCGCTGGCGCGGGAGAAGGGGGTGGCGGTCGGGGCGCACCCCGGCTTCGCCGATCTGGTCGGGTTCGGGCGGCGTGAGATCGCGGTGACGGCGGAGGAGGTCGCCACCGACGTCCTCTACCAGATCGGTGCCCTCGCCGCCTTCTGCCGTGCGGCCGGCGTCCCGCTGCGCCACGTCAAGCTGCACGGCGCGCTCTACAACCGGCTGATGCTCGACGAGCCGCTGGCGGCGGCGGCGGCCGGGGCGATCGCCAGTTTCGACGGGGGGCTGATCGTGGTGGGGCTGCCGGGGTCGGCGCTCGAACGGGCCGCGCTCGCCGCCGGCCTGCCTTGCGCGCGCGAGGCGTTCCCCGACCGTGCCTACACCCCCGACGGTACGCTCGCCTCGCGCCGGCTGCCGGGCGCCTTGATCACCGATCCGGCGGAGGTGGCGCGGCGCGCGGTGCGGATGGCCCGCGAGGGCCGGGTCGGGACGATCGACGGCGGCGAGATCGCGCTGGCGGCCGACACCCTCTGCATCCACGGCGACACCCCGAACGCGGTCGAACTGGCGCGCGCCGTCCGCGCCGCGCTGGATGTCGACGGTATCGCGATCCTCCCGCTGGCCGAGGTGCTCGAACGGCGGCGGGCGGGCGGCGCGTGATGACGGGCGACACGTCCCCCGCCGCCGCCCCGCCGCGCTACCGCCCCGCCGGGGATGGCGCGCTCAGCGTGGAGTTCGCCCCGGAGATTTCGCCGGCGGTCAACCGGCGGGTGCGCGCGCTGCTGGCGGCACTCGACGCCGACCCACCACCGGGCCTGCTCGACCTCGTGCCGGCCTACCGGACGCTGCTGATCGTCTACGACCCGCTCCGGCTGTCGCACGCGGCGCTGCTGGACCGGCTCCGCGCGCTCGACACCGCCACGGACGCGCCACCCCCGGTGGGGCGCCGCGTCGTGTTGCCGATCGCCTACGGCGGCGAGTTCGGCCCCGACCTCGCCGCCGTCGCCGCGCACGCCGGCCTGACACCGGAGGAAGTGATCGCGCGCCACGGCGCCGGGCGTTACCTTGTCTATTTCCTGGGCTTCTCGCCGGGCTTCCCCTACCTCACCAGCGTCCCGGCCGGGGCGGTCGGGATCGGCGGTGACCAGACCGGCATCTACCCCCAGGCGACGCCGGGCGGCTGGCGGCTGATCGGGCGCACCCCCGTGCGCCTCTACGACCCGGCCGCCCCCGAGCCGACTCTGCTGCGCCCCGGCGACGAGATCCGCCCTCGCGCCATCGATGCCGCCGAGTTCGCGCGCCTGGCAGAGGCGGTCGCCGCCGGGCGCTACCGGCCGGAGATTGCGGCGGGCGACGGCTGAAGGGGGGAACGGCGGACATGGGGGAGGAGCCGGGCGACGGGAGCAACGCACCGGGCGCGGGTTTCAGCCGGCACCCGACCGATCGGCTGATCCGCGAGCTGATCCGCGCGCGGCGGGCAGCGACACCGCGGGAAGTCGAGTGGATCGTCGACCGGATGGCGACCGCGCCTTTCAACCCGGCGATCGTGCCGGTCAAGCTGCGCCACCAGGGCCTTGCCTACCAGGGGCGGACGCTGGGTAGTCGCGCCGACTCGTTGACCTATCACCTCGTCCAGCGGGTGGTGGCGGATGATCAATGGCGCGCAGGCACGACGGCGGAACAGTTCGTGGCCGATTTGCGCGCGGTGGTGCGGGCGCCGGGGAGCCGGTTGGCGGTGTTTGAACGTCGCGGCGGCGGCGTAGCTGTTACAATTGCACCGACCAATGGCATCACACCGCCGATGCAGACAGGTGGTGGGGCGCTCCCTCACCTCATCGTCGTCTACGCGGCGGATCGTGGCTGCATCATCACCGGCTACCAGTTCTCCAAACTTGACCAACTCGGCATCCCGGAGGGGGCGCAATGGCTGAAGTAGTGCAAGGTTCCACGCGGGCACTCACGATCGAGCGGTATCTGACTTCACTGGCTGATGAGTGGGCGAGTATCCCCGTCGTCGCGGAGGAGTGGCCCGCGTGGGATGAACTCGCGCGGCTCACCTTCGTGCTGGAGTGGTCGATGTACGAGGATCGGCTGGCCCAGTTGGCGGATTGGGCAGAGGAGGGGCGGCTTACGGCCATGCAGCACGAACGCTACCGAGAACTGCTGCGCCTCGTGGCCCGTCACCGCCCTACACTTACCAAATTGCTCGCGGATTGAAGGTGTCTCAGCCGGCGATGCCGCGATCATCAACCGATGCCGACCGGCACAACCAGGCGGACGCGGCGCTGCGGGTGACGGCGGCGGGGCTGCTGACGACGGTGCAGGACCTCGGGCGCTACGGCTACGGGCGCTTCGGGCTGCCGGTCGCCGGGGCGCTCGACGACTGCGCGCTGCGCTGGGCCAACCTGCTCGCCGGCAACCCGGCGGAGGCGGCGGCGCTCGAACTGACCTTCCTCGGCCCGACCCTGGCGCTGGAGGGCGACCGGCCGGTCGGCGCCGCGCTGGCCGGGGCCGACTTCGGGGCGACCCTCAACGGCCGCCCGCTGCCCCCCTGGCGCGGCTTCGTCCTGCGCCCCGGCGACACGCTCGCGCTCGGGGCGTGCAAGGTCGGCGCGCGGGGTTACCTGGCCGTCGCCGGCGGCTTCGATCTCCCGCCGGCGCTCGGCAGCCGCAGCACCGACCTGCTCGGCGGGATCGGCGGGCTGGCCGGCGCGGGGCAGGGGCGGGCGCTCGGGCCGGGCGACCTGCTCCCCCTGGCCCCGGATGCTGGGCCGGCGCCGCCCCTCCGCGCGCTGCCACCCGAGCGCGCGCCGCGCTACGGCGGCGAGCTGCGGCTGCGCGTCGTCCTCGGGCCGCAGGACGACCGCTTCACCGAGGACGCGATCGTCACCTTCCTCTCGTCGGTCTATAGCGTCACGCGCGAGGCCGACCGGATGGGGGTCCGCCTGGAGGGGCCGGCCCTCGCCTTCCGCGACGGCCCGGCCGGGGCCGACATCATCTCGGAGGGGGTGGCGACCGGTGCGATCCAGGTCCCGGCGCACGGCCGGCCGATCGTCCTGCTCGCGGCGCACCAAACGACGGGGGGCTACGCCAAGATCGGCGGCGTCATCGGGGCCGATCTCTGGCGGCTGGGCCAGGCGCGGCCGGGCGACCGGGTCCGCTTCCGCGCGGTCGCCGTCGCCGAGGCGCAGGAGGCGTTGCGCGCCTACCGCTCCGGCTTCGACCTCGCCGCGCTCGTGTCCCTGCCCGAGGCGGCGCCGCCGCCGGATGACGCCGTCGGCGCGCCCGCGGCAGCCGCGCCCGGCGACCAGCCAGCGCCGGACCCGCGCGAGCGGCTGTTCCCGCCGCGCCTCGGCCCCGCTCCCGCCGCGAGCGCCGCCCCCTGGAGCCCCGCCGACGTGCAGGCCCTCTTGGACCGCGT
>JAUJMV010000005.1:195355-201668 GCA_030446685.1 Thermomicrobiales bacterium | reverse complement strand
CGGACGAGTTCACCATCACCGCGCCCTTCATCGGCATCTTCTACCGCACCGCGCGCCAGGGCGAGCCGCCGCTCGTCGCGCCGGGCGACACCGTCGCGGCGGATCAGCCGCTCGGCCTGATCGAGGTCATGAAAACCTTCCACGAGGTCACCGCCGGCCAGCCGGCGCGCGTCCTCGCCGTCCTCGCCGAGGACGGCGCCCCGGTCGAGTACGGCCAGCCCCTCTTCACGCTAGGACTGAGGACTGAGGGCTGAAGACTCGGGCTCCGCTTCAACCGCTTCCGGCGCGGGGTCAAGACTTACGCCTGGTGAGTATCGGCCCTGCTTAACCCTCCGTCCTCCGTCCTCCTTCGTGGTATACTGCGCGCACGGTCGGGCGGCGCACCCCCGCGGGGCGAGGTCCGACGGCGTGGTTCCCGGAGCGGGTCGGCCGAGCCGGGAGGGCGTGGGTGGTGAGATGACCCGCCACTCGCACGGGGCCTACCAGTGGGCCGAGGAGGCAACCCCATGGAGCAGCAGCCACGACGCCGACGCCACATCATCCGTCGGATGTGCGACCTCGGGGACGCGGTCACCACCTGGGAGACCGGTGAGGGGGTAGAGACCGACGAGGAGGCGCAGGCCGCCGTCCGCGAGGCCGAGCGCATCTTCAAGGAGGCGCTGGGCCGCGGTGACATCCCCTTCATGGTGCGGGATGACGCCCCGCCGCAGAAGCTCGACCGCTGGGACGCCCGCGCCCAGGAGGCCGACGAGATCGTCATCGCCCCCCGGCTGATGGGCGGCTGAGTCGCCCGAACAGCAGCATCCTGACGAACGCCCGCGCCGCGCGGCCCTTCAGGGGGCCGGCGGCGCTCTTCACACCCGCCCCACGCCCCTGATCTCACTCGTCACTCGTCGCCCGCCGCCCGTCGCTCGCACAGCCGATCCCACAGCGCCTGCCAGACGATCCGGCGCTCCGGCTCGGTCAGGCGACGGCCGAGCGCCCGGCGCGCGGCCAGGACCGCCTGCCCCGCCAGCGTGCCCCAGCTCCCCGGCTCGTCGCGCAGCCAGGCGTCCACCGTCACCGCCTGCTCGGCGCGCACGGAGGCCAGCACCGTGTCGAGATTGATGTCAGCAAGGGGCACGAATTGCACCACTTTGTATTGCGCCTTTCATGTGGCTGTGATGCCGCTACAGTGAGTTCCACGCTCCAGCGGTAATCTCACGGTCGATGATCCGTTCCACCTCATGCAGCATCATACGAAGCTGGGGAATGGAGTATTCCGCGTTGGAGGGAATTGCCAGACGGCGCTCTTGGTATACCATGAACTGATGGCGGGTTCCGGAGAACGGCCCGTCGAATCCCAGCACGCGCAGACGGCGGACAAAGTCCCGCCGCCTACAGGGTATCCAGCGGTTCAACGCTTGGCTCCCCATTCAGATCAATCCCAGCGATCACCGGCAGCGGGTGTCCGCTCTTCAATCCGAGCAGAATCCACTCCTCCAGGGTCGAGCGCAACTCGTCTTCACACTCCCGCAGGGTTGAGCCGAACGCGATCACACCCAGGCAGTCGGGGATTCGCCCCGCGAACGTGGCATCCTCGAGCTTATCGTAGACCGCCCGGGACATAGCCTGCCCAACATAGTCGCTGAGGATGAATTGTACGACCATACGTTTGCTCCTCACGTACCAGCACTGCGTCAGGGGCGAACTGCGATCATATTACAACCATCGAACCACCCCGGCCATCGGACTTCAGCCTTCCCAGGGGAGTGCCGCGAGGTCCGCCGGGGTGACGCCGATCAGTGAAGGCCGGACGGCGCTGGCGAGGGAGAAGTCGTGCGCGGCGGTGTACTCGCTGGGGACGGCCAGGCAGCGCAGGCCGGCGTCGCGCGCGGCCATCACGCCCGACCCGCTGTCCTCGATCGCCACCGCCGCCGCCGGCTCGACGCCGAGGCGCTGGCAGGCCAGGCGGTAGATCGCCGGGTCGGGCTTGCTGCGCGGCACCTCCTTGCCGGAGGTCAGGGCGTCGAAAAGCGGGGCGAGGCCGAGCTGCTCGACGATGTGCTCGATGTGCGCGAGCCGTGAGCTCGAGGCGATGCCGAGGCGCAAGCCGGCCTCGTGGCAGGCGTGGACGAGATCGATAACGCCGGGTAGCGGGTCGACGCCCTCCGCCAGGATCCGCTCGTAGATCGCCCGGTACTCCCGCTCGTGCTCGGGCAGGCCGCGGGGCATGGCGAGCGCGAGGCCGAAGTGGTCGCGCACGGACGTCCAGGAATCGGGGCCGCTCTTGCCGACGATCGCTGCGAACCAGGCGCGATCGGTCTCGTCGGGGACGACGCCGAAATCGCGCCGCAGCAACTCGCGCCAGGCGCGCTCGGACAGGGTCTCGGTGTCGACCAGCAGGCCGTCCATGTCGAAGATGACGGCGTCGAGCCGCGGTCGCTGGTCAGCCACGGGCGCCCGCCGGGGTCGGGGTGGCGGGGGTGGCCGCGTCGTAGGCCACGCGCCCGCCGATGATAGTGGCGCGCAGGTCGGCGGCGCTGGCGCGGTCGAGGATCAGGCGGTAGGGATCGCCCCCGGCCGGGTCGAGCGCCAGGATCGCCAGGTCGGCGAGCTTGCCGGGGGTGAGCGTGCCGACCTGGTCGTCGAGCGCGAGCGCCCGCGCGCCCTCCGCCGTCACCAGGCCCAGCAGCCGCCGCGCCAGTGCGCCCTCGTCGAGCGGCTCGCCGCGTTCGGCTCGCTGCTGGCGGACGGTCGCCGCGAGCGCGCGCAGTTCCGCGAAGAGGTCGAGGTCGCGGTTCGATCCGAGGCTGTCGGTGCCGACGCCGAGCGGGACGCCGGCGTCGAGCAGCGCCGCCACTGGCGCGTCGCCGCATTCGAGCAGGGTGTTGCTGCGCGGGCAGAGCGCGACCGCCGCGCCGGCGGCGACGATCCGGGCGATGTCCTCCGGCCCGAGATGGACCGCGTGGATCAGCAGGGTCGGATGACCTGGCGCGAAGAGGCCCTGCGTCGCGACGTAGGCGACCGGGCCGAGGCCGTGGCCGCCCGCGCGGTAGGGCTCGCGGGGTTGCCCGTCAGGCTCGATTGTGCGGAGGAAGTCGGCGATCTCGCCGGTGCCGTCGAGCAGCAGGGCGACCTCGCCGGCGGACTCGGCCAGGTGCATCGCCAGGGGCGCGCCCGCGCGGTGGGCGCGACCGGCGACGGCGCGGATGCCGGCCGCCGACACCGAGTAGGGGGTGTGCGGCGAGAGGCCGAGGCGCAGGCCGGGGTTGCCGGCCGCGCGCACGGTCGCGGCCGCCTCCGCCGTCCGCGCGTCGAACTGCGCCAGTCGCGCCGCCAGGTCGGCCCCGCCCCCGATGAATTCGAGGTAGGCCACGCCGCGTAGCCCCGCCTCGGCCATCGCCGCCAGCCCCTGGCCGCGCGTGACAATCTCGCCCAGGCAGGTGACGCCCGCGCGCCGGCACCCCGCCGCGCCGTCGCGCGCGGAGGCCAGCCAGTCCTCCGGCCCGCGTTCGGCGGACCAGCGCACCAGCCCCTGCAGCCAGGGGAAGAAGCGCTGCGGCGCCGGGAGCGGCCCCAGGTGGGTGTATTCGAGGTGGATGTGCGCGTTGACCAGGCCGGGCAGGACGATCGCCGCGCCGTAGTCAAGGCATTCGCGCCCCGCCGCGTCCGGTCGCGCCAGGATCTCCGCGCGCGGCCCGACGGCGACGATCCGCCCGTCCGCGATCAGCACCGCGGCGTCGGGGATCGGCGCGCGCCCGTCCATCGGCAGCGCCAGCGCGGCGGTCACGATCATCGCGGCTTCCCCTTCCATCCACCCTGCAACGCCGGCCGAGGGCATGGTAGCAAGCACTCCGCACGACGGCAATGGGGTGTTGCCGGCGCGGCGCGCCGACGGTCGTTACACCGCCAACGGCGGCGGCACGGGTGCCGTCAGCCGGGGCTGGCGCCCGATCCATCCCTCCCCGCGGGAAGGGCATTAGCCCTGCTCGCGTTGAGCGATCCGCGGCTCATCCCGTCCGACCGCGACCGGATTGGGCGCATCCGGGCTGAGCACGACCCGGCGCCGCACCGGCTGATCGCGCCGCACGTCACCCGCACCCCCGACGGAGGCGCTGGGGCGCGGCAGGTCCGGCGCGACCGCGGGTAAGCCAGCGGCGCGCGTGGGCGCGGCAGGTCCGGCGCGACCGCGGGTAAGCCAGCGGCGCGCGTTAACAAACGTTGTGCTGTTTGTTAACGTTGCCTTAATCGCGGCTTTACCTCCCCTTAACCCCTCTGAATGACAATCACCGGGGCGCGCTTTCGTGCTGCGCGCCCCGGTGCGGGGCCGGGATCGTCCGCAAGGGGGGAGACCAGGGGTGCTGCGGTTCGCCCTCGTCCGGCTGCTGCGCGGAATCGTGACGTTATGGCTGGTCGTCACGACCGTCTTCGTCGTCCTGCGACTGTCGGGCGATCCCGCGCAGGCGATGCTCTCCGACGAGGCTACGCCGGCCCAGATCGAGAACTTCCGGCGTCGCTTCGGCCTTGACCGCCCGATCCCGGTCCAGTATGCGCGCTACCTCCTCAACCTGACGCGCGGCGACTTCGGCGACTCCCTCAGCGAGCGCCGCCCGGTCACCGATCTGATCGCGGCGCGGGTCGGCGCGACGCTGCAACTAGGCGCGACGGCGATCGCGATCGCCGTCCTCTGCGGCCGCCCCGCTGGCATCCTCGCCGCCCTCTGGCGCAACAGCCTCTGGGACCGCGCCCTGATGGGCCTGGCCTTCGTCGGCCAGTCGGCCCCCAACTTCTTCATCGGCATCGTCCTAATCCTCCTGTTCAGCCTGCAACTGCGCCTGCTGCCGAGTTCGGGGCGCGGCTCCTGGCAGCACCTGATCCTGCCGGCGTTCACCCTGGCAACCGGCCTGCTGGCCGCGCTGGCGCGGATGACCCGCTCGTCGCTGCTGGAGGTGATCCGCCAGGACTACGTGCGGGTCGCGCGCGCCAAGGGGCTGAGCGAGCGGCGGGTGATCTGGCGGCACTGCCTGCGCAACGCGGCGGCGCCGGTGGTGACGATCTTCGGCCTGTCGATAGGGGGGGTGATCGGCGGGGCGGCGATCGTCGAGACGGTCTTCGCCTGGCCGGGCATCGGGCGGCTGGCGGTCAACGCGATCTCGATCCGCGACTACCCGGTGATCCAGTGCATCGTCCTGATGGTCGCTCTCTCCGTCGTGGCGGTGAACTTCCTGGTAGACATCGCCTACGGCCTGCTCGACCCGCGCGTGCGCGGATCGTAGGGGGGCGGGGCGAGGGGCGTGCGGCGAATGGTTACCCGACTGCCCGATTGGCAACTGATCGATGGGAGGCGTGCTTGAGGGCGGAGAATACGGAGGTGTCCAGGACAGTCCGTGGCGCGAGTCGCCCGACAGCGGGCGCCGGGACCGGGGCGGGGCGGCGGCGGTTGGCGGCCCTGGGTGGCGAGCGGCAGGGCGCGGCGCGGCGCCGGGTGGCGGGTCGGGTCTCGCCGCTGATCGCGCTCTGCCTGCTGGTGCTGCTCCTCTTCGCCCTCTGCGCGATCTTCGCCGGCCCTCTTGCGCCCCACGATCCGACCGCCCAGGATCTGCGCGCCCGGCTGAGGCCACCGCTCGGCGTTGCCGGCGGCGCCAGGGCGCACCCCCTCGGCACCGACCCGCTCGGGCGTGACATCCTCAGCCGGCTGCTCTACGGCGCGCGGGTCTCGCTGGCGATCGGCTTCGCCGGCGCGCTGATCGGGCTGGCGATCGGCACGCTCTGCGGCCTGCTCTCCGGCTTCCTGCGCGGCCCGATCGACGAGGCGATCATGTTCCTGGTCGATGTCTTCCTGGCCTTGCCCTTCCTGGTGCTGGCGCTGACGGCGATCGCCGTCTTCGGCAACGGCCTGACGGTGCTGATCCTGCTGGCGGGTTTCTCCGGCTGGGCCGGCTACACCCGGTTGGCGCGCGGGCAGGTGCTCGGGGTCCGCGAGCGGCAGTACGTCCTGGCCGCCCGCGCGCTCGGCGCGTCCCCGCCGCGGCTGCTGCTGCGGCACATCCTGCCGAACATCGTCGCCCCGCTGATCGTGCTGGCGACCTTCGAACTGACGTCGGTCATCCTGCTGGAGGCGTCGCTCTCTTTCCTCGGCCTGGGGATCAGGCCTCCGACCCCCTCCTGGGGCTCGATGCTGGGGGAAGGCCGGACCTACCTGCACACCGCCTGGTGGATCGGGGTCTTCCCCGGCCTGGCACTGATGGCCCTGACCACCGCGATCAGTTTGCTCGGCGACTGGCTGCGCGACGTGCTCGACCCCACGCTGCGCGGGTGAGCGTGGAGCGAG
>JAUJMV010000005.1:132671-195255 GCA_030446685.1 Thermomicrobiales bacterium | reverse complement strand
ACCTACGCGCCGAAGACCGGCAAGACGCGCGAGGCGCTGGTCGTCGGGGTGCAGGGGTTGCCCGGCGGCATGGACCCCGCCGACGAACTGAGCAACGTCGGCACGCGCGTGACCTACAACGTCTACGACACGCTGATCCGGCGCGACTTCCTCGACAACAACAAGCTCGTCCCGGCGCTCGCCCGCTCCTGGCAGCGCCAGGGCGAGACGGTCCTCGAACTGAAGCTGCGCGAGGGCGTGACCTTCCACAACGGCGACCCGCTGACCGCCGCGGACGTGAAGTTCACCTTCGACCGCATCAACGCGCCCGACTCAACCCTCTCGGACGCGCAGGGCTACTTCTCCACCTTCAAGGCGGTCGAGGCGGTCGATCCCCTGACGGTGCGGATCGAGACGAAGGAGCCCGACCCGGTCCTCGAGCAGCGCCTCGCCTCCTGGGCCTCCTGGATCGTCCCGAAGGCCTACATCGAGCGGGTCGGGCCGCAGGAGTTCGCGCAGAAGGGCGTCGGCACCGGGCCGTACAGGATCGTGCGGCTGGCCGCGAAGGACCAGCTCGCCCTGGAGCGGTTCGAGGGCTACTGGGAGGAGCAGCCCCCGATCAAGACCCTCACCTTCCGCGTCATCCCGGAGAACGCCGCGCGGGTGACGGCGCTGCTCAACAACGAGGTCCAGATCATCACCAATATCCCGCCGGATCAGGTCCGGACGATCCGGGGCGCCGCCAACGTCGAGATCCGCGACATCCCCCTGGCCAACGCGCACGTCCTGCGCTACAACGCCAAGCACCCTGTCCTGAAGAGCGCGCAACTGCGCCAGGCGCTGAACCTCGGCATCGACCGCAAGCTGCTGATCGACACCCTCTGGGACGGGCGCGCGGTCCAGATGCGCAGTCACCAGTTCGCCGAGTACGGCCCGCTCTACAACCCCGAGCGCCCCTTCACGCCCTACGACAAGGAGCGGGCCAGGGCGCTGGTGCGGGAGTCCGGCTACCAGGGGGAGCGGATCACCTACCGCACCCAGGCCGACTACTACACCAACGGCTTGCAGGCCGGCGAGGCGATCGTGGCGATGTGGAAGGAGATCGGCATCAACGCCGAGATCCTGCTGGTCTCCGCCGGCGACCGGGAGGTGCCGGCCGAGTCGATGGTCGCCAACTGGTCGAACTCCTCGGTGCTGGCCGACCCCGACGGCTCCCCCTGGCGCTCCTGGGGCCAGGAGTCCGGCGTGCAGAAGAACTACTGGTCGGCGGACCCCAAGTTCAACGAACTCGGCGCTGAGGCGCGGCGCACGCTCGACACCCGGAAGCGCTACGACCACTACCAGGCGATGCTCGACATCTGGGAGCGCGAGGCCCCCGGCACCGTCCTGTACATCCCGGTCGAGAACTACGGGGTCAGCAAGGACGTGAACTGGAGCCCCTATCCGTTCTACTACTCCGACTTCCGCGCCTACAACCTCTCGTTCAAGTAGCGGCGGAAATGGGCATGTACCACGGAGGACCCGGAGCTCACGGAGATGAAGGAATAGACGACGGCTTCCCTGCCCATCCTCGCCGATCTCCGTGAGCTCCGGGTCCTCCGTGGTACATGCCCGGCCCCAACCTGTGGCGTGCCGTGGGATGTCTGCTCAGGGGCGGTGACAGATAGAAGGGCTCTTCCGCGAAGTCGGTGCTGCGGGCCGGCCCCGGCTATACTCCTCGCCTGTCCCCTCGCCGTGTAGGCGGCATACCGAGGAGGTCGCCGATGCGCACCGCCGCCCTGCTGCCCGACGCCGACACGCTACACCTGGAGGCCCTCGTCGCCGACGCCGAGCGGATCACCGTCGTGGTGACCACGCGCGGCGAGGCCGCGTGCTGCCCCGACTGCGGCGAGCCGTCGCGACAGCTGCACAGTCGCAAGCGTCGTCGCCTGGCCGACTTGCCCTGGCAGGGGCTGGCCGTGTGCCTCGATCTGCAACTGCGCCGCTTCTATTGCCGCGCGCCGACCGGCGCGCGGCGGACGTTCACCGAGCGCGTGCCGACGGTGGTCGCGCCCTACGCCCGGCGCACCCGGCGGCTGGCGGCGGTGGTCGAGGCGATTGCCTTCGCGCTCGGCGGCGAGCCGGGGCGCGGCTGCTCGCCACCCTCGGCCTCGGCCTCAGCCCCGATACCCTGCTGCGCGCCATCGAGGCCGCGCCGCTGCCGTCGGTGCCGACGCCGCGCATCCTCGGCGTCGACGACTGGGCGCGGCGACGCGGCCAGTCGTACGGCACCCTCTTGGTGGACCTTGAGCGCCATCGGCCGGTCGACGTGCTGCCCGATCGCAACGCGGCGACCTTCGCCGCCTGGCTGCGCGAGCGTCCGGGCATTGAGGTCATCAGCCGCGACCGGGGCGGGGCCTATGCGGAGGGCGGGCGGCAAGGCGCGCCGGGCGCGGTGCAGGTGGCCGACCGGTTCCACCTGGCCAAGAATGTTGGCGACGCCCTCGAGCGGGTCCTCCAGCGCCACCGCCCCGCGCTGCGCGAGGCTGCGGCCGCCCGGTCCGGTGACGCGGCGGCGGTCACCGATTCGGCGACGCCCCCGGCGGTCAACGCGGGCAGCGCCCCGCCCTCCTATCGGCAGCAGCGCCAGCGCCTCTATGAGGAGATGGTCCGGCTGGCGGCGGCGGGCTGGTCGCAGGCGGCCATCGCCCGGCAGGTGGGGCTGCATGCGGTCACGGTGCGCGCCTACCTACGGGCCGAAGGCCCGCCCGATCTGACGACGCGCGGCCCGAAGCCAGGCTCCTGCCGCGGCGATTACGAGGCGTACCTGCGGGAGCGCTGGCGCGCCGGCTGCCACGACGGCAAGGCGTTGTGGGGCGAGTTGGGGAGCAGGGCTACCGCGGCTCGTTGCGCACGGTGCAGCGCTTCGTCGCGGGGTGGCGCGCGCCGGACGAGCCGCGGCGCGGGAAGCGGCCCGCGGGCCTCCCGCCCGCGCCCCTGCCACCGCCGCGTCCGCCCTCCCCGCCGCGGGTGCGCTGGTGGCTGCTGCTCCCGACCGCGGAGCGCACCCCCGCGCAGGCCACCTTCCTCGCCGCGCTGCTGGCCCGCTGCCCGGAGGTGGCCGTGGCCGCGTCCCTGGCGCGTGACTTCCTAGCCCTGCTGCGCACGCGCGACCAGGGGGCGCTCGCCGTCTGGCTGGACCGGGGCGCCAGCGGTGCGCCGCCGGAGTTCCGCGAACTGGCGGCGGGGCTGGCACAAGACCGCGACGCCGTGGACGCGGCCCTCAGCCTGGCGTGGAGCAACGGCCAGGTTGAGGGCCACGTCAACAAGCTGAAGCTGGTCAAGCGCGCCATGTTCGGGCGGGCGGGCTTCCCGCTCCTCAGGCGGCGCGTGCTCGGCGCGGCGTGAGCGGGCAGTACGCCCACGTGACCAGTTCAGCCGTGAGGGTCGCGGCCCCCGTGGCACACCGCCCACGCCTGTGGCGGGGCTGCCGGGAGTATAGCCGGGGCCGGCCCGGCAGCACCGACTTCGCGGAAGAGCCGATAGAAGTGAGGATGGTGCAGATGACCGTCACCGACCGCCGCGTGCTGATCGTCGTGGCCGATGGACTCCGGCCCGACGCGCTCGACCCGGTGCTGCTGCCGACCGTGGCGCGGCTGGCGGCGGAAGGGGTGCGCTTCCGCGACCACCACGCCGCCTATCCGTCGCACACGCGCGTCAACGTCAGCACCCTGGCGACCGGCACGACGCCGGGGGGGCACGGCATCGTCGCCAACACGATGCTGGTCCCCTTCGCCACCGACGACCACGTCATCGACACCTCGGATTACCGGCATCTCGACGCGCTCGACGCGCACAGTGACGGGCGGGCGCTCTTCGCGCCGACGCTCGGCGATCTGCTGGCCGGGCAGGGGGCACGGGTCGCGATCGCCGGGACCGGCAGCGGCGGCTCGAACCTGCTCTGGACGCGGCGCGACCGCGCCCGGATCGTCAACACCAACACCGCTTATGGCCTGCCCGACCTCTACGATCTGCGCGAGAAGCTCGGCGAAATCCCGGAGCCGACGCGCGGCCCGCAGACCGCGCGGCTGCGCTACGCCACCCGCGCCGTCGCCGACCTCTACCTCGACGACCCGCGCAACCGGGCGATCGTCCTCTGGCTGAGCGAGCCGGACAGCACCCAGCACTACTTCGGGCTCGGCTCGCCGGAGGCCGCCGCGGCCCTGCGGGCGGTCGACGGCTGCGTTGCTGATCTGCTCGACACGCTGAACCGGCGCGGGATCCGCGATCAGTTCGACCTCTTCTTCCTCTCCGACCACGGCCACTCGACGGTGGCGGCGCACCAGACCCTGCGCGAGTACCTGGCACAAGCGGGAGCGGCGCTCGGCCGGCCCCTGCTACCCCTCGCCACCGCCAGCGACTACATCTACGCGCGCCCCGGCACGGCGGAACCCTCCGCGGAGGAGCTGGCCCCGCTGGTCGCATGGCTGCTCGCGCAGGAGTGGGCCGGGGTCGTCCTGGGCGGGCGGGCCGATCTGGCGGCGCTCCCCGGCGTGCTGCCGCTCGAACGCCTCTGGAACGGCCGCACCAACGCGCGCCGCCCGCTGCTGGCGGTGTCGCCCCGCTGGACGGCCGACCCGAGCCCGTTCGGTGTGCCGGGCACCGTCAGGGCGCTGACCACCCAGTCGGCGCTGCGCTCGTCGCATGGCTCGCTCTCGCCCTACGACCTGCACGCGCTGGCGATCGCCCGCGGCCCGAGTTTCCGCGAAGGGGTCGAGTCCGAGCTGCCGACCGGCGCGACCGATCTCCTGCCGACCGTGCTGACGCTGCTCGGCCTCCCCCTACCCGAGGGGCTGGACGGCCGCGTCCTCTGGGAGGGGTTGCGCCGGCCGGCGGGCGAGCCGGGCGCGGTGGCCGAGGAGTCGCTCGAGCCGGCGACATCCGGACCTGCCGCCGCCCCCGCGAGGGTCCGGCTCCAGCGCGTCGGCGCGACGACCTACGTCCACGGCGCATCGCAGCCGGGCGTCGAGTACGCGCCCGGGCCGGAGCTGCGGGCGGCGACCTGATTAGCGGCCCCGCCCGGGGCCGTTGAGCACCGGCCCGGCCCGCAGCTTCCGGATCGCGTCGTCGAACTCCTCCCGATCGGCGGCGCGGATCGCGAAGTGGAGGCCATCGAACTCGCGCAGTTCCCAGAGCTTCCGCAGGCGGTGGAGGAACCGCGCGTCGAGCGTGCCGCCCGCGGCGCGGTAGGCGTCGAGCACCAGGGCGGCGAACGCTTCGCCGAGGTGCAACTGCGTCGCGAAGTCCTGCGCGGGGTCGCCGACCGCCGCGTTCTCGAAGTCGATCACGCCGGTCACCGCGCGGGCGGCGCTATCGACCAGGACGTTCTCGTACCACAGGTCGCCGTGAATCAGGGCCGGCTGGTAGTCCCGCAGCGCGCGATCGGCGAGGAACGTGTCCCACCACCGGCGCACCGTGCGGTACTCCTCTCGCGTCAGTGCGGCGCGCAGCGGCGGTAGGACCTCGGCGCGCATCGCCGCCAGCTCGGCCTCGCGGTCGTCGGGGCCGGGCAGCCCGAGCGCGGCGGCCTCCTCGGGCGGGAAGCGGTGCAGCGCCAGCAGGAACGCGGCGATGCGGGCGGCGAGCCCCGGCAGATCGGCGCGCGCGAGCAGTTCCGGGAGGAGCGGCGCGCCGGGGAGTTTGGGGTAGCCGATCAGGCCGAAGGGGAAGGCGGCCGAGGGACCGGCGTGCCAGCGCGGGTCCGGGACCGCGACGGGGACGCGCCCCTGGAGCGCGGGGAGGAGCCGGGTCTCCTTGGCATGTCCGTCCGCCGCCGACCGGTTCCCGGCGATCCGGAAGACGAGCCCCCCGTCCGTCTCGACCGCGATGGAGCGGAAGCCGGCGCCGAGGAGGCCGATCGGCGTCACGCTGGCGAGGTCGGGGAAGGCCGCGCGGAGGTCCGCGCCGATGCGGGCCGGATCGATCGGGTCGGCGGTCGCCATCGCGGAAGGTCCTCGCGGGTTCGGCCGGGCTAGCCCCCGTCCGCGCGCTTGACCGCCTCCGTCGCGGCGGGCGGCTCGGCCTCCGCGTCGCCGCCGGCGAGACCGGGCGGCGAGGGGGGGCGCTCGGCGGCGGGCGCCTCCGCGACCGGGGCCGGCGGCGGAGCGGGGGCCTGCCCCTCCACCTTCGTGAAGGTGAGCGGGCCTTCGCCGGCCACGTCCACGCGGATCGTGTCGCCGGGGCCGAAGCGGCCGTCGGTCAGGCCGTCCACGAGCGGGTCCTGCACGAAGTCCTGCACGATGCGGCGGATCGGGCGCGCGCCGAACTCGGGCTGGTGGTTCTGCCCGAGCAGCCAGTCTTGCGCGGCGGGCGCCACCGCGACGCCGAGCCCCGCGCCGCGCGCCATCTGATCGACGCGCGCCAGTTGCAGATCGAGCACCTTGCCGAGCTGCTCGCGGCTGAGCGGCGTGAAGATGATCGTCTTGTCGAGGCGGTTGAGGAACTCCGGGCGGAAGTGGCCGCGCAACACCTCGTCGATCCGGTCGCGCGTCTCCGGCCCCAGCTCGGCGCCGGCCTGGTCGGTCCCCTCGCCCAGGATGTACTCGGTCCCGAGGTTCGAGGTCATGATGATCATCGTGTTGCGGAAGTCCACCCGCCGCCCCTTGCCGTCGGTCAGCCAGCCGTCGTCCAGCACCTGGAGGAAGAGGTTGTAGACGTCGGGGTGGGCCTTCTCGACCTCGTCGAAGAGGACGACCGAACTCGGCTTGCGGCGCACCTGCTCGGTCAGTTGCCCGCCCTCCTCGTAGCCGACATAGCCGGGGGGCGAGCCGACCAGCCGGGCGACGGTGTGCTTCTCGCCGTACTCGGACATGTCGATGCGGATGAGGGCCTCCTCGGTGCCGAAGAGGAACTCGGCCAGCGCGCGGGCGGTCTCGGTCTTGCCGACGCCGCTCGGCCCGAGGAAGAGGAACGAGCCGATCGGGCGCTTCACGTCGCGGAAGCCGGCGCGCGCGCGGCGGTAGGCGCGGCTGATCGCGGCGATCGCCTCGTCCTGGCCGATCACCCGCCGGTGCAGCTCCTCCTCCATCCGCGCCAGCCGCTCGCGCTCCGGCCCGACCATCTGCCCGACCGGGACGCCGCTCATCGCGCCGACCGCGGCGGCGATCACGGAGGCGTCCACGGTCGGCCCGGCGCCGTTGGCCTTGACGCCGACCGGGCGCAGCTCGGGCGCGGCCGCCCCGGCGAGCTGGGTCAGGACGCAGGCGCGCTCCAGCGCGGCCAGCGCGGTCGCCGGGAGGGCGCCGGGGAGGTACTGCTTCGCCAGCGCCGCCGCGGTCGCGGTCGCCTCGGGCGCGAACGTGACCCGGTAGTCGCGCTCGAAGGCGGCGCGGTGGGTGTCGAGGATCGGCCCGGTCTCGGCGACGGTCGGCGGCTCCAGGCGCAGCGGCGCGGCGCGCTCGGCCAGCGCCGGATCGCCGTCGAGGTACTTGTTGAAGCCCTGCGGGGTCGCGGTGCCGATCAGGCGCAGGCGGCGGTCGGTGAGCGCCGTCCGCAGCAGCATCCCCGCCTCGGCGTAGCCGGGGAAGGCGCTGCCGCCGAAGAAGAGGGCGATATCCGGGACCAGCAGGATCCCGCCGTGCGCCACCCGCAGGGCCAGCTCGATGTTCGGCTCCGGGTTGCCGCCGAGCGCGGCCGGGCCGAGCGCCCAGATCTGGCCGCCGAGTCCCTCCGGCGACTGGCCGCGCGCGGCGAGCTGCGCCAGCCCGGCGATGACCGAGCGCCGCCCCGACCCCGGCTCGCCGACGACGATCGCGCTGTTGCGCCGGCGCTGGAGCAGGATGTTGACCAGCTCGCGGGTCGGCGCCGCGCGCTCGACGACCGTCTGCCACCGCGGGTCCCCGGCCGCGCGGACGAGATCGACGACGATCTCGGTGTTGGCGTCGCCGGCGGCGTTCCGCCCGGCCTCGCCGCCCCCGGTGATCTGCCGCAGCGCCTCGTCCACGCGCCCCTGGGTCACGCCGAAGCGCTTGAGGATCGCGCGGGCGGTGGTGTCCACCCCCACCAGCGCGGCCAGCAGGTGGTCGGTGCCGACCCAGGCGAGGCGGTACTCGTCGGCGGCGAGCCGCGCGCGGTCGAGGACGAGGGCGAGGTTGGGGGAGAGGGTGACGCGCTGCCCGCCGTCGGCGTCGAAGGCGTAGTCGGAGAGCGGCACCAGGTGGGTGTTCGGCAGCGCCAGGAACTCCTCGATCGCCGCGCGCAGGTCGAAGAGGTCGACGCCGAAGTGCAGGAGGATCTTGTTGGCGTTGCCGTCGCTCTGGTTGACCAGCGCGAGCAGCAGGTGCTCGCTCGACAGGGCGCGCGCGCCGAAGCGGCGCGCGATCGCCACGCTCATGTTGAGCGCGCGGATCGCCGAGACGGAGAACGAGTGGAGGTCGAGGGCCTCGGGGGCCTTGGTCGGCTGTGGCTGCATCTGTCCCGCTCTACGAGTCGTCAGTCGTCGGTCGTCGGTCGTCGGTCGGCAGGGTGTAGACGGTGGGCGTCCGCGTTATCTACGCGACGGGTGGCCGCGGTGTGTCAGCCGGCCGGGCACTGGGCCAGCCGGAGCCGCCTCGGGGGAGTATACCACCCCCCTCGGCCACGCCAGGTGGGAGTAACAGTTCGGAGTGGGATGGCCGTTTGCCCGCCAGCGGGGGCGGGGCGCCAGCGTGGCCTCTTCCGCTCCCAATGCCGGGAGCGGGAGGGGGCGTAGGGGCCGATGGGCCAAACCGAGGCGGGGCGGGGCCGCTGCGCTGGGCGCGACAGGGCGCGCGGGGGGGGGGAATGGGGGGATTTGGGGGTCATTTGGACTATCCTCCCGGCCCATCGACGGGGCCGTTTTCCCTGGCGTGGCGCCACAATCGCGCCGGTCAAGGGCGGTTCGTTTCGCGAAAACGCTGTTTTCGCGGCCGGGCGCGCGCCGCGCGGGGGCGGGGTGTGCGCGCCCGGATACCGAATCGGACCCGGCGGCGGGGGCGGGCGGTGCCACGGGGCGGGAAGGCGGGGAGGCGGATGGGGGGCGGCGGCCGCGCGACCGGGCGGGCGGCGCGCCGATGTCCGCCCGCCGCGTACCCGACCCCGAACAGTTCCAGGTAGGAGTTCGGCGTCGGGGAGTCGAGTAGGGGGAGCGAGCCATTGGGCCGGTCGCGATGCCAGCACCCCCTCCCGGCCCCCCCGACGCCGAACCTACACCACGCCGGAACCGGTCGACGGGAGGGGGGCTTTTGGGCGCGCTGAACGCCCCTGTGGGCGGACGATGGTTGACGTGGGGGCGTGGCAACCGCCAGCGGGCGCCTGGCTTCCTACCGACAACCGGGGGATGGCTGCCCTCGGGTTGCGCTCTCCGTCTCGGGGGCGATCCTCCTACCGCGCACCCTCGGGCGGCGCCTGGCGGCCCGTGGTGGATTTCCGCGTCCGCGCGCGCCGTGCCACCGCCTCGGCCGGGCGTCTGCCCGCCCGGCTCGCCGGCGCGCTCCTCGATCCAGTTGACGGCCGCGGCGATCGAGGCGACCAGCGTCCGCTCCCCGATCCGATGTGCTCGATGTCGAGCCACTCCTCGCCATCGGCCAACTGGCGGCGGCGGACCAGGAAGGAATAGTGCCGCGCCATCGTTCCACTCCCTGTAGCCGGCGCCGGAGGCGTTGGGCGGTCGCGGCGAACGCGCCATCTCGATCGGGTCCGGCATGGACCAGGCTGCCGGCGAATCTCTTTCGGATCAACGTTGGCGCGAGGGCGTTTTGGGGCGTTGGCCGGCGGCGTGTTGCCGGCGTGAGGCCGAACGGGCGGACCGGTTCCCGGAGGGGCGGCGATTGGTGGCGTCCCCGTGCGGCGCCAATTTGCCGCGTTGACGCCCGTTTTGGGCTATGCTAGAATCGCGGCGCGAGGACGCAGGACGAATGGCATCAGGGCTGGTTGTTCCCGCGGGGCGCGCGGCGCGAGTGGTCGGGGCGGCCGCACCGGCCGGGGCCGCTCGCACGGACCCCGCCCACCCCGACCGGCGGCCGGGGCGACTTCACCGCCTGCGGGGCGGATCGCCGCAAAGAAGAGGATGACGTCATGGCCGCACCGCAGCTCGAGAACCGCACCCGCAAGCGCCGCGTCGTCATCGCCGACGATGAGTCGATCATCCGGCTGGACCTGGGCGAGATGCTGACCAACCTCGGCTACGAGGTCGTCGGCGAGGGGAGCGACGGCGCGGTCGCGCTGGAGCTGGCCCAGAAGCTGCGCCCGGATCTGGTGATCATGGATATCAAGATGCCGGGGATGGACGGCATCAGCGCCGCGCGCGAGCTGACCCGCGCGCGGATCGCGCCGGTCTTGCTGCTGACGGCCTACAGCGAGCAGCCGCTGGTCGAGCGCGCGAAGGAGGCGGGGGTTGTCGCCTACCTGGTGAAGCCGTTCCGCGAGGCCGAGTTGCTGCCGTCGATCGAGATCGCGCTCTCGCGCTTCAGCGAGTTCCAGGCGGTCGAGAAGGACGCGCAGTGACGACGCTGAAGGAGGCGCTGGAGACGCGCAAGGTCGTCGAGCAGGCCAAGGGCGTCCTGATGGAGAGCCAGGGGCTGAAGGAGTCGGAGGCGTTCCATCGCATCCGGAAGGCGAGCATGGACACGCGCAAGTCGATGCGCGAGATCGCCGAGGCGATCCTGCTGACCCACCAGCTCGAGAAGTCGACCTGATCGTCACCGGCGACAAACGAGTCCCGCGAAACGCGCCGCCCGGTCCCCCGCCGGGCGGTTTGCGTTCGTCTCGCTCGCGATCCTGGCCCGCCGAGGGGAGCGCGATCGCCGGCGGCTTAGCCGCGTGCACGGGCCCGCCGGGGTGAGCGCGCGGTCCGGCGACTGCTGGAAGGCCGGCCAAGAGCCGGGCGCGCCAACGACCGGGGTCGGGGTTGGGGTCGGCGGCGCGGGGGAGGGGCGTCACCGTCGGCGGGGGCTTGGCGTCACCGTTGGCGATGGCGGCGGGGTGACGGTCGGGGGCGGGATCGGCGTCGCATTAGGCATGACCTGGACCCGGACGATCGGCGGGGTGTCGACGACGTCGATGTCCGCCGGCTTGGTAATCCGCACCTGCTTGTCGTAGGTGCCGGGTCCATTGCCGCGCATGTCCACCTCGACCTTGATATCGGTGCTCTTCAACTGTCGAATGCGATCGGGCGGGCCGCCGAGGGTCACCGAGATTTCCGGCGGCGTGACGTTTGCGCGCAAGCCGTTGCCGACGTTCACCGGCACGACGCGGAGGCTGGAGAACGGCTGGCGCTGCTGCGCTGGCTCGATCGCCACCTGCACGTTGACCGGGGGCGGTCCACCAGCTTGACATTGGCCGGCAGGGCGAGCGCCACGTCGTAGACGGAGAAGGACTTGTCCGTCCGGTAACGTCGATCGGGCGGGTCGAGACGGAGATTAGCTGACCGACGACATCCGGGCCGTCGATGACCACGGACGCCGGGCTGACGGTCGCGCCGCCCACACGGTAGCCATCGCGCGGGCTGCCCTCAATAGCAGGCAGGACGCTGACGCTCTGCCCGACGCGCTCGACCGGGACCCTGGCGCTGATCGTCGCCGGCTCCACCGTCACGCTGGCGACGCGATTCCCCGCCGCGTCGCGCGGCTCGGGGGTGAACTGGGCCTCGAAACCGTCGGTGCGGTCGCCGAGCGCGACCGGCAGGACGACTCGCGCGACCTGGTTCAGGGCGTTGGTGGGGCCACGCACCTCCACCTGCTGTGTCGCCGGCTCGACCTGGCCGATGCGATAGGGCGGCGGGGCGGGCTGTTTCGCCACCTCCAGCGGGAAGATCTTCTGCGCCTGCCGGTCGAGGGCGATCGGGACGGTGTCCGGCTCGATCGCGGTCTCCCGGATGCCGTCGGGGGCTTGCACCTCGACCGGGAGTTCCCGCGTGCCGGCCTCGCGGACCTCGCTCAAATCGACGACCGCGCGCACCTGGTCGGGGTCGAGGCGCTCCAGCACGGACTGCGGGGCGCGCACCTCGACCGTCACCGTCGGCAATTGGCCCTCGTTGACGACGACCAGCGAATCCGGCCGGTTGATCGGCGTCACCGGGATGCCGGGGATGCGCCGGGACTGGAGCGGGTCCTCCAGGTTCGTGACCCAGCCCCAGAGCAGGACGGCCAGGACGAGCGACAGGAGGAGGCGCCGGAGCATGGTGCCGCTGATCCGCGCCTGGAGTTCCTGGCTGACGCCGCCGAGCAGCGGTTTGCGCGGTTCGTCCCGCACATTGTCCCTGCCGGCCGCCGGCTTGGCCACCGATCGCTCGCTCACCGCTTAACCCTTGTCCATGCGGTTGCCGCGCCAGCGCGGGGGCGGCTTGTCGTCGTCGACGAGCAGGGCGCGCAACTCGTCGCGCAGCCGCTCGGCCCCGAGGGTATGATCGAGCTGCCCGTTGTGCGCCAACGCCACGCTGCCGGTCTCCTCGGAGACGATCAGGGCGACCGCGTCCGATTCCTCGCTGATCCCCAGGGCGGCGCGGTGGCGCGTGCCGAACTGGCCGGGCAGCGGCCCCTCGGCCAGCGGCATGATGCAGCGCGCCGCCACGATGCGGTCGCCGCGGACGATCACCGCGCCGTCGTGGAGGGGCGAGTTCTTGAAGAAGATGTTGATGAGGAGCTGGCTGCTCAACTGCGCGTCGAGCGGCACGCCCTTGTCGGCGTAGTCCTGCAGCCCGGTGTCGCGCTCGATCACGATCAGCGCCCCGATCCGCTGCCGCCCGAGCGCGATCGCCGCGCGCACCAGCTCCTCGATCGCCCCCAGCCCGGGGTGGGGATGCTCGGTCGCCATGAAGGGGAGATAGGAGCGGGTGTGGCCGACCTGCTCCAGCGCGCGGCGCAACTCCGGCTGGAAGATGATCGGGATCGCCAGCAGCAGCGCCGGCAGTGAGGTCCGCAGCAGGTAGCGGAGCGCGGTCAGGGGCAGGACGGTGCTGAGCAGGACCAGCACGGCGAGGAGGATCAGCACCCCGCGGATCAGCGGCACCGCGCGGGTGCCCTGGGCGATCGTGAGCAACCAGAAGAGGATCGCCGCGACGACCAGGATATCGAGCGCGGCGATGGGCGTCAGCCGGGTGACGAGCCAGAAGAGATCGGACATGCGGCGTGCAGCTCCCTCGCGGCACAGGCAGGCGGAATCTTTCAGCCTATTGTACCACCGCGGGGCGCGGGGCGCGGGCCTCGGACGAGGGCCGAAGGCGGAGGGCGGAGGGCGATTGACCGCGTGTACTGGGTCTAGCCACGCCCTTTCTGCCCGCCGCTGCCCTACCGGCGGCGCGGGCGCGCGCCGGCCCGGCTGAGCTGGGGGGCGACGAAGGCGCCGTTGTCGCGCCGGCGGTAGTCGGGGGCGTCGACCAGGATGTAGCGGCAGAGGTGGATGTCGCCGAGGCGCGAGACGATCCGCTCGTCAATCTGCTCGAAGTCGTGGTTGCTGGTGACGACGGTGCTGAGGCCCTCGTTGTAGCGGTGGTTGAAGATCTGGAAGAGCTTTTCCTTGGCCCAGGGGGTGGCGTTCTCCGTGCCGAGGTCGTCGAGGACGAGTAGCGGGACCTCGCGCACGTCCTGGAAGCGTTGGTCGTAGGTCACGCCATCGGTCGCAGCGGGGTTGAAGGTGGCGCGCAGGTGGTCGAGCAGGTCCGGGACGATGGTGAAGAGCGCCCGCCCGCCCTGGTGGGTGATGTAGTAGTTGGCGATCGCCGCCGCCAGGTGGGTCTTGCCGGTACCGCAGCGGCCGTGGAAGAAGATCCAGGGGGTGCCGGAGCCCTTCGGGTCGCGCGCGTAGGCCATCGCGTAGGCGAACGCGTCGTGGACATCGCGGTTGATGCCGGGATCGAAGCTCTCGAAGGTCTGGTCCTCGAACGGGCCGAGGTTGCCGATCCGCAGCAGGTCCTCGTGGCGCCGCCGCTCCTGCTCGCGCACGCGGCACTCGCAGGGGACCAGCCGACCGAAGTTGGGGTCACCGACCGGGACGTCGAGGCGCAGGAAGCCGGCGTCGTGGCAGACCGGGCAGGCCGGCGGCTCAGGAGCGCGTACGCTGCCACCGCCGGTACTTCTCGGGATCGAGCGTTCCAGCGCCTTGACGATTTCCCCGATGCTCTTCATGTGCCGCCCCCCGCCCTTCGGTCGCCCAGTTCTCCAGGATTTTGCGGATGTAGCGCCAGTTGCGCTTATTGTAGTTGACCGCCTCCGCGAACGCCTCCTCGATCCAGTCGAGCGGATAGCGCTCGGTCGCCTCGATCAGTTGGTCGGCGATGATCGGTGTCAGCAGCCCGACGTTCTGCTCGTAGAGCCGGAAGACGTTGGGGCGCTCCGGGACGATCGCCGGCTGCGGCCCGTCCGGCTCTTGCAGTGCCGGGGGGGGCGGCAGCACGCCGCGCGCCATCTTGCCCAGCGCCTCGCGGTTGCGCGGGGTGTTGAGCAGATACCAGCCGCCACTCCGGCCGTCGGCGTGCCCCGTCGCGAAGCGCAGCAGCGTCCCGCGGCTGACCGCCAGTTCCAGCCCGCGCCCGATGCTCTCGTCCGGCTCCTTCGGCGACCCCAGCCGCTTCAGGCTGGCGCGCAGAGCGGCGTGCCGGTAGACCGTCTCCTCGGCCAGCGGCACCTCGTAACCCCCGGCCTCGGCCAGCAGGTCGAAGACGCACAGCGTCACCTTCAACTCGGCCAGGTCCGCCAGTTGCGGCAGCACCTCCGTCACGAAGACGCGCGGGATCGCCAGCGAGGGCTCCTCGGCCACCAGGAAGCCGCCGAAGCGCCGGGTCAAAGTGCCCTCCGGCGTGCTGATTGGAACACTAGCCGATGCCTCCCTTGCGATGGTTCATCTTCGTGTCGGTGTGACAACCAGCGCTCTCTCCACCTCTCCATCTAGTATTGCGGTTCGCGGTAGAGTTCGAGGTCGGCGAAGCGGGTCGTCTTCTCGAAGAAGCGCAGGTTGACGACGCCGGTCGGGCCGTTGCGGTGCTTGGCGATGTGCAACTCGGCGATCCCCTTCTTCTCGGTCTCCGGGTCGTAGAGTTCCTCGCGATATATAAACATGACCATATCCGCATCTTGCTCGATTGACCCCGACTCTCTGAGGTCGGAGAGCATCGGGATGTGCGAGGCGCGGCTCTCGACCGAGCGGGAGAGCTGGGCCATGGACAGGACCGGCACGTTCAGCTCGCGCGCCAGCCCTTTGAGGCCGCGCGAGATCTCGGAGACCTCCTGCACGCGGTTGTCGCCGCGGCGACTGCCCTGCATCAGTTGGAGGTAGTCGACCTGGACGAAGTCGAGGCCGCGCTCGGCCTGGAGGCGCCGCGCCTTCGAGCGCAGTTCCATGATGCCGATGCCAGGCGTGTCGTCGATGTAGATCTTCATCTCGGAGAGCTTGCCGAAGGCGCGGGAGATCGCCTCCCACTCGTCGTCGTCGATGTGGCCGAGGCGCAGGCGGTGCGAGTCGATCCCGGTCTCCATCGCCAGGAGGCGCTGCACCAACTGCTCGGCGGGCATCTCCAGGTTGAAGATCGCGATCGTGCGACCGTGCTGCGCCGCGTTGTAGGCCAGGCCGAGCGACATACTCGTCTTGCCCACGCCCGGTCTGGCGGCCATGATGATCAGGTCGCTCTTCTGGAAGCCGCCGGTGAGCTGGTCGAGGTCCTGGAAGCCGGTGGGGACGCCGACGACCTCGCCGCGGTGCTGCTGGATGAAGTCGAGCTTGTCGAAGTAGCTTTCGAGCACCTCGGCGATCGAGACGAAGTCGCGCGTGCCGCGGTTCTGGGCGACGTCGTGGATCGCCCGCTGCGCCCCGTCGAGCGCCTCGTCCACGTCGAGCAATTCGTTGTAGCCGATGTTGACGATCTGCGTGCCGGCGGCGATGATCCGCCGCAAGGTGGCGGTGCGCTCGACGATCTGGCTGTAGTACTCGATGTGGACGGCGGTCGGCGGGCGGCCGACGAGGTCGGTCAGCGCGACGATGCCGCCGACGTTGTCGAGTTCGGCGCGCCGCTCCAGCTCGGCGGTCACCGTCAGCAGGTCGGGCGGCTCGCGGCGGTTGTAGAGATCGAGGATCACGCGGTAGACCGTCGCGTGCGCCCCGCGGTAGAAGTCCTCCGGCTTGAGGGTCGAGGCGACGCGGATGATCGCGTCGCGGTCCAGCAGCAGTGCCCCGAGGACGGACTCCTCCGCCTCGAGGTTGTGCGGCGGTAGTTTGGCGACCGTCTGCACACACCTCTCCTCGGGGCGCTACCGCCGGGCCTGGACCGCGCCCCTTACTCTTGTTCGGCGTCGTCTTCGGTGGCGCCGGTGAACTCCTCGGCCGTCACCTCGGGCAGCGCGTCCGCGTCAACCTCCGGCGCGTCCTCACCCGCGTCGGTGCTGGCCGGGACGCCGCCCTCGGGCAGGACCACGGCGGTGATCCGCGGCGCCAGCCGCCCCACCAGCCGGATCGTGACCGGGAACTCGCCGATCTCGTGGATGCCGTTCGGCAGGTCGACCTTGCGGCGGTCGACCTCCTGCCCGATCGCCTGCGACAGCCGCTCGGCGATGTCGGCGTTGGTCACCGAGCCGAAGAGCCGCCCCTGCTCGCCGGCGCGGGCCACGAACTCCAGCCGCACCCCGTCGATCCGGTCGGCCAGCGACTGCAGCTCCTGCTCCTGCTTGACGATGCGGCGCTGCTCGGCGGCCAGGCGGGCCTCGGCCTGCTTGATCATGCCGGCGGTGGCCGCCTCGGCCAGCCCCTTCGGGATCAAGTAGTTGCGCGCGTAGCCGGGCTTCACGTCCTGGAGACTGCCGGCGGTGCCGAGCTTGTCCACGTCCTGGGTCAGGATGATCTTCACTGGCGGATCCCTCCCTCTCGTCGCCTCGCCGGCCGCGGGACGGGCGACGCGCCCGTCGTCGGCCGGCGCGATGCTCGCGCATCGCTTGCCGATAGCTGCACCAGAGCGCCCGCCATGGCGGTGTACGGACACTCTGAACCGTCCCCTAACTATAGCGTCCCGGCGGCGTTTTGACAAGGCGGGGGCGGGCGCCGGATCGGTACCCGGGGAACAGGCCCCGACGGCACGGCGGGTTTGACAGGCGGGGCGCGGTCTGGTAGGGTTCGGGCAACTGAATGACGCACGGTGGAGGTGCGCCGCCTTGTCCCGCGGGACGGGGCCGGGCGCATCGAGCAGGGGAAGTCCGGTGCAAGGCCGGCGCTGTCCCGCAACTGTGAATCGGCGCCGCGCGGGGTGACCCGCGGCGGTGGCGTCGAGAAGCCAGGATACCTGCCTCCACCGTCTTTGCCGGGACCGTCGAGCGAACGGGCGCAGGCAGCAATGCGATCGGCATGCCGTGTAGGCTTACACGGGCCGCCGGCCGGCTCAGCCTCCCTCCGTCCCCTCCGGGCGGGGGGATTGTTGTGTTTGGCTGGGTGCGGTCGGTCGCCGGCTGCCGCACAATGCGGCGCCGCGTGGCCACCATCCGCGCCCCCGTTCCTCGCCCGGCCCGGCGTCACGTCAGCGGGAGTGCGGGCGATCTGGCGCCTGGCACGGCGGGGATTACCGGGCGAGGGAGGACGGACGGATGCGACGGCGGACGGGGGGTTCGGGGGTCCGGCAGTGGGCGCTGCTGCTCGGGCTGACGCTGATCGTGGCGTTGCTGGTCGCCTGCGGCGGGCCGGCGGCGACCAATACCACAGCCGCGCCGACGGCCGCCGCGGCGGGGACCACTGCGCCGGTGGCGACCACGGCGGCGGGCGCGCGCGCGGCGACGGCCACGCCGGTCGCGGGCAGTAGAACGACAACCGCCGCGGCCGGGACGACCGCCCGCGCGGCGACGGCGACGCGGAGCGGCACGGCGCCGGCGACCGCGACGGCTCGGGCGACGGCCGGCGGTTCGCCCACGGCGAGTCCGCGTGCCGGTGGGGCGCCGCGCGCCACCACCTACCCGCTGACGGTCACCGACGACGCCGGGCGCACCGTGACCCTGCGGCAGCGGCCGCAGAAGATCGTGTCGCTGGCCCCGAGCAACACCGAGATCCTTTACGCGCTCGGCCTCGGCGACCGGGTCGTCGGCGTCGACGCGATCTCCGACTATCCGGAGGCGGCGAAGGCCAAGCCGAAGGTCGGCAGCTATTCCAGGACGAACATCGAGCAGGTCGTCGCGCTGGGGCCGGACCTGGTGCTGGCGGCGGGGATCACAAGCAAGGAGCAGCTCGCGGCGCTGGAGAGCCAGGGGCTGACCGTCGCCGTGCTGAACCCCGCCACGCTGCCGGGGGTGCTCGACAACCTCAGCCTGGTCGGGCAGATGGCCGACGCGAACGCGGAGGCGGCCAGGCTGCGAGCCGACCTCGAAGCGCGGATCGCGGCCGTCGGCGAGCGGTTGAGGGGCGTGACGACGAAGCCGCGCGTCTTCTTCGAGCTGGACCCGACCTCGTTCTACACGGTCGGGCCGAAGAGTTTTATTGACGATCTGATCGGGCGCGCGGGCGGGGTGAACATCGCCGCGGACGCCCAGACGCCGTACCCGCAGTTGAGCGCCGAGCAGATCATCGCCAAGGACCCGCAGGTGATCATCCTGAGCGACGAGGGGCAGGGGGTGACCCCGGAGTCGGTGGGGGCGCGTCCCGGCTGGGGCAACATCAGCGCGGTCAAGGACGGGCGGATCATCGCGATCAACCCGGACCTGACCAACCGGCCCGGCCCGCGCGTGGTCGACGCCCTGGAGCAGTTGGCACGGGCATTGCACCCGCAGGCGTTCCGATAGGCCGTGGAGCGTGGAGCGTAGAGCGCAGGATGAACGATGAGGGCGGCAGGTAGAGGGCGGAAGGCTCAAGGGAAGACGTGGCGCGATGATCCCTCCGTGCCTTCTTCCCGCTTCGCCTTGCGTTCCAGGCCCCACGCTCCACGCTCCACGCTCCACGCTCTCCCTGGAGTCCGGCGCGGCGCCCGCTGGGTGGTCTTCGGGGCGCTGGCTCTGGCGCTGCTGGGGACGGTGCTGGTGGCGACCGCCTGGGGCTCGGTGAGCATCCCGCCCGCGACGATCGCGCGGATGGTCGTCGCGCGGCTGCCGCTGCCGGCGGGGTGGGGCGGCGCGGTCGACTGGCCGGCGGCGCACGAGACGATCATCTTCACCATCCGCCTGCCGCGCGTGGTCCTGGCCGGGATCGTGGGAGCGTCGCTGGCGCTGGCGGGGGCGACCTACCAGGGGCTCTTCCGCAACCCGCTGGCCGACCCCTACCTGATCGGGGTGGCGTCGGGGGCGGCGCTGGGGGCGACGGCGGCGATAGTCGTGCCGTTGCCGGCCGCGCTCTACGCCCTGGGGGCGACGCAGTGGGGCGCGTTCCTCGGCGCACTGGCGGCGGTGGCGACCGTCTACGGGCTGGCGCGGGTCGGCGGCCGGACGCCGCTGACGACGCTGTTGCTGGCGGGGGTGGCGGTCGGCGCGCTGGCCTCGGCCGCGACCTCCTTCCTGATGTACTGGCACGGCGACAAGCTGCTGCCGATCTACAGTTGGCTGCTCGGCGGCTTCGGGACCGGCTCGTGGCGGCAGGCGCGGAGCGTCGCGCCGTACCTGGCCCTCGGCGCGGTCGTGCTGCTGCCGGCGGCGCGGCTCCTCAACGCGCTGCAACTGGGCGAGGAGGGGGCGCAGGCGCTCGGCATCCACGTCGAGCGGCTGCAGCTGATCCTGGTGGTCGTCGCGACGCTGGTGACGGCGGCGGCGGTCTCGGTCAGCGGGCTGATCGGCTTCGTCGGGCTGATCGTGCCGCACATCGCGCGCCTGCTCTGGGGGCCGGACCACCGCACGCTGCTGCCCTGCTGCCTGCTCGGGGGGGCGATCTTCCTGATCGCCGCGGACGGCCTGGCGCGGACGGTGCTCTCGCCGAGCGAGGTGCCGGTCGGCGTGCTGACCGCGCTCTGCGGCGCCCCGTTCTTCATCTTCCTCCTGCGGCGCAGCAAGCGGGACGTGTTCTGACGTGGAGCGTGGAGCGTGGAGCGTAGGGCGTGGGGCGGGAGATGAGGGCGGAGGGCGGAGGGCAGGGGGCGGAGAGGGCGCGGTGGGAGGATGCCGCCGTGCCGGCAGCGCCTTACGCTCCACGCTCCACGCCCCACGCCCCACCGCCCGCGCCCCTCGTCGAGGTCGCGGGCGTGCGGTTCGGGTACGGCGAGCGGGCGGTGCTGCGCGACCTGGCGCTGGCGCTCGCGCCGGGGGAGTTCGTGGGGCTGCTCGGGCCGAACGGGTCGGGGAAGAGCACGCTGCTGCGGCTGATCGGCGGCGCCCTGCGCCCGGCGGCGGGGGAGGTGCGGTTGGCGGGGCGGCCGGTGCGGGGGTGGTCGCGGCGGGCGTTCGCGCGGCGGGTGGCGACCGTGGCGCAGGCGCCGGTCCTGCCGGAGGGGTTCACGGTGGCGGAGTTCGTCCTGCTCGGGCGCACGCCGCACCTGCCCGCGTTCGGGTCGGAGGGGCCGGCGGACTACGCGGCGGCGGGGGCGGCGCTGGTCGCCGCCGGCGCCCTCGATCTCGCCGAGCGGCGGCTGGGCGAGCTCTCCGGCGGCGAGCGGCAGCGTGTGGCGCTGGCGCGGGCGCTGGCCCAGGAGCCGGAGCTGCTGCTGCTGGACGAGCCGACCGCGCACCTCGACCTCGGGTATCAGCAGGAACTGCTGGCGACGCTGCGGCGCCTCAACCGCGAGGCCGGGCTGACCGTGCTGGCGGTGCTGCACGACGTGAATCTCGCCGCCGCGACCTGCCCGCGGCTGGCGCTGCTGCACGGGGGGCGGCTGGTCGCCGACGGCCCGCCCGAGGGGGTGGTCACACCGGGCCTGCTGGAGCTTGCTTACGGCTACGAGGCACAGGTCATCCCGCACCCGCAGACGGGCCACCCGGTCGTCCTGCCGCGCTATACGACGGCGCTCGGCGAGGGGGCGTAATGGTCAGGGCGATCATCTTCGACTGGGGCCGGACGCTGTTCGACAGCGCGCGCGGGGCGCTCTTCCCCGAGGCGGTCGCGGTCGTGGAGCGGCTGTCGCGGACGCACACGCTCGCGATCGTCTCCTTGGCGACCGGCGATAACTGGGCGGAGCGCGTCGAGGCGCGGCGCGGGGTGCTGCGGGAGAGCGGCATCGAGCGCCATTTCGCCCTCGCGCTCTTCGACCCGGCCGACAAAGACCGCCTGTACGCGGAGGCGCTGGCCGCGCTCGGGGTGCGGGCGGACGAGGTGGCGATCGTTGACGACCGGGCGGCGCGCGGCGTCAGGTGGGGCAACCGGCACGGCGCGGTGACGGTCTGGCTGCGCCGGGGCGAGTTCGCGCGCGAGTTGCCAGGCGAGGAGACGGGCCAGCCGACGCACACGATCGGGAGCCTGGCGGAACTGGTTGGGCTGTTGTAGTTTTCCCGCTGGGCGCCTAGGGGGTGGCCTGGGGCCACCCCTGTCATCCTGAGCGGAGCGAAGGATCGGTTGCTCTGGCACCGGACGAGTCCATTCGCCGCGCGGGTGCCGCGGAGACCGATCCTTCGCTGCGCTCAGGATGACGGGGCGGGAGTTGCGCTCTTCTTTTGCGGTCACCGGCGCGATCGAGATAGACGCGGCCGTGGCGAAGGGCCGCCCCGCGGGGAGCGATGGCGACGATTGCCGAGACGATCGCCCGGATAGGACCGCTCGATGAGGGGGCGATGGCGCGCGCCCGCGAGCGGCAGGCGGCGCTGACGAAGCCGCCGGGGAGCCTGGGGCGGCTGGAGGCGCTGTCGGTCCAGCTCGCCGGCATCGCCGGGACCGCGCGCCCGAGCGTCGCGCGCAAGGCGATCGTCGTCATGGCGGGGGACCACGGCGTGACCGCCGAGGGGGTCAGCGCCTACCCAGCGGCGGTGACGGCGCAGATGGTGGCGAACTTCCTGGCGGGCGGGGCGGCGATCAACGCGCTGGCGGGCGGCGCCGGCGCGCGGCTGACGGTCGTGGACCTCGGCGTTGCCGCGGATCTGCCGGCCCGTGACGGGCTCCTCGCGTGGAAGATCGCGCCGGGCACGGCGAACGCGGCGCGCGGGCCGGCGATGCGCCGCGCGGACGCGGCGCGGGCGGTCGAGGCCGGCATCGCGGTGGCCGGGCGCGAGGCGGCGCGGGGGCTCGATCTGCTGGGGACCGGCGAGATGGGGATCGGCAACACGACGGCGGCCGCCGCGATCGCCGCCGCGGTCACCGGGGCGCCGGCGGCGGCGGTGACGGGGCGCGGCACGGGGGTCGAGGGGGAGGTGCTGCGCCGCAAGGTCGCGGTCGTGGAGCGGATGCTGGCGGTCAACGCGCCCGAGCCGGGGGACGCGCTCGACGTGCTGGCGAAGGTCGGCGGCTTCGAGATCGGCGGGCTGGCCGGGCTGATCCTCGGCGCGGCGGCGGCGCGCGTGCCGGTCGTCCTCGACGGCTTCATCGCCGGGGCGGCGGCGATCCTGGCGGTCGGCCTCTGCCCGGCGGCCAGGCCGTACCTGATCGCGGGGCACCGCTCGGCCGAGCCGGGCCACGCGGTCATCCTCGATCATCTCGGCCTCGACCCGCTGCTCGACCTCGGGCTGCGGCTGGGGGAGGGGACCGGGGCGGCGCTGGCACTGGGCATCGTGGATGGTGCGGCGCGCACCCTGGCCGGGATGGCGACCTTCGGGGAGGCGGGCGTTGCGATTGCGGATTGCGGATTGCGGATTGCGGAATAGGGGAGGCCGGATGCGAACTCTGCCGCGGTGGCAACCGGATTATGCTCCTGCCGCCTTGCCCGCCGGCGGCCCGGCCAACTCGATCCGGCTGCTCCCCGGGCAGACTCCACAATCCGCAATCCGCGATCGGCAATGGCCGTGATCGTCGCGCTGGGGTTCCTGACCGCGCTGCCGACGCCGCGGGCGGGGGCGCTGTCGGCGAAGGCGCTGGCGCGGTCGCTGGCCTACTTCCCGATCGTCGGCGGGCTGATCGGGGTCTTGCTCTGGCTGCTCGACCTGACACTGGCGCCGGTCGTGCCCGTGGGCGTGCGCGAGGCGCTGCTGGTCGCGGCGACGATCGCGCTGACGCGCGGGCTGCACCTCGACGGGCTGATGGACAGTTGCGACGGGCTCTTCGGCGGGTTCACGCCGGAGCGGCGGCTGGCGATCATGCGCGACAGCCACGTCGGGGCGTTCGGCATCCTCGGGGCCGCGACCGATCTGCTGCTGCGCTACGCCTGCCTGGCCGAGTTGGGGGGGGCGTGGCGGGTCGCGGCAATCGTCGGGGCGCCGGCGCTGGGGCGCTGGGCGCTGGTTTACGCGACGGTCGCCTTCCCCTACGGCCGGTCGGAGGGGCTGGGGCTGGCCTTCAAGGAGGCGGCCGGCGCGCGGGAAGTTGCGCTGGCCTCGGTCTTCGCGGTGGCGATCGGCGCGGCGGTCTGGTGGCCGTGGGGGGCGGCGGCGGTCCTGCCGGCCTGGGCGCTGGCCTGGCTCGGGGCGCGCTTCATCCTGCGCCGCCTCCCCGGCCTGACGGGGGACAGCTACGGGGCGCTCAACGAGGTGGTCGAGCTGGTGCTGCTGGTGCTGCTGGTGGCGGGGCAGACAGTGGCGGCGCGGTAGGTGGGAGCTGCGCGGCGGGGGGACTGCGGGCGGTGGCCGATGGGCGGGGGGCGACGGGTTGAAACCCGTCGCTAGGGGCGCTACGCGCCACGAAGTCCGCCTGCGCGGACTGGGGCGAGGGCAGCCCCCGACTCTTCCCAAGGGGCGTACCCTCGCTAGCATCCTAACGCACGGGGTAAGCGGGCGGATCGTCGCCGGTGATCGTCCTGATGGGTTGCAATCGATCGGCTCTCCCGCTGGCTCCCGCGCCGAGCGAGCGGTTGATGACGGCGCGCTGCTGCTGGCGCTCGCGATTGCCTGGGATCTGCTGCTGGGGGAGCCGCCGGCGGCGGTGCATCCGGTGGTCTGGATGGGGCGGGTCAACCGCCGGCTCGAGCGGTGGGCGCCGAGGGGGGGGCGGGGGGCGCAACTGGTGTACGGCGGCGCGATGGCGCTGCTGCCGCCGGCCGGTTATGTGCTGCTGGCACGCTGGCTGCTGGGTCTGGCGGGGCGGCGGCGGCCCCGGCCGGTCTGCTGGATCGTCGCGGCGGCGTTGCTGAAGGCGACGTTCGCGGTGCGCGAGTTGCGGCGGGCGGGCGAGGCGGTGCGCCGGGCACTTGACGCGGGCGATCTGGCGGGGGCGCGGGCGGGGCTGCGCGCGCTGGTCAGCCGGGACGCGGCGGGGCTGGACGCGGGGCTGGTCGCGGCGGCGGCGGTCGAGTCGCTAGCGGAGAACGTCGGCGACTCGATCGTCGCGCCCTTCCTCTACTATGGGCTCGGGGGGGCGCCGGGCGCGCTGGCCTACCGGGCGGTGAACACGCTCGACGCGATGGTCGGCTATCGCGGGCGCTACGAGTGGCTGGGGAAGGGGGGCGCGCGCCTCGACGATCTGCTGAACGTCGTGCCGGCGCGGGTGGCGGCGGGGCTGATCGTCGGCGCGGCGGCGCTCGCGGGGGAGGACGCTGGGGGCGCCTGGCGGATCATGCGGCGCGACGCCGGCAAGACGGCGAGCCCGAACGCCGGCTGGCCGATGGCGGCGATGGCGGGCGCGCTCGGCGTGGAGCTGGAGAAGGTGGGGCAGTACCGGCTGGGCGACCCGGTCGCGCCGGTGACGGCCGGGACGATCGCGCGGGCGGACCGGCTGGTGGCGATCGCCGCGGGCGGGGCGGCGCTGCTGGCGGTGGGCCTGCGCCGCGCGACCCGCCGGCCGGGCGGGAGCGGGCGGTGATGCCGGCGCGCGGGGCGACGCCGGCCGGGGAGCGGGGGGGGATGGACGAGCCGCTGCAGGTCGCGATCATCGGCCGCGGGTGGGCCGGCACGCGGCACGCCCGCGCCTTCGCCGCCGGTGGCGCGCGGCCGCGCTGGGCGGTCGACCTCGACGGGGGGCGCGCGGAGGTGCAGCGGCTGCGGATCGACGGCGACCTCGGCAGTCTCGACGTGGGCGAGGGGCGCCGGATCCGCCTGTTCAGCGAGCGCCCCGATCTGTTGCCGCCGGGGGCGCCGATGGGGCACGAGATCGCGGTGCCGGAGGCGGACACCTTCCGGTTGGAGGTGGCGCATTTCCTCCAGGCGGTGCGGGAGGGCCGGGAGCCGATCACCAGCGGGCGGTCGCAGCGGGGCGCGCTGGCGGCGGTCCTGGCGGCGTACCGGTCGATGGCGACCGGGCAGGCGGCGCGCGCGGGTGGCTCTGGAGGGGAGCCGGCCGACGGGCGCGGGTGAGGGGCGCGAGGTGGCGGGGAAAGAGCTGATCCTGATCCTGGGGGGGGCGCGCAGCGGCAAGAGCGCCTACGCCGAGCGGCTGGCGCGCGAGCGGGGAGGCGGGGTGCTCTTCGTGGCGACGGCGCAGGCGGGGGACGAGGAGATGGCGCGGCGGATCGCCGACCACCGGGCCGCGCGCCCGGCCGGGTGGCGGACGCTGGAGGAGCCGGTCGCCGTGGCCGGGCGGCTGGCGACGGAGGCGCGGACGCGGGGACGGTGCTGCTCGACTGCGTGACGCTGCTCGTCTCCAACCTGCTGCTGGCGCACGAGGGGGAGGGCGAGGGGGCGGTGGCGGGCCGGGTGGAGGCGGAGATCGCGGGGTTGCTGCGGCGCTACGAGGAGGGCGCGGCGACCTGGCTGGTGGTGTCCAACGAGGTCGGGCTGGGGCTGGTGCCGCCCTACCCGCTCAGGGCGCCTCTACCGCGATCTGCTCGGGCGCGCGAACCAGCGCCTGGCCGCGCGGGCCGACCGCGTCTACCTGATGGTGGCGGGGCTGCCGCTCGACGTGAAGGCGCTGGGCGGGGGTAGGGGGCGCGCACGGGCGGTGCGCGCTGGCGGCGGCGCCACGGCGCGGGGCATAAACACCCTGCGATGGCATAACGGCCTACGCGCGTCTGGCATCCTGAGCAGAGTGGGGGATCAGGCCGACGGGCCGCGGGATCATCCACCACGCGGGTGGCGGGGGTGCCCTTCGCCGCGGCTCAGGATGACAGGGCGGGGCCGGGGCGCCTAGCTCGTGCAGGGTCGTATGCGCGCCAGGGCGCGGGGGCGTGCAGGCGCTCAGTGGCGGCCCAGCGCGGTGGCGATTGTCGGCCTCGTTGCCCGCCGCGTCGGCCAGCGTCCACCAGGAGGGCGCAAACTCGTCGCGCACCATCCGGCCGCGGCGAGCGCCGCCGCGATGCGCGCCTCCGCCTGCGTGCGCGCACCCAGATCGCGACGTGGATCGCGCCGCCGCCGTCCGGGCGCGGCTGCTCCATCCGCTCGAACCAGAACCCTGGCGCCCGACGGCGCGGATCGACAAGGTCCTCGTCGGGGCTGTCGGGGCGCGGCTCATACCCGAGCACCGCCCGCCAGAACGGCATGACCTCGGCGGTCACGGCCGCGCCCGGGATGACCAGCAGGCTCTGGACCGCCGACGGGTCGGCGGCGAGGCCCAACCCGCGGGCCACCGCCGAGATCTGGCGGGCCAGCTCGACGTCGCGCGTGCTCAGCCCGTAGTGGTCTTCGGTGATCGTGATCAGACGCACGGTCACGCCGTCGCGCCGCACGTCAACGTCGGGGTGCTGGTCCTCGACGCCCGGCAGCGCGCTGATCGCCCCCACGAGCCGGGCACCCGCCGCGAACGACCCGGTGCGGAAGTACGCGCACGCACCGTCGCCGAGCACGCGCGCCCTCGGACTCGTGGAACTGTTGCAATCCTCGATGCGCCCTCGGCATTGTCGCGGAACTGTTGCGCTGCCTGAGCCGGGCGTCCTCGTCGGCGAACGACCCGGTCCTCGGACATTGTCGGCATCGCCCGGCGCCGGGCACGCGCCTTCAATCGCGACTTGACGTCCCGGCCGGGTCAACCGGACGTAGCGTGAGCCAACTGCCCAGCTCATTATCCTCGACGGATGCCCGTAATGGGATATCCCTGAAGACGACCGACACAACCGTCGCGTCCTCGGTCAACGAGGGTGACCTCCGCCCGGCAGAAGATCGGGTCAACCGTCGACGATCCGGCGCGGAGGCGTCAGTTCCACGAACCGCGCGGTATACCGCCTCCTTCGCCGATGCCCTTGGACGCGTGGCGACGGCCTCGGAGTCGGTACTTCAGCGACATCTGTCGCCGGGTCGCCGGGGGCGAGCCAAGCAGCCAGGGCGACGGGATCGGTAAAGGCGCGGTAGAGCACTTCCTGCGGGGCCTTGATGCGGATCGTTTCGCGTGCTGGCAGGCGAGCGCGCATTACCATTGCGGCTGAGGTGCTTGCGCAGGTGCGCGACGGTGCGTTCCCAGGCGAGATCCGCGGCGGCGGGTCGTAGGCGTCCGGCCGGTCCGCCTCGAAGAACCAGTGCCCGGCGCCCGGATAGCGGTGGAAGGTGACCTCCTTGCCGGCGGCCCGGATCGCCGCCTCCAGCGCCGCGACCCCCTCGTCCGGCTCCCACTCGTCGCCGGGGGCGAAATGGCCGAGGAAGGCCGCGCGCGACCGGGCAAAGTCGCCCTCCGCGGCGCCGTAGAAGAGGACGACGGCGGCGAAGTCGTCGGGCTGCTCCCCGGTCGCCAGCTCGATCGCCCAGGCGGCGCCCATCGAGAACCCGACCGCGCCGAGCCCCCGCCGCGCACGGCCTGGTGACCGCGCAGGAGCGCGACCGCGCCGATCGCGTCCGCCGTCATCTGCTCGGAGTCGCGCCGCCCCAACAACTCCTCCGCCGCGTCGATCGTCCCGGCCGTCCGCCCGCGGTAGAGGTCCGGCGCCAGCGCGACGAAGCCCGCGCCGGCCAGCCGGTCGCACAGGTCCATGAAGGGGGCGGTCAGCCCCCACCACGCGTGCAGGACGAGCACGCCCGGCCCGCCGCCCGCCGGCGGGAGCGTCAGATAGCCGCGCCCGCCCGCCCGCTCGCCCGGCAAGTCCACCAGCACCCCCAGGCGTCCCTGCTCCCCGTTCATGCGATCGCCTCCGTCCCGGTAATGCGTATGTTCACGGCGCAACTTTTCGACTTCACCCGAACGCGGCGGATCGTTCGGCCGGCCGGGGCGGGGCGAGGAGCGCCGCGCGCAGGCAGAGGGTCCAGCCGAGCGCGAAGGCCCACTGGTACACGCCGGTCACCACGCCCAGTGCCGGGCCGGCGAAGCGATCCGCTGGCGCGGCGCTGCGGATCGCCAGGGTCGCGCCGAGCCCCGCGCCGGCACCGAGGCCGACCCCGACGCGCCATACCCGCCCCCGCGCACCAGCCGCGGCGCCGCCGCGGCGGCTGGGCCACGCATCACGGCCGCTCCTGCACGAGCCGCCCCCGGCGAGCGGCGTGGGCGACGAGTATACCGCGGGCCTACTTCCGCCGCCCTGTACTAGAAGGTGTCGCGCGGGGCGATGGCGCGGCCGTGGCGCGAGCGGTGGGGGCGGGTGAGTGGTTGCACGGCGGCGACGAGCCGCCGGGCGAGGCGGTCGGCGCCGGTGAAGAGCCGGTCTTCGCGCTCGCGGGCGGCGGTGAGGCGCGCGGCGCGGCGCGCGGCGGAGAGCGCGGCCACGCGTTGCCGCTGCTCGGCGAGGGCGATGTGGTCCCGATCGAAGACGCCTGCGGTCATGGTTGTTCTCCTACCCACGATTCCTGAATAGAGCCGGGCTGGCCGTGCCGGGCCTGTGGCGCCTGACGGCCGGCGATGGGCGGCGCGCCGTGCGCTTGGCGGGCGGCACGGCGGGGTCCCTCCTCGTGGGCGGCGGCGGCGTGGCTCAGGCGGCGGCGCGCTCGCGGCGGGGCCGGCGGGTGGCCGGCTTCGCCGGCGCGTCCGCGGCGGGGTCGGGCTGGAGCGCCAGTTGCCGGGGGGCGGCGGGCGCCGACCGCGCGCGGCGCTGTCGGGCCGGGGCCGTCGGCGGCGGGGCCGGCGGGGGGCGTCGGTCGCGGCGGGCTCCGGCGCGGTGGGCCGGGGGCGTTGGCCGCGCTCGCCGTATCGGCAGGGCGTGTCCGCGCCTTCGAGGTCACGCCCTTGCCCCTGGCCGGCTTGGCGGCCGGCGCGTCGGCCGGCGATGCCGCGCGCGGCGCGGCGTCGGCCGCGTTGGTGGGCGTCGTGGTGGCGGGCCGCCGCGACCGGCGCACCGGGGCGGGGGCGACGGCGGGCGGGGCCGGTTGGGCGGGCGGCGGGGCGGCGGCAACTGGAGCGCGACCGCCGCCACGTCCCGCAGCCGGGCGTGCCTTCGCGGCCGGGGCTGCGCCGGGGTGTTCGTCGGCGATCGCTGGCGTCGCGTCGGCTGGCGCGGTCTGCCGGGCGCGCCGGGCCGGGCGGGACTTCAGCTCGAGTGGCGGGTTGGGCGCGGGCGGTGACGCGGGCGCGGCGGGCGCCGGCTCGACCGGCTCGCTGGCGGCTGGCATCGCGGCGTCCTCCTCGGCCTCGTCGAAGCCGATCCAGAAGGAGTGGCGCGCGACGTGCGCGACCGGGCGCAGGGCGACGGCGGTGTCTTCCACGGCGTCGGCGGGGTTGACGAGGCAGACGAGCGGCTCCCGGCCGAACTTCTCCAGGTAGCGCTCGCGCGCGTCGGCGATCTTCTGCTGGACCGGCTTCTTGCGGTCGGGGTCGAACCATGCGAGATACATGGCCCCTCCTCTCTTATAGAACAAATGTTCTTTCGCGAAGGATAGCACGTCCGTTCGGGCGCGTCAAGGGGGGGGAAGTGGGGGGTAATTGTGGGCGATTGGGGGCGGGTTGCGCGGCGGGATGGGACGGGTTTTCCCAGTGCTGGCGGGGGAAAGGGGGTAGATTTGGGCGGGTTCGTTTCGTCGCTTTGCGCTGTCGGGCGCCGTGGGGGGCCGACGACTGAAGTCGTCGCTGGGGGCTCGCTGCCGCTCGCCACGAAGCCCGCCTGCGCGGGCTGGGATCGAGGAAGGGTGGGGGGGGACCGGGGGCGCCGAGTGGGGACCGTCTGTAGGACGGACCCGGCGATGGGGTGGTGTTGTGCCAGGGAGGGGGCGACGGGGGGTATACATCCACGCCGCCGCTGCCGGCCAGGACGTGGGGTCGAAGGTCTGGGGGGATGGGCGTGGGAGAGTAACGGGCGGCGACTCGTTCGGATGGGGTGTCCGAGCAATATGTACGAACGGGGTGAAAAAGGGTTGTATTGTGGGGTTCGGGCTGTATAATGTGGATAACAGTGGGTGGAAGTGGGGATAAGTGGGGGGATCGGTGGATAACCCCCCTCCCGCGAGGCCCGGTGGGGCAGGCTGCACGTTCGATCGGGCGGGGCGATGTTTCTCGGGCGCTTCAGCCACAACCTGGACGCGAAGGGGCGGCTGGCGATCCCGGCGAAGTTCCGGGGGGCGCTGGCCGACGGGCTGGTGGTGACGCGCGGCATCGACCGCTGCCTCTCGGTCTACCCGCTGGCGGCGTGGCAGACGCTGGCCGAGCGGGTCAGCGCGCTGTCGATCAGCGACCCCGACGCGCGGCAGTTCAGGCGGATCGTCTTCGCCGAGGCGGCCGACGAGGCGCTCGACTCGCAGGGGCGGATCGTCGTCGGGGCGGAGCTGCGGCGCTACGCGGCGCTCGACCGGGAGGCGGTCGTGGTGGGGATGAACACCTATATCGAGATCTGGAACCCGGAACGCTGGGAGCGGCTGACGGCGACGGTCGAGGACGAGGGGACCGGGATCGCCCAGCGCCTGGCCGACCTGATCTGATGGCGGCGATCGAGTCGTGATGGATACCGGTGCGGACGGGGCGCGGGCGGCGGCGGGGCGGGGCGGGGCGCCGGGCCATGTGACGGTGCTGCCGCGCGAGGCGGTGGAGGGGCTGGCCCCGCGCCCCGGCGGGCGCTACCTCGATGGCACGTTCGGCGGCGGCGGGCACACGCGCGCCCTGCTGGAGGCGAGCGCGCCGGACGGCCGGGTGCTGGGGATCGACGCCGATCCGGCGGCGATCGCGCGGGGCGCGGCGCTGCGGGCGGAGTTCGGCGACCGGCTGATCCTGCGCGGGGGCAACTTCGCCGCGCTGGCGACCCACGCGCGGGAGGCGGGGCTGGCGCCGCTCGACGGCGTCCTGCTCGATCTCGGCCTCTCCTCGTACCAGCTCGCGGATCGGGAGCGGGGCTTCTCGTTCGGCGGCGACGGGCCGCTGGACATGCGCTTCGGGCCGGGGGCGGCACGGACGGCGGCCGATCTGGTCAACGGGGCGGACGAGGGGGAGCTGGCCGACCTGCTCTTCCGCTACGGCGAGGAGCGCCACGCGCGGCGGATCGCGCGGGCGATCGTCCGGGAGCGGGAGCGCGAGCCGATCGCGCGGACGGCGCGGCTGGCGGCGATCGTCGCGGGCGCGGCGCCGCGGCAAGGGCGCGACCGGGAGCGGATCCACCCGGCGACGCGCACCTTCCAGGCGCTGCGGATCGCGGTCAACGGCGAGTTGGAGGCGCTGGAGGAGGGGCTGGCCGGCGCGCTGGAGGTCCTGGCGCCGGGCGGGCGGCTGGCGGTGATCGCCTTCCACTCGCTGGAGGACCGGATCGTCAAGGATTTCATCCGGCGCGAGGCGCGGGGCTGCGTCTGCCCGCCGCGTGTGCCGGTCTGTGTCTGCGGCCACCGGCCGTCGCTGCGGCCCGTCACCCGCAAGGGGGTGCGACCGGGCGAGGCGGAGGTGGCGGCGAACCCGCGCAGCCGCAGCGCGATCCTGCGCGTGGCGGAGAAGGTGGCATAAGGGATGAGCACGACGTTCGATCTGCCCAAGGGGCCGCTGGCACCGGCGCGGCGCTCCCCGGACGGGGCGGGGCCGGGCGCGGTCGCGCCCGACCGGCCGCGCCGCGCGGGGGGCGCGAGGAGCCGGCCCCCGACGTTCGACGGCGGGCCGCCGGGCGGCGCGCAGCGGGCGGGGCGCGGCGGTGGGGCCGACCGGCGCTGCCTGACCTGGCGCTCTTGCGGCGCTGGCGGCCGCGCGGGGCGGGGCTCTTCGGCGCGGCGACGCTGGGCCTGAGCCTGCTCGGGCTGATCTACCTGGTGCAGATCAGCCATGTGGCCCGCTACGGTTATCTGCTGGCGGACGTGCAGAGCCGGCAGGCGGAGGTCGAGCGGCAGAACGAACTGCTGGTCTACACGCTGAGCGAGGAGCAGGGGTTGGCGCGGGTGAGCGACGTGGCGCAGCGCGAGTACGGCATGCGCCCCTTCGACGCGCGCGCAGCGCGCCGCGCCGACCGAGGGCGCGGCGGCGACGACGCGGGCGGCCGGCGCGGGCGGCGCGACCGCGGCCAACGGCCCGCGCCATCGCTTCATCAGCGTGCAGCGCCCGGCCCCGGTCGCGCCGGCCCCGCCGCCCGCCCGCCCGGAGCGCGACGGCGCGCTCGACCGGCTCTGGAATCGCCTCGTCGGGGTGGGGGCGGCGCGGAGCAAGTAGGCGAGGGTCGAGGGTCGAGGGTCGAAGGTCGAGGGTCGAAGGTTGGAGGTCTGAGGGGCGAAGGTCGCAGGTCGGAGATCGGAGATCGGGATAACGCGGCGAGATAACGAACCGATTGTCACCCTCCTGTCTCCAACTGCCCGCGAGCAGTCGGGCGGTGGAGGTGGGGTGCAATGAGAGATCGCGCCGGGGAGACCGATTCTTCGCTCCGCTCAGAATGACAAGATAAGGGTGTTCGTGCTCAGGGAGTAGACCTGCGACCTGCAGACCTGTGACTTGCGATCCGAGCAAAGGAGTGTCCGTGACCGATCTGCCGCGGCGGCGCGTCTTCCTGGTCCTGGTGGCGTTCAGTGTGCTGATGGGGTCGATCGGCGCGCGGCTGGTGTGGTACCAGGCGCTGCGGGGGGCGTCCCTGGGGGAGGCGGCGCGGGAGGAGCGCCTGTGGGACCGGCCGGTGCCGGCGCGGCGCGGGACGATCTTTGACAGCACCGGCCAGGTGCTCGCCAGCACGATGCCGGCGGACCGGCTGGAGGTCGATCTGAGCCAGGTCAAGGAGGCAAACGACGCGGAGTTGGCGCAGGCGCTGGCCGGGCCGCTCCAGATGAACCCGCAGGAACTGCTGACCACGATCAAGGAGGGGCGGCAGCGGAAGCGGGTGCAGATCCCGATCAAGCGGTTCCTCTCCCCGGCGCAGTCGGCGGCGGTTCGCGCGCAGCACCTGCCGTGCAAGGCCGACGCGGTGTGCGTCTACCTGACCCCGGAGCCGCGGCGCGTCTACCCGAACGGCGATTTCGCCTCGCAACTGCTCGGCTTCGCCAACTGGGAGCTGGACGGGACCTATGGGGTCGAGCGGACCTATAACCGGGAGATCGGCGGCAAGCCGGGCCATGCGCGGGCCGAGGTCGATGTCAGCGGCCGGGTGATCGCGATCGGGCAGAACCAGCTCGACCCGCCGGTCGACGGCAACGACGTGACGCTGACGATCGACGCGGCGGTGCAGCGCCAGGTCGAGCAGCAGTTGGAGGCGGCGGTCAAGTCGCAGAACGCGTCGGGCGGGACGGCGATCGTGATGGACGCGCGGACCGGGGCGATCGTCGCGCTGGCGAACCGGCCCTCGTTCGACCCGAACCGCTTCGAGCAGTTCGACGTCGAGCTCTTCAGCAATCCGGCGGTGACGCAGCTCTACGAGCCGGGCTCGACCTTCAAGGTGCTGACGATGGCGATCGGGCTGGAGACCGGCGCGGTGACGCCCAACACCATCTTCTACGACAGCCCCGGCTACATCATGATCGACAAGCACCGGATCGCCAACGCCAATAATGTCTCCTACGGGCAGGAGACGATGAGCGGGATCTTGCAGCACTCCAGCAACCTCGGCTCGGCCTTCGTGGCGCGGCAGACCGGGGCGGACGCCTTCTACGGGAAGCTGCGCGAGTTCGGGATCGGGCAGGGGACCGGGATCGACTTGCCGGGCGAGGAGCAGGGGCTGGTCAACTGGCCGGACGCGCCCGACTGGCGGCCGATCAACCTGACGACCAACGCCTTCGGGCAGGGGATCAGCGTCACGCCGATCCAGATGGTGACGGCGGTGGCGGCGGTGGTCAACGGCGGCAAGCTGATGCGGCCCTACGTCGTCAAGGAGGTGCGCCAGGACGGGCGGGTCGTGCGGCAGGTCGAGCCGCGGGTGGTGCGGCAGGTGATCTCGCCGCAGGTGTCGCGCCAGGTCACCGGCATGATGACCGAGGTCGTCGACAATGTCAGCTACCAGTACGTCGGGGTGTCGGGCTACGCGGTCGGGTCGAAGAGCGGGACGGCGCAGATCCCGGCGAAGGACGGCGGCTACGAGGGGGACGACGTGACGATCGGCTCGATGATCGGCGTCGGCCCGGCGGAGGACCCGCGCTTCGTGGTCTACGTGAAGATCGACCGGCCGAAGAAGGACCCCTGGGGCGCGCACATCGCCGGCCCGCCGACGGCCGAAATTCTCAAGAACTTGTTCACCCTGTACAGCATCGCGCCGACGCGCAAGGAGGGGCGGCGTTAGGCGCCCGCACCCCCGCCGCCTGCGGGCGGCACCCCTCGCCCAATCCTGGGCGAGGGGGAGGACCGACCCGACGGGTGTTGGTGAAATGGGCGATAGAGCCTCTTCCACCCTTCGGCCCACGGCCCACGCCCCAAGAGGGGCGGGACGGATCGGGGGGAGGGGGGGCGGATGGGCGGGAGGGTGGTGGTCAGCGGCGGCGAAATGGGTACAATAGCGTCGCCGTCGTAGGGGCGGGGGGATGCGGGGCCGGATTGGCGTGCCCAGGGTAGGGCGCGCGGGACGGGTCGGAGGCCGGGGGATGGCGGCGATCGCGCTGGAGGATGTTCTCGCCGGGACGGGCGGCACGCTGCACGGGGCGGCGCGGCCCGGGGACGGCGCGGTGTTCCGGCGGGTCGGGATCGACTCGCGCCAGGTCGAGCCGGGCGAGTTGTTCGTCGCGGTGCGGGGCGAGGTCCACGACGGGCACCGCTTCGTGCCGGACGCGGTGGCGCGCGGCGCGAGCGGGGCGATCGTCGGGCGGGGGCGGGCGGCGGCGTTCGCCGGGCTCGACCCGGCGGTGGCGCTGATCGAGGTCGAGGACACGCTGGCGGCGCTCGGCGGGCTGGCGGCCCACTGGCGGGGCAAGTTCGAGCTCCCGGTGGTCGGCATCACCGGGAGTGTCGGGAAGTCGAGCACGAAGGAGCTGGCGGCGGCGGTCCTCGGCATGCGGCTGCCGGTGCTGAAGAGCCCGAAGAGCTGGAACAACGAGTTCGGGCTGCCGCTGAGCGTGCTGCTGATCGGGCCGGAGACCGGCGCGGCGATCCTCGAGATGGGCACCTACGGGCTGGGAGAGCTGACCGCGCTGGCGGCGATCGCGCGCCCGACGGTCGCGGCGGTGACCAACGTCGGGCACGCGCATCTGGAGCGGATGGGGAGTCAGGAGGGGATCGCGCGGGCGAAGGGCGAGCTGGTCGCGGCGCTGCCGCCCGGCGGGACGGCGGTCCTCAACGGCGACGACCCGCTGGTGCGGCCGATGGCGGCGCTGACCGGGGCGCGGGCGCTGACCTACGGCCTCGGCGCCGACTGCGCGTTGCGCGCGACGGCGATCACCAACCACGGCTTCGAGGGGCTGACCTTCACCTTGCATTACGGGGGCGAGGCGCGGACGATCGAGCGCGCGCCGCTGCTGGGCCGGCACAGCGTCTACACCGCGCTGGCGGCGGCGGGGATCGGGTTCGCGGTCGGGCTCGGCTTCGACGATGTCGTGGCCGGGCTGCGCAACCCGCACACGCCGATCCGGCTGGTGGTGCTGCCCGGCCCGCGCGGGTCGCGGATCATTGACGACAGCTACAACTCCAGCCCGGCGTCGGCGCTGGCGGCGCTGGCGATCCTGGCGGAGGCGCCAGCGGCGCGGCGCCTGGCGGTGCTGGGCGACATGCTCGAATTGGGCGCCTACGAGGAGGAGGGCCACCGGGCAGTCGGGCGGCGGGCGGCGGCGGCGGCCGACGCGCTGCTGACGATCGGGCCGCGCGCGCGGCTGATCGCGGAGGAGGCGGCGCGCGCGGGGCTGGCGGCGGGGGCGATCCGCGCGCTGGAGCGCAAGGACGAGCTGACCGATTGGCTGGCGCGGGAGTTGCGGGCGGGCGATCTGGTGCTGGTCAAGGGGTCGCGCGGGCTGGCGCTGGAGGAGGTGATCGCGGCGCTGCGCGCGGCGTAGGGGTGTGGCGGGCGATGGCACGGAAGACGCATAGTGGCGGTCGAGGCGGAGCGGGCGGTGGGGCGGGAACGAGCGATCGAGGGGTGGCTGTGGAAGCGGGGCTGGGGCCGGTCGTGATGCTGTTGGGCGCGGGGCTGGCGGCCGTGCCAGACTTCTGGTTCCAGGTGCCGGAGAACCGGCCCAACTGGAACATGGCCTACTCGCTGGCGATCGCCGGGCTCGGCTTCGTGATGACCGTCATCATCGGGCATCCGATCGTCGCCCTGCTGCGCGCCAAGAAGATCGGCAAGCAGGTGCGGATCGATGGGCCGCAGCACCACCTGGTCAAGACCGGGACGCCGACGATGGGCGGCATCATGGTCACCCTCTCGGCGGTGATCCTGACCTTCGCCTTCAACCTCTACGGCCGGCTCTCGATGCTGCTGCCGCTGGGGGTGCTGCTGTGCTGCGGCGTCCTCGGGGCGATCGACGACCGCCTCAGCCTGGTCGGCGGCAAGCGGGCGGCGGGGCTGACCGCGCGCTTCAAGATGGCCTGGCTGCTCCTCTTCGCGACGGTGACGGCGATCATCCTCTGGTGGGCGCTCGGGCGGAACTACCTCATCTTCTTCGGCCGGCACGAGGTGAGCCCCTGGATCTACCTGCCGATCGTGATCGTGGGGATCACCGGGATGGCGAACGCGGTCAACCTGGCCGACGGGCTGGACACGCTGGCCGGCGGCACGGCGGCGATTGCCTTCGTCTCCTACGGCATCATCGCCTATGTGCAGAAGCAGGTGGGGGTGGTGACCTTCTGCTTCACGATGGTCGGCGCGCTGCTGGGCTTCCTGTGGTACAACGCGCACCCGGCGCAGGTCTTCATGGGGGACACCGGGTCGCTCTCGCTCGGGGCGGCGCTGGCGACGGTGGCGTTCATGACCGAGCAGTGGCTGCTGCTGCCGGTCGTGGGGCTGATCTTCGTGGCGGTGGCGCTGTCGGTGATCCTGCAGGTGGGCTACTTCAAGCTGACCGGCGGGCGCCGGCTCTTCAAGATGGCCCCCTTGCAGCACCACTTCGAGCTGATCGGCTGGTCGGAGACGCAGGTGACGATGCGCTTCTGGCTGGTGGGGATGATGGCCGGGCTCTTCGGGGTGGCGCTGGCGCTGCTGCTGGGGGAGTACTGACGGCGGGGGTGGACCTCTCCCCCGGCCCCTCCCCTGCGAGGGGAGGGGGCGCCACGTTGCCGCCATTGCCGTCCCTGTCAAGATGTTCCTCCACGCGCGGGGACGGGGAGGGGGCGCGGGGGGCGGCATCCCGCACGGGCTCGGCCGGATGGCTCCCGATTCGGGGCGCCCGTGACTCGCGGAGGAGGGCGGCGGATGGCGAGGGAATTCACGGTGGTGATCGAGCGTGACGGGGAGGGTTTTCTCGTCGCCAGTGTTCCCGCGCTGCGCGGGTGCCACACTCAGGCCCGTGCGATGGACGAGTTGCTCGAACGGGTGCGGGAAGCAATCGCGCTCTGTTTGGAGTCCCAGGGCGCTGGTGCGGACGGTGCCTTGGAACCTGCCGTACCATCGGCGTGAGGGCAGCGCGCGTTGAGCGCGTGGCGCGCCGGCACGGCGGGCCTGCCCCTGCGCGCCAGCCGATAACGGTCTGCTGATTCCTCATTCCACGTCCAACGCCTAACGCCGATTCGTCTTGTTGCGCGGGGCGATCCAGAAGTTACCACGTCCACTTTAGGGGAGCAGGGATCAGCCGTCGGGTGTGAAGGCGACGGTGTGGTTTGGCGTGCGCGGGGGGGCGGTCAGTCGCCGGTGGCCGCGTCGCGGGGTGCGCGGGATTGGGGGCGAGGATTTCCGCCGTGCGCAGTGGGCCGTTGGTGTCCTTGCCGCCGACGATCAGCAGGCGGCCGTCCGGGAGGAGGGTCGCGGTCTGGTTGCAGCGGGCGGCGGTGAGGGGCGGGGCGGCGGACCAGCGGTCGGTCGCGGGGTCGTAGCGTTCGACCGTCGCGGCGGGCCGGCCCCCCTCCTCGGCGCAGCCGGCGACGACCAGGACGGCGCCGTCGGGGAGGAGGGTGGCGGTGTGCAGGCTGTGGCGGCCGGCGAGCGCGCCGGCGGACCGCCAGGCGTTGGCGGCGGGGTCGTAGCGTTCCGCCGTGGCATCGGCGGCGGCGTTGCCGGCGACCAGGACGGCGCCGTCGGGGAGGAGGGTCGCGGAGTGCAGGCTCCGCGGGCGGGCCATGCTGCCCGCCGGGGACCAGCGGCCGGCGCGTGGGTCGTAGCGTTCCGCCGAGGCGAGCGGCCGGCCGTCGGCGCCGCTCCCGCCGGCGAGCAGGATCTGGCCGTCCCGTAGGGTGGTGGAGGTCTGGCCGGCGCGCGCGACCGCGAGCGCGGGGGCGGGGGTCCAACCGTTGGTTCGGGGGTCGTAGATCTCGGCGGTCGCGAGGATGGCCTGCGCCGGCCGGTTCCGGTAGCCGCCGGCGACGAGGACGCGGCCGTCCGGCAGCAGCGAGGCGGTATGCCCCATCCGGGTCCCGCCCATCGGCGCGATCGGGGTCCAGCGGTCGGCGGCGGGGTCGTAGATTTCGCCGGAGGCGAGGGTCTGGCCTTCGTCGCGGCTGTCGAAGCCGCCGGTGACGAGGATGCGGCCGTCGCGTAGCCTGGTCGGCGTGTGGTTGACGCGCGTCTGGTGCATGGCGGCGGCGGGGAGCCAGCGCCCGGTAGCGGGGTCGAAGCGTTCGGCCGTCGCCAGCCCCTCGCCGCGGGTGACGCTGATGCCGCCGGCGACCAGCACCTGGCCGTTGTCGAGGGGGCTGGCGGTGTGGCCCTCGCGTGGGACCCCCAGTGGCGCGGCGGGCTGCCAGACGGGCGCGGGCAGCTCGGCGGGCGTGGCCGGTGGCGCGGCAGTGGGCGCGATGGCGGGGGCCGGGGCCGGTTCCTTCGTCGGTGAGGCGTCGAAGGGGGTCGGCGGGGGGCGCGGTCGCGGCCGCCGCCGGCGCCGTCGCGCCCGGCCGGGAGGGCGCGGCCGGGCGCCCGCCCGCGGCGGCGTTGCCGAGGACGAGGGCGATCGCGCCGGAGAGGATCAGGATCAGGGCGACGGAGGCGACGCGGTTGGCGCCGACGGCGAGGGCGGCCCAGGCGCGGCGCGCGGCGGGCGTTGGCGGCGGCGCGGGGCGGCCGGCCCGGGGCCGGCTGGGGCAGCGGCAGGGAGGGGTGGGGGCGCCGGTCGGCGGGCCGCACGACGGGGGTGGCCGGCGCTTCCGGCTGGGCGAGGAGGTCGCGCCGCAGCCGCTCGGCGAAGGCGCGGTCGGGGCCGGGGGCGGTGTCGAGCGCGTGGAGGCGGCGCACCGTCGCGGCCAGCGCCGGGTCGAGGTCGTCGGCGGGGGCTTCGCCGGCGGCGAAGTCGTCCCAGTAGTCGTTCAGATCGTGGATCGTCCGCAGGTCATCGAGCGCCATGCTGGTCCTTCTCCGGCGGCTCCGGGGGTCTTGCGGCCCGTTTAGGAGCGCGCGTAGCCGGGTGATCGCGCGGAACTGTAGCATCTTGACCGCGCCGGGGCTGCGGTCGAGGGCGCGGGCGATCTCGGCGCCGCTCAGCCCGGCGAGGCGCAACTCGACGACGCGGCGCTGGTCGTCGGGCAGCCGGGCGAGGAGGGCGCGCAGGCGCCGGCCCTCGTCGGCGGCGACGGCGCGTTCTTCCGGGGTCAGCTCGCCGTCCACGGGCTCCTCGGCGTCGTCGAAGGGCTGATCGCGCCGCTGGCGCCGGTAATGGTCGGTGACGACGTTGTGGGCGATGGTGAAGAGCCAGCCGGCGAAGGCGCCGTCGCGGTAGGCGGGGAGGGCGGCGAGCGCCTTGCAGAAGACCTGGCTGGTGGCGTCCTCGGCGGCCTCGCGGTCGCCGAGGCGGCGGAAGCAGTAGCGGAAGACGGGGTCGAGGTAGCGGTCGTAGAGCGGGGCGAAGGCGCGCGGGTCGGCCTGGGCGGCGGCGATGAGCAGCGCCTCGTCCGGGGCGGCGTGGGCCGTGTCCTGTCGGGGGCGGCCCGCGATGTCGGGCCGGGACGGTGACCAGGCCACGCACGGCACCTCTTCACTCGGGGCGCGCGGCGCGCCATGCTCGACTTGCTGATGGCGCGCGCGCCCCTGTCGGGCGGTCGTTCTACAGGAGAAACGGGGTGGGGTGGAAATGGTCACGGCGGGGCGGGGGCGAAGGGGCCGCCCAGGGCCGCCGGTTGAAACCGGCGTCTCGCGGGCCTGCGGCCACGAAGCGGAAGCCGTCGCGGGCTGGACTTCTACAGCGGTTCTCGTGATGGTTGGGCCGGTGCTGGGGCCGGGTGTTGGGCGTTCACACCCGCACGCGGGTACCCGACACCCCTACGGACGACGCCGCGGCGCAGCGCAACCGTTTCGAGAACCGCTCTAACGCCGCGCCACAACGTTCCCGTGAGCACAATCCTCGGTTCGGTCTCAGCCCGCGACGGCGGGCTTCGTGGCGCGGAGCGCCGCGAGAGGCGCCGGTTTCAACCGGCGGCCCCTGCCCCGGCCACCCGCGGACCCCGGCGAGGTTGCGCCGGGGCGCGTCAGTGGCTACAATCCCTGTACGTACATGAGCGGCGCCGCGCCGTCCCGGTGGGGCGGCGAACCGGCGGGCGGAAGCCGAGAGTGGTGGCGAGGATGGGTGAGATGGCGCGCGAGGCCGAGGGGCGGGTGGCGCTGGCCGGGAAGCGGGTGCTGGTGATGGGCCTGGGGGTCCACCAGGGCGGGCTGGGCGTGACGCGCTTCCTGGTGGGGCGGGGGGCGGAGGTGACGGTGACCGACCTGCGCCCCGCCGAGCAACTGGCCGAGCCGCTGCGCGAACTCGCGGGGCTGCCGGTCCGCTTCGTGCTGGGCGAGCACCGCGAGGCCGACTTCACCGCCGCCGATCTGGTCGTGCGCAACCCGGGGGTGCCGCGCGAGTCGCCCTACCTGGCGGCGGCGCGGGTGGCGGGGGTGCCGATCGAGATGGAGATGAGCCTCTTCTTCCGCCTCTGCCCGGCGCCGATCGTGGGGATCACCGGGACGAAGGGGAAGACGACGACGACGACGCTCTGCGCGGCGATGCTGGCGGCGTGGCGCGCGGACACGGTGATCGCCGGCAACATGCGGCTGTCGGCGCTGGAGCAACTGGAGCGGATCGGGCCGGGGACGCCGGTCGCGATCGAGCTGTCGAGCTTCCAGCTCGAGGGGCTGGCCGAGTACGGGCTGAGCCCGCACATCGCGGTCGCGACCAACCTCTCGCCCGACCATCTCAACCGCTACCCCTCGCTGGAGGAGTACGCCGAGGCGAAGCGCGGCATCGTCCGCGGCCAGCGCACGGGCGACTTCGCGATCCTCAACCGCGACGACCCGATCATCTGGGGCTTCCGCGAGGACACCGTGGCGACGGTGCTGCCGTTCGGGCGGGAGGACGCGGGCGGCTACGGGGCCTGGCTCGACGGCGCGACGCTGCGCTGGCGCCTCGCGGGGGCGGAGCACGCCTGCCCGCGGGAGCGGCTGCGGGCGCCGGGGGAGCACAGCGCGGCGAACGCGCTGGCGGCGGGGCTGGCGGCGCTGGCAAGGGGGGCGCCGTTCGCGGCGGTGGAGGCGGGGCTGGCCGGCTTCGGCGGCGTGCGCGACCGCCTGGAGCCGCTCGCCGAGATCGGCGGCGTGACCTACATCAACGACACGGCGGCGACGGCGCCCGCCGCCGCGATCGCCGCGCTGCGGGCGATGGCCGCGCCGACGGTGCTGATCGCGGGCGGGTCGGAGAAGGGGACCGACTTCGCCGAGTTCGCGCGCGAGGTGGCGACGGGGGGGCGGGTGCGGGCGGTCGTGACCCTCGACGGCGACGCGACGCCCCAGCTGCGCGCGGCGATCGAGGGGGCGGGGTTCGATCCCGCGCGGATCCACGGGCCGGCGCGGGGGATGGCGGAGGCGGTGCGGCTGGCGGCGGGGCTGGCGGGGCGGGGCGACGTGGTGCTGCTGTCGCCGGGCTGCGCCTCGTTCGGCATGTTCCGCAACGAGTTCGACCGGGGCGACGCGTTCCGGGCGGCGGTGGCGGACCTGACGGGGGGGCAACCGCCGGCGCCGGCAGGACCGGAGGGGCGCTGATGGAGCATGCCGGACGGGGCGCAGTGAGACGCCCCCCCCCGCCCCCCAACTTTGGGGGGAGCCGAACGACTGAGACGCGCGTGGCTCCCCCCAAGGTTGGGGGGCGGGGGGGGGCGGCGCGGGGGCGGCGGGCGCGGGTCCACGAGCCCGATTACTGGCTGCTGATGACGATCGTGGCGCTGCTGGTCTTCGGCACGGTGATGGTCTTCAGCGCGACCTTCACGCGCAACCTGCCGTCCGGCGGCGACCCCTTCTACTACCTGCGGCGGCAGTTGCTGATGGTTGGCCTGGGGGTGACGGCCTTCCTGGTCACGATGCACATCGACTACCGCGTCTGGCGGCGCTACTCGATCGCCGCGCTGGCCGGCGCGGTCGCGCTGCTGATCCTGGTGCTGGTGCCGGGGCTGGGGGTGGGCGGCGAGGAGGTGGGCGCGCACCGCTGGCTGAACCTCGGCCCGCTGCCGCAGTTCCAGCCGAGCGAGCTGGCGAAGCTGGCGCTGATCTTCTACATGGCCGACTGGCTGACTAAACGGGGGCCGCGGCTGCACCACTGGACGACCGGCATCCTCCCCTTCTCGGTCATCCTGGGCGTGCTGGTCTTCCTGGTGATGCTGGAGCCGGACCTGGGCACGTCGTTCCTGCTGACGGTCGTCGCGGTGTCGATGTTCCTGGTGGCGGGGGCGGACCTGAAGCAGTTGGCGCTCTTCCTCGCCAGCGGCGCCTGCGCCTTTTTCTTGCTGGCGCTGGCCGCGCCGTACCGCCGCGAGCGGCTGTCGCTCTTTACCCTCTCGGAGGAGGAGTTGCGGCTGGCGGACGGCGGCTGGCAACTGTTCCAGTCGCGGCTGGCCTTCGGGTCGGGCGGCATCCCGGGGACGGGGCTGGGGGCGAGCCGGCTGAAGTACGGCTGGCTGCCGGAGGCGCACACCGACGCGATCTTCGCGGTGGTGGCGGAGGAGTTGGGGCTGATCGGGGCGCTCTGCCTGCTGGCGCTCTTCCTGCTGCTGGCGGTGCGCGGCTACCAGATCGCCTTCCGGGCGGCCGATCCGTTCGGGGTGCTGATGGCGACCGGGATCGTCTCCTGGGTCGCCTTCCAGGCGATGATCAACGTCGGGGGGATCACCTCGACGATCCCCTTCACCGGCATCCCGCTGCCCTTCATCTCCTACGGGGGCACCTCGCTGGTGGCGGTGATGGCGACGATGGGCATCCTGATCAACATCTCGCGCCAGACGGTCGCGCCGGTCAAGCGCGACTCTGGCGGGAGGAAGGAACGGATGAACCACAAAGGCACCAAGACCACGAAGGACACAAAAAAGGACATCACGCGGGGACCGATGGCCGAACGTCTCGCGCCGGAGGCCGGGGAACGGTAGCCGCCGGCGCATGTGCTTTGTGTTCTCCGTGACCTTTGCGTCTCTGTGGTCGGCCCGTATCCCGCGCCCGTATCCTCCCGTAGCCTTCGGAGGTGAGCCGATGCCGACGCTGAATGTGTCGCCGCTGCTGGTGCTGCTGCCGATCTTCGTGCTGGGCGCGCTGAGCGGGTTCCGGCGCGGCTGGAAGGACGAGGCCTGGACGCTGGGCGCGCTGCTGGTGGCGATCTTCCTGGCGGCGCGGCCGGAGACGGTGCTGCTGCCGCTCCTGGAGCGGCTGATCGGCGCGGTGCAGCGGGCGGGGCAGGCGCTGCTGGGGCGCGAGACCGACGGCCCGGCGTTCCGTTTCAACGACGAGCTGCGGCCGTGGGTGACGCTGCTGGCGTTCCTGATCTTCGCGGCGCTCGCCTACGCGTTCGGGCATCTGCTCGGGCGGGGGAGCCGGGGCGGGGGCTGTGGAAGGTGCTGGGCGGGCTGCTCGGGGCGCTCAACCTGACCATTGTGGTAACCTGGCTCATCACGCGCTTCGTGGCGCAGCGCGAGGAGGGCGGCGCGGTGCGGCTGGTGATCCCCTCGTTCGACGGCGCGGCGGTCGTCTTCGGCGCCCCGACGACGAACAGCGTGCTGGCCTCCTGGCCGAACCTGATCGGCATCCTGATCGTGGTGATCCTGCTGGTCTTCCTGCTGACGCGCGCCGGGCGGGTGTGGCGCTGACGATTGCGGATTGTAGATTGCGGATTGCGGAATGACGAAGCGGGGTGACATGATGACCGTTGAGGGCGTGCCTAATCCGCAATCCGCACTCCGCACTCCGCAATTACCGCCGGCGGGCGCGACGATCCACATCATCGGGATCGGGGGGATCGGGACGAGCGCGCTGGCGCGGGTGCTGCGGCGCTGGGGCTACCGGGTGTCGGGGAGCGACGCGGCGGCGTCGGCGGTGACGGCGGCGCTGGCGGACGAGGGGATCGCGGTGGCGATCGGGCACCGGGCGGAGGCGGCGCGGGGGGCGGACCTGGTCGTCTACAGCGCGGCGATCCGCGAGGACAACCCGGAGCTGGCGGCGGCGCGCGCGGCGGGGACCCCGGCGATCAAGCGGGCGGCGCTGCTGGGGCTGATCGCCAACGCGCGGACGGGGCTGGCGGTGGCCGGGACGCACGGCAAGTCGACGACGAGCGCGATGCTGGCGAAGATCTGCGTCGACGCCGGGCGCGACCCGTCGTTCTTCGTGGGGGCGATCCTGCAGGATTTCGGGACGAACGCGCGGCCGGGCGGGGGAGCTGGTCGTGGTCGAGGCGGACGAGTACGACCGGTCGTTCCTGCAACTGCGCCCGCGCGTGGCGATCGTGACGACCGTCGAGGCGGACCACCCGGACACCTACCCGACCTACGCGGAGATGGAAGCGGCCTACGCCGAGTTCCTGGGGCAGGTCGAGCCGGGGGGCGCGATCGTGCTGTCGGCGGACGATCCGGGGTGCGGCGCCTTGCGCGGGCGGCTCGCGCCGGCCGCGGGGGTGACGATCGTCGGCTACGGCCGCGCGGCGGGGGCGGAGTGGCGGATCGCGCCGGACGGGGCGGGGGGCGAGACGGTGCTGCGCGGCGGCGAGCCGGTGGCGACGCTGACGCTGCGGCTGCCGGGCGAGCACATGCGGCGCAACGCGCTGGGGGCGCTGGCGGCGGCGGCGCAGGTCGGGATCGCGCCGGCGGTGGCGGCGGCGTCGCTGGCGGGGTTCGGCGGGACCGGGCGGCGCTTCGAGCTGAAGGGCGAGGCGGCGGGGATCACGATTATTGACGACTACGCGCACCACCCGACCGAGGTCACGGTCAATCTGCGGGCGGCGCGCGAGCGGTATCCGGGGCGGCCGCTCTGGGCGGTCTTCCAGCCGCACACCTACTCGCGGACGAAACTGCTGCTGCGGGAGTTCGCCGAGGCGCTGGCGGGGGCGGACCGGGTGGTGCTGCTCGACATCTACGCGGCGCGCGAGCGGGACACGCTGGGGGTGGGCGCGGACGACATCGCCGCGCTGATGCCCGCGCCGGGGGCGGTTCTGCGCGCGGTGACGCCGGCGGAGGCGACGGCTCTGCTCCTCGACCGCCACCGGGCGGGCGACCTGGCGGCGGGGGCGGTGGTGCTGACGTTCGGGGCGGGCGATGTGTGGCAGGTGGGGGAGGGGGTGTTGGCGGGGTTGCGGGAGGCGTAAGGGTGGGCGGGGGAGTGGCGGGAGTGTTTGATGGATGGTGGGAGCCGACGGAGAGGACACCGGTAGCCGCCGGTAGGGCCGCCGGTTGAAACCGGCGTCTCGCGGGCCTGCCGGCCACGAAGTCCGCCTTCGCGGACTGGGGGTGGGGATAGGTCGGGAATGATGGTAAGGAATTGGGGGCGTGGCGGCGGGGTATCGGTGCGTTTTTGTTGATTGGCATAACACGCTGTCGGTGTCGCGGTTTTGGGGGCATCTGGAGGGGGGGACGCCGGAGGAGCGGCGCCTGTTCCGGCGGATCGAGGCGGCGCTGTACGGGAAGCTTGGCGATCTGCTGACGCCGTGGATGCGGGGCGGGCTGACGACCGAGGACGTGATGCAGGCCGTGGCGCGGGGCGCCAGCCTCGATTATGGCCTGGTGCTGCGCGAGTTCATCGCCGGCTGCCGGGCGATGCGGTTCGCTGACGCGGCGATTCCCGATCTGGTGCTGGCGCTGCGGGCCAGCGGTCGGAGGGTCGTCATTGCGACCGATAATATGGACTCGTTCGCGCGCTGGACGGCGCCGAGGCTGGGGCTCGCCGCGATCTTCGACGATATTCTCAGTTCCGCCGAGTTGAGGGCGATGAAGGGGGATGTTGACGGGCAGGGGCGGAGCCTCTTCTTCGGGGAGTATTTGGGGCGATGGGCGATTGGTCCGGGGGGGAGCGTCCTGATTGATGATGCGGTGGACCGGGAGGGGCGGATAGCGGGTTTTGGTATCGCGTATCGGCGGGTGGCGCCGCGGGTCGGGCTGGTGCCGGAATTGCGGAAGATTGTCGCGGCGCTGTAATCGGGCGTGGTGTGTGCTGGCGGGAGAAGGGTTTACGGATGGCCTTCGCGACTGACGCGGCGGAGAGAGACCGGGTGGGGAACGACGGCGACGACGGCCTCGACGACGCCTGGCGGGCGCCGGACGGCGGCGATCCGCCCGAGGAGTTGGCGATCGAGCGCGACGAGCCGGTCGCGCGCTACACCAGTTTCCGGATCGGGGGGCCGGCGGATTATCTGGCGCGGCCGGCGAACCCCGAGGCGCTGCGGGAGACGCTGGCCTGGGGGCGGGCGGAGGGGCTGCCCGTTACCGTGATCGGCGGGGGGAGCAACCTGCTGGTCAGCGACCGGGGCATCCGCGGGCTGGCCGTCGTCTACCGCAGCGAGCGGGCGCCGATCGAGGTGGACGAGCGGGGCGACGAGGTCCGCCTCACGGTGCCGGCGCAGCGGATGCTCTCCGGGGTCGGGCGCTACTGCTGCGAGCGGGGCTGGGCGGGGTTCGACTGGGCGGTCGGGCTGCCGGGGACGGTCGGCGGGGCGGTCGCCAACAACGCCGGGGCGCACGGCACGGAGATGATCGAGAACGTCGATACCCTGACGGTGGTGATGCCGGACGGGGCGCTGCGGACGCACGGGCGGGACTGGCTGCGGGCGCGCTACCGCCACACGATTCTGCGCTCGCCGGTCCTGGCGGAGCGGCCGGTCGGGGCGTTCGTCGTGTCGGTCGGGCTGCGGCTGCGGCGCGGCGACCGGGACGAGTTGCTGGCGCTGGCGGAGGAGCACGCCGCCTGGCGCAAGGAGCACCAGCCGCGCAAGCCCTGCGCCGGGTCGATCTTCAAGAACCCGCCCGGCACCTGGGCCGGCCTGCTGATCGAGGAGGCCGGGCTGAAGGGTTATCAATTTGGCGGGGCGCAGATTTCGCCGCTGCACGCGAACTTCATCGTCAACGTCGGCGGGGCGACCGCCGCCGATGTGCTGGCGGTGATCCGGCACGCGCAGCGCGTCGTGCGCGAGGGTCGTGGCATCGAGCTGGAGACCGAGGTCGAGCTGGTGGGCGACTGGCGATTGTAGATTGCGGATTGCGGATTGCGGATTGACGACCCGGTGAGACCAGCGCCGACCGCGACCTGAGGGGCACTTCATTCCGCAATCCGCAATCCGCAATCTACAATTGGATGGGGGTAGCATGGGCGGTGGCCGCAGGATCCGGGTGGGGGTGATCTTCGGGGGGCGCTCGGGGGAGCACGACGTGTCGCTGCGCTCGGCGCGGGCGGTGATGGCGGCGCTCGACCCGGCGCGCTACGAGGTCGTGCCGGTCGGCATCACCCGCGAGGGCCGCTGGCTGATGGGGGGCGATCCGCTGGCGCGGCTGGAGGCGGGGTCGGAGCTGGCCCGGCTGGAGGGGCGCGCGAGTGGGGATGGGGCGGCGGCCGCGCCTGGGAGCGAGCTGATGGCGGCCGCGAGCCCGACGCCGCCGATCTTCCAGGCCGGGCAGGGCGGCGCGGGGCGCGGGCCGCTCGACGTGATCTTCCCGGTGCTGCACGGGCCGCACGGCGAGGACGGCACGGTGCAGGGGATGCTCGAACTGGCGGACATCCCCTATGTCGGGGCGGGGGTGCTGGCGTCGGCGGTGGCGATGGACAAGGCGATCGCCAAGACGATCTTGGCGCAGCACGGCATCCCGCAGGCGCCCTATCTGGTCCTGTTGAAGCGCGACTGGCTGCGCGATCCCGAGGGGGTCGAGGGGCGGGTGGCGGCGGAACTCGGCTTCCCCTGCTTCGTCAAGCCGGCGAACATGGGGTCGAGCGTCGGCATCACGAAGGTGCATGGGCCGGACGAACTGGCGGCGGCGCTCGACCTGGCGGCGCGGTACGACCGGAAGCTGGTGATCGAGGCGGGGATCGACGGGCGCGAGTTGGAGATCAGCGTCCTCGGCAACGACGAGCCGATCGCCTCGGTGATCAGCGAGATCGAGCCGGCGCACGAGTTCTACGACTACACCGCGAAGTATGTCGACGACGGGACGGTCTTCACGCTGCCGGCCAAGATCCCCCAGGAGAAGGCGGAGGAGCTGCGCGCGATGGCGATCGCGGCCTACAAGGCGATCGACTGCGCGGGGATGGCGCGCGTTGATTTCTTCCTGGAGCGCGGCACCGACCGCATCCTGCTGAACGAGATCAATACGATCCCGGGGTTCACGGCGATCAGCCAGTACCCCAAGATGTGGGAGGTGAGCGGCCTGCCCTTCCCGGAGCTGATCGACCGCCTGATCGAGCTGGCCCTGGAGCGGCACGCCGAGAAGCGCGAGGCGCTGTGAAGGGGCGAGCGGGCCGCTTGAGCGCTGGCTTCCCCCCACACCCCGAGCCGCAGGCGCGGACGGGGGTGTATCCCCGCCCCCCAACTCTCGGAGGAGCGCCCCCCCCTGCCCCCCAATCCCGGGGGGAGCCACGCCGTATCGGGGACAGGCGGGCACTATCCTTGAACCTGCGCCCCTCAACGTGGGGGGGCGGGGAGGGGGCGTTCCTGGCGATCGGGGAACGCTGAGCCACATTCGGCGCGAGGGTGGCGATGGCGCGCGTTGAGGCGGGCCGTGGCGGGCGCGCGGCCGAGGGGCGCGGCGCGGCGGCGGAGGCGCCGGCCGGGCCGACGCGCCGCGGGCGGCGGGCGCCCAGCGCCGCGCCGGTCGGGCGGGCGAAGGCGCCGGGGCGGGAGGCCGGGGCGCGGGAGGCGGCGAAGTCGCGCGCCGAGACGCCGGTGGCGCCGCGCGAGCCGGGGCGCTGGCGGGCGATCGTGGCGAGCGGGCGGCTGGCGGCGCTGCTGGCGGCGATGGTCCTCGGCGGCGCGCTGGGCTACGCGCTCAATGCCGGGGCGTTCAGCGTGCGGCGGGTGGAGGTCGCCGGCGGGGTGGCGACGAGCCCGCAGCAGGTCGCGGCGGCGGGGCGGGTGCTGGGCCACAACGTCTTCACGGTCGATCCGCAGCAGATAGCCGAGCGGATCGTCGCGCTGCCGACGGTGCGCGAGGCGGAGGTCTGGACCGAGCTGCCCGACCGCCTGGTGGTTCGGCTGGTCGAGCGGCGGGCCGCGCTGATCTGGCAGGCGGGCGAGAGCCGCGCGCTGGTCGACGAGGAGGGGTTCGTGATCGCCGTGAATCCGGGCGAGGACGGCGGGCACGGGTTGCCGACCCTGCAAGTGCGGGACGCCGCGCCGCCGCGGGTCGGCGAGCGGGTTGACGCGGCCGTCGTGCGCACGGCGCTGGCGGTGGCGCGGCCGCCGGCGGGGAGCCCGGCGCTCCCGCTGACCGGCCTGGAGTACGCGCCGCGGGCCGGGCTGGTGCTGACCGGCGACGGGGGCTGGCAGATCATTTTCGGCGGCGAGGAGCGGCTGCGGGAGAAGCTGGCGGTTTCCGACAGGCTGCTGCGGGGCGAGCGCGACTGGCGGGTGCTCGACGTCACCGATCCCGATCGGCCGGTGTACAAGTAGCGGTAAGGTCTCGGCGGGCGATCCGCGGCCTCGGGCGGCGGACCGCCCGCTTGCTGTTGGCGCGATACGTTCAATTGGTGCGCTGTGGCTGGTCCGTTATCGCGGGCGGCGAGGGTTGGTGTCCCGGGCTGTCCTGGGGTGCGGTCGTGCTGGACCGGCGTGCCTGCCGGGGGAGGGGTCAAACTCGGCCGGTTGCCCGACCTTCAGCTTCTGGGGCCAGACGACCGGGCGGCTTTGAAATCCGCCCTTACGAAGTGATGCCGCGTCCTGATCCGGCAGGGGGGCTCCGCTGACGGTTATGGCGAGTGCGGATGGCCGAGGGCGCGTCGGCGCGCGAGGCGTGATGGACGATTGTGCCGTGGAGGGCGATTCTTCGCTACGCTCAGAATGACAGGGCGGGGGTGGTCGCGCGTCGGGTGGCGGGGCGGGAGGGCCGGGCGGGTACCGGAGGGGGCGCGCGGTCGGTGGCTGCTGGGCGGACGCGGGGGCGCGGGCGGCTATTGACCGCGGTCGCCGTTCAACGTATAGTGTGTACGTACAGTAATCGAGGCCGGGTCCGGGCCCTTGTGCAAACATGGTATACTGCCGGATAAGGCAGGGGAGCGAGTTCCGGGCTGGCGGGGGAGACGCCCGCGGCCCGTTCGCGCGGCTGGGAGAGGGGACCGCCTGATGCCGGGTGGCAACGCGATCGTCGCGATCGACGTCGGCACGAGCAAGGTCTGCACGGTCGTGGCGGAGGCGACCGCCGACGGGCGCACCGCGATCCTCGGCGTGGGGCTCTGCCCGAGCCGGGGGATCGCCAAGGGCGCGATCACCGACCTCGACGAGGCGTCGGCGACGATCGCGCGCGCGGTCGAGCGCGCCGAGCGGAACTCGGGCTACCGCATCCTCTCGGCCTATGTCGGCCTGTCGGGGGCGCACCTGCGCTCGACCAACAGCCGGGGCGCCGTCACCCTGCCGCCGGGGGGCGCGGAGGTCACGCCGCAGGATGTCGACCGGGCGCTGGAGGCGGCGGGCAATATTCCCCTCCAGGCGCGGGAGGAGGTCCTGCACCTGGTCCCGCGCACGTACAACTTGGACGGACAGGAGGGGGTGGCCGAGCCGGTCGGGCTGGTCGGGCGGCGGCTGGAGGTCGAGGCGCACGTCATCAGCGGCGCGGCGGGCGCGACCCGCAACGTGGTCCGCGGCGTCGAGCGGGCCGGGGTGGCGATCGACGAGCTGGTGCCGGAGCCGCTGGCGGCGGCGCGGGCGGCGCTGACCGCCGCCGAGCGCACCATGGGGGCGGTGCTGCTCGACATCGGCGGCGGCACCACCGGCCTGGCGGTCTACGTGGAGGGCGCGATCTGGCACACGGCGGTGCTGCCGATCGGCGGCAACCACCTGACCAACGACCTGTCGATCGTCCTGCAGATCCCGTTCGAGTCGGCCGAGGAGGCGAAGACGACCCACGGGCGGGCGACCCCGGAGCCGGACGGGGCGGAGGGCGACGACGCCGACCGCCTGGAGGTGGCGGGGTTCGAGGGGGCGCCGCAGGTCGTGTCGCGGCGGCTGCTGCACGAGGTGCTGGAGGCGCGGCTGGAGCAGTTGCTGCAACTGGTCGGCAAGGAACTGCGCGAGTGCGGCTGCGAGGGCCTGCTGCCCGGCGGCGTCGTGCTGACGGGCGGGACGGCGGCCCTGCCGGAGGTGGCGGAGCTGACGCGCCAGGTGCTGGGGGTGCGGGCGCGGGTCGGGGCGCCGCGCCAGTTGGCGGGGCTGGGCGACGCGCTCGACGGGCCGGCGTTCGCCACGGCGGTCGGCCTGGCGCAGTGGGGGCTGGCGCGGCAGGCGCCGGTCGAGCGCCCGCGCCGGCCGGCGCGCTCTGATACGGGCCGGCGCGAGCGACGCGAGGGGCGGCGCGGGCTCGGGCGCTGGCTGCGCGAGTTGTTGCCGTAACAGATGGGTCGCGGCCCGCGAGCGCGGGGCCGGGTGGGACGGGTTGGCGCGGGTGGCGCGTGGCGGGCCGGAGCAAGGGCGGGCGCAGCGCGTGGGCTGTGGCCGCGGGGGGGTAGACGGGTGTCAGGAGGGCCGCGCATGTACGGTGGATCGTCGTTCTCGTTCGGCGACGTCGAGAATTTCGCGCACATCAAGGTCATCGGGGTCGGCGGGGGCGGCAGCAACGCCGTCAACCGGATGATCGAGGCGGGCGTGCAGGGCGTCGACTTCATCACCGTGAACACCGACGCCCAGGCCCTGGTCCACTCGCACTCCCCGGTCACGCTGCGGATCGGCGACAAGCTGACCAAGGGGCTGGGGGCGGGCGGCAACCCGAACGTGGGGTCGAAGGCGGCCGAGGAGAGCAGCGAGTCGCTCTTCGACGCGCTGCGCGGGGCGGACATGATCTTCGTCACCGCGGGGATGGGGGGCGGCACGGGGACCGGGGCCTCGCCGATCATCGCGCAGATCGCCAAGGAGGTCGGGGCGCTGACGGTGGGGGTGGTGACCAAGCCGTTCGACTTCGAGGGGCCGCGCCGGCGGGCGACCGCGGAGGAGGGGATCGCGCGGCTCAAGGAGCACGTCGACACGCTGATCACGATCCCGAACCAGCGGCTGCTGCAGGTGGTGGACAAGAACACCTCGTTCCTGGAGACGTTCAAGCTGGCCGACGACGTGCTGCGCCAGGGTATCCAGGGCATCTCCGATCTGATCACCAAGACCGGGATCATCAACCTCGACTTCGCCGACGTGAAGAGCGTGATGCAGGACGCGGGGTCGGCGCTGATGGCGATCGGCCACGGGTCGGGCGAGGGGCGGCTGGTCAACGCGGCGCGGATGGCGATCGAGAGCCCGCTGCTGGAGGTGTCGATCGAGGGGGCGACGGGGGTCCTCTACAACATCTCCGGCGGGATGGACCTGAGCATGACCGAGATCGACGAGGCGGCGCAGATCATCTCCGAGTCGGCCGACGCCGACGCGAACATCATCTTCGGGGCGACGATCGACGAGTCGCTGGGCAAGGAGGTGATGATCACGCTGATCGCGACCGGGTTCGACGAGGCGCGCGGCAGCCGGCCGGGGGTGCGGCCGTTGCACGGGGGCTCGGGCGGCCGGGGGACGAGCTTCAACCAGCCCTACAGCCAGCCGTTCGGATCGGGCCTGCCGCCCGCGCGCGGGGGTCAGGCCGACCGCGACCGCGACCGCGACCGCGACCGCCAGGCGATGGACAACGACCGGGGCGGCGAGCGCCCGCCGCTGTCGCCGCGCAACGACGACTACGAGTTCCCGCCCTTCATCCGCAAGCTGCGGGACCGCTGATGCGATTGCGGATTGCGGATTGCGGATTGCGGATTAGGGTCTGGTGGCAGGAGGGCGCCATTGGGCTGAGTGCTGTCCACGCAAGAGGGAATGGTTGGGGAGGGCGGCCGCACGGGTCGCCCTCGCCGCGTGTCGGGGTCCCAATCCGCAATCAGGCGAAGCCGTGAAATGCCCCTACTGCCAGCAGAATGATTCGAGCGTGATCGACAGCCGCGAGCTGCAGGGGGGCGAGAGCATCCGGCGGCGGCGGCGCTGCAACGCCTGCGGCCAGCGCTTCACGACCTACGAGCGGATCGAGCTGGCCTCGTTTATGGTGGTGAAGAAGAGCGGCCAGCGCGAGGAGTACAACCAGCAGAAGTTGCGCGCGCGCCTGCGGCTCGCCTTCACGAAGCGGCCGATCAGCGAGGCGCAGATCGACGCGATGATCGCGCGGATCGAGCGCGAGTTGCTGGCGCTGGGCCAGGCGGAGATTCCGTCCTCGAAGATCGGCGATGTCGTCATGCGCGAGTTGCAGGAACTCGATCAGATCGCCTATATCCGCTTCGCCTCGGTCTACCGCAACTTCGCCGACCTGGAGGATCTGCGCCAGGCGGTCGATCAGCTCTCGCACGGCCGCGCCGCCGCGCGGCGCAATGGGGGGGACGGGGGCGAGGACGAGGGCGGGGGGGCGGCGCCGCAGGGGGGCGCGGGGTAGCGGCGGGGCTTCCGCCCGTGGCCGGGAGGCTGGCGACTGAAGTCGCGCCTGCCGGCCCGCGGGCCACGAAGTCCCCCTCCGGGGACTGGGCTCCGCACAAGGACTGGGGCTGGCCTTGTCGGCACGCGGCTTGGTTGGGTCCCAGTTCGGCTTGGCCGGACTTCGTGGTGCCGCGGCACCAATAGGCGCGACTTCAGGCGCCAGCCTCTCACCACGAGCGGAAGCGCGACCCGTGTGAGGGCGGGGCGTTCCTGCTCGTTCGCCGCGGAGGAGGGGGATGGGCGAGCAGTTCAGTTCGCAGCCGATGGTCGCACCGCCGGGCGAGCCGCCCGAAGAGGGGGGGCTGGTCTACAGCAACGAGTGGGGGGAGGGCTTCCGGTACCGGCCGGGGCGGCTCCAAGTTGAGTTGGCCGTGCCGCCCGTGCGCCGCCGGTTCCCCGGCGCCGAGCGGGCGTGGCTGGTGTTGCCGGACGGGTGGCGGGTCGCGGGGGAGGCGGGTCGCGCGTTCGGCGATGGGGCGACGATCGCGTGGGCGGTGACGCCGGGCCGGACGCCCGATTCGTGCCGGCCGGTGATTGCCTGCGAGGTGTTTACCGCCGGGGGGCGGCGGGTCGGGCGGGTCGAGCGGGCGGTGCGGCTCGAGTTGCGCGGGCGGAGCCAGTTCGACCCGCGGCGGCACGCGCTGCCCTTCCGTAACGCGGTCGCGGACCTGGGGTCGGTGGAGCCGCGCGGCGCGATCTTCGCGCGGACCTACCGGGCGGGAGGGGCGGTGCTGCCGGGGGCGTTCTTCCGGGGGCTGTACCGCGACATCGTCTTCCTGACGGCGGCGACCGACGCGCGGGGGAGCGGGGGGCTCTGCACCGGGATGGCGCGGGTCGCGCTCGAACGGAGCTTGGCGGGGGACGGCGCGGCGGGGGGGGACGACCGGGCGGCGCTGCGGGAGCGGGTCGAGATCTGGCACGGGCGGCAGTTGACCGACGGGGCGCTGCGGGCCGCCGCGCGCTGGTTCTTCCGGGGCAGCCCGGCGGCGGCGCTGGCGGAGTTCCGGGGGCAGCTCCTGGCGACCGGGCGGAGCGAGGTCGCGTTCGACGTCGGGGTGGCGCGCTGGGCGCCGTCGCGGCGGCTGCTGGCGCGGCTGGTGCGGCACGGGCATACGATCGTGCCGTACGCCTTCCGGCAGACCGCGGAGGCGGCGCTCGTCTTCGTGTACGACCCGAGCTATCCATCCCCGGAGGATCTGCCCAACAACGCCATCCGCTTCGATCTGCGCCGCGACCGCTACGCCTATCGCGGCTTCGGCTCGCTGACGGAGGACGACGGCACCACGATCATCGCGGCCGGGCAGGGGGCGTTCCGCGCGCCCGGCACGGCCTTCCTCGCGTCGCTCGTCAACGTTCTGTTGCACCCGGAAACCGTCGTCGGGGCCGTGCGCCGGGGCGTGGCCCCGCGCCGGGTCGCGCCGATTGCGGGGGCCGGTCTGCTTGGCGGGCTGGCGCGGGCGCTCGGCAGGCGGGGCGGGGTGTAGAATGGGCAGCGACTGTTCGGTGTCGCGCCCAGGGGGGGCCGATCGTGCCGCGGCGCGGCCCGGTGGCGGGGGGAGGTGGCCGATGGCCGACAAGCTCGACCAGTTCACCGAACCGGCGCGGCGGGTGCTGACACTGGCGCAGGAGGAGGCGCGGCGGCTCAACCACAACTATATTGGCACGGAGCATCTGCTGCTCGGGCTGGTGCGTGAGGGGGAGGGGGACGCGGCGCGGGTGCTGGGCAACCTGGGGGTGCAGCCGGCGAAGGCGCGCTCGGCGACCGAGTTCATCATCGGGCGCGGCGCGGCGCCGATCGCGGGCGAGATCGGGCTGTCCCCGCGCGCCCAGCGGGTGCTCGAGCTGGCGGTGGACGAGGCGCGGCGCCTCAACCACCGCCGCGTCGGCACGGAACATCTCCTGCTCGGGATGGTGCGCGAGGGGGAGGGGATCGCCGCCGGCGTGCTGGGGAGCCTGGGGGTGGACCTGGAGCGGGCGCGGGTGCAGGCGCCGCCGGGGGGCGCGGGTGGCGCGGAGCGGTAAGGCGGTTGCGGTAGTTCGCGGAATGGTGGTGGCGGCCACCGTGATCGCTGTGCGGTCGCTCGCTATCCTGCTTATCCTCAGTCGCGGCGAAGGATCGGTATCACTGGCACCGGATGGGGCTGTTCGCCGCGCGGGCGCCAGGGATTGCGATCCTTCGCCGCGACTGAGGATGACGAGGATGGATCACGCCCATCGGGTGAAGGTCGTGGCGCGACCAAGCCGTGAATGGTGGGAGGCGTTCGGCGCGATGGGGGGGGATGAGGAAGGCGTTGGTGCTGTCGGGGGGCAAGGGGACGCGGCTGCGGCCGCTGACGCACACGATGGCGAAGCAACTGGTGCCGGTGGCGAACCGGCCGGTGCTGCACTACGTGATGCAGCACCTGGCGGACGCGGGGATCGCCGAGGTCGGGGTGATCATCTCGCCGGAGACCGGCGGGCAGATCCGGGAGGCGCTGGCGGGGAATCCGTGGGGCGTCGAGTTGACCTATATCGTGCAGGAGCAGCCGCGGGGGCTGGCGCAGGCGGTGCAAACGGCGCGGCCCTTCCTGGGGGACGAGCCGTTCGTGATGTACCTCGGCGACAACCTGATCGGGCAGGGGATCCACGACTTCGTCCGGCACTTCGAGGAGGCCGGGGCGGACGCGGCGATCCTGCTGAAGGAGGTCGAGAACCCGCAGGCGTTCGGGGTCGCCAAGGTTGACGGCGAGGGGCGGGTGGTCACGCTGGTGGAGAAGCCGAAGGACCCGCCGAGCAACCTGGCACTGGTGGGGGTCTACGCCTTCTCCCCGGCGATCCACGCGGCGATCGACGGGATCGAACCATCCTGGCGGGGCGAGCTGGAGATCACCGACGCGATCCGGGACTTGCTGGAGCAGGGGCGGTCGATCCGCAGCTCGGTCCTCCGCAACTGGTGGCTCGACACCGGCAAGAAGGACGATCTGCTGGAGGCCAACCGGGTCGTGCTGGACGAGTTCACCGAGCGGCGGATCGAGGGGGAGGTCTCCGGGGAGAGCAAGATCCACGGGCGGGTGACGATCCTGCCGGGGGCGCGGGTGCGAGCCAGCACAATCCGCGGCCCGGTGATCATCGGGGAGAACAGCACTGTCGAGGATTCGTTCATCGGGCCGTTCACCAGCATCGGGCGCGACTGCCGGGTAGCGAACTCGGTGATCGAGCATACGGTGCTGCTCGACCAGGCGCAGGTGTTGAACGTGGTGCGGCTGGAGGACAGCGTGCTGGGCAAGGACGCGATCGTCCGGAAGCTGGAGACGACGCACACCGCCTTCCGGCTGATGCTGGGGGACGATTCCGAGGTCATCCTGTAGGCGCATCCCGCCGCTGATGTACTCGACAAGTGTGTTGTTCACCTCGGCGGGCCGTGCGCCGACGTGTATGGCGGGCGGCGGGATGGGGCGGAGAGGGCGAATGGCCGACCGCGCTTGCGTCGCGCTGGTCCAAGATGAACGGCTCCTGATGGTCCGTCAGTGCTATCGTGGTGCGGCGATCTGGACCCTGCCCGGTGGGGGGATCGAGCCCGGCGAAACGCCCGAGGCGGCGACCGTCCGCGAGGCGCGCGAGGAGGTGGGGCTGGAGGTGGCGCTGGTGCGGCTCCTCGCCCGGCGCCCGCGCGCGACTGGCGTGGGCAGCTACTCCTGCTACCTGGGGTGCATCGTGGGCGGCCAGGTCGCGCTCGGCAGCGATCCCGAACTCCCGGCCGAGCGGCAGGAGTTGCGGGAGGTGCGCTGGACGCCGCTCGCCGAACTGCGGGACCACCCGGAAGTCGCCCCGCTGCTCCCAATCCTCGCCGCGGCGCCGGTCATGCCAGCGCGCCCGCGGGCCTCGGCGGCCGTGCTGCGCGCGGGTGGACGGGAGATCCTGATGGTGCGGCATCGCCGTCGGGATGGGACCGCCTACTGGCAGCTCCCAGGCGGCGGCATCGCGCGCGGCGAGCGCCCGGAAGACGCCGCGCTGCGGGAACTGCGTGAGGAAACGGGACTCGTCGGCAGGATTGCCCGGTTCTTGTTCACCACACCGTACCAGTATGGCCTGTCGACGACGTTCCTGGTTGAGGTCGACCCCGGCGCACCCGTCGCTCTCGGGGCCGACCCGGAGGAGGCGGGGGCCGGGTACCGCAAACTGGCGGGTATCGCCTGGCTGCCGGTCGCGGACGTCCGCGAGAACCCGGAGGTCGCCCGGCTCCTGCTGGTGCTGTGAGCACAGTCGTAACCCTCCCCACCGCCCAGAGGTCTGTACTGGTGAGGACAGGAGGGTGGAGATGTCTCATTTGCTCAAGGCGATCATCGCGCTGGGGGCGCTGGCGGGGTTGGCTGCCGGGCTGGCGGCGGCGGGTGCGACGCCGTCCAGGGCGGCGACCCCGGCACGCGGCACACCGGCGGCGATCCCCTCGCCCCCGGCGCTCGATCCCGGTTTCCACGTCTCGCTCGGCGATCCGGCGGCGATCGACCGGGGGTTCTATGCCGTGCTGCCGGACCCGCGGACGATCGATCCCGGCTTCTGGGGGCCGCCGGGCACCCCGACGGCGCCTGGCCCACCGGCCCCGCCGCCCCCGCCCGAGCCGCCGGCGCGGTGAGCCGCGTCGGCGACGGCCGGGAGCGTCGTGAAGGGACCAGTCGCGGTCGGGCGGTGGCGCAGCCGCGGAGGCTGCGTCAGGTCAGATAGGGCTCGATCTCGCGCAGGAGGGCGGCTTTGGGTCGGGCGCCGACTAGCTGCTTGACCACCTGGCCGTTCTTGTAGAGGAAGAGGGCGGGGATACTCAGCACGCCGAGCCGACCGGCGACCAGTTGCTGGTGGTTGACGTCGAGGGTGACGATCTTCAGCCGGTCCCCCTGCTCAGCGGCGATCTCGCGCAGCACCGTCACGACGGTGAGGCACGCCGTTCACCAGGGCGCCCAGAACTCGACCAGGACTGGCCCCGGCGCTTCGAGCACTGCGGACTGGAACTCGGCGTCGGTGATGGCCAGCGGCTGCGCCATCGGTCCTCCACGGGGCTGACGGGGATAGCAAGACGGGGCGGGAATTGTTCCCGCCCCGTCGGTGTGCCGAGCGTCGCGCGCGTTAGCCGCGCGCCTCCGCGCCGACCTGGGCGCCATCGCGCTGCTGCGCGGGCGCGTCCTTGAGGAACGGCGCGAGGTCGCGCATCAGCGCGGCCTTCGGCTTGGCGCCGATGATCTGCTTGACCGGCTGCCCGTTCTGGAAGAGGATCAGCGTCGGCAGGCTCATCACGCCGAACTGGCCGGCGGTGCGCTGGTTCTCGTCGGTGTCGAGCTTGACGATCTTCAGCTTGTCGGCCTGCTCCTGGGCGATCTCGTCCAGCACCGGCGCGAGGGCGCGGCAGGGCGGGCACCAGGTGGCCCAGAAATCGACCAGGACGCTGCCCTCGGCCTTCAGCACCTGCTCCTGAAATGTCGCGTCGGTGACGACCTGCGCGTTCGACATCGGTGTCTTCCCCCTTTGCTCGTTCCGCCCGCAACACCTCGTTGTGGCGGGCGTCCGTGAGACGCCTGTTCACTATAACGCGGCTCGGTCGCGCCTATTCCGCACGGGCGGGCGGCGCCTATCACGGATAGTGAGCAAGTCCCGCGCCATCGCTCGGCGCGGCTGCCCCGCGGTCGTGGCCCATCAGGGGTCGGTGGCGGGTGGGGAGGGCAGCCACGGGGGCGGCCCCTATGGGCGCGTGGGGCGCTCCTCTCGCGCGGGCCGGCTAGGGGCGGTCGCGCCAGAGGGGGTTGCTGAGGGCCAGGATCGCGCCGGCGGGGTCCACGAGTTGCGCGCGGAGGTAGGCGGCGCGGGGTGGGAAGGGGAATTGGTGTTCCCAGTCGGCGGCGGGGATCGCGGCGGCGTGGGCCGTGCCGGCGGCGGCGATCAGCATCAGCGTCGCCGGCGGCGCCGACCGCGCGCACCCGCAGGCGGCGCCCGCCGGTCGAGGTAGAGCTGGGGGCCGGCGGGCGAGGCGGTGATGAAGGAGCGACCGGCGCGCAGGGCGGCCAGGATGGCGGCGGGGGTGCGCGCGCCGCCGGTCTGGACCCAGACGGTCGGCTGGCCGAGGCGCGGGGTGTAGAGGGCGCGCGGGTCCGCGCCGCGCAGGCGGTGGGTGTCGCTGCCGCCGACGGCGACCGGGCGCTCGCCGCGGCGCAGGCGCTCCTCCCAGAAGGCGAGCGCGAGGCTGTTGAGGGCGAGCCAGGGGCCGTTCCAGACCTCGATCGCGGCGTAGCCGCGCGCGTCGCCGTACTCCCAGGGCGGGCCGAGCGGCTTGGGGTGGTTGATGCTGACGAGACCGCCGGCGGCGGCGGCCTCCCGCATGGCGCGCTCGGCGGCGGCGGGGGTGGGGTCGCGGAACTCGAACCAGCGTTCCAGGCCCCAGCAGTTCCAGTGGCCGCCGTAGGTCGTCACCTCGATGCCGGGGAGGAGGACCGGGAGGTCGCCGGCCCGCGCCGGGTCGGGGTGGTGGAAGGTGGCGCTGTTGTGGTCGGTGATGCCGAGGAAGTCGAGCCCGGCCTCGGCGGCGGCGTGCAGCGCCTCGGCGGGCCAGGAGTCGCCGTCGGAGTGGAGGGTGTGGCAGTGGGGGTCGCCGCGCAGCCAGCCCGGCTCGGCGGGGGGCGGCAGATCGGGGCGGGCGGGCGATCCCCGGCGGACCAGGGTCGGCTCCTCGGGCGGGAGGCCGGGGTCGAACCAGAGGGCCACGCGGTAGTCGAGCCGCGCGCCCAGACCTTGTAGGGGCCGAGCGCGACGTGCCAGAGGCCGGGGTCGAGGGGGCCGGGGCGGTAGGGGGGGCGTGGCCCAGTCGCGGGCGATGGTGAAGGCGGCCTTGTTGCTGCCGCTCCAGCCGCGGAAGCCGGGGCTGCCGGGGGCGATGCCGCGCGCGAAGAGGCCGATGTCGAGGGTGTTGCCGTCGCGCAGGGCGGGGTCGGAGCCGACGCGGTCGCTGTAGTCGTAGCGGACGTGGAGTTGCCCGACGCCATCCGGCAGGGTGAAGGGGAGGTGGGCGTAGCGCCGCGCCTGCTCGGGCGCGAACCGGCCGGTGAGGACAACGTTGGGGTCGGGGAGGGTGGGTGCCGGCACTGGTTTCCCCCGTGGGGTGTGTCGCGATGGTTCTCGTCGCGCGGGCGGCATTCTAGCATAGGGGGTGGGTGGGGCGGGGGGGCGTAGGGGGCCGCCGGGGAGGCCGGGGGCGGGGTTCGACGGGTTGAAACCCGTCGCTCGCGGGCCTGCGGCCACGAAGCCGCGGGGCATAAACCGGCTGTCGCCGGCTGGGACCGACTCACAGCAAGTGCCTCATGCGGAAGCCTGGGGTCTCACCCCAATACCGGCTCGTAGCGGCGGGTGCCCCCTTGAACCCGGCGCGTCGGGGGCCGATAATGCGTGCATGGGGTGAGTGGGGAGGGGATCGTGCGCGTGGGGCTGGAGGGATCGTTCCTGGCGGAGCCGGCGACCGGCAGCGGGCAATATACCCGCGCGCTGTGGCGTGAGTTCGCGCGCGAGCCGGGGGGGATCGCGCCGGTGCTGCTGCTGCCGGGGCCGGGCGCGGCCTGGGCGGCGCGGCCGGCGGGCGAGATCGTGATCGAGGAGCCGCCGCGTCGGTTCGCGGCGGGCCGGGCGCGCAAGCTGTGGTGGGAGCAGGTCGGGATCTCGCGGGCCGCGCGCCGCGCCGGGGTGGATCTCGTCCATGTGCCGTACGCCACGGCGCCGCTGCGGCGCGACCGCCCCTACGTCGTGACGCTGCACGACCTGATCCCGCTGCTCTTCCCGGTCTACGCCGACACGCGCCAGGCGCGGCTCTACTTCCGGCTGGCGTTCCACGCCGTCGCGCGCGCCGACCTGATCCTCACCGACTCGCGGCACTCGGCGGGCGACATCGAGCGGCTGCTCGGGGTGCCGGCGGGGCGCATCCGCGTCATCCCGCTGGCGGCGGACGAGGCGCTCGGCCCGCTGCCGCCCGACGACCCGGCGATCGGGGCCGCGCGGGCGAAGTTCGGGCTCGAGGGGCCGTTCATCTTCAACATCGGCGGGCTCAACGCGCACAAGAACCTGGCGGCGCTGATCCGGGGCTTCGCGCTGGCCCGCCCGCAGTTGCCCCCGGACACTCGCCTGGTGATCGGCGGCGCGGCGCACACCGGCCACCCGGAGCGCTACCCGGACCTGGCGCCGGTGGTGGCGGAGACGAACACCGGGGCGGCGGTCGTCTTCACCGGGCGGGTCAGCGACGAGGAGAAGCGGGCGCTGCTGAACGCCGCCGCGCTCTACGTCCACCCCTCGCTCTACGAGGGCTTCGGGCTGCCGCCGCTGGAGGCGATGCGCTGCGGGACGCCGACGATCTGCTCCGACCGCTCCAGCCTGCCGGAGGTGGTCGACGAGGGGGGCATCCTGGTCGAGCCGACGCCGGAGAAGCTGGGGGCGGCGATGGCCTTCGTCCTCAACACGCCGCACGAGCGCGAGGAGTTGCGCCGCCGCGCCCTCCGCGCCGCCGCGCGCTTCTCCTGGGCGCGGACGGCGGCGGCGACGCTGGACGCCTA
>JAUJMV010000005.1:130532-132571 GCA_030446685.1 Thermomicrobiales bacterium | reverse complement strand
CCGCCGCGCGCTTCTCCTGGGCGCGGACGGCGGCGGCGACGCTGGACGCCTATCGGGAAGTGGGAACGCGGAACGCGGAACGCGGAACGCGGAACCTGGAAGTACGAGCGTGAGGGGCATGCACGCCGGATCTCGGGCGGCTCCATCCTTGGCCCGCGGCTCCCGCGTTCCGCGTTCCGCGTTCCGCGTTCCGCACTCGGCATGAGGGTGCTGCTGCTGCACAAGGCGCTCGTCAATGGGGCGTACCAGAAGAAGGCGGAGGCGCTGGCGGCGATCCCCGGCGTCGAGTTGACGGTGGTGGTGCCGCCGGCCTGGCGGGAGGCGCGCTCGTGGACGCAGCCGCTCGAGCGGCGGCACACGGCGGGGTACGAGCTGGTGGTGGCGCCGATCTGGTTCAATGGGCACCACCACGTCCACCGCTACCCGACGCTGGGGGGGATCGTGCGGCGGGCGCGGCCGGATGTCTTCCATGTGGACGAGGAGCCGTTCAACCTGGCGACCGCCGAGGCGTTCCACTGGGCCGGGCGGGTCGGGGCGCGCGCGCTCTTCGTGACCTGGGCGACGGTCTACCGCGACTACCCGCCGCCGTTCAGCCTCTTCGAGCGGTACACGCACCGCCGCGCCGCCGCGGCGATCGCCGGGAACGGCGAGGCGCTCGACGTGCTGCGGCGGCGCGGCTACGGCGGCCCGGCGACGATCGTCCCGCTGGCGCTCGACCCCGACCTCTACCCGCCGCGCCCGCTCGCGCGCGACCCGGCGGCGCCGTTCGCGATTGGCTTCCTCGGGCGGCTGGTGCCGGAGAAGGGGGCGGCGGTGCTGCTCGACGCGGCGGCGCGGCTGCGCGGCGACTGGCGGCTGACGATCGTGGGGAGCGGGGCGGCGGAGGGGGCGCTGCGGGCGCGGGCCGGGCGGCTGGGCATCGGGGAACGGGTGGCGTTCGTGCCGACCGCGCCCTCGGACGAGGTGCCGGGCTGGCTGCGGCGGTTCGACGCGCTGGCGGCGCCGTCGCTGACGACGCCGACTTGGAAGGAGCAGTTCGGGCGGGTGATCATCGAGGCGATGGCCGCGGCCGTGCCGGTCGTCGGGTCCGACTCGGGCGAGATCCCGCGGGTGATCGGCGACGCCGGCCTGGTCGCGGCGGAGGGCGATCCTGACGCGCTCGCCGCCGCGCTGCAAGCGCTGCTCGACGACGAGCCGCGCCGCCAGGCCCTCGCCGCCGCCGGCCGCGCGCGCGTGCTGGCGCGCTATACGTGGGAGCGGGTCGCGCGACAGTATTACGAGGTGTATGCGAGGATGTTGACGGGGGGGGCCGACGACTGAAGTCGTCGCTGGGGGCTCGCCGCGCTCGCCACGAAGCCCCCCTGCGGGGGCTGGGACCGATCCGCGGCGGGTGCCTGCCAGGGTAGCCCCTGGCCTACCCCCGGCCCCAGCCGCGGCTTCAACCGCCAGTCCAAGTGATCGCTAAGGGTCAGCAAGGAGCACGAATGGCGAAACGCGCGCTCGATGTCCGGCAGGCGCACCGGCTGCTGAGTCCTGGCCCGGTGACGCTGCTCAGTTCGCAGTATCACGGCCAGCCGAACCTGATGGCGGTGGCTTGGGCCGCGCCGGTGTCGCTCGACCCGCCGCTGGTGGGGGTGGCGATCCAGCCGACGCGGCTGACGCACGAGTTCGTCGCCAAGTCGGACCAGTTCGCGCTGAACGTGCCACACATCGAGCTGCTCGCGGCGGTGCATCGCTGCGGGCTGGTCTCCGGGCGCGACGGCGACAAGTTCGAGGCGACCGGGCTGACGCCGGCGCTCGCCGCCGAGATCGATCCGCCACTGGTGGAGGAATGCCTGGGGCACCTGGAGTGTGGGGTGGTCGAGCGGGTCCGGCTCGGCGACCACGATTTCTTCATCGGGCAGGTGCTGGCGCTCGCCGCGGAGGAGGAGGCGTTCGACGACGCCTGGAAGGCGGACGAGGAGGGGGGGCGCACGCTGCACCACCTCGGCGCGAACCTGTACGCGTCGCTGGCGAAGGGCTACCGGGCGTAGGGAAGT
>JAUJMV010000005.1:113052-130432 GCA_030446685.1 Thermomicrobiales bacterium | reverse complement strand
GAAGTGCGAAGTACGAACGGGGGCGGGGGCGAACGAGGGGTAGCGCGGGTTCGGGGGGGAGCGAGGTGAGGGAGGGGCGATGCGGGCGATAGCGGTGTTCAGCGGGGGGGCGCACCCGGAGTTGGCGGCGGAGATCTGCCGGCATCTGGGGGTGCCGCTCCAGCAGTCGCGGACCTGGCGCTTCAGCAACGACTGCCTGCAGGTGCAATTGGGGGCGAACTGCCGCGAGTGCGACGTTTTCCTGATCCAGCCGCTGGTGACGCCGGTGCAGGAGCATCTGTTCGAGTTGCTGCTGATGCTCGACGCGGCGCGCGGGGCGTCGGCGGCGCGGACGACGGCGGTGATCCCGCACTACGCCTACGCGCGCTCGGACAAGAAGGACGCGCCGCGGATCTCGATCGGCGGGCGGCTGGTGGCCGATCTGCTGGCGACCGCGGGGGCGGACCGGGTGCTGACGATGACGCTGCACGCGGCGCAGGTCCACGGGTTCTTCAGCGTGCCGGTCGATCACCTGAACGCGCTGAAGGAGCTGGCGCGGCACTTCCGGGGCCGCGACTTGCGCGACACCGTGGTCGTTTCGCCCGACCTGGGCAACGCCAAGTCGGCCACGGCGTTCGCGCGGCTGCTGGGGCTGCCGGTGGCGGCGGGCAACAAGCAGCGGTTGAGCGACGAGGAGGTGGTGACCGACACGATCGTCGGCGATGTGGAGGGGCGCGACGTGATCGTGCTCGACGACGAGATCGCGACGGGCGGCACGCTGATGGAGTTACTGCGCCTGCTGCGCGAGCGCCATGTGCGGCGGATCGCGATCGCCTGCACGCACGGCCTCTTCACCGGCCCGGCGATCGAGCGGCTGCGCGCCCAGGGGGACATCGCGGAGATCGTCACGACCAACACGGTGCCGGTGCCGCCGGAGAAGCGGCTGCCGCAGATGACGGTTCTCTCGATCGCGCCGCTGCTGGCCGAGGCGATCCAGCGCATCCACAACGGCGAGTCGATCAGCGCGCTCTTCGCGGACGTCGAGCGGCAGCCGGTGGGGCGGTGAGGGAGGGGGCGCTGGGTGTTGTTTCGCTGCCGCCGCTACACGATCGCGCCGGGCAAGACGGAGGTGTTCAACGAGTTCTTCCGGGAGCGGTTGCTGCCGGTCCAGCGGCGGCACGGGGCGCGACTAATCGGCCGATGGCAGACGGAGGACGGCGCGGAGATCGTCGCGATCTGGGCCTACGCGAGCCCCGAGGCGTACCGGGGGATCGAGGCGAGGGTGCGCGCCGATCCGCAGTCGGTCGCGGCGCGGGAATACCGGCGGCGGCACCTCGATCCGCTCTACACGGCGGCGGCGGAGTGTTTCATGCGCTCGACCGTGCCGCTGGAGATGACCGCGCTCGCCGGGTTGGGTGAGGACGGTGGCGGAGTGACTTGGGCTATGCCGGACCGCTGCGCAGCGTGCCTGCGTCCGGTGACCGCTGGGCCAATTCAGAATCGATGCCGCTCAACTCCTCTATCACGAGCGCGGTGAACTGCTCGGCTGGGAGCCCTCGGACCAGCGCGGCGAAGGGGTTGCCATCCACAGGGGCGACCATCGATCGCGTAGCCGCCCGTGTAGCTCTGGATGACGATCGGATGCGTCCCTGACATGCCCCACTTGGAGGAAGAGGAGGGCGCGCGCGCCGGGGAGCAGCAGCACTGATTCGGTCGAACGCCAGCACTCCTTCGGGCGAGTCCGGTCCGGCGGCTCAACCGTGCGCCCCAACCCCACCTGCGCCTCGGTCGCCCGCGCGCTCCCCAGGCGCGCCACGGCAGCGCTCGGAAGCCTTGTGGGCCGTGGCGATCCGCAGCGTTCCCACCGCGCCCGTCGGCGTATAGACAACCTTGGCGACTCTCCCTTCGACGACCAGATCGGCGTACTCCAACGCGGCCGTCAATGTGGATTGCCCCCGTTGATAGATGGCCTCCTTCGGGGCACGCGGCAGCTTCGACGCGTCCTTGCCGCTGGCCTGGAACTCCTCGATCCATCGCGCGCGCCGCGCCTCCGACTCGGCGAGCTGGCGCTTATGTTTGGCCTCCCGCTCCTCGGTCGTGAGGCCCTGGTCCGAGTCGGGGATGATCTGGCCCTTCACCTCCCCATCTGCTGCTGCCCCTTCTTGCGCGAGCACCGTCGTGGCGGTGCAGATGACCGCGCCAGTACCGTGGATGGTGGGCGCAGACTCCAGATCGCGCGCGCTCAACCACCCGCGCCAGATCATCGAGACGGTCGACGGACAGTTGACCGAGCAGTTCTCGCTCGGGCTCCGCGTCTACCTCAACCGGGTGCCGGGCGCGCTAGACTGCCTCCAGATCAAGGCGCTCTCCTCCCACGACTCGAAGCCCTATTCGGTTGATCGCCCGTTTGCCAAGTCCGAGTCTTGTACCCCGGTTGGGCGCGACGCCTGCCCCTGGCCCGCCGGGGGTATCACCGTTCCGCCGCACTGACAGCGCGAGCGGCGATGACCTCTCGCCTGAACACCTCCTTGGCCGTGACATGCGCCCCAGTATAGGGCCTGGGGGGATGCTTGGCGCTGCCCGCTGGCATGGCCCCCGGCGCGGGCGGCGCTTGGCTACCGATCGGTCCGCGCATGGTGCCCCGGCGCGACGGCGCAGCGCTCCTTCGATCTTGGTCAATACGTCGCCCCGGCGAACCCCAGCGCTGCGCTCCGCCGCGCCGCCGGCGCGGCGGATTGTTGACGTCGACGACTCGCGCGACGGGGCTTTACCACGCCCCTATCACAGGTGCTCCGCGATGAGCGGACGGTTGAACCCCGGCGGGGGGCGGATTGCGGCGGCGCCGCGCCCGGCGGCACCGCCAGACCAGGGCCAGCCCCGCAAGCGCGCCAGGCCACAGGCGTGTCCGGCACCGATGTCTGCCTGATGCCTGCCCCTTCGCCGCGCGGCCGACCGACCCCAAGACAAGGCTGACGGCGGCGGCCGCCCCGTCACCGACGTCTTGCCGCATGGAACAATGCGACAAATACCGGTAAGACTTGCGAAAGGCGCGCCGGAAGGGCCAGTCGGCGTGCTGGTGCGTGGCGGGGCAGTTGACGGGCGCCGGGCCTACATCTCGCTGCCGCCGAAGTCGCCGCCGTCGCCGAAGTCGCCGCCGTCGCCGAGGTCGGCCTCGGCGAACTGGTCGCCGGCGAAGTCCTGGGAGAGATCGCCGCCGGTGTATTCCTCGGCGTTGAGCAGGTCACCGCCGCCGGCCTCGCCGGGCGCGTCGAGGGGGTTGCCGTCGCCGAAGGGCTGATCGAGGCCGCCGCCGAGGAAGCCGGGGTCGTTGTCGAAGAACTCGTTGGCGATGGCGCTGCCGATGACGCTGCCGGCGATGCTGCCGAGCAGGCTGCCGGCGAGGACGCCGCCGAAGCCCATGGCCGCCCATCCCCATGCCCCCATGCCCATGCCGCCGAACGAGCGTTCCAGCACGCCGGGCCGGCGCAGCTCCGCCCGCGTGGCCATGCGCGCCAGCGAGCGCGGATCGTCGCGGTCGTCCCGCTCCTCGGGCGGGACGTGCTGGGAGAGTTCTTGCAGCACTCGGGCGCGCTGGGTCGGGGTCAACCGGGCGAACGCCTCCTGGTGGGTCTGTTCGATTGCCTCGGGCGGCGCGGTGCGCAGCAGGTAGCGGTAGCGCGCCAGGGCCTGCTCGTCGGCGTCACCGCGCGGGTCGCCGCCGGCGTAACCCCGGCGCGCGGGCGCCGGGCGTGGTTGCTCGGGCCGGCGCCCCCGCCCGAAGAGTCGATCCAGGAAACCCATCACTCACCTCCTCCTGTCTGCCCGCGGCCGCCGATCCTCGGCGCCGCCCGCGGTGTAAGGTGCAAAAACTGTGCCCGGTCGGCGGGGGGGCTAAACGTGCGCCGCGCCGGGCGCGAGGTTGAGGCGCGAGACGGTCGGCAGGTTGAGGCCGTAAGCGCCGCGCGCGAAGAGGGCGAGCGCGGCCTTCTGAGCGTCGCCGGTGAGGGTTAGGAATTGGTCGTTGTAGAAGTCGTTGAGCAGGTCGCGCGAGACGCCGTAGCGGTCGGCGAGTTGGCGGCGCAGCTCGCGGCGGCGCTCGTGGGCCACGCCGAGGGCGGCGGGGAGGGCGGCGACGAGTTCGCGCAGATCGTCCGGGTCGCGTTCGAGCAGGGGGCGCGGCGCGACGAGCAGGTGCGAGAGGTAGGGCAGGCCGGTCAGGATGAACCAGGCGCGCCCGAGGTCCGCGACGACTGCGTCGCCCGGGGCGTCGAGCAGGTGCAGCGCCTCGCCGCCCTCGCGGATCTCGACGGTCGGCCGCTCGGCCGGCGGCGCTTCCTCTGCCGGATTGTCCGGCGTTCCGGGCGGTTGGTCGCTCGCCGCCTCCTGCGCTCCGCTCGGGGCAGGCTCTCGCGCGTCGCTCGCCCCGTCCTCGCGGGTCCAGGTCGCGCCGGTGATGCCGTAGAACTTCCCGAGCGTGGCCCGCGCCAGGCATTCGGAGGTGCGCGAGATGGCGTCGAGATCGACGATCGGGGCGTCGATCTCGTCGAGCCGGCGGTCGGCGGCCAGCACCGTCGCCGCGCCGTGGTGGCCGCCCGCCGCCAGGGCGGGCAGGATGACGTGGGTCTCCTGCACGAGGGCGTATTCGGCGACCGGCAGGAGGACGAGCGCGTCGGTGTGCTCGCGCGCCGCCGCCGCAGTCAGGCCCGGCGCCGTCCGCACGGGCGCGGGGAGCGTCGCCCAGCCGCGTTCCACGGCCAGCGCGAGCGGGGCCGGGCCGGGCGCGTCATCGAGCAGCAGTTCGAGGGTCATAGGCTCCATCTCTCGCCGTCATTCGCTCTGGTCCGACGCTTGGGCGGGCCGGCGGCCGTCAGCGCGGCGCCGGCGTCGGCGTGCCACGGTCCTCGACGGTCGGGGTGATCAGCCAGAACGGGACCGGGGCGCCTGGGGTGCCCGGCGTGCCGCGCGTGGGTGTGCCGGGCGTCGCGCGTGCGGGCGTGCCGCCAGCGGGCGTGGCGCGCCAGGAGGGGCCGAACACCGGCTCGCCGAGCGTCTCGCGCACGTAGCTGTGGATCGCGCTGTAGTCGCCCTGGCCGTGCTGCGGCAGCAGGATGTAGGCGCCGCCGGGGGAGGTGGCCTCGAAGAGCAGGTTCTCGGTGCCGATCACGCCGCCGCGGGTGGTGAACTGGCGCCTGGCGCGCGCCTGCTCCTGCGCCCAGCCGGCGAGGTCGCGCGCCTCGGTGAAGGAGAAGCTCATCCGCAGGTGGCCCTGCAAGGCGTCGAGGACACCGAAGAGCTTGGGGATCGTCTCGACGCGGAAGATCTGGTCGCGGACCGCCGCGATCAGGAGTTGTTGCCGGCGGGCGCGGCCGAAGTCGCTGCCGTCCTCGGGCGCGTAGCGCGAGCGCGCGAACTGGAGGGCGCGCTCGCCGTCCAGGCGCTGGGGCCCGGCGTCGAAATGGACCGTCTTGGGGTTCGGGTCGACGCTGGCGTCGTCGTTGGCCGGGTACTGGGTGTCGGTGAAGGCGCGCTCGACGTTGACCTCGACCCCGCCGATGGCGTCGATGAATTGGCGGAAGCCGACGAAGTCGAGGCTGACCCAGTAGTCGATCGGCAGCCCGAGGACTTGCGCCACCGTGCGGGAGGCGAGCTGGCCGCCCTTGTCGTGCTTCTGGTAGGGGACGTTATTGTCGTCGCGATCGACCTGGCCCATGCCGACCGCGTAGGCCTCGTTGATCTTGCCCCAGTAGCCGCCGCGCCCCTCGAAGGGCGGGATCTGCACCCAGAGGTCGCGCGGGATGCTGATCAGCGTGACCGTGGCGGTGCGCGGCTCGAAGCTGAGCACCTGCAGCGAGTCGGTCAGGTAGCCGCCGTCGTGCCCCGGCCCGCCGAAGCCGACCAGCAGGACGGTGATCCGCTCGCCGGCGCGCAGCCGCCTGATCACCGGCGAGTTGCCGTAGGGCAGGGGGGTCGGGGTGGCGGTGGGCACGGTCGTGGCAGTGGGGGCGGGGGTGGGGGTGTTGGGGTCGCGCGGATCGTGGGTGGGGGTCGGCGGCGCGAGGGTGGGGGTGGCGGCGGGGGTGGCGGTCGGGTCGGGCGCACCGAATTGCGTCTGGGGCGGCACCGAGTCGTCGCGGAAGACGCTGTCGCTGAAGCGGTCGACCCGGTAGTTGGTGTAGCCGACGCCGGCCGCGACCAGCGCGAGGATCAGCAGCGCGATGCTGCCGGCGGTCAGCGCCAGGCGCCGCCGCCTGGCCGGCGGTTGAGCGGTCATCCGTCCCTTCAATTCAGCGTGGCGCCGGGGGCCGGGGCGGCGGCGGCAGGGGCCGGACGAGGCCCTGGCGGGGGCCGCAGTCGTCCGGTGCGCGCGGGCGGCGCGCCTAGTAAGTGTTACGCAAGTTGGGGGCCGTGACAAGGGGGATTTCCCCCAGACGCCGCCCGTCCCCCCAACGCTGGGGGGCTCAGCGCGCGCGGTCCTTGCGCCGCTGGAGGAGGGCGACGAGGAGCAGCGAGGCGGCGATGAAGGCGGCGAGGATCAGCAGGTAGGCGAGGGGGTGGAGCGGGAAGTGCTCCGCGGCGGGGGGGAGGTAGTAGTAGACGTCGTCCGCGAACAGGAAGCGCGGGTTGTCGGCGACCGACGCCGGCGACACGGAGGGCGGCACCCCCTCGATCGGCAGGCGGCCGGGGGGCACGTCGTCGAGGCCGAGGGTCGCGCCGAGGGCGCGCCAGGTCCACTTCGCCACCATCAGGTGCGAGAGGGCGAGGATGAGCGGGTTGCCGTCGAGCCGGACGCCGTTGTCGAAGGTCAGGTGCGGGATGTCGATCAGGCCGCCGGCGAAGATCACCTGCGGGATCAGCAGCAGCGGGACGAGGTTGGCGGCGCGGTCGGGGTTGGACGCCTGCGCCGAGACGAGCAGGCCCAGGCCGACGCCGGCGACCGCGCCGGCGAGGAGCGCCAGGTGCAGGGCGGGCAGGCGGCCCGGCGCGACACCCACCGCCAGGAGGGGGAGCAGGAGGATCAGGGTCTGGACGGCGCTGAGGGCGGTCAGGACGGCGAGCTTCGAGGCGATGTAGGGGGCGAGCTTGAGGTTGACGCGGCGCTCGCGCGCGTAGATCGCCGCCTCCTTGACGATCTCGCGCGCCGCGTTGGAGGTGCCGAACCAGACCGCGACGATCGCCAGCAGGAAGGTGAGCTTGCGCGCCTCGCCCTGGTCGCCGCCGCCGCCGAGCTTGAGCGGCGTCTGGTCGAAGAGCGGGCCGTGGAAGACGAGGGCGATCATCAGCGCGATGATCGGCGCCTGGAGCAGCAGGGTCAGCAGGTTGCGGCGGTCGCGCGCGAGGGTCTCCAGGTAGCGCAGGGCGAGGATGCGGAACTGCCGGAGGGCGGAGACCTGGCGGGCGGCGGGGGGGCGGGCCGCGGCGCGCGCCCCCGCCGGGGTGTCGCCCGCGCCGGGGACGTCGCACGGGCCGGCGGCGGCGAGGCGGGCGCTGACGTTCCTGGCGTGGTGCGGGGTGGCGCGGAAGCGCCGCGGCCAGACCTCCATCGCCGGCTCGCGCTCGATCAGGGTGTAGAGGTCGGCGAACTTCTCCACGCCGAAGTAGGCCAGCGCCTCGCGCGGCGGGCCGTAGTAGGCGAGGTGGCCGCCGGGGGCCAGGACGGCGATCTGGTCGCAGAGGTCGACGTTCTGGGTGGCGTGGGTGATCAGGACGACCGTGCGCCCCTGGTCGGCCAGCTTGCGCAGCAGCGCCATCATCCGCCCCTCCAGCCCGGGGTCGAGGCCGCTGGTCGGCTCGTCGAGGAAGAGGAGGGTCGGCTGGGAGAGGAGTTCGGCGCCGATCGAGACGCGCTTGCGCTGGCCGCCGGAGAGACGCCCGATCGGCACGTCGCGCCGGGCGGTCAGCCCGAGATCCTCCATGACCTCCTCGACCCGCGCCTTGACCTCGGCGCGGCCGGTGTCGTCGGGCAGGCGCAGCCGGGCGGCGTAGTGGAGGGCGCGCTCGACGGGGAGATCGGCGGGGACGATGTCGTCCTGCGGGACGTAGCCGATCGCGCTGCGGAACGATTCGATCTGGGCGTAGTAGTCGACGCCGTTGTAGCGGACCTGGCCGGCGTCGGCCGGGCGGGCGCCGCTGAGCGCGTCGAGGAGGGTCGTCTTGCCGGAGCCGGAGGCGCCGACGATGCAGACGAACTCGCGCGGCAGGATCGAGAGGGTGATGTCGTCGAGCAACACGCGGCCCCGACCGAGCCGCCTGGTCAGCCCGAGGCAGTCGATGCGGATCGTGCCGTCCTCGCTCCCCTTGATCAGCAGGCCGTCCTGGTAGAGGAGGCGGAAGGGGCCGAAGGTGAGGACCGCGCCGGGGCCGGCGGTCGCCGCGCCGCGCACCTGAAGGCCGTCGACGAAGGTGCCGTTGGTGCTGTTGAGGTCCGCGACCGCCAGCCGGCCGTCCGGCAGGGGTTCGAGCCGGGCGTGGCGCCGCGAGATTTGCGGATGGTCGAGGACGACGTCGTTGGCCGGGTCGCGCCCGACGGTCACCGCCGGCCGGCCGGCGAGGGGGACGACATCGGGGAGCGCGGCCAGGGCCACGGCGGTGCCGCCGGGGGCGGGGGGCGCGGTGGCGGTGCGCCCCGGCGCGGGGGGGCGGTACCCGGCGGTGTCGGGCGCGAGGGTGTCGGGCGCCGGGGCGCCGTCCTGCCGGAAGACCAGGTGGAAGTCGCCGATGGCGATCCGGTCGCCGTCGCGCAGCTCGACCCGCGTCACCCGCCGGCCGTTGACGAGGGTGCCGTTGGTGCTGCCGGGATCGACCAGGACGAAGGGCCCGCCCGGCCCGGCCGGGTGGATCTCCGCGTGCAGGCGCGAGGCGCGCGGGTCGGCGGTGACGATGTCGTTGTTGACGCCGCGCCCGATCGTCAGCCGCGCCGCGCCGAGCGGGTAGTCGCGGCCCTGCCGGTCGTCCGAGACGACGCGGAGTCGCGCCCCGGCGCCGGCCGTCGCGCCGCCCCCCGGACGGCGCCCCGCGGGTGGTTGCATGGCTCCTCTCTTGGTCGAAGGTCGAACGTCGAACGTCGAAGGTTTCTCGCTCCGCGCGGTTGTGCCTGCAATGGCAGTTCTTTGGTCGGCAAGGACGTTCGACCTTCGACGTTCGACGTTCGACGTTCGACCCCGTCAGCGGCGCTCGCGCGGGATGAAGACGGTCGTGCTGTCGCCGCGCTCGTCGTCGGGCGGCATGCCGATGGTGGTCTCCCCCTCGCCGTCCTCGTCCGGCTCCCCGGCACGCAAGGGCGGCAGCGGGGGCAGCGCGGGGGCCGGCGGGAGCGGGCCGGGGTCGGTCTGGAAGTCGTCGTCCTCGGCCCGTGGGGTGGGCGGTGGGGGCGCGGGGAAATCGGGCGGCGGCGTGGGCCGGGCGGCCGGCAGGGGGCCGCGGCCGCCCGCGTCGTAGGGCGGGGCGGCCAGCGCCGCGGTGATCCGGGTCGCGCCGGTGGGCTCGGGGTCCGCCCCGACGGCCGGGCGCGGCGGCTCCTGGTCGCGGCGGGCCGGCTGCGGGCGCTCGCGGCTCTGGAACGAGAAGACAGTCCGGCCGATGAAGAGGACGTCGCGGTGGCGCAACTGGCGGGGGATGCCCGGCTCGAGCGCCTCGTCGTTGACCGCGACCGGGTTGGCGCTGCCGAGGTCGGTGATCGTGAAGCCGTCCCCCTGCCGCTTGACGACGGCGTGGTAGCGGGACACCATCGGGTCGTTGAGGACCATGTCGTTGTCGGCGCCGCGGCCGACCGTCAGTTGGGCGGCGTCGAGGTCGTAGCGCCGCCCGATCTCCTCGCCGCGCTGGGCGATCAGAAGGGTCTCCATGCTGCTCCTCTCCTTGCGCGCCGCTGCCTGCCGGCGCCTATTACGCACCAGTGCCGGCGGGGCGTCAACCCCCGCGGGGCGGCGCCCCCGGTCCCCCAACTTGGGGTGGAGCGCCCCCACCCTCCCAAGCTTGGTGAGAGAGCGCCCCCCGGCCCCCAATTCTGGGGGGAGCAGGACTGGGGGCGGCCGGATACCGCTCCGGGGGGCCGGGACGATGCCGGGAACCCGTCGCCCCCGGTGTTGGGGCGTCACGGGGCCGGGGTGACGGAGAACTTGGTGAAGGTGGCGCTCGTCCCCGGCCGCGCGAAGGACGCCGCGAGGAGCCCGACCGCGCCGCCGCCCGCCGCCGGTTTGGGGATCGTGCCGAGGGCCGCGCCGTTGGCGGAGAGGGCGATGGCGCCGGCGCCGATCTCGAGTTTGAGGGCGTGCGGGCCGGCGCCGGCGAGCGCGGGGTGTTTGGTCCAGGGGATCAGGTCGCGCCAGCGGCCGTTCTGGAAGTGGGTCACCTGGTAGAAGCCGTCGGCGCTGACCGCGAAGAGGTAGTAGTCGGCCGGCGCGGTCTGCCAGAAGACGATCCCGGCGGCGCCGGGGCCGTCGAGCCGCACCGTCACCTCGACGCGCGCGTCGGCGTACCGCGCGCCGTAGGTGCTCCAGGCGGCGCGGTTGGGGGCGTTCGGCGTCAGGCGGTAGGCGCCGCCGTCGTAGCGGCCCTCGCCGGTGGTCGTGAGGCCGCTGGCGGGATCGGTGAAGGGATCGGCGAAGGCGGGGCCGGCGGCCAGGGGCGCGGCGGCGGGGGTGGCGGCGGGCGGCGGGCCGGCGGCGCGGGCGGGGTCGCCGAGCCGGAGGCCGCCGTGGCCGGTCTTGTTCTCGGGGCCGGGCTCCTCCAGGTCCTTCGCCCCCTCCTGGAGGAACTGCTGCACCGTGTCGGCGGTCGCGCGCGGCTGGGCGCCGAAGAGGAGCGCGGCCGCGCCGGCGACGTGCGGGGTGGAGGCGGAGGTGCCGCTGAACTTGCGCCCGGCGCGGTCGGTGGAGGCGGTGGAGACGACGGTCGGGCCGGCGAGGTCGGGCTTGGTGCGCCCGTCGAGGGTCGGCCCCTGGGAGCTGTAGGGCTCGAGCCGGTCGTCGCGGACGTTGATCGCGCCGACGGTGAGGGCGCCGGGCGCGTCGGCCGGGACGGTCAGGCTGCCGGCGGCGCTCGCCAGCTCGGCCAGGGGGAGTTGGTGATGATCTTCAAGGGGGCGCCGCGGGCCGCGCCGCCGGCCTGGCGGATGCGGATCTGGTAGACGGCGTTCGCCGCGGTCCGCGCGCGGGCGATCTCGACCGGGTCGCGGCCGGCGGTCTGGTCGTTGCGCGAGGAGGCGATCAGTTTGTCGCTCGCGTCGTAGACGAAGAGGTCGTAGTTGACCCGCTCGCCGACCAGGCGTCCCAGTTGAGGACGACCTGCAGGGCGGCGCCGGCGCGGACGCGCAGCGACTCCTTGCCGGGGGCGAACTCGTGCCAGCCGTTGCCGTCGGCGTCGGTGAAGGCGCCGGCGTAGTGCTTGTCGGCCTCGTTGCCGGCGGCGGTGACGAAGAGGACGCCCTTGCCGCGCGCGTAGGCGACGGCGTCGGCGAAGGGGCCGGTGCCGTCGCCGCGGGTCTGGCCGTCCCAGCCGAGCGACATTGAGATCACCTGGACCCGCTGCTCGTCGACCAGCCAGCGGACGGCGCGCAGCAGATCGGTGGCGCCCTCGACCGCGGCGAGGGAGAGGTCGGCGTCGGGGGCCATCGCGTGGACGATCTCGGCGCAGGCGGCGCCGTGGATCTCGGTTTCGTCCTCGTAGAGCGCGCCGCTGGCGGTGAAGGACCGGGCCGCGACCCTGGCCGGCAGCCCCTGGCCGAGCAGTGCCTCGTAGCCGGCGAAGCCGCCGTCGATGATGCCGACCCGCACGCCCTTGCCGGTGAGCCCGGCGGCGTGCCAGCCGTCGGCCCCGCTCCGGGCGACCCCCTCGCCGGCCGCGGCGGCGAGCTGGGACCACACCGCGGCGGGCGTGGCGCTCGCGGGGATGACCAATTCCTTCGGCTCTGGGGTGGGGGTGACGCGGACCTCGCGCACCGTCTCGAAGGCGGCGAGGTCCTGCAGGATGTTCTGGCCGGTGGCGGTATTGACGTAGCTGAGGGCCACGTCGAGGGCCACGGTGAGATCGATCAGGTTGCCCGAGACGCCGACGACCTTGCCGCCGAGCGCCGCGATCTTGTCGGTGACGGGCGTGGTGTCGGTGGTGGTCAGCACCAGCGTCAGGCGGATCTCGTCGTTGGGGCCGAGCACGCCGCTGTCGCGCGCCTCCTGCTCGGCGGCCTGCCGGCCCTGCCGCTGGTAGGTCTGGGCGATGTCGAGCAGGACCGTGTCGATCTTGCGGTCGGCCCCGGTCGGGGTGGCGAGGCCGGCAGGCGTCGGGATCGTCCGGGCCGTCCGCGCCTCCGCCGCTGTCACCGCCGGGCTGGCGGCGCCGCGCGGCGTCGCGGTGGGCGACTGGGCGAGCGAGCAGCCGCCCAGGACCAGCGCCAGGATCAGGCCGATGAGCGCGAGGACCCGTCGCGACCCCCCTCGCGGGTGCGTGGTGTGTGGTGGCCGGTGGTTGCTGGTGTGGCCTGTCATGGGCCTCGTCTTTCCGCTCGGGTGGCGACGGGTAGGCCGACGGGTTGAAACCCATCGCTCACGGGCGCCGCGGCGCCACGAAGTCCGCCTGCGCGGACTGGGATGCGCGGCGCCTGCATCAGTCCTGCTACCGTACAACGATGAGATCCCGGGTGAGTGTTTCGCCGCGCGACAGGGCGATCGGGGTCGGCTCGCAGCGGAGGCGCGTAGGCGGGCCGGTGGGGGGGGCGCCGCGCCGCTGGACGACGATCGTGTAGAGGCCGGGGGCCGGCGCGGTCAGGCGGTAGGTGGCCGCGCCGCCGGTGGTGGCCTGGATCGGCGCGACCGCCAGCGCTTCGCCGGCCGGCGGGCCGGGGGCGGCGGGATCGACGGCGGGGAGCAGCGCGACCTCCCAGTCCCGGGCCAGGGCGAGATCGAGGCCGGGGGCGGCGATCGTGCCTTCGATGGCGCCGGCGCCGCCCGCGCCGGTGGGGCTGCCGAGGGGCCGCTGTGTCGACAGGCCGCCGAGGTCCGCGCCGGTCACGGGCGGCGGTTCCGGCCCGCCGCGGGCCACCGCCGTCGCCGCCGCCACCGCCGCGGGCGCGGTGGTGGCCGTCGCGGCGGGCGGGGCCGCGGCGCTGGTCGACGGGGCGGGGCCCCCCCAGACCCGGGGCCGCACCCCGAAGAGGGGGTGGCAGAGGCCCACGATCAGGTCGGGCGCCCGGGCGCCCCACCCCAGCAAGGGCGGGGGTTGGTGCGCGGCGAACCGCGAGGCGGCCAGCGGCGCGCGCGCGACCCCGGCCGCGTGCGGCGATGGGGGCATTCGGGCGTCGTGCGTCGGGGGCGTGGGGCCGGGCGCCCCGCCGAGCGTGGGGAAGGGCGCGGTCGCCACGTCGCCGCCGTCGGGGGGGCGGGGGTGGCGGGGGGCGACGACGCGCGGCTCGGTCGTGGCCCCATCCCTGGCCCTGGCCGCGACCGCCTCGACGCGCACGACCAGCGCGGTGATGTTGTCCGGCCCGCCGCGCTGGCGGGCCAGCGCGATCAGGCTGGACACCGCCGCGCCGGGCGGTTGCGCGGCCAGGATCTGCGCGATTTCCGCGTCTTCGACCAGCCCGTGCAGCCCATCGGAGCAGAGGAGCAGCAGGTCGCCCGGCGCGAGGGTGAAGGCGAAGAGGTCCGGCTCGACGGTCGCGCCGTAGCCGAGCGCGCGGGTGATGACGTTGCGGCCGCCGCTGTGGCGGGCCTGCTCCGGGGTCAGCAGGCCGGCGCGGACCTGCTCGCCGATCAGCGAGTGGTCGAGGCTGAGCTGGCGGAATTGCCCGTCCCGCAGCCGGTAGGTCCGGCTGTCGCCGATGTTGCCGACGTAGAGCTTGCCGTCGCGCAGCAGGGCGGCGGTCACGGTGGTGCCCATCGGGTCGCCGCCGGCGGCGCGGCCGGCCTCGTGGACGGCGGCGTTGGTGGCGACCAGGGCGCGGGCGAGGGCCTCCTCGGGGTCGGCGGCGGGGTCGGCGGCGTAGTAGCGCGCGAAGAGCTGCTCGACGGCCAGGGCGCTGGCGACCTCGCCGCGCGCGTGGCCGCCCATGCCGTCGGCCACGGCGTAGAGCAGGCCCAGGTCGGCCGCGCGCGGGGCGTGGCGGCCGGCGGGGGCGCCGAAGGCGTCCTGGTTCACCTGGCGCCGGCAGCCCACGTCGGTCTGCCCGGCGGCGACCACGACCAGTCCGCCGCCGACGCCGCGGACCTCCTCCGGCACCCCGCCCGGCCCCTGGCCGCTCACCGGGCCACCCGCGGCATCGGCCCGCCCCCGCCTCGTTCCTGGTCCAGCCGGCCGGTGGGGCGTGCTCCAGGGCCGCGCCGGGACTGGTGGCGGCCGAGTCGCCCGCAGCGCTGGACGGCGGGCGGGTCGCGGTGGCGGTCGGCTGCGGCGGGCGGGCGGTCGCGCCGGCCGGTCCCTGCGCGCCTGGGGGCGGCGGGGCGGCGTTCCCGCCCGCGCTGCCCGGCAGGCTGACCGGGGCGACGGCCGGCGTGCCGCCGGGGCCGCCGGCGCCGGGCGCCGTGGCGGCGGGCGTGGCGATGGGGGTGGGGGCTGGCACCGCGCTGCCGGAGGCGGCGACGCCCGCCGGCTCGGCGGCCGGTTCGCCGGGCCGCAGCAGCAGGAAGATCCCGCCCGCGCCGAGGGCGCAGACGAGGAGCAGCGCGCCGAGTCCGCCGGCGAGGAGCAGCGGCAGCCTGCCGCCACGACGCCGGGCGCGGCGGCGGGCGGGGGAGCGCGAGTGGTGGGGGTGGCACGGCCGGGACAACCGGCGACGGCCCGCCCGCCGCCGGCGTCGCCCAGGCGGGCGACCGGCTGGCGACCGAGGCGAGCAGCAGGTCCCGCGCCTGCCCGGCACCGGCGCCCGCCAGCGCCGGTGCCCCGGGGGCGTCGCCCGCGAAGCGCAGGGTGGTGGCGCCGATCTCGATCCGGTCGCCGGGCCAGAGCGGCTGGCTGCCGTCGATCCGCCGCCCGTTGACCAGGACGCCGTTCACCGAGCCGAGGTCGGCGATCACCGCCCGTTCGCCGCGCAACTCCACCCGCGCGTGCCGGCGGGAGACCTGGGCGTCGTCGAGGACGATGTCGTTGCCCTCCTGGCGCCCGATGGTCAGGGCGGAGCGGCCGAGCGGGTACTCGCGCCCGGCGCCGGCGCCGTCTTCGACGGTCAGGCGGGGCGCGGCGGCCGCCGGCGGCGCCGGGGGAGGCGGGTTGAACGGCGCGCGCGCTCCCTCGGTCGCGGCGTTTCCGGCGCCGGCGGGGGGGCGGGGGGCGCCGTGGGGGGCGGCACACCCTCGACGCGCAAGGTCGTGTCGCCGAGCTGGAGGCGGTCGCCGGGGTGGAGCGGCCGGCTGTCGCCGAGGTCGACGCCGTTGAGCAGGGTGCCGTTCGCCGAGCCGAGATCGGTGGCGACGAGCGTGCCATCGCGCAGGTCGAGCCGGAGGTGCCGGCGCGAGAGGCGCGGATCATCGAGGACGATCGTATTGCCCTCCTGCCGCCCGACCGTCGCGCCGGGGCCGTCGATGGCGAAGGTCTGCCCGGCGTTCGGCCCGCTCTCGACCCGCAAGCGGAAACGGTGTCGTCATCGGTGGTGCGATCCCTCTCTGTCGTGACCGGTATCGCCGGCCGCCGCGCGTGGCCACTCGTCTCCCGCAGCGTGGGGGGTGCGCCGCCCTCCCGACCTGGTGTGCCGGCGGGGCGCCGCCCCTACCTACGCCGCCGAATCGCCCCGTGTTTCGCGCCCCGCCGCCCCGTCCGGAACGCAAATACACCATGTTCGCCCATGGTGTGCGCGGCGGCGGCGCGGGTCCGATTGGGGGAGTGTAGCGGTCTGCGGGCAGGCGCGTCAACGGCCCGGCCCGGTTCCCCAGCGTCGGGGGGAGAACGATGCGCCCCCCGGCCCCCAATTCTGGGGGAGAAGGTCAGGGTTTGCGGGCGCCTGGCTGCGCTGGAGGGCGGCGCTACCACGGCGGGTGAAGGCGGCGGTTGCTGGGTGGGGCCAGCCGCCTGGCCCCGGTCTTCCCCCGGCGTTGGGGGTCCGGGGGTGCGCCCCGGTTGCGCGCCGCCCGGCGCGTGTGCGAACCTCTCCCGCGCCGGGGCGGCGTTTGGGGACAGTGCGGAGCGGGGACGGGCGATGGAGCGGGCGGGCGGGGGGGCGGCGCGGACGATCGTGATCGGGGCGGGGCTGGCGGGGCTGGCCTGCGCGCGGGCGCTGGCCGAGGCGGGGGAGCAGGTCCTGCTGCTGGAGGCGGCGGAGGAGGTCGGGGGGCGAGTGCGCAGCGACCTGCGCGACGGCTACCGCCTCGACCGCGGCTTCCAGGTCCTCTTCACCGGCTATCCCGCCGCGCGCCGCTGGTTCGATTTCGACCGGCTGGAGCCGCGCCGGTTCGATCCGGGCGCGCTGATCCGCCACAAGGGGGGCTGAGCCGTCCTCAGTGACCCGACGCGCGACCCGGCCGCGGCCCCGGCGGCGATCGCGACGGATGTCGTCTCGCTCGCCGACAAGCTGCGGACGGCGCTGCTGGCGGCGCGGCTGCGGGGGCGCGACTGGGACGGGGTGCGGGAGGTCGGCGGGACCGACCGCTCGACGCTCGACTACCTGCGCCGCCGCCACTTCTCGCCGCGCTTCATCGAGCGCTTCGCGCGGCCGTTCTACGGGGGCATCTACCTGGACCGCGGCCTCGGCGCCAGCGCCCGTGTCTTCGCCTTCACCTTCCACTGCCTGGCGCGCGGGGAGACGGTCGTCCCGGCCGCGGGGATGGGCGCGCTGACCCAACAACTGGCCGCGGGGCTGCCGGGCGACGCCCTGCGGACCCGGACGCCGGTACGGGCGCTGCTGCGGGCGGAGGGCGCCGGCGGGCGCGTGACCGGCGTCCGCACCGACGGGGACGATTTGCCCGCCGCGCGGGTCGTCGTGGCGACCGACAACCGGACGGCGGCGGGGCTGACCGGGCTGGGGCTGCCGACCGACGGCCCCGGCACGGTCGCCGTCTACTTCAGCTCGCCGCGCCCGCTGGTCAAGACGAAAAAGATTCTCTTGAACCCCGCGCCCGACGCCTTCATCAACAACGCGCAGCAGTTGAGCGTCATCGCGCCGGAGTACGCGCCGCCCGGCCGGCACCTGCTCTCCTGCAGCGTGCTGGGCGTCCCCGAGGCCGACGACGAGGAACTGTTCCGGCGCTGCCGGGTGGAGCTGACCGCCTGGTTCGGCCCGGCGGCGACGGCGGAGCTGGCGCCGGTTGGGGTGGCGCGGGTCCCGTTCGCGCAGTTCGACCAGCCGCCGGGCGTCCACGAGGCCCTGCCGCGCAACCGCACCGCCACGCCCGGCCTCTACCTGGCGGGGGAGTACACCGAGGACAGCAGCATCAACGGCGCGCTGTGCAGCGGCGAGCGCGCGGCGGGGGCGGTGCTGGAGGAT
>JAUJMV010000005.1:106970-112952 GCA_030446685.1 Thermomicrobiales bacterium | reverse complement strand
CGCGGCGGGACGCTTTCGCGCGCTCGGCGGCGCGCCTGGCTCTGCGTGGCTGCTGATCGGACACTGTCGCGGTTCCCTCCCCTGGCCTCTGTCGTGCCTGCCGGTCGTCGCCGATCCCGGCACGGTACCGGGATGCCGCTGGCGCTTCGTCACCTATAAGTCGTCATAATACGTAATCGGGCGCGCCTTTGTCCAGAGCGACGCGGACGCTGCCGAGGCGCATCCATTCTCTGCAAGGTGGGGGATCGCTAGTGAGGAGCGCCCCCCCGGCCCCCCAATCCTGGGGGGAGCGGGGCGCGTCGGGGTCTCAGGCTTGCCGGAGAGATGGCAGTTCGCCCCGACCCGCTCCCCCCAGGATTGGGGGGCCGGGGGGGCGCTCCCCTTACCACGGACGGCACAGGGCCGAGAACGCATTCGCCCTGCGGACGCTGCTGGACTCGCCGTCGCCTCGTCGCCGGTATGCTCCGTGCGGGGTGGCACTCGTGGCCGCCGCGCCGCCTCGTGGCTGGCCGCTGGGGGAGCGCCGGGATTGTGGCGAAGGGGGGGGCATGGCCGAGGAGCGGGCGGCGTTGCAGCCCGGCGATTTGCTGCCGCCGTTCATGCTGCGCGCGGTGGACGGCGCGACGGTGCGGCGGGCCGATTACCGCGGGCGGCGGCACCTGGTGCTGTGCTGCCTGCCGGAGGTCCTGTCCGGGGCGTCGCGGGCGCTGCTGGCGGCGCTGGCGCGCTGTCACGACGCCTACCGCGCCGCCGGGGCGGAGACCCTGGCGGTCGTGCCGGCGGGGACGGCCGGGGAGGAGGTCGAGGGGCTCTTGCGCGCCCTGCCGTACCCGGTGCTGTACGACGCCGGCGGGGTGGTGCAGGCCGGGCTGGGGGCGCGGGGCGCGGCCGGCACCCCGGCGCCGGCGCTCTGCATCGCCGACCGCTACGGGGAGATCGCGCTGCTGGCGGTGGGGCGGGCGGCGTCCGACCTGTCCGCGACGGCGGATCTCGGCCTGTCCCTCGACGACATCCTGCCGACGCTGGAGCTGTTGCAGGTGCGCTGCTCGCTCTGATGGGGGCGGGGCGGTCGGCTGTTGATGGTGGAGATGGGGGGAATCGAACCCCCGTCCAGAAACTTCCGCCGAGAATATCCTACAAGCTTAGTCGAGGTTTTGCGTTTCGCCCTCTGGGCCGCCCTCGACGGCGTCCCGTGCCGGCTAGTGGGCTGGTCTTAGACGCTCCTTAGCCCGCAGTCTGAAGCGCCGCATCCCGGCTTAGTGACGCCCGACCACGGACCCGCCGGGATGGGGTCCGCGTGGACGCTGGCTGCCTAGGCAGCCAGAGCGAGTTCGCTGTTGTTCGCAGCTACTTATTTTGCCCGCTTTTAACGAGGACCTCGGGCGCCTCGGCTTGCAATTCTCGCACGTACATCCCTGTCGAAACCAGGCATCCCCGTTGCGACCGGGGCAATTGTAGCAAATTGGCGGGGTGGCTGCAAGGTGCGGTTCGGCCCCCCCGGCCCCCCAACTCTGGGGGGAGAAAGACTGGGGCAGGCCGGGTGCCTATCCGAGAAGACCGTGACTGTACCCGCGTCCTCTCCCCCCGGAGTTAGGGGGCCGGGGGGCGCTCACTCGCGGGAGCGGAGGGCGCGCTCGATGTCGCGCTTGGCGTCGCGCTCGGCGAGGGTGGCGCGCTTGTCGTAGAGCTTCTTGCCGCGGGCGACGCCGAGTTCGAGCTTGGCGCGGCCGCGCTTGAGGTAGAGGCGCAGCGGGACCAGGGTCAGCCCGCGCTGGCCGACCTCCTCCTGCAGGTGGCCGATCTCGCGGCGGTGCAGCAGGAGTTTGCGCGGGCGGGTCGGGTCGTGCTGGAAGTAGTCGCCGGCCTGGTCGTAGGGGGAGATGTGCATGCCGATCAGCCACGCCTCGTTGCCGTTGATGCGCGCGTAGGCCTCGGCGAGGTTGACGCGCCCGGCCCGGATCGACTTGATCTCGGTGCCGGTCAGGACGATGCCCGCCTCGACCGTCTCCTCGATAAAGTACTCGTGGCGGGCGCGCCGGTTCGACGCGACGAGCTTCTCGCCCTCGTCCCGCCCCGCCGCCGCCCTGGACTTGGTATTCGCCGTCATCGCCCGCCCCCACCGCTCATAGGCTGGCAATGATAGCGTGCCGGCGACGGTGGGGCAACCGCGGGTGACGTGGTATACTGCCCCGCGGTCTACCGAGAGCGAGAGGGATGCGGCCTCCGGGCAAATGAGGACGGTGCCAACGCGATGAGTGATCTCCTCCATACGCTGGCCGATTGGGCGGTCGTGATCGTCGAACGGCTCGGCTATTTCGGCGTCTTCTTCCTGGTGGCGCTCGAGAACCTGATCCCGCCGATCCCCTCGGAGTTGATCCTGCCGCTGGCCGGGTTCGCGGTCGGCCAGGGCTCGCTGACCTTCGTCGGGGTGATGGTGGCGGCGACGCTCGGCTCGGTGATCGGGGCGCTCGTCCTCTACGGTCTCGGCTATTGGTTCGGCGAGGACCGGCTGCGCCGGTTCATCCGGCGGTTCGAGTGGCTGCCGTTCGCGGACGAGGCGGACGTGGACAAGGCGCAGGCCTGGTTCGCCAAGTACGGCGGGACGGCGGTGCTGACCGGGCGGCTGATCCCGGTGGTGCGCAGCGTCGTCTCGATCCCGGCCGGCTACCACCGGATGCCGCTCGGCCGGTTCATTCTCTACACGATGACCGGCAGCGCCATCTGGAACGGGTTGCTGGTCACCGCCGGGTACTTCCTGGGCGAGAACTGGCAGGAGGTGCGCCGCTACACGCAGCTCTTCGAGATCGCCACCATCCTCGCCATCGTCGCGGCGATCGGCTGGTTCATCTACCGCCGCTGGACGACCCGCACCGCCAACCGCCGGCAGGTCGCGCGCGCCACCGACGACTAGGGCGGCGGGCGGACCTCTCCCCCGGCCCCTCCCCTGCGAGGGGAGGAGGGCAGGCCGCCCCAGCCGGATTCGCGATCAGGGACAGCGCGGGGCGGGCGACCATAGCCCGCCCCGCTCCCTTGTCGCTATGATCGGGATCGGTCGGTCGCGCGGGGGAACACCCTCGCCCGCCGCCTGCAGCGGTGCTCAGGATGGTTGAGCGTGTGCCGGGGCGGGGTCGCCGCGTTCAGTCCCCCTACCAATCGGCGCCGAGCCGTGGCGCACCCTCCCCGCGGGTCGCTCTAACGCTGGCGCTACGCACCGCCCCTGTCATGCTCAGCTAGAGCGAAGGATCGGTATTCTCGGCACCGGATGGGGCCGAGCGCCACGCGAGTGCCAGGGGTGGCGATCCTTCGCTACGCTCAGGATGACGGGGAGAGGGGCGCGCATCCCGGCGGTGCCCGGAGCGGGCTACACGGTTGAGGAGGCGCGGGCTCCCAACTGCGGCCAGCGGCCTGATCGACGTGCGGACCCAATGCCCTGTTACGCCGGCTGGGGCGGAGCGAACTGCTCCGCGGTCGGCTCCGCTCAACAGAACCAGGATTCGGTCAGTTTCGGCACGGCGCGGGCGCGACGGGCGGTGAGGACGCCGCCGCGCGCGGGCGGTGGCAATTCCCCCTTCGCGGCGTGGGCCAGCGCCTTGATGGCGTGGAAGGTGTCGACGGGGTCGGCGCCCTCGCGCTCGCCGGCCTCGACCGTCGCCGCGACCCGGCGCTGCAACTCGTCCAGGCGCGGGTCGGGGTGCGCCCAGCGGTGGGTGAAGGCCGCCTCGTCGAGCGGGCCGAGCCAGGCCGCGCTGTCGGGGCGGTCGAGCAGGGCCGAGCCGGGCGGGACGAGCAGGCGGATCGAGAAGTGGACCGGGTCGACGTGGCCGAGGAGGTCGCGCCGCTCGAAGAAGTCGAGCAGGTCGAGGTAGTCGTCGAGGGTCGTCCAGGGGGTGAAGGGGAGGAGCGAGGGGCGCATCGGGATGCCGGCGGCGTCGAGGATGTCGAGGGCGGCGAGCACGTCGGCGCGGGTGTGGCCCTTGTCGAGCCGGCGCAGCACCTCGTCGCTGAGCGACTCGACCGCCGAGACGATGAAGGCGCAGCCGAGCGCGGCCAGCTCCGGGAAGAGGGCGGCGTGCTCCAGGATGTGCTCGATCTTGATCGTCGCGTCGAAGGTCAGATCGGGCCACTCGGCGTGGAGCGCGCGCGCGATCCGCAGGACGTGGCCGGGGCCGTTGAGGAAGTCGGGGTCGCCGAAGGTGATGTGCCGCGCGCCGGCCGCGACCTGGGCGCGGATGTCGGCCAGCACCACGTCGCGCGGGACGACGAAGAAGCGCCCGCGGTAGACCGGGGTGAGCGGGCAGTGCAGGCAGGTGTGCAGGCAGCCGCGGCTCGCCTCGACGTAGCCGGCCGGGACGGCCGTGCCGTCGCGCTCGAACGCGGCGTAGCGGCGCAGCGGCGGCAGCCCCTCGCGCGCGGGAACGGCGAACGGCAGCCGCGCCAGGTGCGGGGCGGCGGTCGCCGGGTCGGCGCCGACGCCCGGCGGGGGGGTCGCGCCGCCGCTTTCCAAGTGCCTGACCAGGTCGAGCAGCGGGGCCTCGTACTCGCCGCCGATGACCGAGTCGGCGCGCCCGTCGAGCAGGTAGGCGGCGTTGAGGACGGCGTAGAGGCCGTAGCAGCAGATGTGCGCGGCGGGGTTGAGCGCGCGGACCCGGGAGGCGATGCCGACCCCGAGGCGCAGGGCGGTGTGCATCGGCACCGAGATGGCGACGAGCCGCGCCCGCGCGATCGCGTCGTCGGTCAGCGCCTCGACCGACGTGTCGACGGCGGCGGGGGCGTAGCCGGCGCGCGCCAGGTAGGCGAGCGGCGAGGCGAGGTTGAACGGCTGGTGCCCGAGTTCGTAGGTGGAGACGAGCAGGATCGCGCCCGGCTCGCGCAGCGGGAGCGACCCTCCGAGCGACGACATGCCGCGCCCGGCGGCGTCCACCCGGACCAGGTCCGCGCCCTTCGCCCTTCGCCCTGTGTCCCGCGCCCCGCTGCCCGTCGCTCTCGTCATTTCCGTGGCGCGGTCCCCTTCGCCGGCGCGGCGCCCTTCGCTGGGGCGGCGCCCTTGCCCCCGGCGGCGGGGCTTTCCGTGCCGAACCAGTCGGGCATCCGGGCGTTCTCGCCGAAGAAGAACCCTTCCATCTGCTCGGTGAGGAAGCCGCGTGCGCCCGGCTCGGCGAGGTTGAGGCGGTAGGAGCCGATCAGCGTCTTGGCGTGCTGCTGCCAGAGCTGAAATGCCTCGGCGGAGATCTCGTCGTAGATCCGCTGCCCCAGTTCGCCCTGGAAGGGGGGCGCGTCGAGGCCGGGCAACTGCCGCCCCAACTTCTTGCACAGGACCATCCGCGCCATCGCCGCCCCCATTTCCGATCCGCCGCCGCTCGCCGGCTCCTCGAATTATGGTGTATGGGGTGGAGCGTCGTCAACGCGGGGCGAGGGGCGTCCGGTGCGGAGCGAAGGGCGAGAGGCGAAGGGGGGCGGTCGATTACACTGTAGTGGGGCGGCGGGTCGAGCGGGGAGGGTGGCGATGGAGCGGAGGGCAGGTTCGGGAGACGTCCCCCCCCGCCCCCCAACTTTGGGGGGAGCCGCCGGGCCGTGGGCCGCGGGCGGTCCGGCAAGGGGTATTCCGCGTTCCAACGGCTCCCCCCGAGGTTGGGGGGCGGGGGGGGACGTCCTCCGGGTGGTGTACTTCGGCATGTTCGGCCCGCTGTCGCTAGTCCCGCTGGCGGGGCTGCTGGACGCGGGGGTGGCGGTGCGGGCGGTGATCGTGCCGGCGTCGGGGGCGGGCGGCGGGGGGCGGGCGGGGGCGCCGCGGCGGCTGGACCCGCCCGTTGATCGAGCTGGGCGGTCGCGGCCACCGACCAAGCTGTTGGGGAAGACGATCGTCGATCTGGCCTGGGAGCGCGGGGTCCCGGTCTTCGAGGTGGGGGCGCTCGATGGGGCGGCGGTGGCGGCGCTGGGGGCGCTCGCGCCGGACCTGATCGCGGTCTCCTGCTTCCCGTTCCG
>JAUJMV010000005.1:101898-106870 GCA_030446685.1 Thermomicrobiales bacterium | reverse complement strand
GGGGCGGTCGCGGGCGGGGCGACGGCCCACCTGATGGACCGGGGGCTCGACTCCGGCCCGATCGTCGCGCAGGAGGGTTTTACCGTGGTGGACGGCACGACGAGCGGCGAGCTGGAACTGCGATCCGCCGCGGTCGGGGCGGGGCTGCTGGTCGCGGCGGCGCGCGCCCTGGCGGACGGCACGGCGATGCCGCGGGCGCAGGACGAGGCGCGGGCGACCGTCCACCCCTGGCCGGGGGCGGACGCCTTCGTCGTCACGCCGGATCGCCCGGCGCGCTGGGCCTACAACTTCATCCGCGGCACGGCGGGTTGGGGACAGCCGCACCGCCTCGCCCTGCCGGATGGGGCCGGCGGCGGGCGGTGGACCGTGCGGGCGGCGCTGGCCTACGACGCGGACGCCACGCTCGACGCGCCGGTCGTGCGCGAAGGGGATGGCGACGGGGGGGGCGCGGTGCGGCTGCGGGTGCGGTGCGCGCCGGGCGTCCTGACAGTCCTGGCGCGGGAGGGTGGCGTGGGGTGACGCCGCCGCCCGTGGCGGGCACGATTCGTGGGGAACGGGGGCGGCGAACGGCGTCGCGTGGGGCGGGTTTGCTAGAATTGCCGCGATGACGGTCGATCGCCGACGGCCGGTGATCGACCGTTACCTCGCCGCTATCCCGAGGAGGATCCGATGAGCATCGCCGAGCGGACCCGGCGCCGCACCAAGATTGTCTGCACCATCGGTCCGGCGACCAACTCGCCGGAGATGCTGGAAGCGCTGATGCACGCCGGGATGAACGTGGCCCGGCTCAACTTCTCCCACGGCACGCCGGAGAGCCACGCGGCGGTGATCGAGCGCATCCGCCAGATCAGCGAGCGGCTCGGCCTGGCCATCGGCATCCTGCAAGATCTGCCCGGCCCGAAGACGCGCACGGTCGGGCCGCACGACGGGCCGGTCGAATTGCGGGAGGGCGAGCGCTTCATCCTCACCACGCGCGAGGTGCCGGGGAGCGCCGAGGAGGTCAGCGTCAGCCTGCGCAGCCTGCCGCAGGATGTCCAGCCCGGCAACGCGATCCTGCTCGACGACGGCAACATCGAGCTGCGCGTGCTCAACACGCACGACCAGGACGTGGAGACGGTGGTGATCACCGGCGGCACGCTGAGCGCGTCGAAGGGGATCAACGTGCCGGACGTGACCCTGTCGGTCACGTCGCTGACCGAGCGCGACCTCGAGTTCCTCCGGTTCGGCCTGGAGGTGGGGGTGGACCTGGTCGCGCTCTCCTTCGTCCGCTCGGTCAACGACGTCTTCGCCGCGCGCCGGGCGATCGAGGCGACCGACAGGCGGCCGCTGCTGATCGCCAAGCTGGAGAAGCACGAGGCCTGCGACAACCTGCACGAGATCCTCGACGTGGTCGACGGGCTGATGGTGGCGCGCGGCGACCTGGGGGTGGAGATCCCGCTGGAGCGGGTGCCGCTGGAGCAGAAGCGGATCATCGCCGCCGCCAACCGGGCCGGCAAGCCGGTGATCACCGCGACCCAGATGCTGGAATCGATGATCACGAACCCGCGCCCGACGCGCGCGGAGGTCACCGACGTGGCGAACGCGATCTTCGACGGCACCGACGCGGTGATGCTCTCGGGCGAGACGGCGGCGGGGGCCTACCCGGTCCAGGCGGTGCGGATGATGGACCGGATCGCGCGCGAGGTCGAGCCGACGCTGCCCTACGCGACGATGCTGCACGACAAGGAGAGCACGCTGGAGCCGCACACCTTCGACGCGATCAGCTTCGACGCGGTCCACACGGCGCAGCAGCTCAACGCGGCGGCGATCATCGCCTTCACCTCGTCCGGCTCGACCGCGCGGCGGGTTGCCAAGTACCGCTCGGCGGTGCCGGTGCTGGGGATCACCCCGGAGCGGGCGACCTACCACCGGATGGCGCTCTCCTGGGGGATCACGCCCTACCAGGTGCCGGAGTACTCGACGATCGAGGAGATGACCGCCGAGGCGAAGATGGCGGCGCTCGGGAGCGGGCTGGCGCGGCCGGGCGACCGCATCGTGATCGTGGCGGGCGTGCCGGTCGGGGTGCCGGGCCGGACGAATCTGCTGCGGGTCGAGACGCTGTCGTAGGTGGCCCTGGATCGGTCGGGGGTGTGTCGCGCCGGCGGCCCGCGGGGTTGCGGCGCCGGCGGACTTGCCGTGTTCCCGGCCCGTGTGACGGCCGCGCGACGCCGTCCGGCGCCCCCGCCCGTGTGTCGCCACGCCGCCGTGGCGCCGCCCGGCCCGCGCGGTTTGCTCCGGATGAACCGGCGCGTCGTCTTCCTCGCGTCGGACGCTGTAGGCGGCGGCGGGCGTGATGACGGACGGCGAGCGCCCGACGGGTCGACGCCGCGCTGCTGCGTTCCCGCGGCGGTGTTCCGCCGCTGCGGGATGGACGGCGGCGACGCCGATCTGCTTGCCGACTCGGGTCGACGCCGATCTGGGCGGTGTCCATGTCGCACGGCGTGCGCGTGCCGGAATACGTCGCCAAGTTGACGCGCGGCGGGGTTGCGCGCGGCGAGATCGTCCGCGCGGCCGACCGGCGGTCGTGCAGGACAGCGGGGCCTGCCTGGTGGTCGATGGCGGCAACGGCATGGGGCAGATCGGGGCGCACTTCGCGATGGCGCGCGCGATCGAGCGCGCCGGGGCGAGTTCGACCATCGACGACGGTCGCGCATCGATCACCACGCGGCGCGCTGGCCCTACGCGCGATCAGCAGACGCGCGGGACATGATCGGCCTGGTGACGACCAACGCCTGCCGACGATGGCGAACGTGGGGCGGCGCCGAGCGCCTGCTGGGGATCAACCCGCTCGCGGTCGGCATCCCGGCGGGCGAGGAAGGCCGATCGTCTACGACCGCCTTCGCGCCGCCGCGCACGGCAAGCTCCGCGTCTACCAGCAGCGGGGGCCAGCCCCTGCCGGAGGGGTGGCGCTCGACCGCGCGGGGCGGCCGACGACCGACCCGGGCGCTGGCGCTCGACGGGCTGCTGCTGCCGATCGGCGGCTTCAAGGGCAAGGCCGGGCTAGCGCTGATCATGGGCCTGCTCTCCTCGATGCTCTCCGGCGCGAGCTACGGCACCGAACTGGGCACGATGGAGACCGGCCCGGCGCCGGGGCGGGACGGCACTTCGTCGTCGCCATCCGCGTCGCCGCCTTCGAGGAGATCGGGCAGTTCCAAGGGCCGCGTCGACGGCGCGATCCGGCAGCGCACGCCTGCCGCCCGGCGCCCGACGCCGAGCGCATCTACGCGCCGGGCGAGAAGGAGGCGCTGACGCGGCGGGCCTACGCGCGGGACGGCATCCCCCTCAACGCGGCCACCCTGGCCGACTTGCGCCGTGTCGCCGAGGAACTCGACTTGCCGGCCGACGTTCCCCCGGCTCGACGGGGCCGGCGCGAGCGGGCAGCGAGCGCCGCAGCCTGGCGATCGTGCAGGCGGGGGATGAGTTGGCGCGGAGCGGCCGGCCGGTCGATCTGCGCGCGCGCTTCGGGCCGCTCTGATGAGCCTGCCACGCCGCGCGGGGGTGGACGGGGAGTTCAGGCGCCGGTGGTGGCGATGCGCTCGAAGAGGCCGGCGTAGCGGGTGACGAGGCCGAGGTCGTCCAGGTCGAGGTCGGCGCTGAAGGCGCCCTCGCCGTCGATCAGGCTCTCGTAGCGATAGCGCCGCTCGGCCAGGCGGGTGTAGCGCTGCTCCAGCGGCTGGACCGTCAGGTCGGGGAAGCGGACCCAGGCGGCGGTGAGCGCCCGCGCCTCGCCGACGGCCAGCCCGAGGCGGCGGATCGGCAGCGTGTTGGTCGAGGGGGTGACGCCGAGGTCGACGTCGCGGCAGCCGCGCAGCGCCATCAGTTCGTGGTCCCCGTGCCACCAGCGCCCCCTGGCATCGGCCAGCAGGCGCAGGGCGCGCGGCGGCGCGCCTTCGTGCGCCCGGACGATGACCGCGCGGGTGCGCCAGTCGCGGGCGCAGTCGACGCGGTAGTGCGCGAGCAGCGGGCGGCCGTCGAGCGCGACGGTCACCGTGCCCTCGAAGCGCCAGCCGGTCGCCAGCCGCGCGAGGGCGCAGTATTCGCTGCCCGGTTCGTCGAGCCTGCGCCAGGCCACCGCGCGTACAATCTCCGCCATCGCCGTCCTCTCCTCGCCGATCCGCCGTCCGATGAGGTCCCGCGGTGTATCATGCGCCGCGCCGGTCGCGGCGCACAGTATGCACCAAGGGCACGCGTGGAGGGTAGTGATGGAGGGGGCGAGCCCGCTGATTGTGACGGTCGAGGGCGGCATCGCGACGTTGATCCTCAACCGGCCGGCCGCGCTGAACGCGCTCAGCCGTGCGCTGGCGGTCGCGCTGCGCGAGGCGGTGGAGGGGCTGGCGGGGCGGCCGGACTGGCGGGTCGCCGTGCTGCGGGGGGCGGGCGCCCGCGCCTTCTGCACCGGGGCCGATCTGAAGGAGCGGGCGGCGCTGACGCCGGCGGAGCGGGGCGCGCACACGGCGGAGATCGCCGCGGCGGCGGACGCGCTGGCGGCGCTGCCCCTGCCGGTCATCGCGGCGATCGGCGGCTACGCGCTGGCCGGGGGGCTCGAACTGGCGCTCGCCTGCGATATCCGCATCGCGGGCGCGGGGGCGATTTTCGGGCTGCCGGAGGTGGCGGTCGGCATCTTCCCTGGCGCGGGCGCCCCGGTGCGCCTGCCGCGCCTGGTCGGCCCCGGCAAGGCGCGGGAGTTGATCTTCAGCGGGCGGCGGATCGGCGCGGCGGAGGCGCTGGCCTGCGGGCTGGTCGAGCGCGTGGTCCCGGACGACGCGCTCGACGCGGCGGTGGCCGAACTGACGGCGGGGATCAGCGATGCCGCGCCGCTGGCGGTGCGCGCGGTCAAGCGCGTCCTCGACCGCGCCGGCGATCTCCCGGAGGCGGAGGCGCTGGCCTACGCCGACGAGCAGCGCCGCCCGCTCGACGCCACGCGCGACTACGC
>JAUJMV010000005.1:52300-101798 GCA_030446685.1 Thermomicrobiales bacterium | reverse complement strand
CGCGATCTCCTCGCCGGCTTTACGCCCTACGCGCTACGTTCGACGCTCCACGCTCCACGCATCAACGAGGGTGTCCGGCGCGACCGGCAGCGCGACGCCCGCCGCGATCAGCAGTTCGGCGAGGCGGCGGAGGGGGAGGCCGACGACGGTCAACTCGGAGCCGCGCACCTCGGCGACGAGCGCGCCGCCGAGCCCCTGGACCGCGTAGGCGCCGGCCTTGTCGCGCGGCTCGCCGCTGGCGACGTAGCGCGCGATCTCGTCGTCGCCGTAGTCGCGCATGCGGACGCGGGCGGTGACGACATCGCGCCACACCGCGGCGTCGCGCACGACCGCGACGCCGGTGGAGACGCTGTGCCAGCGCCCGCGCAGCAGGCGCAGCATCGCCGCGGCGTCGGCGTCGTCGCGCGGCTTGCCGAGGATGCGGTCGCCGGCCGCGACGACGGTGTCCGCGCCGATCACCACGCGCCCCACCCGCCCGGCCGCGACCGCGCGGGCCTTCGCCAGCGCCAGATCTTCGGCCACCGCCTCGGGCGCGGCCCCCGGCGGGACCACCTCCTCCGCGTCGCTCGGGACGATCTCGAAGGGCAGTCCGAGCCGCGCCAGCAGCTCGCGCCGCCGCGGCGACGCCGACGCGAGGACGAGGGGGGAGTGCTGAGTGCTGAGTGCTGAGTGCTGAGTAGCCCCGTCTGGGTCTGTGGCGCGGGGAACGTTCACGGCATCCTCATCCTTCACGCTATTACTCAGCACTCAGCACTCAGCACTTCGTGAGGAACGCGAGGGATTCGACGTGGTAGGTCTGGGGGAAGAAGTCGAACGCCTCGACCGAGTGGAGGGTGTAGCCGCCGGCGGTGAGGATCGCCAGGTCGCGCGCGAGGGTGGCCGGTTCGCAGGAGACGTAGATGAAGCCGCGCGGGCCGCGCTCGATCAGGGCGCGGAGGAGTTTTTCGTCCAGGCCGGAGCGCGGCGGGTCGACGATCACCAGGTCGAGGTCGGGGAGTTCGCCGACCGCGCGCTCGGCGGGGCGTGCGACGAAGCGGATGTTCTCCAGGCCCCAGTCGCGCGCGGTCGCCATGGCCGCCTCGATCGCCTGCGGGTCGACCTCGACGCCGACGATGGAACCGTCGGGCGCGGCCTCGCGCCACGCCCTTGCCAGCCAGAGGGCGAAGAGGCCGGCGCCGCAGTAGAGGTCGGCGACGGCGCCGCCGCGGAAGGGGGCGGCCAGTTCCTCGACGCGCGCCAGCAGGGCCGGCAGGAGCGCGAGGTTGGTCTGGAAGAATGACCCGGCCGGCAACTGGTAGGGCTGGCCCGCGACCAGCACCGGCGCGGCCAGCGGCCCCTTGACCGGCACGGTCTCGCCCTTGGGGCGGCGGTAGGCGAGGCTCCAGACGCCGGGCAGCGCCGCGACCCGTTCGAGCAGGTTGACGATGTCGGGCTTGCCCTCCGGCGCGATCCCGGCGACGCCCTTCAGCACCGCCTGGATCGCGGCCCCGGCGGCGTTGCCGGTGGGGTGGACGACCTTCACCTCGAGCCAGAGCTTGCCGCGGAAGTTCTCGACCTCGCCCCGCGCGATCAGCCCGTTGAGGTCGTGCAGGAGGGCGCTGATCGCCGGGTGGCTGATCAGGCAGTGATGGATCTCGATCTCCCAGCGGGTGTGGCGCGAGCGGAAACCGGCGGCGTGGCCGAGCGCGATCGCGGCGCTGTGGCGGTAGCCCCAGGGGGTGGCGCTGTGGATGCGCTCGACCCGGTGGTCCAGCCCGCCGATCCGCCGCAACTGCTCCTCGACGACCTCGCGCTTGAAGCGCAGTTGCGCGTCGTAGCCGATGTGCTGCCACTGGCAGCCGCCGCAGGGGCCGTAGTAGGGGCAGGGGGCGGCGACCCGCTCCGGCGCGGCGCGCAGCACCTCGACCGCCTCGCCCTCGAAGAAGTCGCGCTTGCCGCGGCGCACGACCGCGCGCACCTCCTCGCCGGGGAGCGCCCGTTCGATCAGCCCGACGCGGCCCTCGACCCGCCCGAGCGCCGCGCCGCCGTGCGCCATCCGCTCGGTCGTCAGCGTGATCTCCTCGCGCTCGCGCTCCCGGCGGCGGGCGCGCCGGCCCTGGCCGGGCGGCGAGACGATGCGCGGGCCGCGCTGCTCCTGTAGGCCGGGGTCCGCCGCTTCCTGCCCCGAGGTCTCGGGCACTGTTACCGCTGTCTCGCTCTCGTCAGACACGATCTATCCCCTGCTTTCCGCGTGCCGATTGGTAACGCACAGGGAATTGTACCCGACGGCCGGGAGTGGCGCCGCGTTGGGGGCGGCCCCCCGGCCCCCCAACTTTGGGTGGAGTAGGACTGTGGCCGAGCGCGAGCTTACCCGAGAGGCTGGAGCCCTCCCGGCGTCCTCTCCCCCCAAAGTTGGGGGGCGGGGGGCGTCTCTCCCCGTCCGCCGGCGGTGTAGAATGGCGGTATCGTCGTCGCAAATCGGGATCGTTCGGCAAGGGGGGCAAGGATGGTCGAGGGGCGGGAGCGCGGGCGGCTGGTCTACCTGGCCGGGCCGCAGCAACTCGAATACCAGGAGTACGAGTTGCCGGAGCCGGAGCCGGGGGGCATCCTGGCGCGGGTGGTGCGGGCCAACGTCTGCGGCTCGGAGCTGCACATCTGGAAGGGGCTGCACCCGGCGGTGAAGCGCTGCGTGCTGGGGCACGAGATGGTCGGGCGGGTGCAGGCGCTCGGCGCGGGGGTGGAGGCCGACTTCGCGGGGGCGCCGCTGGAGGTGGGGACGCGGATCGTCGCGGCCTACTTCCTGACTTGCCGCAAGTGCCGCGCCTGCCGCCGCGGCGACTTCAACCTCTGCGAGAACGCCTATCGCTTCTGGATGCGGCCGCCCCAGGATGCGCCGCACTTCCACGGCACCTTCGCCACGCACTATTGCATCCACCCCGACCAGTACGTCTACCGCGTGCCGGACAACGTGCCGGACGCGATCGCCTCGTTCGCCAACTGCGCGCTGTCGCAGGTCCTCTACGGCCTCGATCAGGCGGGGCTGGCCGCCGGGGAGACGGTGGTCATCCAGGGCGCGGGCGGGCTGGGGCTGGCGGCGGTGGCGGTGGCGAAGGAGCGCGGGGCGCGGGTGATCGCGATCGACGGCGTCGGCTACCGGCTGGAGGCGGCGGAGGCGTTCGGGGCGGACGAGATCGTCGATCTGCGCGAGTTCCCGACCCCCGAGGCGCGCGCGGCGGAAGTACTGCGCCTGACCGAGGACTGGGGGGCCGACGTCGGGATGGAGCTGACGGGGGTGCCGGCGGCGTTCGGCGAGGGGATCGCGCTGGTCCGGCCGGGCGGGCGCTACGTGGCGATCGGCAACGTCTCGCCCGGCCAGACGGTGCCGTTCGACCCCGGCTACCTGACCCGCCGCCAGGTGCGGATCATCCCGGTAATCCGCTACCAGCCGTGGTACCTGCTGAAGACCCTGCAACTTCTGTCGGCCACACTCGACCGCTACCCCTGGCACTTGCTGGTGGACACCGACTTCGCCTTCGAGGACGTGAACGAGGCGCTGGAGCAGTCGGAGCGCCGCGAGGTGCGCCGGGCGAGCATCGTCATGCCGTGAGGGCGGCCGCCCGGCCGGCGACCGTTGATTGGCCTTTCACCGCAGGGGGATTCTTCATGGACCGGGCGGCGCGGTTCATCCACCTCTACAACCGCCTGTCGGATCACCTCCGGGAGACCACGGACGCCGACAAGCGGGCGAGCTTCGCCGAGATGGTGAACCGCGCCGCGCAGCAGGATGCGGCCATCCGGGCGGTGGAGAACCAGTTGAAGGAGTTCGCGGACCTGCGCAACGCGATCGTCCATCACCGCGACTATCCAGCGACGATCATCGCCGAACCCTCCGAGGCGGCGCTCCTGGAGTTCACCGCGATCGTCGAGAAGGCCCTGGCCCCGCGGCGGCTGTTGCCGACATTCCGGAGGAGCGTCCGGGTTTTCGCCACGGAGGAGCGGTTGGTGGAGGCGCTGCGCTATATGCGCGACCACGAGTACTCGCAGGTGGTGGTCCGTGACGGTCATGGCCTGGCGCTCCTGACCGTCGAAGGGGTGGCGCGCTGGCTCGAGCAGCAGGCCGAAGCGGAGAGCATCGGCATCGCCGACGTTACCGTGGGCGACGCCTGCGCCTGTGAAGTGCCGGACACCGTGGAGTTCATGGGCGGCCGGCGGACGTTGTTCGAGGCGCGGGAGGCCTTCGCGGCGATCGGCGGGCGCCGGCAACCCCGCCTCTTCGCCATCGTCATCACCCGGAACGGGCGGCCCGACGAGCCGCCGCTGGGGATCGTGACGCCCTGGGACGTGCTGCGGGATGGAACGCGTCGGCCAGCACCCCGCCGAGCATGCTCCCCCAGGTGGGGGTCGGCGGCGGGAGAAGAGATCGAGGCCCTCACGCCGCCACCAGCCCCGGCGCTCGCATAGCGGATCGACCCGCGTCAGCAGGCGAGTTGCTGCGCCAGGTCGAGGAAGTCGGCGGCGACGAGATCGAAGGCCGGGTCCGGTGTCAGGTCGGGCGGGTTGTCGGGGCCGAACTCCATGGGGCGGGCCACGAAGGCTGTGCGCAGCCCGACCGCCCCGGCGGCGCGCAGATCCTGCTGGTGTGCGGCGACGAGCATCACCTGGTTCGGCCGCAAGCCGAGGAGATCGGCGGCCGAGCGGTAGACGACCGGGTCGGGCTTGTAGGCGCGCACGAGTTCGGCGGAGAGGATGACGTCCCACGGGAGGCGCGCACCCTTCGCCATGTTCACCAGCAGCGCGACGTTGCCGTTCGAGAGGGTGCCGAGGATGAAGCGCTCGCGCAGGCGCGTCAGCCCGGCGACGCTGTCGGGCCACGGCCGGAGGCGGTGCCAGACGCGGTGCAGCCGGTCGACCTCCGCCTCATCCAGCCCGGAGACGCCGAACGTCGGGAGCAACTCGTCGAGCGCGAGCCGGTGCAAACCGTCCAGGTTCGTCCAGGGCAGGTCGCCGCGCCGCACGCGCGCCATCGAGGGGGCGTAGCGCCCGCGCCAGGCGTCGGCGAAGCTCGCCCAATCGACCGTCAGCCCCCGTGTGCGATTCAGGCGCTCGCCCTCGGCGATGATGCTGCCGCGCCAGTCGACTACGGTGCCGAAGACATCGAAGGCGAGCGCCCGCACCGCATCGATCGACATCACTCCCGCTCCTCTCTCTCGCGGGCCGGCGTCGCCGGTCGGGGGACGACGGCCACGCGTGACGGCATTGGCGTCGCGCGACCGGCACCGGGAGCGCCGCGATTCCCGCAATCACGATCCGCGCGCTACGCCCCCGCCGCGCGCGACGAGTCCGCCCCCGTCGGCGGGGCCACGCTCCTCCTCGCCGTCTTGGGCCGCTCGCGGCGGGGGCGTAGCGGCCCGCTCGACCGTTCGGTGCGCATCTTCCGACCGCTGCCCCTCGCGGTGGGGCAGCCGGGCGGCGAGGATCTCGGTTAGCCGGGCGACGCGCTCCCGGATACGGTGTTCCGGCCCGACCCGGCGCGCCAGCGCGTCCACCTCGCGGCCGACCAGCTGCTGGTAGCGCGCCAGCTCGCCCCCCATGCGTCGGAAGCGCCTATAGCGCTCGTCGGCCAGCCGGCGACCGGGCGCATCCCCGAGCGCGATCAGCGCATCGAGCAGGTGGGCGCGCAGGAGCGTCGCGGCATCGTCGGGGTCGAGATGCGCCCCGTCTTTCGGCTCGGGCACGATCGCGTCGACCACCCCCAGCTGCACGCAGTCGCGCGCGGTCAGCTTCAACGCCGAGGCCAGCTCAGCGGCGCGCCCGGCGTCGCGATAGAGGATGGCCGCGGCCCCCTCTGGGGCGATCACCGAGTAGATGGCCCCTTCCTGCATCAGGATGCGGTCGGCCACCGCTAGCGCCAGCGCGCCGCCGCTGCCGCCCTCGCCGATCACGGTCGCGATCGTCGGCACCGGCACCACCGACATGTAGCCGAGGCACTCGGACAGCGCCGACGCCAGGCCGCGCGCCTCGGCCTCGAAGCCGGGGTAGGCCCCGGGCGTGTCGACGAAGGTCAGCACTGGCAGGCCCCAGCGCGCGGCGAGGCGCAGCATCCGGTGCGCCTTGCGATAGCCCTCCGGGTAGGCGCGACCGCCGCGGCGGCGCTCGCGCCCCGGGCCGCGCCCGCGCTCCTGGGCGATGATCATCACCGCGCGCTCGCCGAGTTCGCCGAGCCCGGCCACGATGGCCGGGTCGTCGCCGTAGAGGCGATCGCCGTGCAGCTCGACGAATGAGGGGCAGATGCGCCCGATGTAATCGAGGGCGGTGGGCCGCTCGGGATGGCGCGCCAGCTGGACCGCGCCCCACGCCGAGACTACCGTGTCCGGCGCCGACGGTGCCGCGGATTCGTGCCGGCGCGGCGTGCGCTGACGCGCCACACGGTAGCGTCGCGCCGTGAAGCCGAGCAGGGTGGCGAGCGCCCCGCGCAGCCGCGCACGGGGGACGATCGCGTCGATCAGCCCGTGCTCCAGCAGGAATTCGGCGCGGTGCGTCCCCTCGGGCGCCCGCTCGCCGGTCGTCTGCTCGATGACCCGCGGCCCGGCGAAGCCGATCAGGGCGCCCGGCTCGGCCATGATCACGTCCCCCTGGTTCGCGAACGAGGCGTAGACGCCGCCCGTCGTCGGGTCGGTCAGGACCGCGATCAGCGGCACCCGCGCCGCATGGAGGCGCACCGCGGCGGCGGTCGTCTTCGCCATCTGCACGAGCGACAGCATCCCCTCCTGCATCCGCGCCCCGCCGCTCGAGCAGACGGCGACGCAGGGAAGCCGGCGTTCGGCGGCGAGCTCCAGCACCAGCGTTACTTTCTCGCCGACGACGGTGCCCATCGTGCCGCCGAGGAAGCCAAAGTCGAGGACGATGAGCACGCACTCTCGCCCGTCGATCGCGGCGATGCCGGTGATGGCCGCCTCGTCGAGATGGGTTTGTTCCTGGGCCTCCTGCAGGCGCTGCGAGTAGGGCAGGCGATCGGCGAACCGCAGGGGTCCGCGGAGCGGAGATCGGCGTGCAGCTCCCTGAAGGAGCCGTGGTCGACCAGCAGGGCGATCCGTGCGGTAGCGCTGAGGGGGAAGTGCCGCTGGCAGACCTCGCAGACCCGCAGTCGACGATAGGAGTCCGCATCTGTGATGTCGGTCCCACAGGTCGGGCAGATCGATCGGCTTGGCGTGGGAGCGGTGCCGGCGTCCGGGCCGCCGCTCCCCGAATCTCGGTGGAGGGCCGATCGTCCATGGTTCGGTCTCTCCCCTCTCCCCACCATCCAGGAGGATGGCCTGACGGGGTCCGCGGCCCCACCAGGCTGTGGCGCGGGCTGGTGCTCGCTCGACGCGGGGAAGTCGCTTACGCCGCGGTGTTCTGCTGCTCCCGCTCCAACAGGTGGCGGTGCGCCGCGACCGCCGCGACCGCGCCGTCGCCGGCCGCGGCCGCGGCCAACCCCACCGCCCCCTGCCGGACATCGCCGGCCGCGAACACCCCAGGCAGCGCCGTGCGCATCAGCGCATCGGTCGGGATGCGCCCGGTCGCGTCGAGCGGCAGGAGGCCGTCCGCGAAAGCGGTGTTCGGATCTTCCCCGACGTAGACGAAGAGTCCGTCGACCGCGACGTCGGTCGTCTCCCCCGAGGCGTCGTCGCGCAGGCGAATGCCGGTGATGGTGGCATCCCCGAGGATCGCCTCCACGACGCCGCGGCGCTGCACGCCGATATTCGGCTGCTCCAGGATCCGCCGCTGGTAGGTCTCCTGCGCGGAGAAGGTGTCGTGGCGATCGATGAGGAACACCTGCGCGACGTGCTTCGCCAGGGTAAGCGCCTCTTGCAGGGCGAGGTCGCCGCCGCCGACGACCGCCACGGTCTTGCCGCGGAAGAGCGGCCCGTCGCAGCTGGCGCAGTGGCTGAGCCCCTTCCCCTGCCAGCGCTCCTCGCCGGGGACGCCGAGCGACTGCGGGTGCGTCCCGGCGGCGATGATGACCGCGCGTGCGCGGTAGCGCCCCGCGTCGGTTTCAATCAGCCAATCCGCCCCGTCGGCAGCCAGTCGCTCGGCTGCCTCCATTGCGAACTGGGTGCCCGCGCTCGCCGCCTGCTCCTGCACCGCCGGGCAGAGTTCGTAGCCGGCGACGCCGTCGGGGAAGCCGGGGAAGTCCTCGATCAGCTCGATGTTCGCCAGGTGATCGCCGGGCACGCCGGGGACCAGCACCAGCGTGTCGCGCCCGTGGCGCGCGGCGACGAGGCCGGCCGTCAGGGCGGCGATGTCACCGCCGATGACGACCACGTCGTGATCCTCCATGTCACTCCCACTCCGCCTCGCAGTCGGCCCGCCCCGTCGCGACCACCGCGCCCGCCGACGGGGCGGGGGGCGTCCGGCGGACGCCCCCCGCCCCGGACATCCGGCCTCAGCGCCACTCGTCGACGGAGACGGTCTTCTGGTAGGTGTTCTCGAAGATCCGCCAGTAGCCGTTCGTCTCGCCGCCGACCACGACGACCTCGATGTCCTCGCGGCGGAACATCGGGATGTGCTCGTCCGGCGCCGCCTTGAGCTTCGTGGCCCACGGCTCCTCCCCGAACGTCGCTCGCGGATAGAGGTAGTTCAGGACCTTCTGATAGGCCCAGTACTCGCCCGCCGGCATCGTGGCATTCTCGTAGACCCAGTCGATCAGCTTCTCCTTGGTGTCGAACCCGCCCCGGTCGATGAACTGCCTGGCGGTGAGGGGGTCGAGGACGAACGTCGGCGGATAGTACGGGTCCATCCCCCGCAGCATATTCCGGACGTGCTCGCGCCAGTACCGCTCGGGCAGGCCGAGCGTGAAGGCGGTCGACCGATTGCCGGTGAAGACGCTGACGGTGCTGTCGCCCGGCTGGAACCCGTGCTGGACGTGGAACGGCGCCCACGGGCTCCGCTCCTCGTTCTCGGCGAACGTGAGGCTGCCGTAGCTGTAGCCGTTGCCCTGCGAGCCCATGTAGGTCACGCCCGGCTCCGAGCCCCCCTGGAGGTTCTGGGACAAGAGGCCGTAGGCCCGCCCGATGGTGGCGTTGGCGTGGTTGTAGGGGCCCATCGCCCCGATCCCCCAGTTCATCCCGATCTCTTCGCGGATCGGCCCGTTCACCACGGCCATCGCCGCCATCGAGGTGGTGGTGCTCCCCCGCGCGCTCACGCCGGTGGCGGCCAGGGCCAGGATCACCGGGAAGTATTCGGGCTTGGCGCCGGCCATCACCGCGTTGACCGCCACCTTCTCGACCGTGTACTCCCAGATCTCGCGGAACTTGGTTGGGCGCAGGCGGCCGACCACCTCGTCCGGCTTGCGGCTGGTGTGGGCGAGCATCGCCGCCACCCGCTCCTCGGTGGGCAGGACGATCGGCAACTGGTCGGTCCAGTTGTTCTCCAGGAACAGCTGGTGCAGGCACTCCTCGGTCGCCGGCTCCACCAAGCGGGGCGTCGAGCGATCGAACTTGAGGTTGCCCAGCGCCTCGTCGGCCACCGGCTGCGTCAGCCCCTCGAGCACCTCCCGCATGAACGGCCGTCCGGTGACAGGGTCGTTCCCGTCGACGTAGGCCCGCAACTCGGCCGCGGACTTGCCCATCACCGGCTGCGGGACGAACGCGAACCGGGCCTGGGGCATCCCGTTCACGCGGGCGACCGACTGCACCACCCGCTTGAAGACGTCGGTGTGGATCGAGACCGTGGGTACCCCGTACTTGCTATCGATCGTCATCCCATGCACGGCGACCGCCGGCGCACAGGTACTTCAATGGCCGACCGCGATGAGCGCCGCATCCCCGTGCGCCCTGATCGCCTCCCAGGTCTGCGGGTCGTCCTCCGTGTAGACGCTCGACATCGGCGCATACACGGTCTTGACCGTGGGCATATGCTCGGCGAACCACCCCTGGATCTGCTGGAGGAGGATATCCGAGTCGTCGAAGCGGGCATCGACCAGGTAGATCGTCTTGCCCTCCAGGCTTTCCAGGCGCGGCGCCATCGCTTGCCGGGTAATCGGCTTGGACGGATACCCCATCGGGTTGAACACCGTGAGCTTCTCGGACATATCGCGCCTCCTCGTAGGCAAAATGACGCCGGGCGGCACATGCCGCAGGCCGCAACGCACGGGCAACGCCGACCACCGGCCCGCTCAAGCGGAGTCGGCGGTCGTCAGCCCCCGAGCACTCATGGATCGCTCATGTTCCCCCTCTCCATCGAGCATGTGAGCGGTGCCATCCGCCGCCAAATGGTCACCGGCCGAGAAGAAGTCTTCGAGGATACGCTCTTTGACGCCCTGCAGGTGGACGTGCATTGCGGCGGCGGCGGCGGCGGCATCCCGCGTGGCGAGGGCGGCGAGGAGATGCTCGTGCTCCACGATCGCCTGGAGTCGCCGCGTGGGTACCCGCGCGATGTGCAGCTTGAACATTATCAACTGCGCCTTGAGGTTCGCCAGGATTTGTAGCATCCTCCGGTTACCGGCACGCTGGAGCAGCAGGTCGTGGAGGAGGAGATTGGCGTGGAAGTACTCCTCAATATGGGCCGGGTCGGTCGAGGTGCCGTGCGCGCGCGCGCGCTGCTGGGCTTCGACGTGGACCGCGGTCTCCTCGGCCGTCAGGAGCGGCGTCGCCAGGCGCGTCGCCAGCACCTCCAGCGCCGTGCGCAGATCCAGGATCTCGGCCGCTTCGCGCCGGTCGAGGGTCGCGACGAAGAACCCGCGCCGGGCGCTCATGCGGACCAGGCCGTCCTGGGCCAGGCGATACAGGGCCTCGCGGATGGGCGTACGACTCACGCCAAGGTCTTTCGCGAGGGTCATGTCCGACAACCGTGCGCCGGGGGGGAACTCGAGGTTGACGATCCGCTTCCAGAGATAATCGTAGAGGTCGTCTACCAGATTCGGGAACGGCGGCCGGCTCGGTTCAATGAGCAGCGCGTGGAGCGCGTCGCCCGGCCGCTTTCTGTCCGGCCTCATCGTCACCATCGGGAACCCCCAGGACGTGGACGGAGCTTCGTGCCCGTAGGCCTCGGCGCCGGCGACAGGTGAACCGGCGCGGTATCGTATCCGGCGTGGGGCTTGACGTAGACAGGCCGCGTGTATACAACATATAATACTCCGGGGTCCGACCACCCATTACCACGGCGCCGCGGGGAAAGCCCTCCCCGCCATCCCGCTGGGCCTCATCGCCCGCGTGGGCAGCGTCGGGGGCCAGCGCCTGGCCTGCCCGCCGGCGTGCGTGCGGGCGGACGCCGGGGACCCGCGCGCCAGCACGCACGCGCGCCTGCTCGTGGGCGAGGCGGTGCGGCGGTGCGCGCCCGACGACGACGCGCTGGTGCTGGACGGCGGGTTCGGGGTGGCGCTGCTCCAGGAGGCAGGGGCGACCCGGTACGTGGTGCGGCTCGCCAAGAACTGCACCGCCCGGCGGGCCACCCCGCCGCCGTACGACGGGCGCGGGCGCCCCGCCACCTGCGGGCGGATCGTCCGCCCCTTGCCCCGCACCTACCGCGGCCGCGCCATCCCCGCCACCGTGCCCGACCGGGTCGAGACGTGGCGCGAGGACGGCGCCCTCCTGCGCGCCGAGCGGTGGACCGACCTGGTGCGGCCGGAGGCGGCCGCCGCCAGTCCCACCTTCACCATCGTCGCCCTCCACGACCCCCGCCACCGCGAGCCGTTGGTGCTCGCGACCTCCCCTGCCCGTGCCGCCGCGCGCTGCGCGCCCTCTATCGCGACCGCTGGCCCGTCGAACAACTGCCGCTGGCGGCGAAGCAGATGCTCGGGGCCAGCCGCCAGTTCGTCCACGCCCCCGAGACCTGCCAGCGCCTCCCGGAACTGGCGCTGCTCGCCGGGGCGGTGCTGTCCTACGCGGCGGCGACCGCGCCCGCCGTCCCCACCGGCTTCTGGGACCGCCGGCCCCAGCCGACCCCCGGCCGGCTGCGGCGCCTCCTGGCGCGCACCCCGTTTCCGCACGACTTCCCGCTCCCCGCCCGGCTTCGCGAAAAAGCGCCCCTCACCGCCCACCTGCCGAAGGGCTTCTGGGGCCAACGCCGACGCCAGTCGCCCGCGTCGGCTACGCCGAGCGCACCTGACCAGGCGATCTCCCTGGACGTAGCGGCCTGAGTTAGCGGAAACTAGAGTTACCAGGGATCGTTACTTCCGATGATGCTGCTGGCGAACCGGGTTGTGTGCCCTGGCGAGCCAGAGCGGTTAGGCCGCCGGGGCTAGTCTGGCGAAGGCAGCGATGCGGGTCTGGGCGTGGGGCCGTTCTGCCAGCCACGCCGCTGCCCGCACGAAATTGGGCGCCGTGCCAATCAGCAAGTGGAGGGGGCGGGTCTTCGCCAGGCCCCGGTAGCGCGTGCGTCGCAAGTCACCCAGGCTGCCGCCTTGCGCGACCGTCCCCTCGATGCCGGCGCGGCGGGTGGGCTGGGCCTTGAATTCGGGCGTGTGCTGCCGTTGGCGCGCCGCGTTGAGCGCGTCGTAGTGCGGCTGCGGGCGGATGAGCAGCATCCGCGCGCGCGTGCTCGCCACACACTGCGGGCGGACCGGGCAGTGATCGCAGTCGGCGGGGGCGAAGCGGATACGCACGACGGCGTGGCCGGCCGTGTCTTTCGTCGGTTTCCAGTCCATGCTGGCCTTACCCTGGGGGCAGGTGGCGCGCTCCGCCGCCCAGTCAAGCGCGAAATCGGCCTGGGCGAAGCCGGCCTTCGCCCGCGCCTGCCAGCTATAGTCCTCGTGGATCGGCCCGAACAGCGTGCAGCGGTGTTCCGTCTCGCTCGTGACGAGGTGCTCGGACGTGCTGTAGCCGGTATCCACGAACCGGATTCGGGGCAGCAACTCGCGCTCCGCGAGGCGCCCTGGATGGTGGCGGTGACGGTGTTGTCGGCGGTCGTCGCCGGCGTCGTGGTGACGTCGGCGAGCAGGTGCGGCGTGCCATCGTCGCACGTCTCGGTCAGGTGGACTTTGTCGCCCGTCCAGCTGGTTGCGCGCTTGCAACTGTAGCGCGCCTCGGGGTCGTATGGCGTACTGATCAGCACGGCGGCGGGCGGCAAGTCCTGGCCTCGCGCCAGCGGATCGGCTCCCCGGCGTAGAACTGCTGCACCCAGGCCCGCCGCAGGGTCTCGACGGCCGGCACCTCGCGGAACCAGGCCGGCGCCTCAGCGGCGTAGATCGCCTCGAGCAGGCGCCGGCCGTCGGCGCCGATCTGCTCGGCGAGGGCGGTCCGTGCAGCCAGCCCCTCGGGCAGCCGGTACTCGTTGAAGCGGTGGCCGTAGCGGTCGAACCAGTCCGCCGGCACCCAGGACTGGAGCCACTCAGGGACGACTGCGGCCAGGGTGTTCAGCGCGTGGCGGAGCGTCTCGCCGACCAGTTCCAACCGGTTGAGCACCTGGATCGCGGCGAGGACGCGCGTCGAATCGGCGCGCAGCCGGCCGCGCGCCTTGACCAGCCCCTGCTCCCGGAGGACGCCGAGCAGCGTGTCGAAGAGCCGCGCCTCCGCCTCGCTGGCTAACAGCCGGTCACGAAATTCGCTCAGGACCGAGGCGTCGAAGCCGGCATCCTCGAGGGGCAGGCACAGCGCGTACTTCCAGTCGATGCGCCCCCGCACCGCGTCGGCGGCCTGGCAGTCGGCGAGCCCTTCCGCGAACGGGAAGATCGTCACCAACGCCAACTGCGCGGGGGCGACGGCCGGTTGGCCCTCCTTGGGGAAGAGATCCGCGAACTGCCGGGTTGGTATAGATCGGCCCGAGCGCATCGGCCACACGCAGGTAGGCGTTGCCTTTCGGGAAGGCGGCGCGCGCCACGCGGGCGGTGTCCTCCGGCAGGCAGTAGACGATCGGGGCGCGCAGCGACATCGGGCGTCTCCTGCCTCGATCCTCCAGCGGGCCGGTGCCGGCGCTGGGCCGCTATCTTACCGCCACCGCACCGGTGCCACCGCCCGCAACGCCCCGCTCCGTTGAGGTTCGCCAGCAGCATCATGTAACTCGCGCTTCCAGACTAGCATGATTCCACGTAACACGCAAGTGGGGCGTGAACCCGTGCGCCAGGCGACGCAAGGGTGGCGGGGGCGAGTGCTGCGCGCCTTGCGGGTGAGGGTGAATCGGCATCAGGGCGACGCGGAGGGCGGCAAGGCGACGGCCGCGCGCCGGGGCTGCCCCTGGCGAGGCCAGCGAAGGCGGGCGGGGTATGACCTCATCCCGGATTGACAGGGGGGAAGGCGGGGATTTAGCGTGTTTTGCCCAATGGTTGAGCGGGTGCCTGGGCAGGGTGTTGGGCGTTCAGTTGAACGCCCCTACGAACGCCGCCGAGGCGTGCTGCATCCTTTTCGAGAACGGCCCTACGGGAGGATGTCGTCCACCGGGACGACGATGGCAGGTAGGACGGCCGAGGTGATGGCCTCGCCGCGCCCGGCGCGGGCGACCTGCTGGTAGCGCCCTTCCCGCGGCTCCGTGTACCGCTCGATGACCTCGGCGACCAGGTCGACGATCCAGGCTTCGCGGATGCCCGCTGCCGCGTAGAGGGGCAGCTTCGTGTTGCGGTCGTAGTCGCGCGACGAGTCCGACACTTCGATCACCAGTAGGATGTCGTCGGGCGTCGGGTGCCGCCGCTGGTAGCGACCGCGCTCGAGGAGAGCCAGATCGGGCCGCGGCATGGAATCGTTGCCCAGGCGGATCGGGTTCTGGACATGCAGGCTGACCCGTGGTCCGACCAGTTCCCGGAGTACATCGGTCAGGGCGGTGACGCAGCCGCTGTGCGGGACATCGATCGGGCCGCGATCCACCACGTTCCCGGCGATCAGTTCGACCCGGTCGTCCTCCGTCAGGATGCCGGCCTCCGCCATCCGCTGGTAGTCCTCCACGGTGAAGCGATGCCGCGTCACTGGTGCGGTGGTTGGCGTCACCCCTTCCTCCTGCGTCCGGGGAGTGCCTGCCGTCGCGCATGCCCAGGGCGCGTACCCGGAGGGGTCGCCCCCGGTCCCTCAAGCGGGACCGGGGGCGTTTGCTTACCGCACGGCGCCGTTCCCGCCCGCGCCGTTCCGCATCGCGGTGATCAGGCGCTCGGGGGTGATCGGCAGTTCGGTGACGCGCGTGCCGACGGCGGCCGAGATGGCGTTGGCGATCGCCGCGGCGCCGGGGATGACCGGCGGCTCGCCGACCCCCTTGGCCCCGAACGGCCCCCACTGGGCCGGCTTCTCGACCAGCACCGTCTCGACCGGCGGGACGTTCTCGGCGTTCGGCAGGGCGTAGTCGAGGAGCGAGGGGTTCTGCAGCCGCCCTTCCTCGTCGTAGACCATCCCCTCCAGTATCGCCCAGCCGATCCCCTGCGCCACGCCGCCGCGGATCTGGCCGATGACCTCCTCGGGGTTAATCGCGAAGCCGACATCCTGGGCCGCGATGTAGCCGGTCAGGGCGGTCTGCCCGGTCTCGGGGTCCACCCGGACGCGGACGAGGTGCGCGGCGAAGCCGGGGGCGCGCTCGACCGTCGCCGTCTGGCCCATGCCGGTGACCGGCTTGTACTTGCCGCCGAAGCGCATCCCCGACTGCGCGATCTCGGCGATCGTGCGCTTCTGGTCGGGGGCGCCCTTGACGCGCACCTCGCCATCGGCGATCTCGAGATCCTCGGCCGCCGCTTCGAGCATGTCGGCGGCGATCTCGATGACCTGCCGGCGCGCGTCCTGCGCCGCCTGGATCACCGAGGGACCGACGGTGTAGGTGATCTTGCTGCCGCCCGCGCCGCCGGCGTAGGGCGCGGCGTCGCTGTCGCCGGCGATGACCTTGATCCGGTCGAGGGGCATCCCGAACGCCTCGGCGGCGAGCTGGGTGAAGCCGGTGTAGGTGCCGCTGATGTCCTGCGCGCCGAGCAGGACGGTAAGGGTGCCGTCGGCGTTGAGGCGGCAGGTGGCGGCGGAGGGCTCGACGCCCATCAGCCAGCCGCCGATCGCCACGCCGACCCCCTCGCCGCGGCCGTCGCTCCGCCACTCGCGGTAGGCGGGGTGGTCGCGCAACTGTTCGAGACATTCCTTGAGGCCGATGCTCGGCCAGGGCTGGCCGTTCGGCAGGGGATCGCCCTCGACCGCGCAGTTCTTGAGGCGGAACTCGATCGGGTCCTGGCCGACCGCCGCGGCCATCTCCGCGACGTTCGACTCGATCGCGAAGGTACCCTGCGGGGCGCCGGGCGCGCGGTAGGCGCCGGGGTTCGGCTTGTTGGTGAGGACCTCGTAGCCCTCCACGAGGAGATTATCGGTGCGGTAGTAGCCGCCGAGGAGCAGGCAGGCGACGCTCATCGGCGAACCCCCGTTCGCGCCGCCGTCCATGATCACCCGCGCCTGGATCGCGGTGATCAGGCCGTCGTTGGTGACGCCGGTCTTCAGCTCGATGATCGACTCGGGCGCGGGGGTGGTGCTGAGGTAGTCGTCGGTGCGGTCGAGGACGAGGCGGACCGGGCGGCCGGTCTTGAGGGCCAGCGCGGCGGTGAGGGGCTCCAGGCGCATGAACTTCGCGCCGAAGCCGCCGCCGACCGGCATCCCGGTCGCCTTGACCTCGGTCTCGGGGCGGCCGAGCGCGCGGGCGGTCGCCGAGCGGACGTAGAACATCGCCTGGGTCGAGCTCCAGATCTGGAGGTTGCCGAAGGGGTCGACCGCGGCGACCGCCGACTGCGGCTCGATGTAACTCTGGTGGACGCGCATCGTGCGGTAGGTGCGCTCGACGATGTGGTCGGCGGCGGCGAAGCCGGCGGCGACATCGCCGCGCTCGAAGCGGACCGAGTTGCTGACGTTGGCGGGCAGCTCGCGCTTCGGCTGCTCCGCGCCCCCCTCGACGGTGGCGTGCATCCCGGCGGTCTCGTCGTCGGCCTCGGGCGCCTCCTTGACCGTCGGCGCGTTGGTGTCCATCGCGGCCAGCGTCTCGACCGCCGCGGGCAGCTCCTCGTAGGCCACGGCGACGGCCGCCGCGCCCTCCTCGGCCGCGGCCTCGGTCTCGCCGAGGACGACGGCGACCGGCTGGCCGTAGAAGTTGACGCGGTCGATCGCCAGCAGCATCTGCTCCCTGGCGTTCGGCGCGACCGCCAGCACGTCCGCGGCCGTGACGACGTCGACGACGCCGGGGATCGCGCGGGCGGCGGCGGTGTCGATGCCGGTGATCTGGGCGCGGGCGTGCTGGCTGAGGACCGGCTTGGCCCAGAGCATGCCGGGCAGGCGGAGGTCGCCGGTGTAGCGGGTCTGGCCGGTGACCTTGTCGCGGCCGTCGACGCGGGCGATCGATTTGCCGATTACGGCGTGCGCGGTCATCGTCCCTCCTCTGGATTGTCCCTGTGCCTGGCGACGGCCGGCCGCGCGAGCGGCGAGGCCGTCAGGCGTCGGGCGGACGCAATCAGTGCGGTTCCCCTGGCCGCGGGAACCGGTCGGTGGCTTTGCCGCCTCGGTAGCTGAGGTTGGGAAGCGGCGGCGGCCGGCCAACGGGCCAATGATCCGCCACCAGGGGAGGAACGTCAATCCCCACGGTGCCAGGCCCCCGCCGGGCGGGCGGCGATGCGGCGCGACCCGCTTGACAAGCGGCGGCAGCGGGCGTAGGATAAGACCGACCGGTCGGTCTTATTTCAGGAGGGGCGGCGATCCAGTGGCGAAGGGCGAGCGGACCAGGCGGATGATCCTCGAGCGCGCGGCCGGGGTGTTCAACACCCAGGGCTACTTCGGCGCGGCGATGAGCGACCTGACGCGCGAGACGGGGCTGGAGAAGGGGGGCATCTACAACCACTTCGCCGGCAAGGAGGCGCTGGCGCTGGCCGCGTTCGACTATTCGGTCGGGCTGATCGGCGAGCGGTTCCGGGCGGCACTGGCCGGCAAGGAGGGCGCCGTCGAGCGCCTGCTCGCCATCATCGGCGTCTTCCGCGGCCTCGCCGACCTGGATGACGCCTCGCCCCTGCCGGGGGGCTGCCCGGTGCTGAACACCGCGATCGAGGCGGACGACGCGCACCCGGCCCTGCGCGCCCGCGCGCGGCGGCGATGACCGAGTGGCTCCGGCTGATCGGCGGCACGGTCAAGGCGGGGGTGCGGTCGGGCGAGCTGCGCCCCGACACCGACGCGCGGGCGCTGGCGAGCACCATCGCCGCCACCCTGGAGGGCGCGGTGATGCTCAGCCGGCTCTACCGCGACCCGGCCTACATGGACCGCGCCGTCGAGCACCTGACCCGGCACCTCGAATCGCTCGCCCGGCGCTGACCGACGGGCGAGCGGCGATCCTCTCGACGGCCTGTAGCGAGGAGCGACCAGGATGAGCACGACCGGGGCCGGGCGGCGCAGCCGCACGATCACCTGGGACGACCCGCTGATCGGCGCCAGGGCGGCGCAGACGATGGCCGGCATCGAATACCTGCGCGCGATGGCGCGGGGCGAGCTGCCGGGGCCGCCGATCGCCGCGCTGCTGGACCTGCGGATCGCGGAGGTCGAGGAGGGGCGCGTCGTCTTCACGGTCGAGCCGGCGGAGTACCACTACAACCCGATCGGCGTCGTCCACGGCGGGCTGGCCTGCACGATCTGCGACTCGGCGATGGGCTGCGCGGTCCACTCGACGCTGCCGGCGGGGCGGGCTACACCACGCTGGAGTTGAAGGTCAACCTGGTGCGCCCGCTGACGCGCGAGACCGGCCTGGTGCGCTGCGAGGGGCGGACGATCCACGTCGGCGGGCGGGTCGCCACCGCCGAGGCGCGCCTGGTCGACGCGGCGGGCAAGCTCTACGCCCACGCCACCACGACCTGCCTGATCTTCCGCCGGGGGGCGGGGCAGGAGGGCGCCTGACGGCCGCGCCGCCGATCGCCGCGCCGGGCGATCACCCGGCTCTGCCGCCCAGGGGAGGCCCGCGATGCCGCCGACGACCGCGCCCGCACTCCCGATCCGCTCTCCGATCGTTGAACCCGAGCCGGCCGAGACGGTCCTGCTGGCCGATGGGTCGCCCCTCCGGCTGCGCCCCGTCCGGCGCGACGACGCCGCGCGGCTGCGCCGGATGTTCTACCGGCTGTCGCCGGCGACGATCTACCGCCGGTTCCACGCGCCGCTGACGGCGCCGCCCGAGCGGGGGCCGGGCTGCCTGATCTGGGCCGACCTCTACGACCGCTACGCCACGGTCGCGCTGATCGGGGACGAGATCGTCGGCGTCGCGCGCTACGACCGGCTGACGCCGCCGGGGGCGGGCGGCGGGTCCGATGCCGAACTGGCGATCGTCGTGGAGGACGCCTGGCAGCGGCGCGGGGTCGGGCGGCTGCTGGTGGCGCGGCTGGTCGCCGCGGCGGGCCGGCGGCGGATCGGCCAGTTCACCGGCACGGCGCTCGGCGACAACCGCCCGCTCCTGGGGCTGGTCGGCGCGCTCTTCCCAGGTGCGTCGGTGCGGCTGCGGGACGGCGAGTATCAACTGCGCCTGCGGCTGAGCGACTTCGCCCCCGGCCCGTCGCCGGCGGGCCGGGGGCCTGGTTGAGGGGGGGACAGGCGACGATGACGGTCGTGGCATCGGACCTGGAGGGCACGCTGACGGTCGGCGAGACCTGGAAGGGGGTCGGGCGCTACCTGCTGCGGCACGGTCAGGCGCTTGCCTACCGGCGCTTCCTGCTGACCCACCTGCCTGGGGTGGCGCCGGTCAAGGCCCGCCTGCGCGACGAGCGCGCCTTCCGCGACCGCTGGATCGCGGACCTGTCGCGGCTGTTCGCCCGCCTGGCGCCGGGCGAGCTGGGCCGGCTGGCGGAGTGGGTGGTCGAGCACGAATTGTGGCCGAAGCGGCGCGCGGGCGTCCTGGCCGAACTCGAGCGGCACCGGCGGGCGGGCAGCCGGGTCGTGCTGGCCTCGGGGACCTACCAGCCGGTGCTGGAGGCCTTCGCCCGGCGGATCGGCGCGGAGGCGGTCGGGACGCCGCTGGCGCCGGGCGGTGGGGGCGTCGCCGGGGCGGTCAACACCGACCGGGCCAAGGCCGCGCGGCTGCGCGCCTTCCTCGGCGGCGCCACGCCGGCCGTCGCCTATGGCGACACGCTGGCCGACCTGCCGATGCTCGAATTGAGCCAGACCCCCGTCGCCGTCCACCCCGACATCCGCCTCCGGCGCGTCGCCCTGGCGCGCGGTTGGCGGGTGCTGCTGACCGACGGGGCGACCCCGGCCGGTTGATGGTCTCTTCCCCCACGCTCCCCGCCGCCGTCCGCGGACGGCGGCAAGCGTTTTGCTTGCCGTGCGGCGGTGCCGTATGATGGCAAGGCAGAGTGGCCCTCATGCTTGGCTGACAGGAGCATCCCATGGCACAGCCGACAGTCGCGCCACCAACTCACGAGGAACGGCGGCTCCCGATGACCTACGAGGAGTTTCTGACGTGCGTGGATGAGGACGCCCATGCCGAGTGGGTCAACGGGGAGGCGATCATTTTCATGCCGCCGAAGAGGATTCATCAGCGCATCGTTCGCTTCCTAAGCCGCTTGGTGTCGGAGTATATTGACCTCTTCGATCTCGGCGAGCTGTTCGTCGCGCCCTTCGAGATGCGTATCCTGGAGGGCAAGGTGTCTCGCGAGCCGGACCTGCTGTTCGTCGCCCGCGAGCACGCCGCCCGGCTAACGGAGGAGCGCCTCGACGGTCCGGCCGATCTGGTCATCGAGATCCTCTCCGATAGCAGCCTCAACCGCGATCGGGCGGAGAAGTTCTACGAGTATCAGGAGGCGGGCGTGGCCGAGTACTGGCTGTTCGATCCGCGCCCCAGCCAGGAACGGGCCGACTTCTGGCGGCTGAACGCGCGGGGGAAGTATGACCCGATCGTCGCGGACGCCGAGGGCCGCTACCATTCGGCGGTGCTGCCCGGCTTTTGGCTGCGCCCCGACTGGCTCTGGCAGGATCCGCTACCGAAGCCGCTGACCATACTGGAAATGATCGCGCCGCGGGCAGCGCGCGGCACGACGCCGGCGACCGCCGCCAACGCGACGAAAGCAGAGGAGGGGGGGCACCGCTGAAGGGGAGCGTCGCGCAGTTGCCGAACCTCCCTTGAACATCCGCAGGCGATGGCCCGGCGGGTAAAGCCTCCGCGGCCGGTCGGGAAGGGTGGATCGCGCCGATCTCCCAGCGGTCCCCGGAGGGGCGGGCGGAAACCCGCCCCTCCCAACGACCCACAGCAGCGCCCTGATCCGGCGATAGGGGCGCAAGCGCACCCGTGAAAGGGCGGCCGCTCCGATCGCCCGGTGGGGGCGGTGTCCCCCCGCGAGGCCGGCGCGACGCGGCCGCGCCGGCCCCCAGCGCCCCCTACCGCGCCCGGCCCAAATCGGTCAAGTGGAGAGCCCGGGGTGAGGCCGTGTAGCCGCACCGCGGGATCGCGCCGGCCCGCGTGCGCCGGCGGCCCGCTTGACCGCTGGCGAAAACCTTGTAGGCTACACCAAACCCGCCGATCACACCCAGTTACGACGAGGAGGACGCCCCATGACCGCCAACGGGCACGAGCCGTTCGACCCGAAGCACCGCAGCCGCACCCTGCTGGAGGGGCGCGACCGGGCCGCCGCCCGCGCCTACCTCAAGGGGATGGGCTTCGGCGACGAGGATCTGGCCAAGCCGATCATCGGCGTCGCCAACACCTGGATCGAGACGATGCCCTGCAACCTCAACCTGCGCCGCCTCGCGGGCAGGGTCAAGGAGGGCATCCGCGCGGCGGGCGGCACGCCGATGGAGTTCAACACGATCGCGATCAGCGACGGCATCACGATGGGCACCGAGGGGATGAAAGCCTCGCTGGTCAGCCGCGAGATCATCGCCGACTCGATCGAACTGGTCGGGCGCGGCCACATGTTCGACGCGGTGGTGGCGCTGGCGGCCTGCGACAAGACCCTCCCTGGCTGCGCGATGGGCCTCGCCCGCCTCGACGTGCCGAGCATGATCATCTACGGCGGCACGATCATGCCGGGCCACTTCCGCGGGCGCGACGTGACGATCGTCGACGTCTTCGAGGCGATCGGCGCGGTCGCGGCGGGGCGGATGACCGAGGACGACCTGCGCGAGCTGGAGGGGGTCGCCAGCCCCGGCGCCGGCGCCTGCGGCGGGCAGTTCACCGCCAACACCATGGCGACGGTCTTCGAGGTGATGGGCCTCTCGCCGCTCGGCAGCGCCAGCCCGCCGGCGGTCGATCCGCGCAAGGACGCGGTCGGCGAGCGCGCCGGGGGCCTGATCATGGAGCTGCTGCACCGGGGCCTCCGGCCGTCGGACATCCTCACCCGCACCGCCTTCGAGAACGGCATCGCCGCCGCGGCGGCCTCTGGCGGCTCGACCAACGTCGTGCTGCACCTGCTGGCGCTGGCGCGCGAGCTCGGCGTGCCGCTCGAAATCGAGGACTTCGACCTGGTCAGCGCCCGCACCCCGCTGATCGCCGACCTCAAGCCGGGCGGGCGCTACACCGCCGCCGACGTGGACCGGGCCGGGGGCGTGCAGCTCCTGGCGCAGCGGCTGGTCAACGCGGGGCTGGTGGACGGCTCGCAGCGCACCGTCTCCGGGCGCACGCTGGAGGAGGAGGCCGCGGGGGCGGTCGAGACGCCGGGCCAGGACGTGATCGCCCCGGTCGAGCGGGCGCTCAAGCCGACCGGCGGGCTGGTGATCCTCAAGGGCAACCTGGCGCCGGAGGGGAGCGTGGTCAAGGTCGCCGGGCACGAGCGCGCCTTCCACCGCGGCCCCGCGCGCATCTTCGACCGCGAGGAGGATGCGATGGCGGCGGTCACCGGCGGCGGCATCCGGCCGGGCGACACGGTGGTGATCCGCTACGAGGGGCCGAGCGGCGGCCCCGGCATGCGCGAGATGCTCGGCGTGACCTCGGCGATCGTCGGGGCCGGGCTGGGTGAGTCGGTCGCGCTCCTCACCGACGGGCGCTTCTCCGGCGCGACCCGCGGCCTGATGATCGGCCACGTCGCGCCGGAGGCGGCGCGCGGCGGCCCGATCGCCGCGCTGCGCGAGGGCGACCCGATCACGATCGACATCGAGGGCCGCCGCCTCGCCGTCGAGCTCACGGACGACGAGATCGCCGCGCGCCTCGCCGGCTGGACGCCGCCCCCGCCGCGTTACACCGGCGGCGTCTTCGCCAAGTACGCCGCGCTGGTGTCGTCGGCGGCGGAGGGCGCGGTCACGCGACCGAATGCCGTGCGCGGCGCGTAGGGGCGGAACGGCGGGATACCGGGGCGATTGCCCAGCGTCGGGGGGCGGATTTCCCGCTGTCGGGCAACCGGTCGGCGCTGAGTAGCGCGCCATCCGCCGCGCCCGCCCCCGCCCGCCCCCGCCGGGCGCCGTCACCGGCGCGGGGGCCGCGGCAGGCCGGCGGGTGGGGCGCCGGCGCCGTCGACGGCGACGGCGAGGCCGACGGCCGCCGCGCCCCCCGCAGCGCCGCGCAAGCGCCGCACGTCCTCCTCCAGTGCGGCGATCCGGGCGTCCTGCTCGTCGAGCGTCGGCACCAGGCGGCCGTCCTGGTCGTAGACGCGCAGCAGCAGCCCCTGCGGCTGGAAGGCGACGCCGAGCGCGGCGCTGACCCAGCGGCCCGCGGCGTCGGGTTCCCACAGGACGAAGCCGCCGGCCCTCGCGCGCCAGGCCCGCACCGGCCCCGCGAGGAGGTCGCCGACCGGGTCGAACACCAGGTACTCGGCCACCCCCAGCGCCTCGTACGCCCGTACTTTGTTCCCCGGCCACGCCGGGTCGACGTCGCGCGCCACGGTCGACGGGTTGGCGACCTCGATCACGAGGGCCGGCGGGTCGTCGGCGGCGAGGAGGAGCGGGCTCCGCCCGGCGGGGGTGAGGGTCGGGTGGACCCAGATGTCGGGGAGGAGCCGGCGCGGCGGCCCGTAGCCCGCGCGCGGGATCAGGATCGGCTGCTGGTTCCCGACGAACCAGGGCAGGCCGCGCCGGCGCGCGCAGAGGTTCAGGCCGGTGTCCAGCGCGACGATCGCGCCCTGATGCAGCGGCGTCCCCACGACCGTCTCCTCGTCGTCGTCGTGCAGCAGATCGAACTCGTGGCCGAGCACGATCGGTCGCGTCGCCATCGCCCCCCCCTCGGGTGTCCGCCGCCCCGGCCAGGTCACGTTGGCCGCTCCTCCCGACGATTCTAGCGCCCGACCGGCGCGTTCGCCAGCGTGAGGGCGACCGTGGCGGAAACCGCCGCGAGGCCCGTCCCGCGCGTCGCACCCTGTTCCGTCCCCCGCGTCCATGTGCTACAATCGTGACAGCAGACTCTCCATAGTCCCGTCCCCGGACGGCCCGGGGATGGCGGGACGCGACACCGGAGTGGTGGGCTGGACCACGCGCGGGAACGACCGAGCCGATTGTGGCCGGTGGCCCCGGGTGTGGAGAGTGCATGGAGGAAGCAATGGCCCGAGTTGTCTTCGAGAACGTCTACAAGCGCTTCGACGAGGTGACCGCCGTCAATGATCTGAACCTCGACATCGAGGACGCCGAGTTCCTGGTGCTGGTCGGGCCGTCCGGCTGCGGCAAGACGACGGCGCTCCGCATGCTGGCCGGGCTGGAGGAGATCAGCGACGGCAGCATCTACATCGGCGACCGCCGCGTCAACGACGTGCCGCCGCGCGACCGCGACATCGCGATGGTCTTCCAGAACTACGCGCTCTACCCGCACATGAGCGTCTACGACAACATGGCCTTCGCCCTCAAGCTGCGCCGTATCAACAAGGGCGAGATCGACCGGCGCGTGAAGGAGGCGGCCGAGATCCTCGGCATCACCCCCTACCTCAAGCGCCGCCCGAAGGCCCTCTCCGGCGGGCAGCGCCAGCGCGTCGCCCTCGGCCGCGCGATCGTGCGCGAGCCGGCCGCCTTCCTGATGGACGAGCCCCTCTCCAACCTCGACGCCAAGCTGCGGGTGCAGACGCGCGCCGAGATCCAGAAGCTGCACCGCCGCCTCGGCGTCACCACCATCTACGTCACCCACGACCAGGTCGAGGCGCTGACGATGGGCGACCGGATCGCGGTCATGCGCGACGGCGTGCTGCAGCAGTTCGACACGCCGCAGAACCTCTACGACAACCCGTCGAACATGTTCGTCGCCGGCTTCATCGGCTCCCCGTCGATGAACTTCATGCAGGCGCGCGTCGACACCGACGGCGAGGCGCTCTACGTCGCCGACGATAACGGGCTGCGGCTGCGCGTCCCGCGGGACCACGAGCGGCAGGTCGCGCAGATGCGGGGCAACCCGATCATCTTCGGCATCCGCCCCGAGGACATCGAGCTGCAGGACTTCGCCGAGCCCGACTGGCGCGACAACGTCGTCGAGTCGCGCGTCGAGGTCCTCGAGCCGCTCGGCAGCGAGATCCAGTTGCACGCCAGCGCGGCTACCCACACCAACGGGGTCGGCCAGCTCGTCGCCGAGGAGCAGGACGAGAACGAGACCCGCACCACCGACATCTTCGTCGCCCGCGTCGACCCGCGCGCCCGCGTGCGGACGGGCGACATCGTGCCGCTGGCGTTCAACATGACGCACATGCACATCTTCGACACCCAGACCCAGGAGGCGATCGTCTAACCATCCCTTGACCGACTGATGGGGGGCCGGGCCCGCTGGACCCGGCCCCCGTTTGCTTGCCCCACCTGTTCTTCCCCGTCGCGTGCCGGATCCGGCCTGCCATGCTGCGGAGCGACATCTCGTTGCTCACCTCGGCACTGCTGCCTCGGGCGCTGCGGCCTATGTCCCCACCGGCGGCTGCCGCCCGGTCGTCGTCCGCCGCGCCAACGCGCTCGGCTTCGAGCACACGCTCCAGGAAGCGGACGATGCGCTCCTGTTCCCGGCGGGACCGGCGGTCGTCCGGCTTGAGCAGGAGGAGAGCACCAAACGCGAGTACTCCCCCCCAGGCCAGGATCAGCCAACCCTCACCGCCACCCCGCGCCAAGCTGATGCTCCCGATGACCAGAATGATGATGCCGACCACCGCCGTGAGACAGAGCAGGAGCGTCCGGACCACCGCGATGTACGCTCCCCGTTCCGCGCTGTAGCGGCCGATAATCCGGGTGCCGTTGCCCACCGCGTACAGGTGCACGGTGAACGCCCGTGGCAGCACCAGCGTCACGCTGCCGAGCGCGAACAGTCCCGCCACTTGCGCGCGCCACAAGCCGATGACGACGGTATGGCCTGACAGGCTGCCCCTGAGATCCGGGTCCGAAACGGCCTGGTTCAGCGCCCGCCGCGGATGGGGGAATTCCGCCCGCAGCCGCCTCCGGCACTCCTCGATGTCCAGCGCGGTGTAGAGCGTCACCGGCTTCATGACCATGCCGCCCCTCGCGCGCGGCGACGAACATAGCCAGGTGGCCCCTTTGGATGGCAACGCCGCCGCGGCGGCGTTCAGCCCTCGGAGCCCCCGGCGCGGCCTCGTCGCGCGGGAAGGCGATGAACTTGTCGGGGTTGTCCTCGTAGGGGACGAGGATGTAGTCCGGCCGGCGCCAGTCCTCGCGGTTCGCGGCGGCGACCTCCGCCGCGTCGTGGATCAGCTTGCCGCTGGCCGGATCGTAGCCGTAGCCGCGCGGCGTCTTCGCCAGGTAGACCGGCACCCCGCGCTGGCGCAACTGCTTCAGCAGGGCCTCCAGCAACTCGCTCTCGGGCTTGCCGAGGCGGTCCAGGGTGTGGACGATGAGCGCGTCGGCCTCCCGCTTGGCGACCAGGCCGATCAGCGCCGTCAGGCCCGGGCGCGCCGCCGTCGTCCCCGGTGTGGCGTCGCTGAACGTCGCGGCGTCGCTGACGGTATAGCCGAGCCCCTCCGCCAGCGCGCGCCCGGCGGCTAGTTGTTCCTCGATCGTCGTCCGGTTGTGCTCGTACGCCTCGGGCGCGCGGCGTAGAGGGCCGCCGTGCGCCCCGCCCCGACCCGCGCCGCGTTCGTCTCGCTCATCGTTCCTCCTCACGGTCCGAAGATGGCGCGCGGCCCATCGCGGCCCCGCCGCGGCGCCTCCCTGGCCCACCTCGGCCGGCGCCCGGCTCAGGGGATGGCCTCGGTGTAGACGACGATGTTGCCGCCGTACTCCCTGCGCGCCCGGTCGAACCCGCTCTCCGGGTCGCAGGTGATCAGGTTCAGGCGCGCGCTCGACGTCGGGCCGAAGATGCGACCCAGCGGCGCGTCCGCGCGCCGATACGCCTCGATGGCGCGCACCGCGAACCGGCGCTCGACGCCGTCAGCGCCGGCGACGATGACCTCATCGCCCGGCTTGAGCGTGCCCAGATCCCAGAAGACGGCCTTGCCCGTCTGCGAGTCAACATGCCCCGCGATCACCGCGTTCCCCGGCTCACCGGGGCGCGTCCCAGGTTCGTACCACGCGGTGTTATCGTAATCCTTCGGCACGTCCATCGCGCCCTCCGGCGTCAACCCGACGTATTCGACCGCCGCGTCCACCCGGAGGGTCGGGATCTTCAGCCGCACCGGCAGGCCGGCGCGCGGCGCCGGGGTCGCGGTTGGGGGCGCGGTCGGCGCCGCCACCGGCGCGGGGGCGGCCGTCGTGGGGCTGGGCGCGGCGGGCGGCGTGGGGGCGGGCGACGGGTTCGTCGGCAGCGCGCCGGCGGTCGGCGTGGCGGGGACCACCGGCGCGGTCGGCGCCGGCTGTGCGACGGTCGGGCTGGGCTGGGCGGCGGTCGGGACCGCCGTGGCGCTCGACGCGGCGCCCTGGCCGCAGCCGCCGAGCAGCAGGAGCGCCGTCAGCACGATGGAGAGGATCCGGCGTCGATCGTGGCGCATCGCTCCTGCTCGTCCTTTCGCTTACCAGTCAGGCCGCGGCGAATCCGCCACCGCAGATCGCGGGTTTGCCCACCGGCCGCTCACCACCAGCGGCGCTTGCGCTCCGGCGGCCGGGCGGCCGGGCGGGGTGGGCCGGACCCCGGCGGCACGGTCGGCTTCAGGCCCGGCCGGAAGAGGAACTCGGCGACCGGCTCGCCGCCGGTCAGGTGCTGGCGCACGATGCGGCGCACGCCGTCGGGCGTGAGGCGGTTGTAGAAGACCGGCCCCGGATAGACGTTCAGCGAGGGGCTCTGCTCGCAGCGGTTGCGGCAGGCGCTGAGCTGGATCGACACGCGGCCCCCCAGCCCCTGGGCCTCGATCTCCTCTTCCAGCGCGGTCAGCAGCTCTTTCGGGCCGAATCGGGTGCAGGTCGGGCCGCAGCAGAGATGCACGCGGTAGTCGGCTTTCTCCATGATCCCATACTTTCGCTCAGCCGGCCGCGCCCGCGCAGGGCCGGCAACGGCTGCTTGCCCCGCGGCGCCCGCTGGGCCGTCAGGAAGCCGCCTTCGCGTAGATCACGCGTCGGCTGTCGTACTCCTGTGCCCGCCGGTCGAAGACCCCCTCGCAGGTGATCAGCGTCAGGCGGGTGTCCGACGTCGGCCCGAAGATGCGACCCAGCGGCGCCTCTTGCCCTTTGTACAGCTCGCTGCTCTCGACGACGAACCGGCGCTCGACGCCGTCGTCGCCGGCGACGACGATCTCGTCGCCGGGCTTGAGCTTCTTCACATTCCAGAAGACGGCCTTGCCGGTCTTCGAGTCGACGTGCCCGGCGACGACGGCATTGCCCGGCTCCCCGGGCCGCGCCCGCTGGTTGAACCAGCCGACGTTGGCGTACTCCTTCGGCACGTCCATCGCGCCCTCCGAGGTCAGCCCGACCTGCTCGACCGCGGCGTCGACCTTGATCGCCGGTATCCTGAGGCGCACCGGCAGCCCGGCGCGCGTTGCCGGCGCGGGCGTCGCGGTCGGCACCGGTTCGGGCGTCGGGGTGGGGGCCACCGTCGGCGCCGGCACGGCCGCCGTGGGGCTGCTCGCCGCGGTCGGCGACGGGGCGACCGTCGCGGTCGGGCTCGGGGGCGGCATCGTCGGTGACGGGGTGATCGCCGGCGTGTTCGGCGCGGTCGCTGCCGCCGCGGCCTGTGGAACGGCGGTCGGTTGGACCGTGGCGGTCGGGGTCGCGTCGCCGCCACAGGCGGTCAGGAACAGGACGAGGGCTAGAATGGCGAGGAGGGGGCGGCAACGGTCTTGGCGCATCGATCATTCTTTCCAGTTCGCCGCCCCGGCGCCGGGCGGCCGAGAATCGCACTATCAGGATAGTGGATCGCGCCCCGCCGCGGCAACCCGGAACAGCCGGGCGACCCGCGTGTGGGGGCCGGCGGACATGAAGAAGGGGCGCGAGCCAGCCAGCGCTCCCGCCCCGTGGCTGCTCTGAGGAGGATGGTCTTGGAACCCCAAAGCAAGGGTCTGTTTGCAAGAGTTGTGCCGTTACATAAGGTTGCGCCCGGCCCGGTAGGGATGCGGGTCGGCGCCGGTGGGTGGGGGCCACCGGGTGAGGCGTTGCCGGTCCCGCCCATAGCGCCGGTCCCCGCGGGTCTGGCACAATAGGTCGCGCCGCCCGATCGGCGGCGAAAGGAGCGCGGGAATTGCCGGACACACGCTATTTCCGCCTGGCCTTCCAGACCGGCCAGGCCACCGACGACGACGGCCGGCCGGTCGCCTGGGCCGCCTGCGAGGATCTGCCGGGCGCCTACGCGGAGGCCCCCGCGGCCGACGAGGCGCTGCGAACCCTCGGTGAACTCGCCCGCCGGATCATCGCGGAGCACCTGCTGCGCCACGACCCCCTCGACCCGGCCATCGTCGCCACCGACTACCCCGAGGCGGACCATGTCACCCGCGGCGCGCGCCACCTGACCGTCGCGGTGCGCGACGCCGACATCGCGGAGGTCCGCAACGCCCCGCTGCTGTTCATCGAGCAACCCGAGCCGTAGGGCATCCGACGTTCGGGTTTAGGAGGGGCGTGCGGGGGGCGGCGGTAGGCCCGCGTGGGACGCGCAAGGGGTAAGCCGCCGCGGCGATCGGAGGCACGACGCGGGCCTCCCCTTACGGAACGTCCCCCGCCGTAGCGCGAATGGCCGCTCGCGTGCCGGCGAGGTCGAAGCATTCCTCTTGATTGGTGCGCATGAGGCGGGTCGCCAGGGCGACCGCCTGCCGCTCGGTCAACAGCCGGTCGTCGACTTCCGCCTGGAGGGCGCGGGTGAGCCACTGCCGGGCCTGCATGGCGTAGGCCACGGCCGCGGCGGGCTGCCACGCGTCGCCCCCGAAGGCGAAGAGTTTGTTGGCCGGGACCGCGTGGATCATGCGGCGCACGAAGTCGCGGGCGCTCCAGGGATCGATGCTCCAGGCCCAGCACAGGTCCACGTAGACGTTCGGGTAGTGTTTCGCCAGGGCCACCAGCTCGTCGCTGTAGGGATAGGCGATGTGCATCAGGACGAACCGCGCGCGGGGGTAGCGCGCGAGCAGGGCGCAGAGGTGCCCGCCGCGGATGCGGTCGACCGGCATGGCGCTGTGGCCCGCGTAGTACCCGGTGTGGATCTTGAACGGCAGGTTGTGCTCGATCGCCAGCTCCACGCCGCGCGCCCAGCACCAGTCCCCCAGGCAGAGCCGTTCGTCGTCGGCGAGCGGCGCCCCGGCCAGGTGCTTCCGCAGGGCCGGCTCCGCGTCGGCGTCGGCGCGCTCACGCCAGAGCAGGGTGCGCCGGTAGGCGTGCTGGGCCTTGACGGCGATCGCGCGCGCGCCGTGCTTAGCGAAGATCGCCGCGAGCGCCGCCCGCAGATCCCCGAGCGTCTCGACCGCGATCCCCACTTCCCGCTCGATCGCCGGCGCGTCGACCCGCCCGTCGCACAGGTCGGCCCAGGAGAGATCGTAGAGGAAAAAGTCCGGCCCCGACGGGTCGGGCGGGCAGTCCCAGCGGAAATCATCGACCTGCACATGATCGAGGCCGGCCAGGTCGCGCAGGAGGCGCAGACGCTCGCCGGGTCGGTGGAGGACCGCGGCGCGGGGCTGGGCGGCTTCCAGGCCCTCCGGGGTGATCTCCTCCAGGTCGTACACCCGCCGCGCGATCAGCCGCACCGCCTCGCCGTAGCCGGTGTGCTGGCAACGCTGCCAGGCCGCCTGCACACCGGCGAACCGCGCGCGCAGATCGGGGTCGGAGGGATCGACCAGCCGCGCGACGGCCTCGACCGACGCGCCGGCCACCACCAGATCCGCCGTCACGTAGTTGTCGAAGAGATCCCGCAGCACATCCGGGCCGCCCGCGAGGAACTCCGGCTCGCGGGGGAGATGCTCGTGCGTGTCGCTCAGCCGGGTCGCTTGGATCTGCTCCGCCAACGCGGTCATGGGCGCGGTCCTCCGCCGCCGCCGAGGGCCAGCCGCTGGCGCCGGCCGCGGTACAAAGGAGGCGGGTTGCCCCCGCGAGCCGGGGCGCCGTGTGCCACGCCCCCACGCTCAACCTGGGACACCCGCCCCGATCAGGGCACGTACAGGCGCTCGCGCTCCTCGTAGTCGGCCATGTCGTCGCGCATGAAGATGAACGTGGCGTCCGGGCGGTTGGAGGCGGCGTGCGGCATGCCGTCGCGGTCGAGCGCGACGATGTTCATCCCGCCGGCGTAGGCGTCGTCCACCGCGTGCAGGTCGGTCATCGCCTCGCGCAACGCCGCCTCCAGCCCCAGCCCCATCTTCAGGTAGAGGACGACGCTGTGCGCGGTGGCGGCGCGCATCGCCATCTCGCCCCGCCCGGTGCAGGCCGCCGCGCCGTAGCGGTTGTCGGCGTAGTTGCCCGCCGCGATGATCGGGGAATCCCCCAGCCGGCCGGGATACTTCCAGGACCAGCCGCTGGTGCTGACCCCGCAGGCGATGTTCCCCTCGCGGTCCCGCGCGATGAAGTTGACCGTCTCGTTCGGCCGCTCCGGGTCGGCGGCGAGCTTCGCCAGCCCCGCCATCCGGTCCAGGTACTTCACCGTGCCGGGGTCCACCTCGACCGTCCGCTCCAGCCGCCCGCGCCAGACCGCCAGGGCCTCCGGCGTCAGCAGATCGCGCTGGGGGAACCCCAGCTCGCGCGCGAACCGCTCGGCCCCAGCCCCGACGATCAGGACGTGCGGCAGCTCCTCCATCACCCGGCGCGCGATCGCGATCGGGTGTTCGTAGCCCCGGATCGCGCCGACCGCCCCCGCCGCGAGGGTCCGCCCGTCCATGATCGAGGCGTCCAGCTCGACCTCGCCGATCAGGTTGGGCAGGCCGGAGTAGCCGACGCTGTGATCCTCGGGGTTGCTCTCCACCGGCTCGATCCCGGCCACGACCGCGTCGAGCGCGCTGCCGCCCCGGCGCAGCGTCTCGACCGCCTGCCGGATCCCGACCTTCCCATTGCTGCTCGCGACCACGATCACTGGCGTCCTCTCCTCCCACAGGCCCGGCCACCGTCCCGGCCGCCCCGAGCGCGGGCTGGCCCCGCCGGCAGGCCCTCGCCCGCCGGAGGCCAATCCTACCACCGTCGAGCAAGCAGGAGCGCCCGCCACCGGGGATCGCGGGCGCACGACACGGTGGCGTAAGGAGTGGGCTACTCCACCCCGCTCGCCCCCGCTCGCGCCGGCGCCTCGCCGCGGGCGCGTCCGGCGGCGCGTGACAGGTCGTAGCCGGCGGCGATCAGCGCGGCGTCCAACTCCTCGACGCTCGGCTCGACCAGCACCCGCCCCCCGAGGACCAGCGTCGGCACCCGCAGCGTCCCGTTATTGAGCGCGCGCGCCCGCCTGGCGGCGCCCTCATCCTCTTCCGTGTTAAACTCGCGCCACTCCAGGCCCAATTCGGTCAGCCGGCCCCTGGCGCGCGCCACGTCCGGGCAGGGGCGCGCGCGGGCGTACATGACGATCGGCTCCGGCATCATCACCTCCTCCTGGCTGCTGGTCACACGGTCGCCGCGGGCGATCAAGGACGCGGGGCGTGCCGCGCCGCCAGCATCGCGCGCACCTGCCGGGAGAGCTGCGCCAGCTCGAACGGCTTATAGAGCACCGGCACCCCCTTCTGGTCGAGGACATCGTCCCAGGGCTGCATCTCGCCGGCGGAGACGGCGGTACACATCAGCACCGGGATCGCGCGTGTGTCGGGGTCGGTGGACAACAGATACAGTACGCCCAGGCCGTCGACCCCCGCCATCCGCACGTCGAGGATGATCAGGTCGGGCAGGGTCGCCTGAATGACCTCCAGGGCCGCTTCGCTCCGCGAGACAACCTGGACATCGTAGCCCTCGTCGCTGAGAAACTCGCGCATCAGTTCGGCAAGCTGCCGATCGTCATCAACGACGACGATGCGCCGCGTCTGCCTGTCTGCGGTCATGCTGCGCTCGTCCCCTACACAGCCGGGTGGCCGGATTGCAACAGCCGGCGCGCTCGTCCCGAACCGGGGTCTGCCGTCGCGGCCAGCGCCGCGAGTAGTCGCGGCTGTGGTTCGAGGGGCGCTTTCCGTCAGCGCGGGTCATCGCAGAATTTGCGCCACGGCGGGCAACGACCCGGCTCGGGCGCCGCCAGGGTGTCTGCAGTGTGCTCACCGAGGCCGCGGCGCGGGCGGGCGGCCCGGCGCCGGCAGTGGTCGGGCCGCTATGCGGATGCTAGACTACGTGCGGGCAGCAACACGAGTAGGCGGCCACGCCGGGGCCGCGGCGGGGCGGCTTCCCGCTCGCGGCGCGACGGCCGGCGGACCCGAAACCGCACGCAGAAGGGAGCGGGCCACGGATGTGGCGGCAGCTACGCGGCAAGATCCTCCTCTCGCTGATCCTCGGGGTGCTGGTCGTCGCGGGCCTCTCCCTCGTCGCCGACGCGCAGAAGCTGGCCGGCACGCTGGGCGGGTTCGCCTGGCGCCTGACCCCGCTGATCCTCGGCCTGACCCTCTTCAACTACGCCCTGCGCTTCCTCAAGTGGCAGTACTACCTGCGGCTGATCGGCGTGCGCGGGCTCAGCACGCGCGATAGCTTCGGCATCTTCTTCAGCTCCTTCACGATGGTGATGACGCCGGGGAAGGTGGGCGAGCTGCTCAAGTCGTACCTGCTGCGCCGGATCGCGGGGACGCCGGTGGCGGCGTCGGCCCCGATCATCATCGCCGAGCGCCTGACCGACGGCCTGGCGATGGTCGCGCTGGCCGCGCTTGGGCTGGCCTCGTTCAGCTTCGGCTGGCCGGTCCTGGCGCTCACCCTCGTCGCCGCGGTCGCCGGCATCCTGCTGGTGCAGCACCGCCCGACCGCCGAGCGCATCCTGCGCGCCGGGGAGCGGATCGGGCCGCTGTCGGCGCGCGTCCACCATTTGCGCGAGTTCTACGAGAGCGCCTACGAGCTGCTGCGCCCCCGCCCGCTCGGCCTGGCGGTGGCGATCGGCTTCGTCTCCTGGGCCGGCGAGTGCCTCGCCTTCTACCTGGTGCTGGTCGGCCTGGGGCTGCCCGGCTCCTGGTCGCTGCTGATCGCCGCGACCTCGATCCTGGCCCTCGCCACCCTGATCGGCTCGGCCTCGATGCTGCCGGGCGGCCTGGGAGTCGCCGACGCCAGCATCGCCGGGATGCTGCTGGCCGCGGTCGCCTCGCCCCTGATGACGCGCGACGTGGCGGTGGCGGGGTCGCTGCTGATCCGGTTCGCCACCCTCTGGTTCGGGGTCCTGCTCGGCGCGATCGTCCTGCTCGCCTTCCGGCGCTACTTCGGCGCGCTGCCGGAGTTGCAGGGCGCCGGGCCGCCGGAGCCGGACGCCCGGACGGGCGAAACCTACCAGCCCGGCGTGACGGGGGCGGGGCGCTGAACGGCGGAGACGGTCGAGCGGCGGGACGGCGCTGAAACAAGCGTGCGGGAGGACGGGGAGCGATGAGCAGCGGAGGCCGGGCCGACGAGGAGCGCGGTGGGGGAGCGGCGACACGGTGATCTGCGCCGCCTGTGGCACGGAGAACCCGGCCGGGAGCCGCTTCTGTGAGCGGTGCGGCTCGCGCCTGGCGCAGCGCCCGGCGGAGGGCGCGCGGTTCGAGCGCCCAGCCCCGCCCCCCCGCCGGACCCCGGCGCGGACGCGACCGTCACCTTCCAGCGCCCGCCGCTCGAACCGCTGCCCGGGGAGGCGCCCGCGCACGAGGGCGATCCCGCCGCCGCGCCGCGCCGGGAGGGGACGCCGGGGGCGGAGCAGACGATCGTGTTCCGGCCCGAGGGGTTGGCGCAGCCGGAAACGATCTCGCCCGCCCGGCCGGGGGACGGAGGATGTCCGCACCGTCGCCTTCGATCTGCCCCCGACGCCGCCCCCGACCCGGACGATGCCGCCACCGTCACCTTCAGCGCGCCGCGCGAGGGCGACCGCGTCCCGGCGGCCGAAGAGCGCGCGGCCGGCCTGCCGGGAGGCGAAGGGGCCGAGGACGACGGCGACAGCGCCGCGGCCCCGCGCTACGACTACGAGACGTGGAAACCGGCCCCGGCGGCGCCCCCACCCGCCGACGCCATGCCCGCCTCGGTCCCCGCGCCGCCCCCGGCCGAGCGGGACGGGCCGCCGGTCGCCGCCGGTGACGAGGCCGGCTCCACCAGGCTGGCCGTGCCGCCGGCCTTCTCCCCTCCGCCGGACGCAGGCACGGGCGCGGATGCCCCGCCACCGGGCGGGCCGCCGGCTTACGGCCAGCAACCGCCCCCGCCGCGCTACGCGCCGCCGCCCCCGGCGCCGACCGGCGCGCCTCCGGCCTACACCCCGCCCGGCGAGGGCGGCTACGGCGCCCCGGCCACGCCGGGCGCCGCGTACCAGTCCTACCCCGCGCCGCAGGCCCAGGCCGGCGCGCCGACCTACGGCGCCCCCGGCGCCCCGGCCTACGGCGCGGCTACGCCTTACCCGGCGGCCGGCGCCCAGACGGCGGGGCGGAGCAACCGCACGCTCTGGATCATCCTGGGCATCGTCGGCGCGGTCCTGCTGCTCTGCGCGCTCGCCTGCGTGGCGTTGATCTTCCTCGGCGCGATCGGCGGCTCGGCCGGCGCGTCCGCCGTCGCCACCGGCGTCGCCACCGCCACCCGTTAGGCCCCGGCGCCCGCCCGGCATCGCGCCCTTCGCGCCCGGCAGCGCGGCCGTCCCGATCCGGGCGCGACCCGCGATCCGCTGGCGCGAGACCGCCACGGGGCCGCGCGGAAGAGCCGAGTTACCGGGGGGCCGCCGGCCGCCGGGCGACCGGGCACGGACCGGCCACGGCGCCCCGAATCGGGACGGCTCCTACCGACGTCCGGAGGAGCGGAGGAGGACTGCCATGGCGACAGCAACGCCCCGCACCGCTGATCGGCCGACCTTTCGCGACCTGAATAAGAACGGGCGGCTGGACCCCTACGAGGACCCCCGCCGCCCGGTCGAGGAGCGGGTCGAGGATTTGCTGGCGCAGCTCACGCTGGAGGAGAAGGCCGGGCTGCTGTTCCACACCGGGGTTGGCGTGGACACCCCCGATGGCGGGGCCGGGCCGGGGACCGCCGCCCGGCGCCCGCCGGCGTCCGAGCTGGTCGGCGCGCGGCTGATGAACCACTTCAACGTCTGGGCGATCGCCGGGGCGCGGCAAACGGCGGAATGGTCGAACCGGCTGCAGGCGCTCGCCGAGGGCACGCGGCTGGGCATCCCGGTCACCATCTCCTCCGACCCGCGCCACGCCTTCTCCGACAACCCGGCGACCAGCTTCATGGCCGGCCCGTTCTCGCAGTGGCCGGAGCCGCTCGGGCTGGCCGCGATCGGCGACCCCGCCCTCGTCGAGCAGTTCGGCGACATCGCCCGGCGGGAGTACCTCGCGCTCGGCATCCGCGTCGCCTTGCACCCGATGGCCGACCTCGCCACCGAGCCGCGCTGGGCGCGGACGAACGGGACCTTCGGCGAGGACGCCCAACTCGCCGCGCGGCTGACCGCGGCCTACATCCGCGGCTTCCAGGGCGCGACCCTCGGCGCGGAGAGCGTGGCCTGCATGACCAAGCACTTCCCCGGCGGCGGGCCGCAACAGGACGGGGAGGACCCGCACTTCCCCTACGGCAAGGAGCAGGTCTACCCCGGGGGCAACTTCGACTACCACCTGATCCCCTTCGAGGCGGCCTTCGCGGCCGGCACCGCCCAGATCATGCCCTACTACGGCGTGCCGGTCGGGATCGGGCTGGAGGAGGTCGCGTTCGGCTTCAACAAGGGGGTGATTACCGGGCTCTTGCGTGAGAAGTACCGGTTCGACGGCGTCGTCTGCACCGACTGGGGGCTGCTGACCGACATGGTGGTCGACGGGCGGGTGGCGATGGAGGCGCGGGCCTGGGGGGTCGAGGGGCTGAGCCGAGAGGAGCGCGCCAGGAAGGCGCTGGAGGCGGGGTGCGACCAGTTCGGCGGGGAGGCCTGCCCGGAGGTCGTCGTCGGCCTCGTCAGGGGCGGCCGGGTTGCGGAGGCGCGGATCGACGAGTCGGTGCGGCGGATCCTGCGGGACAAGTTCCGGCTGGGGCTCTTCGACGACCCCTACCTGGACCCGGACGCGGCGGAGCGGATCGTCGGCAGCGCGCCGTACCGGGCGGCCGGCGAGGCGGCGCAGCGCCGTTCGATCACCCTGCTGAAGAACGGCGGCGGGCCGGGCGGCGCGACCCTGCCGCTGCGGGGGCGGCCGCGGCTCTACGTCGAGGGTATCGCCCCGGAGGTGGCACGGGACTACGGGGACGTCGTCGCCGACAGCGCCGCGGCCGAGGTGGCGATCCTCCGGCTCCAGGCGCCCTACGAGCCGCGCGACGGCAACTTCCTCGAGCGCCTCTTCCACGCGGGGGATCTGCGGTTCAAGGAGGAGGAGCTGGCGCGCATCCTCGGCCTCCTGGCGCGGGCGCCGACGGTCGTGGACATCTACCTCGACCGCCCGGCGGTGATCCCCGAGATCGCCGCCTGCAGCGCGGCGCTCCTCGCCAACTTCGGCGCGAGCGACGCCGCGCTCCTCGACGTGGTCTTCGGGCGGGCGGCGCCGGGCGGGCGGCTGCCGTTCGAGCTGCCCTCCTCGATGGCGGCGGTCCTGCGGCAGCACCCCGACGTGCCCTACGACTCGGAGGACCCGCTCTTCCCGTTCGGGCACGGCCTCGCCTACTGACACCGGCGGCGCGGGGCCGGGCCACCCCGCCGCGCCGCCGCGCGCGCACGAAGGCGCGGCGGGGATCGATCCCCGCCGCGCCTCCCTGCTCTTCTGCTGTCGGACGAGGCCGCGCGCGCCGACCACTGGTCGGCGTCGCGCGACCCTACCCGTTGTGCGGCCCCCGTTCGCCGTCGGGCCGCGGCCCGCGCGGGCCACGGTCGCCGCCGGGGCCGTTGTCCGGGCGCGGGCCGCGCGGGCCGCGGTCGCCCCCGAAGCCGCCGGGGCGCGCGCCGCGATCCCCGCCGAAACCGCCGCCCCCGCCGGGGGGCGGCCCCCGGTCGCCGCCGGGGCCGCCGGGACCCGGACGCGGGCCGCGGTCGCCGCCGAAGCCGCCGCCGCGCGGGCCGGCCGGCTGCCGCTCGGGCATCTGGCCGGTCAGCACCGCGCGGCGCGAGAGGCTGACCTTGCCGGTCACCGGGTCGGCGTCGGTGACCATCACCGTGATCTCGTCCCCCTCGCCGACCACGTCCTCGACCCGCTCGACGCGCCCCTCGGCCAGCTCGGAGACGTGGACCAGCCCGTCCTTGCCGGGGAACATCTCGACGAAGGCGCCGTAGGGCATGATCCGCACGACCTTGCCGGTGAAGATCTCGCCGACCTTCGCCTCGCGCGTCAGCCCCTCGACCTGGCCGATCGCCCGCGCCACCCCCGCCGCGTCGGCGCCGGAGACGTAGACGGTGCCGTCCTCCTCGACGTCGATCTTGGTGTCGGTGCCCTCCTGGATCGCGCGGATCGTCTTGCCGCCCGGCCCGATCAGCGCGCCGATCTTCTCGGGGTTGATCTTCAGCCGCTCGACGCGCGGCGCGAACCGCGACAGCTCCGCGCGCGGGGCGGCGAGCGCCTCCAGCATCTTGCCGAGGATGAAGAGCCGCCCCTCGCGCGCCTGGGTCAGCGCCTGGCGCATGATCTCGAAGGTCAGCCCCTTGACCTTGATGTCCATCTGGATGCCGGTGATCCCCTCGGCCGTCCCGGCGACCTTGAAGTCCATGTCGCCGAGGTGGTCCTCGACCCCCTGGATGTCGGTGAGGATCTGGTAGCCGCTGGCGGTGCCGTCCTCGCCGGTGATCAGCCCCATCGCCACCCCGGCGACCGGCGCCTTCAGCGGCACGCCGGCGTCGTAGAGCGCCAGCGTGCTGCCGCAGACCGAGCCCATCGAGGTCGAGCCGTTCGAGGAGAGCGCCTCGGAGACGAGCCGCAGGGTGTAGGGGAACTCCTCCCGGTCGGGGAGCATCCGCAGCAGCGAGCGCTCGGCCAGCGCGCCGTGCCCGATCTCGCGCCGCCCCGCGCTGCGGATCGGCTTGGCCTCGCCGGTGCTGTAGGGCGGGAAGTTGTAGTGGTGGATGTAGCGCTTCTCGGTCTCCGGGCCGATCGAGTCGAGCCGCTGCACATCGCCGGGGGCGCCGAGCGTGGCGACGGTGAGGATCTGCGTCTGGCCGCGGGTGAAGATCGCCGAACCGTGCGCGCGCGGCAGGGCGCCGGCCTCACACCAGATCGGGCGGACCTCCGTCACGCCGCGGCCGTCCGGGCGCTCGCCGCGCTCGAGGATGCCGCCGCGGACGATCCGCGCCTCCAGCTTCTCGAAGATGCCGCCGAGCGCCTTGAGCCGCGCGACCTTCTCGAGCCCGTCCAGCCCCTCGGTCAGCCCGGCGAGCAGTTCCTGCTTGACCGCGGCCGTCGCCGCCACCCGCGCGGTCTTGTCGGGGTTGTAGACCGCCGCGCGCAGGCGGTCGCCGATGAAGGCCAGCGCCTCCCCCAGCAGTTGCTCATCCTGCGCCGGCGGGGTGAACTCGCGCTTGGGCCGCCCGACCCGCTCGCGCAACTCGTGCTGGAGCTGGAGCAGCGGCTGGATCTCGCGGTGCGCCAGTTCGAGCGCCTCGAGCACGCGCTCCTCGCTGATCCCGTCGGCGTTCCCCTCGACCATCACGATCGCGTCGGCCGAGCCGGCGACGACGAGATCGAGCGTGCTGTCGACCATCTGCGGCTCGGTGGGGTTGACGACGAGCTGCCCGTCGACCAGGCCGATGCGGATCGCTGCGACCGGCCCGTCGAACGGGATGTCGCTGATCAGCAGCGCGGCCGACGTGCCGAGCAGCGCCAGGATGTCCGGGTCGTTCTCCTGGTCGGCGGAGAGGACGGTGTTGATGATCTGCGTCTCGTTCTTGTAGCCCTTCGGGAAGAGCGGGCGGATCGTGCGGTCGGTCACGCGAGCCGCCAGGATCGCCATCTCGGTCGGGCGCCCCTCGCGCTTGATGAAGCCGCCGGGGATCTTGCCCGCGGCGTACATCCGCTCCTCGTACTCCACCGTCAGGGGGAAGAAATCGAGGCCCTCGCGGATGCCGCCGCTGACGGCGGTCGAGAGGACGATCGAGTCGCCGTAGCGGACGGTGACCGCGCCGTCGGCCTGCTCCGCGAGTTTGCCGGTCTCGATGGTCAGGGTCCGCCCCGCCACCGTCGCGCTGACCTGTTGGACGTTCACGTTGTGTCCCTCCATCGGCGGCGAGTCCGGCGGCACCGCCGCCCCGCGCGCCTTTTCGTTGGCTGCCTCACTGCGCCCGCGCGCCCCTGCGCGCGGGCTGCGAATCGACCCACCGACGCCGTGGAGGTGTTAGGGACTGGACTCTGGCAACCACGACCGGCCTCCACGCCGCATCCTGAGTGGCAGACTCCAATTCCTAACCCTCTCAGCCGGGTCATTCGCACGCGCCGCGCCCGCGCGGCGGGTTATCCACTAACCTCTCCCCCAGGCACCCCCTTTCCCCCCGCGACCGGACCGCGTTACCCGAACCACGGCCGTCGCTCCTGCCGACCACACCGGCCGGGAAACAGACATCACCCAGGGGCGATATCCCTGGGTGACCTCACGGAATTGACACTGACCGAGGTGCGCCGGTGGACACGGCCCGGAGCGCGACGGCGTGCCGAGCCGCCCGGCGGGCGATCCGGCGCGAGTCCTCTGGGCCGACGCGGTCGCGTTTCGCTGCATCTCACCCGGCGCTGTCCGGCCTCAGCGGCGCAGGCCGAGGCGCTCGATCGTCGCGCGGTAGCGCTCGATGTCTTTCTTCTGCAGGTAGGCCAGCAGCCGCCGCCGCCGCCCGACCATCTGGAAGAGCCCACGCCGCGAGTGGTAGTCGTGGGTGTGCTCCTTCAGGTGCTCGGTCAACTGCAGGATGCGCTGGGTCAGGAGCGCGATTTGCACCTCCGGCGACCCGGTGTCACCCTCGTGGGCCTTGAAGTTCTCGATGATGTCGTCCTTCTCGGTCTTCTGCAATGCCATGCGGCTCCGGCCTTCCCTTCCTCTGCGCCCGCCCCTCCGCGGCCGATGCGTGGATGCCCGCCCCGATCGCCACCGGGACCGTGCCACAGCGGAGAAGTATAGCACGCGCGCGGGAACAAACCAAGCGCGATTCCGCCCACGCTGGCGGCGCTGGTACGGGATATGCACAGGCAGGTGGACAGGACCCGGCGAGCGCGAGAGGCAGCGGCGGGCAGCGGGAGGACCAGGGGGAGGGGAGCGGGATGGCGAAGCGCTTCGGTCTGGGCGTCGACGTCGGCGGCACGAAGATCCTGGCCGGGGTGATCGACCTCGACAGCGGCGCGGTGGTCGGCCAGGCCAAGAAGAAAACCAAGGCGATCCTGGGCGGGGCCGAGATCCTCGCCCGCCTCGGCGACACGGCCGAGGCGGCGCTGGCGGACGCGAAGCTGCCGAAGGGGACGGCCCTCGCGGGGGTGGGGGTCGCCATCGCCGGCCAGGTCGATCCCGAGCGCGGCGTCCTGATCGACGCGCCGAACCTCGGCGGCGCGCGGGATCTGCCGATCGGCGACACGCTGGGCAGGCGGCTCGGCCTGCCGGTGCGGCTCGGCAACGACGTCCAGGGCGCCGCGCTCGGCGAGGTGCGCTTCGGCGGCGGCGTGGGCGTCGAGCGGCTCCTCTGCGTCTTCGTCGGCACCGGCGTCGGCGGCGCGATCGTCCACAACGGCGCGCTGGAGCGGGGCGCGACCGCGACCGCCGGCGAGATCGGCCACCTGGTGGTGCATGCCGACGGGCGCTTCTGCGGCTGCGGCGGGCGCGGCCACCTGGAAGCCTACGCCTCGCGCACCGCGATTACCAAGGTGCTGCTCGAAGAACTGCGGCGCGGGCGTCCTTCCATCCTGCGCGATCTGCTCCGCAAGGAGGGGCTCGACCAGGACGCCCCCGGCGGCACCGCGATCCGCTCCGGCATCCTGGCGAAAGCAGTGGCCGAGCGGGACGAGCTGGTGCTGGAGACGCTCCACGACGCCGGGCGCTACCTCGGCCTGGGCCTCGCCTCCGCGATCAACTTCTACAACCCGCACCGGATCGTCCTCGGCGGCGGCGTGATCGAGGCGGTCCCGCTGCTGGTCGAGCTCGCCGCGCCGCGCGCCAAGCGCGAGGCTCTCTCGGTGCCCGGCGCGGCGGTCGAGATCGTCGCCTCCAAGCTCGGCGACGACGCTGGCATCATCGGCGCGGCGATCCTCGGGGCGACGGGGTGATGCGCGGTGGGGACTGGTGGCGGCGCGGCGGCGCGGGTGCCAGGGGCGGCCCCGGCGTGCTGCGCGCCGCATCGGGCAGCGTTCCGGCGGCGATGGCGGGCCAGCCAGGCGTCGGGGCGCTCCGCCGAGCGCCGCGTCGCCCTGGTCGGCGAAGGCTACTCCGCTTCCTCTCAACCAGACCGACCGCCTTGTCGGTGCTTCCGACCGCGACAGGCCCTGTTGACAATATAGGATTGAGCCTGTAGGATAGGCGACAACGCAGCAATCCGTACCGCACCGGAGCCTGTGCAGCGATGAGTGACCCGCGACGACAGCGACAATCCAGCCCGATGACCTCCGTCGTCGTCGTAATCCTTATTAGCCTCCTCCTTACGGGAGGTTATCGCTGCTTGGGAGGCGTACGGTAGCGCGGGTAAGCAAGGACGAGCACGACGAAGGGCCTCCCAAGCGGGAGGCCCTTCTTGTTGCGGGCCACGGGGCGCGGGCCGGGGGGCGACGGGGGCGACAGCGGTGCGCGGGCATCGCGGATGTGATCGGCGGGGACGACCCGCGGGATGAGGAGGGACACCGTGCCGTACGAGACCGAGGCGACGACGACCGCGACGAATGAGAGCGGCTGGCAGGCGGAGTGGTCCAACTGGTGGCAGGGCTACTGGTCCGACGCGCCGGCCGAGCGGGCGGCGGCGACCGAGCCCCCGCCGCTGGGCTTCCCCTGGCGCGAGAGCGCGCACGAGTTCGATTTCGGGGGCGAGCAGTAACCGGCGCCGATCCGCCGTCGCCGTAGTGAGGGGAGCAGCCGCCATGCCGCAGCCGCACCGCCAATTCGTCGGCCGCCGGGCACGCCCGGGCGCCATCGTCATCGCCGGGGCGCGGGGGCGCCGGGCGCTCGTGCAGCGTCAGGTTGTGTTCGGGCTGGCCCTCTGCGGGATCGCGGAGTGCTTGTTGTTGCTACTGCGCGCGGCCGGCGGCCAGTGAGGGCCGGCCAAGCCATCCCGGAGGGGGGAGACGCACCCATGGTGACCGCCACCGTCACGACGATCCCGCGGGACCGCACCGCGCCGGACCCGGCCCCGCGCGCCGCCCGGCCCTACACCGGGGCGCACGCGCTCTGCGAGGCGCTGGTCCGCGAGGGGGTCGATCTCATCTTCGGCTATCCGGGCGGCGCGGTGATCCCGCTCTACGACGTGCTGACCGACTATCCGGCCATCCGGCATGTGCTGGTGCGCCACGAGCAGTGGGCGGCGCACGCCGCCGAGGGCTACGCCCGCGCCACCGGCAAGGTGGGGGTCTGCCTGGCGACCAGCGGCCCCGGCGCGACCAATCTCGTCACCGGCATCGCCGACGCGATGCTCGACTCGACCCCGCTGGTGGCGATCACCGGCCAGGTCGGCATCCCGATGATCGGCAAGGACGCCTTCCAGGAGGTGGACATCATCGGGGTGACGCTGCCGATCACCAAGCACTCCTTCCAGATCGAGGACGTGGCCGACCTCCCGCGCGTCGTCGCCGAAGCCTTCCACCTGGCGAGCAGCGGGCGGCCCGGCCCGGTCCTGATCGACATCCCCAAGAGCGTCCTGGTCGCCCCCACCGCCCCGAGCGCGCCGCCCCCGGTCGAGTTGCCCGGCTACCGCCCGACCAAGTTCGGCAACATGGGGCAGATCAAGGCGGCGGCGCGGCTGATCGCGGCGGCGGAGCGCCCGGTGGTGATGGCGGGGCACGGCATCGCCATCAGCGGCGCGATCAACGAGTTCCGCGCCTTCGTCGAGCGCGCCGACCTGCCGGTGGCCTTCACGCTGCACGGCCTCGGCGCGCTGCCCGCCTCGCACCCCAACGCGATCGGCTACATGGGGATGCACGGCCACGCCCACGTCAACCGGGCGATCGACGGGTGCGACCTGCTGATCAACATCGGGGCGCGCTTCGACGACCGCGCCACCGGCCGCGTCGACGCCTTCGCGCCGGGGGCGACGGTGATCCACGTCGACATCGACCCGGCGGAGATCGGCAAGAACGTCAAGACCGCCGTGCCGATCGTCGGCGATGCCCGGCATGTGCTGGCCGCGCTGATCGAGGCCGTCCGGGAGCAGCGGCGCCCGGAATGGCACGCGGCGATCGCCGCCTGGCGCGTCCCGCCGCCCCCGGCCACCTTCGACCCCGACGAGCGGACGATCTCCCCCTTCAAGCTGATCGCCGCCCTGCGCGCCGCGACCGGCGGCGAGGCGATCTTCACCGCCGACGTGGGGCAGCACCAGATGTGGGCGGCGCAGTGGGGCGCCTACGAGCGCCCGGAGCGCTGGATCAGCTCCGGCGGCGCGGGGACGATGGGCTTCGGCCTCCCCGCCGCGATCGGCGCGCAGCTCGGCCACCCGGAGGCGGAGGTCTGGGCGATCGTCGGCGACGGCGGCGTGCAGATGTCGCTGCCGGAGCTGGCGACGATCGTCCAGGAGGGGCTGCCGGTGAAGGTGGCGATCTTCAACAACGGCTACCTCGGGATGGTGCGCCAGTGGCAGCAGCTCTTCCACGACCGCAACTACTCGCACACGCCGATCAGCAGCCCCGACTTCGTGAAGCTGGCCGAGGCCTACGGCATCGCCGGCCTGCGGGTCAGCGACCCCGCCCAAGTCCACGAGACGATCGCCCGCGCCCGCGCCATCGCCGGCCCGGTGGTGATCGACTTCCGGATCAACCCGGAGGAGAACGTCTACCCGATGGTGCCGCCCGGCGGCGCCAACTCGCAGATGATCGAGATGGAGCCGGACGCGGTCGAGTGAGTGCTGAGTGCTGAGTGCTGGGTGCTGAGTAGAACGTGGCGCGATGTGGGCGAACAACGACGGCACTCTGACTGGCATTCGTCACTCATTACTCAGCACTCAGCACTCAGCACTTCAGTGGGGGATGCGGTGGTCATCATGAGCGTGCCGGGGGCGAAGGCGGGGGACGTGGGGCAGCGGGCGGCGAGCGCGCGGACGCTGAGCGTGCTGGTCGAGGACCAGCCGGGGGTGCTCAACCGGGTCTCGAGCCTGCTGCGGCGGCGGCGGTTCAACGTCGAGAGCCTGAACGTCGGGGCGAGCGAGCAGCCGGGGCTGTCGCGGATGACGATCGCGCTGCACGCCGACGACGCGGCGACCGAGCAGGCGGTCAAGCAGCTCTACAAGCTGCTGGAGGTGCGCAAGGTCACCGATCTGAGCGACGAGCGCTTCATCGGGCGCGAGCTGGCGCTGGTCAAGGTGGCGGCGTCGCCGGAGACGCTGGCGCAACTGCGCGAGATCGCCGAGCTGTTCGGGGCGCGCGTGATCGATGTCGCGCCGCGTTCGGTGGTGATCGAGGCGGTCGGCTCGGAGGCGCGGATCGCCAGCCTGCTGGAGATGGTCCGCCCCTACGGCATCCGCGAGATCGCGCGCACCGGCCGCGTCGCGATTACGCGCGGGGCCGGGGGCGGGGAGGGGTGAGGGTGGCGGGGGCGTCCGGGTGGACGCCCCTCTTGCTGCCCCCGAACGATTGTGGGGGGGCCGGGGGGCCGCCGGTTGAAACCGGCGTCTCGCGGGCCTACCGGCCACGAAACCCGCCTACGCGGGTTGGGGCCTTCCCCAAGCGCGGGTGCCGAGGACAAACAGCACGTTCCGAACGCCCCAGCCCGCGGCGGCGGGCTTGGTGGCCGCAGGCCCGCGAGACGCCGGTTTCAACCGGCGGCCACTACGGAGTACACGACCTTGACGACCGCCACCTTACCGACCACCATCCCCACACTGGAGACCGAACGGCTGGTCCTGCGCCCGTTCACCCTGGAGGATGCCCCAAAGGTGCGCGAGCTGGCGGGCGCGTCTGAAGTGGCGGCGACGACGCTCAATATCCCGCATCCGTACCCTGAAGGGCTGGCCGAGCAGTGGATCGGCGCGCACACCCAACTCGCGGCCCACGGCGTCATCTATGTGTTCGCCGTCACGAGCAAGGCCAGCGGGGTGCTGATGGGGAGCATCGGCATTGTCATCGGCAGCGGTCGCCCGCACAAGCGGGCGTTGCTCAACTACTGGCTGGGCGTGCCGCACTGGAACCAGGGGTACGCGACCGAGGCCGTCCGGCGCGTAATTGCCTTCGGCTTCGAGGAGCTGGGGCTGAACCGTATCGAGGCGACGCATCACCTGGGCAATCCGGCCTCGGGCCGGGTGATGCAGAAGGCGGGCATGGCCTATGAAGGCGTGCTGCGCGGCTACCTGTTGAAGGAGGGCACTTCTCAGGACGTAGCGATGTACGCCGTCCTGCGCGCGGATTGGGAGCGGCCCCCCCAGTCCCCCAACTTTGGGGGGAGCTATCCGGGTTAGATTGCGGGTCTCCCCCAAAGTTGGGGGGCCGGGGGGGGCGCTGACGGTGGTTACAGGGGAGGGAATGGGATGCCGGCGACGATCTACTACGACAAGGATGCCGACCTCGCGCGCCTCGACGGGAAGAAGGTGGCGATCATCGGCTACGGCAGCCAGGGGCACGCGCACGCGCTCAACCTGCGCGACAGCGGCGTGGACGTGCGGGTGGGGCTGCACGCGGGGAGCAAGAGCCGCGCGAAGGCGGAGGCCGAGGGGCTGCGCGTGCTGAGCGTCGCCGACGCCGCGGCCGAGGCCGACGTGATCATGGTCGTCGTGCCGGACGAGACGCAGCGCCAGGTCTACGACGAGTCGATCGCCCAGCAGATGCGGCCCGGCAAGACGCTGATGTTCGCGCACGGCTTCAACGTCCACTACGGCCAGATCGACCCGCCCGCCGGGGTGGACGTGACGCTGATCGCGCCGAAGAGTCCCGGCCACCGCCTGCGCGAGCTGTTCACGGAGGGGGTCGGGGTGCCGGGGCTGGTGGCGGTCCACCGCGACGCCAGTGGGGGGCGAAGGAGAATGCGCTGGCCTACGGCAAGGCGCTCGGCTGCACCAGGGCCGGTATCGTCGAGACGACCTTCGCGGAGGAGACCGAGACCGACCTCTTCGGCGAGCAGGCGGTCCTCTGCGGCGGCGTCAGCGCGCTGATCACCGCGGGCTTCGAGACGCTGGTCGAGGCCGGCTACCAGCCGGAGATGGCCTACTTCGAGTGCCTGCACGAGATGAAGCTGATCGTCGACCTGATGTACGAGGGCGGCCTGAACTACATGCGCTACTCGGTCTCCACACCGCCGAGTTCGGCGACTACACGGCGGGGCCGCGGATCATCGACGACCACGTCCGCGAGGCGATGCGCAAGACCCTCTCCGACATCCGCGAGGGCGTCTTCGCCAACCGCTGGATCGAGGAGAACCGGGCCGGCCGGGCGGAGTTCGACCGGATGCGCCAGCGCGCCCGCGACCACCAGATCGAGGCGGTCGGCGAGAACTTGCGCGGCCTGATGTCCTGGAAGAAGCAGGGCCAGGGTCAGGCGGCGACCGGCGACATTCCGGCGGTGCCGGAGCAGCGGTAGGGCGTGGGGCGCCCTCACCCCCCGACCCCCTCTCCCAAGATTGGGAGAGGGGGAGACGCGCGGAGGCGCGGCGGGGGTGAGGGTAACCAACGCCCACGAAGCAGGGAGGCAGGCATGACCGAGACCGGCGTACAGCGGGTGCGCATCTTCGACACGACCCTGCGCGACGGCGAGCAGTCGCCGGGCGCGACGATGAACCTCGAGGAGAAGTTGGAGGTCGCGGCGGCGCTGTCCGACCTGGGGGTGGACATCATCGAGGCGGGCTTCCCGGTGGCGTCGCCCGGCGACCTGGCGGCGGTGCGGACGATCGCCGAGCAGTGCCGCGACGTGACGATCGCGGCGCTGGCGCGCTGCGTCCAGGTCGACATTGACGCGGCGGTCGAGGCGCTGCGCCCGGCGGCGGACCCGATGCTCCACGTCTTCTTCTCGACCTCCGACATCCACCTCCAGCACCAGGTGCGCCTGTCGCGCGAGGAGGCGCTGGAGCGGATCGACCGGATGGTCCGCTACGCGCGGGCCGCGGTGCCGAACGTGGAGTGGTCGGCGATGGACGCGACGCGCACCGACCTCGACTACCTCTGCCGCGCGGTCGAGGTCGCGGTGCGCGCCGGGGCGACGACGATCAACCTGCCCGACACCGTCGGCTACACGCTGCCGCACGAGTGCGCCGCGATGTTCGCGCGCGTCCGCCGTTACATCGCCGAGCGGGCGCCGGACCTCGCCGACCGGATCGTCTACAGCACCCACAACCACGACGACCTCGGGATGGCGACCGCCAACACCATCGCCGCGATCGAGGCGGGGGTCCGGCAGATCGAGGTGACGCTCAACGGGATCGGCGAGCGCGCGGGGAACACGGCGCTCGAAGAGGTGGTGATGGCCCTGCGCACGCGCGGCGACCACTACCGCGGCTACACCACCAACATCCGCACCGAGCGCATCGGCGCGGTCTCGTCCCTGGTCAGCCGCAACACCGGCGTGGCGGTGGCGCCGAACAAGGCGATCGTCGGGGCCAACGCCTTCGCGCACGAGTCGGGCATCCACCAGGACGGGGTGATCAAGGAGCGCACCACCTACGAGATCATGACCGCCGAGTCGGTCGGCTGGACCGCCAACCGGCTGGTGATGGGCAAGCACTCCGGGCGGGCCGGTTTCCGCGCGCGGCTGAAGGAGCTGGGCTACGAGTTCGAGCCGGAGCGCCTGCAGGCGCTCTACGAGCGCTTCATCGCGCTGACCGACCGCAAGAAGCGGGTGGACGACGACGACATCGTCGCGATCGTCGAGGAGGACCGGCAGCACTTCGACACCGAGCCGTTCAAGCTGCTGGGCTGGCGTGCGAACTCCGGGTCGGAGGGGCGGGCCGAGGCGGGGGTGATCCTCGACGTGGAGGGGCGGGAGGTCGAGGCGACCGGCGCCGGCAACGGGCAGGTGGCCGCGCTCTTCGGGGCGATCGACACGGTCACGCGGCAGCACCCGACGCTGGTGCGCTACCACATCGACGCGGTGACGCCCGGCGAGGACGCGCAGGGATCGGTGTCGGTCGTCATCGCCGTCGGCGAGCGCCAGTTCAACGGGCGCGGTGTCGCCACCGACATCGTCGAGGGGAGCATCCGCGCCTACCTGGTCGCGCTGAACCGCGCCGCCGTCGCGGCGAAGGCCCCGGCGCGGCGGGCTGACGCGACGCCGGTT
>JAUJMV010000005.1:27618-52200 GCA_030446685.1 Thermomicrobiales bacterium | reverse complement strand
GGGGAGGAGTCCGGGCATGGGCATGACGATGGCCGAGAAGATTCTGGCGCGGCACAGCGGGCGCGAGCGGGTTGAGCCGGGGGAGCTGATCGAGGCCGAGGTCGACCTGATGATGGGCAACGACATCACCGCGCCGATCGCGATCAAGCGGCTCAAGGCGCTCGGGATGACCCGCCTCCCGTTCCCGGACAAGGTCTTCCTGGTGATGTCGCACTACGCGCCGGCGAAGGACATCCAGTCCGCCGAGCAGATCAAGATCTCGCGCGAGTTCGCCCGCGAGCAGGCGCTGCAGCACTACTACGCCGAGGGGTCGGGGATCGAGCACGTCATCCTGCCGGAGGAGGGCTGGGTGCTGCCGGGCGACCTGGTGATCGGCGCCGACTCGCACTCCTGCACCTACGGCGCGACCAACTGCTTCGCCACCGGCGTCGGCTCGACCGACCTGGCGGCGGCGATGGCGACCGGGCGGCTCTGGTTCAAGGTGCCGGAGACGGCCAGGTACGAGTTCACCGGCGTGCGGCCGTCCTACATCACCGGCAAGGACCTGATCCTGCACACGATCGGGCAGATCGGGGTGGACGGCTCGCTCTACCAGGTGATGGAGTTCGCGGGCGACACGCTCGACTCCCTGCCGATGGACGACCGGCTGACGATGGCGAACATGGCGATCGAGGCCGGGGCGAAGGCGGGGATCTTCCCCTGCGACGCGATCGCCGAGGAGTACGTGGCGGGCCGCGCCCGGCGCCCCTACACGCCGACCGCCTCCGACCCCGACGCGCAGTACGCCCGCCACTACAAATGGGACGTGACCGCGATGGAGCCGCTGGTCGCGCTGCCCTGGGCGCCGGAGAACATCAAGACGGTCGGCGAGATCGCGGGGACGGCGATGGATCGCGTCTTCATCGGCTCCTGCACCAACGCGCGCCTGAGCGACCTGCGGGTCGTCGCGGCGATCATGCGCGGCAACAAGGTGGCGGTGGACACGCTGGTGATCCCCGGCTCGCGCCAGGTCTACCGCGACGCGATGCGGGAGGGGCTGCTGGAGATCTTCATGGACGCCGGCGCGACGGTCAGCGCCCCGACCTGCGGCGCCTGCCTCGGCGGCTTCATGGGGGTGCTCGGCCCCAAGGAGAAGTGTCTGAGCACGACCAACCGCAACTTCGTCGGGCGGATGGGCCACCCGACCAGCGAGAGCTACCTCGCCAATCCGGCGGTCGCCGCCGCCACCGCGATCACCGGCGCGATCACCCACCCGAAGGACGTGGCCGCGCGGGAACTGGCGAGCGTGTAGGGGAAGTACGAGCGACGAGCGACGAGCGACGAGCGACGAATGAAAAGTCAGCACGTTTCTGTTCGTACTTCGTCGCTCGTCGCTCGTCGTTCGACAGGGGAGGACGCCGATGCGATTCGAGGGCCGGGTCTGGAAGTACGGCGACGACGTGAACACCGATGTGTTGATCCCCGCGCGGTATCTGAACACGTCGGACCCGGAGGAGCTGGCGAAGCACGCGCTGGAGGATCTCGATCCCGACTTCATCAAGGAGATGCGGGCGGGCGACATCATCGTGGCGGGCAAGAACTTCGGCTGCGGCTCGTCGCGCGAGCACGCGCCGATCGCGATCAAGGCGGTCGGGGTGAGCTGCGTGGTCGCGACGAGCTTCGCGCGCATCTTCTTCCGCAACAGCATCAACCTGGGCCTGCCGATCCTCGAATCGGCCGAGGCGACCGAGGCGGCGGAGCGGGGCGACGTGCTGCGCGTCGATCTGGCGACCGGCGCGATCGAGAACGTCACCAGAGGGGTGACGCACCATGCGAAGCCGTTCCCGGAGGCGGTGATGAAGATCATCGCGGCGGGCGGGCTGATGAACGCGATCCGGGACGAGGTGCTGGCGCGCGAGGCGACCTACGCACAAGGGGCGACGGCCTGAGCGGAGAGCCGATGGGGTGGAGGCCGATGGGTGGGCGGGGGCCGATGGGTTGAAACCCATCGCTAAGGGCCTGCCGGCCACGAAGCCCGCCTGCGCGGGCTGGGGCGACTGTCGCGCCTCAGTCTTTCAGGGTATGCGGCGGAGGCTATAGCTGTCTGATACGCCTTAGCTTGGCGGCGGCGGCGGGCGGCGGGGCCGCAGAGATCGACCCCACCGCCCGCGAGGCGCCGGTTTCAACCGGCGGCCCCGCGCCCGGCGGCGACTATCGAGGGGAAGAACCTCCCGTGACGAATGAATACCATATCGCCCTCCTGCCGGGCGACGGGATCGGCCCGGAGGTGACCGCCGAGGCGCGGCGCGTGCTCGACGCCGTGTCCGGGCGGTTCGGTCATCGGTTCACGTCCGAGGAGGCCGATCGGCGGCGCGGCGAGGTCGGCGGCGTCGGCGGCGGGGCGATCGACCAGATCGGCGAGGCCGCTGCCGAGGGCGACAATTGACGACTGAATACTGTGCCGGCGGAGGCGACGCGATCCTGCTCGGCGCGGTCGGACCAGGGGCGACCCGCTGCCGGGGGCGAAGTGGGACGATCCTGCTCGGCGCGGTCGGCGAAGGTTTGGGCGCGCGGAGCAGGCGGTGACCGGCCTCCGCGCGGCGCTGGGGCTCTTCGTGAACCTGCGCCCGGTCAAGGGGCTGGCGGCGCTGGTCGATGCATCGCCAGTCAGGCCGGAGGTGGTGCGCGGCGTCGATCTGGTGGTCGTGCGCGAGCTGACCGGCGGGGTCTATTTCGGGCAACCCTCGGAACGCTGGACGGCGGAGGACGGGCGGCGCGCGGTCGACACGCTGCCCTACAGCGAGGGGGAGATCGCGCGCGTGGTGCGGCTGGCCTGCGAATTGGCCGGCGGGCGGCGCGGGCTGGTCAGCAGCGTGGACAAGGCCAACGTCCTCAACACCTCGCGGCTCTGGCGGGAGGGTGGCGACGGAGGTCGCGGCGGAGTACGCCGGGGTGCGCCTCGAACACGTCCTGGTGGACGCCTGCGCGATGCACCTGATCCGCGAGCCGCGCCGCTTCGACGTGATCGTGACCGAGAACATGTTCGGCGACATCCTCACCGACGAGGCGTCGGTCCTGGCCGGCTCGCTCGGCGTGCTCCCCTCGGCCAGCCTCAACGGCCGGCCGCCGGAGCGGCCCGGCTCGCCCGCCAGGCAGTTCGGCCTCTACGAGCCGATCCACGGCTCCGCGCCCGACATCGCGGGCCAGGACCGCGCCAACCCGATCGGCGCGATCCTCAGCGCGGCGATGCTGCTGCGCCTCTCGCTCGGCCTCGACCGCGAGGCCGACGCGGTCGAGCGCGCGGTGGACGCGGCGCTGGACGACGGCTTCCGCACCGCGGACATCGCCGCGGACGGCGCGCAGACGGTCGGGACGCGCGCGATGGGCGCGGCGGTCGCGGAGCGGCTGGCGCGGGAGGGCGGGGGCTGATGCCTGGCGGGCCGGTCGTCCGCCCCTACCGCCCGGAGGACGAGGGGGAGGTGCTGCGGGTCTGGAACGGCGCCCTGGCCGCCGATCCGATCGGCGCGGCGCTCTGGCGGACGAAGGTGCTGCTCGACCCGAACTTCGACCCGGCTACCTGCCTCGTCGCCGAGGCCGACGGCGCGGCGCGCGGCTTCCTCCTGGCGCTCGCGCGGCGGGTGCCGTACTTCAACGACGGCCTCGATCCCGAGTCGGCCTGGATTACCGCGTTTGGGGTCGAGCCGGGCTGGCAGGGGCGCGGGCTGGGGGCGCGCTGCTCGACGCGACGCTGGCCCGGCTGCGGGCGGACGGGCGGGCGCGCGTGGCGCTCTCGCCCTACGTGCCGAACTACTTCACCCCCGGCGCCGACGTCGCGGCCTACGGCCCCGGCATCGCCTTCCTGGAGCGGCGCGGCTTCCGCGTCGTCTCGCGGCCGCTCAGCATGCGCGCCCCGCTGACCGGGTTCCGGACGCCGCCGGCGATCGCCGAGACGGCGGCGCGGCTGGGGGCCGAAGGGATCGCCGTCCGCCCCGCCGTGCCGCCGGACATCGGCCCGGTCCTCGCCTTCGCGCGCGAGCATTTCTCCTGGGACTGGCACCGCGAGGCGAGCGGCGTGCTGGGGGATCTCTTCGCCGGCGACCCGCGCCAGGTCGGCCTGCTGGTCGCGGCGCGCGGGCCGGAGATCCTCGGCTACGCGCAGCACCGGGCGGAGCGTTTCGGGCCGTTCGGCGTGCGGCCGACCAGCGCGGGCGGGGGATCGGGCGGGTGCTGCTGGCCGAGACGCTGCGGGCGATGCGCGCCGCGCAGTACCACGTCGCCTGGTTCCTCTGGACCAGCGACCAGGCCGCGCGGCTCTACGCCCAGTGCGGCTTCGAGGAGGCGCGGCGCTTCGCCGTCCTCGCGGCGGAGTTGGAGGTTGAAGGTTGAGGGGCCGCGGGGCGCGCCTCGATGTGCGTTCTCGCGGTGAAGTTGAAGGGTCAAGGTTAAAAGTTGGAGGAGGGTGGTTGTCGCCCCGTGCAACTTTCAACTTTGAACCTTCAACCTTCAACCCGATCGGGAGGTGTAGATGAGCGAGCAGCCGTGCATCATGGTCGTCGGGGGGCACGCCGCCGACGCCGAGATCATGGGCGGGGCGGCGGTGCTGAAGCACGTCGCGGCGGGGTGGCGCGCGGTCCTCGTCCACGCGACGCTCGGCGAGAAGGGGCACAAGGCGCTGTCGCCGGAGGAGTACGCCGCGATCAAGCGGGAGGAGGCGCGCGAGGCTGCGGGGCGTCTCGGCGCGGAGTACGTCATCCTGCCGTATCGCGACGGCGAGCTGCCGGTGAGCGAGGAGGTCCAGTGGCACCTGGCCGACGCCATCCGCCAGTACCGCCCGACCGTGCTGATCACCCACTGGCGGGGGAGCCTCCACCGCGACCATATCAACACCTATCAGAATGTCCTGGCGTCGCGCTTCTTTGCCGGTCTGAGAACGTTCCAGCGCGAGTATCCCGCGCACTCCCCGCGGCAGGTGCTCTTCGCGGAGAACTGGGAGGACGTCGACGGGTTCGTCCCCGACTTCTACCTCGACGTCTCCGACGTCTGGGACCGCTACCTCGACGCGATCTATGCCTACAGCCTTTTCCGAGGCGAGGTCGCCCAGTTCCCCTACGAGCAGTGGTACCGCGGGGCCAGCGAGCTGCGCGGCGCCGAGGCTGGCTGCCCGCGCGCGGTGGCGCTGATGAAGACGGAGAGCGTCTACAGCCGACGGCGCCCGGTGGGCCTGCTGGGCGGGTGAGGGCGTGGGGCGCGGCGCCGGGGGCAGCGTAGGGGCGTATGGCAGACGCTCGCGCCCCGCGCTCTACGCGAGTAATAGAGGGTGAGCCCATGACGCGTGACGACGTCCGCGCCTACTACGAGGGGATGGGTGAGCGGGAGTGGGCGCGGCTGGCGAACGAGCGGGATGGCGCGCTGGAGTTCGCCGTCAATCGCTGCGTCATCACCGCCTACCTGCCGCCGCGGGCGCGGGTGCTCGACATCGGCGGCGGGCCGGGGCGCTACAGCCTCTGGCTTGCGGGGCAGGGGCATCGCGTCGTGCTGGCCGATCTCTCCCCGGCGTTGCTGGCGATCGCTCGCGCGCGGGTGGCCGAGGCGGACGCCGGCGGCGGTGTCGAGGAGATCGTCGAGGCCGACGCCCGCGACCTCGCGCGCTGGCCGGACGGGTCGTTCGACGCGGCGCTCTCCATGGGGCCGTTCTACCACCTGACCGACCCCGCCGACCGGGACCGCGCCGCTGCCGAACTGGCCCGCGTCGTCCGCCCGGCCGGCCCGGTCTTCGTCGCGCTCATGCCGCGCTACGCCTTCCTGCGGCGCACACTGGCGAACGCCGGGGAGCGCCACCACCTGGCGCAGCCCGGCTTCCTCGAAGGGGTGCTGGAGGAGGGCGTCTTCCATAACGACCGCCCCGGTGCCTTCACCGGGGGCTACGGCTTCCGCCCGGAGGAGATCGCGCCCTTCTTCGCGCGCCACGGCTTCGCCACGCTGACGCTGGTCGCCTCGGAGGGCATCGCGCCCGACCTGCAGGGCGAATTGGCGGAACTGGCGGCGAGCGACCCCGCCACCTATCAGGCCGCGCTCGATGTCGTGCTCCGCACCGCCGGCGACCCGAGCATCCTGGGCCTGAGCAACCACCTGCTCTACGTGGGGCGCAAGGTGGGCGGAGGGGGGAACGATGGCGGTGCGTGAAGCGACACCCGACGATGTCCCCGCGATCGCGCGGGTTCACGTCGACACCTGGCGCACGACCTATCGCGGCATCGTCCCGGACGATTTCCTCGACGGGCTGACCTACGCGGGCCGCGAGCGGCAGTGGACGGCGGCGCTCGGGCCGGGGTCGCGGACGCGCCTCTTCGTCGGGGAGGATGGCGCGGGGCGGGTCGTCGGCTTCGCGGCGTGCGGGCCGGAACGGGGCGGCGATCCCGACTACCGGGGTGAACTCTACGCCATCTACATTGACGCCGCGGCGCAGGGGCGCGGGCTGGGCCGGCAACTCGTCCGGGCGGTCGCCGGGCGGCTGGCGGACGAGGGCATGACCTCACTGCTGCTCTGGGTCCTGGCCGGGAACCCCGCGCGCGGGTTCTACGAGCGGCTGGGCGGGCGGGAGGTGCGGACGCAGCCGATCGCGATCGGCGGGGCCACGCTCGAGGAAGTCGCCTACGGCTGGCTGGATACCGGTGTGCTGCGAGGGCGGGGTGGGGGCGTTGCCGAACGGGCGTGACGCGGCGGCGGGGGCCGACGACTGAAGTCGTCGCTAAGGGCGCTATCGCGCCACGAAGTCCACCTTCGTGGACTGGAACTTCGGAACGCCTGTGCCTTTCCCCATAGTTATAGCCATCGTGCAGGACCCCAACCCGCGGAGGCGGGTTTCGTGGCGAGCCGTGGCGAGCCCCCAGCGACGACTTCAGTCGTCGGCCCCGCTTACAGGATGACCACCATGTCTTCGGGAATGGTCCCGGTATAGTGGATGGCGGAGTGCTTGGGGCGCAACTCTAGCGCCTTGCGATAGACTTCGTCCCGATCCGGGCTGTGCCAGAGAACTTTGCCGCGGATAATCTCTAGATCGGGGGTTGTCTCGGGGTCTTCGAGCAAGACCCATTCGGAGTCGAAGCGGCGCTCAATTTCCTCGAGGAGCAGCGTTTCGTTCATCTTCCTGCCTCCTGTCCCTTTCTGCCTCTTGGTTGTATTCTACCAGAGCGACGGCGGCGAACTTGCCCGGCGACTACGGCCGGATCGGATACGGCAGGGACGGCGCGACCGATGATGCTCACCACGGCGCGGCTGGTGCTGCGCGAGTTCGAGGAGGACGACTGGCCCGCCGTGCTGGCCTACCAGTCCGACCCGCGCTACCTGCGCTTCTACGAGTGGGAGGGGCGCACGGAACAGGGGTGCGCGACTTCGTCGGCATGTTCCTCGGCTACCAGCGCGAGGAGCCGCGCTACCGCTTCCAATTGGCGGTCACGCTGCGCGCGGACGGGCGGCTGATCGGCAACTGCGGCGTGCGCCTGCTGGCGCCCGGCGCGCGAGTCGCGGAGATCGGCTACGAACTGGCCCCCGAGCATTGGGGGCGCGGCTACGCCACCGAGGCCGCGCGGGCGATGGCGGCCTTCGGCTTCGGCGAGTTGGGGCTGCACCGGCTCCAGTCCAACTGCGTCGCCGACAACACCGCCTCCGCGCATGTGTTGGAGAAGCTCGGCATGCGCCGCGAGGGCCATTTGCGCGAGGCCCAGTGGTACAAGGGCCGCTGGTGGGACACGCTGCTCTACGGGCTGCTGGAAGACGAGTGGCGGGGGGAGTGGGGAGGGGGGAGTAGGGAATGAGGGGTGGAACCTGGCGGATCGTCCGCCGCGCGTCTCGGACGCTCCGCATGCATTCCCACTCCCCACTCCCCACTCCCTGCCGGACGGAAGAAGAGGGGTGGCAATGAGCGCAGCGACACCGCCGCGCGTGTCGTATCAGGGGGAGCACGGGGCCTATAGCGAGGAGGCGGCGCTGACGATTTTCGGCGAGGCGGAGACGCTCCCCTGCCCGACCTTCGCCGACGCGTTCGACGCGCTGGTCGCCGGCGACGCCGACTTCGCGACGGTGCCGGTGGAGAACTCGCAGGCGGGCAGCATCAACGACACCTACGATCTGCTGCTCGCCCACCGCGAGGCGCTGACGATCCGCGGCGAGTTCGACCTGCACGTCCACCACTGCCTGCTCGCGCTGCCGGAGGACGACCCGGCGACGATCCGCGTCGCGCTGTCGCACCCGCAGGCGCTGGCGCAGTGCCGCGGCTACCTGCGGGCGCGCGGGCTGGCGGCGGTCGTCAGCGGCGACACGGCCGGCAGCGCGCGGCTGATCCGCGAGGAGGGCATCCCCGGGCGCGCGGCGGTGGCGGGGCGGCGCGCGGCCGAGTTCTACGGGCTGCGCATCCTCGCGGAGGACATCGAGGACAACCCCCACAACTACACCAAGTTCCTCGTCCTGGCCCGCGCCGACCGGCCGGTCGAGCCGCCGCCCTTCGCCCTGGCCCCCGCGCCGGGCCGCCCGACGAAGACGGCGCTGGTCTTCGCGGTGCATAACCGGCCCGGCACCCTCTACGCGGCGCTCGGCGCGCTCGCCAGGGGCGGGCTCAACCTGACCAAGATCGAGTCGCGGCCGGCGCGCGAGCGCCCCTGGGAGTACTACTTCTACGCCGATGTCGAGGGGGACGCCGCCGAGCCGGGGTGCCGGGCGGCGCTCGACGCGCTGGCGGCGGAATGCACCTTCCTGGCGATCCTCGGGTCGTACCCGGTGCTGCGCGCGGCCGGCGCGAGCGACGGGCGAGGCCCCCTGCCGGGGATAAAGGCGACGGGCGGGGCATAGCGCACCGGGGGCCGGTTCGGGGTGGCGCGGCCGTCGGTCGGTGAGGTTGGAGGATGGCGCGGATCGCGCTCTTGTCGGACATCCACGGCAACCCGATCGCCCTCGATGCGGTCCTCGCCGACGCGCGGGCCGAGGGGGGCGCCGACGCCTACTGGGTCCTGGGCGATCTGGTCGGGCTCGGCTACGACCCCGTGACCGTGCTGGAGCGGCTGGTCGCGCTGCCGGGGGTCCGCTTCGTGCGGGGCAACCAGGATCGCTACGTCGCCACCGGGGAGCGGCCGCCGCCGACCCCTGATGACGTGCGGCAGGATTTCAGCCGCCTTGCCACGCTGGTGGAGATCGCGCAGAGTTTCGCCTGGACGCAGGGCGCGGTGACCGCGGCCGGCTGGCTGGACTGGCTCGCCGCGCTGCCGCTGGAGCAGCGCCTCACCCTGCCGGACGGCACGCGCCTGCTGGGCGTCCACGCCTCGCCGGGGCGCGACGGCACCCGACCCGAGGATGGCATCGTCCCGACCACGGACGAGGCGGAACTGCAGTCCCTGCTGCACGGTTGCGAGGCCGACCTGGTCTGCGTGGGGCACACCCACTGGCCGCTGGAGCGGCGCGCGGGCGGCGTCCACCTGGTGAACCTTGGCAGCGTCAGCAACCCCTTCGCCCCGGACCTCCGCGCCAGCTACGTTCTGCTCGACGCCGACGAGCGCGGCTACCGGGTCCAGCACCGGCGGGTCGAGTACGACCGCGGGGCGACCGTCGCGGCGCTGCGGCGGGTGCGCCACCCGGCGGCCGCGTTCATCGCGAGCTTCATGCTCGGCCAGCGGCGACCGGGGTGGGCGCGCGGGTGATGCACGGCGGGGGTGAGGGCGGGGTCCGCCAGCCGGCGCCTATCGCGCGTCCGTAGTGGCGGGCGGGCCGCCGAGCGGGCGGGCGCCGCCGGCCAGCAGGCGCAGGCCGTTGGCCACGACGACGATCGTGCTGCCCTCGTGGCCGACGACGCCGACCGGCAGCGGCACCTCCCCGGCCAGGGCGAAGCCGACCAGGACGGCGATCACGCCGAGCGCGAAGGTCAGGTTCTGGCGGATGATCCGGCGGGTGCGGCGGCTCAGCTCGATCGCGTAGGGCAGCTTCGTCAGGTCGTCGGCCATCAGGACCACATCGGCGGTCTCCAGCGCCACGTCGGTCCCGGCCGCGCCCATCGCCACGCCGACCGTGGCGGTCGCCAGCGCCGGGGCGTCGTTGACGCCGTCGCCGACCATCGCCACCGCGCCGTATTGGGCCATCAGCCCCTCGATCGCCGCCAGCTTCTGCTCGGGGAGCAGCCCGGCGCGCACCTCGTCGATCCCGGCCTGGCGGGCGATCGCCCGCGCGGCCCGCTCGTTGTCACCGGTCAGCATGACCGTCTTGACCACGCCGAGCCGCTTCAGCGCGGCGACGACCTCGCGGGCGACCGGGCGCACCACGTCGGCGACCGCGATCAGCCCGAGCGTGCGCCCCCCAGCTTCCTGCGGGGCGCCGACGAACATGACGGTCTTGCCGTCGGCGCGCAGGCGCGCGGCGGCGGCGACCGCGGCGGGGTCGAGCGGCAGGCCGAAGTCGGCGAAGAGCGCCTCGTTGCCGACCAGCAGCGCCCGCCCGGCGACCGACGCCCGCACCCCCCGGCCGGTCAACGCCTCCAGACTGTCGGCGTCGCGCAGGGGCAGGCCGCGAGCGACCGCGGCGTCGACCACGGCCGCCGCCAGCGGGTGCTCCGACAGGCGCTCGGCCGCGGCCGCCGCGCCGAGCAGATCGTCCTCCGAGACGCCCGGCAGCGGGATGAGATCGGTCAGGCGGGGGCGCCCGGCGGTGAGGGTGCCGGTCTTGTCGAAGGCGACGACCTTGACGGCGCCGGCCTGCTCCAGGTGCGCCGCGCCCTTGAAGAGGACCCCCCGCCGCGCCGCGTTGGCGAGCGCCGAGAGGGTCGAGGCGGGGGTGGAGATGACCAGCGCGCACGGCGACGCGACGACCAGCAGCACCATCGCGCGGTAGAACGACGCGCCCCACCCCTGCCCGAAGGCGAGCGGCGGCACGACCGCGACCAGGGCGGCGAAGAGCATGATCCCGACCGCGTAGCGCCCCTCGAAGGCGTCGGTGAAGCGCTGCGTCGCCGACTTCTGCGCCCGGGCCTCCTCGACGATGCGGATGATCTTCGCTAGGGTGCTCTCCTCCGACCGGCGCGTCATCCGCACCCGCAGCGCGCCGCGCCCGTTGATCGAGCCGGCGAAGACCTCGTCGCCGGGGCCCTTGGCGACCGGGACCGACTCACCGGTGATCGGCGCCTGGTCGACCGCCGACTCGCCCGCGACGACCGTCCCGTCGACCGGCAGGCGCTCCCCCGGCTTGACGATGACGGTCTCGCCGACCGCCAGCGCCGCGACCGGCACGCGCTCCTCGCGCCCGTCGCGCACGGTCAGCGCGTCCTCGGGGCTGAGATCCATCAGGGCGCGGACCGCCTGCCGGGTGCGCCCCAGCGCGAAGTGCTCCAGCGTGTTGCCGAGTGAGAAGAGGAAGAGCAGGGTCGCGCCCTCCGGCCAGTGGCCGATCAGGGCCGCGCCGAGCGCGACGACGATCATCAGCAGATCGACGTCGACCGTGCGCTCGCCGACGAGCGCCGCCAGCGCGTCGCGCGTGGCGTAGGCGCCGCCGGCGAGGTAGGCCAGGGCGTAGAGGGCGAGTTGCGCCCGTTCGCCGAGCAGCCCGAGCGTCCCAAGCCCCCAGGCGGCGGCCAGGAAGAGCGCGGTCAGGGCGGTGGCGGCGGCGAGGTGGTAGCGCGCGTACAGGCTCTCCTCGCGGCGCTGGTCCTCGTGCCCGATCCGGCGCTCGCCTTGCCCTGAGGGTTTGGCCCCCGGCCGCGGGCGGGGCAGCGCCGGCCGGAAGGGCAATGCCTCGTTCATGGGGTGTCCTCGGTAACTAACACAAACGTCGTCAATGAGATAGTAGCTTAAATAAGAATCATTATCAAGTAGTAACAAGATGCGAATACCAGGTGTTCGTATACGGCAATGGGCGGGGGGCCGCCTGCCCGCAGCGGCCGTGCGCACATCAACGCGCCCCACGGCCGCCGGCCCCCCCCGATTGGCGGAGTCGCGCCTGTCCGTTCGGCCGATGCCGTGCCGACGGGCCGCGGCCGATACTTGCCCGGCGCCGCGTTGGCGCTACCAAACCGGGCGCCGGCCGTTCTATCGGCAGGGCGGCCGGGCGTCGTCGTCGGCTTGTCCCCGGTGGGGCCGCGTGCTAGAGTGCGCGCGGCAAGAAACGGGGCTGTCGGCGACAGTTGTGTCCGGCGGGGACGGCCACGGCGGGCGGTGTGCGTGCAACCGAGGAGGGGCTGGATCGATGAGGCGTTGGGGGGGCAGTCTTCTGGCAGGTCTGGTGTTGGTGCTGCTGGCGGGGCTGCTGCTCCCGCTGACGCTGGTCAAGGCGGCTGGGCCCGCCACCGTTTATTTCCCGGAGACCGGCCATAACGTCGGCGCGCCGTTCCTGGAGTACTGGCGCACGCGGGGTGGACTGGCGGCCTACGGCTATCCGCTGACCGAGGCGTTCACCGAGGTCAGCCCGACCGACGGCAAGCCCTACACCGTGCAGTACTTCGAGCGCGCCCGCTTCGAGGATCACCCGGAGAATTCGGGCGAGTGGCGCGTCCTGTTGGGGCACCTGGGCCGGACGATGGGGGACCGGGTCGCCAACCAGAAGCCGTTCAACCCGGTGAGCGCCGGCCAGGCGGAGGCGGGGGCCGTCTACTTCCCGGAGTCGCAGCACACCGTGAAGAAGGGCTTCCTGGCCTACTGGAACGCCAACGGCGGGCTGCCGCGCTTCGGCTATCCGATCAGTGAGGAGTTCCAGGAGAAGAGCTCGACCGACGGGAAGGTTTACACCGTCCAGTATTTCGAGCGGCACCGCTTCGAGTATCACCCGGAGAACGCGGCCCCGTATGACGTGCTGCTCGGCCTGCTCGGCCGGCAGATCGGGCTCGAGCGGGGACTCCGGTTCGACGCCGCCGCGCGGCTGGAGGGCGTGCCCGATTACGACGAGCAGCTCTTCTACACCCCGACGCCGGTCCCGACCGCCACGCCGGTCCCGCCGACGCCGACGCCCGAGCCGCCCCCGGCGCCCGAGCCGCCGCCCCCGCCGCCGAGCACCGGCGGCCCGCGCCCCGACCTGGGCCGGACCTACATCGAGGTCGATCTCACCGAGCAGCATCTCTACGCCTGGGAAGGGGGCGAGATCGTCTTCGACATCGCGATCAGCTCCGGCAAGCCGAGCTGGGAGACCCCGACCGGCACGTTCTACGTGAACTCGATGTACGCGGTCCAGGACATGCGCGGCCCCGACCCCGATCTGCCGGAGGGGGAGTACTTCCAGCCCGACGTGCCCTGGATCATGTACTTCACCGGGGAGGGGCACGCGATCCACGGCGTCTACTGGCACAACAACTTCGGCATTCGCGCCACCAGCCACGGCTGCGTCGGGGCGCCGGTCTGGGCCGCCAAGTGGCTCTATGACTGGGGCTACATCGGCCTGCCGATCTGGATCCACCGGTAGGATGGGCCGCCCGGCGCGCGTCTCGGCGGCGCGTGCCGCCGGCTCTGCGCGGGGGCCGGGGCGGCGAGCGCGGAGACATGCGACGAGACGAGCGGTTGGGGCGGGGCGCCGAATGGCGCCCCGCCCCTGCTTGGCGATGCGCCGGACGGGGAAACGGGCGGGCGCGCGGGGGCGTTGTACCGGGTGGCCCGCCCGCCGGGCGGGTGCTGCGGGGCTCCGGCCCCTGGTCTGGTGGCGAGCGGGTCCGCGCCCGCGCGTCGCGCCACCGGCCCACCGAGGATCGGCGCCGCGCGCCGCCGGTGCGGTACACTGCGTCCGGCAACCGACCGCCGGGACGAATCGCGCCCCGCGCGCGCCCCGCGCGCCGGATCGTGCGCGCATTGGCCGGGCGCCGGCGGGCGGCGGGGCGACCGGGGATTGGAGGAGGAGAGGGGATGGACGCCGCACCGACACGCCGCGCCCCGCACCGGGGCGCCACCCTGCTCGCGGGCGCGCTGCTGCCCCTGCTGGTGCTGCTTGCCGCCTGCGGCGGCGCCACCGGCACGACCGGCGGCGAGATCAGCGTGCAGACCACCACGACCGCCGCCGCGGCCGGTACGACGGCCGCGACGGCCGCGCCGGCCCCGCCGCCGCCCACCACCACCACCAGGGCGGTGGGTGGCACGACGACGACGAATCAGGCCGCCGCGCCGACGACGACCGTTGCCACCCGGACCACGACCACCACCACGACCACGCAGCCTCGCGCGACGCCGGTCGCGACCCGCGCCACCACGACGACCGGGACGACCCGCGCCGCCACGACTGCGGCGCCGGCGCGCGGCACCGTCACCAGCCGGGCCACGCCCACCGGCGCCGCCGGCACGCCCGCCAGGCGCACGCCGACGGCGGGGGGCTCGCCCGCGGCGGCGGGGTGGGGCCGGCGCTCCCGCCGCTGAACGGGGGCAAGACCTACACCGATCCGCAGGGGCGCTTCTCCTTCAGCGTGCCGCAGGACTGGGACCAGGCCAGCGAGACGACCGCCGAGGTCGCGTTCACCCAGCGGGGCAACACCGTGGCGATGAACGTCGGCCTGATCGACGTACCGGCGCGCGGCCTGACGATCGACGATTTCAACGCGGCGCTGAGGGGGAGCTGGGCGGGCGCTCCGAGTACAAGCCGGTCAGCGTCCAGAAGGTCCTTGTCGACGGCCGCCCGGCCTACAAGCGGATCTCGGAAGTGACCCGGTCGGGCGAGGTCTTCCGGCTCCAGCAGGTCTACTTCCTCGCCGACGGCGAGGCGCACGTCCTCAGCCTGACCACCACGGTCGACAACTTCGCGCGGCTGGAGCCGGTCTTCGACGGCATCGTCGGCTCTTACAAGGTCAACCCGTAGCCTGCCGGCGGGCCGACGCCTGCGCGGGGGCGCCGGCTAGGCCGCGATCCCCGACCGGCGCTTCCAGCCGGCGGTCCAGCGGGCGATGCGCGCGAAGTGCTCGGGCGTCAGGCCGGTGCCGGGCTTGCCGCGGTGGGGGCGAGGTCGCGCGCCATCACCGCGCCGGCCCAGGCGTAGAAGGGCGCGAGGCCGGTCGGCCGGCCCGCCACGCCCCGATAGCCCCGCCGCCAGCCCCGCTCGAAGAGCCGCACGACGCCCCGCGCCAGGAGGCGGGCCGGGGGCGACCCGGCCACTCGCCGGCTGTCCAGGCGTAGGATCGTCAGGGTGCGGGCGAGGTCGGCGCGCGGGTCGCCGGCGCGGGCGTTGGCCCAGTCGAGCACGCCGGTGACGCGCCGCCCGTCGGTCATCACGTTCAACAGGTGGTAGTCGAGGTGGAGCAGGGCGTCGGAGCGGGCGCCGAGCGCGCGCAGCCCCGCCTGGAGGGCCGACTCGTCCGGCCCGGCCCAGGCGAGCCAGGCGTCGGGCCGCCGCGCGAGGGGTTCGGGGGCCGGGGTCGCGTGGATCGCGGCCTGCGCCCGGCCGAAGAGGACGCCGAGCGGCCCGGCCCGCCAGGGACGGGCGCGCAACTCCGCCAGGAAGGTCCGGCCGGGGCACCAGGCGAGGAGGAGCGCGGGGCGTTCCCGCCAGGCGCCCGCCGCCTCGACGCGCGGCACGGGGAGGCCGCGTGCCGCGGCCGCCGCCATCACCGCCGCCTCCCGCTCGGCCGTCGCCGCCTGCTGCGGGCGGAAGACGCGCAGGGCCGAGGTCGCGCCCCGTGCTCGACCCGCCAGAGGGCGGTATCCATGCCGCCGCTGACGGGGCAACGCGCGGCCACGGCGATGCCGAGCGCCGCCGGATCGCGCGCGGGTCCAGTTCGTCCGCGCTCATGCCGCGTTTCCCACGGGTGTGCAGGTTCAGCGAACCGCGTTGGACCCGGTAGGGGCAGCCCCCCGTGGCTGCCCGCGTGGCCTGCCACCGACGCGGCCGATCGGGCACCGCGCCTGACCGCCCCACCGTCGTGGCCCAGCGATAACGCCGGTGGAGGGCCACGCGGGCAGCCACACAGGGCTGCCCCTACCGGGCGAAAGGGATCCCCGCGACCCCTGTATAGCGCGCCGCCCCGGCCCTATTCACCGACCTTTCGGACGGTGACTTCTCCCCGCCAGCGCGCTACAGTGGGAGCGGTTCGCGCGCGGTAGACGCCGCGCGCGACGTCTGGTATGGTGGAGCGATGAAAGCGTACTACGTCACCATCCGCCGGTCCCTCCCGCCGCGCTCGATCTGAGCGGCGTCCCCGCGGGGTTCGCCGCCCGGAGCTGATCGTGCTCGCGCCCGAGCCGTCTGGCGCCGGGCCATGCTACCGCTTGTGTGCCAATCGAACCCGCCCGCCCATTCCTGCCACTCCCGCCGTCATGCCGCGCGTACCCCCGTGCCGGGGCGCGACCGGGTACGCGCCGGCCATTCGGCGGGGGCGAGCACCGGCCTTCGGGCGGATCGCGGCGGAGCGAAGGAGCGCGATGACAGCGGTGGTAACCTGTCGCCGCGCTGGTGCAACTATCGGCAAACCCTCGGGTGGGGTGGAGCGACATCATGAGCGCGATCGGGGAGCGTCCGATGGAGAGCGAGGCGATCATCCGGGCGGAGGGATTGGCGAAGACGTTCAAGGTGCTGCGGAAGAAGACCGGCCCGCTCGCCGGGCTGCGCACCCTCTTCTCGACCGACTACCGGGAGGTCCGGGCGGTCGCCGACGTCAGCTTCGCGGTCGCGCCGGGGGAACTGGTCGGCTACCTGGGGCCGAACGGCGCGGGGAAGTCGACCACGATCAAGATGCTGACCGGCATCCTGGTGCCGAGCGGCGGGCGGGTGGTCGTGGACGGGCTGGCGCCGCACCGGGAGCGCGCCAGGAACAGCCGGAACATCGGCGTCGTCTTCGGCCAGCGCAGCCAGCTCGTCTACGACCTGCCGCCGCGCGACACCTTCGAGCTGCTGCGGAAGATGTACACCGTGCCGCGGGCGCGCCACGAGGCCAACCTGGCGCGGTTCACCCGCCTGCTCGCCCTGGACGAGATCCTCGACCGGCCGGTGCGGCTGCTCTCGCTCGGCGAGCGGATGCGCTGCGAGCTGGTCGCCTCGCTCCTGCACGAGCCGCGGATCATCTACCTCGATGAGCCGACGATCGGCCTCGACCCGGTCGCCAAAGAGACGATGCGCGCGTTCATCCGCGAGTTGAACCGCGAGCGCGGGACGACGATCCTCCTCACCACGCACGACCTGACCGACATCGAGAAGCTCTGCAAGCGGGTGATCATCATCGACAAAGGGACGGTGATCTACGACGGCACGCTGGCCGAGATCAAGCGGCGCTACGGCCGGCGGCGGACGATCACCTTCTCCCTGCTCGATGGCGCCGGGGGGCCGGACGGCGGCCTGGACCCGGAGCGGCTGGCGGGGGAGTTCGCCGCGATCGGCGACGGGACCACCGTCGAGCGGCGGGAGGACGGGGCGCTGGCGGTCGGCTTCGACCCGCAGCGGGTGGCGGTGCCGGACCTGACCCGGCACATCGTCACCCGCTACCCGGTCGCCGACCTGACGGTGGAGGAGGCCGACATCGAGGCGATCATCCGCGAGATCTACGGCGCGGGGGGGCTGGAGGTGGCCGATGGCCCGGACAATCCCTAGCTCGGCGGGCCGGGCCGGCGGCCCCGGCCGCCTCCACGAGCTGGCGCTGCGGCACTCCGGCATCGCCGTCACCTCGGTGAAGGAGAAGCTGATCTACCGCTTCGACTTCTTCCTCTCGCTGGTGATCACGCTGATCACCATGACGCTGCTCTCCTTCCTGTGGCGGGCGATCTACCGCAACGCGACGGCGATCGACCTGCCCTTCCAGGCGCTGCTGACCTACATCTGCCTGGGGCAGGCGTTCAGCTTCAACCGGATCGCCTGGCCGCAGCGCCGGCTGATGTTCCGCGTCGGCGGCAGCATCCGCAGCGGCAATATCGTCTTCGACCTGCTGCGGCCGACCGACTACCAGGCGATGCAGTTCTCCGAGGTGCTGGGGCTGTACGTCACCGAGATGGCGCTGATCAACCTGCCGGCCTATCTGTTCGCCCTGGTCGTCTTCGGCATCAGCCCGCCCGTGTCGCCGGTCGCGGCAGCCGGGTTCGCGCTCGCCCTGGTCGGCGCGTTCCTGCTGGCCTTCTCGCTCGACTTCCTGCTGAGCATCATCGCCTTCTGGACCTTCAGCGCGGGCGGGATCATCTACGGCAAGAAGGCGCTGCTGGACCTGCTGGCCGGGAGCATCGTCCCGCTGACCCTCTTCCCGGATTGGCTGCGTGCGGTCGCGCTCGTCTTGCCGTTCCAGGGACTGGGCTATACGCCGATCGCGATCTACCTCGGCCAGATCGACGGCGCGGCGATCTGGGGGAGTCTGCTGGTGCAACTTGTCTGGGCGGCGGCGCTGGTCCTGCTCACCCGGCTCGTCTGGCTGCGGGCGCTGCGCCGGCTGGTCGTGCAGGGGGGCTGAAAGGGGGGGCAATGGCGGCGCTGCGCTACCACCTCGGCCTGTACGCGGCCTCCTTCCGGATCATGCTGAAGATCCTGACGCAGTACCGCGTCGACTTCGGGATCATGGTGGTCTCCACGACGATCCGCGAGGGGGCGACCCTGCTCTTCCTCTCGGTGATCTTCGGCCTGATCCCCCGCTTGCAGGGGTGGAGCTTCTACGAGGTCGTCCTGGTCTACGGCCTGATCGTCATGGTGAACGCATTCTCGGCGGCCTTCCTCGATCTGCCGCACAGCGTGCAGTGGTACGTGCAGGAGGGGCGGCTCGACATCCTCCTGATCCGCCCGGTGCGCCCGCTCTTCCAGATGCTCTGCGAGCATTGTTTCAACCCGACCCAGGCGGGCGGCCTGATCGTCGGCGGCGCGATCGTCGCGACCGCGCTGGCGCGGCTGGGGCTGCCGTTCCAGGGCTGGTGGCTGGGCTACATCCCCCTGACGGTCGTCAGTGGCGCGGTCCTCGTGTCGAGCATCACGCTGATCGTCGCCTGCGCCGCGTTCTGGTTCACCAGCATCGTCGCGCTCCTGATGCCGCTGGGCTACTTCGAGGGCTTCGCGCAGTACCCGCTGGCGATCTACGCGCGCCCGATCCCCTTCATCCTGACCTGGATCCTGCCCTACGCGATGACGGCGCAGTACCCGGCGGGGCTGCTGCTGGGCAAGGAGGGCTACCGACCCTACGGGCTGATCGCCCCGCTGATGGGCTGGCTCTTCCTCGCCTTCGCGCTGCTGGTCTGGAGCTTCGCGATCCGGCACTACAAGAGCACGGGGACGTAAGCGCCCCTCGCGCGGCCGTCGCGTATACTCGCGTATACTGTGGGAGCGCCGGGAAGGAGTCGAAGCGTGGCCGTGCAACTCACCATCCCCTACGAGACGCTGGTCGCCCTGGTGGAGCAACTGCCGCCCGAGGAGCGGCAGGAGTTGCTGCGGCGGCTGCGGGAGCGGGCCGGGGCGGGCGCGCGGCCCGCCGCGGCGGGGGAGGCCGCCGGCCGCTCGCGCCTGCGCGACAGGCCGGGCGGGGCGGCGGTCGCACTCCCCCGCCGGACTGGTACGATGACGACGGGCGCTAGCGCATTCCTCGACACCAACGTCCTCCTCCGTGCGGCGATCGCCGCGCTGCCCCTGCATCGGGAGGCAGCGGATCTGGTGCCGCGCAGCGGGCGCGCGGGGCGGCGCTGTGGATCAGCCGCCAGGTTATTCGCGAGTACCTCGTCGTCGTCACTCGCCCCCAAGCCTTCCTCACGCCCCTGTCGGCGGAGGAGGTGGACGCCCGCGCAGGCACCCTGCAAACCCTGTTCTACGTCGCCGATGACACCGCACAGGTCACCGCGCATCTGCTGGCGCTCCTGCGGGAGCACCCGACCGGCGGCAAGCAAATCCACGACGCGAACATCGTCGCCACCATGCTCGCCTACGGGATCGGCACGTTGCTGACCTTCAACCGGGATGATATGGCGCGCTTCGGGAGCAAGATCACCCTCCTGTCGCCCGTGTAATGCCCCCCGCGCCTTTGCCCTCCACGCCTCCCCGCGCCGCCCAGCGTGATCCCGCCAGCCCTGCCATTACGGGGCGGTGGCACTGCCGCGCGCCCCGGCCGGGTTCGACCTACTGCCGGCACAATCGATCGCCCTGGGGAGGTGCGTCGGCGCGGGGGAACGGGAGGCGGTGTGCGCGTGAGGGGTGCCGGGCCTGGGCGCTGCACGGCGGCGAGAGCTGTCGGGCGCATACGCCGCGTGAACCGGCGGACGAGCGAGCCGGAGGAGGGGGAGAGCACGCTGGCGTGGCTCGCCGCCCGGCCGCGGACGCGGGACGGGCAGCGCGCCGACTGCTGGGCGCCGAGGTGGCGCGGCTGATCGCCGAAGCGGGGCGGGAGGGGTCGCTGGCCGAGGAGATCGGCGCGCTGCGCTCGGTGATGGCGCGGTTGCTGGACGACAAGACGACCAACCCGCGGCAATTGGCGGAGAGCGTCCCGCGCGTCGTCGGGGCGACGGTGCGCGCGCTCAAGGCGCAGCGGACGATCAGCGGCGAGACGGCCGGCGACCTGACCGAGGCGCTGACGCGGGTGCTGCTGGAGATGGGACTCGGGGAGTGAGCGGGAGTGCTGAGTGTCGAGTGCTGAGTGACGAATGGGCCGCGACAGATCGAGTGCGGGTGTTGGTCGGCAAGCGTTGAGCCGAAGACCAGCAGACGCCCGCACGTCACTCGACGTTCAGCGTTCAGCACTCACAAGGGGGAGGCAGGGCGATGCGGGAGGACGAACTGGCGCGGCGGCGGCTGCGGTCGGGGCGGGAGTTGCGGGAGCGGCTGCGGGCGGCGCGGACGGAGCGGGGCGCGGGGGAGCGGGAGGCGGAGCGGGTCGTCGATCTCGACCCGCGCAGCGCCTACGAGTTGTTGACCCGGCAGATGGTCGGCGACCTGGGGGAGGAGTTGCGGGAGATCCGCCAGCGGGTCAACGGCCTGCTCTTCGTCACGGTCGGCGCGGTGATCGCCGATGTGGTGCTGCGCCTGGCGCGGTGAGGCGGGGGCGTGGGGCGGGAAGGGCGAAGGGCGGGAGGGGGGACGCGGCGGCGGCGCTGCGGGGGCTACGGGGACATCGGGCGATTCTCGCGCGGGCTGTTGCCGCGCCAGGCGCTGCGCCCCTACCAGTTGGAGGCGGCGCGGGCGATCGTTGATTCGGTGCTGGGGCGGCGGGGCCACCAGTTCGCGATCGTCTTCGCGCGCCAGGCCGGCAAGGACGAGACTCTGGCGCAGCTCCTGGCCTTCCTGCTCAACGTCCACCAGCGGGCGGGCGGCTCGATCGTCGTCGCGGCCCCGACCTTCCGCCCGCAGAGCGCGATCGGCCGCGCGCGGCTGCTCGACCGGCTCGACAACCCGCTCAACCGCCTGCCGGGGTGCCGACCCGAGGAGCGGTCGGGGTATATCGTCGGGCTGGGGCGGGCGTCGGCGCGCTTCCTCTCGGCGGGGCCGGCGGCCAGCGCGCGGGGCGAGACGGCCTCGCTGCTGCTGGTCGCCAACGAGGCACAGGACATCCTCCCCGACCGCTGGGACGCCGTCTTCGACCCGATGGCCGCCAGCACGAACGCCACGACGGTCTTCAGCGGCACCGTCTGGTCGGATCGGACCCTGCTGGCGCGGCAGATGCGCCACCTGCGGGCGCTGGAGCGGGCGGACGGCCTGCGCCGCGTCTTCCTGGTCCCCTGGACGCGCGTGGCCGAGGATCTGCCGGCCTACGGCGAGCGGGTCCGGGCGCGGATCGCCCAGTTCGGGCGCGACCACCCGTTCATCCGCAGCGAGTACGACCTGCAGGAGATCGCCGGGGCGGGCGGGCTCTTCGGGCCGGCGCGGCGGGCGCAACTGGCGGGCGACCACCCGCGCCAGCGCCGGCCGGCGTCGGGGGGCGGGCGGCACTACGCGCTGCTGATCGACGTCGGCGGCGAGGAGGGCGACGCCGGCGCGCCCACGGACCCCGACGAGGGGGCCACGCTGCGGGCCGGCGGCACGCGGCGCGACAGCACCGCGCTGACGGTGGTGGAGGTGCTGCCGCCGGCGCGCGAGCCCGGCGGGGCGCCGCGGGGGGCGCGCTGCCGGCCTACCGGGTGGTGGACCGGCGGCTCTGGACCGGGACGCGCCACAGCGACCTCTGCGCCGCGCTTGTCGACCTGGCGCGGGTCGTCTGGCGGGCGCGGCAGGTCGTGGTGGACGCCACCGGGATCGGCGCGGGGCTGGCCTCGTTCCTCGGGGCGGCGCTCGGCCCGGCGGTGGTGACGCCGTTCGTCTTCGGCGCGGCGTCGAAGAGCGAGTTGGGCTGGCGGCTGCTGGCGGCGATCGACAGCGGGCGACTGAAAGACTACCTGCCCGACGGGGAGGAGGACACGCGCCTCTTCTGGCGGCAAGTCGAAGCCTGCGCCTACGAGGTGCGGCCCGGCCCCGGCAAGCTGCTCGCCTGGGGCGTGGACGACCCGCGCACGCACGACGACCTGCTGCTCAGCCTGGCGCTGGTCGGCGCGCTGGACGACCTCGACTGGCGCCCGCGCCGCGCCCAGGGACGGGGGGAACGACGAGTGACGAGCGACGGGCGACGAGCGACAGCCTGCCCTGAGCGGGGCGAAGGGAGCGACGAGCGACGGACTGAACGCGTGGGGCGGGGCGGTGGCGTAAGGGCGGGGGGCATACCGGGGCGCGGGTAATGGCAGGAACGGGCGGGGCGGCGCGTGACCTTCACGCGCCGCCCCGCGTTGCGTTCGTCGCTCGCGGCTCCGCCGGGGGTGTCGCCCGGCGCTGCGCTACGGGACGAGTTCCGGTCCCTTGTCGACGTACTTGTTGTAGAAGCGGATGATCTTGTCGCGGTCGAATTCCTGGAGCATCATCTCGTGGTTCCAGGCCAGCACCGTGATCGGCGCTTCGTCGCCCGGATTGCTGAAGGGCTTGCTGTACGGCGTGACCACGAACTTGACGTTGCCGAACGCGCTCTCCTTCAGCCCATTCTGATACAGCTCTTCGAGCTGCCGGTAGGTGTCCGGGCAGCCGTCGGCGCACTTCACCAGGACGACGATGTAGCCGTGCTCCAGGCTGTGGACCCAGCGGCCCTCCGGGACTTCCTCCCGGTAGATGCCGGCCGGCTGGGCGGCGGGGTAGTGCGTGCCGGAAGAGGGCGGGTAGTGGTTGAAGGTCAGCGCGGTGCCCTCGTTGACGTGGCCCTGGCCCTCGTCGGCGACCCTGGTCCCGACCTGATTGGCCTGGACGTTGCGGATGATGAAGAAGGCGGCGACCGCCAGGACGAGCGCGCCCGCCGCCGCGATCAGCAGCCGCCGGCGCTGCCGCGCTTGCTGCTCGAGCCGGAGCTGCGCCGCCCGCGCCGCCCGTCGCTCCGCCGCCGAGAGGCGCTTGCCCTCCGCGGCCTGTCCCGTCGGTCGCTGTGTCGTCTGTGCCATCTGCCTGCCTATCCCCTGGTGTGGTGGCGCCATGTCGCCGTGTCGGGTTGCCCGCCGGGTGGTGCGCTTGCGAAACGCTCTGCACGGGAGGATACCATAATCGGGCGATCGTCCGCCAAGCGCGGGAACCATCCCCCCGGCGGCGCGTTGTTGTAAGCGGAGGCGCTGTCGCGGGGCGGGCGATGCCGCGCGCCCGCGCCGCCGCTCGGTGAACGGGAGATCCATGCTCGCTGCCCCGGTTCGCGGCTCGCGCCGCGCGGCGCCGCGCCGCGGCGGGGCCTGCGCCTACCCCGCGCTGCTGCTCACCCTGGCGCTGCTGCACCAGGTCGCGCCGCGGCGCGACGGCGTGCTGGCGCTGACCCAGGTCTTCGCGCCCTTCCTCTTCCTGGGCCTCCTGCTCCTGGTCCCGCTGGCGTTCCTGCGCGGGGCGATCCTGCTGCGCGTCCTGCTGGCTGTCTGCTGCGTCGTCGGCGGGGTCCGGTTCGCGCCGCGGGTCGAGGCGGCCGAGCCGGCGGTGGTCCCGGGCGCGGCGCGGGTGACGGTGATGAGCTGGAACATGTTCGTCGCCAACCCCCGGCGCGACGCGGCGCGGCAGCTCCTGCTGAGCCGGCCCGCCGAGATCGTCGCCTTGCAGGAGGTGGACGAGGGGTGGCTGGACCGCGACCCGGCGCTCCGGCGGGTCTACCCGCACCGCTCGCCCGCCGGTGTCGGCGGGGCGCGCGAGCTGGCCGTGCTGAGCGCCTACCCGATCGTCGAGTACCACCCGTTCGAGGTGCGCGGCGGCGGGCGCGACAGCGTCGCCGGGCTCTGGGTGCGGCTGAAGCTGGGGGGCGGGCGCACCCTGGCGGTCGCGACGGCGCACCCCGTGCCGCCGGCGACCGCCGAGCCGGTCTGCGACCGCCCGCTCTGCTACGCCCCCTACCTGCGCGACGCCCAGATTCGGCAGGTGCGCGCCGCGGTCGCGCCGCTGCTGGGGCGGGGCGAGCCGCTAATCCTGCTGGGGGATTTCAACGTCACCGAGCGCGAGCCGGCCTATCACGAGTTGACCGCCGGCTTGCGGGACGCCCACGCGCTGGTCGGGGAGGGCCTGGGGCTGACCTGGCGGCCCTACCGGCTGATGGGGCAGGAGTGGCCACTCTTGCGCATCGACTACCTGCTCAGCAGCCCCGACGTGACCCCGCTGCGCGCCACGGTCGACTGCACGCCGCGCGGCAGCGACCACTGCATCCTCCACGGCGCCTTCGCGGTGCGCTGACCCGCGGGCCGCCTCCCCGGTCTCCAA
>JAUJMV010000005.1:25600-27518 GCA_030446685.1 Thermomicrobiales bacterium | reverse complement strand
GGTCGGGGCGGCGGACGGTGCGGGCGACGAGGTGGCCGAGCGCTTCACGCGGCTCTACCGCGACCTCTTCCCGCCGCTCTACGGCTACGTGGCCTTCCGGGTCGGCGACCCGCACCTGGCCGAGGACCTGACCGCCCAGGTGTTCGAGCGGGCGCTGGGCCGGCTCGCGTCGGTGCGGCGGCCGGAGCAGATCCGCGCCTGGCTCTTCACCATCGCCCGCAACGCGATCGCCGACCACTACCGCCGCCGCCGCCCGGCGGTCGACCTGGAGGCCGCGGAGGGGCTGGAACACCTCTGGGTCGAGCCGCCGGAGGGGGAGGCGATCCGGCGGGACGATCTGCGGCGGCTGGCGGGCTATCTGGCCGACCTCGGGGAGCGCGAGCGGGAGCTGATCGGGCTGAAGTTCGCCGCCGGGCTGACGAACCGCGAGATCGCCGCGATCCTCCGGCTTTCCGAGGCGAACGTCGTGCAGATCGTCCACCGGGCCGTCGTCAAGTTGCGGCGCCGGTTCGATGAGGAGGCAGGGCGATGACCGGGCGGCACGACGACCGGCGTTTCGACGACGCGCTCGACCGGCTGGCGCGGGGCGAGGCCCCGCCCGACCCGCCCGCCGATGCCGATGACCGCGCGCTGCTGGACACGGCGCGGACCCTGGCGGCGGGGCTGCGCCCGCTCCGGCAGGCGCGGCCGGGCTACCAGGCGGGGCTGGAGGCCCGCCTGCTGGCGCGGCTGCCCGAGGCGACCCGCCCGTGGTGGCGGCGCCTGCCCCGGCCCGCGCCCCCGGCCGGGCGGCGGCGCCTGGTCGCCCTGACCGCGCTGCTGGCGCTGGCGGTGCTGGCGACCGGGACCGTGGCGACCGGCTCGGCGCAGCTCCGGGCGCGCGATCCGCACAAGGGCGGTGGTGGGCTCTTCGGCTTGTTCCGCGACGGCGGGGGGGCAAACACCATCCCCTTGTTCCCGCCGTCGTGCGGGACGGTCTATCGGCCGATCGATCCGCTCGCGGCCGCGCGCGAGAGCGGCGGGGCGATCGCCTACCTGCCGACCCCACCGTTCGGCCCGGATGCCGTGGTCGAGGTGAGCCAGCCGCCCCGCTCCGCCTGGCGAGAGCCAGAGGGCATCGGGATGAAGACGCACGCCATTGTGCGCTACCGGGCCGGTGATCACACCGTGCTGGTGGTCCTGTACGAGCCGTCGCCGGGGGCGGCGCGGCTGGGCGAACTGCTGCTCGGGGAGCGCCGGATTCGCTTGCCGGACGGGCGTGAGGCGTGGGCCGAGACCCGCGTCAACTGGCCGGTTCCCGCTACCGTGGCGACGGTGCTCGACCGCTACGCGGTGGCCGTCGCCAGCGACCTACCGCTGGAGGAGGTCGCGCGGCTGGCCGCCCAGGTCGCGCTGATCCCCCCGACCGGCCCGGACCCGACCCCCGTCGCGATCCTCGACAGCCGGGGCGCCGGGCCGGTCGCCTCGCCCCCGCCGCCGGCGCCGACCTGGAACCGCGCCCGTGGTCCCCACCCGACGCCCACGCCGCCGGGCGCCTACTCCGGACCGCCATCGAGCGGCCCCGCCGCACTGACGGCAACGGGGACGGTTAGGCAGGGCGGCGGCGGGAGCCGGCCCCGCCTCAGCTACCAGGTCAGCTACGGCAATGGGGGCTGCGGCGTCGCGGAGGGGGTGCAAATCGCGGTCGAGTTCTCCCCGGTGCTGGCGGGGCGGGCGGTCGACCCGCCGGTCATGCCCCCCCCCCACGATGGAGGCCCCGGTTTCCAGGCCGGCATCGGCGGCGACGTCACCTTCGACACGTCGGGGCTGGACCCGGAGGTCGCGCGCCGGGCGCTGGCCGAGGGGATCACCGTCCGTCTGACCTGGACGGAGGGGGGGCAGCGGCGCGAGCGCGCGTTCCCGATCCGGTGAGCGAGCC
>JAUJMV010000005.1:0-25500 GCA_030446685.1 Thermomicrobiales bacterium | reverse complement strand
ACTCAGGATGACGGGGCAAGGCTGTACTCTACAGGGTCGTTCGCTCGGGTTGCCGGCGGGAGCATATGGCCCCCGCCCGCGGCTATCGGCGCACCGGCTATGCCGATCACGACCATACCCATCACGGGGGGCAGAAGCGGGCGGGCATCATGACGCCGCGCGTTAATCGGCAGTCAGCAGCTCGCGCAGGGCGCTCTCCTGGTCGCGCTTGGTGACGGCGATTACCTCGTCGCCCTCCAGCAATTCGGTCGAGCCGGTCGGCAGGATCAGCTCCGCGCCGCGGTGGATCGCGGCGATCACGACGCCCGCCGGGAAGGGGATCTCCGCCAGCGTCTGCCCGGCCACCGGCGAGCCGGCGGGGATGTCGCCCTCGACGATCGCCAGGTCGGCGTGGCGCAGGGTCATCAGGTGGACGAAGTGGCGCTGGGGGATCAGTTGCTCGATCAGGTTGAGGAGGACGTTGGTCGCGCTGATCGTGCTGTCGATGCCGAGCCGGCGGAAGAGGTCCTCGTTCTTGGGGTTGTTGATGCGGGCGATCGTGCGCGCCACGTTGAAGCGCCGCTTGGCGACCTGGCAGATCACCAGGTTGTCCTCGTCGTCGCCGGTGACGGCGATGACGACATCGGCCCGCGCCGCGCCCGCGGCGGCGAGGGTGGCGACCTCGTCCCCCTTGCCCTGCACCACCACCGAGCCGAACCGCTCGGCGTAGACCTCCACCTTCCGCGGGTTCTGCTCGATTAGCAGCACCTCGTGCGACCCCTCGGTGACGAGCGTCTTGGTCAGGTAATAGCCGACCTTGCCGCCCCCGACGATCAGGATGTACATCGCCCTTCCCTCGGTTCCCGGTTAGCGCTCGACCGCCGCCGCCAGCTTCTCGCGGACCAGATCGCCGATCAGCCGCGTCGGGCAGATCGTGTCGAGGCCGAGGCCGCGGTAGATCTCCTCGCGCGCCGGGTCGTAGATGCGGGCGACCACCTCGCGCACCCCGAAGACCTCGCGGGCGACCTGCGCGGCCATGATGTTGCGGTTATCCCCCTCGGTCAGCGACAGGAAGGCGTCGGCCTCCTCGATGCCGGCGGAGCGCAGGACATCCTCGTCGATGCCGGTGCCGAGGATCGTCCCGCCGCGGAAGTCGGCCGGCAGTCGGCTGAACGCGGCCTGGTTGGTGTCGATGACGCTGACCTGGTGCCCCTCGTCGTCGAGCAGCGTCGCCACGCGCGACCCGACGCGCCCGCAGCCCATGATGACGACGTTCATCCTTCGCCCTCACCCCCGTCCGCGCCCGCCGGGCGCCGCCTCGTCGTCGTCCGCCCCCGTTCGGGCCGGCCGGGCAGGTTCGTCGCGCCCGCGCCCCCGCCCGATAGCGGTGCTACCGGGCGGTTCGGGATTCGGCGAAGGTGCCCCCCGGCTCCGAACAGCTACCGTCCTCCAGGGGGCGTCGGCAAACCACGACCTCGCACGGCGCGTTCTTCAGCACGTAAGGCACGGTCGTCCGGCCGGCGGTCATTTCGCCGGCGCGCCGCCGCACCGTCGTTGACATCACGATCAGGCTGGCGCCACGCTGGATCGCCTCGTCGACGATCGCCGGCCCGGCCGAGCGGGCCTGGAGCAACTCGACGTCGATGTCGCGCCCGCACTGCGACGCGTACTTCTCGGCGTCGTGCAGCACGTCCGCGCCGTGGGAACACTCCCGCGCCATGTCCGTTTCGAGCGGCAGTTCCTGCGGCACCTCGACGATGTGCATCGCGACGACCTCGGCGTGTCCGCGCTTGGCCAGCATCACCGCGACGTCGAGTGCGCGCCCATCGCAGTCGGTGCCGTTGATCGGCACCAGGACCAGCGACTCCTTCTTCCCCGGAATCATCCCTTCCCCATACTCCTTGCCCCGCCATCCTTGCCGGGTGCTGGGGCCTTCGCCCGCATGGGCCACGGTGGCGATGCGTGCGCATAAAGTATACCAAAGGGCGCGGGGCGCGTGGGCCGTGGGGGCGGGGCGTGGGCCGTGGGCCATCGAACGGGAGCCGCCGAAGACCATCCACTGTTGACCGTCTATTGTTCACTTCCGACGGCCCACGGCCCACAACGTCACAGCCCGTGATCGAGGCGGGCGATCAGCGAGGCGGGGAGGCCAGCGTCGGCCATCTGGCGCTGGGTGGCGGCGATGTCGTAGGCGAAGCGCCGGAACGCGAGCCGCCCGGTGTCGGGGTCGTAGAGGGCGTAGGCGGCGCGCGGGTCGCCGTCGCGCGGCTGCCCGACGCTGCCGGGGTTGACGATGTAGCGCCCGCCGGTCAGCGCGATCGTCTCGCCGGCCGCGGGGCGGTGGAGGGTGACGCCGCCCCCGGCCGGCGCTCCGCGAAGACGGTCGGGACGTGGGTGTGGCCGACGAAGCAGATGGCGGAGTCGAAATGGGCGAAGTTGGCCGCGGCCTGCGCCGGGCGCAGCAGATACTCCCAGATCGGCTGGCGCGGGCTGCCGTGGACGATCGTCTGCTCGCCCGCGACCGCGCGCTCCGGCAGGGCGGCGAGCCAGTCGTGGGTGTGGGGCGTCAACTGATCGATCGTCCAGCGGGTCGCCGCGCGGGCGCTGGGGTTGAAGTCGTCGAGGTCGAGGCGGCCGAGGCTGGCCCAATCGTGGTTGCCGGCGACGGTGGGCGCCGCGCTCCTCCACCCAGGCGCAGCACTCGTTGGGGCGCGGCCCGTAGCCGACGACGTCCCCCAGGCACCAGACGGCGTCGACCGGCCCGGCGTCCCGGACGACCGCCTCCAACGCGACGAGGTTGGCGTGGATGTCGGTGAGGAGCAGGACGCGCATCAGTGCCTCGATTAGTCGGGTAGTGAAGAGTTCCACGAGTGCGCTGATTCGGGAAGTTCCCCGCCTGCCCTGATCCCTCCCCGCCGCTCGGCCAATCCCTGGGGGCGGGGTCCGGATCGGATTCTGGCCTCTTAGCCTCCGTTTCCAAAGTGCCTCCCCCATGAAAGGCTGGGCCATCAACGCCACTGCCACAACGAGGAAGCCGTTATGGATGCGGTCCTCGATGTCGCCGGCAACGGATCAGGGGGCCGAACATCGGGCGCCGAGGAAGGCAGTGAACAGCGCAAGAGCGCGCGTGATCAGCGCAACCCGAGATAGGCTTATCCTCCTCCCTACTCCTCTGCCTCGACGGGGCCACGCGGTTTTCACCTGCGTTCGCTGTCCGGCCAGTACGGCGCCGAGCGGCTGCCCGGCCGCCCGGCGCCGCTCCACGGCGACCAGCAGCGCGGCCAGGTCGGTCGGCGTGACGCCGGCGATGCGCGCGGCCTGGCCGAGCGTGGCGGGGCGGATCGCCGCCAGTTTCGCGCGCCTCGGCACGCAGGCTCGGCAGCGCGGCGTGGGAGTAGTCGAAGTCGCGCGGGATCGCGCGCCCCTCCATCGCCGCCAGCCGCGCCACCTGGGCCTGCTGCGCGGCGATGTAGTGCGCGTAGGTCGCCTCGATCTCGACCTGCTCGGCGACGGTGGGCGGGATCTCCCGCCAGCCCGCGCCATCCGGCGCCGGGTGGCCCTGCGCGTCGAGGAAGGCGGCCAGTGTCGCGTAGTCGAGGGCCGGGCGGCGCAGCAGGTCGAGCGCCGTGGCCGGGCCGACGAGCGGGGCGATCCCCGCCGCGGCGAGCGCCGCCCCCGTCGCGGCGCTGTCGGTCAGCCGGGTGGCGGCGAGCGCGGCGAGGACGGCGTCGCGGCCCGTCTCCTTCGCCCTGGTCCGCTCGTAGCGGGCGCGCGGGACCAGGCCGAGATCGTAGGCGAGCGGCGTCAGGCGGAGGTCGGCGTTGTCGCCGCGCAGCAGCAGGCGGTGCTCCGCGCGCGAGGTCAGCATCCGGTAGGGCTCGACGAACTCCTGGGTGACGAGATCGTCGATCATCACGCCGAGATAGCCCTGGTCGCGCCGCAGGACGATCGGGTCGCGCCCGGCGGCATGGCGCGCGGCGTTGATGCCGGCGAGGAGGCCCTGCCCGGCGGCCTCCTCGTAGCCGCTGGTGCCGTTGACCTGGCCGGCGCAGAAGAGGCCGCGCACGCGCGCTTCGCCTCCAGCGTCGGGGTCAGTTCGCCGACATCGACCGCGTCGTACTCGACCGCGTAGCCGAAGCGGGTGATGACGACATCGCGCAGGGCCGGGATCGCGCGCAGGATCGCCAGTTGCACGTCGTGCGGCAGGCTGGTGTTGGCCCCCTGGACGTAGACCTCGGTCGTGCGCCAGCCCTCCGGCTCGAGGAAGAGCTGGTGGGCCGCCTTCTGGGGGAAGCGGACGACCTTGTCCTCGATCGACGGGCAGTAGCGCGGCCCGACCCCTCGATCGTCCCGTCGTACATGCGGGCGCGGGCGATGTTGGCGCGGATGTGGCCGTGCGCCGCCTCGTTGGTGTGGACCAGGTAGCAGGCCATCTGCCGCCGCCAGGCCGGGCCGCCGCCCGGCTGCGGGTAGACCGGCAGGGGCCGCCGGATGATCGGGTCGAGCTCGCCCGCCGCGCCGGCGTCGCTGAACCAGAGCGGGGTCGGGCTGCCGGGCTGCGGCTGGGTCAGGGCGAAGTCGATCGAGCGCGCGTCGATGCGGGCGGCGTGCCGGTCTTCAGCCGCCGCAGCCGGAAGCCGAGCGCGCCGAGCGCCGCCGACAGCTCGTTGGCCGGCCCCTCGCCCGCCCGCCCGCCCGCCGCGACGGTGTCGCCGGCGATCATCCGCGCGCGCAGGAAGGTGCCGGTCGTCAGCACCGCCGCGCGGCAGGCGTAGCGGTTGCCGCCCTGCGTCACCACTTCGCGGACGCGCGGCTCCGCGCCGCCCAGGTCGAGCGGCACGTCCACGACCAGTTCCTGGCGCAGGGTCAGGCCCGGCTGCTCCTCCAGGACCTCCTTCATGGTCATCGCGTAGAGGCGCTTGTCGCACTGGGCGCGCAGGGCCTGGACGGCGGGGCCTTTGCTGGAGTTGAGCGTGCGGATCTGGATCGCGGTGCGGTCGGTGACCTCGCCCATCGCGCCGCCGAGCGCGTCGATCTCGCGGACGAGGTGGCCCTTGGCCGGCCCGCCGATCGAGGGGTTGCAGGGCATGTAGGCGATCGTGTCGAGGTTGGCGGTCAGCAGCAGCGTCCGGGCGCCGGTCTTGGCCGCCGCCAGCGCCGCCTCGCAGGCCGCGTGCCCCCCCCGATGATAATGACGTCGTAGCTCTCCATGCCCCCGCCCTGATTACCCCTCTGTTGCGCGCTGATAACTCTATAACTCGTAAAGTATAGGGTGCGGCAGGGGGCCGCACAAGGAGCGCCAGGACCGTGGCGGGGCCGGGGCGCGGTCGGTGTTTGCCCCGGCGCGTGACCTGAAAGCGACGGTCACGTTCTCCCCTGTAGAGGCGCCCAGACTGTTGTCACGCCGGAGTGCCGGAGGAAACGATCGCGTTGGAGGAGGGACCAGATGTGGCACTGGCGCTCGGTGTTCACCCTCGCGCTCCTGATCGGTCTCGTCGCGTCTCCCGGCGCCTGGCCGCCGGGAACGCGGGCGGCGGCCCGCGACGGCGGCGAAGCCGCTGGCGCGGTGCGCGCGGCCCGCCCCTGATAACCTTTGAGCCTGACCGTGCCCTTTGTCAGCGATACCCGTTCCGTATCGTGGTGCGCGGGGCGCAGTTCCCAGCCGGACAGGCCCTCGAGATTTACGACTTCGATGCGGCGACCGTGGACCGGCCCGCGATGGGGGTCCGTATCGCCACCGCGACGGTCGGCGCCGATGGCACGTTCGTCGCCACCGCGCCGCTGGCGAACTGCGGCCCGACGACACCGAGCGGGACGCGGTTCACGATTGCCGCGTATCGTGCGGGGGACGCGGGCCGCGGCATCGCCGCCGCCCTGGCAACCGCCGTGTTCACGGTCGGCTCGGCGCCCCCGCCCGCCCTCCCCGGCTTGCCCAACACCGGCGGTGGCGGCGCACAGGTCGAACCCAGCGACGCTGCCTGGGCTGCTGTCCGAGGCAGGCTGCCTGCGAACGTGCCCGTGTACCGCCCAGCGTATCTCCCCGCAAACTTTCGCCAGGCATCCGAGGTGGTGAACGGCCCCTTCTACGGCGTGGTCTACCGCGGCGATGGTGGAGACCTCCTCGCCTTCACGTTCGGTGGGGGAAACAGCTCTCCGCCAAGAACGGAAGAGCCCGTGCTGGTGCATGGCGTGCCGGACAGGCTTGTGACAACCGCCGGTTCGCCCCCCATCGGGGTCTTCTGGTCCGAGACCGGTGAGGGCTACGCCGTCCGAGCGGAGCACGGTACTGGCAGCACGGTTATCAGCCGGGACGAATTGTTGCGCGTCGTCGCCGGTCTCACCCCAGTAGGGGCGGACGGTAGGGCTGCTCTGCCCGGCCTGCCGAATACTGGCGGCGGAGGCGCGATCGGGCTCCCGCAACGGGCGCCAGGCCGCGGAGCGGGTGGCGGATAACGGGCATGGGGGCGATGAGGACGAGACCCGGCGTAGCCGGACTTCAAGGCATCACTGCATCGCAGGCAGCGCCGCCTTGCGATTTGTCCGTGAATGTCCGTGTTGGGTGGCCTACGCGCTGGTTCCTTACTCCCACCGCGAGATGGGAGTGGGCGGCGTAACGAACCTGAGACGAGGAGAGGCTCATCGCCCCTGCCGCGCTTCCTCGACCACCCGACGAATCGCGGCGATCACCAGATCGGGTTCATCCTGCTGGATAAAGTGTCCGCTCGCTCTGGCAGCTATATGTGTGCCGTGTGGGGAGAGCCGCACGAGGTCCCCCCGGACTTCCTGTCGCATCTGCCACCATAGGGCTTCGGCATGGGCGTCAGGGTCGTCTATGACCTCCTCGGGCCGTGGCAATGGACGCTCGGCCGTGAGTACGACAAGGGGTAGATCGCCGAGTGGTGCCGCGCCCCGCACTTGATTCGCCGTGGCTCCCGTCAGAAACCCTCGGGGGTCGCTGTCGGGTCGTTGATCCGTTCGGTCGCGATCTGGCGCCACCGTCTAAGTCCCTCCGGCGCGTCGGGCATTTCCGGTGGCAACCGCCGCAAGCTCCGCGACCACTGTTCTTCGTGTGTCGCGTCCACCAGGACCATCCCTGCTACCTGCTCTCGGTGCTGATCGGCATACAGGCGCACCAACAGGCCACCGAACGAGTGTCCCACGAGGACGTACGGACCCGGAACCTGCGCCCCGGTGAGGAGAGCATGCAAATCGGCGGCTGCCTCCCGCCCTGTCCGTGGTGTTGGGGGGCGGGGTCGCTCGCGCCGATGCCGGCACGGTCATAACTGCACACGCGCGCAAACTCGGCTACCGGCCCGAATACCCGATCCCACGTCTCCTTTCCGCAACTCATGCCGGCTTCCAGGATCACCGTGGGGCTTCCCGTGCCAGCCTGCCTGAGAGCGAGACGGTAGACGCCGACATCTACCAGGGCATCCATGGCGGTTGAGGGCACATCCTGCTCACTATGCATCGCTGCCCGTTACCCTTCGTTACCCTTCAGTTTGCGGGCGCCCGGTCGATGAAGACATCGGCGGGCAGGTTGAAGCGCTCGCTTAACCTGGTGATGTGCGCCAGGGTGAGCGGGCGCTTGCCGCTCAGCACCTCCGAGACGACCGACTTGCTGCCGAGGAGCGGCACGAGATCTTTCTGCTGCATGTCGTTCGCCTCCATGAGGAAGTGTAGGAGGTCGACGCCGCGCACTTCCGGCATCGGGATGTGTTCGGTCTCGTACAACTCGACCAGATCGGTCAGCGCGTAGCGCCGGGCGAGCGTTCGGGCCGGTCGATCAATTCATTGATCTTGTCGATCGCCGCTTCCAGGTGCGCGTCGTCGCGGATCGACGCGAGCGGGAAATCGAGCGTGTGCGCCAGGTAGTCCGCCAACGTCTCCGCGTCGGGCGAGTTGGTCAGCTTGTCAGAGACCTGCGTCAGGACCGCCGCTGGAGTTGCCATATCGATTTCCTTACCGCCCTACCGATTCCGCCAGTCGCCACGGTTATATTCGGCGTGTGTGAGCACTTCCCGCACGTAGATGATGCCCCGATTGTAGTGAATCGCCGTGATTAGTCGGTAGGCATTGCCCTTGATGTTGAACACCGTCTTGTCGCCGACAGCGTCCGCATGTGGCAATATCTGCCGGACTTCCACGAGGTTCTTCCAATCCGCTGCCAGGGCGGTTCTGTACCAACGGTCGAGCGCGTCGGCGGTATCCGCAGACGCGCCGCGAACTCACGGAAGATTCTCCTGCTGATGACGCGCATCCCCCAACCTTCTGCCTTCGGTCAATGTTCGCATCTTGCGAACAAGTTGTCAAGCGCGAATGAACACGTTCGGCTGGCGCTCAGCCCCCTGGGCAATCTCGAAATGGCCCAGCAGGAGTCGCCGTGGCACCGCTGGCGGAGCTGGCGCAGGGGCGGGAGGGCTTCGGGGAGGCGGACGTAGGGGGCGTGGCCGAGGACGACGATCGTGCCGGGGGCGACCAGGGCGGAGCGGCCGAGGCGTTCCAGCGTGGGGATGATCTGCGGGTCGCGGTAGGGCGGGTCCAGGATCACGAAGTCGTAGGGCTGCTCCGGGACGCGGCCGAGGAACGATTCGACGCTGGTCTGGTGGACGGCGGCGATCCGGTCGAACTTGGTGTGCGCGAGGTTGTCGCGGATGACGGCGCAGGCGTCGGCGCGACCCTCAACGAAGTCGGCCCAGTCGGCGCTGCGCGAGAGGGCCTCGATGCCGACCGCGCCGCTGCCGGCGTAGAGGTCGAGGACGCGCTGGGGTTCGACGCCGAGCGAGGCGAGCGCCGCGAAGAGCGATTCCTTGATCTTGTCGGCCATCGGCCGCGTGCGCATGCCCGCGGGCGCCTTCAGCCGGAAGCCGCGCGCCTCCCCCGCGATTACGCGCATTGCGGATTGCGGATTGCGGATTGCGGATTGTCGATGGACACGGGTGGCACTACCCCGCGCATGCCGCTTGTCATCGGCTTTGTCCTTCTCCTGCTACCTTGTGCCCGGGCGGCCCGGCATTCCGCGATCCGCGAGCCGCGTGACGGCCCGGCATTCCGCGATCCGCAAGCGACTCGTCAATCCGCAACCCGCAATCCGCAATCACCGGAGCCAGCGCTCTAGCTCCTCGCGGTGCTCGGTGTGGTCGTGGGTCAGGCCGCCGGCCAGCCAGCGGGGGGTGACGGGGCGGTCGCGGAAGGTGGCGCCGTGGCTGGCGTCCCACTCGGCGGGCGGCAGGGCGCGCAAGAAGGCGTCGTACTCCGCGAAGGAGCGGCGCAGCTCCGCGAGTAGTTCGGCCCGGTCGCGCGAGGGGTAGCGGCGCAGCGACTCGGCGTTGAAGTGGCTCCAGTCGGGGCCGGGGTCCACCAGATAGGAGGGGGGCTCGCCGCGCCGCTGCTGCTCGTAGCCGGCAACCGCGGCGCGGTTCCAGCCGATCAGGTGCGCGACGACATCGCGCGGCGACCGACCGTCCACGACGCGCAGGAACGATCCTTCCGGCAGCGCCTCCACGCTGCCGACGAAGCCCTCGAACGCCTCCCGCAGCTTCCGCCGCCGCTCCGCACCGTCCGCACTATCCGCCATGCCTGGCACCCCCATGCATCACCGTCGCCGTCGGGCTGACGCCCGCGCCGCGCCCGACAGGATCGGCACGGGCCGGTCAAGGGCGAGACGCGGCGCGGCCGGCCGCCGCCGGTTGCGGGAGATGATACCAGCAGGCGGCGACCGGCGTCTCTGACGGTCGACCCGCGGCCCTAGCTCACGTCGCCCGCGCCGTGCTGCCAGAAGCCGGTCAGGCGGGCGCGGAGCGCGGCGTGGTCCGGCCCGCCGAGGTCGGGGTCGGCGTCGAGGACTTGCTCGGCCTCGCGGCGGGCGAGGTCGAGCAGGCGCGTGTCGGCCAGCTCGGCGACCCGCAACTCGGGGAGGCCGCTCTGGCGGGTGCCGAAGAACTCGCCGGGGCCGCGCATCTCGAGATCCTTCTGGGCCAGGAGGAAGCCGTCCTGCGTCTCGACCATCGCCCCCAGCCGTTCCTGCGCGTCCGCGCCGGGGGTGTCGGCGACGAGGATGCAGTACGACTGGGCCGCGCCGCGCCCGACCCGCCCGCGGAACTGGTGGAGCTGGGCCAGCCCGAAACGGTTGGCCCCCTCGATCAGCATCACCGTGGCATTGGGGATGTCGATGCCGACCTCGATCACCGCGGTCGAGACGAGGACGTCCAGCTCGCGGTCGCGGAAGGCGGCCATGACGCGGTCTTTCTCCGCCGGGCGCAGTCGCCCGTGCAGCAGCCCCAGGCGCAGGTCGGGGAAGACCTCCCCGCGCAGCCGCTCGTACTCGGCGGTCGCCGCCTTCGCCTCGATCGCCTCCGACTCCTCGACCAGCGGGCAGATGATAAACGCCTGCCGCCCCGCGCGGACCTCCTCGCGGATGAACGCGTACTCGCGCGGGCGCTCCTCGGGCGTGGCGGCGCGCGTGACGATCGCCTGGCGGCCGGGGGGCAGCTCGTCGATCACCGAGACGTCGAGGTCGCCGTGCAGCGTCAGCGCCAGCGAGCGCGGGATCGGCGTGGCGGTCATCACCAGCAGGTCGGGATTAAAACCCTTGCCGCGCAGGGCCGCGCGCTGGACCACGCCGAAGCGGTGCTGCTCGTCCACCGTGGCGAAGCCGAGGCGCGCGAATTCGACCCCGCCCTGGATGATCGCCTGGGTGCCGACGAGGATGTCGATCGACCCGTCGGCCAGCCCGGCGGCGATCGCGCGGCGCTCCTTCGCGGGGGTGCTGCCGAGCAGCAGGCGCACCGCCGGGCGCTCCCCCTCCGGCAGGGCGGCGTAGAGCCGCTCCAGCGTGCGCCAGTGCTGCTCGGCGAGGATCGCGGTCGGGGCCATGATCGCGCTCTGGAACCCCTCGGCGACCGCGGCGAGCATGGCCGCCGCCGCGACGACCGTCTTGCCCGAGCCGACGTCCCCCTGCACCAGGCGGCTCATCGCGCGCGGCTGGCGCATGTCGGCGATGATCTCGGCCAGGACCCGCCGCTGCGCGCCGGTCAGCGCGAAGGGGAGCGCGGCCAGGAAGCGCCCGACGGCCGCCTCGTCCACCGCGAAGGCGTGGCCGGGGGCGCCCTGCTGCCACTGGCGCTTGCGCCGCTGCATCCCGAGCTGGATCAGGAAGAACTCGTCGAAGGCGAGCCGGTGCCGCGCCGCTTGCAGATGCGGCTCGTCGTCGGGGAAGTGCAGCCCCCAGAGGGCTCGCGGCAAGTCGGGGAGCGCGTGGCGCCGGCGGGTCGCGTCCGGCACGAACTCCGGCAGCCGGTCGGCGCAGGCGTCGAGCGCGTTGCGGACGATCCGGCGGAGCGGTTTCTGGTAGAGCCCCTTGGTGAGCGGGTAGATCGGCACGATCCGCCCGGTGTTGAGCATCTCCTCGTCGAGCACCTCCCAGGTCGGGTTGTCGAGCGCCAGCCGGCCGCGCCGCTGCTCGATCGTGCCGCTCAGCGCCACCCAGGCGCCCGGCTGCAACTCGCGCATGATGTAGGGGCTGAACCAGGTCGCGGCCAGCGTGCCGGTGTCGTCGGCGATCTCGGCGACGACCAGCGACTTGCCGCCCGGCAGCCGCTTCTCCTCGATCGACCGCACCTGGCCCTTGAACGTCCCCTCGCGCCCGAAGAGGGCGTGCGCGATCGGGTACTCGCGCGAGTAGTCCATGTAGCGGCGCGGGGTCAGGTAGAGCAGATCGCTGAGGGTCCGCACGCCGAGTTGCTGCAACTGGCGCTCGCGCCCCTCCCCGACGTAGGGCAGGGCGGTGACGGGGTCGGCCGGCGTCAGCCGCTTCGCGAGCGGCGCCGCCTTCTTCGCCGCCGGCGCGGGCACGGCGCTCTTCGCGGAGCCGGGGCCGTTCGCGGCGAGGCCGAGGCGTTCGGGCACGCTGCGCTCGCGCCGGCCGTTCGGCGGGCCGATGTAGCGGGGCCGGGCGGTGGCGTCGTTCTCGCCGAGGCGGTTGACCAGCCGGTAGAGGTCGCGCAGCTCCTCCAGCGCCGCGGCCAGGCGCGCGCGCCGGGCGGGCGGGTCGAGCGCGCCGTAGTCGCGCAGCAGCCCCAGGATGTGGGCCAGGCGGTCGTCGGCGTCGCGCGTCGGGAGGCGGCCGCGCAGCCCGGCCAGTTGCGCCCCCGCGTAGCGCGCGACGCCGCCCGCGACCGCGCGGTCGCGGTGGCCCTGCCGCTCCTCCAGCGCCAGCGTCTTGCCGATCCGCGTGATGATGTCGGCGAGGGGGGCGCTCATCGGGGCGCGGGGCGGGGAGACGCCCCCCCCCGCCCCCCAACCTTGAGGGGAGCCAGAGGAGCGCGGAATGCGGAACCCCCTACGGGGACAAGTGCCGGAGCGCGGCATAGCTGCTGCCGGATCGCCCACGGCCCACGGCCCAGCGGCTCCCCCCGAGGGTGGGGGGCGGGGGGGGGCGTCCTACGCACCGGCGTCGCCCTCGTTCGCGTCGATGATCGCGCCCATCGCGCCCGGCCCGAGGTGGACGGAGATGACCGGGCTGCACTCGGTGACGAGGATCCGCTCGCGCGGGAAGACCGGCTCCAGCCGGGTCAGCAGCGGCTCCAGGTCGGCGTTGCCGGTCCTGAGGACGCCGAGTTGGCGGAGGTGCGGGAAGTCGCTGACGAACTTGACCACGCCGTCGATCGCCCGCGAGCGGGTCCGGGTGCGCTCGTGCGGCACGACCTGCCCCTCGTCGACGCGCATCAGCGGCTTGAGGGAAAGGAGCGAGCCGGCGATCATCGCCGCGCGCCCGATCCGCCCGCCCTTCTGCAGGTATTCGAGCGTGTCGGGGAAGAAGATGATGTGCGTGTGCGGCAGGAACCGGCGCGCGGCGTCGGCCACGGTCGCCAGGTCCGCCCCCGCGCCGGCGACGCGCGCCGCCTCCAGCACCCCGAAGCCGAGCGCGAGGGAGAGGGTGCGCGAGTCGATCACCTCGACCTTGACCCGATCGGCGACCTCCTCGGCGGCGACCCGCGCGGCGCCGGCGGTGCCGCTCAGCTTCTCCGAGATGTGGATCGAGACGATCCCCTCCGCCCCCTCGTCGGCCAGCCGCCGGTAGTGCTCGACGAAGAGGCCGGGCGGCGGCTGCGAGGTGGTCGGCAGCACCTTGCTGGCGGTGAGGCGGCGGATGAACTCGTCGTGGGTGATGTCGACCCGGTCGCGCAGCGACTCGTTGCCGAAGTTGACCGTGAGTGGCACCATGTCGATGCCCCGCTCGCGCATCAGCGCCTCCGGGATGTCGGAGGTGCTATCGGTCACGATCCGAATCTGCCCCATCCCCGTCCCCCCCGATTAGCCGGCTCGCCGACTACCCGGCTCCGTCATTCCACGCTCAGCAGGTAATCGTAGTGCGGCTGGCCCCCGTCCACCAATTCGAAGGCGGCGTCGGGGTAGCGCGCCGCCAGTGATTCTACCATAGCGGCGGCGGTCGCCTCGTCGACGTCCCTGCCGCGGTAGAGGGTGATCAGCTCGGCCTCGGCGGCGTTCGTGCGCTCCAGGATCGCGCGCAGGACCGCTTCGATGTCCTCGTCAGCGCAGCAGAGCTTGCCGTCGATCAGGCCGATCGCCTGCCCCTCGGCCACGCTGACCCCGTCGATCGTCGCCGTGCGGACGGCGCGCGTCACCTCGCCGGACCGCACGCCGCGGAGCGCCGCGGTCATCGCGGCGATGTTCTCGTCCAGGCCAGCGTCGAAGTTGAAGGCGGCGAGCGCGGCGATCCCCTGCGGCACCGACTTGGTCGGCACGACCGCGACGCGCCGGTCGGTCAGGCCGGCGACCTGCTCGGCGGCGAGGATCACGTTCTTGTTGTTCGGCAGCAGGATCGCCGCGTCGCCCGGCAGCGCCTCGACCGCGCGCAGCAACTCCTCGGTGCTCGGGTTCATCGTCTGCCCCCCGGAGACGATCCCCGCCGCACCGAGGCCGCGCAGCACCTCGACCAGCCCGTCGCCGGAGGCAATTGCCACGATCTGCGGTCCCGCCACCACCGGCTCCGCCGGCTCGTGGGCCGAGGCGGCGCGGCCGGCGGCGGCGTGGACGTTCCCGGCCACCTCCTGCACCTGCAGGGCCATGTTGTCGATGCGAATTTGACTCATCTCGCCCCAGCGCACCGACTCCGCCAGGATCGCGCCCGGGTCCTCGGTGTGGATGTGGATCTTGAGCAGGGTCTCGTCGCCGATCACCACGCCGGACGTGCCGAGCGCCAGCAGGCGCTCGCGGACGAGATCGAACGGGAGGGTCGCGTCGGGGCGGGGGAGGATCAGCAGGTTAGTGCAGTAGCCGACCTCGTCCCCCTCGTGCAGCTCCATGAAGTCGGCCATGCGGTCGCCGGGCGCGGCGACCGCGGCCCCGGCCGGGGCGAGCGTCGCGGTCAGCGCCTCGCCGTGGGCGTAGCGCGCCGCGCCATCGAGCAGCGAGACGAGGCCCTGCCCGCCGGCGTCGACCACGCCGGCCTCGCGCAGCCGCGGCAACAGTTCGGGCGTCCGCGCGAGCGAGGCGCGCGCCGCGTCCAGCGCCGCGTCGAGGACGGCGATCACGCCGGGGTCGGTCGCCGCGGCCCGCTCCGCCGCCTCGGCGGTCTCGCGGATCACCGTCAGCATCGTCCCCTCGACCGGCTGCTGCACCGCACGGTAGGCGGTGGTGGCCGCCTCGCGCAGGGCGGCGGCCAGGACGCGCCCGTCGAAGCGGTCGGCCTCGCCCAGCCCACGCGCGAAGCCGCGCAGGATCTGGGAGAGGATCACGCCGGAGTTGCCGCGCGAGCCCATCATCGCGCCGCGCGCCAGCCGGGTCGCCAGCGGCCCCGCCCCGCCCCGCTCCGCGCCGGGCGCCGCGCGCGCCGCGTCCAGCGCCGCCTGCATCGTCAGGAGCATGTTCTTGCCGGTGTCGCCGTCGGGCACCGGGAAGACGTTGAGGGCGTTGATCGCCTCCGCGTGCCGCTCCAGGGTCGCGCCGGCCGCCTCGCACGCCGCCAGCAGCGCCGCCCCGTCACACCGCGCTCCCCGCGCCGATCCTTCCCCGCTCACCCCGTTCTCCTCGCTGCGAGTCGGGAGTCGGGAGTAGAGAGTAAATGGAAATCGTAGCGATGAGAGTCGTTGGCAGTCCTCCCTCGACTCTACTCTCGACTCTCGACTCTCGACTTCCGACTCCCGACTCCCTACTGCTCGCTAAAGTGCAGGCCCTGCACATGGACGTTGACCGCGTCGACCTCCATGCCGAGGGCGTGCTCGACCGCGAACTTGACCGAGGCCATCACGTTGTGCGCGACCTCGGAGATGCGCGTCCCGTACTCCAGGACGACATAGAGGGTGATCTCGATCCGCTCGTCGTCGCGGACGGTGACCTCGATTCCGCGGCGCGGGTCGTCCTGGCCGAGGTAGTAGGCCAGGCTGCCGCGCAGCGTGCGCGGGACCATGCCGACCACGCCGTACGACTGCATCACCGCCTCGTGGACGATCGTGCCGATCGCCCCGCGCGAGATCTCCACCTTGCCGGTCGGGCCTGTCGCGGTGGCCCCTCGTGCTCGTCGCAGCATCGTCGTCCTCTCGCCCTTCTGCCTTCCGAAGTTCGTTCAGCACTGCCGCCGGCCGCGCGCCGCGTGGCGGCGGGATCGGCCGGGCGGCGGGAGGCGGACGTGGCACGCTCGCTCGTCGCTGTCGGGCGGGGCGGCGTCCGCGCCGCCCCGGATGGGGGCGTGGGCCTGGTGGCCGGACGCCAGCGACGGCCCGGCACCGGTATTCCGCCGCGCTCCGGCGCCTTGCGGATCGGGTGCGATCTATGCTATTATCGACTGTCGTTGCGCGGTGCGCGGTGCCTCCGCGTGCCCACCGCTCGAACAGACAGTATAGCGTATCGGCGACCGACCGGGCCTGCTTCGCGCTCGTTCAGTCCATTGTTGCCAGCGCGGGTTGCGCGACCGGTGGCAGCGCGCGGCAGATGATACCGAATCGGCCGGGGCGCGTAAAGGGGGATTTGCGGCATGGCGATGTGTGATATTTGCGGGAAGACGCGGTCGTCCGGCAACAACGTCAGCTTCTCGAACAAGAAGACGAAGCGTGTCTTCCGCCCGAACATCCAGAAGGCGCGGGTGCTCAAGAATGGCACGCTGCAGCAGGTCAACGCCTGCACGCGCTGCATCCGCACGATGGCGAAGCCCCCCCGCGGGCTCTAGCCGTCGCCCGATTCGGACGAACACGAGGCGCCGCCGACTGGCGGCGCCTCGTCGTGTTGTCCTGCTGCGATGAGTCGGGTAGGGCAAGCGTAGGGGCGTATGCCATTCCGCCCTTACGTGCCGCCGGACTGGACCACGTCGCAAAGGCTCACCAGATGCGCCAGCGCCCCGCCCGTCCGCCCGCCCGCTCGCGGCGCCCGCCTGCTACAGTGCCTCCCCAGCCGCGGATCACCTTCCTCTGCGAGGCGGAGGTGGTCGAGGGGCTGGAAGGGATCGCGCGCGACGAGTTGCGCTGGCGGCTGGGCGACCGGGCGGCGATCCGCGCGGTGTCCAGCCGGGCGGGGACGGCGACGATCCGCTTCGATTATGCCGGGGACTTGCGGGCGCCGCTGACGTTGCGGGGTGTCCTGGCGGTCTACCTGGCGCGCCACTTCCCGGTGCCGCGCCCCCGCGCGCTCCTCGGCGACGAGCACCTCCGCGCGCTGCTGGCGCTGATCGCCACGGTCCGCGGCCTGCACCCGCCGGGGGCGTTCGCCACCCTGCACCTGAGCGCGGCGGGCGCGGACTCGGCGGTGCTGACCCGGCTGAAGGGGGAACTGGCGGGCCGGACGGGGCTGCGGGTCGTGTCGGCGGCCGACGAGGGGGATCTGGCGCTGCGCCTACGCCGCCCGCCGGGCGGGGGGGAGGGGTGGGAGGTGCTGGCGCGGCTCTCGCCGCGCCCCCTGGCGGCGCGGCGCTGGCGCGTCTGCAACCTGGAGGGTGCGCTGAACGCGACGGTCGCCCACGCCATGGCGGTCCTGACCCGCCCCGACCCGCGCGACCGGTTCCTGAACCTCGCCTGCGGCTCCGGCACGCTGCTGATCGAGCGGCTGGACCACGCGCCCGCCCGCCGCGCCATCGGCTGCGACACCGATCCGGCGGCGCTGGACTGCGCCCACGCGAACGCCGCCGCCGCCGGCCGCGACGCGGAGGTCGAGCTGGTCCCCTGGGACGCCCGCGCGATTCCCCTGCCCGACGCCAGCGTGGATGTCCTCTGCGCCGACCTCCCCTTCGGCAACCTGGTCGGCTCCCACGAGGACAACCTGGCGCTCTACCCGGCGGTGCTGGCCGAGGCCGCGCGTGTCGCCAGGGCCGCGGCCCCGTTCGTCCTGATCACCCACGAGGTGCGGCTGATGGAGGCGCTGCTGGCGCGGTCGCCGGACTGGGCGGTGGAGGAGGCGCGGCGCGTCTTCCTCGCCGGCCTGCACCCGCGCATCTTCGTCCTGCGGCGGCGGTGAAGCGTACCGAAGATGCTTGGCGAGGCCACCGTTCACGAAGAAGTCACGCAACTTCCACCCACCGCCGCCAAGCACGATGTAGGCTTTATCGTACTGCTTGTTGCTCGTTAGGACGGCTTCCGCCAGACACATTGCCTCGAAGGGCACTTTCTGCTCGGCAGTACCCGTGACCTGTTGCCATTTCAAGGAAATAAGGAAGGTCGACCCATTCGCATCCGTCGCAACGATGTCCACGAAATGCCGCCCGCCGCCGAAGCGCTGGCCGATATGCACCTGGCTCTGGTAGCGATAGCCGCCTTTATCCAGGGCGGGCAGCACCATCTGTTCGAGTACACTGCCGGTCCCTGTATCGCGCGAAGGTGACATGTTAAATCCCCTTCGTCGCCAGCACTTCCCGTGCTGGCGAACGATCGCCAGTGGAGTTGATCATCCGTGGCGCGTCGAGATACGCAAGCGCGAAGCCCATGGAACCGTACAGATCAACGACACGCGGTGTCGCTTGGTTCGGATAACACAACCGGGCCAGGGTGTGCCACCAACCACGTCGCGAGGCGCTTCGATCATCCCAGTTGAAACCTTCTTTGGCGTATTGGGTGAACTGCACGTCATACGGGGGTCCGCGTACACGAAGTCACCCGGCCTCAAGCGCGATCTGCTCGAAATCGCCGACCGTGAAGTCCCACTCCGCGAACACTCTAGCGTATGCAGAGAAGTCTGAAGTGTAGCCGATCTGATTGTACTTACCGAATGGCACGTTGAACTCGCCCTTGCGGTTGAAGCGGGAGAGACCATTGTAGCCCGTGCGGTTCAAGTAGTAGAACAGCTCGGCGGCTTCTCGGTTTGACGTGCCGCCATCTGTGATCAGCCGGTTGAACTTGGCGCGATGCTCGTAATACAGCCCCGCTCATTCTTCATGGAGAGGCTAATCTGTAGACCCGCTTTCAACCAACGGTAGAAGTTGATCAGATGGGGTTGATGTCGTTGAGCAATGCTCGGCAGGCATCATCGCCAACGCAATCGCTAACCCCCGCTGAATGGCTCGACCAAACGACGCCTGCGGTGCGGTTCCCAGAGCGTTCGCAGATGAGGCACAAGCCAGCGCTTGCCCCCCGCCCATTTCAGCGGTGGTCGTAAGCTACCCTCCCGCTGGCCGTCCTGCACCGCCGATGCGGCCCCGCCGGGGATGTCCAGTTCCGCTTGTGCCATCGATTTACGCCCGCTCCCATACGCTGGCCGCGCTGCCTCCCGCTTCTTCGACTAACCAGATTTCGTCTTCGCCCTCGACCATGCGCACGACGGCTTCAACGAACAGATTGAAGAACAGCCAATGCACCGCCCCGACTTCGGTGGCGGCGTCCTGCTCCAGGCCAGAGGCGCGAACATCGATCTGGTCGATAACCTGCTGGTCGGTGATCTTCGTCGCCGCGATGGGGATGATGAACCGCACGGACGCGGTTGTTTCATCGATGATATACCGTTCGTCGGCGACAAGCATTCTCCAGTTTCTCGCGGCTGGCAAGGGTGGCAGCCCTATATCTACCCGAAACATGACTGATGGAATAACCGCCGAACTTGTCCGAGATGAACTCGCATATCCGATTGAAATAGGCCGCTTCCGATTCTCCGCTCTACGCTTGAAACCTTTCCGCTGGGCCGCACCACTTCCGACAGCCGTTGGCGTACCGTGTCGTCGTAGAACAGCGCGTCCAGAGCTTTGCGGAGTTGATCCTCCTCGTTAGAGGCAGCAAGAACTCGTAGGTGACCACCTCTCGATACTTGATCCGGTCATAGATGGTGAAGATGCGGCGGTTTTGCGTAGCGATTCTCAGGAATGCTTCCTCGGTGAGCCGGTGTATCTCGGGACGAACCACCATCCGGCCTGACTCTTGATGGTCCACAAGATCGCGCCATTGCTTCGTAATGTAGGTTCTGACGGTGGCTCGTTTCCACCCTGTAGCCGCCATCACATCGTCAATAGTGAAAGGAGTGTTCGACGAATATCGCTCGCGAAGGAACTTGTAGGCTTTGCGAGGCCTGTCCTGCGATGCCATATCGGTTTTACCCTTCGTCGTCGATGGCCGCCTTCTACCGGATCGGAACTGAAGAACCCTACCGACAGTCAAGAATGCGATTGTACGTACAATGCGTATTGTCGTCAATCAGCCGGTCGCGGGAAAGCCGAAATCTAATCATCCGTAGTGCGCTCGACGGTGACGAAGCGGTCCAGGCCGGCCAGGTCGCGCGCGACGCCGACGGCGGCGGCGGGGAAGGCGGCGCGGCAGAGGGCGACCATCGCCGCCGCCTGCGAGGGGTCGATCTCGGCGGCGAGGAGGCCGGGCGCGCGGAGGAGGGCGGCGGCCTGGGGGAGCAGCGCGCGGTAGAGGTCGAGGCCGTCCGGCCCGGCGACCAGCGCCTCGCGCGGCTCGCGCGCGATGCCGGCGTGGAGCTGATCGGGCCGCAGGTAGGGCAGGTTGGCGGCGATCGCATCGACCGGGCCGACCGGCCCGAGCAGATCGCCGCGGACGAGCGCCACGCGACCGGCCAGGCCCAGGGCGGCGCGATTGCGGCGGGCGTAGGCGAGCGCCGCGGCGGAGCGGTCGGTGGCGACGACGCGCGCCGCCGGGAGGGCCAGCGCCAGCGCCAGGGCGATCGCCCCGCTGCCGGTCCCGACGTCGGCGATCCGCACCGCTGCCCGGCGCGGTTGGGCGCGCACCCTGGCGACGATCCACTCGACCAGGCCCTCGGTCTCCGGGCGCGGCACCAGCACGCCCGGCCCGACCGCGAACGGCTGCCCCATAAACTCGCGCCTCCCGGTGAGGTAGGCGACCGGCTCCCCCGCCGCCCGCCGCGCCACCAGCGCGTCGAACCGCTCCGCCGCGCCGTGGTCCAGCGGGTCGGGGAGGGCGACATAAAGCCGGGCGCGGTCCCAGCCGAGGAGGTGCCGCAGCAGCACCTCCGCGTCGAGGCGTGGCGAATCGGCCCCGGCCGCGCGCAGCCGCGCCGCCGCCGCGTTCAACGCCGCGCGGATCGAGCGATCGTGCATGCCCCTACTCGGAGGACGATCGACCACGGAGACACAAAGACCACAAAGGACACGAAAGACAATGAAACCGCCCCCGTTCCGCGGCCAGCATCCTGGCTTCTTCTCTGTGTCCTTTGTGGTCTTGGTGCCTCTGTGGTTGCCGTACTTTACAGCCCGGCCTGCTCCAGGCGCTCGGCCTGGTCGACCAGGCGCAACTCGTGGAGCAGCCCGTCGATCTCGCCCTCCATCACCCGCGGCAAGTTGCTCAGGTTGGTGTGGATGCGGTGGTCGGTCACGCGGTCCTGCGGGAAGTTGTAGGTGCGGATCTTCTCGCTGCGGTCGCCACTGCCGACCTGCGAGCGCCGCGCGTCGCCGCGCTCCCGCGCCAGCCGCTGCTGCTCGATGTCGTAGAGGCGCGAGCGCAGGACTGTTAGCGCCTTCGTCTTATTCTTGAGCTGCGACTTCTCGTCCTGGCAGGTCACGACCAGGCCGGTCGGCAGGTGGGTGATCCGCACCGCGCTGTCGGTGGTGTTGACGCTCTGCCCGCCGTTACCGCCCGAGCGATAGACGTCGATGCGCAGATCGTGCTCGTCGATCTTCACGTCGACCTCCTCGGCCTCGGGCAGCACCGCGACCGTCACGGTGGAGGTGTGGATGCGCCCGCCCGACTCGGTCTCCGGCACGCGCTGCACGCGGTGGACGCCGCTCTCGTAGCGGAGCTGGCTGTAGGCCCCCTTGCCGCGCACCTCGAAGATGATCTCCTTGAAGCCGCCGGCGTCGGACTCGCTCGACGACAGGATCTCGACCTTCCAGCGCTGCTTGTCGGCGTACTTGCCATAGAGGCGGAAGAGTTCCGCCGCGAAGAGGGCCGCCTCCTCGCCGCCCGCCCCGGCGCGGATCTCGACGATCACATTCTTCTCGTCGTCCGGGTCCTTCGGCACCAGCAGCGCGCGGATCTCCTCGGTCAGCGCCGCGCGCCGGGGGCGCAGGTCGGCCAATTCCGCCTCGGCCAGCTCGGCCATCTCGCGGTCGTCCTCGCGCGCCAGCGCCTCGGCGTCGGCGATCTGCGCCTCCAACTCGCGCAGGCGGCGGTAGGCGCCGACCAACCCCTCGATCTCGGCGCGCTCGCGCCCGTACTCCTGCAGCTTGCCGGGGTCGGTGGCGACCTCGGGCGAGCTCATCAACCGTTCGAGCTCCTCGAAGCGCTCCTCGATGGCGCTCAATTTCTCGCTGTACTCGCTCTTCTGTACCGTCTGCATCGGGCCGTGCCTCCTGGTAAGTTCTGCTGTTTGACGAGCGGGCGCTTGCGCGGGCAAGCGCAAGGGCCGGCGGCAGAGCGCCGCGGCCAGGCCCGCTACCAGAACTCACCGATCGCACCGCGCCGCCGCATCATTCCCCGTCTTACCTGCAACTATCCGCGCGCGTCCGGTGGGCTGCCGCATAGATTCGACAGTCCCAGGCCCGGGCGATAGAATGCAATAGTACCACCGATCATAACGCGCCGGCACGCGCGTCATTCCCCGCGCGTCGGGCGGATGCGCTCTCCATGCGCCTGAGTTTACTTGCACCAGTGCGGGAGCGCCTGAAGAATCCAGGGGCCGGAGTCGGTAGACGCCCGAACGCGCATCCTGGGGGAGAGGTGCGCGTCGGCGCGCCCAGGCGTACAGGAGTAGCGCCCGGCTGGCCCTGGACCTCTCCGCCCAGGGTTGGGGGGGCCGGGCCGCGGGCGCTCCGCGCCGCACGCGCCGTCCGAATCACGGCCGGGGCGCGGCGGCGGCGCCAAGCGGCGCGGTCGCCAGGGTCGTGTAGCGCGCCCCCTCGCGCCCGAGCTCGCTCCGCATCAGCCGCAGCGCCTCGACCGGCAGGGGGGCGGGTGTGGCGTCGCGCAGCGCCGCGAAGGCCGCGGCGAGGCCCGCCCAGTCCTCCGCCGCCGCGTCCGGGCGCGCGCGGCCGAGGGTCAGGTGCGGGCGGAAGGGGCGGTCCTCGGGCGGGAAGCCGAGCGGCGCCAGCGCCTCCTCGGTCGCCCGGTGCAGCGCGGCGAGGCGGTCGAGCGGCCCCGCCAGCCCGAGCCAGAGGACGCGCGGACGCCGGGCGTTCGGGAAGGCCCCCGGCGGCCCGGTGCGCAGGACGAAGGGGCGCCCCGCGCCGGCGCCGCCGTGCAACGCCCCGATCAGCGCGGCCACGCGCCCCCGCTCGACCCCGCCGAGAAATTTGATCGTCAGGTGCGCGCCCCCCGGCTCGACCCAGCGCACCGGCAGGCGCTGTCGCCGCAGCGCGGACTGCGCGTTCGCCAGGGCGGCGCGTGCCTCCGCGCCGAGATCGATCGCCACGAAGAGCCGCCAGTGTTCCGCCGCGCCCCCCTCGCCGTGGCCCCGGTCCCCGGCATCCACGCCCATCGGTCGCTCCTCTCGCGTGCCCTTCGGTGAACCGAACGGCCTGCTGGCATAGCATTTGCGACCATTTATCGCAACACGCGTATCGAAGTGGTCGAGGGGCATCGGAGGAGGTGGACCATGGCGGAGATGACCGACCAGCGGCTGGTCCGCGACGCGATGACGGAGCCGACGGAGACGATCCAGGCCAGCCACACCCTCAGCGCGGCGCGGCAGCGGATGCAGGGCGACACGCGCATCAAGTCGCTGATCGTCCTCGACGGCGACCGCGCGATCGGCATGGTGCGCTACAACGACCTCAACCGCGAGGGGCTGGCGGGCGCGGCGATCGCCGATGTGATGCTGCCCGACGTGCCAATCGTCGGCGAGCACCAGCCGCTGGCGGAGTTGAGCGGGGTCATGACCGAGTACGACATCGACCGGCTGGCGGTCGTCGACGCCGAGGGGCGGATCGTCGGCGAGTTGCCGCGCGCCGGGTTGACCCTGGCGGAGTCGCACGCCAGCGAGGCGCTGACCACCCGCGAGACGCTGTCGGACGCGATCGCCAACGAGGCGACCCCGGTCTACGACGTGAAGACCAATATGACCGTGATCGGGTCGCAGGGGTCGAAGATCGGCACGGTCAAGGACCTCATGGCCGACACCCTGACCGGCGCGCTGACCCACGTCGTCGTCCACACCGGCCTCCTCTTCGGCAAGGACAAGTCGATCCCCGCCGATCTCGTCGATCGGGTCGAGGGCGGTGACGTGCATCTCAAGATCAGCAAGTCCGAGATCGACGCGTTGCCGGACGTGAACGCGGACGCCTGATCGCGCGCCGCGCCGGGGGAAGATCACGCGCGCCGCGGGCAACTGCCCGCGGCGCTTGCCGTGCGCCCTCACCCCTGCCCGGTCTCGGCCGGCGGCGCGCAGGATTCTCCCCCACCCTTCCGGGTCGACGGACGCGAAACCCACCGCGGGCAGCGGAAGGCGTTGATCGCCGCCCCAATCAGGGTGATGTGCGCCACCAGGTAAAGCCAGGTCGTCAGCAGGAAGATGAAGCTGAAGAACGCGCCGTACCCGTTGGTGGGGGCGAAGCGCACGTAGAACGGGAAGATCTGCGTCGCGGCGACGAGCAGCACCGCCGCCAGGGCCGCGCCGCGCCAGATGTCGCGGAAGCGCTGGCGCACGTAGGGCAGGCGCCAGTAGAGGACCAGGAAGAGGACGAATGCCGTCAACAAGCCGGTGCCGAGGGCCAGGAGGCTGGGGAGTGGACCTGGGGGTGGGAGCGGCACCCGGAGCCGTTCGAGGAAATTCTCCGAGAGGTCGACGATCAAGTTCCCCACGAGCGAGGCTGCGACCGTCACGACCAGCAGGACGGCGAAGAGGAGGATGATGCCGATCGAGACGAACCGCTGGCGGATCAGGTTGCGCGGCGGCACACCGTAGAGGATGTTGAACGCCCGTGCCAGGCTGGCGATGAAGGACGAGCCGAGCCAGAGCAGGCCGATCAGACTGAGGGTCCCGAAGAGCCCGAAATTGCGCTTCGTCGCCAGCAGTGTCTGGATGTTCCCCTCCGAGTCATACGGGAAGAGCTGGTAGATCCGGCCGCTGACGTCGCGCAGAATGTCTTCGTTCTGCAGGAACAGGCCGATGATCGACAAGACCGCGAGGAACATCGGGAAGAGGTAGAGCAGGGCGTGGAAGGCGATCCCCGCCGCCAGGTCGCCGGCCTGATGCTGGATGAGGTAACGCCGGGCGAAGCACGCGAGCGGCAGGCCCTGCGCGCGCTCGATCAGCCGCTGCCACGCCGGCGCCGGTAACGGACGGGTGCTGTCCGCCGGTACGGCCGGCAGCGCGGGCACGCCGCCGCGCTCGTATGCGCGGATGCGCAGTCGCCGCCCCCCCGGCTTCCTCAAGCGGAAACGTTTCTCGGCGATCATCCCCCGGCTCCCCCAGCCCAGCGCCGGCGCGCGGCGCGACGAGCGCCCTTTGCCCTACAGCATCCCGTGCAAACTCCGCGCCACGGCTCGGCTGGTCACAGCGGCTGCCGCCCGCGGAAGCCCTCGTCGACCTCGTGCCAGAAGGCGATCGCCGGCTCGTCGACGCGCCAGCAGAGCAAGACGACCCGGCCGTCGCGCCAGCTCGGGAAGTCGATCAGCCCGTGCTCCAGGTCCTTGATCGCGATGCCGAGCCCGACCAGCCGGTCCAGCCCGATGCCGAGATCGCGCCGTGCCACGGCGATGCGCCCCTCCAGCACATCCAACTCGCCCGCGCGCCCGTTCAGCTTTGGCAGGCCGCGCAACGCCGCCAGCGCCTCGCGGTGTGTCGCCAGCTCCCGCGTGCCGGCCTGTAGCGCGGCGATCTCCTCGCGCAGGCGCGGCAGGAGCGCGCTCGCCTCCTCCAGGGTGAAATAGCGCCTCGGCATACGCTCACTCGCCTCCATCGGGACGGGGTGCCGGCCCGGTCGCCCGCATTATACGCAACGAGCGGCTTGATTGTGCCCGGCCTTCGTCGCCGGCCCGACAGGGAGTAGCCCTCAGCCCCTGGCGCCTCTGCAGGGGGTGCGGCTCGGGCAGCGGGCGCGGAGATTTGGGTGGCGTTCCCGTTCCCATACTCGCCGGATCAGGCGACCTCCCTGGAAATGTAGGGGCAGGCCCCCGT
>JAUJMV010000004.1:260530-287167 GCA_030446685.1 Thermomicrobiales bacterium | reverse complement strand
GCTGACCGCCCCCGGCGAGCACCGTCAGCGCCCCCCGCCGAACTCCCGGATGATCTCGCGGTACGCGGCCGCCACCAGGCGGGGGCGGCGGTCCAGGTCGTAGAGGCCCACCGGGTTGACGAGGCCCCGCTCGTCGCCGAGGGCCACGTCCCAGTCCACCTGGTCGGTCAGGCTGTACCAGGTGAAGCCGAGCAGCGGCACGCCTCGTCTTGCATCAGCCGCGCGTTGAGGAACTGCGCCACAGCCAACGCGGCGCCTCCTCCGCCCCGGTCCCGATGTTGTTGGTCTCGGTGTGCATCACCGGCCGGCGGTAGCGCTCGTAGTACTGCTGGGTGATGAGGTACCAGCCGTAGACGTCCCCGGCCGGCTCGATCGCCCCGCCCGCCTTCACGATCTGCTCGTTGCGCCGGTAGAAGTCGTTGCCCATGATGATGCGGTCGGACGGCCCCGCTCCATGAACCAGCTATATTCCGCGTCGGTGAGGCCGCACTCCCGCAAGTAGCGGCGGATCGCGGCGCAGACCGGGTGGGCGTAGAGCAGGTCGAACGAGAGGAAGCGGCGCTGGTTCTCGAAGTCGGCCCGCGCCACCATCGCCGGCTCCTGGCAGCCCTGGTGGAAGTACTCGGCGCTCTCGCTCTGCACGAAGGGCGTCGTCTCGCTCCCCAGGATGGCGTCGACGGCCAGGAGTTCGCCCGGCAGAGGTGCTTGAGGGCGGTCGCGAAACCGCGCTCGCTCCGGAGCCGCTCGTTCCACAGCCCGTGGAGCGCGCTGAGCTTGGCGCAGACGAAGATCTCGTTGACCGGGGTGTACAGGCGCACCCAGGGGTAGCGCCGGGCGAACGCGCGGGCGTACTCCGTGAAGTGCCCCGGCCGGTCCGGGTTCTGGAAGTCCCCGAGCCAATCCGGCAGGCCGAAGTGGCACAGGTCCGCGATCGGCGCGATCCCCAGCCGGCGCATCGCCGCAGACCTCGTCCGCGAAGGTCCAGTCGTACCGGTCGGGTCCGAGGTGCATGCGGTAGTAGGGCGGGCCGTAGCGGAGGTAGCGGATGCCCAGATCCTCTACCAGGGCCAGGTCGTCGCGCCAGCGTCGGTAGTGGAAGCTCTTCTCCAGCTGGTCGATGCGCGTGCGCCGGCCGTCGCGCCCGGTGATCGTCGGGTAGCTGCACTCGATCCCGGTGGCGAAGACGAAACCCTCCGCGCCGAGGGCGCGCAGGGCAGGCGCGCGCGTCGCCATGGCGGCACCGTCCTTCTCCATCTTCTCAACCGCGCAGCAGGCGGAAGGCCAGCGCGACCAGCGCGCCGTAGGCCGCGTGGACGCCCGCCACCATCGCGGTAAGGCGGGGCCGCTGCCGGCCCGGGGGGAGCATCAGCTGCATCCGGGGCACGAGCCAGCCGGGCCCGATCGCCCAGACGACGAGGCCGTGCGCGGGGCCGAGCAGCGCCTCGTGCGCGCGCACGCTGCTCCGCAGGAGGGCGTAGAGCACGCCCCAGAAGCCGCCGTAGGCCAGGTGCCAGGCCAGGCCGGCGCGATGCTGCTGGTCGGCGCTCAGGCTCGCCCCGAAGAGTCCGGTCGCGACCTTCTGGACGAAGGTCGCGGTCACCCGGTTCATGTCCGGCGGCATATTCGGCCCTTCGGACAGCGCCTGTCCCGCCGAGAGGTTCGCGGGGATGCGGTCGGCGCTCGCCGCGCCCTCCTGGGCCAGCCACCGTCGCCCGGCGGCCGCCATCCCGGTCACGGCCAGGGCGCCGCCCATCCCCGCGAGCAAGCCGTCGAGCGCGATCCGCACTGGGGTATCCCGTTTGGCGTGTGTCACGTCACCCCCACAATCGGCGAGCCGCCGGGCTTGCCCGGCCAGCGATCGGCGCGACCGGCTCCCGCGACGCTATCCCGCGTCATTTTGCATCATCCTTTTCTCGCGATGGTCGGTCCGGGCACAGCCCGGTCGGGCAACACGGGGCGGCGCGCAGGACTTCGCCGGGTGGTGGCCGCGCCCGCCGCCCCCCGGGCGGCCCGGCGGCGGGCGAGCGGGGCTAGGCCCGGCCGGTCAGCTGCCGGATGGCCGCCCGCGCCTCGGGCACGACGAGCGGCACCTGGGCGAAGGTCGCCCCCGCGGCGAGGAGGCACCAGAGGCAGAAGGCCCGGTGCTTCGTCCACTGGTCGACCGTCAGCTTGCCCGCCACGGCGGTGTCGGCGGCGACCTTCGCCGCCAGCAGGAGGGGCAGCCAGGGTCGCGTGGTCGCGCGATCGGCCCCGCCCATCGCGACGAGGCCCAGGGTCGCGTAGCTTCCCAGCCCCAGCACGCCGTCCGGCATCGCGAGGTAGGTGTAGGCCTCCGCCGCAGCATCGACCGTGTCCGCGTCGAAATAGGGCAGCGGCGGCTCCGGCAGGTGCCGGATGATCCCCATCTGGTAGAGGGCGATCAGCCCCATCGACCCGATCGCCGCGAGCGATAGCCCGACCACGCCGCGCCGCCGCGCCAGGAATGCCCCCGACCCGCGCCGCAACTGCACGCTGAGCTCCTCCGGCCGCATCGCTGCCCCCTTCTTTTCTCGGTCTCGCGGCGGCGACACCCGCCCCGCCTTGCCAGCCATCGGGCTGCTCGGCGCGACGACGCGCCGGGTCACCGCGCCAGCCCGTGCGCCTCGCGTTCCCGCCCCCGCCCGACGCGGCCCGGGCTTGGGCTGTCTCCAGAGGTGGGTGCGTTGCGCCCACAAGCGCGAGGGGATAGGATCCTCGCGCACCCATCGGCGCGTCGCTGCAGCCAACGCCTCGGGGGTGGGGTGCGCGTTCGCGTGCCGAGCCCCTTCCGCCCCCCGAACACGCGCCCCGACCGCGCCCAGGCGCGTCACTCGTCCCCTGGCCGCGCCCCAGGGCGCGCCCGATCCGCTGCTCCAGCATCCCCACCATCAGCCGCGCCTTGTCCAGCGGTCGCGCCTTGGCCAGTTCCAGCACCGCCCGCACGTACTCGACCTGGGCGAAGAGGAGCGGGTAGTTGCCGAGGAAGGCCCCGGAGCGGGCGTCGATCTCCTCGGCGAAGAGGCCGACCGCGCCCAGGGTCGCCTCGGCGCGCGCCAGGAGCGCCTCGGCGTCGTCGGCCCGGCCGGCCATGGCATAGGTCGTCGCCAGCCAGCAGTGGCAGGGCAGGAACGCCCCCTCGAACGCGCCGAGCGGCAGGTCCCCTGGCCGGGCGTCTCGCCCGCCACGAAGCGGTGGACGAGCCCGTCGACCGTCAGGGACGCGGCGACCCGCTCGGCGGTCGCCAGGACGCGCGTCGTCCGCGGGCAGGAAGCCCATCACCGGGATCAGCAGCGCCGCCGCGTCGAGGGTGTCGGCCCCGTAGCGCTGCCGGAAGGCGCCGAGGCGCGCGCTCCAGCCGCGCGCCAGCACCTCCCGCGTGGATCGCGCGCCCCGCCCCCGCCAGCCGTCGGTCTCCGCCGCGCAGCCCAGGTGCTCGGCGATCCGCCCCCGCGCGCTCCAGCGCGACCCAGGCCATCACCTTGCTGCTGACGTAGTGCTGCTGCTCGCCGGGTAGCTCCCAGATGCCGCTGTCCGGCTGCGCCCAATTGGCGGCGGTGTAGTCGGCCACCCGCCGGATCAGCGCCCAGTACTCGTCCCGCCACGCCCCCCTGCTCGGAGTAGACCAGCGCGCAGTCGGCGAGGTAGCCGAGGAATCGAGCTGGCGCTGGCTGAAGGCGTGGTTGCCGACGCGGACCGGGCGCGACGCGCGGTACCCGGCGAGGTCGGGCCGCTCGCGCTGGGTCAGGTCCGTGCCGCCCCCGATGCGGTAGGCGACCTGCAGGGGCGCGTCCGTCGACGAGTCGAGCCCCGCCAGCCAGTCCATGTAGCGCCGGGCGGTCCGGGTGTCGCCGAGGAGCGCGAGGATCGCCATCGACAGCGACGCGTCGCGGACCCAGGCGAAGCGGTAGTCGTAGTTGCGGTCGCCGCCGATGCGCTCCGGCAGCGAGGTGGTCGGCGCGGCGACCAGGGAGCCGGCCGGGGCGTAGCCGAGCAGGTGGACCGCGAGGGCAGAGCGGCGGACCCGCTCGCCGCGCGGCCCGGTGTAGGCCAACTGGTGCACCCAGTCGTGCCAGTAGGCGACCGCCGCGTCGAGGGTCTCCCGCGCCCGGTCGACGGTCCACGCCCCCGGCATCTCGCCGAGCGCCAGGACCGCCCAGACCTCCTCGCCCTCCCGCAATTGGAATGCGGCGGAGGCGCCGGCGGCCCCGCCGTGAGCGGGCAACTGGCCCAGAGGCTGGTGCGGTCGCCGACCGTGAGGGCGAACCCGCCGGGGGCGGGGGCGATCGCCGCCGGCCGGTCGAAGTCGTCGCGCGGGTGGATCGCCAGCGCGCCATCCACCCGGCCGCGGAGGCAGCGCAGGCGGCGGAGCACGACCCGGCGGCCCGCGTCGCCCGGCGGGCGGTCGTCGCCCGGCGAGGCCATCGCGTCGGTCAGTTCCAGCTCCCCCCGACCGTCTGCCAGGTCGTCACCAGCGCCGCGCTGTCATCCAGGTAGCGCTGCTCCCCCAGCGCCGCCTCCACCGGGCCGAGGCGCCAGGCGCTGCCCGCCCCGCGTCGAGCAGCGCGCCGAAGACGGGGCGCCGTCGTAGTCGGGCAGGCACAGCCAGTCGAGCGTGCCGTCGGCCGCGACCAGTGCGGCGGTGCGGCGGTCGCCGATGATCCCGTGCCGCTCGATGGGGGGTAGGAGGGGATAACGGTGGGGGTTCTCATCGCGCGCACCTCCACCCTAGCGTTTCCGCGCCAGCGCCAGCGCCAGCGCCCCCAGCGCCGCCAGCCCGGCCGTCGCGGCGGTCGTGCGCGGGTGGGTGCGCAGCCGCATCTGCAGGTCAGGGCCGCGCTCGCGGTCGCGGTAGGGGCCGTGCGCGCCGGGGTCGCCCGGCAGCGTGTCGAACAGGATGTCGCGCCCCTGCTGCTCGTTCGGCCGGTCCGCCATCTGCGGCCGGTAGCCCCACCGGCCCAGGTACCGGTCCAGCAGCCCCGGCGCGAGCCGCTGGCCCCAGACCGCCTGCACGGTCGGCCGCCCGATCAGCATCTCGCGCGGCCGGTGCTCCGCCGCCCAGACCGTGTCGGCGATGGCCTCGGGCGTGAACAGCGGCGGCATGGGCAGCGCCTGCTGCGCCAGCTTGTTGCGCTGCCGCGTGGACTGCGGCGTGTTGACCGCCGGCGAGCAGCAGCAGAGCCTGACGGCGCTGCCGTCGTGGATCAGCTCGGTGCGCAGCGCGTCGGTGAAGGCGCGGATGGCCGCCTTGGCGGCGCAGTAGGCGCCCTGCAGCGGGATCGAGCGATAGGCCAGGGCGGAGCCGATCTGGATGACCGTCCCCTCATCGCGCGGCAGCATCCGCCGCAGGGCGGCCATGGTGCCGTGGACGTAGCCCAGGTAGGTCACCTCCGTCACCCGCCGGAACTCGTCCGCCGTCATCCACATCACCGGCGCGAAGACCGTCGCCATCGCGACGTTGACCCAGGTGTCGATGCGCCCCCACCGGGCCGCCACCGCGGCGGCGGCCGCTCCACCGCCGCGGCGTCGGCCACGTCGAGTGGGCAGACGAGCGCCTCGCCGCCCGCGCCGCGCACCTCCCCGGCCGCGGCGTTGAGCGCCCCCTCGTTGCGCGCGAGCAGGGCGACCTTCGCCCCGCGCGCGCCGAAGGCCCGCGCGCACGCCCGGCCGACGCCGCTCGAGGCGCCGGTGACGACGACGACCTGCTCGTTCCAGTGGTCTCGGCATGCCGCCCTCCTCCGCATCGCGCTCGCGGCCCCGCTCGCGCCGCACTGACGGACCGCACCCCACCCAGACGCCGTCGCCCGTGAACGCCTAGATCGTCCCGCGACGCGCCCGGACGCGGTCGAGGTAGAACCCGAGGGCCGCGCCGAACATGAAGGTGTGGGCGAGGAACTGCACCACCGGATTGCTCTCGGCGAACCAGACCCAGCCGGCCGCCGGGGCGATGATATATAGAAGTTGACCAGCCAGAGCAGCAGGCCGTAGGTGCTCGCCGCCGCGAGCAGGGCCAGCGCCGAGTTCGCCAGCGCCGGGACATAGGCCACGAGCAGCGCGAAGACGATGCCGAAGACGACCGAGAGCATCATGTGGACGACCAGGCCGACGAGTCCCGCCGTCAGGAGCGGGTAGCTCGGCTGCAACGCTCCCTGGCCCAAGACGATCGCGCCGATCATCCGCAGCGGCATGAAGAACGCGGCCGCGCCATTCAGCAGGGCCGTCGCGAGCATCTCGAACATGGCGAAGATGATCCCGGCGACTGCGCCGCCGATCGCCCCCTGCTTCACCCACCAGCCGGTGTCCGCGTGCCGCCGCGTTGCCGTCGTTGCCATGGGGAACCTCCTTCGTGCGGCGGATCGCGGCTCGGGGCCCTCCCCGGCCGCGCCGTCTCCATACCGAGCCCTGGGGCTAGTCGCCCGCCCGTCTGTAATCCTGCTCACAGTCCATCCTCTCGCGCCGCTGCCCGCCCCCGGTGGGCGGCGCCCCCGCGCGGGCCCTGCCGTCGGGCGGCTATCGCCGATTACTCCGCCCGCCCTGCCGCTGGCCGCGCTGATCCGCAGCCGCGGCATGCGCTGGCCCATCGAGTGTTGCTTCGCTGAGGGCAAAGGCGAGCTGGGGATGGACCAGTACGAGCTTACGCTCCTGGCGGGGTTAGCACCACCATATGACCCTGGTGATCCTGGCGCATCACATCCTGGTGCGGCTCCGCCAGGAATGCCTCCTCTCCTCGCCCCAGCCGCCCGACGTGCCGAACCGACGGGCGCATCTGCTGGTGCGGCTTGCCGCACCGGCAGATGCGCCCGGCCCTCTGTTGTGCAACCCTCGGTGTGTAACCTCGCTCACAGTTGCCGGGTCGTTCTGGCACATATGCTGTTGGGCGGATGGCGCGAGGCGGCGGGGGAGCCGTTATCGGCGACACGACAGCACGCCGCGAGAGTCCATCGCCGGTCGGGGGGGCAGCGGGTTGCGGGGAGGATTACGGCCATGCTCCGCGTCTATGTCTCGGCGCACTGCCCGTCGTGCCCGGCGGCGCACCGCCGCCTGGCGCAGGTGCGGGCGGCGTGCCCGCACTCCTCGCGCAACTGGTCGATGTCGATGCGCCCGGTGCCCAGGTGCCGCTGCACGTCATCGGCACGCCAATCTATACTTGGGGTGACCGGATCATCTTCCGGGGAATCCGGGCGAGCGGGAGTTGATCGCGCGGGTGCTGGCGCTCCAGGGGGTCGACGATGGGCTGGGATCGGGCTAAGCAGGGCTACCTGTCCGAGGTCGATATCTTCCGGGACCTCTCGCCGGAGGAGGTCGAGGCGCTGGGGCGGCGCGCGCCGATGCGCACGGTCCCGGTCGGGACCGTCATCTACGCCCCCGATGATGCTGGCGAAATACTCTTCATCCTGAAGGTCGGGCGCGTGCGCCTCTACCGCCTCTCGCCCGACGGCAAGGCCTTCACCATGGCGATCGTCGAGGCCGGCGCGATCTTCGGGAGATGGCGATGCTCGGCCAGGAGATGCGCGACAGCTACGCCGAGGCGCTCGCGCCCTGCGTGCTCTGCCTGATGAGCCGCGCGGATGTGCAGGAGTTGCTGCTCGGCGACCCGCGGATCGCGCTGCGCATCACCGAGACGCTGGGGCGACGGCTGCTGGAGGCCGAGCAGCGGCTTGCCGACTTCGCCCTGAAGGCGCTGCCGCAGCGGCTGGCGACGCTGCTCGCCTCGCTGGCCGTGGGGCAGCCGCCGCGCCTCTTCCGCCCGGGGCAGCGCGAGGTGCGCCTGACGCACGAGCAACTCGCCGATCTCGTCGGCACCCACCGCGAGACGGCGACCAAGGTGCTCAACGAGCTGCGCGAGGCGGGGCTGGTCGAGTTGCGGCGCGGCCGGGTGCTCGTGCTCGACGTTGCGGCGCTGCGCGCGTGGGGTGGCGACTGAACCGGCGGGAGGGCCTGGCGCGACCACCGGGCCGTGCATCACCTGGGCAGACGCCCATCCGGGCCGGGAAGGACGCATCCAGCGTGCGCCATGACGTCATCGTGATCGGGGCAGAGCGCAACGGCCTCGGCGGCGCCTGCTACCTGGCCCGCGCAGGCGTAGGGGTGCTGGTGCTCGAGGCGGCCGACCGGATCGGCGGGGCGACGCACACCGCGCCGACGATCCCCTCGGCCCGACTACCACTTCGACACCTGTGCGGTCGTCCACAACATGATCAACAAGCCCAGTGGGAGCACGGCAGGGGCACCAGGCCCACAGTCCTCGCCGCAGACGGCTCACCCCGCCGGCGCCTGCTGGCGCTGGCGCTCGGCCTGCTGGCGCTGCTTGGTGGTGGTGGTGGTGGCGAGGACGGTGCTGCCGGCGAAGCGCGGGTCCACGCGTGCACGCTCGGCCATATGAAGTGGGCTCTCCCGCTTCATCTGATACCGCTGGCAAATTCCTTATGGCACCTCCGCGGTGCCAGGAGCGGCGTCCGTACTAAGAGCGGAAAGTTCATGGCGTACCGTCAAACGCTCCTGGGCCACCTGAGCCGGAATTCGCCAGCGGTATCAAAAGATCGATAGACCCAGCAAGTCGTGACGGGGTGTGCTGCGTAGTCAAGTGGATTAAGTTGTCTTGCGCAGGAGCTGCGCGCGAAATCAGGTTGCGACGGGGGACCATTTCCCGCGCCGGCACACGCAAACCATGGCGGGGCGGCCCGCAAGGGCGTGTAACGATCGCCCCGGAAATCAACGCGGGCTGAGGGCGGGGACGCTACAGAGTATTCCCTCAGCGGGGGGCGCAACGCGGAAGGAGGTGAAGCGGGCCTCAATCGGCGACTCCCACGCCACGGCGGCGAGTCCGACTTCACCGAACCTTAGATCGGTGTCGGTGAAGGTCGCCACCGTGCCACCATTGAGGCGCACGGTGAAGGTTGCCCCCTTGCAGACCACCGAGATGAGGTTCTCCTGCGTGCCTGATCGGTAGCTGTACATCCGTTCCCAGTCGCGGATGATCGTGCGCTTCCCTTCCACGACCTTACCGATGCGCACCTCGCCCCGCGCATTGACCATGACGTCGTATCCGCCCTTCTCGCCATGGCGGAAGACGATGCCATAGGCCCCGGTGTCCACGGTGCTCGCCCAGCGGGTCTGGACGTCGAGGGTGAAGTCCGTGAAAGACCGCCCCTCCAACGTGACGGCGTAGCCGTTCCCGCGTGTATTGGTGCCGGTGCCGGGCACGCCAATGGCGTAGTGCCCATCATCATAGCCCGCACGGTAGCCCTTGGACGCCGCTTCGGGGTCGGCCACTTTCGGGAACCCACTCGCGCTGCTGCCGAAGGTGTCCACGACGTAGACACTCGGCGTCGAGGTTGGGCCGATCGTCGCCGTGGCCGTCGGTCGCGGGGTGGGGGAAGGCGTCGCGGTGGGCCGCGGGTGGCCGTCGCCGTCGGGGTCGGGGCGGGGCGGGGTGTCCAGGTCAGGAGCAGCGTCGCCGTCGGCCAAGGTGTGGCGGTAGGAATCGGGGGCGCGGTGGGGCGTGGTTTAGGCGTAGCGGTCAGTTGCGGTGTCGCAGTCGGCCACAGGGTCGCCGTCGGGTACGGCGGCAGCGTGGGGTAAGCCGCCCCCCAGGAGCGTGGCGGGGTAGCGGTCGGGGCGGCGGTCGAGAAGCCGGCCACGCGCCCAGGTGGCGCGGTCTCGGCTGGACGACGACTGCCCCCGGCCGTATCCGCGTCGCCAGCCCCCAATGCTGCCAGGCCGATCAGCCCGCCGCCGGCGACGCACAGCAGCAGCAGGCCGGCCGCGACGCCGACCATGATCCAGCGGGCTCGGTTAAATGGTTGCGCGGGCGATGACGTCGCGCCACCGTCGATCACTGGGGCAGGGGCGCTTGGGAGACGCGGCGTGACGCGAGTTGCCGATGTCCGATGGCCGGCGGGCGGGGTCGATCCCCCGCATCGTGGACGCGGGGCAGTTTCCTCGCCGTCGGTGTTGCGCCGAGCGCGTCAAAGAGGGCCGCGCCGCTGGGGTACCGGGCGGCGGGGTCCTTCGCCAGCGCCCGCAGGAGTACTGCCTCCGCCGCCGGACTGAGGGCGGGATTGCAGTCGCGGGGCGAGGGCGGCGCGGAGTTGACGTGGCGCAGCGCCACGGAGAACGGCGTATCGGTCGGGCCGAAATCGAAGGGCGGACGCCCCGTGAGGGCCTCGTACAGAATCACCCCGAGCGCGTAGAGGTCGGTGCGCCCGTCGAGCGGCTGCCCCTGGACCTGTTCCGGCGCCATGTAGACGATCGAACCGAGTTGGACGTGCGAGCTGGTGAGCTCCAACATCGCCCAGTACCCTAGTGCAAGCTCAGGGCAGGTGTTAGCGTATGTGGTACACTTGCCCGCATGAAGCCTTCCATCTATGTGCGTCCGCTGACGGACGCCGAGCGCGAGGCGGTGGAGACGGGCCTGCGCTCATCCGATGCCTTCACGCTCCGCCGCAGTCAGATCGTCGCCGCCAGCGCGCGCGGCGCGCAGGTGCCGCAGATCGCCCGCAGCCTCAGCTGCAACGAGCAGACCGTCCGCAACGCCATCCACGCCTTCGACCGGGAGGGCGTCACGGCGCTGACCAAGCGCTCCTCGGCCGTCCACACCGACCAGGCGGCGTTCACCCCGGTGGCGGCGGGTTGGTTGCGCGCCCTCTTGCACCGCCGCCCGCGCGACTTCGGCCACGACACCAGCCTGTGGACGCTCGACCTGGCGGCCGCGGAGGCCTACACGCAGGGCTTGACCGCGACCCGCGTGACCGGCGAGACGATCCGCGCCACGCTGGCGCGGCTGGGCGTGGCTGGCTGCGGGCCAAGCGCTGATCACCAGCCCCGACCCGGCGTACGCCGAAAAAAGTCAGCGCGACCGGCTGATCCGCCTGGCGGCTTCCCACCCCGAGCCCGGCTCCTCGGCTTCGAGGATGAGGTCAGCCGCGACCCCGCCCTGCACGCCTGGGCGGATGGGGACCGACCGCTGCGCGAGCAGCCGGTCGCCAAGGGCGACCCGGACCGGCACGCCCGCCTGCTACGGGCTGCTGCTCCTTGGCGGAGGTCTGGCTGCGCTTCCTCGACGGGCCCGGTGAGCGCGGTGACGACCGTGTTCTGGTGGTGCTGCGACGAGGCGGCCAAGCGGGCAAGGCGGCGCTGCTGCTGGTCTGGGACAACGCCTGGCACGGCAGCAAGGAGGTGCGGACGTGGGTGCGCGACCACAACCGGCGCGTCAAGGCCGGCGGCGAGGGCGTGCGGCTCGTCGTCTGCCCACTGCCGATCAAGAGCCCCTGGCTCAACCCGATCGAGCCGAAGTGGGTCCACACCAAGCGCAAGGTCGTCGAACCCGACCGCCTGCTGCCAGCGGCGGAACTCCGCGCGGGTCTGCGACGCCCTGGACTGCGCCTACCATGAGCACATCCCCATCCCCGAGAAGGCGGCCTGATGATGCTGCCAATCGAGTTGGCGGAATGCGGTATGCTGGCGGCAGGAGGAGGCCGCGATGCGCAAACCGCTGGAGATTCGGCCGCCGCCGAGGCGGAGGCGCTGGACACGCTGTACCGGACGACGCGCGACGCGCTGTTCGCGCGCAGATCGTGCTGTGGCGGCGGAGCGGCGCCTCGCCGCGCCCGCCATCGCCGCCATCGTCCGCGAGCACGAGGAGACCGTGCGCCGCTGGCTGAAGCGCTGGCTGGCGGAGGGGATCGAGGGCCTGCAGGACCGCCGATGCTGGGACGAAGCTCACCGACGCGTACCGGGAGCGGCTACTCGCCGTGGTGCGCCAGCGGCCGCGCAGCCTGGGGCAGCCCTACTCGCTGTGGACGCTACAGCGGCTGGCGGACTACCTGGCCGAACTGACCGGCATCCGGGTGTCCTACGAGACGGTGCGCGTGGCGTCAAGGCGGGCGGGGTCGTCCTGAGCCGACCGGCACGTCGTCACCGAGCCCCGCCCGGAGTATCAAAACGTCGGCCCGCGAGCACCTCGCCCCGGGGATGCCTTCTACTATGCCGACGAGTTCAACCTGAGCTGGCTCCCCACGCTGCGCGCGATGTGGAGCCCGAACAGCAGGTGATGATCCCGACGCCCGCGCAGCCGCACCGGCGCTACGGTCGGCGCGGTGAACTACCACACCGGCGAGACGGTGGTGCAGTTCCACCGCCACAAGCGGCGCAAGGAGATCGCCCTCCTGCTCGAGGCGCTCCTGGCGAAGCACCCGACGGGCACCGTCTACGTGGCCTGGGACAACGCCAGCACGCACGAGGACGACGAGGTGGAGGCCGTGGTCGCGCGGCGGCCGGCGCCTGGTCTGGACTACAGCCCCTGGCCTCGAGATGCTGTGGCGGCACTTCCGGCGCGAGGTCACGCATTGCGAACTCTTCGAGAGCGTCAAGGTCTTGCTCGCCGCCGCCGCCGACTTCTTCGAGGCCACAACCGGGAGCGATGTCGATCATCGGGTCGAAAGCAATCGCCTGACTGTACTTAGCAATCCCGAAGTCGGCGAGGAGGGGCACGCCCTCGTCCGTCAGCAGGATGTTGGCCGGCTTCACATCCCGATGGATCACCCCCTGCCGGTGGGCGTAGTCGAGTGCCACCGCGATGGGCCCTAGCACGGCGAGCGCTGCGGCGATGGACCAGGGCTTCCCCAGCCGCTCTTGGAGCGTGCCACCGGTGATGTACGGCATGACCAGGTAGGGCACACTATCCTGCTCACCGAAGTCGTGGATCGGCAGGATGTGCGGGTGCTGGAGGCGGGCCGCGGCGCGGGCCTCGCGGAGGAAGCGGTCCACAAATTGGCGGTCGGCGGCCAGCAGCGGGTTGACGACCTTGATCGCCACGGGCCGGTCAATGGCGGGATCGTGGGCACGGTAGACCAGCGCCATCCCACCCTGCCCGATCAGGGCCTCGATGCGGTACCGGCCGAGTGTCTTGCCGACAAGCGCGTCCACGACTGTTCCCCCGCACTGGTTGCATCGCCACGGGGACCAGGACCCCACTGGCCCTGGCCGATGCCCAACGCGGCGCAGAACGACTGGAATACTCCGTCCTCTTGCGCTCCACGAGCGCGACAGCGGCGTGGAGCCTGACAAGGACGCGGACGTTGGAACAGTCTGCGGACGTTGATAGGGACAGTATACACAACCGGACCCGCATGCCACAGACGGGAAATCCCTAAGATACGGGCTGGGGTGAGTTGCTTGACTCACCCCAGTACCGCTGGCCCGCCCAGGACGTGGGCGTTAGCCGGCGGCGCGGGTGGCGATGACCGGGGCGACCGTCGGCACGTTGCCGCGCATCACGATATTCTCGGGGAGGTCGAGGGGGGAGTAGCGGGCCACCTTCACCAGCGGGGCTATGTGGCCGAAGGGCCAGCCCTCGCGCCCGGCGCGGCGCTCGACCGTTCCGAGGTGCTGGCACATGCCGGTGTGCTCGTAGCCCTTGCAGGAGCAGACCAAGCCGGCCGGGGGTGCCCGTGATAGTGTGCAGTGTGCCGAGGCGCGACAGCTAGGCACTGACGTATGTGCGGGTGTCCGTGACGACGACCCTCGCGCTGTGTGCCTCAACCTCGGCACGGTCAACGGCCAGGGCGTCCGCAAGACCCTCTACGGCCAGACTCGTAAGGAGGCACAGGCCAAGCTCGACCAGGCGCGCGAAGATGCCCGGTGCCAGCGGGAGATCGTCGCGTGAGCCAGGATAAATTACTTGCGCACCTTCGCTGCTGATCTGGCTGTCCGTAGTGCCGATGGTTGTGCTGGGTCGATCAGGCTGACGCGCACCTCAGTGCCGAACTTGAGGCCCGCCGCCTGACACGCCGTCTGGATCACCCGGGTTATCCCCTGGTGGCTCAGGTGGAGGTAGACCCACCAGCCGGGGACCAGTTCCCGTGAGTGCTCGGCTAGATCTGGCCGCGTAGGGTGCAGCTCGCGCTGGCTGCGTGCCACATACCGGACCTGGTTCCCGTGCTTCGGCAAGGCCGCAAAGCGTTCCAGGAAGTCCGGGTCACGGGCGGCCATCTTCTGCAAGAGCTGGACGAGCATATCGCGGCCATTGCGGGCAGCGTGTGCCTGCCCCAGGAACACGAAGCCGACCGTCCCCGGGGTCTCCGACGCGCCGGCCCGCTGACCCATTGCGGGTTGCTCTGGCACGAGCGGAGGCAGGGGTGTCCGTGGCAAAGCCGGTACACGCGCGGTGCGACCCGCCAGAAACGTCGCCACCGTATCGGGTTCGGGCTTGTAGCCGCAGATGCTTTCCACCTTGTCGGCGACGAGTTCCAGCAGCAATTCGTCGGCATCCTCGACGAGCTTCTTCCAGGCTTCGGGCAGCGCCGCCCGAATCTGGCGCTCCTTCGCCACGTCGCGGTAGTCGATGCGTGCCGCCTCGATCGCCTCGCCGGAGGCGATGCGCCGGTAATCGAGATAGCGGTGTAGCCGGGCGATGCACTCGTCGATGCCGCGCTCCACGAGGTCGAGCTTGTAGACCCGGCGTTCGCCGTAGTCGCCCTGCTCCCCTGGGAGGAAGAAGTTCCATTCCTGCCCCGTGGTCAGGATCGCCATCGGCACACCACGGTGAAAGGCGTACTCGAATAGTTGCCGGTCGGCGCCTTCACCCTGCCCCACCTGCTTGACCTCGATAAAAACAAGCGGCTTGCCCCGCGGATGGCAGAGGGCGTAATCCACGCGCCGCCCGCCCACTGAGTACTCCGGCGAGACGATATCCACGTCGTAGGTGGGCCAGGACAGGGCATGGAGGATGCGTAGCACGATGCCATGCGAAACCGCCGCTTCATTGACGAACCGACCGGCCGCGATGCCCTCGCGGATGGCAGCTAAGTGTTCTTGCATAATCCTGCCCTCCGTTTCGCTCTCCGCGCTGCGGGAACCTATCACACGCGGGATGGCCGCACAAGCGAACCTCTCTCCAACAGGGCCGCACTGCTTGTGACGGTGTTACGGAGATGTTATAAGTATAGTACAAGAAGGGAGGTGGGGATGCCCACATTGCGAGAGGCGCGGACGAGACGGCTGTTCAGCGTGCGGGCGTTGGCGGAGGCGGCGAGGGTGTCGCCAACCACGATCAATCTCGTGGAGACAGGCCGGCGCCTGCCGCATTTCGGCACAATGCGGAAGATCGCGCAAGCACTCGACCTCGAGCCGGGAGAGATCGCAGAGTTCGCGGGAGGCCATCCGCCAAGCGGCGGAGGGAAAAGCGGCCGCGTAGAGTGACCTACGCGGCACAGCGCCCGCGGCGGTGTAGACACCGGCGGGCAGGAGAGATTCTAGCATGGCGGGCAAGCACGGGAACGGCGAGGGCAGCATCCACCAACTGCCGACCGGCAAGTGGCGGGCGCAGGCGACCATCCACGGCAGCGCGTGGGCGTCGTCGCCAGGACGCACAAGGAGGCCCAGGAGCAGCTACGCAAGCTCCTGGGGCGACGCCGACCGGGGCCTCTGCCCCGGCCGAGAAACTGACGCTGGCGCAGCACCTCGACCGCTGGCTGACCGATGTGGTGCGCGACGCGGTGCGCCCCCGCACGGTGCAGGGCTACCGCGACGTTGCCCGCCTCCACATCCTGCCGACGCTCGGCGGGGTGAAGCTGGCACAGCTCCAGCCCGGCCACGTCCAGCAGCTCTACGGCGCCCTGATCGACCGGGGCCTCTCCCCGAAGTCGGTGCGCAACGTGCATGCGGTCCTGCGGCGGGCGCTCGCCCAGGCCGTGGACTGGCACCTCGTGCCGCGCAACGCGGCCGCCCTCGCCCACCCGCCGCGGGTGACGCGCGAGGAAGTGGTCGCGCTCACCCCGGAGGAAGCGCGCCAACTCCTGACCTGGGTGCGCGGGGACCGCTGGGAGGCGCTGGTGGCGCTGGCCCTTGCCAGTGGCATGCGCCAGAGCGAGCTCCTGGGGCTCAGGTGGGGCGACGTGGACCTCGCGACCGGTGCCCTCCGCGTGCAGCGCCAGCTCGGACGGGACGGCCAGTTCGCCGAGCCGAAGACGAAGAAGGCCCGGCGCACGATCGACCTCCCCGCTTCGTGCGTGGCGACCCTCAAGGAGCACCGCCGGGCGCAGACCGAGGAACGGCTGCTTGTCGGGCCGGACTGGCAAGCGACCGACCTGGTGTTCTGCACCCATCAGGGGCGGCCGCTCAGCCAGCGCAACGTCCTGCGCGCGTTCAAGCTGGTGCTGTCGCGGGCCGGGTGCGCGACGCCCTTCCGCGCCCTGCACACCTGCGCCTCGCTCCTGCTCGCGCGGAACGTCCACCCCAAAGTGGTGCAGGAACGGCTCGGCCACGCGACCGTGGCGATGACGCTCGACATCTACAGCCACCTGATCCCCAGCATGGGCCGGGCGGCGGCGGACCAGCTCGACGCGCTCTTCGCGTAGCCGCGAGGCGGTTGCACACGGGTTGCACACGGAGGCCCCGGCGGGGCGACGAGCCCCCGCCGGGGCCTCCGTGTTTTCCTTGCTACAACTAGGGGATTGCTGGGGTGCCCCACGGGGATTGAACCCGTAACCTCCGGTTCCACAGACCGGCGCTCTAACCGATTGAGCTAGGGGCACCATATTGCGACTGGCTGTCGCCGCACGCCGCCGGGCGTGACACGCGGGGTGAAGAGAGAGTAAGCCGAGTTCTGTTCGTGATGGTCATCTCTCTCGGCGCCAGCACTGCGGCGCCGGTCACGTCGTCGCCTCCGTGACTGCTCTCGACTTCCGGCCTCGGCGAGCCACCGTCTTTGCCGGCCGATTCGGAGATTGCTGCAGGGAGGATTGCCCTTTTCACCCCGCCCGGACGGGCCGCGCGGGTTTGGTCTCTGTTGCTCTCACACCGGCGGGCCGGTGTGCCGATCTGGACTGTCGACGGGCCGGAACCCGCCTCCCCGGTTTTCACCGGGCACCCCGCTCTGCGCAGCTCGGACTTTCCTCTGGCCCAACGCGGGGCCAGCGACCATCCTTCTCCCCACCGGCGCGTCGGCGCCCGCCGGCGCGTGCGTCACCAGTCGCTTGTCAAAGTGCGGCCCGCGTCGGTTCACATCGACGCGGGCGAAGATTGGTGCCGAAGGGGAGATTTGAACTCCCACGCCCTTACGGGCACTACGCCCTGAACGTAGCGCGTCTGCCGGTTCCGCCACTTCGGCCTATCCCGCTCGTCCCGCGCTGCGGTGACGGCAGAGGGAAGTATAGCAACCCGTTGCCCCGCCGTCAAGCGCTGTGTTCCGCGCTTCGGCCCCCATGGCCAGCCTCACGGGCGCTTACCGCCCTCCGAGGGGCACCGCGATCACCGAACCCGGCGTGTCCGCGTCCGCAAGGTCGTCCACTCGCACGCCCGGTGACCTCGCGACCCGGGAACGATTGTATCAGTACGCCGCGCGCCGGCGGCCGCGCCTCTCCCGATGTCCTGCCCCCCTCTTGTGTTCCCCGAGGGCATCCCCTATAGTGTCCGTACATGTACAAGCGAGGGCGAAACCGGTACTATTTATGTCGGGCTGACGGCGCCCGACGGTAGTGGCAGGGGGGAGCAGTGGCGGAACGGACCTTGGACCGGTCGCGCGGGGCGCGCGGCGACGCGGCGGGCGGTGTCCTCGAGCGCGTCTTCAAACTGCGTGCCTGGGGCACGACGGTCGGCACCGAGTTGCTGGCCGGGCTGACGACCTTCATGGTGATGGCCTACATCATCTTCGTCAACCCGACGATCCTCACGACGACGCAGCCGGACGGGGCGCTGCGCGCCGGCATCACCACCGCGACCTGCCTGGTGGCCGGCGTGATGTCGATCGCCATGGGCCTCTTCACGAACCGGGCCTTCGCGATCGCGCCCGGCATGGGGATCAACGCGATCGTCGCCTTCCAACTAGTCGGGGCGCAGGGGCTGACCTACGGCGAGGCGATGGGCGTGATCGTCGTCGAGGGCCTGGTGATCACGCTGCTGGTGGTCCTGGGGCTGCGGCGGATGGTGATGGAGGCGATCCCGGTCGATCTCAAGAAGGCGATCTCGGTCGGGATCGGCCTCTTCATCCTCTTCATCGGGCTGACCCAGGCGGGGCTGGTCGTCCCCGGCGAGGGCACGCCGCTGCAGATGGGCCGGCTGGTCGGCTGGCCGGTGGCGGTCGCGGTGCTGGGGCTGCTCTTCACGGTGGCGCTGATGGCGCGCAACGTCAAGGGCGCGCTCCTCTGGGGCGTCCTCGGGACCACGGCCCTGGCGACGATCGTCAACTACGCCAACGGCGGCACGCTCTGGCTGGTGGAAGGCCGGGACCTCGGCATCGCCAAGCTGCCGGCGCAACTGATCGCCGCGCCGGACTTCTCGACGGTCGGGCGCTTCTCGTTCGGCTTCTTCGGCAAGCTCGGCCTGCTGACGGCGGTGCTGGTCGTCTTCGCGATCATGCTGGCCGACTTCTTCGACACGCTGGGCACGCTGATCGGGGTCGGCGGGCAGGCGGGCTACCTCGACGCGCGCGGCGAGCTGCCGGACGCGCAGAAGCCGCTCTTGGTCGACTCGCTGGCGGCGGTCGCGGGCGGGGCGGCCGGCGCCTCCTCGGCGACGACCTACATCGAGTCGGCGGGCGGGATCGGCGTCGGCGGGCGCACCGGCCTGACCGCGGTCGCCACCGGCGTCCTCTTCCTGCTGGCGATGCCCTTCTGGCCGCTGGTGGGCGTGGTGCCGCAGCAGGCGACCGCGCCGGCGCTGATCCTCGTCGGCTTCCTGATGACCGGCGTCCTCGCCACGCGCGAGCGAACCGCCACCGAGGCCGAGGCCGGGCAGGGGGGGCCGACCGGCGGCATCGACTTCACCAACCTGGCGATCGGCCTCCCGGCGCTGGCGACCATCATCATGATGCCGCTGACCTACAACATCACCAACGGCATCGGCGCGGGCTTCCTCCTCTATGCCGTGATCCGGCTGGTCAAGGGTGAGTGGCGGCAGGTCCACCCGGTGCTCTGGGTCGTCGCGGCGATCTTCCTGCTCTACTTCCTGCGCCAGCCCCTCTTCGGGATCACGGTGTAGCGAAGGGGCAGGTCCGGGGACTGCAAGGCGCAGGTGGGGGGGCGGGGGCGGCTCAATATCGCCCCGGCCCCCCACCTTCCGGGACGGGCGCGTCAAGGAGTACCGGAAAGCCGAGGCGATCCTGCACGCGCTTGGGCGGAGACCATCGGGCCGTTGCCAAGGTACGGCGTACCCTGGGCAGCGTCGATCTCAGCCCTGTCATTCTGAGCGGAGCGAAGAATCGCTCTCCGCGCCTCCCGCTCGGCCCTTCGGCCACCGGCCTCTGCCACTGTGGTGGTTGATGAAGCGGTACTGCGTCTACATCATGACCAACGAGGCCCGGACCCTCTATGTCGGCGTTACCAACGACCTCGCGCGGCGCGTCCACGAGCACAAGCGCCGGTCCAATGCAGGGAGCTTCACAAGCAAGTACAACCTGAACCGGCTCGCCTACTATGAGGAGTTCGGTGATGTGCGCGACGCGATCGCCCGCGAGAAGCAGATCAAGGGGTGGCTGCGCGTGAAGAAGGTAGCCTTGATCGAGGCGTTGAACCCTGGGTGGGACGACCTGAGCGGCGGGTGGTAGCCGGAGGGTGAGTGGGAGGCAGGGTAAGCCGCATGCGGTCAGGATGGGTGGGCCGTTCCGAATAGGGGTAGTGACCGGAGGGGGAGCGGGAGGCGGGGAAACCGATTCTTCGCTCCGCTCAGAATGACAGGGCCAGGCCCGAGTCTTCACTCTGGCGCGCACTCAGCCAGCGCGCGGTCCCGCGCTGGCACTTTGGCCGGATGGGGCGTTTTCCTCCAGGACTTGCGAGAGCGTGGCGGCTTTGCGCTGGAGCGCCGCGAAATCGGTCTCGACCGCCAGCCAGGCGGGGTAGGGGGCGTCGCCGGCCTCTCGCAGCGCGTAGTACGAGGAGACGCGCAGCACATCGCGCGCGTCCTGGACGGGAGTCACGTCCTCGCCGATGAAGTCGCGCGCCCGCCACGACCGCTCGTGTCGCCGCCGCACCGAGGCGGGGGCGGCGCGCAGCCGGGCCAGGACCGAGCGGTCGTTGAGGCCGTTCAGGTCGTTGAGGGTTGCGATCAGGTCCTCGCGCCCTTTGGCGCGCGCCGCCCGCTCGAAGCGGGTCCCGAGGCGGGCGAACGAGTTGTCCCGCTCGCCCCAGCCTTCCAGCAGTAGGACGCGCAGCGCCTCGACGCCGGCGCGTAGTGCGCTGGTTGCGACGGCGGCGTCCCGATTGGCGATGTGGCCCAGCAGGTCGGAGTGCGCCTGGAGGACCCGCCGGCGCTGCCGTTCCAGGCGGAAGGCGACGACCGCCGGCGCGAAGCGGGTCGCGGTGAACCAGCGCGCGAGGGCGCTGGCGAGGCCGCCCGGATCGTAGGCCGCGCTGCCCCGATAGCCCTTGTCAAGACTGTGGTACCAGCGGTCGTCGTGCAGGGCGCGCAACGCTTCCGCCGGGTCGGCGTGGACGACGGCACCGACTTCCCGGCTGGTGAAGGCGAGCGTGCCGACATCGAGCCCGGTGTGCCAACCTTCTCCCGTCCAGCGGGCGATGAGCGCCTCCCGCCGGCGCGCGATCGCCTCGGCGGCCCGTTCGGCGCGATCGTCCTCGTAGATCGGGAGGATGTCGATGTCGGACAGCGGCCAGGGCGTCCCGCCGCCAAGGCTCCCGCCGACGATCAGCCCGGCCACGCCGTCGATCGCCGCGAAGGCCGCGACCGCCCCTCGCGCGCGGTCGCGCAGCACGGCCTCCCACTGGCGCAGGTAGTCGTCGTCGCCGGTAAACCGCATCCGCCCGCTCCCGAACCGCCCCCGCCGCCGGGGTAGCGAACGGTAGTCGATCGACCGCGCCATTGGCAAGGGCGCGCCACCGTCGCGCTTCACGTCAACCACCCCCGGCCGCTGCCCGGGAGAGAAAGCGTTCTCGGATGCGCGCTGCCGAGGGCCGGGGAGCACCTCCGCCCGGCGATCCCTTGCCATGGGGAGAACACAATTGCCCGGCCCGCCGTCCGCCGGGGGGTTGCGTTCTGGCGCGCAGCTGGTATACTGGGCGGCAGACGAACGGCGCTGAGCAGGACGAGCACGCCGCGACGCGACCACCAGAGAAGGAAGGCCACCGACTGCGAGCCTTCCGGTCAGCCGGCCAGCGTGCAGCCCCCTGTGAGCCGACTCCATAACGCCGCATGCGGCGGCCAGTAGGGAGTTCCGGTCGCCACCGTTACCGGCGATGAATGAGGGAGGCCCCTGCGCGGGCTTCCGAATTCGGGTGGTACCACGAAGGTGAGAACCTTTCGTCCCGTTGGGGATGGAGGGTTTTTTTGTTGTGTGGCGCGTGCGGCGCCCGGCGGTCAGCGGCCCGAGGTCGGGAAGGGGAACGACGGATGACAGGGGTGGCGACGGCGGTGGAACTGGCGGATGGCGGCGGGCGGTTCGTGGCGCGGCGGGCGCGGGCCTGGCTCGCCCCGGCGGTCGCGGAGCCGGCCCCGGCGCTGCCGGTCATCGACCTGGCGTCCGGGGAACTCGACCGCGCCGCCACGCCGCAGATCGGGCGGGCGGTCGCCGAGGCGCTGGACCGCGGCGAGACCCATTACACCGTCCGCCCCGGCATCCCGCCGCTGCGCCGCGCCCTGGCCGGGCGGATCGCGGCCGAGGGGGGGCCGGAGTACGACCCGGCGCGCGAGGTGCTGATCGCCTGCGGCGGGCAGGAAGGGCTCTTCGTGGCGACCCAGATGCTGGTAGCGCCGGGGGACGAGGTGCTGGTGCAGGACCCCGGCTACCCCGCCTACCGCGAGGCGGTGCGGCTGGCGAACGGCGTGCCGGTCCCCGTCCCGGTCCGCGCGGGGGACCGCTACGCCCTGACGGCGGCGGCGGTCGCGGCGGCGCTCACGCCCCGGACGCGCCTGCTGGTGCTCGTCTCGCCCGGCAACCCGACCGGCGGGGTGACGCCGCGCGCGGAGCTGGAGGGGATCGCGGCGCTGGCGCGCGAGCGCGATCTGCGGGTGATCTGCGACGAGACTTACCGCGCGTTCGTCTTCGACGGCGCCGAGCAGGTCAGCTTCGCGGCGCTGCCGGGGATGCGGGGGCGGACGGTGACGATCGGCAGCTTCTCCGCGACCTACGCGATGGGCGGCTGGCGCGCGGGCTACGTCGTCGGCGAGCCGGCGCTGCTGCACCCGGTCACTGCCCTGAAGCAGGCGCTGACCATCTGCTCGCCCGCGCCGTCCCAGTGGGCCGCGCTGGCCGCGCTCGAAGGGCCGCAGGACGAGCCGGCCGCCGCCGTCCGCGAGGTCGCCGCGCGCCGCGCCGTGGTGCTACCGGCGCTGGCGACCCTGGGACTGCCGACCGGCGATCCGCAGGGGGGGTATCACGTCTTCGCCGACGTGCGCGCCACCGGCCTGACCGGGCGGGAGTTCGCCCAGGTCGCGCTCCGCGACGCGGGCGTCCGCGTCGTCCCCGGCGACCGCTTCGGCGCGGGGGGCGCGGGGGGCGTGCGGCTCTCGCTGGTCCGGCCGGTCCCGGTGCTGGAGGAGGCGCTGGCGCGCCTGCGGGACGTGGTTGAAGGTCTGAAGGTCGAAGGTCGAAGGTCTTTCGCTCACAGTGCCGTACCCCAAGGGGCAGGATGACCTCGCGGCAAAGTCCAACCGGCAATGAACCTTCGACCTGCGACCTTCGGACCTTCGACCGGCGAGCGCAGCGAGCATCAGGGGGACAGGCCATGACCGTCGTCGTTTCGAGCAAGGACGTCATCGACGAGCGCGATCACTTGCTGACGCTGGCGCAGGGGATGAGCGGGGTGATCTCGATGGGGCTGGGCGACCCCGATTTCGCCACGCCGCCGCACATCGTCGCGGCGGCGAAGGGGGCGATCGCCGCCGGGCGCTGCGACCGCTACACCGACCCGCGCGGGCTGCCGGAGCTGCGCCGCGCGATCGCCGCGAAGCTGGCGCGCGACAACGGGATCGTCACCGACCCGGAGACCGAGATCACCGTGACGACCGGCGGGCAGGAGGGCCTCTACATCGTCATCCAGGCGCTGCTCGATCCGGGCGACGAGATCCTGGTCCCGGACCCGCGCTACAGCTCCTACGACGCGGCGATCCGGCGCGCGGGCGGCGTGCCGGTCCTGGTGCCGACGCGCGAAGAGGAGGCGTTCAACCTCGATCCGGCAGCGGTCGCCGCGCGGATCACGCCGCGGACCAAGGCGATCCTCCTGGTGACGCCGGCCAACCCCTCGGCCAGCGTCGTCTCCCCGGCCAGCCTGCGCCGGATCGCCGAGCTGGCGATCGCGCACGACCTGGTGGTGATCAGCGACGAGATCTACGAGAAGTTCGTCTACGACGGCGCGGAGCACCTCAGCATCGGCTCGCTGCCGGGGATGCGCGGGCGGACGATCACCCTCAACGGCTTCTCGAAGACCTACGCGATGACCGGCTGGCGGCTCGGCTACCTCGTCGCCCCGCCCGAGTTGACGAAGGCGATCCGCGCGCTGAAGGAGACGGTGAGCATCTGCGCGCCGGCCGTCTCGCAGTGGGCGGGGGTGGCGGCGCTGGAGGGGCCGCAGGACTGCGTGCGGGTGTTCCACGCGGCCTACGACGAGCGCCGCCGCGCGCTGATGCGGGTGCTGACCGACTGCGGCTTCACCTACGGCCACCCCTACGGCGCGTTCTACATCTTCGCCAACACCGCCTCGACCGGGCTGCCGGCGTTCGAGTTGGCGCAGCGGCTGCTGTTGGAAGGGAAGGTGCTGGTCTTCCCCGGCACCGGCTTCGGCGAGAACTGGTCGAACTACCTGCGCTTCTCCCTCCTCCAGCCGACCGAGGTGCTCTACGAGGCGACCGATCGGCTGCGGCGGGTGGTCTGCGGGGGGTAAGGGCGTGTGGGCGGTGGGGCATGGAGCGTGGGGTGAAGGGCGCGGGGTGGGGGTGAGGGCGCATAGGCTGGTGCTGGCCGATGCGGCGTTCGCGGCGGATCGCGAGACCATCGAGCGCCTGCTGCCGCCGGGACGCTTCGAGGCGCGGATCCCGGAGCGGGACGGTTCGGGCGCGCTGCCCTACCTGCTGACCGACGCGGAGTACCTGATTACGAGGTCGCAGCCGGTGACCGCTTCAATCTTGCAATTCGCCTCGCGCCTGAGGATGGTGCAGCAGGATGGCGAGCGCGCGGACGGGATCGATCTGGCCGCCGCGCGCGTGCGGGGCGTGGTGGTCGCGGTGCTGCCGCCGACCGGCGGCGCGCGGGAGGAGCGGCTGCGCGCCCTGCTCGCGAACATCGCGCGCCACGCCGACGGCGAGGAGCCGCTGCACCGGCTGGTGTGAGCGACGAGCGGCGAAGGGCCGACGACTGAAGCTTGTCGCTGGGGGCCCCACGAAGCCCGGCCAAGCCGGGCTGGGATGCGGGCGAGGGGGCGCCGATCCGGGAAACCTCCGGTGTGGCAGCAGTCCCAGTCCGCGGAGGCGGATTGATGCCCCGCAGGGTACTTCGCGGCGACCGGAGGGAGCCCCCAGCGACAAGCTTCAGTCGTCGACTACCCCTATTCGTCGCTCGTCGCTCGTCGCTCGTCGCTCGTCGCCCGGGCTCTCGGCCCAGATGCGCCCGCCGTGCCGCTGGACGATGTCGCGGCAGATGTAGAGGCCGAGCCCCAGCCCGGCGATCTGCCGGTGCGCGGCGTTGGCCGCGCGCCCGAAGGGCTCGAAGGTGAGTTCGAGCAGGTCGGCGGGGAGGCCGATGCCCTCGTCGCGCACGCTCGGGATCAGGCCCTCGCGGCGCGTTTCGGGGTCCGCCGCCGCACGGAGTGTCACCCCGATCGCGCCGCCGTTCGGGGAGTACTTGGTCGCGTTCTCCAGCAGGTTGGTCAGCGCCTGGTCGAACCGATCGGTGTCGACGACGACCGGGCAGGGCGCGGCTGGCGCTTCCAATACCAGGCGGTAGCGGATCCCTCGCGACAGCGCGCCACGCGGTGCGCGCCGCGAGGGAGAATCGCGGCATGGCCGCGCCAGCCAGGACAATTATTGAGGAGAGCACGATCCCCGGCCTCCCCTAATTTGGGGGGAGAAGTTCGCGCGCGCCGAGTGCCAGTTCGCGATACCGGCGCCTCCCCCCGTACCGATGTCGCCGGGTGCGGGGGGGGTGCCCGATGAACCCCGGTCTGCTCCCACCCTGCCTTGGGGGGCCGGGGGGCGCACCTTGCAAGAGGGAGACGGGGCGGGAGCGGATCAGGCGCTCGCGCTGAGCGGCGCGTAGGCGGCTTCCGCCGCCCGCTCGTCGCGCGCGTCCGACGGGTCCGGCGCGATCAGCAGCACGTCGTCGGGTCCGGCCGTCGCGAGGAGGGTGAGCAGGCGCGGGTCGCCGGCGGGGCGATAGCTGCCGGTGGCGCGGTCGAGCGCGCCCGCGATCCGGACCGGGCGCTCGCAGTAGCGGCAATGGAGTCGCGGGCCGCGATCCTCACCACCGACAGAGGGGAGGACGAAGCGCGGCTCGACCGCCGTGCGCTCGCGGTGCGCGACACAGGCGGGGTGGGGGCAGACGAGCCCGTCGGCGCGGAACCCGGCCCCGACGGCCGCGACCGCTGGCCCGGTCGCGGCCGTCGGGCTCTGGCGCGGGCCGCCCCAGCCGTTGGCCCACTCCTCCTCGGCGACACCGAGCAGCAGCGCCAGCAGCGCCATCCGCACCGGCACGCCGTTGGCGGCCTGGCGGAAATAGGCGCTGCGCGGCTCGCGGTCGAGCGCGGGGGAGAGTTCGCCGGCGCGCGGCAGCGGGTGGAGGAGGAGGGTCTGCTCGCCGACGCCCCAGCGGTCCAGCGCCGCCCGGTCGATCGGGGCGAGGGCGCGCGGGGCGGCGCCATCGGCGAAGCGCTCGCGCTGCACTCGCGTCAGGTAGAGGGCGTCCGCATCCGGGAAGGGCTCGCCGCCGTCCGGCGTCCACCACCCCGGCGCGACCCCCCAGCGACCGCGCAGGCGGTCGAGCAGGGGGCGCGGCGGGGCCAGCGCGGGATCGGCGGGCGCGAAGACGATCCGCGCGCCGCACTCGGCCAGACCGCAGGCGAGCGAGTGGACCGTGCGCCCGTACTTGAGGTCGCCGTGGAGGACGACGGTCAGCCCGGCGATCCGCCCGCGCTCGCGGCGGAGGGTGTAGAGGTCGCAGAGGGTCTGGGTCGGGTGCTCGCGCGCGCCGTCCCCGGCGTTGATCACCGGGACGCCCGACAGGTCGGCGGCGAGGCGCGCGGCCCCCTCGTCCGGGTGGCGCAGGACGATCGCGTCGGCGTAGCCGCCGACAACGCGGATCGTGTCGGCCAGCGTCTCACCCTTGGCGGCGGAGGACTGCGCGCCGTCGGCGACGGTCAGGACCTGGCCGCCGAGCCGGCCCATCGCCGCCTCGAAGGAGAGGCGGGTGCGGGTGCTCGGCTCGAAGAAGAGGGTCGCCAACTGGAAGCCGCGCGCGAGGTGGAGGTGGGCGCGCGGCTGGGCGCCGAGCCGGTCGGCGCAGCGGAAGATCAGCTCCATCTCCGCGCGGGTCAGGTCGCCGACCCCGACGATGTGCCGCCCCTTCAGCCCCATCCTCCGCTCCTCAATTGTCGGCGGACCGCACGCCGCGCCTACCCCCGGTTCAGGCTACTCTAGCACCTGTACGTACATAAAGCAAGTGGGGCGGCGGGAGGAGCGTCCCCC
>JAUJMV010000004.1:214728-260430 GCA_030446685.1 Thermomicrobiales bacterium | reverse complement strand
ACTCTAGCACCTGTACGTACATAAAGCAAGTGGGGCGGCGGGAGGAGCGTCCCCCCGGCCCCCCAACCCAGGGAGGAGAGGCCCAACACCGGCCGGTCTCCTCTCTCGAAGGCTGGCACTGGGACAGAATCGTTCCCCCAGGGTTGGGGGCCGGGGGGCGCTCACTCGCGCCACGGACGGCCCGGATTCGACAACAGGTCTGCCGCGGGCGGCGCCCGGTCAGGCCGGCGCCGCGGCCGGGCTGGTACTGCGGGCGAGGAGCGCGACGATCAGGCTGAGGAGGACGACGACCCCGAGGGCGGCCGGCAGGCCGACGAGCTCGGCGGCGAAGCCGATCAGGGGCGGGCCGGCCAGGAAGCCGCCGTAGGCGAAGGTCGTGACGGCGGCGATCGCCGGGCCGGGGGGCATGTCCGGCGCGCGCCCGGCCGCGCTGAGGATGATCGGGAAGAGCGCGGCGAAGCCGAGGCCGACCGCCGCGAAGCCGGCGAGGGCCGCGACGGGGTGCCCGAGCGCCAGGGCCAGGCCGAACCCGGCCGCCGCCAGGCTCGCCCCCAGCCGCACCAGCCGGACCGGCCCCAGCCAGGCGGTCAGCCGGTCCCCGACCAGCCGCCCGGCGGCCATCGCCAGCGAGAAGGCGGTGAAGCCCGCCGCCGCCAGCCCCTCGCCGGTCCCCAGCGAGCGGCGCAGGTAGACCGCGCTCCAGTCGGCCATCGCGCCCTCGACCACCAGCACGCAGAACCCGACGATGCCCAGGGCGACCAGCGAGCGCGACGGGCGCGCGAAGACCGGCCCCTGGCTGATCAGGTCGGCCCCGGCGGGGAGCAGCGGGCGCGCCGCCGCCAGCACGGCGAGCAGCAGCACCGCCGCGACGCCCAGCAAGTGCGGCCCCGGCCCGATCCCGCGGGCGGCGACGATCCCGCCGAGCCCCGCGCCGACCATCCCGCCGATGCTGTAGGCGGCGTGGAACGAGGCCATGATCGGGCGCGCGTACCGCCGTTCGACCGCCACCGCCTGAGTATTCATCGCCACGTCGAGCATCCCGAAGGCGGCGCCATAGGCCGCCAGCGCCGGGATCAGCAGGGGCAGGGTCGGGGCCAGCGCCAGGCACGGCAGCACGGCGCAGAGGGCGATCCCCGAAGCGACCGTCACCGAGTGGCTCCCCAGCCGGGCGACCAGCCCGCCGGCCGCCGGCATCGCCAGCAGCGCACCGGCCGCCACGCAGAGCAGGGCGGCCCCGAGGACGCCCTCGCTCAGGCCGAGTCCCTGCTGCACCGCTGGGATGCGGGCGAACCACGACCCGCCGACCGCGCCGTTGACGAAGAAGAACAGCGCCACGGCGACGCGCGCCGTGACCGGCCCGCTCGTAGTCGCCGATCGCCGCACCGCCGTATCGGTCAAGGCCATCCTTCCTACCCGTCCCCCTCGTCGCCGCTCGCGCAGCGGGCTATCCGGTCACGCCGCCGGCGGCACGTCCCGCCAGCGGTTTGTAGGGGCGGCCCTTGTGGCTGCCGGCAGCCGCGCAGGACCGCCCCTACAGGGCAATCCATCCCCCGATGACTCCGGATACGGTGGCGTTCCGTCCTAAGGAAGGCGTCGAGGCCCCCCCTACAAGGCAATCCGGCCCCCGGTGCCACCCGCCGCGCCGCCCGCCCCCTCTCGGCACTCAGCACTCGGCACTGCGTCACGGCCAGCGCGTGCCGGGCCAGTCGGCGGTCGCGGTGGCGTCGTCGCGCATCTCGTGTTCGAGTTGCTCCAACTCCTCGCCGATCGCGACGATCTCGTCGTGCAGGGCGAGCTGGCGGTCGATCAACTGGCGCTGGCGGCGGGCGCGGGAGGCGCGCAGGTCGGTGCAGAGGAGTTCGAAGCGGTGATCGGGGTACTCGCCGAAATCGCCCGACCCCTGGCGCGTCTCGCGATAGAGCCAGACCGCGTGCGGCTCGTCGATCTGCGCCAGGCGCAGCGTGCCGTCGGGCAGGCGCAGCCAGAGGCGCAGTTCGGCGGCGGGCAGGTTGGCGTAGACGGAGGCGCCGTAGCTCAGTTCGAGCTCGGCGTCCTCGACCGTCGCGCCCTTCAGCAGCTCCGCGGCGGGCCAGAATTCGCTCGGCGGCTCGTCGTCCTCGTCCTCGTCATCGTCGTCGTCGTCGGCGAACGCCTCGGCGTCCGAATCGTCGTCGTCGGTCCTGCCCCCGGCGAGGGCCGCCCGGCCACCCTCCCCGTCGACCTCGTCGTCCCCCGGCCGATCGGGGTCATCGTCCGCCGTGTCGGGCACGTCCACGGCCCGGTAGCGATAGCCCCGCCGCCCGCCCTCACCGTCACCCTGCCCGCCCATCATCACCCTCCGTCCTGCCCCGAGTCGCGCGCCGGGCTCACCGCCATTCGTAGCGGACGCTGATCCCCGGCGCCGGCACCAACGATTCGAGGTCCTCCAGCGCCTCAGCGCCCGGCCCCCGGCCGTTGAGCAGGGCGAGCAGCCCGGTCGGCCGCGGCGGCTCGTAGATGATCACCCGCGGCTCGCCCCGCACGCCGGCCAACTCCGCGGCCAGCCGGACCGCCCGATGGTCGTCGCCGATCTCGTCCACCAGCCGCAGCCGGAGCGCCTCGGTCCCGCTGAAGACGCGCCCGTCGGCGATCTGGCGCACCTCCGCCTCGGGTAGCCGCCGCCCCTCGGCGACCGCCCGGACGAACTGGTCGAGCGTGTCCCCGATCAGCTTGTCGAGGATCGCCCGCTCCTCCGGGGTGATGTCGCGGCTGGCGCTGAGGATGTCCTTGTAGGGGCCGCTCTTGATCACCCGCTCCTGGACCCCGACCTTCTCCTGCAGGCCGCGCAGGTCGTAGGAGGTGATGATCACGCCGATGCTGCCGGTGATCGTCGCTGGCTGGCTCACGATGCGGTCCCCCGCCGCGCCGACGTAATAGCCGCCCGAGGCGGCGACATCGGTGAAGTGGATGACCACCGGCTTGCCCGCCGCGCGCACCCGGCGGACCTGGTCGTAGAGCGCCTGCGAGGCGGTCGCGCTGCCGCCCGGACTGTTGACGCGCAGGACGACCGCCTTCACCGCGCGGTCGCGCTCGGCGCGTTGCAACTGGGCGTAGACGTTCTCGCGCCCGCCGCGACTCGGCGCCACCGTGGCGTCGGTGATCGTCCCGTCGAGCTTGATCAGCGCGATCCCGCTCCCGCCCCGCGAGAAGCCGGTCGCCCCGCCCGCCGCTGTCCCCCGCGATAGGCCGATCGCCGCGGCCACCAGGGTGACGAGCGCGCAGAGGCCCAATATCGCCAGGCCGATGCGGCGCGTGCGCGTGTCCATTGCCCCCCTCCTGCCTTTCCTGCCGTCAGGCCCCGCCGCTCCTTGCCCGAACCTTCCCCGTAAAGGTACGCCATACGCCCCCACCCCGCCACCCGGAGGGCGGGCGCGGCGAGACTGAGGGCGAACGCCGCGCCCGTCGGGACGCCCGCCCCACCGCCCGCCGTGGCGTATACTTGTGCCGGGAGAGGGGGCGGCATGGCGACGACCGCGCCCCCATTCCGCAATCTGCAATCAACAATCCGCAATCGAACGAGTGAGGAAGGCGAGCGATGGACTTCGACCTGACCCCCGAGCAGCGGCACTGGCGTGACCTCGCGCGCGACTACGCCCAGCGCGTGATCCGCCCGCGGGCCGAGCAGCTCGACCGCGAGCAGCGGTTCCCCTACGACATCATCGCGGAGATGGCCGACCTCGGCCTGCTGAGCCTGACGCTGCCGGAGGTATGGGGGGGGCGGCCGGTCTCCTTCGTCGCCTACAACCTGGCACTGGAGGAGATCAGCCGCGCCGACACCTCGGTCGGGATCACGATGGAGGCGCACATCTCGCTCGGCTGCGCCCCGCTCGCCGCCTGGGGCACCCCCGAGCAGCAGGAGCGCTTCCTCGCCCCCTGCGCGACCGGCCGGCGGCTCTGGGCCTTCGGCCTGACCGAGCCGAACGCCGGCACCGACGCGGGCGGCACCGAGACGACCGCCGAGTTGCGCGACGGGCAATGGATCATCAACGGTGAGAAGAAGTGGATCACCAACTCCGGCACCGACATCACCGCCGGGGTGACGGTGATGGCCCGCACCGGCGCGCGCCCGGACGGCCGCCCGGAGCTCTCGGCGATCATCGTGCCGCAAGACACGCCCGGCTACCGGCGCGGCCCGGCCTACGAAAAGCTCGGCTGGCGCGCGTCGGACCAGCACCCGCTCCACTTCGCGGACTGCCGGGTGCCGGAGTCGCACCTGCTGGGGGCGCGGGGGCAGGGCTTCCGCCAGTTCCTCCAGACGCTCGACGCCGGGCGGGTGGCGGTCGGGGCGCTCTCGGTCGGGCTGGCGCAGGCCTGCTTCGACGAGGCGCTGGCGCGGGCCAAGACGCGCCGCCAGTTCGGCAAGGCGATCGGCGAGTTCCAGGCGATCGGGTTCAAGCTGGCCGACATGGCGACCGAGATCGAGCTGGCCCGAACGATGGTCCTCAAGGCGGCCTGGCTGCGCGACCGGGGCCGCCCCTACAGCCGCGAGGCGAGCATGGCGAAGGTCTTCGCCTCGGAGACGGCCAAGCGCGCCGCCGATCAGGCGGTGCAGATCCACGGCGGCGAGGGCTTCATGGAGCGCAGCGCGGTCGCGCGCTACTGGCGGCAGGTCAAGATCAACGAGATCGGCGAGGGCACCAGCGAGATCAACCGGCAGATCATCGCCCGCAGCCTGCTCAACGAAGGCGCGGAGCGCCCGCGCGAGGCCGCCGGGAAGGTGGCGACGCAAGCGTAAGGGTGTGGGGCGCGGGGCGTGGAGCGCGTTCCGCTGAACGCTCCTATGTCCAGTCCTCCGGGACCAGTGCCTCGCCACACGAGATTGTTCCTGGCGTCGCCTACGCGGGCGCGCCCGCGTAGGCGACGCCAGGCCGGAAGGGCGCGCTGCCCTGCGCGGCGCACGCCCGACGATCACGCCGCACGAGCCACCACCTCGACCGCTCCGGGCGCGTGGCACTCCTGCCAGCACCGCCAGATCGCGCGCACGATGAATCGCTTCAGGGCGCGGAGGGCCTCGCGCTTGGTCTTGCCCTCGCTGAGGCGCCGGGCGAGGTAGGCGCGCGCCGCCGGGGAGCAGCGCGCCTGGGTGATCGCGATCCGGTAGAGGATCGCGTTCAGGCGCCGGTTGCCGCCGCGGTTGAGCCGGTGCCGGGCGCGCCCCGCCGAGGAGGCCTCGAGCGGGGCGACGCCGGCGTAGGCCGCCAGCTGCGCGTCGCTGGTGAAGCGCCGGCCCGGCCCGAGGATGCCGGCCAGCGCCCCGGCGGTGAGCAGGCTGACGCCGCAGATCGCGGTCAACCGCGCGAAGCGCGCAGCCGCCAGCTGCGCGATCCGCCGCGCGAGCGCCTGCGCCTGCGCCTGCGCCAGGTGCAGGCGCTGCGCCAGCCGCCGGACCGCGCCGGCGCGCTCTTGCGGCAGCGGCCGCGGGTCGTCCGTCGCGTACGCCGCCGCCGCCTTGACGCCGTTCTTGGCGGTGAGGCTGGGGATCCGCCGCCGGTAGTCCGGGTCGAGCTGGAGCAGGAGCTGGTGGAGCTGGTTGCGCAGCCGGGTCGCCTCGCCGACGATGTCCTCGCGCTCGGTCACCAGCAGGTCGAGGACCGCCGTGTCGTCGTCGGCGGCGACGGGCGGCAGCGTCCCGGCCTCGCGCCAGACGAACAGCGCGACCGCGCGCGCGTCGAGGCGGTCACTCTTCCCCTGCTGGCGCGCCCCACGGCGCGTCGCGGCCGTCCAGCGCGGGTTGACCTCGTACACCGTGGCCGCCGCCGCCACGAGGCACTGGGCGAGGCCGCGGCCGTAGTTCCACGCGCCCTCGATGCCCCAGCGGCAGGCCTCGCCCAGCCCGGCGCCCCAGGCCGCCAGGTGCTGCCAGCCGGCGACGTTGTTGGGCCCGCGCCACCGCCCCACCTCCCGGCCGTCGTCATCGATCGCGACCGCCACGTTGACCTGCTTGTGCGCGTCCACCCCGATCGTCAGCATCCCGCCCTCCCGCTGTAACGCCCCACCACGGCATGGCTCCGGGACGGACAGGCTGCTCTCGGGTCACGCACGTGGCCACCGGCTCCTATCAGGTCACGTCCCAGGAGCCCAGCGCGGGAGCGACAGGTTCATCGTCGCGGGCACGAGGCCAAGCAACTGTCGGGTCAGCTCGCCGCGCTGCGCTCGCCTCCTACTATGACAGAGCAGCAACGGTGTTCCCTATCAAGTCCCAGCGGCTTCCCCTTCCATCAACGAGACCTGGACAGGGCAAGCAGATGGGCGGGTCGAAACCAATGAGCGGCGAGCGGCAGACACTGTGCTCTGGCTGCGCGGGCCAGCACGGCGGCGGGGCGGCACCCGCGACGCGGCTGGGCACCGCGCTGCCCCCTTACCCGACCACCGGGGCCGCGGTCGACCGCCACGACGTGCGCCGCCGATCATAGAGTGCCTTGATGGCGGGGTTGAAGCGCGCGGCCGCCAGCGCCGCCATGTACGGCACCGCCCGGAAGCCTCCCCGCCCGTCCCACACCGTGTGCCTGCCGCACAACGTCCCGTTGTCCCGGTTCAAGGCCCCTCGCCAGACGCCGTTCAGCCGCCAATGAACATTTCGAGGCTGATGCTGCCGGTGACTAAGCCTCCGTCCTGCCGGGCGTATACCACGTTGATCGGCACGCCGTGCTCGATCCCCCCCGGCAGCGCGCAGCCTTCGATCCTGCTCCCGGCACGCCGGGCAAGTTCGAACGCCAGGGATGCGCTCCCGTAGCCCTCCCGCAGCAGCTTGCCGTCCTGGAACTCCGCCTGTCTCAGCAGCTGCGCATCCCCCGGCAGCAGTGGCCTGACGAGCGCGTGCGCCTCGTCGAGCGAGAGGGTGACACCTTCGTCCAACTGATAGCGGACGAGGAAGAGGAGGCCGTCGGCGAACCGCACCTCGTACGTCCCCCGCGGGGCGGGGTAGCTCGCGGACACGATGTCCGGCGCCTGACTACCAGCGCCGCCGGGACGACCCTCGGACCTGACGGCGGTGGGCGGGCCGACGCGCGCCTCCCATTGCTGCCTGCTCAGGCCCAGCCCCGCCGACTGGAACGGCAGGCACCCCGGCGGCGACGCTGCTGCCACCGCCTCCGTCGGGGTGCGCTCGAGTCCGGGGGTGGGGCTCGCGGGAGCGCCCGCTCCCCCCTCACGGCCGGCCATGCCCTGGAAGAACAGGACCAGCGCCCCGAGAAAGACGACGAGGACGGCGGCAGCCGCGATGCTGTTCGCTCCCGTCACGAACACTCGCCGGAGTTTCCCGTGCTGCCCCATGTTCCGGGCCGGCGGCGTCACGCGTTCCCGCGGGGCTTCCGACGGTGAGGAGGTGATCTGCGGCACGGGCGGCGCGGTCACCGCCGCGTGAGCGTCCCCCCCCGTCTGGCGTGAGCCGAGGAGATCCCGCCGGAGCCGCCGGATGAAGCCGGCGTCCGGGCCGGGCGCGTCGTCGAGCGCGCGGAGTCGGCGGACGGCCTCGGCAAGGGCCGGGTCGGCGGCAGCGTCCGCGCCCGACGCCCCCTGGACGAGGGCGTCCCAGTGGCGGTGCAGCGCGTCCTGCCTCGATCGGTCATCCCTGGTCATCGCGTCCCCCCCTGCGGGCGTGGTTCGACCTCCAGCAAGACCCGCAACCGGGCCACCGCCCGGAACTGGAGCATCTTGACGGCGCCCTCGCTGCGGCCCAGGACGCGGGCGATCTCCACGCCGGTCAGGCCGGCCAGGCGCAATTCCACGATCCGCCGCTGGTCGGCCGGGAGCTGCACCAGGAGCGCCCGCAACGCGCGCCCCTCGTCGGCGGTGAGCGCGGCCTCCTCCGGCGTCGGCGCCGGGTCGACCCGATCCTCGGCGTCCGCCAGGGGCGCCACCGGCCGCCGCTGCCGGCGGGTGTCGCTGACGACGTTGTGCGCGATGGTGAAGAGCCAGCCGCGGAAGGAGCGGTCCCGGTACGCGGGCAGGGCGGCCAACGCCTTGGCGAAGACCTGGCTCGTCGCGTCCTCGGCGGCCTCCCGGCTGCCCAACCGACGGAGGCAGTAGCGGTAGACCGGGTCGACGTACCGGTCGTAGAGCGGCGCGAAGGCCTGCCGGTCGGCCTGGGCCGCGGCGACCAACACGCCGTCGCTCGGGTCGGCCCGGTCACCCGCCGGCGGGACCGCCGGGCCGGCGCCGAGCCTGGCGCGGGACCATGCCGCCATCGGCTCCCCCCCACTGCGGGCTCGCGCGATCCCCATGACGGACCGCTCTACTTAGGACAACGTGGCAGGTGGAGGCAGGGTCACGCATTGGTGGCGGGCACGGAACCCTCGCCAGCCGCCCCCGCAGCGGCCGGTGCCGCCACGGTGCCTGGTGCGCTGGCATGGCGTTGCGGATGTCAGCAGCCTGCGCATGCCGGCGACCAGCGCCGACTTCCTCGGCTTGCCGGCCGCACAGAGCCGGTCGCAGGACGCCTCGATGACAGGGTTGAAGCGGGTGGCCGCCAGGGTGCCCATGTACAACGCTGCGCGCAGTTGCACCTGCCTGCCCCAGACGGCACATTGCCCGCGACGCCGAGGAGCGTCGCGGGGCGATTTGTGAAGAATGAGACAAAGTTCATTGCCCCCGTTCCGGGGGTCGTGATATAGTTAACAAAGGGTTAACGGGGCGCAGGAAGAGGTCCAGGGACGCGCTGGAAGCGGTGAGCGAAGGGGGCGATCGTGGTCGATAACTACGCCATCATCCTGATCATGATCCTGACCGTGCTGGGGTTCGGCGCGCTCCTGCTGAGCATCGGCGTCTTGGTGCGCCCGTACAAGCCGACGCCGCGCAAGCTGCAATCCTATGAGAGCGGTGTGCCGAACATCGAGCCGCTGAAGGGGCGCTACACGCCGCGCTTCTATGTGATCGCGATCCTCTTCGTGATCTTCGACATCGAGGCGATCTTCCTCTTCCCCTGGGCCGTGGCATTCGACCAGCTCGGGCTCTTCGGCTTGGTCGAGATGGTGTTGTTCATCGTGATCCTGCTGATCGGCTACGCCTACGCCTGGCGCCGGGGTGCGCTGGAGTGGGTCTAGCGCCGGTCGAAGGTCTGAAGGACGAAGGTCGAAGGTCCCTCGACGCAGACTAGTTGATCGACCGACAACGCTGGCCTCGGCGAGACCTTCGACCACCCGAACGAAGTGAGGCGCAGATGCTTGAGAATCGCTTCGAGAAGAATATCCTCACCACCACGGTCGACTCGCTCTTCAACTGGGCGCGGCGCTCCAGCCTCTGGCCGCTGACCTTCGGGCTGGCCTGCTGCGCGATCGAGATGATCTCGGCGGCGCAGTCGCGCTGGGACTTCGCCGAGCGCTTCGGGATGCTCTACCGCGCCTCGCCGCGCCAGGCCGACCTGATGATCGTCTCCGGCAGCGTGACCTACAAGATGGCCCCGCTGGTCTACCAGCTCTACGAGCAGATGCCCGAGCCGAAGTGGGTCATCTCGATGGGCGCCTGCGCCAACTTCGGCGGCCCGTTCGACACCTATTCCCACCTACAGGGCGTGGACCGGATCATCCCGGTCGACGTCTACGTCTCGGGCTGCCCCCCGACGCCGGAGGGGCTGATCGCGGGCATCCTCGAGCTGCAGAACCGGGTGATCAAGTACGAGACGATCGCCAAGAAGGAAGGGCCGGTGGTCGCCAAGAACATGCGGCTCAAGGAGCGCCAGGAGGCGGGCCTGAAGCGGGTCGTCTCGCTGAACCAGGCCGGGCCGGCGGCGCACACGGTGCTGGTCAAGTCGCCGCACGGCGAGCGCCAGGTCTCGACCCTGCGCACGGGCGAAGGCCAGCCGCAACTCGGGAGCGGGGAGTAGCGATGCCGGAGCAGCAGCCGCGCGACACCCCCGGCCACACGCCGGGCACCGCCTCCGAGGGCCAGCGGGAGACGCCCCGGCCGACCCAGAGCGAGGGCAACACGGCCGGGACGTTGCCGCCGCAGGGTGCGCCCCGCGCCGAGCCCGCCGTGGTCGCCCGCATCCGCGGGGCGTTCCCCGACGCGATCGAAGGCGTCACCAACTTCCGGGGGCAACTGACGATCCGCATCCGCAACGAGGCGATCCGGCCCGTCTGCCTCTTCCTGCGCGACGAGCCCGATCTGCGCTTCGACATGATCGCCGACCTCTGCGGCGTCGACATGATCAAGCTGCGCGAGATCCCGCGCTTCGACGTGGTCTACCAGCTCTACTCGGTGCCGCACAACCAGACGCTGCGCCTCAAGGCGGCGCTCGACGAGTGGGGCACGATCGACTCGGTGACGCCGGTCTGGCCGGGCGCCAACTGGCCGGAGCGCGAGACCTACGACATGTTCGGGATCGTCTTCGACGGCCACCCCGACCTGCGCCGCATCCTCCTGCCAGACGACTGGCACGAGTTCCCGCTGCGCAAGGAGGTGCCGCAGGAGGGCGACCGGCACGAGGCCGACCGCTGGCTCCAGAAGCAGGATGTCCCGGTCCGCTTGACCGAGTAGGGAGTCGGGAGTAGAGAGTAGAGAGTAAGGATCTTCTTCACCGCCCACTCTCTACTCCCGACTCCCTACTCCCGACTCCACACGGAGTACGACATGGCGAACAGCATCCTCCCGGCGGGCGGCACGGCGATCGAGGTGATCGATGAGCGGCAGATCGACGAGGCGCACCGTTCGATCACGCTCAACCTGGGGCCGCAGCACCCGAGCACCCACGGCGTCTTCCGCGTCGTCATCGACCTGGAGGGCGAGGTGATCACCGCCGCGCGCCCGGTGATGGGCTACCTGCACCGCGGGGTGGAGAAGCTCTTCGAGAACCACCGCTATCCGCAGTTGGTCCCCTGGACCGACCGCACCGACTACCTGGCCGCGCCCTCGAACAACCTCGGGATTTGCCTGGCGATCGAGAAGCTCTGCGGGGTGGAGGTGCCGGAGCGCGCGGAGTACTTCCGGGTGATCCTGGCGGAGTTGAGCCGGATCGCCTCGCACCTGGTCTGGCTTGGCACGCACTGCCTCGACCTCGGGGCGCTCTCGATGGTCCTCTACGCCTTCCGCGAGCGCGAGATGATCCTCGACCTCTTCGAGCAGTTCATCGGCGCACGCCTGACGACCAACATCATGGAGATCGGCGGCTTCACGCGCGACATCCCGGAGGGCTGGGTCGAGAAGTGCCGCGACTTCATCGCCATCCTCCCCGACCGGATGCGCGAGTACGAGGACATGCTCAGCGCCAACCCGATCTGGCTCAACCGGACCAAGGGGATCGGGGTGATCAGCCCGGAGGACGCGGTCGCCTACTCCCTGACCGGGCCGCTGCTGCGCGCCTCCGGGGTCGCCTACGACATCCGCAAGGCCCGGCCCTACCTCGTCTACGACCGCCTCGACTGGGAGGTGCCGATCGGCGAGAATGGCGATACCTACGACCGCTACCTGGTGCGGATGGAGGAGATGCGCCAGTCGCGCGCGATGATCGAGCAGTGCCTCGACCAGATGCCGGCGAGCGGGCCGTTCCTGGCGCGCGAGTCGAACTACGTGATGCCGCCGCACCTGCCCTCGCAGTACAACGCCGAGGACATGCAGCGCCACTTCGTCTGGACGATCAAGGGGCCGCGCCCGCCGAAGGGTGAGGTCTACGTCTCGACCGAGCAGCCGAAGGGGGAGCTCGGCTTCTACATCATCAGCGACGGCTCGCCGATCCCCTACCGGCTGCACTACCGCGCGCCGAGCTTCTGGAACCTGCAGATCCTCCCCAAGCTCGCCCAGGGGGCGATGCTCGCCGACATGGTCGCCCTGATCGGCACGATCGACATCGTGCTCGGCGACGTCGATCGGTGAGGGGAGGGGGAGAACGGAGATTGGAGACGGTGGTGTCGAGCCACCGCGGTATCTCTATCACCATACTGACGAGCGTGGCTTCAACGGCATCCGCGCCACCGGTGTCTTGAATCCGTCCCAGGGTGGGCCTGGTGATGGCTACGCGACTCACGGAGCGGGGCAGTACTTGACCGACTTGTCGCCCGACGGGGTATTCAGCCAGGGGGACTACAGCCATGCGCTGTACAACTCGTCGCGTGTCCAGAGGAAGGTCGAATACTGGTTGCGTATCGATGTCACGGCGCTGGCGGTAGAACGCGTGCGGGGAGTCTACGCCGAGAACATCGAGGGAGCGGGGCAGACCGGCGCGGCCGGATACAGCATCTACCTCCGCCCCGGGAACGATCCGATCCAGATCCGCATCACCGATTCCGGACGGACAGCGTTCCGCTAACCGAAGGAGGCCATGCGATGGGTGTGCCACACTTTCCAGTCCCGCCAGGCGTGCAGGAAATGCTGATGGCACTCAATGCGTCGCGCACCTGGACCCTGTCCCTGGCGGAGCGTGAGGGTTCGCTCGATCTCCTTGATGGCGATCAACTGCAATTCAGCGCGCGCACGCCGCAGGAGGTGGAGGCATTCCTGGCCGGCTGCTTCCTGGCTACCTACCAGGGCAAGGGTCTCAAGCAGATCGAGCGGGAAAACGCAGACGGCAGAGGCGCGCATCTCCTGACGACTGGCGACTGACGACTACTCCAAAGGGGAGCTATGCCGAAGACGCAGCCGCTGATTACCTGCACGATTAACGGGAAACAGTACCAGGTGCCGGACGGCACGCTGGCGATCGAGGCCGCGCGGATCAACGGGATCGAGATCCCCAACTTCTGCTACGAGCCGAGCCTGCGCCCCTGGGGCTCCTGCCGGATGTGCATGATCGAGGTGCATGGCCGGCGCGGCGGGATCGTCGAGGGCTGCTCGACGCCGCTGAAGGAGGGGATGGAGATCTCCACCCACTCCCCCGCCTGCATCCAGGCGCGGCAGGACATGATGCGCTTCTTCCTGATCGACCACGCGCTCGACTGCCCCGTCTGCGACAAGTCGGGCGAGTGCAAGATGCAGGACTACACCTACGAGTACAACGTCTACAACAACCCCTTCCGCCGCCCGAAGCGCGCGGAAGAGATGCGCGCCTACTCGCCGCTGATTTCCTACAAGCTCGACCGCTGCGTGATCTGCTCGCAGTGCGTGCGCGTCTGCGACGAGATCGTCGGGGCGACCGCGATCACCATGGCGGAGCGCGGCTACAGCTCCGAGGTCGTGCCGGCCTTCGGCAACAGCCTGGCCGACACGAAGTGCACCCACTGCGGCAACTGCATCGCGGTCTGCCCGGTCGGCGCGCTCCTCGACCGCAACTACACCGACCACGAGTGGAAGATGGACCACACGGTCACCACCTGCCACTACTGCGCGGTCGGCTGCCAGATCGACGCGCGCACGATCAGCGGCGAGCTGAAGCGGATGGACGGCATCCTCTACGAGGGGGTCAACAAGGGCTACCTCTGCGTGAAGGGCCGCTGGGGCTACGACTACGCGCAGGACCCCGACCGCCTCAAGACGCCGCTGATCCGCCGCGGCGACCGCTTCGACCCGGCCTCCTGGGACGAGGCGTTCGGCTACATCGCGATGCGCCTGCGCGACTACCGGGACGGCTCGTTCTTCGGCGCCGGCTCGACCAAGGTGACCAACGAGGAGGCGTACCTCTTCCAGCTCTTCACCCGCGTGGTGATGGGCACCAACAACCTCGACACCAAGACGCGCTACAGCCAGGCCCCCTGGCAGCGCGCCCTGACCCAGTCGTTCGGTCTGCCGGCGAGCACAAACTCGATCGACGAGATCCGCGACATGAAGTGCTTCCTGGTCGTCGGGGCGAACATGCCGGAGACGCACGCGATCGCCTCCTACTGGGTCAACATCGCGGTGCGCACCCACGGCGACCCGGCGGGGCTGATCGTGATCGACCCGCACTGGAACCTCCTCTGCGACGTCGCGAACGTCTGGCTCAAGCCGAAGCCGGGGACCGACGGGGCGCTGCTGAACGGGATGGCGCGGTACATCCTCGACGAGGGGCTGGCGCACCAGTCGTTCATCGAGGGGCGCACCGAGGGCTTCGACGGGTGGCGGGCCTCGCTCGACGACTACGGGCTGGAGCGCGTCGCCGAGATCACCGGCGTCCCGGCGGAGGAGATCGCCAAGGCGGCGCGGCTCTACGCCAGCGGCCACAACCACCGGCAGGGGCAGACCGAGTGGGGGCCGGCGGCCGCCTTCTTCGGGAACGGGCTGACGCAGCACATCGGCGGCGTCGACAATGTCCTGGCGCTCAACAACCTGGCGCTGGTCACCGGCAACGTCGGGCGCGAGTACGCCGGGGTCAACACCTACGTCGGCGACAACAACACGCAGGGCGCGTCGGACATGGGGGTCATGCCGAACGCGCTGCCCGGCTACGCGCCGGTCGACGACGCCGAGGCCCGCGCCCGCTTCGAGGAGCTGTGGCTGTCGCGCTGGGCGCCCGGCCCGCGCGGGGCCGCGCCGATCCGCCCGCTGCCGTCGGAGGCCGGCTACACGCTGACCGAGCTGCCCCATGCCATCGAGAGCCGCAAGGTGCGGGCGCTCTGGGTGCAGGGCGAGGATCTGATCGACTCCGCGCCGAACCAGGCGCGGATGGAGCGGGCGCTGGAGGGGGTCGAGTTCCTGGTGGTGCAGGATCTCTTCCTGACGCCGACCGCGCAACTGGCGGACGTGGTCCTGCCCTCGTCGAGCGGCTTCGAGAAGGACGGCACCTACACCAACCTCGACCGGCGCGTGCAGCGCGTGCGCCGGGCGATCCCGCCGATCGCCGGGAGCCGCCCCGACTGGCAGATCCTGGTCGAGATGATGCGGCGCTTGGGCTACGAGCTGCCCTTCCGCCACCCCAGCCAGATCATGGACGAGATCGCGCAGCTCGTGCCCGACTACGCGGGGATCGGCTACCGGCGGATCGACACGAACGGCCTGCAGTGGCCGGTCCCGGCGGCCGATCATCCGGGCACGCCGACCCTGCACCTCGACGGCTTCGCGACGCCGTCCGGCAAGGCGCGGTTCATCCCGGCCCGTCACACGCCCGCCGCCGAGGGCACCGATGCCGAATTCCCGCTGATCCTCCAGGTGATGGCGTCGCTCAACCACTGGGACACCGGCGAGCGGACGCGCCGCTCGACCGGCCCGATGGCGCTGGAGCCGGAGCCGGCGATCGACATCCACCCGGACGACGCCGCCCGCGCCGGTGTCCGCGACGGCGACCTGGTCGAAATCACCTCGCGGCGCGGGGCGGTGCGGGTTCGCGCGCACGTCGCCGAGGCGACATCGGCGGGGCTGATCCGCATGCGGCCCCACTTTCCGCAGGCGCCGTTCAACCGCCTGACCAGCGAGGCGTTCGAGCCGCACACCGGCACGCCGGAGTTCAAGTTCGCCGCGGTGCGCGTGGCCCGCGCGGAGCCGGTGGAGATCGCCGCGGATTGATGGGGTTGAAGTTTGTGGGTTGAAAGTTCCGGGTTGACGATGACTTTCAACCTTCAATCTTCAGCCTTCAACCCGAAAGGGAGTACCGATGCCGAGTCCCGGCCTGGGGATGACCGCCGCCTTCATGGGCTTCGTGCTGATCGTGCTGCTGAGCACGATGGCGATCCTGACGTGGTTCGAGCGCAAGGTGCTGGCGAAGATGCAGGACCGCTACGGACCGACGCGCACCGGCCCGGCCGGGCTGCTGCAGCCGCTGGCGGACGGCATCAAGCTGCTGGCGAAGGAGGACGTCGTCCCGGCCAACGCTGACCGCTACATGTTCCTCTTCGCGCCGCTGATCACCTTCGCCACCGCGTTCATCGCCTTCGCGGTGATCCCGTTCGGCTTGGAGACGGTCACAGTCCCGATCATCAACCAGCCGCTGCGCTTCTTCATCGCTGACGTGAACATCGGCCTGCTCTTCGTCCTGGCGGTGAGCAGTCTGGGGGTCTACGGGATCGTGCTGGGGGGCTACGCCTCGGGCAACCGCTACTCGCTGCTGGGCGGGCTGCGCGCGGCGGCCCAGGTGATCTCCTACGAGGTGATCCTCGGCCTGTCGCTGATCGGCCCGTTCCTGCTGGTCGGCTCGCTGCGACTGACCGAGATCACCCGCTGGCAGCAGGCCAACGTCTGGCTGGTGGTGGTGCAGCTCCCGGCCTTCATCATCTTCCTGATCGCCGGGATCGCCGAGACCAACCGGGCGCCGTTCGACCTGCCGGAGGCGGAGAGCGAGCTGGTCGGCGGCTTCCACACCGAGTACTCCGGCTTCCGCTTCTCGCTCTTCTTCCTGGGCGAGTACGTCGCGATGCTGGTGATCTCCGCGGTCGCCTCGGTGGTCTTCCTCGGCGGCCCGGCGGGGCCGCTGCTGCCGGGGCCGATCTGGCTGGCGCTGAAGGTCGCGTTCTTCATCTTCCTCTACTTCTGGCTGCGCGCGACGCTGCCGCGCTTCCGCTACGACCAACTGATGGGGCTGGCCTGGAAGCTGCTGCTGCCAGCGGTCCTGCTCCACATCGTCGTCACCGCCCTCGCGCGGCTCGCCGCGGTCGAGGGGTGGCTGCGCTTCTAGCCCATGATCGGCGGCCGGCGACCGGTGCCTGGGTGGAGAGGATACGGCCGCGCTGGGACGGTGATGTGATAGGATATGACCCCGGCAACGGCACCCTGGCAGCGCCCGACTGCCGATTGTCGGCTGCCGACTAGCCTAAGGAGATCGGCGATGCTGCCACTGGTGCCGCCACAAATCAAGGGGTTCTTCGTCACCTTCAAGCGGCTGTTCCAAAAGCCGGTGACGATCCAGTACCCCGACGAGCGCCGCGAGGTGTCGGACCGCTTCCGCGGCATCCCGGCGCTGCGCTCCGACCCGGACACCGGGCGCGTCCTCTGCGTGGCTTGCGGGCTCTGCGAGCAGATCTGCCCGACCGGTGCGATCGTGATCAACGTTGCGCCGACCGAGCGCGACGAGGAGCGCAACCTGGTCGAGTACACGCTCAAGCTGGGGCGCTGCATGTTCTGCGGCCTCTGCGCGCGCGTCTGCCCGGTCGACGCGGTGACGATGAGCCAGCACTACGAGCTGGCCTCGCAGAGCCGCGACCAGTTCTTCAGGCAGAAGGGCGAGCTGTCGGTCCTGGGCCAGGACGAGCCGGCCTATTTTCAGCAGTAACACCTGCTGCCCGTGGGGGCGGCGGATGTCCGGCTTCGTGGGGTGGATGGGAAGGCGAGGTTCGGGATGGATTGGGCAACGATCATCTTCTATCTCCTCGCGGCGGTCGCCGTCCTGACGGCGGCGGGCGTCGTCTTCGCGCGCAATCCGGTCCACTCGGCCTTCGCGCTGGTGATCTCGTTCCTCAATGTGGCGGGCATCTACGTCCTGCTGGGGGCGGAGTTCCTGGCGGCGGTGCAGGTGATCGTCTACACCGGCGCGATCCTGGTCCTCTTCCTCTTCGTGATCATGCTGGTGCGCCCGGAGGACTTGCGGGAACTGAACACCGCGCCGCGCGTGCAGACCGCGCTGGCCTGGCTCCTGGGGCTGGCGCTCTTCGCGGAGCTCGGGCTGGTGATCGCCACCGGCGTGCTGACCGGGGCGCGCGGCCCCTACCCGCCGGAAGAGGTCGCGGCGGCCGGGGGCAACACGCAACTGATCGGGCGCATCCTCTACTCCGAGTTCCTGCTGCCGTTCGAGGTCGCCTCGCTGGTGCTGCTGGTCGCGGTCGTCGCCGCCGTCATCCTCGGCCTCCCGGACCGTTTCCTGACCGGGGAGCGGGCGCGCGGCCTCAGCCTCTCGCTCGGCCACCCGACCGGCGCCGACCGGGTGCTGGAGGCGGAGCGGCGCGGGGTGCCGGCGGTCGACGCGCCCGACCTCGGCGAGCCCGGCACGATCGACACCGGGCGCGCGCCGGTCGGGGCCGGGCGGGGGCGCTAGGGACGGGGACCACGAAGAGGAAGGCGGCGCGGGTGTTCGACTGAACGCTCGCGCGGGAACGGCAATCCGTTCAAGGGGAGCAGCGGCGTGCCGACGGGGCCGCCCTGCGGGGCGGCGGGCGTTCAGTCGAACGCCCCTACGAGGGGATCGGGGCATGGGGGAACTGACGCTGGGGCACTTCCTGACGCTGAGCGCGCTGCTCTTCGTGATCGGCATGCTCGGCGTGCTGACGCGCAAGAACATCCTGATCATCTTCATGTCGATCGAGCTGATGCTCAACGCGGTCAACGTCAGCCTGATCGCCTTCGGGCGCTACCTCGACTCGATCGCCGGGCAGATCTTCGCCATCTTCGTGATCACCATCGCCGCCGCCGAGGCGGCGATCGGCCTCGGCCTGATCCTGGTCCTGACGCGGCGGCAGGACAGCGTCGATGTGACGTCGGTCAGCCTCTTGAAGGAGTGAACGGAGCGACGAGCGACGAGCGACGAGCGACGAACAGATAGTGGTTCGCCGCGTGCCGCTCGTCGCTCCCAGCCGTCCTTATTCGTCGCTCGTCGCTAACCAGGGGGTGTTATGGAGAATTGGCTGTTCCTGATCCCGCTGATGCCGCTGCTGGCGTTCGCGTTCGACCTGCTGCTGGGGCGGCGCTTCCCAGGCAAGTGGGCGCACGCGCCGGCCTGGATCGCCATGGCGGTCGCGTTCGTGGTCAGCCTGCTGGCGGTGCTGCGGGTTGCGCGCACCGGCGAGCCGGTCAGCCAGACCCTCTGGCGCTGGATGCCGGGGGCCGACCTCGGCGGCTTCGACATCCCCTTCACTATCTTCATCGATCAGCTCACCTCGGTGATGATCCTGATCATCACCGGCATCGGCTTCCTGATCCACATCTATTCCGCCGGCTACATGGGGCACGACCCCGGCTACTACCGCTTCTTCGCCTACCTGTCCCTCTTCGTCTTCGCGATGCTCGTCCTGGTCCTGGGCGACAACTTCCTGGTGATGTTCTTCGGCTGGGAGGGGGTCGGCCTCTGCTCCTACCTGCTGATCGGCTACTGGTTCGATCGCCGGTCGGCGGGGGACGCGGCGAAGAAGGCATTCATCGTCAACCGCGTCGGCGACTTCGGCTTCCTCATCGGCATGTTCCTCCTCTTCACCACCTTCGGCACGCTCAGCTTCTTCGGGCCGGAGGGGATCTTCGCGAACCTGGCCGGCAAGGGGGAGGGCGTCCTCACGGCGATCGGGCTGCTCCTCTTCGTCGGCGCGATGGGCAAGAGCGCGCAGGGTCCCCTCACCGTCTGGCTGCCGGACGCGATGGAAGGCCCGACCCCGGTCTCCGCGCTGATCCACGCCGCGACGATGGTCACCGCCGGCGTCTACATGATGGTCCGCGCGCACGCGCTCTACGAGGCCGCGCCGGTCGCGCTGCTGGTCGTCCTGATTGTCGGGCTGGCGACCTGCTTCATCGCCGCGACGATCGGGCTGGTGCAGAACGACATCAAGCGGGTGATGGCCTACTCGACCGTCAGCCAGCTCGGCTACATGGTCTTCGCGGTCGGGGCGGGCGCGTTCATCCCGGCGATCTTCCACCTGATGACGCACGCCTTCTTCAAGGCGCTCCTCTTCCTCGGGGCCGGCTCGGTGATCCACGGCATGCACGAGGAGCAGGACATGCGCAAGATGGGCGGCCTGCGCCGCTCCATGCCGATCACCTACGCGACGCTGGTAGCCGGCTCGCTGGCGCTGGCCGGCTTCCCACTGACCGCGGGCTTCTTCTCCAAGGACGAGATCCTGGTCGGCACCTGGTTCGAGGGTTACCCGCTCGCCGCGATCGTCGGCTGGATCGTCGCCTTCATGACCGCGTTCTACACCTTCCGCATGATCTTCCTGACCTTCCACGGCCAGCCGCGCTTCGACCCCGAGCACGTCCACCCGCACGAATCGCCCCCGGTGATGACGCTGCCGCTGATCGCGCTGGCGATCCCCTCGCTCCTGCTCGGCATCATCGTTGGCCTGCCGGCGGAGGCGGGGCCGATCCACCAGTGGCTGGGGCCGGTCTTCGAGGGCGGCGGCGGCCACGCCGATGCGGCAAGGACGATGGCGGTCGCCGTCGCGGCGGCGGAGGAGGCGCACCACCCGCCGGCCTGGCTCACGGTGGGCGGCTTCGCGGCCTCGACGCTCCTCTCGCTGGCCGGGATCGCGCTGGCCTGGCTGATGTACGGCACCGGCCGGATCAGCGCGCAGGCGATGGGGCGGCGCTTCGCCGGCCTCTACGCCCTCTTCTACAACAAGTGGTACCTCGACGACATCTACCAGGCGCTGATCGTCGCGCCGCTGGACGTGCTGGCCCGCATCCTCTGGAAGTGGGTCGACGCGGGGTTCATCGACGGCATCGTCAACGGCGTGGCCCATCTGACCGGCGGCGTCTCGCAGCAACTGCGCAAGGTGCAGACCGGCGTCGTCTCGAACTACGCGCTGGCGATCGCGCTCGGCACAGTGATCATCGTCGGGGTGTACCTGCTGCTGGGGCCGCAGTTCCTGGCGCGGTAGATCGCGCGCGGCGCGGGGAGGCCGCCGGTTGCAACCGGCGGCTACCGGCGGCAAGCGGGCAAGTACGAGGGGGAAACGGCGCGTGGAGAACATCCCGATTCTGTCGATCATCACCTACCTGCCGCTGCTCGGCGTGCTGCTGATCTTCGCCCTGCCGCGGATGGGCGCGGACGCGACGCGCTGGACGGCGCTCGGCGTCAGCCTCGTCACCTTCCTGGTGTCGCTGCTGCTGCTGGGCGGCAATGCGTTCGGCACGGCGGCGATGCAGTTCGAGGAGAACTTCCTCTGGCTGCCGGGCGTCGGGGTGCGCTACCACCTCGGGGTCGACGGCCTCAGCATCCTGCTGGTCGTGCTGACGACGCTCCTGACGCCCCTCTCGATCGCGGCGTCCTGGACCTCGATCGACCGGCGCGTGCGCGAGTTCCACATCGCGATGCTGCTGCTGGAGACCGGGGTCATCGGCGCGTTCGTCTCGCTCGACCTGGTCCTCTTCTACGTCTTCTTCGAGTTGAGCCTGATCCCGATGGCGCTGATCATCGGCGTCTGGGGGAGCAGCAACCGCGTCTACGCCGCGATCAAGTTCTTCCTCTACACCCTGGCCGGCAGCCTGCTGATGCTGGTCGCCATCGTCGCCACCTACCAGCGGTACTTCACGCTGACCGGCCGGCGCACGCTCGACCTGATGGAGTTGTCGCTGCGCAGCCCGACCCTGCAGGAGCTGAACCTGCCTGGCATCACCACCACTGCCCAGTTCTACCCGCTGCAGTTCCAGTACCTCGTCTTCGCAGCCTTCTTCATCGCCTTCGCGATCAAGGTGCCGATGTTCCCGGTCCACACCTGGCTGCCGGACGCCCACACCGAGGCGCCGACCGCCGGCTCGGTGATGCTGGCCGGCGTCATGCTGAAGCTCGGCGGCTACGGCATGCTGCGCTTCTGCCTGCCGCTCTACCCCGACGCCGCGCGGTTCTTCGCCCCGGCGATCATGGTCCTCTCGACGATCGCGATCATCTACGGCGCGCTGGTCGCGCTGCCGCAGCCCGACTGGAAGCGGCTGGTCGCCTACTCCTCGGTCAGCCACATGGGCTTCGTCACGCTCGGCATCTTCGCTTTCAATCAGCAGGCGCTGCAGGGGGCGGTGATGGTGATGTTCGCGCACGGGCTGAACACCGCGGCGCTCTTCCTCCTGGTCGGCTTCATCTACGAGCGCGCCCACACCCGGCAGATCGGCGCCTTCAAGGGCCTCTCCACCACGATGCCGGTCTACGCGAGCATCTTCCTGGCCTTCACCTTCGCCTCGATCGGCCTGCCCGGCATGACCGGCTTCGTCGGCGAGTTCAACGCGCTGATGGGCGCGTTCCGCAGCCCGTCGCAACTCGACAAGGGCGCGGCGATCGTCTCCACGCTGGTGGTGATCCTCTCCGCCTGGTACATGCTCTGGCTCTTCCAGCGGGTCGCGCAGGGCCGCGCCGAGGGCGTCATCGCCGACGCGCACGGCCACGGGGTGAACGGGCACGACCCGCACGCCTCCGCCGACCCGGCGACGCAGCGCGCCGGCCTCGACCCGCACTTCACGCACGAAGAGCCGCCGGCGGGGGGCGACGATCCCCGGGCCGCCCGGCGCGATACGCACGGGGCGCACGACGAGCCGCACGCGACGCGCTGGGCCGACGTCAACCGGCGCGAGCTGGCGACGCTGGTCCCGCTGCTGGCGCTGACGATCGTCTTCGGCTTCTACCCCGCCCCGATCTTCCGGCTGCTGACCCCGGCCCTGGCCGCGCTGCTGGCGCCGTTCGACGGCGGCGCGGCCGCGGCGGCGCTGGGCCGCTGAGAGTGCTGAGTGCTGAGTGATGGGTAATGAGCGATGAGCTGAGACGGAACGGCGTCATGCCAGGAATAGTTACTCATCACTCGTCACTCAGCACTCAGCACTCGGAGGAGTGAAGGTGGATAACCCGGTCGCTGTCGCGCTGACGCTGGAAGATTTCAAGATCCTGATCCCGCACGCGATCGTGCTGGCGGTGGCGCTGCTGACGCTGGGGTACGGCGCGATCGCGGCGCCGTCGCCGGGGCGCAACGCGGCCCTGACCGTCATCTCGGTCTTCGGCTACCTCGGCGCGATCGTCGCGGCGCTGCTGCTGACCGGCCAGCCGCGGACGGCCTTCAGCGGGATGGGCGCGCTCGACGACATGGCGGTCTTCCTGATCGTCGTGATCGCCGCGTCGGCGTTGCTGACCGTCTTCATCTCGGCGCAGACGATCCCGGCCTGGGACATGCCGCTCGGCGAGTATTACTCGTTGCTCGCCTTCTCCACGCTCGGCGGGATGCTCGTCGCCTCCGCGGTCGACCTGGTGATGATCTTCGTCGGCATCGAGCTCAGCTCGCTGTCGGTCTTCGTCCTGGCCGCGTTCGCCAAGCGCCGCCGCGAGTCGATCGAGGGCGCGCTGAAGTACTTCCTGCTCAGCTCGTTCGCCACGGCGATCCTCATCTACGGGATGGCCTGGACCTACGGGGTCACCGGCGCGACCAACCTGAACGACATCAGCCTGCGCCTGGCGACCTACCAGGACCGCACCGCCCCGACGCTGCTGCTGGCGGCGCTGCTGCTGATCGTCGGCCTCGGCTTCAAGGCGGCGGCGGTGCCGTTCCACATGTGGACGCCCGACGCCTACCAGGGCGCGCCGACGCCGGTGACCGCCTTCATGTCGGTGGCGCCGAAGGTGACGGCGTTCGCGGCGATCCTGCGCGTGCTGGTGCAGGGGCTCGGGCCGTTGCGCGAGCAGTGGGTCCCGCTGGTGATCGTGCTCTCGGTGCTGACGATGGCGCTCGGCAACCTGGTGGCGATCGCCCAGCGCGACGTGAAGCGGATGCTGGCCTACTCGTCGATCGCGCACACCGGCTACATGCTGGTCGGGCTGGCGGCCTTCCGGCAGATCGGCGGCGGGGACGAGAGCATCCCGAGCGTGCTCTTCTACAACTTCGCCTACGCCTTCATGAACATCGGCGCGTTCGGCGTGCTGGCCTGGCTGCAGCTGCACGGCAAGGGCACGACGATCGACGACTTCAACGGGCTGGCGGTGACCGCCTGGCCGCAGGCGGCGGCGATGGCCTTCTTCCTCTTCTCGCTGACGGGGGTGCCGCCGCTGCTGGGGTTCTACGCCAAGTATTTCATCATCCTGGCGGCGATCGAGGCGGGTTACACTTGGCTGGCGGTGGTGGTGGTGCTGCTGAGCGCGGTGTCGGCCTACTACTACCTGCGCGTGGTGGCGGCGATGTACTTCGGCGACCCGGCGGGGGCGCCGACCCCGGCGCGCACGCGCTTCTTCGGGGTCGGCCTCGGCGCGATGGTCCTATCGGTCGCCCTCTTCGGCATCCTCTCCGGCCCGGTCCTCGACCTCGCGCGCCAGTGGTACCTCGCCCTCTGATCAATCGCGTTACAGAGTTGTCGCAAGCCGCCGCCCGCGCGCCCCTGGGCGCGCGGGCGGCCACATTCATGGATACCCGTTCTTGGCAGGGATCTTCGTGCTCGTCGTACACTTCCCAGAGATGCGGCACGAACGAAGGGAGGGCACAAGGTATGTTGACCACCTACATCGAGGCCGCGATGCGGCGAGCAACCTGCAAGCTCCTCCCGGAAGACGGCACCTACTTCTGCGAGATCCCCGACACGCCCGGTGTTTGGGCCGACGCCGACACGCGCGAGGCCGGTCTACAAGAACTGCGGAGCGTGCTCGAAGATTGGATCACGCTCGGGTTGGCACGGCGGCGGCCGTTGCCGGTGATCGATGGGATCGACATTAATCCCCAACATGCTCTGCCGGGCGCCGGGACTCCGGAGTAATGCCGTCGTTCGGCCCGATCAGGCGCGACCAGCTCCTGTTCTACCTGCGCCGGCTCGGCTTCGATGGGCCGTATCGGGGCGCAAGGCACCAGTTTATGGAAGGCCGCGGCGTCCGAGTGCGGATTCCCAATCCGCATCGCGGCGACATCAGCAGATCGCTCCTTGCCGAGATTCTGCGGCAGGCGGGTGTCACTCGGGACGAGTGGGAAGCGCTGTGAGACAACCGGGGAGAGGTTGCCCGTGACCGGCGGCGGGCGGACTGGTGATCTCATTGTGGTCGTTCCCTACGACCCCGAGTGGCCGCGCCTGTTCCGGCGGCAGGCGGCGGATCTTCGGGCGGCGCTCGGCGAGGTGGCCCGGCGGATCGATCACATCGGGTCCACGGCCGTGCCGGGGCTGGCGGCGAAGCCGATCGTTGACGTGCAGATCGCGATCGCGTCGTTCGAGCCGCTCGACGCCTTCCGCCAGCCGCTGGAACGCCTCGGTTACGTCTTCCGGGTGGACAATCCGGAGCGGACCAAGCGGTACTTCCGCGAGGCGCCAGGCGCGCGGCGCACGCACATCCATGTGCGGCGGTGGGGCAGTTGGGGCGAGCAGTTCGCGCTCCTCTTCCGCGACTACGTCCGGGCGCACCCCGACGTCGCCGCGCGCTACGCCGAGTTGAAGTTCGCGCTGATGCGGCAGTACGGCCGGGACGCCGCGCGGCGGCACGATTATGTCGGGTCCAAGGAGCCGTTCATCTGGGCGACGCTGCGCGCGGCCAACGGCTGGGCGCAGGCGACCGGCTGGGAACCGGGACCATCGGACGCCTGACCCCGGAAACTCCAGGAGCCCCCTCCCCGTCCGCGCCCGCCAGTGGCACAACGCGCTCCGATGGCCGCCGGGGTGATCCAGTGCGGGGGCGGCGCCTCCCCTTGGCAGCGGTTCTCGTGATGGTTGAGTCTGTGCCGGGGCAAGGCTCGGGCGTTCAGTTGAACGCCCCTACAGCCCGGCGGCAACCCGCGGCGCAACCTCCCCGCGCGCCGCTCTAGAACTTCGGCCGCGGCTGCCGCGTTACTCTCTCAGAGGGCGCGCGCGCCATCCTGCCGCGAGCCTCGGCGCGGGGACGGTCGGAGCCGGAGGGAAAGGAGCACGTATGCCGACCTCGTTGACGCGGCGGCCGTTCCGCGCACCGGCGACCCTGCTGTTGGCGTTCATCCTGACGTCGTGCGACGCGCTGCCCGGCGCCACGGGCGGCGCCGCGCCGACGCGCGCCGCGGGCACGAGCCGCGTTGCGACGGCGCCGGTTGGCGGCCCCGCCGTTCCCAGCGGCGGGCCGACCGGCACGAGGCCGGCGCGCGCGACGATAGCGGCGACCTTCACCCCTTCCACTACTCGGCCGGCAGGGGCCATGACGAACCCGGCCGCGACGGCGGCCTCGACGTTGACGGTCACGCCACCGGCCGGGCCTGGGGGGACCCTCTTCGCGATCGCCGGGGCGGGCTTCGCGCCCAACGCCACCCTGCACGCCGTCGGGCGCAACCCGGAGCAGGAATTCGTGCTGAATGATCCGATCACCGCCGCGGACGACGGCACACTGCGCCTGAGCTTCAACTCCCTGGGCCGGGCGCCGGGCGTCTACACGGTGACGATCGGCGCCGATATGCGGGGGGCCATGGGGATGCCGGGCGGCGTCATCGCGCGCGGCGCCTTCACGATCACCGAGTGGGGTCCGATCCCCACCCTGACCCTCGAACCGGAGCGCGGTCCCTGCGCCGAGCGGGAACCGGCCGTCATCGCGCGGGGCCGGAACTTCCCGCCCAACAGGTCCATCTTCCTCTACGTGCGGGGCACCCCGGTCGGGCGGCCGCTCGTCGGCGACGACGGCGCCTTCGCCTTCCCGGTGCGCCTGATCGGGTGCGGCCCGGCGACGCCGGACGGGGACCGGATTCGTGTGATCGTCCCCTGGATTCAGCATAACGTGCAGCCGGAGCGGGAGTTGGCGAGCGCGACCTTCACAGTGGCGACGTCGGCCCCGCCCCTGCCCTACGTGCCGACCCCGCCGCCCAACCGGTGGTAGCCATCCTCAATTCCGGCGATGCTGCACACCCCCAGACTGGTGAACAAGCGGCTTACCAAGCACCAGAGGCACGGGTAGCACGCTGAGATGCGCTACGCCGCCGAACCAGTGAAGATGCTGAGCGGGAGGAAGGCGCTGACCGTCCAGTTCGGAGCGTCAACGATCTGGCTAATTCGGAGATCGACGCAGGTGCTCGCCAGGAGGTAGGCACGGGAACGCGGGAGATGGTGCTCCTGTTCCAGGTAGTCGAGAATCCCGCGCAGCGCTTCGCGCGCAGCCTCGCGCAGATCGTGGTCGTGGCCGGTCGCGGCGAAGTAGGGGCTGGGGACCATGGCAACCTGTGGCGCGGTGCGGAACTGGGGTTGGCGGATTGCGCGCCCTTTCTGCAGGCCGAAGCGGAGCGTGGCCGTACCCTCCATTTCGATGCCGGTGCCACTGACTTCGCCGTCCCCCTGTGCGCCGTGGACGTCGCCAACCGAGAAGAGGGCGCCCTTCACCTGGATCGGCAGGTAAAGGGTCGCGCCCGCGGTGAGCTGCGGGATATCCATGTTGCCGCCGGTCGGGCGCGGCGGGAAGGTCGGGTGCCGGCCGGGTGCGGCCAGAGCGACCCCCATCACGCCGCAGAACGGGGCCAGGGGTACCCGGATGCCCGGCGCGAACAGGCCGCTCCGGCCGTTGCGGCAGTCCCAAATGTGACCGGCAGGTTCAATGAGCTCATCGCTCAGCAGGCCGATACCCGCCGGGGAGGCCGTCCAGCCCCAGAGACCCGGCTCGATGTCAAGGATCTCCACGACCAGTGTGTCGCCCGGCGCCGCACCCGCGACCGCAACGGGGCCGGTGAGCGGGTGCCCATTCCCTGCATTCGGGGGCGTGGTGTAGCTCCCGGCGGCGATCAGACTGACCAGCGCCGGGTCGAGATCGCCGGGCTGCTCTTGTACCTGGCGCGCGGCCCGCCCGTAGGACGCATCGAGCGTGTCGAAAACGACCGTGTCGCCCGGCGCCACCGTCAACGCGGGCGGGAGGGCATGATCCCAATACGTGTGGATCGCCTCGCGCCCCAGGTGGTGGGTGCGCCTATCCGTCTGCCGCATCGTCGCCTCCACCCGCTATCGCCCAGCACCGCCGATCGGCATGGTATCAGGGCGCGCCAGCCGCGGGAATCGAATCGTGTGGATGGTATCGCAGGAACGAGCCATGCGCGCTGAACAATCGGGCCATTTTCGCACCGGGAGGAGCTGCACAACCTGCTCCAGTTCCCAGGTCGCTCCGGCCATCCGGGACAAGGTGCGCGCGATGAACTTGATCGCCCTCCGGACGCCCGCGGACCTGGGCAGCGAAGGGCGCCTCGGTCCTCCGGCGATCGACCGGCTCGGCGAGATTCGCGCGCCCACGCTCGTCATCGGCGGCGACCTCGACCAGCCCCACGTCGTCGCCACCACCGACCGGCTGGCGGCGGAGGTCGCGGGCGCGCGCAAGGCGCTCATGGCCGGCACCGCGCACCTGCCGAACATGGAGCGCCCCGACGAGTTCAACCGGCTGGTGCTGGACTTCCTGGCCGCGGTGGATGGGCAGTAGCCGCCGGGGCGGGGCCGTTACCCCGCGGCCGGCCGGCGGCCGCCTTCGTCGGATGGGAGCGCCGGCGCGCGTCGCCCCGCCGCCGCGCCTCCAGCCGCTTCTTCTGCTCCCGCCGCTCCGCGACTGTGTCGGGATCGACGATCTCGTCGACGATGGCGTTGAGTTCGGCGCCGACCAGCAGGATGAAGGTCGTGAGGTAGAACCAGACCAGCAGGACGGCCACCCCGCCGAGGGCGCCGTAGCTGAAGCGGTAGGGGTCGAAGCGCGCGATGTAGAGGTTGAGCAGGGAGGTCGCGCCCAGCCAGCCGAGCGTGAACAGCACGGCGCCCGGCAGCACCCACTTGAACACCAGATCCATGTTCGGCGCGGCCCAGTAGAGCAGCGTCGTGGTCAGCAGGAGCAGGACGGCGGCGAGCGGGAGGGGGGCGTAGCGCACCACCGCCTGGAACGCGCCCTCCAGGCCGAGGGCAACGGCGATCCGGCGGCCGAAGTCGTCCCCCAGCATGAAGAGGGCGAAGGCGGCGACGAGCAGGATGCCGACCAGGAGGGTCAGCCCGAGCGCCATCAGGTAGCGCTTCCAGAACGGGCGGGTCTCGGGGACGTCGTAGGCGCGGTTCATCGCCTTGATCGTGGCGTTGGTCCCGGATGTCGCCGCCAGGAGCGCGCCGGCGATGCCGAGGGAGAGCAGCCCCCGGTCCTGCGTCGACAGCAGCGACTGGAGCGGGCCGCTGATGCTGCCGGCGACCTCGGAGGGGAGGGCCGGGCCGAGGAAGGTGACGAGCCGCTGGGCCGGGTTCCGCACGCCGAGGAGGGCGGCGACGCTGCCGCCGAGCGCGGCGAGGAAGATGAAGAACGGGAAGAGGGCCAGGAACGCGCGGAAGGCCAGTTCCGCCGCCAGCCCGATCACGTCGTCCCGCTTGACCTGCTCGACCAACTGCTCGCCGATGACGATGAGCTGGTCCTTGTCCAGTCGCACGCCCAACCCCTCCGCTGACCTGCGCCCCGCCGTCCGCGCCCGCACGGATTGCCACCGCAGGACATATGCCCGCGCGGAGCGTTGGTCCCGGCACGCCGTCAACCCTCGCGCCGCCCTTCGAGCCCCGCGACGATCCGCTCCAGCGACCCGAGCAGCGCCCGCAGGTTGGTCAGGTGCGCCCTCCGCGCCGCGGGCGTATCCGGCCCCTGCCCGCCCTCGCCATAGAGCGCCGCCAGCGACCAGTGGGCCTCGCCGGCCAGGTCGAGGACGGCGGCGGCGGGCAGCACCGCCCGGTCGCCGGCGGCGAGGGGCCGCTCGCGCTCGTAGGCACGGATGACGGGCCCGCGCGCGGCCCAGCCATTGAAGTGCAGGATGAGCTGCGCCAGGTCGAGCGCCGGCGAACCGCGGGCCAGGCCCTCGAAGTCGATGAAGCCGCTGAACGAGGGGCCGTCGAAGAAGACGTGCGCCGCCCAAAGATCGCCGTGGCAGACGGTCGCCGCGGCACGGGCGGCACGGGGGTGCGCCCGCAGCACCGCGCCGGCCAGCGCGACCGCGCGCGGCAGCAGCGCCAGCCAGCGGCGCGCAATCCGCCCCCCCTCCTCGCCAGCGCGCGACACCGTGGCTTCCAGGGCGGCCGCGTCCGGCCCTTCCGATGCGGCGAGGGACACGAACTGTTCCGCCAGCGGGGCCACCGGCAGCCCCACGGCCCCGCCCGTCGCCGCGAGATCGCCGATGACGCGGTGGAAGCGGGCCAGGGCGGTCGCCAGGGCGATCAGGCGCGCCGGGGGCAGCGGCCGCACCACGTTCGGCACGGGGCCGGCTGGGGCGCGATGCCCGTACCCGGCCGGCGGGTGGGTCATCCAGCCGGGGTCGCCGCCCGGCGGCAGGCCGGGCAGCCACCCCTGCGCGTCGAAGAGCGCGCCGTCGCGGCGCACGACGGTTTCCCCGTCGGTGGTCGCCGCCAGCGCCGGGACGCCGGTGAAGCCGCGCGTCCGGCTGTGGGTCAGTACCTCGTGGATCGCCCGCAGCCGCCCCTCGGCGAAGCGATCGGGCCAGCGACGCAGGCACCACGCCGCGCCGCCGGCCTCGACGCGGGCGAAACGGCTGCCGCTGAATCCGGGGGAGTCGCCGAGCGGGATGAAGTCGAAGGGCGCCGCGAAGAACCGGCGCGCGGCGTCATGCAAGGCCGCCGCGTCGGCGCTCACGATCCCGCCCGCGCGCCGCGCCGCGGGCGCTCGCAGGCCCCGCGGAACTCGGTGGCGGTGGGAGTGTAGCGCCGGTTCGTCTGGGAGAGGCGCGGCAGGACGAAGCGCACCGAGCCGCCCTCCGGGTTGCCCCGGTCGGGCATGTCGGCATGCTCCCCGACGCCGGGCGGGCGGGTGCGGTCACGCGGCGGGGTCCGCGAGTTCGGGCAGCGGATCTTCAACCCTCCGTCCGTCCAATTGCGCGCCATCTCCGCGCCCAGGCGTTCCCCGGCCGCGACCACGCGGTCCTCGAAGGCCCGTCCCGACTGGCCGCGCGTCGCGGCGACGGTGGCGGACCCCTCGACGAAGGGGACGGTGGCCGCGCGCGCCGCGGTGTTGTCGAAGACGAAGTTCACCGCGCAGATCCAGGCGCGGCGCGGGGCCACGCGCAGCAGCAGGTTCGGGATGTGGACCAGCCGGGGCGGAGGCGCCCCGATCGCCTCGGCGACGCCCTGGTGGTAGCGGTCCCAGGTCAGCCACTCCTCCCCGGTGGCGTGGTAGGTGCCGAAGGTCGCGGCGCCCCCGCGAAGGCCCGCCCGACATCGTGGACCGCCCACAGGGAGCGGCCGTCGCCGTGGACGATGATCCGCCCTTGCGGAGGCGGTCGAAGCAGGGTCGCGGCGCCGAAGATCGCCGTAGGTCTGGTGACCGGGAAGTCGCCGCGCGCGTGCGCCGCCTCGAAGACTGCCTCGCAGCGCGCCTTGTCGGCGGCGTAGGTGAAGGGGCTGGCGGGATCGCGCGGCTCGTCCTCGCGGACGGGGTAGCGGCCGGCGGGCTTGCGGTAGACATCCACGGTGCTGCAGAAGATGAACTGGCCCGCGCGCCCGCGGAAGGCGCGCACCGCGCTCTCGGCCTCCTCGGGGGTGAAGCAGATCATGTCGAGCACGCAGTCGAACGGGCCGGCCTCGGCCATCTGGCGCTCGAAGGCGGCGTAGTCCTGCCGGTCGCCGGCGATCCGCCGGACGCCCTCCGGCGATGCCGCCGCCCGCTGGCCCCGGTTGTAGTGCGTGACCGTGTCGCCGCGCGCCAGCAACTCACGGGTGATGGCGGTGCTGATCAGGCCGGTGCCGCCGATGATCAGGACGTTCACGGCGCGCTCCTTACTATGCGGGTGGCCCTTGCCGGCCCCGTAGAAGGCGGTAGGCGTTGATCAGGCCGATGCTCGTCACGAGCACGATCCATACGACGCCGAAGGGACCGAGGGTGGGGATCGCCCACCTGAAGCCGAGATAGACCAGCGCGAGGCAGACGTCGAGCCCGAGGGCGTTGAGGATCGTGACGACGGCCTTGCTCATCGCGCCGCTTCCCTCATGTCGGCCAGCAGAATCGCCCGCAGCGTCGCCACGAACGGGTCATCCTCGTCGCAATGCACGAAGATCGGGCTCGTGACCTGCGCTGAAGTGTGGACGATCTCGATCCCTTTCACCCACCACTCCCGACTGGCGCGAACGTCCGTGATCGCGGACGCAGCGATCGCGAATGGTGATTGGAAGAGTGGTTTGATCACGATACCACCGGGATACGCCGCGGCATGGATCGTCGGGCCGCTGTAGTTCACGCCCCCAACCCTCCCGCTGCACGCGGTCTTGGCGAGTTGGGGGCCAGAGCGACGGACGTCGTCCGCCGCCCCGGCAATCGCCTCCTTCGACGCCCGATAGGTGAACGACGGGAAGACGTGTTGGAAGAGCAGGTAGGCCATCGAGACCATTGCCAGCGGGTGGGTGATCCAGACGCTGATTGCGTGCGCCCGGCTCCGCCGCCACTGCCCCTCGGTGACCTCCGTCGCCCGGCCGCGGGAGGACACGTAATAGCGGCCATCCCGCTCGTAGCCGTTGAGCGCGTCACCCCCAGGCGCGCGCTCATCCCCATGAAGGTGAGGAAGTTTACGAGCCCCGTGATAACACCAACGATGGCCAAAACTGTTAGCGTGGCTCTCACTGGCTGCCCCGCGTGCGTGCCGACGCCACTCCCCGTCGCCCGGTCCGTTGATTATTCGCCCGCTGGCGGCGCGAGGTAGCGGTCGAACCAGTCCGCCAGCCGGTTGAGGCGCTCGACGCGGTGGGCGGGCTTGCCGCCGCGCACCATGCCGTGGCTCTCGTCGGGAAGCGGACGAGCTGCACGTCGGCCTGGCGCAACCTTTTCAGGGCGGTGTAGAACTGCTCGGCCTGGGGCATCGGGCAGCGCAGATCGTCCTCCTGCTGCTCGAGCAGGATCGGCGTGCGGACGTTGGCGACGTAGGAGATCGGCGAGCGGTCGCGGTAGTGCTCCGCGCGCTCCCAGGGCGGCCCGCCGAACTCCCAGTCGCCGGTGAACGAGCCGAAGTCGCTGTGGCCGTAGTGGCTGTAGCGGTCGCAGGTGCTGCGCCCGCTGACGGCGGCGCGGAAGCGGTCGGTCTGCCCGACGATCCAATTGGTCAGGTAGCCGCCGTAGGAGCCGCCGGTGACGCCGAGCCGCGCCGGATCAACATACCCCTGCCCGACGATCCAATCCACCCCGGCCATCACGTCGCGGTAGTCCACCCCGCCCCAATCGTTGCGCAGGGCGGCGACGAACGCCTGCCCGTACCCCTCGGAGCCGCGCGGGTTGGTGGCGAGGACGACGTAGCCGCGCGCCGCCAGGAGTTGGAACTCGTGGTAGAAGGACTCGCCGTAGAGCGCGTGCGGCCCGCCGTGGATCTCCAATACCAGCGGGTACTTGTGCTTGGGATCGAAGCCGGGCGGGGTGACGACCCAGGCGTCCAGATCCTGGCCATCGGGGGCGCGGTAGGTGTGCTTGCGGGGCGCGCGGATCTCGACCTCGGCGAAGAGCGCGGCGTTCGCGTCGGTCAGCCGGCGCTCGCCCACCGCGCGCCCGGCGTCGTCGAGGTCGCAGGCGAAGAGGTCGGCGGGCGTCGTGCCATCACTGACCGCGTAGACGAGGCGGCGGCCGTCGGCGGACACCCCCACGTTGGTGATCTGCCGCGCGCCGTCGAGGACGGTCGCGGCCGCGCCGCTCACCGCGTCCACGCGCAGCAGCGGGACGTTGCCCCGGTCGCTGACCAGCGTGAAGAGCGCCGCCCCGTCCGGCGACCAGCGGGGCGCGTCGCCCGGCGTGCCGTACCGCGCGTCGGTGCCGACCGCCGAGCCGACCGGGCGGTCGAGCGCGGCGGTCAGGTTGCGCGGGGGGGCGCACCCGTCCGCTGGCACGACCCAGAGGCCGTCGAGCGTCGTCGGGCCGTACTCCGGCCGGTTGTCGTGACCGACGTAGGCGAGGGACCGGCCATCGGGGGCGAAGACCGGCGTCGCGCACGGCCCGGCGGTGCGCGTCACGCGGCGCGGCTCGCCCGGCGCGTCGTCGGCCGCGACGATCCAGATATCGCTCCGGTTGTCGAAGTCGCGGTCCTCGTGGCGCGCGGAGACGAAGGCGAGCGACCGGCCGTCCGGCGACCAGGCGGGCATGCCCTCGTTGCAGTCGCCGAACGTCATCTGCCGGGCCTCGCCGCGCTCCTGCCCGCGCACCGGCACGACGAAGAGGTGCCGGCGGCGATCGTCGAGCAAGCCCTCGCCGTCCAGCTTGAACTTGAGGCGGTCGATCACGCGCACGTCGCTCTGCTGTGCCGCCCCGTCCGTCCCCCCCGGCGCCTTTCCGCCCGCCTCGCGCCCGTCGCCCGTCGCCCCACGCCCCGCGTCGTCCGCCGCGCGCACCCGGCTGGTGAAGGCGATCCGCGACCCGTCCGGCGCCCAGCGCGGCTCGGCCGCGCCCTCGCGCGCGTCGGTCAGCGGCCAGGCCTCGCCGCCCCGCGCGCCGATCAGCCAGACCTGCGGTTTCGCCTCCTTCCCCCGCCCCTTGCGCAGGAAGGCGAGCGCCCGACCGTCGGGCGACCAGCGCGGCGCGGTGTCATTCGGCCCCGCCGTGAACCGGCGCGGCGGGGCGGAGCCGTCCGCCGGGACGGTCCAGAGCTGCGAGCGGTAGCCGTCGGCCTCGCGGTCGACCGTCGTGCGCACGAAGGCCACGGTCGCGCCGTCGGGGGAGAGTTGCGGATCGCCGACGAAGGTGAAGCGGTACAGATCCTCCGCCGCGATCGGCCGCTTCCCGCTGTTGTTGCCCCGCGCCGCCGTCTCGCCGCCCATCATCCCTCCCTGCCCGGCGTGATCCCGTCGCCCTCGGGCGCATTCTACCGGGTTTGCGGCGCGTGGCAAGGCCCGCTCGATCGCGGGAGGGCGCACAAAAAGGCGCGCCCCCCCTCGTCTGGGGCGCGCGCCTGCGTTGGCGAAGCGATTGGCGGCGGTGGGCCTGGTTACGACCGACGACGGGTCTCGCCGTCGCGCAGTTCGCCGGAGGTGATGACGGTATCCGCATCGCCGCTGGCGCCGGTCGTGCGCCCGGTCGTGGACGACCCCATCGTCCCGGTCGTCGTGCCGGTGGTGGTACCGAGCGTCGCGCCGGTGGTCGTGCCGACCGTCCGGGCGGTCGCGCCGGTCGTGTTGGTGATCCCCTGCACGCCGTAGGCGCGGACATCGGAGCCGCCGCCCTGGCCGAAGATCTGGTGCGCCCGCTGCGCCTGCTCGTCCGTCTGGGCGTGGACGGTCAGCAGGATGCTGCCCTTCTTGACGTTGTCCTCGTAGCCGCGCGCGTCATCTTCCGGCACACCGTGGCCGGCCAGCGCGCCGATCAGCCCACCGGTCGCCGCGCCGATCCCGGCGCCGGCCAGCGTCGTGCCGATGATACCGGCCCCGACGATCGGCCCGATGCCGGGGATCGTCAGCGCGCTGATGCCGAGGAGCCACCCGGCAATGCCGCCGAGGAGGGTGCCGGCGATCGCGCCGGAAGCGGCCCCTTCCTCGCCCATGCCGCTGCTCTCGACCATCTCGCGGCTCTCGCGGGTGTCCTTGGCGACCACCGAGACCTGATCGGGCGAGAACCCGGCGTCCCGCAACTGGTTGAGCGCTCGCTCGGCGTGGTTCGGGCCGTCGAAGACGCCGACCACCGTGCGCTGATTCTCCGTCGTCCGCGCGCTCGTCCCTACTGTCATCGTTACCCCTCTCCCCGCGGTTGCCGTCGCAACCGCCTGACATTCGACGCGGGCGGACCCCGGGAGGGGTGTCCGCCTGCATCCGTGCTCGCGCCTCGGTCAACTAGCGGCGGCGGGCGCGGGTCCAGCCCTCGCGGATCTCCTCGCGCAGGTGCTGCCAGGCGTCGCCGCCCGAGCGGCCCTGCCGGGTCTCGTACTCGCTGCGCAGGCTCGGCTCGATCTCGTCGAACTCGCGGCCCTGGTAGCGCTCGTCGTGGGCGGCGGTGAAGCCGGTGCGGTAGTTCGGCTCGGCCTCTTCGAAGGTGCGCGTGGTGCCTTGCGTGCCCCGCATCGCGGCCTGCCGCTGGGTGAAGTGCTGCTGGAACTCACCGCGCCGCTGGTTGTAGGCCTCCTCGACCTCGACGCGCTCCCGGCGCACGGTGTCGGTGATGTTCTGGGTCTCGGTCAGGCGCTCCTTGTCGATCACCACCTCGCCGGTGACGACCGCCTCCTTCTGGACGACGGCCTCCTCGCCGCGCACCGGCACCCGGATGACGCCTTCCTGGAAGAGCTGGTCGCCGGCCTGCGCCGGCCGATCGGCGATGTCGCGCTCCTCGACGCGGACCTCCTCGTGGGCCAACTCGACCGGGATGGAGACCTGCTCCTGGACGACCGTCTTGCGAATCTCCACCTCGCCGATCTCGCCCTCGCGCTTGCCGACCTCGATGCGCTCCTCGGCGACGGGGACGTGGATCTCGCCATCGGTGTCCCGCACGTCCTGCCTCGCGGCGCGGCTGGTGGTCTGCTCCGTCGTGTACTCGCGATCGACTCGATCGCGGTCGCGATTGGATCCGCTCACTGAACTCCTCCTTCGGTTGCGTGCAGGGTGTGCCACGTAGACAACCCGCGGGCGAACATCGTCGCCTCGCCCGGCGCCGCCGGACCACCCAGGGCGCCTCTCGGGAAATCACGCAAAGTCCGTGCCACAGGGACGGTTTGTTCTTCCCGACCCGATTTTCCGGACGCCGTGGCGCTCGGCGCGGCCGCGTCTTGGCACACATTCTGCATTATGCCGTTCCACGGAGACGGTCCGGGGCCGGCAAGGGATTGGCGCGTGCCAATCACCGAATCCGCGCGGCGGATCGGCGGAGACGGGCGGTTCGGAAGGAGAGGGTGGCGATGGCCAAGAGGGTCGAGCAGTTGGACGAGCAGGTGGTGGAGAAGCTGGAGCAGATCGAGCGCCAGCTCGCCCAGGGCGGCAAGCAGGGCGGCGGTTTCATGAAGACGACGCGCACCTTCGTCTGGGGCAGCGCGATCGGCGCCGGGCTGGCGTTGCTCTTCGCGCCCCAGTCGGGCGAGCAGACGCGGCAGAAGCTGATGCAGTCCAGCGGCCAACTCAAGGAGCAGGCGCAGCCGCTGATGGAGCAGGCCCAGCAGAAGCTGGACCAGGCCAAGCAGCAGGCCCAGCCGCTGATGGAGCAGGCCAAGCAGCAGGTGCAGAGCGTCGCGAGCAAGGCACAGGATCAGGCGCAGAGTGCCGCGAGCCAAGCCAAGGATCAGGCCCAGAGCGCGGCGGGCAAGGCGCAGGATCAGATGAGCCAGGGCAGCTCGGGCGCCCAGTCGGGCGGGACGCAGGCGCGGGTGGTCTACCCGCAGCCGGCGCAGACCCCACCGGCGCAGACCCCACCGTCGCAGAGCCGCTCGTAAGCTTGCGGCGCACGCGGGGCTGAGTACGGAAGGGGGGCGGACCATTCGGTCCGCCCCCCTTCGCCGCGCCCGACTAGCGCCCCGTCGTGGAGGTAGGCCGCGCGGGGGCCTCCTCGGCCGGGGTGGAGGCCGGCTTGGCGGGGGCGGTCGGCGCCGGCGCGTTCCTGGCCTGCGGCGTGGGCGTCGGGGACTCCGGCGTCGGCTTGGCCGGCGTCGGCTTGGCCGGCGCGGGCGCGGCGGCCGTCCCGGTCGGGGCGGGAATGGCGCCGGGCGCCCGCGGAGTCGGCGCGGCCGTGCCGGTCGCCTCGGGGGTCGCCTCCGCATCGCCTGCCCCGGCGCCGGGGTCCGCCGGCCCCTCGGCGGTCACCTGCTGGACCAACGCGCCGAGCGTCGTCTCTGATTGCGCGGGGGGTGGGTGTCCCACCAGTTCCGCCACTGGCCTCCCGGCAACGGTCTCGGCCGCCGTCAGCATGCCGATCGCCAGGACGAAGGCCAGCGCCGAGGCGCCCGCGACCACCCGGATCGCGCCCCATGACACCCCCCGCGCGGCGCCAGTGGCCCACGCCGGTGGCACGCCTGATGGCGGCGCGGCCGGGATCGGCGGCCGCGCCACGGCGCGGCGCAGCCGCACCCGTTCTCGCGCCCGCTCGAGCGAATGCGTGTAGAGCGCGCCGCCGACCGTCGCCACCACGCTGGTGAGCGCCGCGCCGATCAGCGTCCCGGCGACGCCGAATACCGACGCGACGACGGCGGCGGAGACCGAGGCTAGCGCCCCGGAGAGGATCTGCGCCGCGCTCAACTGCAGCGTCTTCCGGTCCTGCCCCTGCATCGTCCTCCTTCCCCTACTCCCCACTCCCTAGGGGGGTATCCGCGTCACGGCCCCTGCCAGCGAAGGGCCGGCACCGTTGGCCGCGGCCGGCGCCGGCCCCTATAGCCTAACTCCTCAGCACACCAATGGTTGCGCCCGACGGCGCCGCGGAACAGGATCGTGCCGCACCTCGTATGATAGGGTCTGATAGGGCTTGGTGGGGCCGGCGCGACGGCGGGCGACAGCCGGCGGCGGCCGCGCGACGAACCGACTGGGGTGGGCGGACGATGAACCGCACCGACCGGCTGCTGGCGATCGTCCTCGAGTTGCAGGCGCACCGTCGACGGCGGGCCGCGGATCTGGCGAGCACGTTCGAGACGAGCAAGCGGACGATCTACCGCGACATCCAGGCGCTGAGCGAAGCGGGCGTCCCGATCGTCGCGGCGCCGGGCCGGGGCTACGCCTTGCAGGAGGGCTACTTCCTGCCGCCGCTGTCGTTCAGCGCCGACGAGGCGATGCTGCTGCTCCTGGGAGCCGATTTCCTGGCGCGGCAGTTCGACGCGCAGTATCGCGCGGCGGCGGAAGTGGCCGGACGGAAGATCGCCGCTGCGCTGCCGGAAGCCCGCCGCGCCGAGGTCGAAGCCCTCCGGGGCGGCATCGGCTTCATCACCCCGGATGCGCCCGGCAATCCGGCGGTCCCCGATCTGCTGCGCCGGTTGCGCGGGGCGATCCTCGCCCGCACGACCGTCCGCTTCACCTACCACGCGCGCTACCAGGCCCGGGCGCCGGCGCCGGAGACACCGGGCGAGCAACACCGGGCGCGACAGGCCGACCCCTACGCCATCGCGCAGGTCGCCGGGGCCTGGTACCTGGTCGCCTACTGCCACCGGCGCCGGGCGATCCGCACCTTCCGGTTCGACCGGATCGCCGACCTCGAAACCCTGCCGGCGACCTTCACCCGGCCCGCGGACTTCCGCATCGGGCGGCGCGACGGCGACGATGACCGCCCGATCGTCGTCCGCGCGCTGTTCGACCGCGCGGTCGCGCGCTGGGTCCGCGAGGCCCCCTCCTACTTCCAGGTGGGCGCGGAGGAGCGCCCCGATGGGCTGCTGGTCACGCTGGCCGTGCGGCGGGAGGAGGAGGTGCTCAACTGGCTCCTCGGCTGGGGCGGCGGCGTGCGCGTGCTGGAGCCGGCCTCGCTGCGGCGGAGGCTGGTCGACGAGGCGGCGGCAATCTTGCGCCGGCACGGGGCCGATGGTGATGGCGGATGATCGCCGGCGTAAGGTCTTCGCCATGCCTCGATGGTGGCCCGCACCCCCACCGGGGAGCCGAACCGCTGCTACATCAGGCATTCTTGCGGAAGTGGAGCGGCGGCGCGGATACGGCACCCGCGCCGTCCCCCGCCCGAAGGCGTGACCTGCTGCCCTGCTGCCGGTTGGGCAGTCGCCGCCGCAGACAACTGGCTCGGAACCGGGCGAGGCACGACGCCGCGGCGACCGGCTGACTACGGATGGTCCGGCACGATCTCCTCCCCTCCCCTCGTAAGGGAGGGGCCGGGGGAGAGGTCAGCCCGCTGCCGCATTACCCCTGCGCCTTGCGACCCGCGCCCGCTCGCCGCGCTCTCCGGCGCCTCCGGCTCGGGCGCCGCCTCCGGCTCCCGGCCTTCGGCGACGGCGTTGCTCAACTCGCGGTCGATGTGCTTGCTGAGGCGCCGGTCGAGTTCGACGATCTCGTCCGGGGCGAGGCGCTCGAGGTCGTCCTTGCCGCAGTAGTGGCGCGCGGCGGTGACGAGGTGGGCGCGCGCGAAGCCGTACCGCTCGGCCTTCGAGCAATTCGTCCAGGGTCGGGCCGCTCGGCCCCACGATGGTGAGGATCGGGGGCTCGGGGAGCGTCTCCGGCGCGGTCGGCGGGGCGGGGCGGTCAGGGGCAGGCCCGCCGCGGGGCCTCGCCGAGCCGCGCCAGCGCCTGGGCGAAGGTGGGGTCGCGCAGTTCGAGGCCGATCGGGAAGGCGGCACTGTTGCTCTTGACGACGCGGAAGACGCGCACCGGGCGCAGATCGTCCAGCCGCACCGAGGCCTCCATCATCACGTCCACGAAGTATTCGAGGCCGCCGGTGGTCAGGGGCAAGACGCGGCCCAGCTCGTTCTCCTCGCGATCTTCGCGCCCCTTCGCCCCGATCTGGTCGATGATGACGACGCAGGCGCCGCTGTCGACGCAGAGGCGGCGCAGCACCTCCTGCAGCACCATCTGGTCGGCGGCCAGCTCGTCGGCGCTCGGCTGGGCGGTCGGGTCGCCGGTGCGCTCGCGGACGGCGAGCAGCGTGTCGCGGTGCTTGCGCCCGAAGTACATCGCCCAGGAGTCGAGGACGTAGCAGCCGTAGCCCTGCTCGCGCCCCTCGCCGTCGAGCGCCCACTCGATGAACTCGGGCAGTTCGTCGGGGTGCTGGATCTCGATCGCGTCGAACCTGGCGCCGTCGCTGCCGGGCAGCAGGCGGGCCTTGCGCTCCACATCGAAGTAGCAGAGCCGCCCGAGGCCGGCGTCGGCCATGCTGGCGGCGAAGTGGCTCTTCCCCGTGCCGGCCGCGCCGCGCACCGCCACCACCAGGCGCTGCTGCCGCGGTCGCCGCGACAGCGGGTTGATCCGGCCGCCGACCGTCCTGCCGCTCATGGTCTGTCTCCCTTTCCCCTGAAACCGCGTTCGTTCAAGGCTTCCTCTCGCCCGCACTATAGCACAACAAGAACAAAAGTTCTACCCGTTGGATAGCATGTTCCCCAGGACCGGGTGACTGGGGGCGCTCACCTCGCTCGCGGCGCGATGTATACTGTACGCCTGCCGGCGGGGTGGGGCAGGGCGTGTGGCGCGGCGGGTCACGGAGGATGGCGGGATGGAAGGGGCGCGACCGCGGCCGATGGCCGGGCGGGCGCAGCCGGCGCGGGAGGAGGCGCTGCGGCACCCGCGGCTGCACGTCGCGCGGCACCCGCTGATCGCGGCGCAACTGACGCTGCTGCGCGAGGCGGGGACCGGTTCGCCGCGCTTCCGCCAACTGCTGGCGGAGATCACCGGGCTGCTCGGCTACGAGGCGCTGGCCGACCTGCCGCTGGCCGAGCGCCCGATCGCGACGCCGCTGGAGGCGACGACCGGGCACGAGCTGGCGCAGGACGTGGTGATCGTCCCGATCCTGCGGGCGGGGCTGGCGATGGTCGAACCGTTGCTGCGCCTGCTGCCGGACGCGCGCGTCTGGCACCTCGGCCTCTACCGCGACGAGGCGACGCTGCGCCCGGTGCCGTACTACAACCGCGCGATGCGCAGCGGGCAGGCGGGGCGCTGCCTCGTCGTCGACCCGATGCTGGCGACCGGCGGCTCGGCAGTCAGCGCGGTGGACCTGGTGAAGGAGGTCGGGGCCGACCGGATCGGCTACATCGGCCTGGTCGCCGCGCCCTATGGCGTGCTGCGCCTCGCCGCGGCCCACCCGGATGTGGACATCCACGTCGCCGCGCTCGACCGCGAACTCGACGAGCGCGGCTACATCCGCCCCGGCCTCGGCGATGCCGGCGACCGCGTGTTCCATACGGGGAGTAAGCCGTGGGCCGTGGGCCGTGGAGCGCAGAACAAAGGGACGCGGCGTTCGTTGCCACAGCGCACGGCCCCACGCCCCACCGCCCACGGATCATTCGTACTTCGTCGTTCGTACTTCGTACTTCACCACGGGGGTGACGATGACCGCGACGGCGTCCCTGCGCGGGCGGGATTTCTTGATCGACGACGACCTGGGCGCGGACGAGGCGCGGCAGGTGCTCGACCGCGCGGCGGCGCTCAAGGAGCAGCGCCGCCGGGGCGAGCTGCACGACCATTTGCTGCGCGGCAAGACCGTCGCGCTGATCTTCCAGAAGCCGTCCACGCGGACGCGGGTCGCGTTCGAGGCGGGGGTCGCCCAGCTCGGGGGGCAGGCGCTCTACCTGTCGTCGAGCGACCTGCAACTCGGGCGGGGCGAGACGGTGGAGGACACCGGCAAGGTGCTGGCGCGGTATGTCGACGCGATCATGGCGCGGGTGATGCGCCACGGCGATGTCGTCGCGCTGGCCGGGGCGGGGGCGCCGGTGATCAACGGGCTGTCGGACCTGGTCCACCCGACGCAGGGGCTGGCCGACATGCTGACGGTGCGCGAGCACCTCGGGGGCTGGCAGGGGCGGACGCTGGCCTTCGTCGGCGTCGCCAACAACATGGCGCACTCGCTGCTCCTCTCCGGGGCGCTGCTCGGCCTGTCGGTGCGGGTCGTCTGCCCGCCGGGCCGGGTTCCGGACCCCGCCATCCTGGCCCGCGCCGAGGCGCTGGCGACGGCGAGCGGGGCGACAGTCGCGGTGGCCCACGACCCGCGCGAGGGGGTCGCGGGGGCCGATGTCGTCTACACCGACGTCTGGCGCAGCATGGGGGACGCCGGCGGCACGTCGCTGGCCGACCTGGAGCCGTACCGCGTGACGGCGGCGCTGCTGGACGCGGCCGGGCGGGGCGCGCTCTTCATGCACTGCCTGCCGCTGCTGCGCGGCCAGGAGGTCGCGGCGGAGGTCGCCGACGGGCCGCGCTCGATTATCTTCGACCAGGCGGAGAACCGCCTGCACCTGCACAAGGCGTTGCTGGTCGAGCAGTTGGGAGTGTAGACGGCACGGATCAATCGGGGATGGCGGCAGGATCGGCGCGAGGGGCATCGAACTCGGGGGTCAGTTCGGTCCCCCCCGGCGGCAACCGGAACAGCAGCCGTCGCCCTTCGAAATCCTCCAACAGAAGCCGGTCGGCCGACCAGCGATGTTCGATAAGTACCTCATGGTGTCCGTATCGCGCCACCTCGCGGCCGGCGAACGGATCGAATAGGGTCACTGAGAGCTCGCGGACCAAGCACCACAGCGCGCCGACGGGATAGGCGGCGCGTACTTCCTCGTCCTGCGGGTAACGCGCCGGCCGGCCCTCCGCCAATGGCGCCATATACAGGCGCAGCCCGGCCCAGATGGACACATGGGTGTCGCTCACCGCAATGCCGGGCGGGTAATAGGCGAACAGGGACACGTCCCCGCGCGAGACACCGTCGACGCGCAACTCAAGCACGCGGTCGTGGTCGACGACCGTGCGTTCCGTCAGCGCAATCGCATGGTGTCCGACGATGACCAGTGTGCGGAATGCGGCGTCGAGCGCGCTCATCGGCCTCACGAGGGATAGGCGGTAATGAAGTCGAATGACCCGTCCGCGTTCGCGAGCCAGACGGTGCGGACAATCGCCGTGCGACCAGTTGGCCCGGACATCGGGCCGATGACGGCGAGTTTGTTGCCGGTTCGTGTTGCCTCGCGAAGATGGGCAATCAGGTGTGCGCGTAGCGCCGCATCTAACGTCGTGTCATCAAAGCCCAGCACCCCGGAGAAGAACTTGCCTTTCCCCGAATTGGCTTGAACCGGGACCCGTCCCAGCAGGTAATCGAGCTTGCCGTACAGCGAGTTGCGCGGACCTGGGATGGTGATCCGCACCACGACTGGCAACTCTCTTGCAAACGAAGGCGCCGCCGCTGCCACAACAGGCGGGTAAATGGCTCGCCTGCGACTACTGGGCTCGCCGATCGCCCTTGTCGCGGTTCAGCAGGCTGCGGAAGTCGCCGTCGAAGTCGTCGAGGAAGGCGGCGAGGTCGAGCAGGTCGTCCACGCCGACGGGGGGGACGTCGGCGAAGCGATCGCGCTCGGCGGGGGTGAGGTCGGTGGGGCGCTTCGGCCCGCCCGGTGGGGGCGTGCTGCCGCGGTCGGCGCGGCGGTCGGCGGCCCGCTCGGGCTGCTCGACGATCGCGGTGATGAAGCCCTGGTTGCGGCAGCCCTCGCAGATGACGGTCACCATCCAGAGGTGGTCGCGGTGGCCGATGACGGAGAAGTCGTCCAGCAGGTACGCGCGCCGGCAGGCGCCGCAGTGCGTCACCGCCGCGTGGATCAGGCGCTTGATGCGCTCTTCCCGCGCCTCGTCGCCGGCCGGCCGCCCCGGCGCCCGATCGTGGTCCATCGCCGCCCACCCCCACCGGGCGCCCGGCCCGGCGCGACCCACGCCGGGCTAGTCGCGCCCCTTGGTCCCTTTCCCCAGGTCGTCGATGTCGAGGCTGTTGATGAAGTCGCGGAAGGCCGAGAGCTTCTCCTCGTTGATCGGGGTCGAGGGCACCCCCTCCGCGATCTCGCCCTCCGACTCGTCCTCCTCCTCGTCGGCGCCGAGGACGACGCCGGCCTTGTCGAAGACGCTCTCGGCGATCAGGATCGGCACCTTCGTCCGCACGCCGAGGGCGATCGCGTCGCTGGGGCGCGAATCGATCGGCAACTGGCGGCCGTTCGCCTCCAGCACGATCTTGGCGTAGAAGACGTCGTCGGTCAGGTCGGTCACCTCGATGCGGTTGACGCGCGCCCCGAGGTCGAGGATGATCGTCTTCAGTAGGTCGTAGGGCAGCGGGCGCCGCGCCGGCAGGCTCTGCAGCTCCAGGGCGATCGCCTCGGCCTCGAACGGCCCGATCCAGATCGGCAGATGCCGCTCGCCGCTGACCTCCTTGAGGAAGACCACCCGCTGCTGGGTCACCAGGCTGACCCGGATGCTTTCAACCACCGCTTCGATCATCGTCGCCAGTCCTCTCTGTCGGGCCGCGCGAGGGGCGGCGGCCCCGGCAATGCCCAGTTCGCGCGTGCGGCCACTGGTGTCCGGCTTGCGGCTTCTGAACCGGTGCGGACCCCGCGCGTGCGGCGCGGGTCGGCGGCTGGCGCGCGGACGATGGCGTGTGGCCGTGTGTGGCATCGTGCGTGAAGCGCGCCGCGGCACCCTGCTGCATTGTACTACGCCCCGCGCGCCTGACGCAATCGAGCGCGCGGCCCCGCGGTGGGGGCGCCCCGCGGCGCTACCGGTCGTCGGCCTGGGCGTAGGGTTGGTGGGGGATCCGGCCGACGTCGCCGGGCGGCCAGTAGGAGACGACCGCCTTGCCGATGATGCTGTCCAGGCCGACCGGTCCGAAGGCGTGGGAATCGCGGCTGTTGTTGCGGTTGTCGCCCAGGACGAAGACCATCCCGTCGGGCACGACCAGGTCGCGCCCCTCGCGGGGGTACAGATAGCGCGCCGGACCGGCGATGTACGGCTCCGCGATCGGTCGGCCGTCGACGTAGACCCGCCCGCCACGCACCGCCACGGTCTCGCCCGGTAGCGCGATCACGCGCTTGACGAACGGTGTGTCGGAGGACTCCGGCGGGTGGAAGACGACGATATCGCCCCGCGCGGGCGGGTGGAAGAGGTAGACGCGATCCTGGTGGTCGGCGTCCTCGCCGGGCAGCAGGTTCCGCAACCGGTTCAGGTCGAGGTGGAAGTAGACCGCCCGGTTGACGAGCAGGTACGCCCCGTTGTCCAGGGTCGGCTGCATGCTGTTGCCGTCGACCCGGAAATTGACGACCAGGGCGCGGACGGTCAGGAAGATGACCAGCGTCAGCAGGAGCATCTCGGCCAGCTCGCGGGCGAAGGCCCGGCCCCTGCGCCGGCCCTCGGCCCGCCCGGCGGGCGCGGCCACCGCTGGCGACGCGGGCACGGCCACGGGCGGGGCGGCCGTCACGCGCCTGGGGAATCGTGCGGGCTCCTCCTGCTCGTCGTAGACCATGCTCGCTCCTCGGGCCAGCGGCGGCCGGCCGCGACCGGCAAGCCATTCTCCTACCGGCCGCGGGGGATTCGGTTCCGCACCCCCGAGAAACCCGCCGGAGCGGCGCGCGGGGCGGCGGGCTGCCGCGCCACAGCGATAACTCACCGGCAGCCCCGGTCGGAGGGCTGCCGGTGGCCGCACGGCTCAGTTATCGGGGCTGTGGGGGCGGCCGGTTGGCGGCGCGGGGGGCGGGGAAGCGGCCTCGGGGAACTCCCTCGTCCCCCCGCGCCCCGCACGCGTCAGACTTCCTCGCGGCGGACGGTCCCTTCGCGGGACTCCGGGGCCTTCGGCAGCGGGGCGGCATCGGCGGTGGCGGACGCGTGCGCCGGCGTCCGCTTGGCGGCGTCCGGCGGATCGTCGCTCACGCTGCTCTTGAACTCGCGGATCGTCTTGCCCATCGCCCCGCCGATCTCGGGCAGCCGCCCGACGCCAAAGATCAG
>JAUJMV010000004.1:209637-214628 GCA_030446685.1 Thermomicrobiales bacterium | reverse complement strand
CGAGTCGAGACTCGCCCCCCCTTGCCGCCGCGGCACACCCGTCAGTAACTGCCGTCCTGGGTCGCGAGGATCAACTCCTCGGCGTCATCGAGGGCGCGGCGGTGGGCGACGCGCAACGCCTCGGCGAAGGTGGGGTAGCGCCCCTCGTCGGCCAGGTCGCCGAACTCGACGGCCCACTCCGCCCCGCCGGCGCGCCGCACGGTCAGCGGGTACTGCTCGCCCCGCAGGGTGATCGCCGCCGCCGCCACCGCCTCGTCGCCTTCCGGCTCCACCGGGTAGCGGTAGGTAATCGTGAAGTCTTCCATCGCCGCCAGCCCTCCCGATCGCCCCGTCCCTCGCCGCACCGGGTGGCGCGTGGCCGCCACCAGCCCACACCGCCGGACACCCGCACGAACCAGGCCACTCGCCGCGCGGCGCCGGTCAGGGGCCGGGGAGCAGTTCGAGGGCGCGGAAGCGCAGGTGGAGATCGCGGTCGTCGGGGCTGTTGCCGTACTCCCCCGGGTAGCTGGCCGGCTTCCAGACGGCGCCCGGCCGCGGCTTCGACTGGCCGCCGACCAACTCGCGGGGCGCGGCGAGGTGGATCACCGCCGTGCCGTCGGGGGTGGGGCCGAGCGCGCCGGGCGGGATCTCGACCGTGTACTCGGCGAAGTCGGGGGTCAGGGTCAGCGTCGCCAGCGGGCGCTCCCGCTCGGCGGAGCCGGCGTCGGGGCGCAGCCCGACGACAACCTGCGCGGGGCCGAGCGCGGCGGGGTACTTGCCGCCGCTCAGGGTCAGGCGCAGGGTCAGCGGCCGCCCGTCGCCCGGCCAGGGGACGCGCAGCAGGGCGTCGCCGTTGGTCCAGCGCGCGGGGACCGGGCCGATCGGCCCGGGGGCCGGTTCGAGGTCGTTGAAACCGGCGATCTGCGCCCGTTCGTCCGCCTCACCGGCGACGAGGCGGTACGGCGGCGGGCCGAGCGCGCCGCGCGCCGCGCCCGGCGGGGCCGGGTGGACGGTGTAGATGCTGTAGCGCAGCGCGTTCTCCTGGGGGTTGTAGGGCTTCTGGGCGTCCAGGGTCTCGAACTGCCGCAGCGTCAGGGCGACCGTGCCGGCCGGTTCGAGGCGGTGATCGGGCAGGAAGAGCTTGCCGCCGTTCGCCGACATCAGGACGCGGACGGGCCGGCCGGCGGCCTCCCGCCGGGCGATCCAGTCGTCCAATTGCGGCCCGTTCGGCAGGTTGGTGGTGACGACCCAGCTCTCGCGCCCGAAGAGGTACTGGAGCGGGGTCGCCAGCTTCATCGAGAGGTCGCGCTCGCCGCTGAAGAGGACGACGTCGTCGGGGCCGAAGCGCGCGTCGAGCGCGGCGACCTGATCGAGCAGGCCGGCGTACTCGCGGTGGGCGACGATCCGCGCGTTGGTGGCGAGGAAGAAGGCGACCAGCAGCGCGGCGGCGGCGAGGCCGAGGGCGCGTAGCGGGGCGGCCAGGCGGGGCCGCCGCAGCGCCCCCGCCAGGGCCGGCCCCCCGCGGAGGGCGGCGTAGGCGATCAGGATCGTGGCGACCGGGGCGATCAGCGGCACGAAGCGGCGCAGACCGTAGATGTAGCCGCCGGCGGTGTAGGTGCCGGTCAGCAGGAAGAGGCCGGCGAAGGGCGCGACGAGGGCGAGGAGCGCGACCGCGCGCTCCTCCAGGTCGCAGGCGACGAGCAGGACCAGCCCCGCCAGCGCCAGCGCGATCCCGAGCGGCGAGAAGTACCAGCCGAGCGAGACGATCCCCGCCGCCGTGCCGGGGGGGATCGGCGCGCCGATGTAGCCCGCGAGGGTGCCGGGGGCGAGCAGGCCCGGCCAGATCAGGTAGCCGTAGAGGCCGGCCAGCGCGATCCCGCCCGCCGCGGCCAGGCGCGCGGCGCGCAGACGCGCCGGGTCCGCCAGCAGCGGCAGCCAGCGGCGCCGGGTCCGGTCGAGGGCGGCGACGAGCGCCACCGGCGCGAGGATCAGCAGCGCGGTCTGGCCGCGGTCGCGCCAGGCGTTGATCCAGACGTGGTGGTAGATGCCCTCGAAATAGCCCAGCGCGTAGCGCCAGATGTGGAAGGCGGCGTGCGTCAGCAGCACGGCGAGCGGGAGGGCGAACCACCAGTAGACGCCGCGCCAGCGCCGCGCCAGCCAGAGCCAGGCGGCCAGCGGGGCCAGCGGCAGCAGGGCGAAGAGAAACTGGGCGTGGGTCAGCGCGACGCTGCCGAGCGCCAGCCCCGCCAGGGCCGCGGCCCCGCGCGCGGTCGCCTTGTCCCCGCCATCGCGCGCCTCGACGAAGAGGGTCCAGGCGTAGGCCGCGCCGAGGAGCAGCGCCTGGAGCAGCGTCTCGCTGAGCGACTGCCGCGCGAACCAGAGCTGCAGGCCGTTGAGCGTCAGCAGGAGGGCGGCCAGCAGCCCGACCGCGGGGCCGAAGAGGCGCCGCGCCAGGAAGTGCGCGGTCGCCACGCCGAGCAGCGCGAAGGCCGGCCCGGCGTAGACCATCGCGCCGACCCCGCCGCCGAGCGCCGCCCAGAGCGCCAGCCAGGTCGGGAAGAGGTGCAGGAATTGCGGCGTGACGGTGTTCCGCTCGCCTTGCAGCAGGAAGAATCCCTGCAGGCGCTGCCAGTTGACGAAGCGGTAGCGGTCCGCCCCCAGCGGCAGGAGGAGGTGCCGCGCCGGCCCCGCGCCCCGCGCGTCGGCCGCGGCGTCGCCGAAGGTCGCCAGGCCGGCGTCCGCGATCAGGATGCCGCCGGTGCGGGCGATCGCGCCGCCGCTGCTGAAGTAGACCCCCGCATCCTCCGCCCCGACAATCGTCTCGAACGGCTTGGCGAAGAAGAGCGTCGCCGCCAGCGCGAGGATCGCCGCCAGCGCGAGGCCGGTCAGGGTCGGGCGCGGGCGCGGCGCGGCCAGGGGGCCGCGCAGGCGGCCGAGCCGCCACGCCAGCGCGTACGGCACCGCGCTGAACGCCACGACCCCGAGGACGACGCCGGGGGCGGCGAAGGCGCCGGCCTCCGCCAGCGCCAGCGCCCACCAGCCGACCAGCACCACCCCGATCAGGGCGCGCAGCAGGAGGCGCTCGCCGGGGCCGGGCGGGCGCGCCGCGCCGGCGGTCGGGGTGAAGAGGAGGCGGTAGAGGGCGTCGCCGGGCAGCAGGACGAGCGCGCCCAGCGCGAGCAGGCCCCAGGGCGGCGGGATCGTGGCGCACCTCCGGGTGAGCGAAGCGGCGAGTGGCCGCGGGGGGCCGCTGCCCCTGTCGCGGCACGGGAACATGTCGCGCCGCGCGACCGCGCGCTGACAGGAGAACGCGGCACGCCCGGGCCGGTTGTGCCGGAAAGCGTGGGTGCATTGCCTGGCGTTACGCGCGAGTCTGCCGGGGCGCAAGTATAGGCGCGCGGCGGGGAGGGTGTCAAAGCGGGGCGGGGCGGGCGGCCGAAGCCGCGCCGCCCGGCCTACGGCCCCGGAGGGACCTCACGGGCACGAATCCGGCCGAGCCGGACTCGGTCAGCGCCGAGCCGGGCGCCGACGGGGATGCCCCGGAGCCTGCCCCCCCCCGCCCGGCCCGGAGCGGCGCGCTTCGTGGCCCACACCGGGCGCCCACGGGAGAGGGCGCGACCTCGGCCGCCCCTCCCCACCCACCGACGGAACACAGCCCCAGGCACACCTGTCGCCACCCAAACGTTCCTTCTCCCCCATCGCGTCCCATCATTGCGTAAAATTGCGCCCCGTTCCCCTTGTCGTTCCCGCGGGAGTGCGCTACACTGGAAAGGCTTTCCTGAAGGCAGAAGCGACGAGGCTTCGCCGCGCGACGACGGACACCGTGTCCCGGCGTGTGGTCGAGTACCGATTTTTGTACCATCGGGAAGCTATCGGTGCATGACCGCGGGCCGGGGTTGCGGCGCAAGGGCGCGTCCGGCATACTGGCGGCACACCGGCGGAACGCCGCACAATCGAGCCGACGCAACTGCATACGGTCGCACAACTGCAAAGAAGGTGGCGCAGATGGCACAGATCAGTCACGCCCCTCCCCTGTCCGATCCCGGTGACGAGGCGCGGCCGGCCGCAACGGGAGCGACCCCCGCGACGCCCCCCGTTACGTTCGCCGATGAGCAACCCCGCGCGACAGAGGGACAGGGACCGGCGCACAACGGGGGGACCGGGTCACCGCCGGGCGACCGGGGAGCAGCCGTCACGCAGCAGGCGCCCTTGCCGCAAGCACCCCCGGCGGGGAGTCGGGAGGCGCCGTCTGCTCCGCCGCCGCCCCGCGCCGCCGCCCCCGCGTTGCCGCCCGCGCCGCGCTATACGCCGCCCCAGCAGACCTCTGCGCCCGCGCCGCAGCATGGGCAGCAGTATCAACAGCCGGCCCCGCAGTATGGCCGGGCGCTGCAGCCGGCGCCGCAGCAGCCGGGATATCCCGCGCCGCAGCAGCCGCAACTCTACGTGCCGCGCGCGACGCGCAAGGCGCCCCCGGCGAGGGTGGGGCGGCGCCTGCTGCGCCGCACCGTGATGGGCGTGAGCGCGGCCTTCCAGGCGATCTTCGGCGTCCGGCCGCTGCTGGTGGTCGCCTTCCTGGCGCTGCTCGGCTTCACCGCCTGGCTCGCCTTCGACCGGTGGCTCGCCCCGGTCGCCCCGAGCCTGACACCGAACGCGCCGAGCGGGGCCGCCACGGTCACGCTGCCGCCGGAGGCGCCGACGATCCTCACGTACCTCGACGCGACGAAGAAGGGCGACGCCAACGCGGTCTGGGAGACGCTCGGCACCGAGGAGAAGGCCCGCCGCCTCGAACGGGGCGACGACAAGTCGGTCCTGGCCGGCGTCTTCGAGTTCCAGCAGCAGAACGGGGTCTATTACTCGACCTACCACTTCATCGGCGCGCGCGGCATGGACGGCACCGAGGACACCTCGCGCGGCGGCATGTTCTTCTACGTCGCCGATGTGAAGGTGAACGGCCAGACGCGGTCGCTGCCCCTGCTCTTCACGGTCGACGACAAGGGCCACATCGTCCAGGT
>JAUJMV010000004.1:189637-209537 GCA_030446685.1 Thermomicrobiales bacterium | reverse complement strand
GGACTGAGGAGAGGACGACCATGGCACACGACCCGCAGCAGCCGCAGCCCCCCGGCAGGCCGGAGCCGGCGCGCAGCCAGGCCCCGGTGCCGCTGCCTCCCCCGCCGCCCGCCTGGACGCCGCCCGATCTGCGCGGCCTCGGCCCCCGGCCCACCTACGACTACGAGTACGCCGCGGCCGAGGACGACCTCGACCGGCAGGCCGATGAGAAGATCGACCGGCTGGTCCACTGGCTGCGCTTCCGCGCCCCGAAGATCGCCTTCCGGCTCGGCCTGCTGGCCTTCATCCTCTTCGTCGTCCTGCCGAACCAGCGCGAGTGGTTCCGGCGCCTCGGCGAGTTCTTCGCGGACAACCCGATCATCGGCTTCGTCTTCCAGCTCCTCTTCGCGGTCGTCTTCGTCGCGGTCCAGTTCGGGATGTTCTTCTTCCTGATGGGCCGCCCGCGCGTCTACTGGGTCAAGCCGGGCGAGGCGGGCGTCGGCTTCAAGGACTACCGCGGCAACCCGGAGGTGCTCGAAGGGGCGCGGCGCATCGTCACGCTCTTGCAGGGGGCCAAGGAGTTCAAGCAGATGGGCGGCGAGGTGATCCGCGGCCTGCTGCTGGAGGGGCCGCCCGGCACCGGCAAGTCCTACCTGGCGCAGGCGATCTCGACCGAGGCGCGCGTGCCCTTCTGTTACTGCTCCGCGCCCTCGCTGATCGGCGTCTTCGTCGGCATGGGGCCGCTGCAGACCTCGATGATCTACCGCAAGGCGCGCAAGATGTCGCTGGAGTACGGCGCCTGCATCGTCTTCTTCGACGAGATCGACGCGGTCGCCCAGGCCCGCAACGGGGCCAACGGCCAGAATGGCATGGGCGGCATGGGTGGCATGATGGGCGGGATGATGGGCGGCGGGGCGGGCGGCGTCCTCAACACCCTGCTGACCAACATGGACCCGATGCCCCAGGAGTACATCTGGTGGCGCAAGCTGCTGCGCATCGTCGGCATCCGCCGCAAGAAGGTGGAGATCCCGCCGGTGCTGACGGTCGGGGCGACCAACATCGCCTCCACGCTCGACCCGGCCCTGCTGCGCCCCGGACGCTTCGACCGCAAGATCCACGTCGATCTGCCGGACAGCGACGGGCGGCGCGACATCATCGAGTACTACCTGGCGAAGGTGAAGCACGACCCGATGCCGATGGACCGGCTGATCGGCGACACGATCGGCTACACCCCGGTGGCGATCAAGTACGTGATCAATGAGGCGGTCGTCCACGCGCACTTCGACGGGCGCTCCTCGATCAACTACTGGGACTTCTCCCGCGCCCGCGAGGTCCACGAGTACGGCCTGAAGCAGCCGGTCAAGAACCTGCCCTACGAGGACCGGCGCATCACCGCCTACCACGAGGCCGGGCACGCCTACGCCGCCGTGGTCTTGCGCCCGCACCTGCGCATCTCCAAGGTGACGATCATCCGGCACGGCGACGCCGAGGGGTTCGTGGCCTTCAAGCCGACCGACGAGCGGACGCACAAGTCGCGCGACGACTACCTGGCCGACATCAAGGTCTCGCTGGCGTCGCGCGCGGCGGAGGAGATCTTCCTCGGCAAGCAGTACAACGGCGTGGTCAGCGACCTCCAGCAGGCGACGCAGGCGGCGGCCTGGATGATCACCGCGATCGGCATGGAGGACTCGTTCTTCTCCAACCTGACGACCGCCGACCGCCAGTTGACCCCGACCCAGCGGCGGCAGATCGAGAAGCTGCTGCGGGAGCAGTACCAGGAAGTCAAGCAGTTGATCTCCGACCACCGCGAGGCCGTCGCGGCGATCGCCGAGGAGCTGCTGGCGCGCAGTGAGTTGACCGACTTCGACGTGCTCGACATCATCAGCCGCTACGAGCCGGTGCCGCAGAACTACGGTCGGGATGGCGAGATCCCGCTGACGATTTTCGAGCCGCAGCAGGGGCAGCCGCAACAGCCGGTCGCCTACAACCCGCCCCTGCCGAGCCGGTCCACCTGGCAGCGGGAATAGCGCCGCGCGCCGACAACCGCATGGCAGTAGCGACGGCCCCCGCTTCACACGGGGGCCGTCGCTCGTCCCGCCATCCGCTGCTCCGAATAGGGGTTCCCGGGGGGAACGGCGTGCCCGTGGCGTCCGGCCGGCGGCTGAAGCCGCGCTTGCCGGCCCCTCCGCCCGTCCACCCACGACCGGGGGAGTGGGGAGACGTCCGCGCACGCGGTAGAATAGGAGCGGCGTGCCGACAGCGGCACACGGCGGCGAACAGTCAGGACAAGTCGGGCGGCGTGAGACGGCGGTGAGGCGAATGGTGGGGCGCTACGCCCTGATGGTAGTCCTCCTCGCGCTGATGGGCGCGGGGAACGGGGCGGTGGTCGGGGCGGGGCGCGCGGACGAGGCGCCGCCGATCGCGCCGTTCAAGACGGCGCGCGTCAGCATCGCCGGGACGGTCAGCGCGCAAGGGCAGGAGATCCCGGTCCAGGGCGCGGGCGACATCGACGCGACCCGGCGGGCGAGCCAGCTCACGATCGGGCTACTCGGCACGACGTTCGAGACGATCGTGGTGGACGGGCGCAGCTACAGCCGCAACCCGGCCAGCGGGCGCTGGCAATACACCGAGGGGGCGCAGGGCGGCGGGTTCAACCCGGCGCGATTGGCCCCCTACGAGCCGGAGACGATCCGCGCGGCGGGGCGCAACTTCGCGCGGCTCGGCCCCGAGACGGTCGAGGGGGCGGCGACGAGCCACTGGCGGGCCGACGCCGACTATGCGCGGCTCCTCGGCCTGGCCGGCGGCAGCGGGACCCTGGGCGGCTCCGGCCTGGACGCGCAAACGGCGACGATGGATCTCTGGATCGGCGACGCCGACGGCTACCTGCACCGCCTGCGGGTCGACGCGCGGGGGACGACGACCGACGCGACCGGGGCGACCGCCCCCTTCGCGCAGGCGCTGACGCTGACCTTCAGCAACTTCGACGCGCCGGTGCAGATCGTCGCGCCGCCCGACGCCGTGCCGGCTCCCACGCCGGGACCGCCCGGCAGCCCGGTCGCGGTGGCAAGCCCCGCAGCGCGCGGCACGGCGGTCGCCGCCGCAGTCGCGCCAACCGCGGCGGCGGGGCCGGCGAGCGCCGGGATCGAGGGGGTCGAGCCGGCCTACATCGCCGGCGGCGTGCTGGCGTTGCTCGGGCTGATCGCCCTGGCACTGGCCTTCGCCTGGCGGCGGCTGCGCGCCGAGGCGTCGCGGGGGCCGTCGTGAGCGGCGTCCCCGGTATGCCCCCCGGCCCCCCACTCTCCGAGGGGCGCACCGAGGGCCGTTGCTCAAGCATTCATGCATCGCCGGTGTCCTGGCGATGGCGTCATTGGAGCAGGAAGATGAGCGCGGCACGCACGCACGATGATACCGCCGACGCGTTCGCGGCCCTGATGCGGGCGCGGGACGAGGAGTTGCCGCTCGACCGCGCCGCCGCGCTGCTGGCGCGCGGCATCGCCTATCCCGACCTCGACGTCGAGCGCGTCCTGTCCGGGCTCGACCGCCTCGCCGAGGGGCTGCGCGAGCGCCTGCCCCCCGGCCGGGAGCCGGGCCGGGCGATCGCGGCGCTGAACGACTACCTCTTCGGCGAACTCGCATTCCGGGGCAACGACGCGGCGTACTACGATCCGCGCAACAGCTTCCTCAACGACGTCCTCGACCGCCGCCTCGGCATCCCGATCACCCTCTCGCTCGTCTATATCGAGGTCGCCCGGCGGGTCGACTTCCCGCTGGCGGCGGTGAGCTTCCCCGCCCACTTCCTGGTCAAGCACGGGGGCGGGAACGCGGTCGAGGACGACCTCTACATCGACCCCCACCACGGCGGCAGGCTGGTCAGCGTGGCACAACTGCGCGAGTGGGTCGACCAGTTCTACGCGGGCCGGCTGCCCTTCGCCAGCCACTATCTCGGGGCGGTGACCAAGAAGCAGATACTGACGCGGATGCTCCAGAACCTCAAGGAGATCTACCTCAACCGGCGGAACGACGCGCGCGGGGCATTGGCCGTCGTGGACTACTTGCTGCTGATCGCGCCGTGGGATCTCGAACAGCGCCGCGACCGGGGCCTGCTGGCGATGCAGACCGGCGACCCGGCCCGCGCCCTGGAGGACCTGCAAACCTACGAGCAGTTCGTCACCAACGACCCCAACCTGCCGGTGATCCGCGGCTACATCGAAGCGCTGCGCCGCCGCTTCTCGCTCGGCGGCTGAGCCGATTGTGGATTGGCGATTGCGGATTGCGGATTCGGGACGGCCGCCGTGGCTCCACCTCGCCTGGTTGCCCGCTCGCTGGCCGTACGGCTCCCCCGCCCAGCATTAGGAGGGGGGGAAGGAGCCAGCGGTGGATGAAGGCGGTCAGCACACAGGTACGCATCTTGCGCACCGGGCGGGGCGGTGCGTGGCCGCGCGCCGGGAACTTTGCGTGCCGGTTCGACGTTTCTGCACAGGGTAGCGCGCGTCGTGGATCGCGGTGGGAGGCTGGGGGCATGTGGAAGGGGCGGACGGTCTCGGTCATCCTGATGACCTACGCGGAGAAAGATTCGATCCGCGGCGTCATCGAGGGTTTCGCCGCTACCGGCGTCGTCGACGAGATCGTCGTCGTCAACAATAACGCGCAGCCCGGCACCGCCGAGGAGGTCGCGCGGACGAACGCGCGCCAGGTCTTCGAGACGCGGCAGGGCTACGGCTACGCCACGCGCCGGGGACTGGCGGAGGCGACCGGCGACCTGCTGGTGATCGCCGAGCCGGACGGCACCTTCATGCCGAGCGACATCGTGAAGCTGCTCACCTACTCCGACGACTGCGACGCGGTCTTCGGCACGCGCACGACGCGCGAGTTGATCTGGCAGGGCGCCAACATGGGCTGGTTCCTCAAGTGGGGGAACTGGGCGGTCGCCAAGCTGGTCGAGGCGCTGTTCAACACCAGCCACCTCAGCGACGTGGGCTGCACCTACCGCCTGATCACCCGGCAGACGCTGGAGCGCATCCAGGACCAGTTCACGGTCGGCGGGAGTCACTTCGGGCCGGAGCTGATGCTGCTGACGATCGCGTCGGGCGCGCGGGTCGTCGAGATCCCGGTCAACTATCTGCCTCGGGTTGGCAAGTCCTCGGTGACCGGGGACCTCCGCAAGACGATCGTCCTCGGCCTGCAGATGATCCTGTTCATCCTGCGCTTCCGCCTGGCGACCGGAGGACGCCGGAAGCGCCCGATCCTGCACCGCCGCCTGCCGCCGCGCCGGGAGCGGCTGCCGCAGGCCGCCGCCGTAGCGACGGTGTGGGCCCCGTCCGCGCCGGCACCGGATGGGGCGGCGCCGGCCGGATGGCCGCCGCAACCCGCGGGCCTGCCCGCGCTGCTGCCCGACGAGCGGAACCAGGAGCGGCACGGATAGTAGGCCACGCGCGGCAGACGACATTGGCGTGTCAGCGGGGGGTGGCGTCGCCGGACGGCGGCACGGCCACTCCCCGCGGCATGGTCGGGGCAGGAACGGGATTGGGGACGTTGGGGGGAGCGCCGTTGCTGGTGAAGGTCCATTCGGCGAGCCGGCCGGCCGGTCTGGCCGACGTCGAGGTGGCCGGCGGGGCGGGGGGGCGACCGGCGCCGGGGGCGGCGCGGCGGATGCCGGACGTGGCCCAGGGCAGCTCCTCGCGGGCCGGCGGGTTGGGGCAGGCACTCCGCGGCTCCTGGCCGATCGGGGTCGTGCTGGCCCTCTACGCCGCCTCGGCGTTCGTCGTGCCGACGCTGACCCCGGCGCCGGTCAGCGACGACTGGGTCTACGCGCGGTCGGTCGAGATCCTCGTCCGCGAGGGCGAGCTGCGCATCCTCGGCCTCTCGGTCGTCACCTTAATCTTCCAAGTGCTGTGGGGCGGCCTCTTCGCGGCGGTCTTCGGGCCGTCGTTCGGCGTGCTGCGCCTGGCGACGGTCGTCCTGGTGCTGCTGGGGGGGTGGGCCTTCTACGCGCTCTGCCGCGAGCTGGGGGTCACGCGCGGGCGGAGCGCGCTGGGGGCGGCGGCCTATCTCTTCAACCCGCTGGCCTTCGTCCTCGGCTACACCTTCATGAGCGACCCCTACTTCGTCACGCTGCTGATCGCCAGCACCTGGCTCTACGTGCGCGGGCTGCGGCCCGGCCCGGCGGGTGCGCGCGCGACGCTCGCCGGCGCGGCGGTGGCCGGGCTGGCGTTCCTGGTGCGGCAGCAGGGCGCGCTGATCCCGCTGGCGGTCGTCTTTTTCCTGCTGGTCACCGGCCGGCTGCGGCCGGATCGCGCGGGCGCGGCCCGCTTCGCCCGGATCGTGGCGATCCCGGCGGCCGTCACGGTCGCCTACTACCTCTGGCTGCGGTTCGTCCACGGCATCCCCTTCCGGCAGCGGGAGTTCCTGAGCGAGGTCACCGCCGCCGGCTGGGGCGGGACGGCGGTGCTGGTCGGGCAGTTGACGATGATCGAGGCCGTCTACCTCGGCCTCTTCGCGCTCCCGCTGGTGGCGGCGGCGCTCCCGGCGGGGCGGCGGCTGGCGCGCTCGATCACCCCGGCCGGTTGGGCCCTCTTCTGCGCCTGGGAGGCGGCGGTGGTGGCGGCGGTGGCGCTCTTCGGCAAGGAAGGGCGCACGATGCCCTTCATCCCGCAGTACCTCGCCCCGTGGGGCCTCGGCCCGGCCGATCTGCTGGCCGCCCGCCCGACGCTCTTCTCGTTCGACGCGCTGATCTCGTTCACGGCCCTCTGCGCCGCGGCGTCGCTGGCGTTCGGGATCATCCTCTGCCGCCGGGTCGGCGGGCCGCCGGCGCCGGATCGCGCGGGGGCCGGGATCGTCCTGGCGGTCGGGCTCTGGCAGGTCGCCGGCATCCTCCCGGCGTCCTTCGCCTTCCGCACCTGGATCATCTCGCTGGACCGCTACCTGCTGCCGCTCCTGCCGGTCGCCCTCTGCCTCGGCCTGTGGGCGCTGCGCGACGTGCGGCTCGCCCTGCCGGTCGCCTGGGTCGTGGTGGCGGCGTTCGCGGTCCTCGCCGTCGCCGGGACGCGCGATTTCCTGGTCTACCAGGGGGCGGTCTGGGAGCTGGCCGAGTCGGCCAACGCGGCGGGCATCCCGAACACCCGACTCGACGCGGGCGCCTTCTGGGACGGCTATCAGCTCTACCAGGACGACCCGGCGAAGCGCCCCCCGCCGCGCACGGCCAACGGCCCCTGGTGGGTCTACCTCTTCGCCCCCGAGACCGATTCGAGCTACGTCGTCGCGGGCGAGCCGTTGCGGGACTATACGATCGTGCGCCGGGCGGAGTACTCGTCCTGGCTGCACCGCGAGCCGGTCTACCTCTACCTGCTGCGCCGCCCGGATGTGCCCGGCCCACCGTGATGCTGCCCAGCCGCGACGCGACGCGGCAGCGGAGGTCGCGGTTGCGGTATGGTATGCGGAGGGGGCGAAGGGATTCGGCCGTCCCGACCGGGGACGACCGGGGGGACGCGACGCGGCGCCGGGTTTGCCGGCGCGAGGGGAGGGGTGATGAGCCGGGGGCTCTTGGATCGGCAGACTACGCCGGCGGAGGCAGCGCCGCCGACCGACTTCGACGCGATCGCCGATCGCTACGACGAGAGCCTGCCCGCGCATGTCGTGGAGCATTACCTGGGCCGGCGCCTGGCCTTCATCCGCCGACACGCCCGGCCGGGGCCGGCCCTCGACCTCGGCTGCGGGACGGGGCGGCTGGCGGAGCGGCTGCGGGATGCCGGGTACGCGGTCACCGCGCTCGATCCCTCGCGCGGCATGCTGCGCCGGTTGCGCCGGCGACATCACGGCTTCCCCGCGATCGTCGCCGATGGCGGGCGGCTGCCCTTCCCCGACGGCGCCTTCGCGCTGACCTACTGCGTCGCGGTGCTACACCACGTCGCCGAACCGGGCGCCGTGCGCCGGACGCTGGCGGAGATGGCGCGCGTCACGCGGCCGGGGGGGCGCATCCTGGTCTGGGACCATAACCCGCGCAACCCCTACTGGCCCGTCCTGATGCGCCGGGTGCCCCAGGATACCGGCGGCGAGCGGCTGATCCCCGAGCGGGAGATCCTCGACGGCCTGATCGCCGGGGGCGCCCGGCCGATCCGGGTCGCGCAGCTCGGCCTGATGCCCGACTTCGTGCCGCCCGCGCTGCTCGGCGCCGCCGCGGCGTTGGAACGCGTCATCGAGGCCACGCCGGGGCTGCGGCGGCTGTGCGCCCACAACGTCGTGCTGGCCGCCCGCACCGGAGCGGCGCCGGACTGACGGCCCGTCCCCCGGGGTCCCACCGTCGCGCGGAGGTCGTCCCAATGAGTGCCAAATCCCGCCCACCTGCCCCCCCCGGCGCCGCCGCGCCCGCGCGGCACGCGATCGCGGTGGAGCGGGCGGAGACTGTCGAGATCGCGCCCGCTCAGGCCGCGGTGCGGGCCGGCGCCCGCCGCCGCCTCGGCGCGCGCGCCAGGCGCCACCGGGCGCTCGCCGTGGTCCTGGCGCTCTACGCCCTGGCGGCGCTCGTCGTGCCGACGCTGACCCCGGCGCCGGTCAGCGACGACTGGGTCTACGCGCGGTCGGTCGAGATCCTCTTCGCCGAGGGCCGGGTGCGGATCCTCGATCTCAGCGTCGTCACCCTGATCTTCCAGATCGCCTGGGGCGGCCTGTTCAGCCTCGTCCTCGGCCCCACCTTCGGGGCGCTGCGCCTCTCCACCGTCGTGCTCGTCTTCATCGCGGGGATCGCGCTCTACGGGCTCTGCCGGGAGTTGGGGGTCAGCCGGCAGGGCAGCGCGCTCGGCGCGGCGGCCTATCTCTTCAACCCGCTCGCCTTCGTGCTGGCGTTCTCCTTCATGAGCGATCCGCAGCTCACCGCGCTGATCGTCATCAGCACCTACTTCTACGCGCGCGGCCTGCGGCCGGAGGCGCCCGACCGGCGCGCGATCCTCCTCGGCTCGTTCGCGGCGGGGCTGGCGTTCCTGGTGCGCCAGCAGGGCGCGCTGATCCCGCTGGCGGTGGTGGTCTACCTGGTCGCCAGCCGCCGGCTGCGCCCCGACCGCCAGGGGGTCGTCCTCTTCGCCCGGGTCGTGGCGCTCCCGGCGCTGATGACGCTGGCCTACTACGCCTGGCTGCGCTTCGTCCACGGCGTGCCGTATTGGCAGACGCGGTTCTTGCGGAACATCGAGGATGCGGGCTGGTCCGGCGCTTGGTCGCTGATCCGGCTCCTGAGCTTCATCATCGCGATGTATCTCGGCTTCTTCGCCCTCCCGGTCGCCGCCGCGGCGCTGACGCGCGCGCGCGCGCTGGCGCGGGCGAACACGCCGTCGGGTTGGCTCCTGCTCGGCGGCTGGGCCGCATTCCTGGGCGCCGGCGTGGCGATCCTTGCCGGGCAGGGGCGACGGATGCCCTATGTGCCGCAGTTCTTCAACAGCGCGGGGCTCGGACCGGAGGATCTGATCGGCGGGCGTCCCCTGCTGCTCGGGCCGTCCGCCGCGGATTGGCTCACCGCGATCTGCGCGGTCGCTTCCCTGGCCATTGTCCTCGCGCTGGGCCACACGCTGGTCCGGCGGGGTGCGGCGACGGTCCCAGCCCGCCGGCCGGCGGCGGGCCTGGTGTTGGCGGTGCTGCTCTGGCAGATCGTCGGCACGCTGCCGCCGTCCTTCCATTTCCGCAACTGGGCCGGGTCGGTCGATCGCTATCTGCTCCCGGTGCTGCCGCTGGCCGTCTGCCTGGGGCTGTGGGCGCTGGGCCGGGCGCGCCCCTGCTGGCCCGCCGCCTGGGCCGTCGTCGCCGTGCTCGGCCTCTTCGCCGTCGCCGGAACGCGCGACTTCCTGGTCTTCCAGGGGGCGACCTGGGACCTGGCCCGCCAGGCGAACGCGTTGGGGATCGAGAACATCCGGCTCGACGCTGGGGCCTCCTGGGACGGCTACCACCTCTACGAGTATTCGGTCGCGACCAACAGCCCGCAGCGCACGCCGGAGGGGCGTCCCTGGTGGGTCGATCTCTTCGCTCCGGCGACCGATTCGAGCTATGTGATCGCCAGCGTGCCGCTGCAGGACGCCGCGATCGTACGCTGGGTCGAGTACTCGTCCTGGTTGCACCGCGAACCGGTCTACCTCTACCTGCTGCGCTACTCGGACGTGCCCGGCCCGCCGTAGGGGCGTAGGGCGTGGAGCGTAGGGCGTGGAGCGATCTATCCGGGTGACGTCGGGGCGTATTGCATACGCCCCGACGTTTTCCTCAGCGTCACAGCCCACGCCTCACCTGCCGCTTGCCAGCACTCTTCCCGCCCCGCTCCCCACCCCACGCTCCACGCTCTCCGCCCTACGACCTACGACCTACGCCCTTCGAGCGGCAGCAGTAGGACCAGCAGGGCGCTGAGCGGCAGCAGGACGGCGTTGGCGTAGAAAGGGGCGGCGGGGCCGCGGTGGTCGTAGAGCCAGCCGCCGAGCAGCGGCCCCAGGGTCGCGCCGAGGCCGACCGCGAAGGAGTAGAAGCCGTAGGCCCGCCCGCGCCGGTCGCCGCCGGTCAGGTCGGCCACCAACGCCCCCTCCGCCGGGACCGCCGCCGAGACGCAGAGCGCCTCCAGCGTCCAAATCGCGCCGAGCAGCGCGACGTGCGGCAGGGAGGGGAAGATCGCCGCGACAATCCCGGCGACCGCCAGCCCGCCGGCCATCAGCCGCCGCCGCCCGACCCGGTCGCTCAGGCGGCCGAGCGGCGCGGGCGCGACCCCGTAGACGACGGCGGCGGGCGTGAAGGTCAGCAGCAGGACCGCCAGGTTGGAGGTGAAATGATCCTCCAGGAAGAGGATCAGGATCGGCTGGGTCACGCCGTTGGCGGTGGCGGTCCCGAGGGTGATGACCAGCAGCGGCAGCAGCGACCAGCGCCCGGCCCGCCGCGCGACCGGCGGGGCCTGGAGGCGGGCGGCGCGCGGCGCCTCGACGATCCGCCGCCGGGCGACGAGGAACATGCCGACCGTCAGGATCGCGTAGACGCCGAAGGCGATCCGCCAGCCGGCGACGATCCCCCAGCCGAGGAGATCGGCGAGGAAGAGGAGCGGGAAGCCGACACCGCCGCCGAGGAACGCGCCGAGGTTGACCGCGGTCTGCAACCGCCCGACCGCGGCGCCGCGCGCGGTGACGGGCGCGAGATCGGCCAGCGTGGCGTAGGCGGCGATCAGCAGCAGCGCGGTCGCCGTGCCCTCCACGACGCGCGCGGCGAAGAGGACGCCCACCCGCGCGGAGGCGGCGTAGAGTGCCCAGGCGAGGATGAAGCAGGCCAGCCCGGCCAGGATGAACGGGCGGCGGCCCCAGCGGTCGGCGCCGCGCCCGATCAGCGGCCGCGCCAGGACCGGCACCAGCGCGAAGACCGCGAAGAGCCCGCCGATCTCCGTCGCCGACGCGCCCAAGGCGCGCGAGTAGAGGGGCAGGAAGAAGAGGAAGAGCCCGACCGGGCAGGACGCGACGAAGATCGCGCGGTAGAGCGTGGCGAGGGTCGCCGCCCGCGCCGCCTCGTCGAGTGTGCCGCCCCCCACGCCGCCCCCGGCGCTGGTCTCCGCCGCGCCGGTCTGCCCTGCCGCCCCGGCTGCCATCAGTTCACCGCCACCAACAAGTCTCCATGCAGGACAACGCCCGGTTACGCGGCTCGGGCAGCGGACCCCTGACCGACCGGGCTGTGATGGGATTATGGCACGGACTACGTCAAATCGCCGTCACAGAATGGGCCGTATTACGACGCACGGCACAGATCGTTTGACACGCCGGGCATACGCGCAATGACCGGGCGACATCCCGCGAGCGAATGCCGCCGAGCGGTCCGTCACACCTCTCCACGGGACCGATCCTCTGCCAGTCCCAACCTTTACCCCGCCTCAGAGATAGTATCCGTAGCAGGATACTCCCGACTGCGGATGAGGCTGGAGGGCAGTGTGGACGAGCGCGAGGCGGTCGCACGGCTCAAGCGGGGCGATATCGGCGGCCTGGAACCGCTGGTCCGCGCGCATTATGTGCCGGCAGTACGGGCAGCCGATCTCATCGTGCATGATCGGATGCTGGCCGAGGACATCGTGCAAGCGGCCTTCGTCCGCGCGTACGAACGGATCGACCAATTCGACGCCGTCCGACCGTTCGGCCCCTGGTTCTTGCGTAGCGTAATCAACGATGCCGTGAAGGCGACCACCCGGCAGTCGCGCCAGGTACCGTGGGAAGTCGCCGCGGCGGAACCAGGATCGCGTGCCGCGCCCCTGGCCGATCTCAAGCCCGGCCCGGACGCCCTCCTGGAGCAAGCGGAGACTCGCACGGAGGTCTGGGCGGCACTCGGACGGCTGCCTCCCGAGCAACGCGCGGTCGTCGTCCAGCGCTATTACCTGGGACTGAGCGAGGCCGAGTCCGCACAGGTGCTGGCCGTTCCACCCGGCACGGTGAAATGGCGTTTGCACACGGCGCGGCGACGGCTACGCGCATTGCTCCGCGTTGAGTAGCGCGGATACCCCGACGGACGCGACCAGGCAGTGGAGGGAGCGATGCAGGAGCGGCAACTGCGACAGGCGCTACACGAGTTGGCTAAAGAGCGGGTGCCGGATGAATTGGACGGATGGCCGGCGGTACAAGCCCGTCTCCGGTCACGACAACGCTTGCCCCATTCCCGGTTGGCTGCGCCTCCTGTGGCGGCCGTCGGCGATACCGAACAGGCTCTTGACCACACACGACAACCGGGAAGCCATCGGGCGGTTCGGCGCATCCGGGCGACTCCGACGGGAGGGGCGCGGCAACTCGCGGCTGGCGTGATGTTCCTCTTGCTCCTCGGCGTCCTGGCTGGCGCGTCGGCGTTGGTATTGCCAGCCATCATGAGTCGGGGCAAGGGCGCAGCGGCAGGACCGATTGTCTACGGGTATGGCTCGCCGGACCTGAACCACCTCGGCGGTCTGTCATCGCTGGCACTATCCTCGGGCCAATCGCTGGGCCACGTCGCGCTCGGTGGGACGACGCAGGGGGGAGGCTGGGCATTGGCCCCCGATGGCCGGCGCGCCTATCTCCTCGACCGGGAAGGAATGGACCCGGTCTGGCGGCTCAATGAGCTGGAAACGCCGGAGATGCGGGTCATCCGGCGCACCCCACTTCCCAACGCCATCAGCTCCCTCGGCACCGCCAAGGTAGTCGCCGTGTCGACCGATGGCCGACAGGTCTACGTCCAGACGGCCACCTCCGCCGATCCCGCGCGCCCGGACGCTCCACCTACGGGCGCGGATGATGTCGCCTACGGCCTCGCGATCTACGACGTGGCGCGGGGCGCGTTCACCGGGCGCATCCCGCTCGACAACCCGTGGCGCGGTGGGTGCGGCGTGGCAAGCCTATTCGCCTTGCCTGATGGGAATGTCGTCGTGCTCTGCCCGGCCGGCCCCGATCTACGAGGAGCCGTGCTGGTGATTGACCCGCGCCAGGAGCGGCAGGTCGCCGCCATGCCGGTAGGCGGCGTCGGCGCGGCCGTAAGCGCGGACGGGCGCCATTGTTGGGTCGTGACGCGGGCCGGCCTGCTCACGGAAGTCGATCTCGCCACCCGCACGACGACTCGGGCGCGCGATCTGACCGCCGGTGCTACGCTATCGCTCGCTGTTCCCTACCACCGACCCCGCCTATCGGCGGACGGGACACGCCTCTTCCTGCTGGCGGCACCGAGCACACAGGTCGGGAGCTTCGGGTCGAGCACGACGGTCTGGGTCGTCGACACCGCGGCACTGGAGAAGATCGCGGAGGTTCCATTGCCCGCGCCGGCTTTCGATCTCGCGCCGATGCCGGACGGACAGGCGCTTCTGGTCGGCTCGTTCAAGCAGGGCGGGAGTTACCAAGGGAACTCGACCGAGTATACGCTGCGGCTAGTGGAATTGCCGAGCGGTCGTGAACTCGATCGCTGGGCTGGCCCCACGGGAGAACTTATCGTCCGCTAACAGGGTGACGCCACAGGCCGTAGCGCGAGTGGCCGCGAGCCGTCGCAACCTGCCCACAATCCGGGCGTTTGCTTTTCGAACGGAGGCCGGAAACGAGGGCCGGCCCCTGGCCCTCTCCTCTCAATGTTGGGAGGCCGTGGGAGCCGTCTCCGATGGTCCGGACGGGGCGGCTGGTGTATCATCCCGTTGCGGCGTACCACAGGCAGCGACGCGAGCGTGGCGGCACCGGAGAGGACCGTGGCGACCGGCGGTTGGCGGACGCGGTTCGGGCAGAACTGGTGGGCGCGGGCAATGCCGCACGCGCCCGCTAGAGTCTCGCCGATCTCGACGGCCGGGCGGTCTAGCGCGCCCCCGGCCGGGCCGCCAATGGCGCCCGCGCGCACGGGGGTGGAGGGCAAGGAACTGGCGGGCGTCGCCGGGCGGCTGCTGGATCGCCACGGCTCGTGGCTGGCGCTGCTCCTCTGCGGCGCGCTGGTGGCGGCCGTCTACGGGCAGGCGCTCGGCTTCGCCTTCACCTTCGACGACCCGCTCGACCTGCCCCGCGCCGAGGGGCGCTCGGTCTGGTCGCTACTGCGCTCTTCCGAGGGCTACGCCTACTACCGGCCGATCCCCTTCATCATCTGGAAGGCTCTGCACGCCGTGCAGGGCTATTACAGCCCGGCAGCCCTGCACGGCCTGACGCTGGCGGCGCACGCGCTCAATGGCTGGCTCCTCTACGTGCTGCTGCGCCGGCTGACGGGAGGGCATTGGGGCCTGGTCGCGGCGGTCCTCTTCATCACCTACCCGTTCAGCTACCAGGCGGTCTTCGGCGCGCACACCCTCTTCCACCCGCTGATGACCGCCTGCATCCTCGGCTCGCTGCTCCTCTACCACGACGCTCGATTGCGGATTGCGGATTGCGGATTGCGGAATGACGGGGGGGTGACTGGGCGGGAATCAAGCGGCTCGGCCCTCAACTGGTTCAATCCGCAATTACTCGGTTCGGTCGCCCTGGCGATCGTCGCGCTGTGGACGCACGAGAGCGGGCCGGTGCTGCTGCCGCTGATCGTGGGCCTGGAGATCGTCATCCTGGTCCGCTCCCGCTCGCGCCGGCCCGCGTGGTGGCCGGCGCTGCACGCGCTGGCGACCACCGCGTTCCTCTGGTCCTGGTTCACCGTGCCGAAGTTCGCGCGCGAGGAGGGGTTGTCGACCGCCGCGCTCGGGGCGAACGCGCGCTTCTTCCTCCAGGGGGTGATCTACCCGGTCGCGGCGCGGTTGCAGGGCTGGGGCGCGCGGTGGGACTTCGACCCGGTCGCCGCGCTCTGGCCGGCGATCGCGGCGACCCTGCTGGCGCTGCTGGGGCTCTACGCGCTCGGGCGCCGGCCGTGGGCGCCGGTGCTGGCGGTCGGGGCGGCGGCGGTGGTGCTGACGCCGGCCTGGCTCGTGCTGTCCTGGGCCTATGTCGAGGACGCGCCGCGCCTGCTCTATCCGGCCGCCCCGGCGATCGCCGCGCTGTGGGGGCTGCTCCCGTCGTTGCGCTTCCGCTCGGCGGCGCTCACCTGGGGCTGGCGCGCGATCAGCGGCCTGCTGCTCGTCGCGGTCGTCGCCCAGAGCCTCGCCTTCATCGGGGTGCGCCGCGACATGTGGGCCGAGGGGACGACGCTGGTCGAGGGCGTGGCCGACGCGGCGGCGAGCCACGAGGGCCGTCCGCTCCTCTTCCTCAACGTCCCGGCCTGGTTCGCGCCGAAGGCCCCCGAGTACCCGGTCGGTCACGTCAGCCTGACGGCGCTGCCGGGCTACATCGGCCTCGGGCGCTCGGTCTACCTCCACCGCGGGGTCCAGCCGGCGATCGAGTCGCGCGGCTACTACCCCGACCTCAACGGCTGGAAGTACGACTTCAACACGCACGGCGGGCCGGCGGGCCTCGACGAGTTCGACGCCCTGGCGCGGCGCGTCGACGCGGTCTACACGGTCGAGATGGGCGGGGACGGCGCGCGGGTGCGCCGCGTCGGGGAGATCCGGCCGGGCGGCGCGGCGCGGAACCCGGCCGGCGCGCGCTTCGACACCCGCCGGGGGCGGGGCATCATCCTGACCGGCGCCGGGGCGCGCCTCGGCGGCGACGCGATCGCCGGCGATTTCACCTGGGACGTCGTCGCGCCGCCCCCCGGCGACTTCCTGCCGGTGCTGCGGGTGCGCGATGCGAACGGCGCGACCGTGGCCGAGTGGCGCCAGTACCCGCTGGCCGATGTCGCCGCGCCGCGCCTGTGGCGGGCGGGCGACCGCGTGCGCGACTTGCCGGTCCTGCGCCTGCCGGCCGATCTGCCCTCCGGCCGCTACACGGTCTGGCTCTCCTGGGAGGAGAAGACCAATGGGGAATTACTCCCCGGCGTCGCGGCCGACGGCACCCCCCTGCCGCCCGCAGGGCTCGCGCTCGGCGAATTCACGCGGCCCTGAGCGCCCGCCCGCAAGGCGCGCGGCGGGCGCTTCCACCCCTCGACGACCGAGTCCGGCCGGGCCGACTGGGGACAGACAATGGCCCCCCGGCCCGGAAGGTGCCCGCTGTCGTGTGTCATTAAGGGACAAATGAGCATTATCCGCGATTCCCGAGGCATAATACTTGCAAAGGTTCCGCAGATCGGGTATAGTAGCAGTCGGACTAGTTGACCTTGCGCTCGTGCCGCCGGGCGGAACTCCCCGCCGTCCTGCCAGTCTCGTTTCGCAGTCGAACTAATCCACAGTATCGGTCATGTTGAATCCTTCGAAAGGGTGCGAAATTGAGCTATCAGGACAAGACTCTTACCTGCCGTGACTGCGGACAAGAGTTCGTGTGGACGGAAGGTGAGCAGGAGTTCTACGCGAGCCGCGGGCTGGTCAACCAGCCTGGGCGGTGCCCGGAGTGCCGGTCGGCGCGCAAGGCACAGCAGGGCGGCGGCAGCTACTCCGGCGGCGGCTACAGCGCGGGCGGCGGGTACGACCGGCCCCAGCGCCAGATGTTCGCCGCGACGTGCAGCCAGTGCGGCAAGGAAGCCATGGTCCCCTTCCAGCCGCGCGGCGACAAGCCGGTCTACTGCTCGGACTGCTTCGCCGAGAAGCGGGCCTCCAGCAGCTACGCCGGTGGCGGCTACGGCCGCGACCGCTACTAGACCCTCCGGTCGGTAGCACCAACCCTGAACAAGAAAGCCGGCCCGGCGTGGGGAGCGCCGGGCCGGCTTTTGCGTGTGCGTCGAGGATCGGTGAGCGGCAAAAAGTTCAGATCTATGGAGTGCGATTGTACCGGCACAAGGGCCTCGGCGGTGGGATCAGGAAACGCTCTCGATTACTTGCTCGCCTCTATTGTTGCTGACGATAACGGCAATCCCAGAAAGGCGCCATAACAGCGTGCCGCCTCGATAACGCTCCCTTCCGCGTCGCCGAGTTGCGTGAAGGGGGTCAGTGTTACATCAACAGCGTTCTTCTTGAGCCTCCGTTTCCAGGTGCCGACGACCTGGCCCGCGACGACGATTGTCGGCAGGAACACGCCGTTGCTGCCCGGGACAATTCGGGGCGCATGTTCCACGGCGAGTACGGCGCCGCGGTCTTTGTAGCCGAGCAGATACTCATCGAACCCCGGAAGCAGATAGACACGAGAATCATCGTGCGCATAGTTCAGGGCCTCTTCGGTCATCCAATGATCTTTACCATTGATCTTCTCCGCGATCGGCCTCGGATTTGCCGCTTCGAGCCCCGCCTTTGCCTCGGTGATCGTCAAGCCCGCCCACCAGGCGAAGTCGTGAACGGTCGCCGGCCCATGGCTGGCAAAATACCGCCCGGCGAGTTCGGCGAGGGCCTCCTCGCGGGATAACTCCCGGGAATTGGGCGCCCACTCGTCCAACAGCACGAATGTCTGCTCTTTGTCCCGCATCGGCCCGAGGCAGATCAGGCCGGTCTGAGCCGTGTGCCACAGGATATGATAACCGCGTTGATTGCCGGTACGAATGCCGGCGTCCTCCAACAACGCCATCATGCCTGAACGAGACAAGCGCTTGCCGCCCCTCAGCGCGTTGTAAAACAGCTCCTTGCAACGCTCGATGATTGCAGCATCGAGTCCCAGTTGCTCCAGCCTTCGCCCATCCCTGGCGATCATGCGCGAAGCCGACAGCTTCAGCATCCATTTCGCATCCTCCGGCGGCACGAAATGGATGGTGCCGCGCATCGGCCAGGTCCGGACGATCGTTCGCTCGGCAATACCCCCTTCTATGTCAGTCACCGTCGGCCGCTGCATGCGCAGGCCGATCGCCCAAAGTGCCTGCGCATAATCCTGTGCCTGGATAGCTCCCAACCAGCGCACCACCTCGCCAGGGCTAGCAAACTTCGGTCCGACGATGCGCTGGTTGTACAGGCGTCGATGGGCGATAGCAGCGTTTGTCATCTTCAGCGGGCCGTTCCTCCCTGCTCTGGCTAAGTCGGTCTGCCCCCGCCGCGGCTGGTTCCCGCGCCGAGGAGGTCAGCCGATAGTCCCGCCCCCCCACCCTAGCGGCGCGCCCTGGCGCAGCAACCGACCGCCACGCGCCTGCCGGACCTGTGCGTACGGCGGTGCGGGCCGCCCACCGGCGCCGCACCCCGCCCCTGTTGGCCGTGCTAGGGGGCGAGTCGCGCATCGACAGCGGGGTGGCGGCGCCTCTCCGACGCGGACATGCGTGACAGGCCCCGCGACTGGCCCGCGTAGGCATGCCCTCGGCTACTCCTTCGGCATCCGCTTGAGGGCCTCGTAGGCCGGGCGGGGCGAGTAGTCGCTGTTGACGACGCTCCAGGGGAATTTCTCGTCGTCCGGTTTGGTGATGGTGGAGAAATTGAGGTTCCACATGAACATCACGCCCATCCAGGGGTAGTTCTCCCGCGCCCACTGGTAGGCCCGGACGAGGTAGTCGGCCTGGTTCTGCTCGCTGTTGGCCGCGCCGTACTCGTAGCCCTTCGCCTGGTTCTTCGTCGTCCAGCCGAACTCGGTCAGCCAGATCTGCTTCGCGCTGTCGCCGTTCTGCTCCATCACCTGGCGCAGATCCTCGACGCGGCGGAAGTAGAAGCTGCGGTGCTCGTAGTACCCCGGCCCCGGCCCCGGATCGTCCGGCCAGAGGGTCTCGGGCGGGTTACTCATGCCGCCGGTATGCGCGCCGAGGACGTCGAAGTAGCGCCTGACCTCGCCCCCGTTGATCGCGTAGGTCTGCTGCAGGAAAGTCACGTCGTCGATGGCGACCGCCGGATCGTTCACCCCGGTCGGGGTCAACCCGCCGTAGACGACGAACGCGCCGGGGTCGGCGGCCTTCACGGTGGGGAAGGCCGCCTTCAGTAACCCGACGTACTCGGCGGCGTTCACCTGGCCGCCGGTCTCGCCCGCCAGGTTCGCCTCGTTCCAGATCTCGTAGGCGGCGATCCGGCCTTTGTAGCGCTTCGCCATCGCGGAGAGGACGTTCGCGTAGAGGGTCTTGTCCTTCGGGATGCCGCGATTGGCTCCCACCCATTCGGGTGAGCGGAGGAAGACGATCTGGAGCTTCACGCCATTGCGCTCGGCCGCGGCGACCGCCTCGTCGAGCACTTTCCAGTCGTAGTTCCCCTTGGTCGGCTCGATGCCCTCCCAGGCGATCCACTGGCGCGCCCAGCCGAATCCGGCCCCGGTCAGCAGATCGAGCACACGATCCTGGTCGGTGCCCGGCAGCCAGACGTTCATCCCGTAGCCGATGTGCGGCCCCTGCATCGGGAAGGCCGTCGACTGCGGCGCGGGGGTGGTCGCCGGGCGCGGCGTCGGGGCGCCTGACGGCGCGGCCGCCGTTGTGGCGGCAGGAGCGGCGGCGGCCTGCGTCGCCGTCGGCTGCGGCGCGGCCGGTGTCGCCGCGGGGGCGGTCGTGGGTGCAGCCGGCACGGGGGCGGTCGTCGCCGTCGGCGCCGCGCCGCCGCAGGCACTGAGGATCAGACTAAGCACGAGCACGCCGAGGAACAGCGGCGCCAGTGGCCGCGGTCGCGGCGACTGTTCCG
>JAUJMV010000004.1:141264-189537 GCA_030446685.1 Thermomicrobiales bacterium | reverse complement strand
ACGAGCACGCCGAGGAACAGCGGCGCCAGTGGCCGCGGTCGCGGCGACTGTTCCGCGGGCCGACCATGTACACGCCGCTCAGAATGCATGCGTTGCTCCCCTGCTCCGGCCAGCACCCCTCCGAGAATGACCCGACCTGGCGCCGGCGCAGCCGGCACTCTCCCCAGGGATGCCCGACCAAACGTCGCGCCCCGAACGGGCGGCGAACGAGCGCTATTCTACCACGGGCCGCCTGTACGGACGATCCGGCGGGCCGGGTGCGTGCCCTGCTGATGAACCGCGGCGCCCCTGGCGCAGTCGCGGCGTGGCGCTGGGGGGCGGCGCCCGCTCACGACCCGGTCGCGCCGGCGCGCACCCAGGCCAGCCAGTCGGCGATCAGTTGCGCGAAGGACTGCCCGTAGACGGCCTGGTAGTCGGCCACCTGCTCCAGGCTGCCGCCCGACGCCGGGACCTCCGTCCCGGAGGCGGCGAGGAGGCGGTCGAAACCGTAGCGGTCGATCAGATAGCCGACGAAGGACGCGCGCTCGTTGTAAATGACGTCGCGGCGCGGGACCGTGCAGTCGGCAGGGGGATCGTCGAGCGGCACGAAACGCCCGTCGGCCAGGTAGGCGCGGGTCGCGTCCTCGAACGAGGCGAAGCCCTGCCAGGCCGACCAGTAGCGGAGGCTGGCCCAGTTGGCGAGGCCCTCGGCCAGGGTCAGGTCGGTGCGGCCGTCGCGCACGGCGGCGAAGTGCAGGATGTGGACCGTCTCGTGCGCCAGCACCGCGCGCAACTGCTCGGCGGACGTCTCGGGGCCGGCGAAGAGGCCGATCCGCTCGCCGCCGCTGAAGGCCACGCCGCGCGCCGGGCAGTTCCCCGGCGCGGGCGTCTGCACGACGACAGCGATCGGGCGGTCGAGGCGGAGCCCGGTGCGGCCGCTGACGTAGTCGTAGATGGCGTCGGCCTCCGCCCCGAGGAGGGCGAGTTGCGCGCCGTGCGTCCCCTCCGGATCGAAGAAGCGGAAGCGCGCGGTCTGGAGCGCCGGGCGGTCGGCCAGCGGTGGCGCGGTCGGGATCGCGACCGGCCCCGGCACATTGGTCGGCGTCGGCCCCGCCGCCGCGCGGGTCGTCGGGGTCCCGGCTCGGGTGACGGCTGGCGGTGTCGACCGGGTGGCGGTCGCCGCGCCGGCCGGGGGCGTGCCGCGCGGGGCGGAGGGAGTTATGCCACCGGGCGAGGGACTGGCGACGCGGGTCGCTGGTGGCGGTGTCGCGGCGACGGCGGGCGCGCTGGCGACCGTCGGCGCGGGCACCGGCTGTGCGGCGTCAGAACAGGCCGTGGCCGCGGTCGCCAGGCCGAGGCTGAGGGTGATCAGCAGGCAGAGGATAGCGCAACGCCGTCGGAGGTCGCGCAAGTGGTGATGGGGTCTCATGCAGCTCCCGTGGATTGGCCCGGCCGCCGGAGGGCGGCGGGCGGGTGGACGCGCGGATCGGGCCGGGGCACCCGATCGGTGTCCCTACTAAGACGCGCCGCGCGACCCCACCGTTCCTCGCGGCGGGAACCCCGCGCGGCCCGGCCCCCCCGATGCTCCACTGACGACCTCCGAAGGCACGACGCGAGACGGGCCGCCCCCGTTGGGGCAGCCCGTGCAACTCCTGCGATCTTCGTGGCCCGCGCCCGCCGACCGTGCGCGGCGGGCTAGCTGTGCCTGCCGGAGCGCCGGCCGTGCCCGGCGCCCTGCGGCCCCATGCTCCCCTGATTGGCGCTGTCGAATACCTGATCCTCGGGCGGCAATTCGTCGCGGGTGGCGGCCTCGCGGCGCATCGCCTGCTGCAAGTTCGCGTCAACTTCCCGCGGCGTGAGGTAGTCCCCTTCCGCCGGCTCGGTGGCGTCGACGTCGGGTCGCTGCTGGTCCTGCTGCTCGCTCATGGTGTATCCCTCCTCAGTGTCGCTCCTCGACCGATCCGCCGCCTCGCCCGGCCACGGCCGCGCGGGCGGCGACCAGCCTTCCGCCCGAGGGTTGCAACTTCCATACCGTGGCGTGAGCGGCACGGATCGTGCTACCCGCGGCGCGGTGGACGCGGGCGGTCGCGGCGGGAGGGGGAGGGCGCGATGGGGCTGACCGGGCGGTTGAAGAACTACGTGGGCCTGGTCCCGAACCCGATCAGCAAGCGGACTCGCGAGATCCACGCGCGTACCCGCGGCGCGACGGCCACCGTCAGCGTCTGCCCCTACTGCGCGGTCGGCTGCTCCCAGCTCGTCTACACCAAGGACGAGCGCATCATCGCCATCGAGGGGAACTACGAGAGCCCGATCAACGGCGGCACCCTCTGCCCGAAGGGGGCCGCGACCCTCGGGCTCGTCAACAGCCCCGACCGCATCACCACCGTCAAGTACCGCGCGCCGGGGGGCGCCCGCTGGGAGGAGAAGCCGCTCGACTGGGCGATCGAGCGGATCGCGCGCCTGGTCAAGGAGACGCGCGACGCCGCGTTCGAGGAGACCGACGCGGAGGGCCTGCCGGTCAACCGGACGCTGGCGATCGGCCACCTCGGCGGCGCGACGCTCGACAACGAGGAGAACTACCTGATCAAGAAACTCTTCACCGCGGGGCTGGGGATCGTCGCGGTGGAGAACCAGGCGCGGATATGACACTCCAGCACCGTGCCCGGTCTGGGCGCCCGGCTCGGCCGGGGCGGGGCGACCACCTTCCAGCAGGACCTCGCCAACAGCGACTGCATCGTGATCATGGGCGCGAACATGGCCGAGAACCACCCGGTCAGCTTCCGCTTCGTGATGAAGGCGAAGGAGCGGGGCGCGACGGTCATCCACATCGACCCGCGCTTCACGCGCACCTCCGCCCTGGCCGATCTGCACGTCCCCCTGCGCGCGGGGAGCGATCTCGTCTTCCTCGGCGCGCTGGTCAACCACGTCGTCAACAGCGCGCGTTGGCACACGGACCCCTTCTTCAAGGAGTACGTCGTCCACTACACCAACGCGGCGACGATCATCGATCCCGCGTTCCGCGACACCGAGGAACTGGCGGGCCTCTTCTCCGGCTACAACGCCGGGCGGGGTGCATACAGCACCGAGACCTGGCAGTACGCCGGGTCCGGGACCGACCCCGGCGCGGCCCAGCAGCCCGAGCAGGACGTGCAGTCGCGGGAGGGGGGCGCGGCGACCGGCCGGCCCGAGGAGGCGCGGACCGACCCGACCCTCCAGGACCCGCACTGCGTCTTCCAGATCGTCAGGCGGCATTTCGCGCGCTACACCCCCGAGATGGTCGAGCGCGCCTGCGGCGTGCCGCGGGATCGCTTCCTGCGGGTGGCCGAGGCGCTCGTCAACAACTCGGGGCGCGACCGGACGGCGGTGTTCGCCTACGCGGTGGCCTGGACGCAGCACACCACCGGCACGCAGATCATCGGCTGCTGCGCGATCCTGCAACTCCTGCTCGGCAACATCGGGCGGCCGGGCGGCGGCATCCTGGCGCTGCGCGGCCACGCGACGATCCAGGGCTCCACCGACATCCCGACCCTCTACAACCTGCTCCCCGGCTACATCCCGATGCCGACCGCCACGCCCCAACACCGCTCGCTCGACGCGTTCCTGGGGGCGGAGCGGCTGGAGACCGGCATCTGGCACGAGCTGCCGAAGTACCTGATCAGCCTGCTGAAGGCCTACTACGGCGACAGCGCCAGGCCGGAGAACGGGTTCGCCTACGACCTGCTGCCGAAGATCGCCGACGATTATTCCTTCCAGCGGATGCTCCTGCTGATGAAGGACGGCGCCATGAAGGGACTCTTCTGCATGGGGCAGAACCCGGCGGTCGGCGGGCAGAACGCGGTCCTCGGACGCCAGGCACTGGCGAACCTCGACTGGCTGGTCGTGCGCGATGTCCACGAGATCGAGACCGCGGCCTTCTGGCACGACGCGCCGGAGGTGCGCGGCGGCGCGGTGCGCCCGGCGGCGATCAAGACCGAGGTCTTCTTCCTGCCGGCCGCGCTGACGGCGGAGAAGGACGGCTCCTACACCAACACCCAGCGGCTGGTCCAGTGGCACGACAAGGCGGTCGGCCCGCCCGGCGCGGCGCGCTCCGAGGCCGATTTCGTCTGCCGCCTCGGGCAGAGACTCAAGGAGCTCTACCGGGGGGACGACAGCCCGCGCGGCCGGCAGATCGCCGCCCTGACCTGGGACTACCCGACGGGCGGGCCGCGCGGGGAGATCGATCTCGACGCCGTCGTGCGGGAGATCAACGGCTACACCGTCGCCGACGGCCGGCCGGTGCCGGACGCCGACGCGCTCCGGGACGACGGCTCGACCGCCTGCGGCTGCTGGATCTACTCCGGCATCGCGCCGCAGGAGGGCACGAACCTGGCCCGCAACCGCCGGGGGGACGAGGGGGCGGCGCTCGGCTGGGGCTTCGCCTGGCCCGCCAACCGGCGTATCCTCTACAACCGGGCCTCGGCCGATCCGGCGGGCCGCCCCTGGAGCGAGCGCAAGGCGTGGATCTGGTGGGACGCCGCCGAGGGCCGCTGGGCCGGCCACGACGTGCCCGACTTCCCGGCGACCAAGCCGCCCGGCTACCGGCCGCCGCCCGACGCGCGGGGCCTCGCGGCGCACCCCGGCGACGCGCCGTTCGTCCGCATGGCCGACGGGAAGGGCGCGCTCTTCAGCGGCCCCTCGCTGAAGGACGGACCGCTGCCGACGCACTACGAGCCGTGGGAGACACCGGTAGGCAACGTGCTCTACCCGGAGCAGGCGCGCAGCCCGGTCGCCCCGACCTTCGAGCGGCCGGACAACCCCTATCACGCGGTCGGCGACCCGCGCTTCCCCTACGTGATCACCACCTACCGGCTGACCGAGCACCACACGGCGGGGGGGATGAGCCGCTGGGTGCCGTGGCTGGCCGAGCTGCAACCGGAGGGTTTCGTCGAGATCAGCCCGGAGCTGGCGCGCGAGCACGGGGTCGACAACGGCGACCGGGTCGTCCTCTCGACCCTGCGCGGCGAGATCGAGACGCGCGCCCTGGTCACCGCGCGGCTGCGACCGCTGACGATCGACGGCCGGACGGTCCACCAGATCGGGCTGCCCTGGCACTTCGGCTTCGGCGGCCTGGCGCGGGGTGCGATCGCCAACGACCTCAGCCCGCTGGTCGAGGATCCCAACTCGCGCATCCACCAGGCGAAAGCCTTCACTTGCAACCTGCGGAAGAAGGGCTGAGGGCTGAGGACTGAGTGGAGGGGCGCGGGATGCGGCACAGTGGGGCGACGCGATCCGGTTCCAACTTAGTCCTCACCGGGCCGACCGGCGCGCGGCCCGGCGCGGTCGGCTTCCTGACCGACACGACGCTCTGCATCGGCTGCAAGGCCTGCGAGGTCGCCTGCAAGGCCTGGAACGGGCTGCCGGCCGACGACTTCGGCCTGACCGGCTTCAGTTATGACAACACCAAAGATCTCGGCGCGGCCACCTGGCGGCACGTCGCCTTCATCGAGCGGTTCGACGGGGGCGACGGGCGGCGCCCGACCGACCTGCAGCCCTTCCAGAGCGATTGGCTGATGCTGAGCGACGTTTGTAAACACTGCGTCGAGGCGGGGTGCCTGCAAGCCTGCCCGACCGGGGCGATCGTCCGCACCGAGTTCGACACGGTGGTGATCCAGCAGGACGTCTGCAACGGCTGCGGCTACTGCCTGCCGGCCTGCCCGTTCGGGGTGCCGGCGCTGAGCGCGACCGACCACAAGGCGCACAAATGCACCCTCTGCTACGACCGGCTGAAGGACGGGCTGGAGCCGGCCTGCGCCAAGTCCTGCCCGACCGACTCGATCCAGTTCGGGCTGGTCGGCGAACTGCTGGCGCGGGCGCGCGGCCGCGTGGAGACCTTGCAGGGGCGGGGGGTGGCGGGCGCCTACATCTACGGCGACCGCACGGTCGGCGGCGGGGGCGGGATCGAGGGGCTCAACGCCTTCTTCATCCTCACCGCCCCGCCCGAGGTCTACAACCTGCCGGCGCGGCCGGAACTGCCGCAGCGGAAGACGATGCCCAGTTACCTGACGACGATCGGCACGGCGGTGGCCCTCGGCGTGGCCGCGTTCTTCTCCCTGCGGGAGCGCGGCGGGGCGTAGGCCGTGGGGCGTGGGGCGTAGGGCGTGGAGCGTGGAGCGTGGAACGCGAAATGGGCGTGGGGCGTGAAGAGAGGGTCGGGGGAGCGGAAGATTCGTCACGCCCCACGCCAGGCGCCCCGCGCCCCGCGTACGAGCGGCGGTGGGAGGCCAGGCGCGACGGTGGCGAGGGCGGCGGGCAGTCGGCGGGGGACGAGGCGCGCGACAGCTATTATGGCCTCCCGGCGATCCACCGGCCCCAATGGAACTGGCTGATCGTCCTCTACTTCTTCCTCGGTGGGATCGCCGGGGCGAGCTACGCGATCGCCGGGATCGCCCGCCTGTTCGACGACGCGGAGAGCCGGCGGATCGCGCGGGCGGGGCGCTACCTGGCGCTGGCGACGCTGATCCCCAGCCCGGTCCTCCTGATCCTCGACCTCGGGCGCCCGGAACGTTTCCACCACATGCTGCGCGTCGTCAAGATCCGCTCGCCGCTGTCGGTCGGCACCTGGGTCCTGACTCTCTTCGGCGGCGTCTGCGCCCTCACGGCGCTCGGCCAGGCGGCGGAGGACGGCCTGCTCGGGCGGGACACCGCGCTCGCGCGCCTGGGGCGGGCCGTGCCGGAGCGGGGGCTCAACCTCCTCGGCCTGGCGCCGGCCTTCGCCCTGAGCGGCTACACCGGCACCCTGCTGGCGGCGACCGCGGTCCCGCTCTGGACCAAGCGGGCGCTCCTGATGGGGCCGCTCTTCCTCGCCTCGTCGATGTCCAACGCGACCGCGGCGATCGCGCTGATCCTCGCCCTCACGCCGGGCTCGGGCGAGGCGGGACGCCGGCGCCTGGAGCGGCTCGAGACGGTCGCGACGGTGGCCGAACTCGCCCTGCTCCTCGCCGTCCGCGGCGGGCTCGGCGAGACGATCGCGCGCCCGCTGGTGACTGGCCGCCTCGGCCGGGTCTACCGCCTCGGCGTGCTGGGGATCGGCCTGGGGGCGCCGCTGGCGCTCCGGGCGGGGAGCATCGTGCGCAGCCGGGCGCCGTCGCGCGCGGCCACCACCCTGACGTCGGCCCTGATCCTGACCGGCGGGCTACTGTTCCGCTACGCGATCCTCTACGCCGGGCGGGCCTCGGCCGACGACCCGCAAGCGACGTTCGCGCTGGCGCGGGCTGACGAGCGGCGACGGACGTAGCGCAACACCCCGCCGGGTCGCGTTTGCCTCCCCCCGGCCCCCCGGTGTATGGCTGTGGCTGGACGGTTCACCGGCGTTCGGGGCTGCGGCCAGACGGAAGGGACAGGCACGCCACTATGCGCATACGCGAGATCTTCGGCTTCCCCAACCCGGTCAATGAGGTCGCGGCGCGCGTCGTCGCCGCCGGCGTTCTGCTCATGTCACTGCTCACCCTGGCCACCCGCCGGCCCTGGCTGCTCGTGCCGCTCGCCTATGGCTTCGTCGCCCGCGCCTTGACCGGGCCGACCCTCAGCCCGCTCGGCCAGTTCGCCACCCGCGTCGTCGTCCCGCGCTTGCCGGTCGCGCCCAAGCCGGTCGCCGGGCCGCCGAAGCGCTTCGCCCAGGCCCTCGGGGCGGTCGTGTCGCTCACCGCGGCCCTCCTGGCGCTCGTCTTCCGGCGCACGACCGCCGCCTACACCCTCGTCGCCCTGATGGCGGTGTTCGCCACGTTGGAGTCGGCCTTCGCCTTCTGCGTCGGCTGCAAGATCTTCGCTGTCCTGATGCGGCTCGGACTCGTCCCGGAGGACGTGTGCGCGGAGTGCGCCAACATCTGGGACCGCCCCAACCTCCGCGACAGCCCGCACGCGCCCCAGCGCCCGGTCACCGGCTGATCCGGCGACAGCACCGTCGACATGTCGTAGCTGCAAGGGGTGGTGGTGACATCGGCCGGTCCCGCCCCTTGCAACAGTATTTGGTGGCCTCGCTTGCACTGTCAGCGGACCATTTGCCGAGCGGATGGTGGGGGAAGTTCCCGCTTGGGATTGCGCTAGCGGTATCGAAAGTCGGCGTGACCCAGCCGATCACGGCGTGACTTGAGGCGTTCAGCGCGCGGCGCCGTCCGGCAGTTGGTCGTGCGGGATGTTGAGGACGACACGCTCCAGCGAGACCGTCTGCACGGCGTCGAGCGGGATCGTGCGCCGGCCGACGAGGCCCCACCACCTGCCGACGACCAGCGCGCCGGCGCCGAGGGGCCGCGCCCCGTCGGGGGCGGTCGCGTAGGCCGCGCGGGCCGACTGTGTGTCCGGCCCCCGGTTGCCGATCTCGCGCGTCGGCGCCGGGCCAAGCACCTCGCCGCCGACCGCGCTCGACTGGCACGCGCCCTTCGGCGCCCGCGCGCCGGGCGGCGCGACGGGGCCGGGGATGATCGCGCGGACGGTGCCCAGGTAGACATCGTCGCGCGTGTAGACATCCATGGCCGGTCGAATGTCGCGCCGGTCGAACCCCACCCTGCCCTCGCCTCCCGATCCCGCGCCCCCCGGCCGCCCGGCGGGCGACGCGGCGCAGCCCCGCCAACAGCAACCGCCATGCCATGCCCGGCTGCACCGCACGCTTGCCGGCGCCCGTGGATTGCTGTATCGTAGCCCCGTGCTAGAGCAATTGCGCGTGACCCGTCCGCGAGCGATCGGGGTGGCGACCTACCCACCCGGGGCCACCTTCGGCCCGCGGCGGCTGCGCGACTACGAGTTCGTCTGGATCATTGAGGGCGACGTGGAGTACCGGCGCGGCGCGCAGGCGTTCGCCGCGCCGCCGGGCGCGATCGTCCTCTGCCAAGCCGGCGACACCGATTCCTTCCGGTTCGACCCCCAGCGGCGGACGCGGCACGGCTTCTTCCACTTCGACCTCCTGGCCGCGCCGGACGACTGGCCCCCGCCGGCCGACTGGCCCGTGGTGCGCCCGGCGGCCGACGGCGACATCCTCCGGCCCCTCTTCCAGCACTTGCTGACCTGGGCGGCCGTGGGCCACGCCTGGCAGTGCGAGTTGACGATCGCGCACCTGCTGGCCGCGTTCGTCGGCGGGCAGACCGCGATCGGCGACCTGCCACGCGAGGCGGCGCCCCCAGCGGTCGCGCGCGTCGAAGCCTACATCCACGAGCGCCTGGAGCGGGAGCCGGACGCCGCGATCGCCCTGGCGGACTTGGCCGGCGTGGCGGGCGTCAACCGCGAGCGCCTCTGCCGCCTCTTCAAGGCGGCGACCGGCCGATCGCCGGTGGAGACGGTGCGGCTGGCGCGGCTGGAGCGGGCGGCGGTCCTCCTGGCGCGCAGCAACTACTCGGTCGGCGAGATCGCGACGATCTTCGGCTTCTCCAGCCCGTTCCACTTCTCCCGGCGCTTCAAGGAGGCGTTCGGCCACTCGCCGCGCGCCCTGCGCCAGCGGCTCGACGCCGGCGCCCCGCCCCCCCGCCGCCTGCTCCGCACGACGCCCCCGCCGCGCCGGCAGTCGTGACCCCACCGATCGCGCCGCGATCAATTTCGGGCATGTTCCGGTCAATCCCGGCTATGGCCTCCCGGCCCGGCCTGGCGCATACTGGACGGTAGTTGCCGCCGTTGTGTCAGAGGAAAGGAGCCGATCATGGTCGCGTCCCCCGCGCGGGAGACGAGCAATCCCGCGCAAGTCGCGCCCGCGCCGTACCGCGTCTCCGTCCGCGAGTACCGCACCTTCCGGGAGCAGGGGTTCCTGGTGGTGCCGGGGCTGGTGTCGGCGGAGGAGATCGCCGAACTGCGCCGGCACACCGAGGACCTGATGCAGGGCCGCCTGCCCGAGCAGCAGGGCACGCGCATGGGCGCGCGCGATCCCCGCGCCGACACCGGGACGACGATGCAAGGGCTGGAGGCGCCGCCCGAGCACCTTTCGCCCGAGGAGAAGGCCGAGTACTTCCTGCGTATCCACATGCTCCACCGCAAGCTCGAGCTGCACGAGCGCTACCTGCTCCACCCGCGCGTGCTCGATGTCCTCCAGGCGCTGATCGGCCCGGACGTGCTGGCGCTGCAGACGATGCTCTTCCTCAAGCCGCCGGGCAAGCCGGGGCAGGGCTGGCACCAGGACACCTACTACATCCCCACCCACCCCGACTCGCTCTGCGGCGCCTGGATCGCCATTGACGACTGCGACGAGCTGAACGGCGCGATGTGGTTCGCGGCCGGCAGCCAGCACGAGCCGGTCTACCCCCCGAAGGAGGGCCGGCAGTACGGCGACCGCGCCCTCGGCGACATCGAGGCGGTCGGCGGCGTCAGCAACCCCGACGACGCGCAGAACGACCTCACCCGGATCGCCGACCGCTACCCGCAACTGCTGGCGCCGGCGCGGGCGGGCGACGTCGTCTTCTTCGGCGGGCACATCCTGCACCGCAGCAAGCGCAATTTCACCACCGACCGCTTCCGCCGCTCCTTCGTCGGGCACTACTGCAACGCGCGCTCCTTCACCCAGTGGGGGGCGGGCCGGCCCGACGCCGACGGCGGTCTCCCAGCGGGCGTCGACCCGGTCACGCGGATGAGCAACGGCCTGCACATCCTGGCGCGCGGCGACACGCACCTGCCGTTCGCCCGGCCGCGCTTCGGCACCCCCTGCGCGGCGCTGCTCTCCCCGGAGGAGCGGCGGGAACAGCGCGAGTTCGCCGCGACGATGATGGGCGACATGGACAGCGGGATGATGGACCCGGCGATGGCCGACCCCGAGGTCGACCACGACGACGACGAGGACTGATCCGGGCACGCTCTCATCCCCTCCCTCCACAATCCACCGCCGCCCGGCCGACCGTGGCGGCGACGCCGGGCTGACGCGGAAGGGAGGGAGGGGGGTGAGGGCGGGGTCAAGCAAAATCCGAGTCCACCACTCACGCCGCGAGCAGCGGAACCCCGTAGGCTGTTGACCTGTGCCGCAGCGTTCCTCACCGGGTTGTCGCCTCTAGCCCTCGGCCTCGCGGCTGAACGCCACCTCCCCGCCAATGCGCGAGGGGTGAACCTGGCGAGGCGCTGGCCAATGGCGGGGGAGCGCGAGGGGAGGGAGGGAGGCGGCCCGCGGAGAGAGCCAGCAGGCGCCGGCGGGGCGGCGGATGAGCGACCACGCCGGACAGGGGTACACACAGAGCAGCGTCGCGGATCAGCGCTGCGAGCGCGGCGGGGCGCGCGTCGATAGCGCCGTGCGTCGGCCTGTAAGCACCGGCGTGGTAAATCGCGTCGCCCGAGCTGGTGGTGAGGTTGCCCTCCGTTGCCGGGTAGCCGGCGGGGCAGCTAAAGCCGCCGGTTGGCCGGGCATGTGATGGGTGCTGGCTGGATGCGTCGCCTTCGGCGTCGGCGTCGCCCGTGCGCCTGGGCGTCGGCGTGGCGGTCGAGACGACTGGCCGCGGCTGGGTTCCAGGCGAGCGGCGGTGCGGCCCGGCGCAGGCCGACCCCACAAGGCCGAAGGTGTCCTGGTGGCGCACGTCGGGCGGGTAGCTGGAGGACGCGGCGAAGCCCCACTCATGGCGTGGCAGGTGATCCCGTCGTCGCCCACGAGACGAGCGGAGGAGCGGTCGTACCGGTCGCGCTCGCTGATGTCCTTCTCCAGGGCGGGGCGGCCCTCGACCAGTTCGCGTTCTTCGCGCTCGCCTCCGCGCCGAAGCACTCCACCGCGGTGCGCGGGGTCCTTCGTCTCCGGGGTGTCGATCCCGTGCCGGCCGTCGGGGAACTCCACCTTGATCGTGTCCCCGTCGGTGACGCTCACGACCCTCGCCGCCTCGCGCGGGATCGGCGCGGCGGTCGGCCTCGGCGGGATCGGGGTGGCCGTGGCGGCGAGCCGTCGATGCCGGCGGGAACGGTGTGATCGCCGGGGTGGCCGTGGGCGCGCTCATCGTGGCGAGCCCACCTCGACCTCGCGGGTAAGCCGCCACCAGGAGCCCCAGGATGCCCAACCAGAGGTAGCGGATAGCGAGCCCTCGATGTTCATGACGACCGGACGCGCGCGGACATCGCGGAGCCAACCGAGGGTGCAATAGCCCTGCCGTCGCCTGAGGCATCGTCGTGCTGATTCATGTGTACCCTGCCGACATGAGGCGTCAAGAGGTGACGCCTACCGCCGGACAGTGGTTCGCCCTCCGCAACGAGGCGGTTGCCGGCTCCCGACGATTCCGGTAGTGGGTCAAGCCAGTCGGGGGATTGCGCGGGGGCCACATCATACACGGGTTGGATTCACGCGCCACCACGAAGCGCCGCGCGTCGAGCAGGCGGGCCAGGATCGCGCCGATCAGCGCGCGCATCCTGCCCGAGCGCCACGGCGAGGCCGCCGCCGTGGCCGGCCCGTGTTCCAGGACGTGCCGATAGACAACGGCCTCGATCCGTACCCCACGGCACGCCGGGCGACCTCGATGGAACGTCTGGTCATGTCCATAGTGGCACTGCACGTCAACTATCCGACGCAGTGCTGGTCGAGGGCGCGTGCGGGCGATCCACATTGACCCACTACCGACGATTCTCGTGCCAGCGGTCGCGACGCCCCACCGGCGGGGTGGTGGCCTGCGGCGCCACCACCCTGTAATAGTTCCCGGCCGGGGGCGGGTCACGTGCGCGCGGCACCCGCCGCTGCGGGGGCTTCGCCCCCACGCCCCCCGCCCGGATCAAGAAGGGTCCTCGCTGCGGCTCGACCGCTCCACCCCGGACTTCGCCAGTCGGGCAGGAGCATCCTGCTCCAGGTCCGACGGACGAGGGCTCGACCCGAACGCGTAGCCCCAAGGAGGACCCGATGCACCCGCCGTAGCCCCACCCCCGCAGGCCGCACCAGGAACCCCAGGACGACCGGAACGGCACCACAAGAAGGAGGATCGGCATGGCCACGCGGCCCGAACGAAGGCACGATCACCCAGCGGGGCGACGGGCGCTGGATGGGGCAACTGAGCCTCGGCTTCGGCCCCGACGGCAAGCGCGCCCGCAAGACGTACTACGGCAAGACCCAGCGCGAGGTTCTGGAAGATGAACGCCGCCAGGCGCGACCTCGACCGCGGGCTGCCCCTGGCGACCGACCGGCAGACGGTGGCGCAGTTCCTCGCCTCGTGGCTGGAGGGCAAGCACGGGCTGGGCGAGCACGCGCGAGCGGTACGGCGAGCTCATCGCGCACCAGATCGCGCCCGCGATCGGACAGGCGAAGCTCGCACCGCAGGACCTCTCGCGCCTCTACGCCGGCCTGCTGCGCCGCGGGCTGGCCCCGCAGACGGTGCGGCACGTCCACACCCTGCTGCACGGCGCGCTCAAGCAGGCGGTGCGGCTGGGCCTGATCGCCCGCAACCCGACCGAGCTGATCGACGCGCCGCGGGTGCCGAACCACGAGATCCGGCCGCTCGACGCCGACGAGATCCGCCGCTTCCTCGCCGCGGCCAGGGCGGATCGCCTCTACCCGCTCTACCTGCTCTGCCTGACGACCGGGATGCGGCTGGGGGAGCTGCTGGGCCTCAAGTGGTCCGACATCGACTTCGAGGACCGGCATGCTGACGGTGCAGCGCCAGGCGCGCCGCAGCCCCGGCGCCGGGATGGTCCTGCGCGACACGATGCGTCGCGCCGCTCGATCAAAGAGGCGCTGGACGCGCTCGAGGAAGCACCGCCTGCGTCAGCGCGAGGCGCGCCTCCTGGCGGGGCCGACCTGGCACGACCTCGACCTGGTCGCCAACGGGTCGGCAAGCCGTTCCTGCGCAACCACGTCACCGAGCGCTCCTTCAAGAAGCTGCTGGTGTGCGCCGGCCTGCGGGACATCCGCTTCCACGACCTGCGCCACAGCGCGGCGACCCTGCTCTTCGCGGCCGGCGTCCACCCGAAGATCGTGCAGGAACGGCTCGGCCACGCCAACATCGGGATCACGATGGACATCTACAGCCACGTCCTGCCGAACATGCAGCGGACGTGGCCGAGACGCTCGATCGTGGAGGACGACGACGGCCCGGTGGCTGTCACGGTGGCTGTCAAGTAGGCGGTGGGGTAGTTAGTTTCCCAGCACCGTCGCGCGAGAACAAAGAGGAGGGCCGCGGTGAGGGAGACCGCGGCCCAGGTAGGGAGGAAAGATGGGGGATGTAGGAGGATGCTGTAATACTCAATGACGCCGTTCGATCCGTCTGCTGTGACGCTCCCTCCGTATTCGACGTGCTGAAGCGTGGCGTCCGATTACATTACCCACAGTGTACCGGAGCCTCGGCGCCCGCGCGTCCGCCGTCGGGATAGTTCGCGAGCGGCCATCAGTCGTATCCCGGACTGATCGTTCGGACAGGTGTTCGCGGCCGGGTGGCCGAGGCGGGGGAGTGGGAGGTGGCCCGCGCGCGGCGGCGCTAGAGGATCGCGGCGGCGAAGCCGACGAGCGGGGCCGCCGGGGCGAGATTACGGCCCTGCGCGAGGACGCGGAAGCGCCCCATGCCGCCCGGATCGATCAGCGACAGGACGGCGGCGCGGTCGGCGAGGTAGTCGTCCAGCGCGCGCCCCGGCGTCTGGGTCGCGACGAGCAGCTCGCCGAGGCCGAGATTGGTGAGGAACTCGGCCTGCGTGGTCAGGCCGAGCGGCGCCAGGTCGAGCGCCGCGCCGGCGCGCTCCAGGGCGCCGAAATCGACGTGCGCGGTCATGTCCTGGTAGCCGACGCGCGCGTAGGGGTCGTCGTTGGCGGTGTGCTGGTAGTAGCAGAGGAAGGTGCCCTCCCGCCGGGCCGGGGCGTAGAGTTCGGCGGTCGGGTAGCCGTAGTCGATCGTCAGGAGGAGGCCGCGCGCCAGCCGCCCCGCCGCGGCGCGGAGCCAGTCGCCCGCCGCCAGGTTGACCTCGGCCTGCTGCCCCTCGGCCAGCGTCACCCCGCCCGCCGCCAGCGCCGCCGCGAGCGCCGGAGTGGAGGGCGCGGCGGTCTCCTCGGCGAACCAGTCCCGGCCCTCGTCCCAGCGGACGTACCGCTCCAGCAGCGCGCCGCCCCGCCCGACGACCCGGTGGACCGGCAGGGCGTCGACGAACTCGTTGGCGATCACCGCCCCCGCGACCGGTGCCCCCTCCGGCGAGGCGTCCGCGGGCGCTTCGAGCGCGATCCGCCCGGCGAAGCCGGACGCGTCCAGCAGGTCGCCGGCGGCGGCGCGACGGTGGGGGTTGGCCTCGTGCAGCACGTAGCGCAGGGCGGCGGCGAAGTCGGGCGCCTCGGCCCGCGCGTCGGCGAGGAGGTCGAGCGCGAGGCGGCCGCCGCCGGCGCCGTACTCGATGACCGTGAAGGGGTCCGGGCGGTCCAGCACGGTCCAGACCTGCCGCAACTGGCGGGCGAGGCAACGACCGAAGAAGGGCGACAGCTCGGGCGCGGTGAGGAAGTCGCCGCCGCGCCCGGCGCGCACCGCGGGGCCGGTGTAGTAGCCGTGCGCCGGGTCGTAGAGCGCGCGCTCCATGTAGCGGGCGAAGGTGACCCGCCCGGCGGCGCGGATCTCGTCGCGGAGGGCCGCGACCAGCGCCGCGTTGCTCTCGTCCCAGCCTGTCGCACGCCCCCCGCCCTCGGTCATGGGGGTAGTATACGGCATCGGCCCGTGGGCGGTGGGTGGTGGGCGATGGGCGACGGCGCCTGGGAAACGTAGGGGCGTATTGCGTACGCCCACGCCCCGGCAAAGCGCGAGCCCACGCGATCCCCCTACGCACCCCAGAGAGATCGGTTTACGGCCCGCACCCCGCGCCCCGCGCTCCCGGCAGGCGTGGCACGCGGCATGCTCTGGCCGGGATGGTGTCAGCCGTCGCGCCGCGCGGCTGGTGTTGCCATGAGCCGCGTAGTAGAGTACGCGCGACGCTGGTCGGGGTCGTGGCGGGTGGCCCGGGTGAGGCCGCGGACGAGGGAGGGGCGACGCATGGCGAGGGCGAGGGCGCGGGCGGACGAGCAGCACAACACCGCCTTCATGACCGGGATCGTGCTCGGCGCGCTCGGCGGCGCGGTCGGCACGCTGCTGCTGACGCCGCTCTCCGGCGAACAGACGCGCGAGCAACTGGCCGAGCGGCTGTCCGGGGATGGCGCCGGCGGGTCGGGCGGCCGGATCCCCGATCATCTCGACGGCGGCACTTACGCGCGGCCCGACAGCGGCTATGTGCGCCCTGTCAGCGCGTCAGAGGCCGTCAACAAGCAGATCGTCGCGCTCCGAGGGCGCATCCAGCAGATCGCCGCTTCCCCGGCCGTGGCCGCCGCGCGCGAGCGGGTGCGCGAGCTGACCGGCACCCGCCGCACGACGCTGGCGCCGGGCGAGTCGATCACCTTCACCCCGGTGACGTCGGAGCCGGTGCGGCGGGACTGAGCGGACCGGGTACGGCGGGCGATGGAACCCGCGGCGTGAGGCGCGGCGGATCGGAGAACAAGGAGGGGAGCGATGCTGCGAGTGCTGCGCACGGGGTTCAAGTATTTCACCTACGGGTTGCTGGTCGGGCTCTTCCTCGCGCCGCGCCCCGGCAACGAGACCCGCCAGCAGGTCATGGGCTGGATCGGCAGCGGGGTCAACAGCCTGCTCGACACCGTCCTGGGCAGTTCGTCCGAGGCGCAGGGCGGCTCGCCCCAGCCGCAGGAGGGCAGCGCCCCCCCCGCGCAGGCCGGCGGCGCGGCCAGCGGCGCGGCGCAGTAACACGGGTAGTCCCGGCCATATCTCGACCGACGTAACCTCGCCGGCGGGTGAAGCGTATCGGCGTAGTAGGCGGCGCGCGTCGCCTGCTGCGCCGTACTTTTGTCGGTCGGCGGGTGCTCGGCCTGGGGCGGGGCGTCCCCCAATCCCGCGCCGGGGCTGTGCTCGCGGGAGCGTTGGCGAAGGAGCGAGGCGATGATCCCAATCGGCGACTACGCGGGGGAGCGGCGCGGCTTCCCTTTCGTGACCTACGCGCTGATCGCGGTCAACGTGCTGGTCTTCCTCTACCAATTCTCGCTGCCGCAGGGCCAGATCGAGCGGTTCATCATGCAGTGGGGCGCGGTGCCGCAGGAGATCACGCGGGGGACCGATCTCGAGCCGCTGATCGTGCTGCCGATCTGGGTCACGCTCTTTACTTCGGTCTTCATGCACGGCGGGTTGCTGCACCTGGGCGGCAACATGCTCTACCTCTGGGTCTTCGGCGACAACGTCGAGAGCGCGTTCGGGCACCTCAAGTTCCTGCTCTTCTACCTGATCTGCGGGATTGGGGCGGCGCTGGCGCAAATCGCCCTCAACGTCAACTCGACCATCCCGATGGTCGGAGCCAGCGGCGCGATCGCCGGGGTGATGGGCGCCTACCTGGTGATGTTCCCGGGCGCGACGGTGCGCACGCTGATCTGGCTCGGCTTCTTCGTCACCTTCGTCTACCTGCCGGCGATCCTGGTGATCGGCGTCTGGTTCCTGCTGCAACTGGTGGAGGGGATCGGCACGCTCGGCGTGCGGACGCAGGAGACCGGCGGGACGGCGTTCTGGGCGCACATCGGCGGGCTGGTCATCGGCGCCCTGCTGGTCTTCCTCTTCCGCCGCCGCGATTACCGCACGGCCACCCCGCGCACCTTCGGCGGGTACGGGCGCTGAGGGTGGCGGGCGGCGGGAGCGAAGAGCGACGGGGGAGCCGTCAGGCACGGGTCGTTGCGGGACCGGCTGGTTAGAATCCATCGCTCACAGACGCCGTGTCGACCGCGCGCCGCAGTCGCTCGCGCGAGTCGGCCAGCGCCGCGTCGGTGTCGCGCCCGTAGCCGCCCGACTGGGGGAGGCCACCGATCTCGAGAATCGCCGGGCCGCGGAAGCCGCGCGCCAGCAGCTCGCGGCAGTACGCCGCCAGGTCGACCGTGCCCAGGCCGAGCGGCAAGTGCGCGTTGACGGCCGGCAGCGGCGTGTCGGAGATGTGCAGCAGCGTCATGCGCGGCGTCAGCGCCAGGTAGCCGCCCACCTGCTCGGGCGTTGCGTGGTTGATGTCCCAGACGAAGCCGAGACCCGGCACGGCGTCCAGGATCGCCGCGCAGCGCGCCGGCGTGGCGTAGAGGCCGAGCCGCGGCTCGTTGTGCTCGACGCCGAAGCGGAAGCCGTGCCGCGCCGCCAGTGCAACCGCCGCGGCGAACTGCGGTCGCAGGGACTCTTCCATCTCGCGCGGCGCATCCGCCGCATCCGCATCGAATCCCACCGCCGGGGCCAGGTGCCAGTGGACGCGGGCGCAGCGCAGGGCGGCGATCGCGGGCAGGTTCGCCCGCAGCGCGTCGAGCGGCGTGCGGCCCGCCGCCGTCCGCCCCGCCGCATCGATCTGCACACCGATCTCCATCACCGCGCCGATCCCGGCCCCCTGGAGGGCCGCGGCCACGACCCGCGGCGGATCGCCGAGGCGGTCCGCGTCGAGGCCGTGTTCGGGGCCGGGGAACTGGAGCCAGGCGAAGCCCAGTGCGCGCGCGAAGGCGACCTCCTCGCGCGCGGGACGCCAGAAGCCGGGGTAGAGCCGCGCGTTCATCCCGATCTGGATCGGCGCCATTCGGGCGGTCGGCGTCTCGGTCATGCGCTCACCCCGCCGCCCGGCCGCCGGCCAGCGTCGCGCCGTCGTCGGCCAAGCCGCCCCACTCGCCGAGCGCCGCCAGCGCCAGGCGGCCCATCGGCTCGTCGGCGGCAAACGGCGCCGGCAGGTCGGCGGCCAGCGCCGCGACGATCAGCGGGCCGCGCGGGGCGAAGAGGATGCCCGCATCGAGCGCGAGGCCGGGCAGGGTGCCGCCCTTGCCGGCGTAGGTCACGGCGGGCGGCAGGGAGCGCGCCAGGCGGTCGCGGTGCTGCTGCTCGTGGAGGAGCGCCAGCATTCGGGCGCTGGCATCGGCGCCGGCGGCGCGACCGGCCAAGATCGCCCGCAGGAGCCGCGCCAGGTCGGCGGCGGTGGTGATGTTCTCCGGCTCGCCCGCCCGCGCCGCGCGCCCCCGGAAGCGGCGGCCGAGCGCCGTGCCGCGCAGCCCCAGGTCGCGGATCGCCGCGTTGACACGCGCCAGCCCGACGGCGTCGATCAGCAGGTTCGAGGCGGTGTTGTCGCTGATCGCGATCATCAGGTACGCCAGATCGTCCAGCGTCAGCGCCAGCCCGTCGTGGAGGGCGCGCAGCACCCCGCTGCCCCCGACCTTGTCCGCCGCCGCCACCGCGCGCGTCTCATCGAGGCGCAAGCGGCCGGCGTCGATCGCACGGAAGAGCGCGACCAGCACCGCCAGCTTGATCGTGCTGGCGGCGACGCGCGGCTCGTGCGCCGCCCGCTCCCACAGCGCCTCGCCATCGCCCCGATAGACCGCCACGCTCCAGGCGCCCGGCGCGTCCCGCACGATCGCCTCCCCGCGGACCACGACGGCATGACCTCCTCCCGATCGGCATCCCTGTGCTCGACGCACCTGCGGTGGGGCGAGCGATAAGGCGCGGGCCGGGTGCGCCGTGTGCAAACCTCGCCACGGCCTGCCGGGTCTTGCCGCCTTTCGATGATCCGGTTTCGGCGTTTCGTGGGCGGCGGCGCGGTGTCGCGACGACCGCGCGACGGTGGACATCGCGATCATCCAGGGCGCAGAACGGGGGTTTCTGCGTATCGCGGTAAGACAACCTCTACCGTGTATCGGCGATGCATCCTGGCGGTGCGTTTGGAGGCCGAACGACATGGGCGTTCACCCGTCGCCCATACGCACTCGACCCTTGGCGTGGGACGTGACGCGAGCGCTCGTCGAGCACCCGAGTATGCGCTCGCGACCACGGCCGACGCTCGAGGATTATGGACACCATCCCCAACGCGCCCTCCCGGTTCCGGTGATCACGCGCGGCGATCTGCATCGCTGATGTCCCAGCGCCGGCCGGACTCGCCGTCGTACTCGAACTGAACTGGCCGTTCGGTGCGCCCGACCCGTCGAGCGAGTCGCCGAACGTGGCACCGCGATCCCGGCAGGAAGATGCGCCGCCGCCGCCGCTCAGACCAACTTCGGCGAGCCGCCAGCAGACGGCGGCTTCCCATGCGGCCCACGCTTGCGCGGCGATGTCGTGCGCCTCGTCGGCGAGACCGGCAGCGTTGTGGGGCGCACCAGGTCGAGGTCGGGGACGTCGACGTGCGCCTCGTCCCAGTCGATCAGCGCGACCCGATCGGCGGTCACGCGGATGTTGCGCAGGTTGGGGTCGCCGTGGACGACGCAGGTCTGACGCCCGACGAGCCGCGCCCACGCTGCTCGGCATCGAGCAACGCCCTCGCGGCAGCGCGCCGAGGTCGATCTTCGTCCCGGTCTCGGCGTGCAGGAGGTCGGTCGACGATCGCCAGCCCGGGCGCTGCGGCCCCCGGCGTCAACCGGTGCGAGCACGCGTCGGCCACGCGACGCCAGTCGGCCTCCGTCTCGGGCGGTCCGCCCTCGACGTAGGTCATCACCGCCACCCGTCGGCGAACAGCACGGCCGTCCGTCGTCGGGATCGCACCGGCACGGTCGACCTTCACGGTCGAGGCGTTGGAGGAGCGCGGTCTCCCCGCGATAACGATGCCCGTTGACGCGCACGGACGTCGTTGGCCACCCCGCCGGCGAGCGGTTCGATGCGACGACGTCGTCACCCCCACTGCTCGAGTTCCCATCCATTGGCCACCTCCTCCCCTTCACGCAGCGCACGATCAGCCCTCGCCAGGACCTCGCGGCTCTTGCCGCCTTTCGATGGGCGGCGCAGCGCATGTGCCGCAAGAGATCGAAGCGCGCGCCCGTAGCCCTGGCGTTTGCGGAGCTTGCGCTGGTGGACGAAGCCCGCCGTCGGGCCGTTCGACCAGATCGCGGTGCGCCCGGCGCGCACAGCCTCCCGATCAGCCCGCAGGCCGGTGGCGAAGCGGCGGAGCGCGGGCACGGGCGAGCCGCCGCCTCGGCCAGCCAGGCGTCCAGCCGCTCGCCGCGCCGCTGCGCACACTCCTGGGTCAGCGCGTAGGCGGCGGCGACGTCGGCCTGCCGGAGCCGGTCCAAGACCTGCTGCGACGGCGTGCGCTTCTCGCGGTGCTGTACGCAGGTGGCGCGGGTCGCGCCGGGGTCGCCCGCCGGATCAGGGCGCGGCCGGCCCGCTCGGCGCGCCGGAGGTGCGACGCCACGCCGCTGGAGGAGTGGGCACGGCCTAACGGATCTCGCGCCACAGGCGCTTCCGTTGCGGCACCCCTCGGCCAGCGCCGCTCCAGGGAGGAGGTCCGGGTCGAGGGCGGCGCGGCGGGCGGGGTGCGCGCGGGCGGCCCGGGCAAGATAGACCGTCTCGCGGCTCCGCCGACGGTGCGCGCGATGTGGGCGACGCCGCCCCGGCGGTGTGCAGCTGGTGGATCGCCTCGTAGCGGGCGAGTTGGGCGCGTGGCGCTGCCGACCCGCCTCCCCGCCGCTCCTGCCGGTGGCCGGGTTGGTCGACGCTTCGGCCGGGGTGTCGCTGGGCGCCGGCGACGTCGGAACTGCTCGAGCGCCTCGTCGAGATTGTGCAGCAGGTGCCAGCGGTCGACGACCTGCTGGGCATCCCCGCGCCGCCGCGTCGGCGTAGAGCCGCTGCGATCGCGTGCGACCGCGGTGCTGCCGGGATGCTGCTGGAGCCAGGCCGCGACCTGGTCGGCGTCGCGGTCCGGCAGCAGGTCGAGGAAGTCGCCGGCGCTCCACGATGATGATGGTGCCGACGGCGACCGCGGCGCCAGGCGAACTCGTCCACGCCCACGGCCTTGGGCTGCGGGCTGGGAGGCAGCGGCGCGGCGCGGATGAGACCGAGGAGCGCCGTCCGGCCGACCGGCAGTCCCAGGGCGGCTGCCACGCACCGGAGCGCCAGCCCGATCCGTCGCAGCGCGTGGCGCAGCTGGGTCCGCCGCGCGTAGCGGTCCACGGCGCTCTCGGCGAAGATGCGCTGCGGGCAGGCGGCGTCACGGCCGCGCACGCGCACCCGGAGCCTGACCGTTGTGCCGCTCCATCGGCGATGGTGCGGTCGTTGTGGACCCGATGCAGCCGATGCCGGCACGATGGGCGAGGCGCGGTCCGGCGCGTGCGAAGAGCTGGCCACCCTCGTCGGCGACGGCGATTTCGGCGAGACGCAGCCCTTTCAGATGGGGCAGGAACGGGGAAGACGCATCCAACGACTCCAAGGCGGCGACGATAGCCAGACGTCGCCTCCGCCCAGAGCGGCCCGGAGCGATCATCGAAGGCGGCAAGCCGGCCTGCCCGACACATATTTGCACGCAGTGGCAACGCAGTCATCTCCCCCGCTCGTCGTAAATTACCGATCCTGCTGGCGACCATGGCCGTGTATCGGTCGAAGAGGCCGTGGCGAGGGTTGCTGCCTCGCCCGTGGAGCTCGTGCGGTGGGCGCGTTACCCCTCCCCGGCCTGGGGCCGCCCGGGCGACGGTCGCCACCAACTGCTCGTGGCAACGGCTGGAGGAAGGCGGCGTGGGGGGCCGTGCGCGCCGGATGGTGGTGCGCGCTCATGAGGACGAGCGGGATGTCCCGCAGGGCCAGGTCGGCCCGCATCGCCGCGGCCAGCGCCGCGCCGTCCAGGAACAGCAGCATCATCGCTCAGCCAGGTCGTAGCGCGCCGCGGCCAGCCGCCCCAGCGCCGCCCGCCGTCGCCGACGACGGTCACCCGGTGGCCCGCCCCCTCCAGGATGAGGCGCACCAGCCGGCGATGCTCGGCTCGTCCTCAGACCAGGAGCGCCGCGGCATCGTCGCCCTCCCCGCCCGCCGCCCCACCGCCGGCCTGGCGCTCGGCCGCGCGCGCCGGCGGACGACTCGACCACCGCGAGGCCCTGCGGGGTGAGGCGCGCCGCGCGGTCGGCGGGCCGGCCGCGCGCCTTGAACCGAGACCAGCCGGTGGGCCGCGCAGACGATGTCGAACAGCCCGTCCAGCCCCGCGACGGGCACCGCCGAGTCGCCAGCGTGGTCACCCCGCCCGCGCGAGCTCCGCCTGCAACGCCGCCCAGAAGCGCACCAGCCGGCGCTGCGCCAGGAGCACCAGGCGATCGAGGCCCGTCGAGCCGGGCCCCTGGCGGTCCACCGCGGCCAGCAGCCGCTCCGCGAGGCGTCGAGCGGCTCCGCCGCCGGCAGCGGGCGTCGCCAGCGCCCGCGCTGGGCGCGCGGCGCCAGGCCCAGCCCGTCGCTTCGTCGAAGCCGCAAGAAAGCCCCGCCTCGCCCGCCCGCGCCCCCGCGTCGAGGAAGTGCAGCGCGAGCGGTCAGCTGGGGCGCCGAGCATCGCGTCCAGGTCGCCGCGCGCGGGGGCGGCGGGGGCGGCGTAGCGCGCCTCGGTGCGCGGGTGGCACCAGCCCGTCGTCGGTGATGGCGTAGCCGTGCCGCCCGCGCAGGTAGTCCCCGCCGCGAACTTGCGCACCTCGGCCAGGCGCAGCACCGGGCGACCGCCTCGCGCGCGAGCGCCAGCACGCCGTCCACCATCGTGCGCGCGGTCGGCGAGCAGGACCGCGGTGCCGCCGACGGCCTCCACCAGGGCCTGCAGGTCGAGCAGGAAGCGGCGCAGCCCGCGGCGGTCGCGGCGACGGTCACCAGGCTGGAGGACGAGGATGGACGGGCGCCGCTCCCGGAGGCCGTGCAGCAGCGCCAGCAGCCCCGCCAGCCCGCCCTCCTCCAGGTGAAGTAGACGAGGGCCTCGCCGACCGCCGCCTCGTCGTAGAAGGCGAACGCGCGCTGGTGGGCGAGCATGCGGCTGTGCGCCTCGGTCAGCAGCGTGACGTAGACCGCCCGCCGGCGGCGGCGACGTGGGCGAAGGCGAAGTACCCGAGGATGGTCTTGCCGGTGCCGGGCGCGCCCTCGACCAGGTAGGCCTGCCGCAGCAGCCCGCCGCGCAGCACCGTCGAGCCCGGGGACGCCGGTCGGGACCCGGGCGAAGGCCGCGGCGGCGGGTCGTGCTGCGCTCATGCCCTCTCCCTCCCCCTGGCGTACCGCCGTCGAGCGCCGAACGTGCCACTACCGCGCACGACGGGCTACCGGCGCGCGGGCAAGTACCCGGCGCACGGCCGTGGCGCTGGGCGTGGGACCGCACGCGGTGTCGTGGCGCGCTGGACGACCCCCGATGGCGCGCTGCGTGCAAACAGTGTCGCGATGGCGCCGCCGGTGGACGGCCGCAGGCCTCCCGCCATTCCTCATCACCCCTTGACCCACCACCCCGCCGATGCGACACACAACGTTGGTAGTGAAGTTGCGCCTGGGCAGGGCGCGGAGGTGGACGTGGCACGGCAACGGGTGGAGTCAGGGATCGCGGAAGACCTTTCTCCGGCCCCCGCGCACCTTCCCGCGCTTTCGCCGCGCCGCTGGCCGGTCTTCGCCTCGCTGGGCCATCGGAACTATCTCCTCCTCTGGATCGGCTCGCTCTTCAGCAATACCGGCGACTGGATGGACCAGGTCGCGCTCAACTGGCGGTCTGGAGCCTGACGCACGACCCGTTCGCGCTCGGCCTGCTCAACGCCTGCCGCGCGCTGCCGATCCTCGGCTTCACCCTCTTCGGGGGCGCGCTGGCCGACCGCGTCGAGCGCCGGCGGCTGCTCCAGTCAACGCAGTCGCTCGGGATGATCCTGGCGTTCGTCCTGGCCGGCTGGTCTGGCTGGGGGCCGTGCAATTCTGGCAGGTGCTCACGATCGGCTGCGCGCATCAACAACGCGCCAGGCGCTGATCTCGCAGATCCGCGCTCGCCGCTCCGCGACGATCAACACAATGCGGTCGCGCTCTCCTCCGCGACGATCAACACACGCGCGCGGTCGGCGGCGCGCTCGCCGGGGTGCTGATCGGGCTGGTCGGCGTGGCGGGCTGCTTCTTCCTCAACGGCCTCAGCTTCGTGGCGGTAATCTGGGCGCTGGCGCTGATGCAGATCCCGCGCGCGCCCGGCGGTCCCGGCGGGCGCGGCAAGGCATCGTGCGCGCGGTCGGCGAGGGCCTCTCCTATATCCGCCGCGAGCCGCGCTGGCCGGGCTGGTCCTGGCGGGCTGGTGCCGATGGTCTTCGGCATGCCCTACATGACCCTGCTGCCAGTCTTCGCCGACCAGGTCCTGGGGATCGGCAACGAGGCGGTACGGGCTGATGGTGGCGCTGACCGGCGCGCTGGTCGGCGCGCTGGCGGTCGCCGCGCGGCACCTTCCGGCACAAGGGGCGGCTGATGCGGTGATGACCGGCTTCGGCGTGATGCTGATCCTCTTCGCGCTGTCGGGCTGGACACATGTCGCTGGTGCTGCTGCTGGGCGTCGGCGGCGGCAACTCGACGACCTGGGCGCTCAACAACACGCTGCTGCAGATCCACTCGTCGGAGGAGATGCGCGGGCGGGTGCTGAGCTGCCTCAACCGCGGCCTGGTCCCGCTCGGCACGATGCTGGCTGGGGTTCGCCGCCGGCCTCGTCGGCGCGCCACTGACGGTCGCGCTCATGGGCGGCGTCATCGTCGTCCTGGCGCTGACGATCGCCCTGCGCCTGCCGGTGATCCGCCGCCTGGAATGACTCGGTCGCGCCGGCGGGCGCCGCGGGTGCCTCGCCGACCCGCAGATCGCGGGACCGGAAGAGGCGAAAGCGCCCCCAGCGCCCCCGAAGTCCGCCCTGGCGCCGTTCGGCCGCTTCGCGGCGGTGCTTCTCCTCCAGTAAATCGGCGAGGATGACCTGGATCGCGCCGGCGACCGGGATCGCCAGCAACGCGCCGGCCACGCCGCGGTACTCACTGCCGGCCAGGATCGCCAGGATGATCGTCAGGGGGCTCAGGCCGACCGTGCCGCGCATGATGCGCGGGACCAGCACCGCATTCTCCAGCATCTGGAGCAGCAGGACGAAGGTGATCACGAAGAGGGCGACCTTCCAGTCCTGGGTCAGCGCCAGCAACACCGCCGGGATCGCCCCGAGGATCGGGCCGACGTTGGGGATCGCTTCGGTGAGGCCGGCGATCACGCCGAGGATCAGCCAGAAGGGCAGATCGAGGGCCAGCGGCGAGTAGGCGATGGTGGCGATGACCCCGATGACCGCCATCAGGATCAACTGCCCGCGGATCCAGGACCCCAGCGTCCCCTCGACCTCGTCCCACAGGTGCAGGACACGCGGGCGCTGGCTGGGCCGGAACAAGCCGGCGACCGCGCGCTTGACCAGCGGCTTCTCGTTGATCCAGTAGAAGGCGATCAGGAAAATGCTGAAGAGGGTGACGAGCGAGCCGGCGATGTTCTGCACGACACCGAAGGCGAGTCCGGTCGGCGCGGTGCCACCGCTGCCGACCGTGGCGTCGATAACCTCGAACAAGCGTCCGGACGTCGCGCGGACCAGCGGGTTGTCGCTCTCCAGCAACTCGGCACGCCAGCCGGTCAGCAACTCCGGAAAGTCCGCCGCGAAGCGCGCCCCTTCGCTGGCCACCGGCGGCACCAGCAGATAGGCGACCAGGCCGAAGCCGACGATGATCACCAGGTACATCAGCAGCGTGGCGGCGCCGCGTCCGAGGCCGCGGCGCCGGTGCAGGTACTCCACCGGCCGGTAGATGGCGGTGGCCAGGAGGATGCCGGCGACCAGCAGGATGATGACGAGCTGCACCTTGAAAATCAGGTAGGCCAGGAAGATCGTCAGCAGGAGGGTGACGGGGGTGAGCCCGCCCGTCCGGTGTTCCTCGGTCTCGATCGGCGTGACCGGCACGGCGACATCGGTGTGGGGGCTCGCGCCCTCCACCGGCACCATCGGCACCGCGCCGTCGCCGTCCTGCAAGGACGGTGCGCCCTGCGGCGGCGGCTCGTCCACCGTCCGCACGCGCGTCCTGTCCGTCTCCATTCCCATCTCCATCGCAGCGTTCAACCTCTGCACGCGCAATGACGCGATGCGCCGGCATGGATGCTAGCGGTGGACCGCTGGGGCAGAAGAATGCAGGAACCATACCAACGGCGTGCTCCGGGCGGCAATGGCCCCGCTGCCGGGCCAGCGCGAGCGGCGATGCGGCCGGTCACCCCCCCAGGTCGTCATCCGCCGCCGCGTCCTCGTCAGACTCCGTGAGCGGGACAAGCGGCTTGATCTCGTAGGGGATCGGGACGAAGGCGCCGGAGACGATCTCGTCGAAGCATTGCTTGGCGTAGGCGCGCGCCTCGTCGAGCGTCCAGTAGGGGGCGGCGCGATGAATCAGGCGGCCCGGCGCGAAGACCGCCGTCATGAAGAGGCCCTCGGAGACCGCGCCGACGCGCATCATGTCGATCACCGCGACCGTCCAGGGGTTGTCGTCCGGGTCGAGCGCCTCCGTCAGGTCGATGTAGACCGTCTCGTTGAAGCGCCCCTCCAACGCGCTGAAACCGCTCATCCGCCCTCCCGGCCTGTCGTGCCGCCGTGCCGCGGGATCGCGCACGACCTCTTGGATACGTTCTCGGCTGGTATTGTAGCGGGTGGCGTGTCGGGAGTGCGCGGGCGGCGGTGGCGATCGCCGACCGGGGAAAGTGGGGAGGGATCGGTGGCGGGCGGGTCGGGGGCGCGGCGCGCGCTGGTGGACCGGCGGCGTGAGGCGGCGACGCTGGCGGGCGACTGACCGACAGCGGGTGGCAGCTCGTCGGCCGGTGGCTCGGTCCGCCCGACGCCGTGGCCACCTTCGAGAGCGTCTGCGGCGATTTCTGGTATTCCCTGCTCCGGACCCGGGTCCGGCTGCATCGCGGCGAGTCGTGGGCCGCCCGCTACGACTACAACGCCATCATCCTCGGGAATCTGCGCGCGCTGCTGTGCCTGGAAGCGGGCGCGATCGATCGCTGGCGCGCCGCCAGCCCGGCGGCAGGCATCGAGCGCGCGCTACCCCCGCTCCGGCTCGCTCAGTTCGACGCCTGCGTTCCCGGCCGCACCACCGCCGACCTTGCCCGCGCCCTGCCCCGCACCGCGGGTCCCGGCCGCGAGGTCTGCGCCGCCATCGCCGCGCGAGGGCTGGCCTTGGCCGCACGCGCTGGCCGGGCGGACGTTCCGGGCGCTCGGCGCGGACGACGACCGGGCGCGTGGTCCCGTCGAACCAAGCTGGACCTCAGCGCTTGCCCCGTGTCCGCCGCCCACCGGCCCGTGCCTGTGCCGACACGGCCTACTCTCGGCCCGAAGTGGCAAAGAACGGGCGTAGTGTCCTTCCAAACCGGGAGCAACAGGGGCGCGGCTGGTCCATTCGTTGAGCGTGCCTCAACCGGGACGGTTGATCCGGAGGAGTTGGCTGGCCCAGTCATTGCGGCTCACGAGCAAATGGTTGATGTGCGCCGACTGACCGGCGAAATCAGGATCAAATGTACATACCAGGATGCCGGTGTGGTCGGGCGTCACCTGGTGCAACCTGACGAAGTGCCGACGATTGAGGGTCAGCAGTATGCGTCGGTCGGCAGCCGCAAAGGCCCCCACCTCTTCATCGGGCACGGCACGACCGGCATTACCCGCTTCGACGCTGGTCAGGACATCGTGGCCGAACCGCCGTAATTCCACCACCACTGGCAGGGGAACGTTTTCGTTGGTGTAGAGGCGTGCCATCGCTCACGCCGCCTCGTTCTCGGCGATCTGCGCTTCGATTCCGTCGCGGTGCGCGCGGTAGTACGCCCAGGCGTTGACCAAGTCCTCCGCGTGCAGCGCGGGATGCGCGCGCAGCAGGTCCGCTTCGCTGGTCCCGAGGCGGCGCGCCTGGACGAGCACCCATACCGGGATACGCGTGCGGACGATGCGCGGTTCGCCGCCGCTGACGTCCGGCATACTCTCGATGCCGGGGAAGGCATCGCCCAGGTCGCGGACGACCGATTGGAGAAGTTGTGCCTTCTCGGCGCGAGTGAGGCGTGCGATGAGGGCTTCGGCTTCTTCGAGAACGGTCATCTGTGCCTCGCTTCGCCGGATGGTACGCGGAGCGCCGTACTCGTCCGGGGAGTGTAGCAGACAGGCTCGCGCCAGCCGCTGGTGTACACGGGTGCAAATCGAAGGGCCGCGCCCGGAATGGGCGCGGCCCTTCGATTGCTCGGTTTCCGCCGGCCAGCCGGCTTGTGCCTACGCCGCCAGCGCGACCTTGGCCTTCCGGATGGTGAGCTGGCCATTCTCGACGTCGGCGACGAGTTGGTCGCCGTCGCGGATCTCGCCGTTGAGGAGCTGCAGCGCCAGCGGGTCCATCAGCCGCTTCTGGATCACCCGCTTCAGCGCGCGCGCCGTAGACCGGGTCGTAGCCCTCCGCGGCCAGGAACTGCTTCGCCGGCGTCGTCAGATCGAGGCCGATCTTGCGCTCGCCCAGCCGCTTCAGCAGCCCGCGCAACTGGATGCCGACGATCTCGCCGATCTGCTCGCGCGACAGCGCGTGGAAGATGATCACCTCGTCCACGCGGTTGAGGAACTCCGGTCGGAAGTGCGCCTGCATCGCCTCGGTCACCCGCGCGCGCACCTCGTCGTCCGACAGGCCCGGCTGGTTGATGAACTGGCTGCCGATGTTCGAGGTCATGATCACGACCGTGTTGCGGAAGTCGACCGTCCGCCCCTGCCCGTCGGTCAGCCGCCCGTCGTCCAGCACCTGCAGCAGGACGTTGAAGACGTCCGGGTGCGCCTTCTCGATCTCGTCGAAGAGGAGCACGCTGTAGGGCCGGCGGCGCACCGCCTCGGTCAACTGCCCGCCCTCGTCGTAGCCGATGTAGCCGGGGGCGCCCCGAGCAGCCGCGCGACCGTGTGCTTCTCCATGTACTCGGACATGTCAAGCCGGATCATCGCCCCCTCGTCGTCGAAGAGGAACTCCGCCAGCGCCCGCGCGGTCTCGGTCTTGCCGACGCCGGTCGGGCCGAGGAAGATGAACGAGCCGAGCGGCCGGTTCGGGTCCTGCAGGCCGGCGCGCGCCCGCCGGATGGCGTTCGCCACCGCGACGACCGCCTCGTGCTGCCCGACGACCCGCTCGTGCAGCCGGCTCTCCATCTTCAGCAGCTTCTCGATCTCCCCTTCGAGCAGGTTGGCGACCGGGATGCCGGTCCACTTGGCGACGACCTCGGCGATGTCGTCGGCGTCGACCTCCTCCTTCAGCAGCCGCCCGCCCTGCTGGAGCTGGTTCAGCCGCTCCTCGGCCTCCTTGACTTCCCGCTCCAGCTCGGCCAGCCGGCCGTAGCGCAGCTCGGCGGCCTTGCCGTAGTCGGCGGCCCGCTCGGCCTGCTCGGCCTCCAGCCGGGTCTGCTCGATCCGCTCGCGGGTCGCGCTGATCCGCTGGATCGCGTCGCGCTCCTGCTCCCACTTGGCGCGCAGGGCGTCGCGCTGCTCCTGCAGATCGGCCAGCTCGCGCTCGAGCGCGAAGAGGCGGTCGCGCGAGGGGTCGTCCTGCTCCTTGCGCAGGGCCTCCCGCTCGATCTCGAGCTGCATGATCCGCCGCTCGACCTCGTCCAGCTCGACCGGCATCGAGGTGATCTCCATCCGCAGCCGCGCCGCCGCCTCGTCGACCAGGTCGATCGCCTTGTCCGGCAGGAAGCGGTCGGCGATGTAGCGGTGCGAGAGGACCGCCGCGGCGACCAGCGCCGAGTCGAGGATCTTCACCTGGTGGTGGACCTCGTAGCGCTCGCGCAGGCCGCGCAGGATCGAGATCGTGTCCTCGACCGACGGCTCGCCGACGAAGACCGGCTGGAAGCGCCGCTCCAGCGCCGCGTCCTTCTCGATGTGCTTGCGGTACTCATCGAGCGTGGTCGCGCCGATGCAGTGGAGCTCGCCGCGCGCCAGCATCGGCTTGAGCATGTTCGAGGCGTCCATCGCGCCCTCGGCCGCGCCCGCGCCGACGACGGTGTGCAGCTCATCGATGAAGAGGATGATCTGCCCCGCGCTCTCGGTGACCTCCTTGAGGACCGCCTTCAGGCGCTCCTCGAACTCGCCGCGGAACTTGGCGCCGGCGACCAGCGCGCCGAGGTCGAGCGCGATGATCTGCTTGTCCTTCAGCCCCTCCGGCACGTCGCCGCGCACGATGCGGCCCGCCAGCCCCTCGGCGATGGCGGTCTTGCCGACGCCCGGCTCGCCGATCAGGACCGGGTTGTTCTTGGTGCGGCGGCTGAGGACCTGGATCACGCGCCGGATCTCCTCATCGCGGCCGATCACCGGGTCGAGCTTGCCGCGCCGCGCCAGCTCGGTCAGGTCGCGCCCGTACTTCTCGAGCGCCTGGTACTTGCCCTCCGGATTCTGGTCGGTCACGCGCTGATTCCCCCTAATTTGCGTCAACGCCTCCAGCACGCGCTCGCGGGTCAGGCCCCCCTCGCGCAGGATGCGCCCCAGCGCGCCCCCCTGCGGGGCCGCCCCGAGCACCCCGAGCAGCAGGTGCTCGGTGCTGACGTACTCGTCCTTGAACGTGGCGGCCTCTTCCTCGGCCTTCTGCAGCGCCGTCCGTAGCGCCGAGCCGAGCGTCGGCTGCGCGACGTACTGCAGCTTCGGGGCGGCGTCCAGCGCGCCCTCCACCTCGCGGCGGAGCGCCTGGGGGTCGCGCCCCAGCTTCAGCACGACCTGCGGCACGATGCCGTCGGCCTGCGCCAGCAGCGCCCACAGCAGGTGTTCGAGGTCGAGCTGCGCGTTGTTGCGGCGCGTCGTCTCGTTCTGCGCGTTGACGAGCGCCTCTTGCGCCTTCTCGGTAAAGCGGTTCGGATTCACCCCTCTTCGCTCCTTGTTCCCCGGCACACGCCGGCCCTAACCGGCCCGCGCCGGATCGTTGCCTGTTCCCTTACCGCGTCTCCGGCTTACCGTCGCGCTCGCCCGGCCGCCCGGCCGCCCCGTTGCCCGATGGAAAGGTCGGCGCCCAGGCGCCCTCCGGCACGCCGAGCAGCGCCAGTAGCTGGTCCAATTCGCGCTCCAGGCGCGCGCCCGCCTCCTCGGCCGACCGCGCCTCGCGCACCGCCCCGCGCAGTTCGCGCAGCCGCTCCGAGAGGGTCAGAGCCAGCTCCACCCCCGCGAGGTTCAGCCCCCGATCCTCGACCAGGTGCTTGATCTGGCGCAGGCGCTCGATGTCCTCCGCCGAGTAGAGCCGGAGCCGGCCCTTGGTGCGCGACGGCTCGATGAAGCGCTCCCGCTCGTACTTGCGCAGCGTCTGCGCGTGCATGCCGAGCAGCCGCGCGGCGACGCTGATGACGTAGAGCGGCTCCCGATCGTACATGCGACGCCTCCTCCGCCCCTGCCAGCCAATTCATTGCCACAAGTATATATATTGATACAGATTGTGTCAAAGTAGTTGCTACCAGACGACCGATGTGCCACGGGCGGGCGGGGCGGCGACAGGAAAAGGCCCGGCGGCACTTACCGCCGGGCCTCGCATGGGGCGGTCTCGTCGTGGGCCGGCGCCGCTAATAGCCGGGTTGGGGGTCGCCGGGCGCGGCGCAGCGCAGATCGCGGGGGGTCGAGGGATCGTAGCGGTAGACTGCGTAGTAGCTGGGCAGCGTCCAGTAGAGCTCGCGCAGCCGGTACCGCTCGCTAATCCGCTGGAGCGGGACCTCCTCGCGCATCGGGAAGCAGCGGTCGCGCATCATCACCACGAGCGGCAGCGCCTCCCGATCGTGCGGATCGAGCGTCGGGGCGCGGCGCAGCAACTCGGCGCGCGGGTCCTTGACGACCTCGTGGGGGATGCCGTCGAGCAGCATCAGGTAGGCGAGGATCTCGTGCGCCGCGGCGCCGTCCTTCAGATCGACCTTGGAGAGGTAGTCGTCGATCAGCACCGGCGTGCGCGGGCCGCGCACCTCGTTGATGAGGCGGATGGTCGCCAGGAAGGAGGCGTTGGCGGGGTCCTTGGCCGCCTCGTGGGTGTAGTAGCGCGCCAGCGGCTGCAAGGGGTAGAGCACCAGGAACGGGAGGAGCATGGCCGGCACGACGGCCAGCGGGCCGCGCACCGGCACCCCCCGCCAGAATCGCGGCAGGGCACGCAGGATCGTCGCCGCCAGCGCGAGCGCCGCCAGGGCGACGGCGACATAGGCCAGCGGCAGCAGGAAGGTGACGTAGCGCCCGGTCAGCATGTAACGGTCGCCGTTGACGCCGTAGGCGTGGTTGAAGCGCGGCATGATCAGCAGGGTGCCGAGCAGCGCGAAGAGGGGCAGGGCCTGCCCGCGCCGCAGCAGCAGGACCAGCCCGGCGGCCCAGAGCCCGGCCATCAGCACCAGATAGGGCGAGGTCAGGTAGTGCAGGGGCTGCTCGGGGATGCGCATCGGGTTGCTGACCATGCGCCCCAGCTCGAAGAGCAGGTCCCGCGCGTTCTCGCGGTAGGAGGCCCAGCTCGGATCCATCTCGTAGGCGTAGTTGCGCCGGGTCTGCACACGGACCACCCCGGCTAGATACTCCCTAAACAGATTGTGGTAGAGCACGGGGCCGTAGGCGACGACCCCGGCCAGCGGGGCGAGATAGGGCCACGGCGCGCGAAAGACGGCCCAGAGCCGGCGCCGCCAGACGGTGTAGAGGACGGTCGCGGCCAGCGCCGGCGCCAGGACGATCGTGCCGGGGTGGGTGTTCAGCACCAGCCCGTAGGCGAAGCCGGCGGCGACCAGCGTCGGGCCGCCGCGCGCCCACCAGCGCGCGGGCCGGGGGCCGGGGGCCGTGAGCCGCGGGCCGCCGGGCGAGTGCTGAGCGGCCTCGGCGGTGAGGAGGCGCAGGGCGCGGACCAGCAGGAAGAAGCAGAGGGTGGTGTAGAAGGGGGTGGTCGAGTTCTGCCAGGCGACGTGGCTGTTGACGATGATGTGCTGCGGCGCGGTCGCTAGCAGCGCCGCGCCGAGCAGCCCTGCCCAGCGCCCGGCCAGTTCCCGCCCCAGGAAGTAGGTCAGGACGACGGTCAGCGCGCCGAAGACCAGCACGATCGCGCGCGGCAGGAGGATGCTCGGGCCGAAGAGCCAGAAGCAGGCCGCGACGATGTAGGCGTGCAGCGGCCCGTAATAGCGGTCGGAGGCGGTCAGCGGCAGGCGCTCCCCCCGCCAGATCTCCAGCGCCCAGCCCATCTCCACCGTCTCGTCGGTGAAGTGCGGCAGGCGCAGCAGGTAAGGCCAGCGGGTGGCGAGGGCGAAGGCGAAGAGGGCTAGCACCAGCACCAGTTCGCCCCGCGGCGTCTGGAGCCACGCGAGCAGCGATCGCGACCGGCGCGGTGTGGCGGGGCGTCCGGGCCGCGCTTCCCGCCGCGGACCGCGCGCCGCACGCCCCGGCCGCGTGGCCGTCGCCATACCCGCCATGAGACTCCTTCCGCTCGACATCGTCCGACCCGCCCGCAATGGGTCATCCGTCGCTCGCGCCGTCGTCCGCGCCGGGCGGCGCGGGCGCGGGCGAGACTTCCGGTACGATGGGGGGAGTATAAAGAACCGGGCGACCTTTTGTAAGGGCGGGAGGGATGGTCGAAAGCTGGCATTCGCTTGCTCGGGCAGTGGAGAGGGCGGGCCGCGTGGTCGTGCGAGCGGCGCCGGGTTGCGAGCGGGATCACCCTCCGGTCATCCCGCGACCTCACCCGATGCGGCGGGGAGGCGCCGGGCGCGGCGCCGCTGCTCCTCCGGAGGGTGGAGGTGCGCCGCGAGCGCGATCAGCGCCCGCGCCGCCCGCTCGCGGAAGGGCGGGCGGGGGACCCCGGCAGCCTCGCCGAGCAGGGCGGCTCTGGCCCCCCGACGTTGCGCTTCCGCCATCCGCAACCGATGCAGCAGCTCCAATTCGTACTGGTTGGTCATCGCCCGTCTCCTCCGGCCTGCTCGCCCTACACATCCTCGATGCCCACCTGCGGCAGCAAACCACCGGCGCCAGCATCCCCCCGCCGATCGCAGCGGCTATCGACCCCCCAGCGCAGCGCGGCCAGGTCGAGCAGCGCCAGCGCGAGGATCAGCAACAGCAGTTCCATCCTTGTCCGTCCCTTCTCCCGTGGACGACTGATCGGCTCTCCTCGCCTGCCCACGAGCCAGACCCGCAATCGCCGTCAAGCTGCGCCATTGATGCGGGCGCCGCGGACGGACGGGGCGATCCACAGCGCCAGCGCGACCAGCGCCGTCGCCAGGCTCTCCCGCGGCGTGCCGCCGAGCACCGTGTCCGACCGTGGCCGCCGCGCCGCCTCGATTCGCGCGACGCGCTCCCGGTGGATCATCGAGCCGATCTCGAACGTCACCGACGGGTCCCAGTTCTCCATCGTCAGGCTCCTTCCTGTGTCGCTGCCGTCCGCCTTCGTCACTGAATCCAGTCTACGCCGTTGAGGCCGGCCGCACATCGCCAGAATTGCGCAATCGGGCGGGGAAATCGAGGCGTTCGCGGGGACGGCCGACTGCGTAGGATTACGCAGTCGGCGGGGGCAGATCGCCCTGACGCACGGGGGGCGAGAGGGGGAGGATGGGGGGATCGGGGTCGAGGGGCGGGCTACCAGAGGCGGTGGTCGAGGGCGAAGCGGGTGGCGGCGCCGCGCGTGGAGACGCCGAGCTTGTTGTAGATCGAGCGCAGGTGCTGGCTGACCGTGCGGGGGCTGAGCGAGAGGCGCTCGGCCGCCTGGGCATCGGTCAGCCCCTCCGCCACCAGCCGCAGCACCTCGACCTCCCGCGCGGTGAGGCCGGCGGGGTATGCCGGCCGGGCGGCGGCGCGGCGGCGAGGGTCGCCGCCAACGCCTCGGCCGCGGCGAGCGCCGGGGCCGCCCCCAGGGGGGCACAGATGGCGCGGACTTCGTCCAGGGCCGCCCGCGCGCCGTCGCGGTCGGCGGTGGCGGCGCGCAATTCGGCCAGGGCCAGCAGGGTCAGCGCCCGCTCGTAGGGCGCGGCGCAGGTGTCGGCCAGCGCCAGCGCCGCGTCCAGATGCCGCGCCGCGTCGGCGTGCCGGCCCGCGGCGGCGTCGAGCCGGCCGAGCAGGCGCCCCGCGGCCAGCAGCGCCAGAGGCTGGCGCGGTTCCGTGGCCTCTGCCAGGGCCGCGGTCGCCCGCCGGTGCGCCTCGGCCGGGTCGCCCGCGGCGCGCCCAAAGGCGGCCCAACCGAGCGCGCCCTCCGCCCGGCCGAGGATCGCGCCGCCCCCGGCCAGCCAGCGGTCGTGCGCCTCCAACCAGGCCCGCGCGCCCTTCAGGTCGCCGGCGTCGAGCGCCAGCGCGGCCGCCAGGCGCTGCAAGGTCAGCGTGTCGAGGAAGATCGCGCCGCCCGGCTCGGTGGCGGGGCCATCCGGCAGGCGCTCGCGGACCAGGCTCCGGGCGAGATCGGCGTCGCCCTGCTCGCGGGCGAGCAGGGCGAGCAGGCTGGTGGCGAAGGGGCGCCATTGCGCCCGCGCGCCGGGGGCGCGCGTCGCCAGCGCCAGCCGGCGCGCGTCGGCCCAGCCGCCCTCCAGGATCAGGAGCGGGAGGTGCGCGAGGCGCGTCGGGAGGTCGGCCAGGGCGCCGCTCGCGCGCGTCCACGCCTCCTCCGCCCCGGTCGCCAGCCGCCGCCGCTCGGCGAGGGCCTCGGCCCGGTAGGGCAGCGCCACCTCGTACAGCTCCATCGCGAGGGAATTGCCGACCTGGTACCAGTGCTCGGCCGCGCGATAGGCCTTGCGCGCGCGCGCGTAGGCCCGGCCGGCGTCGTCCGGCCGGCCCAGCGCGGCGTGGGCGCTGCCGAGCCCGCGCCAGGCGTTGGCGTAGAAGGAGGCGCCCTGGCCGGCCGGCGCCGGCCGGCCGGCCACGACGCGCTCCCCGTGCGCCCGCGCCTCGGCGTAGCGGCCGGCCAGGGCGAGCCAGCTCGCCAGCGCGCCCCGGTAGTGGTGCTCGTCCGGCGGATCGCCGAGGTCTTCCTGCAGGGCGGCGAGGCGCGCGCGCTCGTCCGGGGCGAGGGCGTCGCAGGCCGCGACCCCGGCCGCCAGCTCCGCCAGCCCCCGGCGAACCTCCCCGGCGGTGCAGCGCATGTAGCCGCGGGCGCAGGCGACATAGGCCGCCAGGAGGTCGTCGCCCGCCTCCGCCGCCAGCCCGGCCGCGTCGTCCAGGTAGGCAAGCGCCTGGCGCGGGTCGGCGTAGCGCCGCATCCGCGCCAGGCGGTAGAGGAGCGCCGCACGCTCCCGCGCCCCGTCGCCGCGCGCTTCCAGCGCCGCCAGGGCCGCCTCGAAGCGCTCGGCCGCGGTCAGCAGCGCGTAGGCCCGCCGCGCCCGCTCCCCCGCCCGCACCAGCCACTCCACCGCCCGCGGGTCGCCCGCCCGCTGGAGGTGGTAGTGGACGGCGTCGGGATCGGGGTCGGGCAGCCCGGCCAGGGCCTCCCCCACCCGCCGGTGCCAGGCCCGGCGGCGCGGCGGCAGGAGTCCCTCGTAGAGCGCCTCGCGAATCAGGGCGTGCGCGAACCGGACACCGGCGCCGTCGGCCTCGGCCTCCAAGAGCCGCGCCTCCACCGCCGGCTCGAGCACCGCGAGCAGCGCGTCCTCGCCGACGCCGCCCACCGCCGCCCACAGCGCCAGCGGCACCGTCTGCCCGATGACGGCGGCCACCCCCAGCAGCCTCCGGGCCTCCTCCCCCAGCCGTGCGAGCCGCCCTTCGATGATCTGCCGGAGGAGCGGCGGGACCGGCACCCGCGCGAGATCGCCCAGGTTCCCCGCCCCGATCTGCCCCTCCTCCTCCAGCGTCCGCAGCAGTTCCCCGAGGTAGAACGGGTTGCCCTCGGCGTGTTCCTGGAGGTAGGCCACCAGGCGGGACTCGCCGTCCGCCGGCAAATCGTAGCGCGCGCGCACCAGCGCCCGGACCGCCGCGTCGTCGAGCCGGCGCAGATCGAGGCGGGTGGCGCGGGCCTCGCGCACCAGGGCGGGCAGCAGTGTGTAGAGGGCGTGGCGCCGGGTCAGCTCGTCCGCGCGGTAGGTGACGAGGACGAGCGCCGGCAGTGCCGCCAGCCCGCGCGCCAGGAAGCGCAGCAGGTCGAGGCTGGCCGGGTCGGCCCAGTGGAGGTCGTCGAGGAGCAGCACCAGGGGCCGCGCGGCCGCGGCCGTCGCGAGGAAGTCCCGCACGCGGGCGAAGAGCGCCGCCTGGCCCGCCACCCCCTCCGCCGCGCCGTCCCCGAGGAGGCCGGCGGTGGGCGCGGCAGGGAACCGCGCGAAGAGTTCGACCCACGGCCCGTAGGGCGGGGTGTCGGTGAGGTCGTAGCAGCGCCCGACCGCCAGGGTCGCGCCCCGCGCCGCGGCCTCCTCGCCGAGGGCCTCGGCCAGCGCCGTCTTGCCGATCCCGGCCTCGCCGCCGATCAGCACCAGGCCGCCGCGCCCGGCCAGCGCCGCGGCGAGCCCCTCGCGGAGCAGGGCCTGCTCGCGCGCCCGGCCCACCAGCGCCGACGGCTGGCCGGCAGCGGCGCTACGCTGTCCAACGGGGGAGTTCATCACGCACCGGGCAACAAGACTACAGCGAAAGGCGGACGAAAGATCGACTCCATGTGGAGGCGCGGTTGACGCCTATCCGAGGGTTGGATCGCACTCACGCGTCGTGCCGGGTGAGTATAGCACCCGGCGACCGGAGGAGGAACGGCAGATTGAAATCCGCTGCTCGCGGGCCTGTCGGCCGCGAAATATCCTACGGGCAGCGCGGGTTGGACCCGCGCCTAACACAGGCTCGCCCTGGAAGGTCGGACCATCCCGCGATTCCAGAACGTGCCGTCAGTCGATCGGCGCCAAGCCCCACCCCGCTCACCTACGCCCTTGGCCGGAGCGGCTGTCGCGCACGTCCTTGACGTGCTGTTCGATGTCGGGTACACCCTCGCGGATCACAACCTCCAGGATAGCGTCTCGTTGGCCGCGCTTCCGGCGCCACGTATCGAAGCTCATCGCCCCCAGCGGGGTGAACGTCCCCAGGCCGCGACGCGCCGGACGCCGCAGCGTGGCGCCCGAGTTGATCGGGCTAATCTCCACCCGCCCCAGGTGGGCGCGCGCCAAGCTCAACGTGTCGACGACGAGGATCTCACGCGGCCGTTCGCGATTCATCCGTGCGGTGAGGAGCCGGTCGAGACCAGCTTCGTCGGCCCAGTCGAGACCAGAAGAAGACCTGGTCGTTCAGCATCCCGATCCAGTCCGCCGGCTCAAGCCCGTCGTCCAAACATCGTCGCAGCGCGCTCTCGCTCAAGGGGCGCTGATCGTTGAGCACCACCTGCCCGTATTGCGGGTGTTCCAGCGCGACCGCTTCCGGGCGCCGCCGCGTTGCGAGATGCGCACGCCGTTCGGCTCCGACCGCGAACAGATCGAGCAGGCGGCGCGTGGACAGCAGGCCGAATCTGGCGATCGAGGGCCAGGCTCCGGGCTCTGTGACGTGGAACAGGCGCGGGTGCCTCTCGGCCAATTCCTCCGGCGACATCGCAACGTCCTCATCGTGGTGCTGCGTCTCGCGAGCAATGTTCGGGTTGTCCCACTCCCCGCGCTCCGCTCCCCTTACCCTACCACTACTGACGACACGCCCAAGGCGGCGCGGGCGGCTTTGTGGCGCCGGCGGGTTTCAACTCGCCGGCCTCCCACCACCCGCCACGCTCCCAGCAAGCAACCGGCGGGAGCGCGTTGGAGAACGCGCCCCCGCCGGTTCGGCTGTGCTCGCAGTGAGGAGACGGGCTACGCCTGGGCGGTGGCCGGCAGGCGCAGCAGGTTGATCACCGCGTCGACCCCTCGATCCCCTTGATCCGCCGCTCGATCTCGGCGATCTGCTCCTGGCTGGTGGCCGTGCCGCGCACGTAGACCACCCCGTCGACGGTGTTGATGTTGATCTGCCCCCGCGGGACGCTGGCGTCGCTGAAGAGCTGGCCCTCGACCCGCTCGTTGACCTGCTGGTCGCGCGCGGCCATGTCGTCGGCCCCGCCGCCGAACGCCCCGGCCGCGCCGAGTAGGTTCAGCCGGCGCTCCTCGCCCTTCTCGGGGTCGAGCAGGTAGAGCGCGCCCGCGCCGAGCGCGGCCCCGGCCAGCAGGCCGAGCCAGAAGCGACCGCCGCCACCGCCGCCGCCCGCCTCCAGGTCCTCGATCTCCCGGACCAGTTGGTTCTGCTTCGCCTGCAGTTCCGCCACCAACGCCTCGACATCGAGCTCCCTGCTCCGTCCGAAGACCGCCATCCGTGCCCTCCTCCCGGGTCATCAACCGTTGCCGTCGCCGGCAACCAGGCCGCATCGTCAATGCGCCAGCGCGCAGCGCCCGGCGCGACCATTATACTGCCCCCGGCCCGTTCCGGCGCGCCAGGCCGTTTTGTCCTTTCGCAAAGCCTATACCATGCCCCGCCGCGCCTCCCGCCCCCAGGGCGCCGGGCGCAACCGCCCGCCCCGCCGTCCGTTCCATCGGGGGATGCCCGGACATGGGGGAGTTGGGGAACGCGGGCCGCGCGCCCGAGGTGGCCGCAGGAGACGGGCGGGATTGCCGGAATGACTGGCGACGTGGCGGGACCGCGCTTGCATCTCGTCGTCGTGAACTTCAACACCGCCGCGCTGCTGCGGCGGTGTCTGACGCACGCCTACGCCAGCGCGACGGCGTTCCCCTTCACCGTCACCGTGGTCGACAACGGCTCGGCCGACGACAGCCTCGCGCTGCTGCGGCGGGAGTTCCCCCAGGCGCGGGCCATCGCGGCGGGGCGCAACCGCGGCTTCGCCGGCGGGAACAACCTGGCGCTGCGCGCGATCCTCGACGACCTCCCCCCCGGCGCGGATCGCGCGCATGAGTACGTGCTGCTGCTCAACACCGACCTCTTCCTGGCCCCGGAGACCCTGCAGGTGCTGACCGACTTCCTCGAGACGCACCCCGAGGCGGGGGTGGTCGGGCCGCGCGTCGAGAAGCGCGACGGCACGCTCGACCTGGCCTGCCGCCGCGGCTTCCCGACGCCGGCCAGCGCGCTCTACAAGCTGCTCGGCCTCAGCCGCCGCTTCCCCGGCCACGCCCGGCTGGCGGCCTACAACCTGACGCACCTCGATCCAGGGCGACGCACCGAGGTCGATTCGGTGATGGGCGCCTGCATGCTGGTGCGCGTCGCGGCGATCGCCGGGGCGCGCGGGGCGGGGCTGCTCGACGAGCGCTTCTTCATGTACGGCGAGGACCTCGACTGGGCCTACCGGATCAAGGCGCGCGGCTGGCGCGTCTTCTATGAGCCGGCGACGCGCGTGCTACACTACAAGGGGGCGACGAGCGCGCAGCGCAGCGGGCGCATGATCGTCGAGTTCTACCGCGCGATGTATCTGTTCTATCGCAAGCACTACGCGCCGGCCGCGCCACGGGTCCTCAACTGGATCGTCGTCGCGGGCATCGTCGCCCGCGGGGCCGTGGCGTTCGGCGTCAACCTGCTGCGACCGGCGGAAAGGAAGCGCGTGGCATGAGCGTGGGCGGTGGGCGGTGGGCGGTGGGCGGTGGGGCGATCCACCGGGTAGACGTAGGGGCGTATGGCATACGCCCGTGCTTAGCGGGGCCTGTGCCTATGCCATACGCCCCTACGCATCACCCTAGCGGCCCGCGGCCCACAGCACGGTGTCGGTGAAGACCCTGCCCGAGCGCCCGGCCCCGCTGCCGGGACGCCCCCAGGCGACCGATTGGCGCCCGACGCCGGGGCGGGCGGCGATCAAGCGCTGGCTGACGGTTGCGGTCGGCGTCTCCCGCGCCGCGGTCGACGCGACCATGATCGTCGCCGCCTTCTATGGGGCCTACCAGCTCCGCGCGCACATCGACATCTTCAGCCCCTTCCTGACGCCTTCCAACGTGACCTACGGGGTCATGCTGGCCGTGGTGGTGGCGACGCTGCTGGTCACCTTCGCCTTCTCCGGGCTCTACCGCCTCAAGCGCGGCATCTCGAAGATCGACCAGTTCTACCGCATCAGCAGCGCGGTCTCGATCGGCCTGGTCCTCTCGATCGCCGTCAACTCGATGCTCCTCGGCGAGCGCTTCATCTACTCGCGGCAGATGCTGCTGATCGGCTGGGTCCTCTGCATCGCGCTCGTCACCGCCGGCCGGTTCGTCCACAGTGCCCTGATGGGGATTGTCCGCAGCCGCGAGGTCGCGCGCGACCGGCTGCTGATCGTCGGGACGGACAAGACCGGCCAGCTCGTCCTCCGGACCATCCGGCGCTCGCCGTGGCTCGGCTACGACGTGGTCGGCTTCCTCACCCACGGCGAGGCGGCGGGGGGCGGGCGGCCGAAGATCGGCGGGGTGCCGGTGCTCGGCGACGCCGCGCAGCTCCCCCTGCTGGTGCGCGCCCACAGCGTCGACGAGATCATCATCGCGCTCGGCGGCACGCCGCACGAGGAGGTGCTGGCGCTGGCGCAGCGGGTGATCGATCAGCCGGTGAACATCCGGGTCTACCCCGACACCTTCCAGTTGATCACCAACAACGAGCTGAGCCTCGACGATCTCGGCGGGATGCCGATGGTCAGCGTCCGCAACGTCGCGCTGCGGGGCTGGAACCGCGTCCTCAAGCGGGGCATCGACATCGTCTTCAGCGCGGTCATCCTGACGCTGGTCTCGCCGCTGCTGATCGCCCTGGCGGCGCTGGTGAAGCTGACCTCGCCCGGCCCGGTCTTCTACGTGCAGGAGCGGGTCGGGCGCGACGGCAGCCCCTTCCTCTGCCTCAAGTTCCGGTCGATGCCGGTGGGGGCCGAGGCCGCGACCGGCCCGGTCTGGACGACGCCGGACGACAGCCGCCCGACCCGGCTCGGGCGGATCATGCGCCGCTACTCGCTCGACGAGCTGCCGCAGTTCATCAACGTGCTGCTCGGCGAGATGAGCATCGTCGGGCCGCGCCCGGAGCGCCCCCACTTCGTCGAGCGCTTCAGCCAGTCGATCCCGCAGTACCACCACCGCCACCACGAGAAGGCCGGCATCACCGGCTGGGCGCAGGTCAACGGCCTGCGCGGCGACACCTCGATCGAGGAGCGCACCCGTTACGACCTCTACTACATCGAGAATTGGTCCCCCCTCTTCGATCTCAAGATCATCCTCAAGACCATCTGGCTGATCGTCACCCGCCCGATCAACGACGATCCCGCGTACTGAAGTCGGGAGTCGGGAGCGGATCGGTGGGTGAGTACCGGCAGGGACAAAGGCTTCCGCCCCGCTGACGACTGGCCCGAAAGGAGCATGGCGTGGCCGAGCTGACGCACTTCGATGAGGCCGGGCGCGCGCGGATGGTGGACGTCGGCGACAAGGCGCTGACGGAGCGCGTCGCGGTCGCCGGCGGGACGGTGCGGATGGAGCCGGCGACGCTGGCGCTGATCCGCGAGGGGCGCGCGGCCAAGGGGGACGTGCTGGCGGTGGCGCAGGTCGCGGCGATCATGGCCGCCAAGAAGACGCACGAGATCATCCCGATGTGCCACCCGCTGCTGCTGACGGCGATCGGCTGCGAGTTCGCGTTCGGGGAGGACGGGCGCAGCATCGCGATCACCGCGCGGGTGGCGACGCGCGGGCAGACCGGCGTCGAGATGGAGGCGCTGACCGCGGTGAGCGCGGCGGCGCTGACGATCTACGACATGGTCAAGGCGGTCGACCGCGCGATGACGATCGACGATATCCGGCTGCTGCACAAGAGCGGCGGCAAGAGCGGCACGTTCGAGCGCGGGGGCGCGGCCGGCGGGGCGGCGGGCAGGGGCCGGGCTGAGCGCGGCGGGTCAGTCGAGCGCCGGCTCCCAGAGGTCGCGGACCGGGCAGGCGAAGCCGGGCAGCAGCGGCGAGGTCAGGGTGTCGGCGTCGGTCAGGGTCAGGGTGCCGGCGCGCCGGTGCGCGATCGTCCGCGCGCCAATCGACCAGCCAGTACTCCTCGACTCCCTCACGCGCGTAGAGATTGAGCTTCAGTTCGCGGTCGCGCCGCTCGTTGGTGCTGCCCGGCGAGAGGACCTCGATCGTCTCCGGGGCCGCGTGCGCCCATCCGCGCGTAGCCCCAGGGCGCGCCGTTCCCGGCTGATCCAGATGGCGTCCGGTGCGACGCGTCCTCGGCGAGAAGATCACCCCCGGCGCGATATTGGCGACACCCCGGCGGGTCCGCCGACTCAGTTGTAGCGCCGCGCCCAGCATCATGCTGGCGAACTGATGCGCCCAGTGCGGCTGCCCGGATACGAATAACTCCCCGTCGATCACTTCGTAGCGCGTGTCATCGAGAGGGTCTCCGGGGCCGCGGGCGGGGGTGCTCATCGCTTCCTCGCATAGTGCGCAATAGCGCGTAGCCCTTTGGGGTAAAGATTCGGGCGCGCCGTTCCCTCGGCGAGAACCGTATCTGGTCAAGATAGCCTACGAGCTACCGGTCGGCGTGGTGCGCTTGGACATCCTCCTCGGTCAGGCGAAGGCCGCATAACGGTTGCAGGTGCTGAAAATCGATGTTGGTCCGGCAATCAACGGCGCAGGAAGTCGGCATCACGAACCCCCTGGCGCGATACTTGGATCTCCGAATCAGTTCTCGCCGCAGCCCCCTGGGGTGGACACGGGCCTTGCCGACTCTCTCGACGCTCGGTGTCCACTAAGAACATACGTTACGCGCCCAGCGCCGCGCGCCAGGTGGCCGCCACGAGGCTTATAGCGTACCCAGTGCGGGTGCTCCATCCACGGACAATGTTACCAACCTCGAAAGCCTACCGCGCCGAGCGATCACTGCCGCGTCGTAGCGGGTGTCGTCTCAACCTGGTCGGGCAAAGTAGCCTCCAGGATCCGCCGACTACTCGTGAGCCATGATAGTGTAGGGCGGTGAGGTAGCGCGACGGACGGGGAACGCTGGCTCATCAGGGCCTTTCCTTGAGACAGCATGAGCGTGCAACTGGTGGGGGGAGTACTCGGCGCGCTGCTTCGCCGTGCTGCCTCATCAAATGCTGTGCAGGCGCATATGCTTGATCGTCTACACCCGATTTTCTGTACGACGTCTGGCTCGCATCCATAAGGGTACGTATATCCCTCTACCACTCGCTGGATCTAACATAGTGTAGCGCATCGCCCGCCTCTCCGCTACGGCCTCACACCGAACATTGCGCTACGCCGTGTGATATCGCCCGGTCTGGTACTATCCGTGCGGAGACGGAGAGCGCGTTCTTCCGCTCGTCGCTGCCGCGCGCCCGCGCTGCCGGGGAACGCACCAAGGGGAGGGGCATCGTGACCGAACTGACCGCCGAGATGATCGTCGATGGCCTGGTCCCGAGCGATCCGCAGGTCTCCCCGACGGGGCGCTGGTCGCGTTCGTCGTCGCGCCGCTGGGGCGGCGCGGCGAGCACGGGCAGAGCGCGATCTGGCTGGCGCGGACCGACCGGGCAGCGCCGCCGCGCCAGGTGACCGCCGGCGAGGCGGAGGACCGCGCGCCGCGCTGGTCGCCCGACGGGGCGTGGCTCTACTTCCTGTCCGACCGCGCCGAGCGGGCCAGGCGCAATTGCACCGCCTGCCGCTGGCGGGGGCGAGTCCGAGGCGCTGACCACCGGGAAACCGGGGATCGGGGACTTCGCGCCCTCCCCGGCGGGCAAGGGATCGCCCTGCTGTCCGAGGATCCGCCGACCGCGGAGGAGGAGCGCCGCGAGCGGGAGCGCGACGACGCCGACGTCTTCGGGGAACGCTGGCGTTACGCCCGCCTGCGCCTGCTCGACCTGGCGACGCGCGAGATCCGCACGCTCGCCGGGGAGGAGTTCGCCGCGCGCCACGTCGCCGCGCTCGCGCGCGCGCCCGACGGCGCCCGCTGCGCCGTCATCACCTGGCCGACGCCGGAGCTCGACAACAATTCGCAGCCGGTCGAGCTGGCGCTGGTCGAGCTGGCGACGGGCGCGACCGAGCCGGTCTGCACCCTCCCCTCCGGCGGGTCCGCGCTGACCTGGGACCGCGCCGGGCGGCGCCTCTTCTACCTGGCCGGGGCCGAGCCGGGCAACGTCGCGGGCTGGGCCGTCTTCGCCGTGGACCTGGCCGAGCCGGCGCCGCGCCTCCCGACCGAAGGGCTCTCGGCCTGCCCCGCGGGCCTCTGCCGCGGGCGCGACAGCGACCCCTTCGTCACCGTCGCGGAAGGGCTCGACACGGCGATCGACCGCCTCGACCCCGAGAGCGGCAAGCTCACCCGCCTGTCGCGCCACCGGGGCGGCCTCGCGTCGCTGACCGCCAGCGACGACGGGCAAATGGTCGCCTGCATCCACAGCCCGCCCGACGAGCCGGCCGAGGTCTGGGCCGGGTCGCCGGAGGAGCCGCTGGAGCGCGTGACCGACGTGCAGGCACCGCTGCGGGCCGTCAGTTGGGGCCGGCAGGAACGGCTCGCCTGGACCGCCGCCGACGGGCTGGCGCTCGACGGGCTGCTGATCCTGCAGCCCGGCAAGGGCCGCGAGGACGGCCCCTTCCCGCTGATCACGATCGTCCACGGCGGCCCCTACGGCCGCTTCGCCGACAGCTTCCAGCTCAGTTGGGCGCCCTCGGGGCAGTGGCTGGCGACGGCGGGCTACGCGGTCTTCCTGCCGAACCCGCGCGGCGGGATGGGCCACGGCATCCGCTTCGCCGCCGCCGTCGCGGGCGCGGTCGGGATGGAGGATTGGGGGGACATCGTCGCCGGGCTCGACCGGCTGATCGCGGAGGGGGTCGCCGACCCCGACCGCCTCGGCATCGGGGGCTGGAGCCAGGGCGGTTTCATGACCGCCTGGGCGGTCGGGCAGACCGACCGCTTCGGGGCGGGCGTGATGGGCGCGGGGGTCAGCGACTGGGGCATGATGGTGGCCGAGAGCGACCTGCCGCACTTCGAGGCGCGGCTCGGCGGCAGCACCGGCTGGGAGGGCGTCGGGCCGCACCGCCACGACGCGCTCAGCCCGATCTCCTTCGTCGGGCGGGTGGCGACCCCCGTCCTGATCCTGCACGGCGAGCGGGACGAGCGGGTGCCGGTCAGCCAGGGGCGCTTCTTCGCGCGCGGGCTGCGCGAGCGGGGTGCCGTTCGAGCTGGTCGTCTACCCGCGCGAGCCGCACGGCCTGCGCGAGCGCCACCACCAGCTCGACGCCCTGCGCCGCACGCGCGCCTGGTTCGACCGCTGGCTGCGCCCGGAGGGGGCGATGGCCGAGGGCGGAAGGCTAAAGGCGGAGGGCTGAAGGCGGAGGGCCGCTTCGGAGACGCCGGTAAGGGCGGGTTTCCAACCCGCCCACGTTGCCGATCCCCGACGACGGATGAGAGGTAGGACGACCGGGCGGCTTGGAAACCCGCCCCTACTACAGCGCCGAGCCGCTCTGATTCCGCACTAGCCGGCGGATGGGCCGGGCGTGGGGAACCGCAGCGCGAAGTGTTCCGTCACGGCCGCCGCCACATCGTCGAGCGACCTCGTCCCGTCCACGTCGAGCACGGTCAGGCCCAACTCCCCGGCCCGCCGCTTGACGTTGACGGCCAGTTGCAGGTCGAGGGCGATCAGGTTCCGGTAGGCCCGCTCGGGGTCGCTCGTCCCGTCCATCGGCGCGCCGCCGCGCGTGGGCTGCGTGGCCCGCTTGAACGCCTCGGTCGGGACCAGCCAGATGGCTTGCCGCGGGGAGGAGAGGAGCGGCGCGACGCACTCGGGGAGGAGACCCGGCCCCTCGGCGAGCACCGGCGCGGCCCCCGGCAACGCGAGGAGATCGGCGACGACCATCTCGAAGCGCTCCGCCCACGCCGCCGTCGTCGCCCGCACCATCTCCTCGACCGGGCGCAGCACTCAGCGTTGGTCCATGGTCATCGCGACGTACTCACGCATGGCCGGGTGCCGCGCGGGGCGGCCGAGGGCCGCATGCGCCCGCTCGTGCCGGTCGTAGTGGTACAACCGCAGCGCGAACCTGTCCGCGAGCCGCCCGGCGACCGACGTTTTCCCCGAGCAGGGCGTGCCGCCGAGCCAGAGGACGTGCGCCAGGGCCTCTTTGTGCGCGCGGTGCGCTTGCACGGCTCTCTCCTCCTCGCTTCGTCGTACCCCAATTCTAACGCCGGCCGCCGGAAAGGGCGAGGGCACAGGCCTTCCGCGGAAGGGGCGCCGCCGGCCGCGGCCACTGCGTTGTACGTACAGGTTCTACCGTGCGGCAGCCGATCGGTCAACCGCTGTGCATAAGACCAGCGAGCGGAGGGGCAAATCCACCTGATAGCCCGGCGCGGGCGTTCGGGGACAGCGGGCCGCGCCCGCTGTGGCACGATTTTCGCGGGCAGCCAGCCGGGAGCCGCCCGCGGCTCCGTCACCGCGACTGCACCGCGGGCGGCGCGCGACGATGAGCCGATCGAGAGGAGGGCACAGGCCACGATGAGCGGCATGCAGAACACGGGCGCCGAGCGGCAGGAGCAGCAGACCGCATCGGGGCTGCGGTACGTCGATCACGGCGGCGGCAGCGGCCCGGCGGCGAAGGCCGGCGACCGCGTCTCGGTCCATTACACCGGCACCTTGGAGAACGGCCGGAAGTTCGACAGCTCGCGCGACCGCAACGAGCCGTTCGAGTTCGGCCTGGGGCGCGGCCAGGTGATCAAGGGCTGGGACGAGGGCGTGGCCGGGATGAAGGTCGGCGACCGGCGCACGCTGATCATCCCCAGCGACCTCGGCTACGGCAGCCGGGGCGCGGGCGGCGTGATCCC
>JAUJMV010000004.1:136697-141164 GCA_030446685.1 Thermomicrobiales bacterium | reverse complement strand
GAGAGGGAGGGGGAGCAGGAGCCGACGAGTCGGGCCTCGGCAGGGTGGGGCCGCCGGACCCAGGCGCGAGACGGCGTGAGCGGGGGGTTTGGGGGGGATTTGGGGGTCATTTTGGCTATCCTCCCGGCCCCTCACTGAGGGCGTTTCCCTTGATATGACGCCACAATCGCAGTGGTTGAGGGCGGTTCGTTTCGCGAAAACGCCGTTCTGGTGGTCGGGCGTAGCCGTGTGAGCGGTGGGGCGTACGCGCCCGGATACTGATCGGACCCGGCGGCGAGGGCGGGCGGTGCCGCCGGGCGGGGAGGTCGGCTCGTCGATGGCCGGCTCGCCGAGGACCCGATGCTGAATTGTTGCCCCCATAATTATGTGCTGTCCAATCTCCGCCCCATGCGCTATACTGGCGCGGGATCGCTCCTCCGCGTCCCTCCGTCAGCGCGCCCGTGGGAATACGACGGGGCCGCGCGGTGTTATCACTGATGACCCTGGTGACGCGCAGTTGCAGTCTTTTCGTCAGGACGCTGCCGCGCCGGGGAATGCCCATGCACACGCCTTGTTCGTACTGCTCAGACCGGCGTCATTCCTGACGGACGCGGTGGAAGGATTAAGCCGCTTTTGTCTTCGTCTCCCTCATTCGCGGAGTTACAACTCCGCCCCAGCACCTACGCCGCCCTCGCGGCGATGGCGATCGACACCCCGACCCCGATTCAAGCACAGGCACTCCCCCCGCTGCTGGCCGGCCGCGATCTGGTCGGGCAGGCCCGCACCGGCTCGGGCAAGACGCTGGCGTTCGGCATCCCGCTGATCGAGCGGGTCGATCCGCGCCAGCGCGGCGTGCAGGCGCTCGTCCTGACCCCGACGCGCGAACTCGCCACCCAGGTCGGCGGCGTGCTCGACGATCTGGGGCGCGGCCTCGGGCTGCGCACCGTGCTGATCTACGGCGGGCGGGCGTTCGGGCCGCAGGAGTCCGCGCTCCGGGCGGGGGCGCAGATCGTCGTCGGCGCGCCCGGCCGCGTGCTCGACCTGCTCCGGCGCGGCACGCTGCGGCTCGACCGCGTGCGCTACCTGGTCCTCGACGAGGCCGATGAGATGCTCGACCGCGGCTTCGCGCCCGATGTCGAGCGCATCCTGGCCCACGCCCCGCGCGAGCGGCAGACCGCGCTCTTCTCGGCGACGGTGCCGCCCTGGGTCCTGCAGACCGGCGCGAAGCACCTCAACGATCCGGTGACGGTGCGAATCGACACCGCGCCGGAGGACCGGCCGAAGATCGACCACGTCGTCTACGACGTGCCGGACGGCGCCAAGCTGGACGTCCTCAAGACGCTGCTCGACGCGCGCGGCGACGGCTCGACGATCGTCTTCGGGCGCACCAAGCACGGCGTCAAGAAGCTGGGGCGCCAGCTCGAGGGGCTCGGCTACCCGGTCGCCGCGCTGCAGGGCAACCTGAGCCAGAACGCGCGCGACCGCGTCATGGCCGACTTCCGCACCGGCGCGGTGCGGATCCTGCTGGCGACGAACGTGGCGGCGCGCGGCATCGACGTCGACACGGTCGAGCAGGTGATCAACTACGACCTGCCCGAATCGGCGGAACTGCTGACCCACCGCGTCGGGCGCACCGGGCGGATGGGCCGCGAGGGGCGGGCGATCACGCTGCTGGCGGCGGAGGATGCGCCGAAGTGGCGGCAACTGGAACGGGGGCTCGGGCGGAGCCTGCCGCGGCTGCGCTGGCGCGACGAGTTCGCCATCAGCCCGCCGCCCGTCGCGGCGGCCCCGGCCGCCCCGCCCCGCCCCGTGACGGGGGCGCGGCACATGCCGGGCCTGCCGGCGCCGGTGCGGCATCTGGAGTCGGGACCGCGGCCGTCAGTCGCCCGCGCCGTGAGCGCGCCGCGCGATCTGCCGGGGCAGGAGGAGCGAACCGAGGACACCGCCCCGATCCGCCACGCCATCACCTGCGCCGCCTGCGGGCGCGAGGCGACGGTGCCGTTCGTGCCGCGCACGGATCGGCCGGTCTACTGCCGCGACTGCTTCCGCCGCGAGGCCGCCGGGCCGGAGCGGGGGACCGGGAACATCCGGCCCGCGCGCGGCGTTTACACTAATGTCGCTGCCAACAATCTGGAGCAAGGCGCAACCAACCAATACCCTGACCGCCCGAGTGGGCTACGGTCAGGACGTCGTGGGCCGCGGGAGCGGACGCGTTCCGGCGCCCACACCGAAGTACGGTAGGAGGAGCAGATGGCCAGGCGGCCGAACTATCCGAAGAAGAGTGACAAGCGACCGGGCCAGGCGGGGGGCGTCCCCGGCGCCCCGCCGCCGGAGCCGACCCGCCGCTCGAAGGTCGACGCGATCGCGGTCGACGGCACGGTGGTCGACACCCTGCCGAATGCGATGTTCACCGTGGAGCTGGAGAACGGCCACAAGGTGCTGACCACCCTCTGCGGCAAGATGCGGACCCGCTACATCCGCGTCGCGCAGGGCGATCGGGTCCAGGTCGAGCTCTCGCCCTACGACCTGACGCGCGGCCGGATCATCATCCGGCATCGCAGCTAGGTCGACCGCTGCCGTGCATGGAGGCGCGCGTGGTCGACGATGCCGGCGCCGACGTGCCAGCCCACCTACCCAACCGGCGCGTCGTGGCGTATTATATGCTGCATCCGCAGTAGTCGAACTGGCGTGACGTGGTTCTGTGAGGTCCTCCCCCACCTTTCCTGGTTCGCTCGTTCCGGTCCGTCCGACTATGTGGTTGAGACGCGGTGTTTTCTGATCTACCCCACCCCTCGAAAGGATACGGAATGAGCTACCAGGACAAGACCCTCGTCTGCTCCGACTGCGGCCAGGAGTTCACCTTCTCGGCCGGCGAGCAGGAATACTACGCGCAGAAGGGGTTCACCAACGAGCCCCGGCGCTGCCCGCAGTGCCGTGCCGCGCGGAAGGCGCAGCAGGGCGGCGGCGGCTACGCCAGCGGCGGCAGCCGCTACGGCGGCGGCGGCTACAGCAGCGGCGGCGGCTACAGCAGCGGCGGCGGCTACGACCGGCCGCAGCGCCAGATGTTCGAGGCCGTCTGCAGCCAGTGCGGCAAGGACACGATGGTCCCCTTCCAGCCGCGCGGCGACAAGCCGGTCTACTGCTCGGACTGCTTCGCCGAGCGCCGGCAGACCAGCAACTACGGTGGAGGCGGCTACGGCCGCGACCGCTACTAGCGCCCGGCCGTGACGGCGCGGCGAGCGGCCGACAGGGGGAGTGTCGGCCGGCCCACCGCCCAAGCGCCACAACGAAAAGGAGCGGCGGCGCCGTGATGGCGCCGCCGCTCTTTGTGATCCCCTCACCAACGGCCGCCAGCCCGACGCGCCGAGGCGTCGTCTCCGTCGAACCTCGGCGCGCTCAGCCCCGGCGCACGCTCCCCTCGTCCACGTCCAGCTCCAGCCCGACGATCCGCATCAGGCTGAGCGCGTTGGTCGAGGTGGCGATGCCGGGGCGGAGGCGGTAGTCGAACGACATCGCCGGCCCGTCCGGGCCGTCCGTCAGGATCTCCGTGAAGTGGACCGGCCGCGCGGCGGCGGCGATCGCGGGGGCCTCGGACGGCTCGGCGAGGTCGAGGTCGTGCGTCGAGACCGCGCCGAGCGCCCCGTTCGCCACCAAGTAGCGGATGATCCGGCGCGCGGCCACCTGCCGTTCGAGGGTGTTGGTCCCCTGGAGGATTTCGTCGAGCAGATAGAGCACCGCGCGGCCGTCCCGCCGCGCGGCCGGCCGCGCGGCGTCCACGACCTGCTTGAGGCGCTGCAGCTCGGCCATGAAGTAGGAGACGCCGCGTTCGAGCGAGTCTTGGATGCGCATGCTGGTCCAGAGCGCGACCGGCGGCAGGCGGAACGCCTCGGCGCAGACCGGGCCGCCCGCGTTCGCCAGCACGACGTTGACGCCGATCGCCCGCAGCAGCGTGCTCTTGCCGGACATGTTCGAGCCGGTCACCAGCAGGAACGTGCCCGTCGGGCCGACCGCGACGTCGTTGACCATCCGGACGTCCTCCGGCAGCAGCGGGTGGCCGAGCCCCCGCGCCTCCAGCGCCTCGGCCCGCGGATCGACGTCGGGGAAGGCCCACTCGGGGTTGTCGTGCGCCAGCCCCGCCAGCGCCGCCAGCGCCTCGATCTCGCCGAGGACCGCCAGCCAGCCGCGCGCCCGCCCGCCGACCGCCGCCTGCCAGCGTTCGAGCGCCGCCAGCAGGTGGAAATCCCACAGCGTCAGGAGCTGCACGAAGCCGTAGGCCAGACTGGAGCGCGGGATCACCAGCGTCTGGAGGCGCTGCAAGCGGCGCATCTGCCCGTACGCGGAGACGCCGTCCACGGTGAGCTCGGCCTGGAACTCCCTGAGCGCGGGTGTCGTGAACCGCGCCCCGGCGACGACCGCGAACGAATCGGCGTAGTGGCGGAACGCGCCCCCCTGCTCGGCCACCCGCGCGAGGATCTGGTAGGGCTTCCC
>JAUJMV010000004.1:97815-136597 GCA_030446685.1 Thermomicrobiales bacterium | reverse complement strand
GTGGCGGGGATCAGCAGCCAGCGGCGCAGCGTCGTCTCCCCCATCGTCGTGCTGACCGTCTCCAGGAGGTGCAGCAGCGAGGCGCGGCCGAAGAGGTCGAGGTCGGCGGCGTAGGGGTGGCCGGGCTCGGCGCGCGCCGTGTGGCGCAGCGGGAGCCCCTCCCAATCTCGCGCGATGCGCCTGACCGCCTCGTCGTTGATGCGCCACAGCCCGTCGGCCCGCCGCCGCGCGCGATCGAGCCGGTTGTGGTAGGCCACCAGGACGGCGAAGCCGGCCAGCAGGAGCAGTCCGAGCGCGACGAGGGGTGGCAGCCGCCGCCAGAGTCCCCAGCCCAGGCAGCCCGCCGCCGCGACGAACGCCAGCAGGCGCAGGTTCGCCACCCTGTTCCAGCGCGCGGTGATCGCGTCCCGCTCCCGCGCGAAGCGCGCGGCACGGTCGCGGTAGAGCGTCCCGATCGCGACGGCGGTGGCGCTGTCCCCCCTCCCCATCCGCCCGTCGGCCGAGGACGGCGCGGCAGCAAAGTCCATCACGGTCCCTTCATCAATCAGCAACGGTGCCCCGGGGCTGCAGGCGAACGGGGCGATGCAACTCCCATACCGCTCGGGCTAGCGTCCCGAGCAAAACATACTGACTGTAGCACACGCCCCTGTTCGTCGGCACGTCGCTGACCGCGCGAGCCCACCCCCTCGCACAAGCACGCCCACTGGCTCGGGGAGAGGAGCGGCGGCGAGCAGGCCGAAAGAGGGCTCCGCGTGGGAGCGTGCAGCAAGCTCCCTGCCGGAGACGGCGGGCGCTGTTCACCGTTGTGAAGTTGGCGCGAGGCGCCTGGGGGAGAAATTGGCGAGGGCGCATGGGAGTCGAACCCACCGCCGCCGGGCTACGACGGCCACCGGTTTTGAAGACCGGGGAGCCCACCGGGACCCCTCCGCCCCCACACCATTCCTGCCGAGAGTATAGCCCTACCGCGGGGGAAGATCAAAGGAAGTACGAAGTACGAACGACGAAGTACGAACAGAAGATGCGGCGCATGCACGGCCCTGCTCGTACTTCGTCGCTCGTCACTCGTACTTCGCCTGTGGCATACTTGCCGCGGGGAACCGTCAAGCCGCCCCGCCAGGGCCGGAGGCCGACCAGCGATGCCGACACCAGTCGACCCGCCGTTCACCCCCGAGCAGTTCCAGCGCATGGATGAGGCGGACGATGCCCGCTTCTACGACAGCCCCCGCCTGGTCACGCACATTGATGACGCGGCGATCGCCACGATCGGCGAGATCCTGCGCGAGCTGATCCCGCCCGACGCGACGGTCCTCGACCTGATGAGCAGTTGGAAGTCGCACCTGCCCGACGGGGGGCGGCCGCGGCGCGTGGTCGGGCTGGGGATGAACGCGGTCGAACTGGCCGCGAATGACCAGCTCGACGAGTGGGTCGTCCAGGACATCAACGCGAACCCGGCCCTGCCCTTCCCGGAGGACACCTTCGACATCGCGATCATCACCGTCTCGATCCAGTACGTCACGCGCCCGGTGACGCTCTTCCGGGAGGTGCGGCGCGTGCTGAAGCCGGGCGGCGCGCTGGTGGTGATCTTCTCCAACCGCCTCTTCCCGACCAAAGCCGTGCGCATCTGGTACGAGCAGGACGACCGGGGGCGCGCGGGGCTCGTCCGGAGCTACTTCGAGCTGGCGGGCGGCTACGAGCGCGTCCGGTTCATCGACCGCGGCGCGCCGGCGCGGGGCGGCGGGCTGCGCGGCTGGCTCCAGTCCGCCGGCGACCCGGTCTACGTCGTCCTCGGCCACAAGGCGGCCGGCGACCCGCGCGACGACGCCTGAGCGCCGGCGCGCGTTCGGCAACCGCCGGGAGGCCACCACCGCCCTTGCCACGCCCCGCGCTGCGTGCTACTGTACGTACATCTCGGCTGGCCGACCTGGCGGCAGTCGCGGGCCGATGACCGCAAGGGACAGGGACGGTGGAGGACATCGCGGCGCGCGCCGAGCGGGCGCGCCGGCAGATCGAGCGGCAGCGGTTCGCCGGGGAGGATCCGGTCGTCGACCTGTCGCCGCGCCTGGGCAAGGCCGACGTCGTCGCGCGCGTCCTGGCCGCCGAGCGCGCCGGCGCGCTCCTCGCGCTCGACGGCGCGCGCTTCAACCCGCGCGAGGATCTGGCCGAGGCGGCAACCCGCGCGCGCGATCGGCGCGCTGCGGGGCTGGAGCTTCGCCGCCGCGCGGGGGCGCCTCGACGAGGCGGGCGAGCGGGCGCACGACCCGGCGCTCCAGCAGCGGGTCGCGCTCTTCAAGGCGCTGACGCGCCTCCTGTCGGCGCTGATCTACACCCCGCTCGACGAGAAGCCGCGCGGCGGGCTGGGCGACCTCGACGGCGTGCTGGCCGGGCTCGACCGCCTGACGGCGGAGGAGCGCCTCCACTACCGCGACGAGGCCGACCGCCTGCTCAACCTGCGCGAGACGGCGGCCGGCGGCGATCCCTTCCTCGCCGCCGCCTGGACCTTGATTCGCGTGCGGCTCGCGCTGGCCGCCGGGCAGGACGAGGCGGCGATCGTCTGGCTGCTGCACCTCGCCGCGCGCCACGCGCCGGCGGCGACGGCCGCGCCCGGCGGGGCGGAGGGCTACCTGGGCACCCTGCTCGGCCGCGCCCGCGCCCATCTGCTTGCCCGCATCGGCGTCGCCGATCCCGCCGGACCCGAGGACGGCGCCGCGCCGGCGAAGAACGGGGCGCCCCACCCGCGCGAGCTGTCGAACGCGCTCGTCGCCCACCTGAGCGACGCCTTCGGGCGCGACCTGGCGCGCGGCACGGAACTCTTCGCGCTCAACGAGTACGTCGCGGCGGACGGGTGATCCGGTTGTCATCGCGGCGGAGGAGGCCGGGTTATGACGGCGAGAATCGCGATCGACCGGGAACGACTGCGGGACTTCTGCCGCCGCTGGCAGATCAGCGAGTTGGCGCTGTTCGGGTCCGTCTTGCGCGATGACTTCCGACCGGAAAGCGACGTGGATGTGTTGGTCACCTTCGCGCCAGGCGCCAACCGGAGCCTGTTCGATTACAGCGCGATGGAAGAGGAGTTAACGGCGATCCTGGGCCGGAAGGTCGACCTGGTGAACCGGCAGGCGATCGAGCAGAGCGCCAACTGGCTGCGCCGCCGGGCGATCCTCGAAAGCGCGGAGCGGATCGTATGAGCCGCGACGACGACGGTGCTGGATATGCTGCGCGCGGCCCGCCTGGTGATCGAGTTCGCGCGCGGCGTGGACGAGACCGAGTTCCGCACCGATCTCAAGACGCAATCGGCGGTACTGCACCAGTTGCTCGTGCTCGGCGAGGCGGTCAAGCGGCTCTCGGCGCCTTACCGCGCCCAGCATCCCGCGCGACCGATCGCCGGGATGCGCGACCGGCTCATCCACGGATACGACGCCGTCGATCTCGCTGCGTCTGCGGACGATCAGCGTGGATATACCGCGACTGGTGGGCCTGGAAGGGGTGGCGCCGCGCGAGGACCAGCAGGGGCAGCGATGAGTGGCGGCGCGCGGGATGCATCCGACGCCAACGCGTTCGCGCGGCTGCGCGCCGAGCCGGGCGTGCCACAACGGCTCGATCTGCCGGTGCTGGCGGCGCGCGACGAGGCGTGGTCGCGGCGGGGGCGGCTGGCGCTGCGCCTGACGACCGACGGCGGCGGGCCGATCGGCCGCGCCTACGTCTTCAACGGCGAGTGGTTCCCCGGCCGTGACCACGGGGTCGCCTTCGCGCACTACTTCCCGGCGCTGGAACGCGCCTTCGAGGGGCTGGAGCAGGGCGGCCGGCCGAACCGCCTGCGCCTGCAGGTGCTCAAGGCGGTCGCGGCGGAGACGAGCACGGGCGGCCAGATTATCGTCCTGCTCAAGTTCATCATCGCGCCGGAGTGGACCCTCACCGGGGGGCAACTGGAGGTGGCCTACGGCTGCCCGCTGGCCCTCTTCTACACCGGCTTCGTCGGGGTCGGGCGCGATCCGCTGCGCGACGCGACCTCGCCGGGCTTCACGGTGGGCAACGCGATCCACGCGGGCTACCGGCACGCGGCCACCGCCTTCGTCGAGGGGGGCGACGAGGCCGCCGCCTCGGGGGCCTACCTGGGCGCGGTGGCGCGGAGCTGGGCGGACGATTTCGCCAACCTGCTGCTCGACCGGCCGAAGGGGCGCCCGAAGGAGCTGCACAAGCGCCCGGTCGCCGCGCGCGAGACGGTGCTGGCGCGGCTGCGCGCGTCGTGGTCGCCGCGGGCGGAGGAGGCCGGGCGGGGCGCGCTCCTGCAGGAACGGCTCTTCTTCGCGCCGGGGCGCGGCATCAGCGGGCGGGCCGACCGGATCGTCTACCGGGAGGACGCCGGGGACGCGGCCGGCGCGGGGTCGATCGCGGCGCTCTACGAGATCAAGACCGGCGGCGGCTTCGGCGCGGAGAAGGACCCGGCGAACGGCGTCGCGCGCCCCGGCGGCTTGCAGGCGCTGGCCTACCGCGAGATCGTGCGCGCGCTGGGGGCGGGGGAGCCGGAGACCTTCATCGAGGCGATCGAGGGGGACGAGGCGACGATCGTGCCGCTGGCGGACCACCCGATCGTGCGGCGGGCGAGGGCGGACCTGCGCCGGGGCGGCGACGACGACCGCGCGCTCGACCTGTTGGCGCAGAACCGCAACATCGGCTTCCTCGCCGTCTCCGGCCTGCTGACCGGCTACGACCGCTTCCGGATCGACGCGATCGCCGGGCTGGGGCGGCGGCTGCGCGGGGTCGGCGGCGACTGGTCGCTCCACGCCTCGGCCACGCCCTGCGCGATCTGCGCGGTCGGGGCGCGCGGGCTCTGCGAGGCCGCGCGCGCGCCGAGCCGCCCGCCGGTCGCCCACTTCTTCCGGCACCTGCCGCAGGAGCTCTACGCCTACTGGGTCTGGTTCCACCGGCAGTTGCAGGAGGAGGAGCGCGCCGGCCGCGAGGCGCTCTACCACCTGGCGACGACCCCGCCGGCGATCCTGGAGGGGCAGGAGGGGATCAGCGTCGGGGGATTGCGGATTGCGGATTGCGGATTGCGGAATACGCCCCCTTGGCCCCCCGCCCCGGGGGGGAGCAATGGCGGTGGACGCGAGAAGCGACCTGCGGGGCCGGGGGGCCGGGGGGGCGCTTCCGTCACCTTCGAGCGCGCGGCGCGGATCGAGACGCGGCTGCGCGAGGACGACCGGGTGCTGGTCACGCCGGGGGGCCGCGCGCCGGGCGAGCTCTTCTCGGTGGAGGGGACGCTGCGCGCGGTCGGGGCGCAGGCGGTGACGGTCGAACTGCGGGACACGCTGCCGCCGAGCGCCGATGGGGAATACCGGATCGACCAGCTCCCCTTCCTCTCGTCCTGGCAGGTGCAGGGGCTGACCGACTTCTTGATCGGCGCGGTGAACTACGCGGCGGCGGGGGGGCGGCAGCTCGCGACGGCCGAGCTGCCGCGGCTGGCGCGGATCATCCTCGGCGCGGAGGAGCCGGCGCCGGCCGCGGGGGAATTGGCCGATGTCGGCGCGGGGCGGCTGAACGAGGACCAGCGGCGGGCGATCGGCGCGGCGCTGGCGCTGCCGCCGGGCGAGATCCTGCTGATCCAGGGGCCGCCCGGCACCGGCAAGACGACGATGGTCGCGGAACTGGCGCGCGAGCTGGCGGCGCGCGGCTTCTTCGCGCTGGCCGACGATCCGGGGCGTCGCCCGCTGGTGATCCTCGCCAACACCCACCGGGCGGCGGACGAGGTCGCCCGCAAGCTGGGCCAGCTCTACCCCGATTTGCGGCCCTACCTCGTCCGGGTCGGGACCGCGCGGGCGGCGACCGAGCCGGAGGTGCGCGCACAGATCCTGGGCGAGCGGCTGCGCGTGCGCGAGACGCTGGAAGGGCTCGACCTCGACGATCCGGCGGGGCTCGAACGATGGGTGCGCCTGATCCGCGCGGGCAACCTGCTGCACGATCACGCGCAGATTTTCGTCGGGACGCTGGCGGCCGCCAATGCGCCCGAACTGCGCGGCCTCGCCTTCGAGACGGTGATCGTGGACGAGACCGGCCAGGCGACCGAGCCGGCGGCGCTCCAGGCGCTGCGCCACCTGCCGCCGGGCTACGCCGGGCGCCTGATCCTGGTCGGCGACCACCAGCAGCTCCCGCCGGTCGTGCCGGAGGCGAGCGGGGCGCTGCCCCTCCCGCCCCCGCCGGAATCGCTGCGCGCCGCCGGGCACGGCGAGGGCGGGTTGAAGGTGTCGCTCTTCGAGCGGCTGGCCCGCCGCCACCCGCGGGCGCTGCTCACCCTGGCGGCGCAGTACCGGATGAACGGCCCGATCTGCGCGCTGGTCAGCGAGCTCTTCTACGACGGCGCGCTGCGCCCCGCCGACGCGCGGACGGCGGAGGCGCGGCTGTCGGGGTTCGTGGGCCGTGGGCCGTGGGCCGTGGGCCGCGAGGGGACGGGCAATGATTGGGCGGCGGCGTGGGGGGACGAGCCGATTGTCTTCCTCGACACCAGCCGCGACCCGGCCGCGCGCGACACGGTGCGGCACTGGAGCGCCGACGAGTCGCGCGACAACCCGCGCGAGGCGGTGATCGTGGCGGCGCTGCTCGCCGGCCTCTTCCGGGGCGTGCCGCGCGACCACTGGCCGGCGCTCGCCGCCGAGGTTGGGGTGATCTCGGCCTATCGCAAGCAGAACAACCGGCTGCGGGCCGAAATCGCCGCGCGCGAGCCGGCGTTGGCCGCGCTGCCGGCGCTGCGGATCGACACGGTCGACCGCTTCCAGGGGGGCGAGCGGCAGATCCTCGTCGTCAGCCTCGTCAACTCGAACGACGGCCACGTCATCGGCAGCCTGCACGCCGACCCGCGCCGCCTCAACGTCGCCATCTCGCGCGCCAAGACCAAGCTGATCCTCGTCGGCGACCGCGACACCTTCACCGGCCCCGGCCGCGAGGAGGAGGAAGGGGCGAAGAAGGTCTACCGCCGCCTCTTCGCGCTGCTGGACCGGCAGGCGGCGACGGGGGAGGCGCTGGTGATCGGCACGGCGGGGCTAACGTGAGTAGCGGTGGGGCGGGCGCGGGTGGAGCAATGTCGCGGCGTCAGTGCCAGCCGAGCCGGGGGGCGGAGCGCCAGCGCAGTTCGGCGGTCCAGACGGCGCGGTAGGCGTAGACGGGGTCGAAGCTGTGGAAGACGAGCCAGTCGCGGCCCTGCCAATGAAAAAGGCTCTGGCCGCCCGGCCCCCGCAGGCCGGTCCGCCCGGTCGCCAGCAGCGGCCCGAGCCCCTTGATGTACGGCCCGGTCAGCGCCGCCGCCACGGCGACGCCGACGTTGTAGGCGGTCCCGGTGTAGTCCCCGAGCGAGTAGAAGAGGTAGTAGAGACCATCCCGCTTGCGCAGCACCGGGGACTCGACCACGCCCCCCTCCCAGGCGCGGCCGCTGCTGAGGAGGCGCGTGGCCGGGCCGGTCGTGGACAGGCCGTCGGGGGCGAGGGGCTGGAGCCAGAGCGCCGCCGGCCGCCCGAAGGAGTTGCCGTCGGTTTTCCAGAGCAGGTAGCGCGCGCCGTCGTCCTCGACGAACACCTCGGCGTCGATCGCGCCGTCGGGGTCGGTCAGGAAGGGGGCCGGGGCGTCGTCGGTGAAGGGGCCGCCGGGCGCGGCGCCGCGCGCCAGGCCGATGGCGTGGCGGCCGGTCGCCCCCTCGCGGGCGCTGTAGTAGAGGAGGTAGCCGGCGGCGGTGCGGCTGACGGCGGGCGCCCAGGTGTGGCCGCCGACCGCCCAGGCGCCGAGGGCCGGCAGCGCGTCGCCGCGGTGGGTCCAGCCGTCGAGGGCCGGGGCGGTGAAGTGGGGGACGTTCTCCAGGCCCGCGTTGGTGGTGTAGAGGTGGCAGGTGTCCCCCTCGGCCAGGACCATCGGGTCGGCGCCCTCCCCGTCGTGGACGAGGCGCGGCGCCGCGCAGGTGGGGCGCAGCGTGGCGAGCAGGGCGGCGACGGACGGGCGACGCGCGGGCATGGGGCGGACCTTCCTCTGCCGCGTTGTGGGTCGACGTTCAGCCATGCTGAGCGAGCGGGGCGACGCCGATGTCGGCCATGACCCGCGCGAGCGTTGTGCCGCGCAGCCGCGCCAGGGCGGCGAGATCCTCCACCCGCTGAGCTTCGAGGCGCTCGATCTGCGCGGTGGGCTGGAGGAGTTCGTGGTGTTCCTCGGCGGTGAGCTGTTCCGCCTGCCGGCGGGCGATCAGTTCGGCATAGCGTCGTTGCCAGGCCGCGGGAACACCCCGGTTGATCCGTTGGAGGAGTTCGGCGCTCCGCACGGCGATTATTCCACCCGCGCGGCGCGCAGCCGTTCCAGTTCCTCCTCGACCAGGGCGGGGTCGAGCTTGTCGAAGAGGGGGGTCGGCTGGCGCAGCGCCTGGCCGGCGGGGACCTCCTCGATCGCCCAGCGGGCGGTGGCGGGGGCGGCGATCCGGCCGGCGGCGGCCCGGCCGCTGTAGGCGCCGGTCTCCTCGTCGCCCTCGGGGAAGCCGAGGAGGGCGTGCAGGCGCTCCGCGGAGAAGGGGACGAAGGGGTAGGTCAGGGTCTTGAGGGCGTTGATTACCTGGATGGTGACCCAGAGGGCGGTCGCGGCGGCGGCGCGGTCGGTCTTGAGCGCCTTCCAGGGGGCCTTCTCGTCGAGGTAGCGGTTGGCGGCGGCGGCGAGGCCCATGGTCTCGCGGAGGGCGTCGCGGGGGTGGACGGCGGCGAGCAGGTCGGTGACGCGGGCGAAGGCGGCGTCGCGCTCGGCGAGCAGGGCGCGGTCGACCGCGTCGAGCGGGGCGGGTTCCGGCACCCGGCCGTCGAAGTTGCGGTAGGTGAAGGAGAGGACGCGGTTGACGAGGTTGCCCCAGGTGGCGACCAACTCGCTGTTGACGCGGGTGACGAAGTCGGCCCAGCTCCAGTTGCTGTCGCGCGTCTCGGGGGCGACGGCGGTGAGGTAGTAGCGCAGGGCGTCGGGCTGGTAGCGCTCCTCGATGTCGGGGAGCCAGACGGCCCAGTTGCGGCTGGTGCTCATCTGCTCGCCTTCGAGGTTCATGAACTCGGCGGCCGGCACGTCGTAGGGGAGGTTGAGGCCGCCGTAGCCGAGCAGCATCGCCGGCCAGATGATGGTGTGGAAGGGGATGTTGTCCTTGCCGAGGAAGTAGTAGCTGCGGGCGGCGGGGGCCTCCTGCTGGCTCCACCAGCGCGCCCAGGCGTCGGGGTTGCCGCAATCCCGCGCCCACTCCTTGCTGGCGGAGAGGTAGCCGATCACCGCGTCGAACCAGACGTAGATGCGCTTGTCGCGGAAGGCGGGGTCGTCGAGCGGCACCGGGACGCCCCAGTCGAGGTCGCGGGTGATGGCGCGGCCGTGCAGGCCCTGCTTGAGCCAGTTGCGGGTGAAGGCGACGGTGTTGGGCCGCCAGTAGGAGCGGTCGGCGCCGTCGAGCCAGGCGCGGAGGGCCGGTTCGAGCTTGGCGAGGTCGAGGAAGACGTGCTCGGTCTCGCGGAAGGTGATCGGGCCGCCGTCGAGGACGCTGTGGGGGGCGATCAGTTGCTCGGGATCGAGGAGGGTGCCGCAGTTGTCGCACTGGTCGCCGCGGGCGCGCGTGTAGCCGCAGACGGGGCAGGCGCCCTCGACGTAGCGGTCGGGGAGGAAGCGGCCCTGGGTCTCGCTGTAGCTGCCGGTCATGGTGTCGCGGTAGAGGTAGCCCCGCTCCAGGAGGCGCAGGAAGATGTCCTGGGTGACGGCGTAGTGGTTCTCGGTGTAGGTCTGGGTGAAGAGGTCGAACGCGATGCCGAGGCGGTCGAAGGTGTGCAGGAAGGCGGCGTGGTAGCGCGCGATGACTTCGAGGGGGGTGATCCCCTCGCGCTCGGCGCGGATGGTGATGGGGGCGCCGTGGCAGTCGCTGCCGCTGACCATCAGCAGGTCGGCGCCGCGCGCGCGACCGAAGCGGGCGAAGATGTCGGCGGGGAGGTAGACGCCGCTGACGTGGCCGACGTGGAATGGCCCGTTGGCGTAGGGCCAGGCGACGCAGACGAGGACGCGGTCGGCGCCGGCCGTGTCGGAAGGGGTGTCGTGCTTCGCGATCATGGGGGGATTTTCCTCGGTTTTGGGGGTGTTCTGGCGGGGTCCGCCGCCCGCCTGAGACGACGGTTTTCCCTGTCCTGTCGCCGATTCTCCGCACGGGAGCGGCGGTTCGTTTCGTCGTTTTCCGTTTCGGCCGCCACGGCTGTCGTTGGGCTCCGGCGGGGGAGGCCCGCGGCGGCAGAGTGAGGGACGCCCGCATGTGATCCGGACCCGCGCGCGGCGTGGGGCGGTGCCACTGCGATGGATTGTAGCAGACAGGTGGGGGCCTCCGGGGGGCGGCGGGGAGGGCCGCGGGGGGGCCGGGGGAGCGCCGGGGGGGGCGCCGGGGGCGCCGGGGGGGCGCCGGTTGAAACCGGCGTCTCGCGGGCCTGCGGCCACGAAGCCGCCGTCGCGGGCTGGGGCGTGGGGGAGCGGCAGGCGGCAGGGTTGGTGCGGCTGGCCCAGAGGCGCGTCGAGCGCGATTTGAGCGATACGAGCGTTGGGAGTATCTCGGCGGCGCGACCCGCGAAAGGAGCGATGCCAGTTGCATCGCATGTCAGCCGGGCAGCATCGAGAACAGCGCAACGAATTCCTCAGAGAATGTCCTCACCGACGGCCCGTGAGACCGATCGACGGCAGCGGGTGGTAACATTCTTTATCCCACCAGCGCGCCCAGGAACATCCCTCATGGAAGTCGCGCATGTTCGAGCGTAGCGGCGAGACTGGAGTGGCTAGCCGGACGAGACTTACAGGCAACGAACCAGAGTACCCAGGCGTTCCTCGCTGGTGAGACACAACCGCCGAACTTTGGTATCGTTGAAAAAGGTCGCGCCCCATCGCGCCGCAGCCGTGCAGGCCCTGCTTGAGCCAGTTGCGCGTCGCGCATATCGCGACAGGGCATAAGCCGCGCGAGGAGCAAGCGGTTCCAAAACCTGTCGAGCCGGGCGTTGCGACGACGGTGATCGAGGCCGTGGCCCGTGTTAGAGGAAGACGCGGAAGGTCAAGCGAAAGGTGATCTCGGCGGAGTTCGACCGCTGCATCGAGGAGATCAACGTGCTCATCGCCGCCTAGGGTGCCGGTGACGCGCACATCGAGCGCGTCGCGCGCGCGCGTGTTTCGCCTCATCCCGTGGGCAACTCGTCACATTGACGTCCTAGCCGGCCTGGGAGGAATCGGCTACGGGAATGCGCTGCAGTGGGCAGCAGCACGATTGACGCCAGCGGGCGACGATCCAGAGGCGAGGACGCGTCTGCACAGCGCAGCGGTTTACTCAGTCGGTCAAGCAGGATGACCCATTCAGCAACTACGATGAATGGGCGGTCGAAGGGAACTCAGGATCAACGGCGATTATGCCGCGGCGGCACGGCGCACACCGCCGGGGAAATCCTGTTCGATACGGTTCTGTACATGATGGCTTGGGAAGAGGGAACCCCTACGAAGCAGGCGGCCGAGTGCGTTCGAGAGGTCCGCGAAGAGCGCGGCTCAGGAGCCGCTATCATTCGCGCCTCGGTGGCGCATGGCAGCCGGATGATCCGCAAACCGTCCTCGGCAAATGGGCGGACAGTGTCACCGTTCGTGGCCGTGTGGTTCACGCCGGTTACAGACCTTCCGAGCAGGAAGTCATCATCGCGGCGAATTTGCTCAGAGAGATCGAGCACTTCGTGATGGCGGTTTTGAAGCGCCTGAAGTTTAAGGCGAACCGCCGGGTTATCGCTCGGCCAGCCGGGAGGGAACGGCGCGGCTTGTATGCTGGGAGATCAAGAAGTTTGTCGGACCCGAGGCGGGGAACGAAGACCGCGATGGATCGCCGCATATCGGAAATGGCTGAAGGGGGCGCCGGGGGGCAAAACGGCGGCTCGGCCGGAAAACGGCGGCAGGATATCGGGCAATCCGCAACCGCTCAACACGCAGTCGCGCGCTTGGCACGGCACAGGGGGGCGTGCCTCGGCGTCTGGGGCGGGATGGGCGGGGGCGCCACTTCTCCAGGGGGCGGCGTTCGCCGCTTGGCGACTATTGCTCGTAGGGCCAGGGCTCGCCCTCGGGCAGCGTCTCCGACCCGCGCCGGAGGAGCGCGCACAGTTCGCCGCTGTTTTGGATGAAGGTGACGCCGACCGCCTGCCAGCCGCGCGGCGCGAGCAGATCCAGCGCGACGGTCAGGGTGTCAAACCGCATCGCCCAGGACTGGTCGCGCAGGAGCAGGTGCGCGCCGGGGTAGAGGTCGAGCAGCGCCGGATCGGCGACGACGTCCTTGGCGGCGAACGAACTCTCCCCTTCCGGGCCATCTCCCCCTCCTCCGATCTGCCGGACACCGCTGGGCGGCCGGAAGACCGCCTGTCCGATGGGCATTGTAGTACACGGGCGGCGCGGTTCACTTCAGGCCCGCGCCTCGGCGTCCTTGAAGGGGGAGGCGGGGTCGCGGTTGAGGAGGCGCAGCAGGTTGAGGGAGAGGTCGACGGTGGACGGGTCGGCGGCGGCGAGGAGGCGCGCGCGCTCGGCGGGGTCGAGGTCGCGCGCCGGGTCCCACTCGTGGGCGCGCATGCGGACGCGGCCCTTGTCATCGAAGGTCACGCCCTCGGCTTCGAGCAGTTCGCGGTAGGCGTCCTCGCCGCCGAAGGCCCAACTGCCGGTGAGGGCGCCGTCCTTGCCGACGACGCGCTGGGCGGGGATGTCCTGGCCCTTCGGCGTGGCGTTCATGATCCAGCCGATCATCCGGGCGCCGCGCGGGTGGCCGAGCGCCGCGCCGAGCGCGCCGTAGGTGGTCACGCGCCCGACCGGGCAGGCGCGCACCAGGGCGTAGACCCGCGCGCAGAGCAGGGCGGCGTCGGCGTTGGTAATCGCCATGGGGACCTCCGGCTGTTCGGGCTTCGGCCGTCGCGGGGCCAGTATAGCGTTCCCTGGGGCGGACGGGGCGGTCGCGGGGGACGCCGCGCCGCCCCGTGCCGCGCGCCCGGTCCGGCCTACCGCTCGCGGTCGCCGCCGGGCGCCTCGTGCTGCTTGATACCGTCCGGGTCGGCGACGATGATCGTGTGGGCCAGGCCGATGAAGATACCGTGCTCGATGACGCCGGGCAGGGCCTTCAATGCGGCGGCGAGCGCGGGCGGGTCGGGGATCGGGTCGAAGGCGCAGTCGAGGATCAGGTTGCCGCCGTCGGTGACGTAGGGCTCGCCGCCGGACTGGCGCGGGGCGGGGCGCGCGCCGAGGCGCTCGATCGCGCGCGCGGTGTGGCGCCAGCCGAACGGGACGACCTCGACCGGGACGGCGTGGCGCGCGCCGAGCCGCGGCACGATCTTCGAGGCGTCGACGACGATCACCTCGCGGGCGGTGGCCGCGGCGACCAGCTTCTCGCGCAGGAGCGCGCCGCCGCGCCCCTTGACCAGGGCGAACGATTCGAGCACGGCCTCGTCCGCGCCGTCGATCGTCAGGTCGAGGCGCGCGACGGCGTTGAGGTCGGCCAGGGGGATGGCGTGCCGCCGCGCCAGATCCTCGGTGCGGCGCGAGGTCGGGACGCCGGTGATGGCGAGCCCGGCGGCGACCCGCGCGCCGAGTTCGGGCACGGCGAGTTCGGCGGTCGAGCCGCTGCCGAGCCCGACGAGCATCCCCGGCTCGACCAGCGCCACCGCCCGGCGGGCCGCCGCCAGCTTCTGCGCGTCAGCGTCCTGCATCGTCACCGGCAATCCTCGCGGGGCATACGGAACCACAAAGACACCAAGACCATAAAGGACACAAAGAACGGAATGTCATGGAGATCCTGATGTGCGCTTGTTCATTTCGATTCCTTTGTGTCCTTTGTGATCTTGGTGTCTTTGTGGTTCATCGCGCCCTCTGTCAATCCAAGTGCGCGGCGGCGGCCCGGTCGAGGAGCCAGGTGAGGCGGCCGTCGGTGGGGGCAACGATCTGGGCGGGGTACTCGGCGGGGTCGCGCGGGCCGCGCAGGATGGTGCGGACGATCGCGGCCTTCTCCGCACCGGCGACCAGGAAGGCGACCTCGCGCGCGGCATTGATGACGGGCGGGGTGAGGGTGATGCGGTGGGCGGAGAGCTTCTCGACCCAGGGGGCGGCGACCAGCCGGTCGCGCTCGTCCAGGGCGGGGCTGCCGGGGAAGAGGGAGGCGGTGTGCCCCTCGGGGCCGAGGCCGAGGTGGATCAGGTCGAAGCGCGGCCATTCGCCGGGATCGGGGTTGAAGAGGCGGCGCAGCGTGGCGTCGTAGACCCGGGCGGCGACCTCGTGGTCGGGCTCCTCGGTGGGGATGCAGTAGATCTGCTCGTGCGGGATCGGGACGTGGTCGAGCAGCGCCTCGCGCGCCATGCGGTAGTTGCTCTGCTCGTCGTCGGGCGGGACGCAGCGCTCGTCGCCCCAGGCGACGTGGACGCGGTCCCAGGCGACCCGGTCGCGGTAGGGCGGCGCGGCCAGGAGGCGGAGCAGGGCTCGCGGCGTCGAGCCGCCGGAGAGGGCGACGGTGAAGCGCCCGCGCGCGGCGCTGGCCGCCGCGGCCGCGGCGACGAAGCGCCGCGCGGCCTCCTCGGCCAGCGTGGCGGGGTCGGGGCTGATCTGGATCTCGGGCGTCGTCATGGGCTCCCACACATTCCACTACGCGGCACGCGGCACGCGGCGCTACTCGCTCAGGCCGCGGCAGAGCTGGGCGGCGAAGACCAGCGCGCCGTCGTAGAAGCGATCCTGGCCGAACTGGGTGAGGCCGTGGTGGAGCAACTCGTGCTCGTCCGGCAGGGTCGCGCGCATCACCCGGTCGAATTGGCGGGCCACACCTGGCAGGTCTACGGTGGTGACGAGGTGGGTCGCGTCCTCCCGGTGGACGACGAAGACGCCGGGGTGCGCGGCGCCGGCGGTCAGGGTGATCCGGCGTAGGCCGACGACGGCGTGCGACTCCTCCTGGGGCCGCAGCGTCGCCCCGATGGTCCGCCCGGCGGCGCTGAGGTCCCAGCGAAAGGCGCCGGTCCCCTCGCGCCGGGGGGGGTCCTGCACATGCCAGCCGAGGCGGCTGCAGAGCCAGCCGAGCGCCAGGACGCCCTCGCTGAACCCGGAGGCGCCGCCCGGCCCGCGCGGCTCGTAGGTGATCTCGACCTGGTCGATCGCGGCCAGGCTGGCGGCCTGGTCGGGCGGGTCGAAGAACTGGGCCACCAGCTCGCGCCAGGGGCGCAGCCGGCCCCAGGCGAAGTCGCTGACCGCGACGCCGTAGGGGATCACCGCCAGCTCGGCCAGCTCGTGGAAGGCCGCGACCGGCCCGTCGAAGCTGGCCGAGTCGACGATCAGGCGGTCGACGATGTCGAGCATCTGCGTGAAGCGGGGCGACCGGAACGGCGGCTCGTGCAGCCACCAGAGGAAGTTGGGCAGTTCGGCGACGAGGATCGGGTCGACGAGGGTCGGCAGGTGCCGGGCGGTCTCGCCGCGCGCCGCGATCGTCACCTGCTCGAAGCGCAGTCGCCGGCTGCTCCCCGGGACAGTCAGCACGCGCGCGGCGATCCAGGCGTCGAGTTCCTGCTCCGGGGCGTCGGGCTGGGCCAGCAGGACGATCGCGCGCGAGGGGTGGGCGAGGCCGAGGTGCTCGAAGGCGCGGCGCACGCGCGCGATGTCGTCCGGCGCGGCGGCGTGGACGATCAGGTTGAGGACGCTGGTGCGGGTGACGGTCATCGCGTCGTCTTGCAGCGTCAGCCGCGCCTCGTCGCGCCAGGCTCGCCGCAACTCCTGCTCGATCCGGCCCACCTCGACCGGCTGGCCGACCGGCCCGAGATCGGCGACGGCGCCGTTGTCGTGCATCGCGCTCTCCTTAGTCGGGAGTAGAGAGTCGGGAGTCGGGAGTAGCGGCGTTCGCCACCACAAAGCGCACTCTCTACTCGCTACTCCCGACTCCGTCACAGCCGGCGCCAGCGGCGGCCGTCGCGCTCGATCAGCGCGTCGGATTCGGGCGGCCCCCAGGTGCCGGCCTCATAGTTGGGGAAGTCCGGGTCGGGGGCGGCGGCCCAGTGGTCCATGATGCCGTTGCAGATCGCCCAGGCGGTCTCGACCTCGTCGCGGCGCGCGAAGAGGGTGGCGTCGCCGAGCATGCAGTCGAGGAGCAGGCGGGCGTAGTCGTCCGGCCCCTTGGCCAGGAAGGAGGTGCCGTAGAAGAAGTCCATGTTGACCGAGCGGATCTGCATCCCGGCGCCGGGCACCTTCGCCGCGAAGCGCAGGGTGATCCCCTCGTCCGGCTGGATGCGCAGGATCAGCAGGTTCGGCTCCGGGCGCATGGTGCCGGCGCGCGTGAAGAGGAGGTGGGGCACCCGGTTGAACTGGACCGCGATCTCGGTCGCGCGCTGCGGCAGCCGCTTGCCGGTGCGCAGGTAGAAGGGCACCCCGGCCCAGCGGAAGTTGTCGATGCCGAGCTTGAGGGCGACGTAGGTCTCGACGGGCGAGTCGGGGGCGGCGCCCTGCTCCTGGCGGTAGCCGGGGACGGCGCGGCCGTCGGCCCAGCCGGGGCCGTACTGCCCGCGGACGACGCCGGCCGCGGCGGTGCGCCCGCGGGGCGGGGCGATCGCCTGGAGAACCTGCACCTTCTCGTCGCGCACCGTCTTCTCGGTGATCGAGCTGGGCGGCTCCATGGCGATCAGGCTGAGGAGCTGGAGCATGTGGTTCTGCACGATGTCGCGCAGCGCCCCGGCCTCCTCGTAGAACTGGCCGCGCCCCTCGATGCCGATCGCCTCGGCCACGGTCATCTGGACGTGGTCGATGTAGTGCCGGTTCCAGATCGGCTCGAAGATCTCGTTGGCGAAGCGGAAGACGAGCAGGTTCTGCACCGTCTCCTTGCCGAGGTAGTGGTCGATGCGATAGACCTGCGACTCGGCGAAGGCGCTGGCGATCTCGTTGTTGAGCGCCTGGGAGGAGGGGAGGTCGTGGCCGAAGGGCTTCTCGATCACCAGGCGCGTCCAGCCGCGCTCCGGCTCGCCCGGCACGAAGCGGCGGGCGAGGCCGGCCTCGCGCAGGTGGCGGACGATGACCGGGTAGAAGCTCGGCGGGGTGGCGAGGTAGAAGATGCGGTTGCCGCCGATGTTGCGCTCGGCGTCGATCCGGTCGAGCAGCTCGCCCAGGCGGCGGTAGCCCTCGGGGTCGTCGAAGTTCGAGCTGACGTAGTTGAGCCGCTGGGCGAAGTTCTGCCAGGCGGCCGCGTCGACCTCGCCCTTGATCCCCTTGTGGACCGCGTCGCTCATCTCCTGGCGGAACTGCTCGTCGTCCCAGTCGCGCCGGGCGAACCCGACGACCGAGAAGTTGGCGGGGAGCGGCACGTCGACCGCCAGTTCGTAGAGGGAGGGCATCAGCTTGCGGTGGGTCAGGTCGCCGGTGACGCCGAAGATGACCATGGTGCAGGGGGGCGGGGTCTGCTCCAGGCGCAGCCCTTCGCGCAGCGGGTTGACGGCGGTCCCGGGGGGGGCGACGGTCGTTCCGGTCATGGCTCCTCTCTTCAGTCGGGTAGTCGGGTGGTCGGGTAGCGAAAACGGGATTGCCGACCGTGCGAACCTTGTCCTCCTCTAGCCGACTAGCCGACTAGCCGACTAGCCGACTGCCCGACCGCGTCAGCCGCGGTCGGCCCGCTCGTCCTCGCCGATCGCCTCGCGCTCGTCGCCGGTGTCGCGGCCGGCGGCGGCGGCGGAGACCTGCGCCGCCTCCTTGTTCTGGCCGACCGCCTCGTCCTCGCCGACGGCCTCGCGCACGCCGGCCGGCGAGGGCACGGAGACGACCTCCTGACGCGGCGCGATCTCCGGCGCCCATTCGGTGTGGAACTGGCCGGCGCGGTCGAGGCGGCGGTAGGTGTGCGCGCCGAAGAAGTCGCGCTGGCCCTGGATCAGGTTGGCCGGCAGCCGCGCGGCGCGGTAGGAGTCGAAGTAGTCGAGCGAGGCGTTCAGGGCCGGGGTCGGCACACCGTAGTCGCGCGCGATCTGCGACACGTAGCGCCAGTCGGCGTTGAGCGCGGTGACCGTCTCGGCGAAGCCGGGGTCGAGCAGCAGGTTGCGGAGGCCGGGGTCGCGCTCGAAGGCGCGCTGGATGGGGTCGAGCAGTTCGGCGCGGATGATGCAGCCGCCCTTCCAGATGCGGGCGACCTCGGCCAGGTTCAGCGCGAAGCCGTACTCCTCGGAGGCGACGCGCAGCAGGGCCATCCCCTGGGCGTAGGAGCTGATCTTGGCGGCGTAGAGGGCGTTCTCCAGCGCGCCGAGCAGGCGGTCCCGGTCGGGGCGGCCGGCGCCGTTGGCGCCGACGGTCGCGCCGCCCTGCTGGGCCGGGACGAGGCGCGGCCCGTGCAGCACCCGGGAGGCTTCGACGCGCAGTTCCTTCAGCGCGGAGATGCCGCGCGACCAGACCGCCGCGTCGATGGTGGGGATGGGGATGCCGAGCTCGATCGCGTTCTGCGAGGTCCAGCGCCCGGTCCCCTTCTGCTCGGCCTCGTCGAGGATCAGGTCGACCAGGGGCTGGCCGGTGTCGGCGTCCACGAAGGCGAGGACCTGGGCGGTGATCTCGATCAGGTAAGAATCGAGCTTGCCCGTGTTCCAGCGCGCGAAGATGGCGCCCATCTCCGGCGCGGAGAGGCCGAGGACCTGCTTCATCAGGTTGTAGGTCTCGGCGATCAGTTGCATGTCGCCGTACTCGATGCCGTTGTGGACCATCTTGACGTAGTGGCCCGCGCCGCCCGGCCCGATGTAGGTGACGCAGGGGCCGTCCTTGACCTGGGCGGCGATCTTCGTCACCATCGGCTCGATCAGGTCGTAGGCGTCCTTCGGGCCGCCGGGCATCAGGCTGGGGCCGTGCCGCGCGCCCTCCTCGCCGCCGCTGACGCCCATGCCCATGAAGTGCAGGCCGGAGCCCTGGAACTCGGCGTCGCGGCGCATGGTGTCGCGGAAGAAGGAGTTGCCGCCGTCGATGATCACGTCGCCGGGGTCGAGCAGGGGGCGCAGTTGGGCGATCACCGCGTCGACCGGCGGGCCGGCCTTGACCAGGATGATGATCCGGCGCGGGCGGTCGATCGCCCGGACGAACTCCTCCAGCGTCGCGGCGGCGACGATCGGCTTGCCGCGCGCCTCGCCGGCCATGAATTCCTCGGTGACGGCGTGGGTGCGGTTGTAGGCGGCGATCGGGAAGCCGTGGTCGGCGATGTTGAGCGTCAGGTTGGCGCCCATCACCGCCAGGCCGATCAGTCCGTAGTTCGTCGGTCCGTTGGCTGTCACCATCCCCTCCTCGTGCGATCGAGCGGTAGCGGTAGGAGTTGCCCTGGGGCGCGCCGCCGTTGCCGCTCAATGATACCGGGTCCGCACCATCCGCGCCTGGGCGCGGCCCGCGACGACGTCGGTACGGTGGCGCCATCAGGAGGCGTGCCGGGCTGAGGTCGCCGCCGACTCGGGGTCGGGCGCGACCCAGGAGAAGGCCGCCGGCGTGAGTGAATCGAGGGCCTGGAGCACCAGGCCGCGCGCCCGCCCGAGGGCCCCCGGGGCGGGGTCGCCGCGGTGGCGCATCAACCAAGCCTGGGAACCGTCGGCCAATGGAACACCAGTCCGTACCGGGCCATTAGCGCGGCGGGATCGAGCGCGAGGGTCATGCGACCAGGCCGCGCGCCCACGCCGAAGTCAACCACGATCGGGCGTCCACGTAGACGACCGTCCCCAGCCCGGCGGGAGGGGACGCCGCACCGCCGGGAAAGAGCCGAATTGCGGCATCCGCCCCATAGCCCCGAAGCCTGGCGCCGCGAACCGTCGCGCCGGTGGTATTCGATCGCGTCGGTCCCGTTCTGCAACGTAGTCGAGGCTGTCCCAGCCTTGCTCACATCGTCTCGAACACGCCCTGCCCGAGGGCGATCCGACGAGGCCGACCCGCGCTGGTGAACCAGACCAACTGCCAGAACTCCCCGAGGAAGGCGGCGCCCGATCCGCAAACCCAGCCAGATCGGCCGCGGGGCCGCCGCCAGCGGGAGCGCCCACGGATGGGGTAGCGCAAATCCGATACCCAGGGCGAACACGGCCAGCGGCAACCCGACGGAGCGACGGCTCGGTAATGCAGCCACACCCCCAGCGAGACAGCCGAGGGCGATGGCGGCGCGAAGGCTGCCCGTCATCGCTCGCCCCATCGTCGCCACTCCGCCCTGCGCGGCGCCAGAGCCATCGTCGGCGCGGTCGGGGCGACCCGGCGGGTCGCCCCGACCATCCGGGCGTGCTAGCCCCAGCGCCTGGGCGGCGGCGCGCTCGACGACGCCCTGCAATGTCTGGAGGCCGCCGGCGATGTCGGCGCCGAGGTCGACGCGGGCGACGCGCCGGCCGTGGTCGCGCAGCGAGCGCAGATCGCCGAGCGCCTGGGCCGCGATCAGCGTCTCGAAGCCGTAGTCCCGGCCGGGGATCGGCAGCGGGTCGCCGCTGGCGGCGGGGGCGACGAGCTGCAGGAAGACGCCGTTGTTGGCCCCGCCCTTGTGCAGCTGGCCGGTCGAGTGGAGGAAGCGCGGGCCGTAGCCGAGCGTGGTCGCCAGGCGCAGGCGGTCGCGCAGGGCGAGGCGCAGGGCCTGGAGGGCGCGCTCGTGCTCGGGCGTGGCGGCGAAGTAGGCTTGCAGGGCCAGGTAGTCGCCCTCCTTGACCTGGGCGAGGAAGGCGGCGACGGCGGCCTCGAAGTCGCCGCCGACGGTGTTGCCGGGCCAGATCAGGCCGAGGCCGTCGAGGGTGGCGACCGGCTCGGGCTCGGGCAGGCGGCCCGACTCGGCGAAGCGGGCGAGGAAGCGATTGGTGTTGTCCTTGCTCTCCTGCACGTTCGGCTCGTCGAAGGGGTTGATCCCGAGGACCTTGCCGGCGAGGGCGACGGCGAACTCCCAGCGGAAGAACTCCGCCCCGAGGTCGTAGCGGTCGGCCAGGTCGAGGCGCGCGACCGGCTGGCCCTGCTCGGTCGCCAGCTCGGCGAGGTCGTCGAGCGCGGGGTCGGCCGCGCTGTCGCTGTCGCGCAGGTAGAGGTGGACGAAGACGCGATCGTCGCGGTAGGCGGTCGGCTCGCCCAGGGCCTCGCCGGTGACCGGGACGATGCCGCGCCCCTCCTTGCCGGTGCTCTCGGCGATCAGTTGCTCGGCCCAGTCGCCGTACGCCGCGAGCCCGTCGCCGACGACGAGGGTCAGCTTGTCGCGCCCGGCGCGGGCCAGCCCGCCGAGCAGCGCGCCGAGCTGGGCGCCGGGGTTGTCCGCGACGGGCTGGCGGCAGGCCTCCATCATCCCGAGGGCGCGGTCGAGGAGCGCGGCGATGTCGAGCCCGGCGATCGCCCCCGGGACCAGCCCGAAGTAGGAGAGGACCGAGTAGCGCCCGCCGATGTCGGGCGGGTTGAGGAAGACGCGGCGGTAGCCGCGCTCCTCGCCGAGCTGTTCCAACTGAGAGCCGGGGTCGGTGATCGCGATGAAGCTCGCGCCGGCGCCGTCCCCCTGCGCCTCGGTCACGCGCTCGAAGAAGTAGGCGGCGTGCGAGAGGGTCTCCAGGGTGCCGCCGGACTTCGAGGCGACGATGAAGAGGGTCTTGGTCAGGTCCAGCTCGTCGGTGAGCGCGCGGAGGGTGGCCGGGTCGGTGGTGTCGACCACCGTCAGGGCGGGGAAGCCCTCGGCGGAGCCGAACGAGCGGCGGAGCACCTCGACGCAGAGACTGCTGCCGCCCATCCCGAGGAGGACGGCCCGCCCGAAGCCGGCGTCGCGGATCTCGCGCCCGAAGACCGCCAGGTCGTCGGCCTCCTCGCGCATGCGCTCGGCGACGGTCAGCCAGCCGAGGCGGTCGGCGATCGTCTCGCGGACGTCGGGGTCGTCCGACCAGAGGGCGGCGTCGCGCGCCCAGATGCGCTCGACCGCCCGCTCCCGTTCGAGGAGCGCCAGCGCCTCGTCGTAGGCGCCCTGCGCCGCGCCGAGGGCGAAGCGCTGGCTACTCGCCGCGTCCGCCCCGGCGTCGGCGGTGGTGTTACTGTCCTGGCTACCGAGCACGCTGCATCTCCTCCCGCTGCTCCTCCCGCTTCTCCTCGACGCCGGCGATCAGCTCGTCGTACGACTTGGCGAACGACGCCACGCCCTCGTCCTCCAGTTGCCTGGTGACCGCGTCGTAGTCGATGCCGATCTCCTTGAGGGCCGCCATCGTCGCGCGGGCCTCGTCGAGCCCCTGGTCGACCGTGCGCCGGACCGTGCCGTGGTCCTGGAAGGCCTCGATCGTCGCCGGGGGCAGGGTGTTGACGGTGTCGGGGCCGATCAGCTCCTCGACGTAGAGGACGTCGCTGTAGGCCTTGTTCTTGGTGCCGGTGCTGGCCCAGAGCGGGCGCTGCACCTTGGCGCCCCGCGCCCGCAGCTTCGCGAACCGCTCGCTGTCGAAGAGCTCGCGGAAGCGCGCGTAGGCCAGCTTCGCGTTGGCGATCGCCGCCTTGCCGCGCAGGGCGCGCAGCCGCTCCTTCGCGGCCTCGTCGGCGGCGGCCGCGATCTTCTCCTCCAGCAGGGTGTCGACCAGAGTGTCGACGCGGCTGACGAAGAAGGAGGCGACCGAGGCGATGCGGTCGATCGGCTGGTTCCTGGCGGCGCGATCTTCCAGCGCCTCGATGTAGTACTGCATCACGCGCTCGTGGCTCGCGATGGCGAAGAGGAGGGTGATGTTGATGTTGAGCCCCTCGCCGAGGAGTTGCCTGATGGCGGCCCCGCCCTCGGCGGTGCCCGGCACCTTGATCATCACGTTGGGGCGGTCGACCGCGTCCCAGAGGCGGCGGGCCTCCACCAGCGTCGCCTCGGGGTCGCGCGCGGCGCCGGGCGAGACCTCGATCGAGACCATCCCGTCGAGCCCGTCGGTGCGGTCGTAGAGCGGGCGGAAGAGGTCGCAGGCGTCCTGGATGTCGGTGACGGCCAGGGCCTCGAAGATCGCGGGCGCGTCCTTGCCCTGCCCGATCAGTTCCTTGATCTGGTCGTCGTAGGCGCTGCCGGAGGCGATCGCCTTCTGGAAGATGGTGGGGTTGGAGGTCATGCCCCGCAGGCCGTCCTCCTCGATCAGCCGCCGCAGCTCGCCGCCGCGCACCAGGTCGCGGGTGATGTTGTCGAGCCAGATGCTCTGGCCGAGATCGACCAGCGCCACCAGCGGGTTCTTCGTCGCGTCCTTCGCCTCGACGGCGTTTGCCGTATTCACCATGGCTGTTCACTCCTTCTGACTCTCGCTAGCTCGACCACTCTCTCTGGAGCAACGGCGCGGCGCCTGGGCGCTATTCCCGCCCCCACCCCCGGACGATCGCCGATTCCGGGGGGAACAGGCCCCCGCGCGGCAGGGCCGCCCCGCGGCCGTGGCCCGCCGCGGACGCGAGCGATCGGCCGGGCGGGTGTACCCCTACCGCCCGCCGTCGGGGGCGTTCCCGGCCAGCTCGCGGACGGCCGCCGCGATGTGCCTGGCGCTGATGCCCGCCGCATCGAGCAGTTCCTGCGGCTTGCCTGAGGTCGGCAGTTCCCGCACGGCCAGGTGCCTGAACGCGAGCCCCGCCGCGGCGTTCGGGCCGGCGGCGAGCGCCGAGAGGACCGCCTCGCCGAGGCCGCCCTGCGGGGAGTGGTCCTCGGCCACCACGACCCGCCCGCCGGTCGCCGCGGCGGCGGCCAGGAGCCCCGCCCCGTCGATCGGCTTGACCGAGTAGGCGTCGATCAGCCGCACCGCGAGCCCCTCGCCGGCCAGTTCGTCGCAGGCCTTCAGCGCCTCGTGGACGGTGATGCCGGCGGCGATGACCGTCACCCGGTCGTCGCCGGACGCGCGCACGGTCTTGCTGCCGCCGACCGGGAACCGCTCGTCGGGGGCGTAGAGGACGGGGGTCTTCTCGCGGGTGGTGCGCAGGAAGCTGATGCCGGGCAGGTCGGCCATCGCGGCGACCAGGTGGGCCGTCTGGTTCGGGTCGCTGGGGTAGAGGACGGTGCTGCCCCCGATCGCGCGCATCATCGCGAGGTCCTCCAGCGCCATCTGCGACGGGCCGTCCTCGCCGATCGAGACGCCGGCGTGCGAGCCGCAGAGCCGGATGTTGGCCTGGGAGATCGTCGCCATGCGGATGAAGTCGTAGGCGCGCGACAGGAAGGCGGCGAAGGTGGAGGCGAAGGGGACGTAGTCGCGCACCTGAAAGCCGACCGCCGCCGCGACCATCTGCTGCTCGGCGATGTACATCTCGAAGTAGCGCTCGGGGAAGGCCTTGGCGAACTTGTCGGCGTAGGTGGAGTTGCTGACCTCGGCGTCGAGGGCGACCACCTCCGGCCGGGCCGCGCCGAGGGCCTGGAGCGCGTCGCCGTAGGCCACGCGGGTGGCGGCCGCGCCGCCGAGTTCGTAGCGCGGCAGCTCGACCGGCTCGGGCGCGGGCGTGGCGGCGGGGGGGGCCGGCTCCGGCTTCCGCACCTGGATGGTGATGTTGCGGAGGCCGCCGAGTTCGGCGATCGCCTCCTGCTCGCGGGCCTCGGCCACCGGCTTGCCGTGCATGTCGGGGAGGTCTTCCAGGAAGGAGACGCCGCGGCCCTTGAGGGTGCGGGCGACGATCATCGTCGGCCGCTCGCGCGGCTGGGTCGCCTCGGCGTAGGCGCGGTCGATCTGGTCGAGGTCGTGCCCCTCGATCTCGATCGTGTGCCAGCCGAAGGCGCGGATGCGCTCGGCGTAGGCGTCGGCGTTCCAGCCGAGCATCGTCTCGCCGCGCTGGCCGAGGCGGTTCATGTCGAGGATGCCGATCAGGTTGTTGAGCCCCGAGAAGCCGGCGTGCGCGCAGGCCTCCCACATCGAGCCCTCGGCCATCTCGCTGTCGCCGCAGAGGACCCAGACGCGGTAGGGGAGCTTGTCGAGGAACTTGCCGGCGAGCGCGACGCCGACGCCGATCGGCAGGCCCTGGCCGAGCGAGCCGGTCGCCACGTCGACCCAGGGGATCGCCGGGGTCGGGTGGCCCTGGAGGCGGCTGCCGAGCTGGCGGAAGGTCATCATCTCGTCGTCGGTGACGGCGCCGGCCGCCTTGTACATGGCGTAGAGGAGGGGCGAGGCGTGCCCCTTGGAGAAGATCAGGTGGTCGTTGGTGGGGAGCTCGGGCCGGTCGAAGTCGTAGCGCAGGTAGTTGCTCATCAGGACGGCCATCAGGTCGGCCGCCGACATGGACGAGGTGGGGTGCCCCGAGCCGGCGGCGCTGCTGGAGCGGATGCTGTCCACGCGCAACTGCTGGGCGAGCTCGCGCCACTGCGCGGCCTGGCGGGTCATCTGGTCGGGCTGGGTCGTCATGGAGAACCTCCCTCTCACGGCTGCTGGCGGTGGTGTCGCGCTGGACGCTCGCTGGCGGCGGGTCGGGGAGACGCCGGCCTCATCGTCGCGCACGCGGCCCGATCGGCCCGGCCGTGCTTGTCGCCACCTCCCTGCCTTCACCGGCACGAATTATGCCAGCGTTTCGGCCCCCACCCCCGGCCCCTCCCTCAATGCTGGGGGAGGGGGAGCGGCCCCCACCCCCGACCCCTCCCCCAACCTTGGGAGAGGGGAGAAAGAGGGGGGCGGGGTCAGCGCCCGGCCGGGATGGCGCCGGGGGCGCCGAGGAGTTCGGGCTGGACCAGGCGCTGTAGCCGCTCGAGGCGGGCGCGCGCCGCGCCGTAGACCGCGTGGGCCTCGGGGTCCGGCCGGTAGACGCGGCCGAGCGGGGTCGGGATGGTCGCCAGGTCGGGGATCGCGCCGAGCGCGTCGAGCGCCAGCAGTGCCGCGCCGCGCGCCGACGCCTCGGTCTCCTGGGAGGCGACCAGCGGGTGGCCGAGGGCGTCGGCGATGATCTGCGGCCAGAAGGGCCAGTGCTCGACCCCGCCGCCGCTGCAGACGATCCGGTAGCCCTCGCGCGCCAGGGGGCGGAGGAGTTCGTGGACGAGGGCGAAGCGGTAGGCGACCGCCTCCAGGCCGGCGCGCATGATCTCGACCGGGGTGGTGTCGAGGCTGAGGCCGAGGATCGCGGCGCGGGCGCGCGGCTCCCAGTCGGGGGTGCGCTCGCCGGCCAGGGAGGGCACTACCGTCAGGCCGTGGGCGTCGGGGGCCTGGGTCGCCACCTGCGCGACGAGGTCGCCGGGGAGCTTGAGGGTCGAGAGGAGCCAGTCGGGGACGACCCCGCCGTTGCTGAGGGCGCCGCCGAGGACGAAGCGGCGGCGGTCGAGCCGGTAGCACCAGAGCTGGCGCGGGATGGCGATGTCGTCCGCGGGGATGACCACGCGCATCACGCCGGAGGTGCCGATGCTGAGGGCCATCCGGTCGGGGGTGACGCAGCCGCTGCCGACGTTATTGGTCGCCCCGTCGCCGACCGCCGGGTACCAGGGCACGTCGGCGAGGGCGGGCCAGCGGGCGGCGTATCCCGGCGCGAGGCCCCGGAACGGCTCGTCGCGGTCGACCAGGGGGGGCAGGCGGTCGCGGTCGAGGCCGAGCCCTGCCAGCAGCGGGGGGTCCCAGTCGATCCGGTGCTGGTCGAGCAGGCCGGTGCCGGAGGCCATCGCGACGCTGCAGCCGACCCGGCCGGTGAAGCGGGCCAGCAGGTACTCGCCGTAGCCGAGCAGCCGCGTCGGGGCGGCGAGGAGGTCCGGGCGGGTCCGCGCCAGCCAGCGGAGCTTGGCGGGCCAGTAGCTGGTGTGGAAGACGCAGCCGGTGCGGTCGTGGGCGGCGCCCTCGTCGAACTCGGCGCGCAGGGCGTCGGCCTCGGCGGCGCTGCGGGTGTCGGCCCAGGAGTAGACCGGCGTCAGCGCCCGCCCGTCGGGGTCGGTGAGGAGGAGGCTGTGCCAGAAGCAGGAGAGGCCGACCGCGCCGATGCGGCGGGCGAGCGGCCCGGCCCGCCGCAGCGCCGCGTCGACCGCCTCGGCGGCGATCACCACCAGCGTGTCGGCGTCCCCCTCGACCCCGCCGTCGGGGGTCGTCCGCAGCCGGTAGGGGGTCTGCGCCGCGACCCCCTCGACGGCCTGGCCGTGCCGGTCGAAGAGCATGACGCGGGTCGAGGAAGTGCCCACATCGATCGCCAGGACGAACGGCCCCTCCGCCACGGCGATCGCCCCGTCGCCCTCCCGTATCCGGGCCTCACTCATCGCGCCGCCCTCCCCCGTCCACCGCCGGCCGCGCGTTCGCGCGCCGGTCCCCGTACTATAGCACCGTTGCCGAGGGGGGAAGCCCTCATCGTCCCCCGTACGAGTTTAGAGTCGGGTAGGCGGGTAGGCGGGTAGGCGGGTAGGCGAATAGAGGGGGGCTTCAACTTCGCCCTCTTGCCGAGGGGTCACCTGTGGGTAGGCGGGGAGGCGGGGAGGCGGGGAGGGGGTAGAGGGTGACGGCATCGTGAATCGGCCAGCGGGCTCGCCCGCGTCCCACTACCCCACTACCGGGCGACTGACCTACCCGCCTCTGAGCTGTTACCTCCCCCGGCCTCGCTGCGGCCGGCGGGCACCCGGCACCCGGTTCCCAATCCCGGGAGAGGGCGGGAGGAGCCCAGGGCTTGTGCGCGAGTGTCAATCGGGCTGAGGCGTTGGCCGTGGGGCGCGGGGCGTTGCCCAATCAGCCTCCTGCCAATACTCGCGCACAAGCCCTGGTGGAGGCGCCGAGGGGCGATCATGCGGGCGGTGGTGGATGTGTTAGCATGGACGCGGGACGAGCGGCCCCCTTCGGGGTGGGGGCGTGCCGGGCGGCGGAGTGGCGATCGCGATGCAGCGAGAGAGATGACGCGAATGGGCAATAGCAAGGGGCGCAACGAGGCGGCGCGGGGCGTGGCGGGGCGCGAGGGGGGCGGGCGCGGCGGTCACTTGCAACCGAACCCCAGCCTCAACCAGGCGGTGCGCCGCGGGCGCCCGACCGAGGACGAGCAATTGCTGACGTCGCCGGTGACGAGCAGACAGCAGCTCGGGGCGCTGGCGACCGACTTCACGCAGACCGATCCCTGGCGAGTGCTGCGCATCCAGGGCGAGTTCGTCCACGGCTTCGACGCGCTGGCGGGGGTCGGGCCGGCGGTGACGGTCTTCGGGTCGGCGCGGATCGGCGAGGAGGATCCGTACTACTGGCAGGCGGTGACAATCGGGCGGCTGCTGGTGGAGGCGGGCTTCGCGGTGATCACCGGGGGCGGTCCGGGGATCATGGAGGCGGCCAACCGGGGGGCGCACGAGGCGGGCGGGTCGTCGATCGGCTGCAACATCGAGCTGCCGCACGAGCAGGATACCAACGCTTATGTCGATCTCTCGATCAACTTCCGCTACTTCTTCGTCCGCAAGACGATGTTCGTGAAGTACGCCGAGGGGTTCGTAATCTTTCCCGGCGGCTTCGGCACGATGGACGAGCTCTTCGAGGCGCTGACGCTGATCCAGACCGGCAAGGTCCGCAACTTCCCGCTGGTCCTCTTCGGGTCGGCCTACTGGGGCGGGCTGCTCGACTGGCTGCGCGGCACGATGCTGGCCGAGACGAAGATCAGTCCGGAGGATCTCGACCTGCTGATCCTCACCGACGATCCGGCGGAGGCGGTGCGGGTGATCGCCGACTGCTACGAGCGGCAGTGCGCCGAGGTCCGCACGCTCTCGGTCGGTGCGGCGATCGAGCAGGGGCGGGGCGTGGGCAGGACGGCCGAGTCGGCGCGGTAGCCGGGCTGGGAGGCGGACGCGGGGGCGGGGGGCCGCCGATTGAAACCGGCGTCTCGCGGTCGCTACCGCGCCACGAAGCCCGCCGTCGCGGGCTGGGACGCGTCGGGCAGACGTGTCTGCCAGAGGGCGCCATGCGCGGCAGTGGACCCGGCCCCCGTCCCCCACCCTGATTTCGCGATGCGGCCGGCTACAGCAGGGCCGCTCTGTAATGGTCTGGGCGTTCAGAGGTATCGCCCGGACACCGCCAGGGACGGCGCTGGGACGACGATGCGGAGGAGGGCGGGCTGTGCGGGAGACCGAACGATTGTCGCCGCACGCGCTATCTTTAGAGTGTAGATGTTCGCCACCGCGGGGGCTATGCTGGGGGCGAGGCGCGGCGACTGGGTGGCTCGCCAGGCGGGTGGGCGTCGCGATCCGACGCTTGCGCCGGGAGGCGGGCCTATCCCAGGAAGATTTCGCCGAGCGTTGCGGCCTCCACCGGACCTACATCGGGGCGATCGAGCGCGGCGAGAAGGTGATCAGCATCGCCGTCGCCGAGAAAGTGGCCCGGGCGCTCGGGCTCTCGCTGCCCGACTTCTTCCGCGAGGTGGAGCGGGCCGGGGAGTTCGAGCCATGGCCCGAGGAGGGCGAGGAGGCGCCGCAGTTGTTGGCCGCGGCCTGACCTGTCCGCGCGATCGACGCCTCGCGATCGGGACGGTGGGGGGCCGCCCGCGATGACGGTGCGAACCGCGAAAGGACCCCCACATGTCGGAACCCTCCGTCCCCAGCGGGCCGGCGCTGGCCCGGCCCGCGATGGTGATCCCCTACGTCACCGAGACGACAGGGCGCGGCGAGCGCACCTACGACGTCTACTCGCGGCTGCTGCGCGACCGGATCATCTTCCTCGGCACCCCGATCGACGACCAGGTCGCCAACGTGATCGTCGCGCAGCTGATCTTCCTGGCCGGGGAGGACCCCGACCGCGACATCTCCCTCTACATCAACAGCCCCGGCGGGGTGGTCTACTCCGGCCTGGCGATCTACGACACGATGCAGTACATCAAGCCGGACGTGGCGACCTACTGCGTCGGCCAGGCCGGCTCGATGGCCGCGGTGCTGCTGATGGCCGGGACGCCGGGCAAGCGCATCGCCCTGCCCAACTCGCGGATCATGATCCACCAGGGCTCGGTCGGCATCCCGCGCAGCGCGATCCCCGACGTGGAGGTCTTCGCGCGCGAGACGCTGCGCCTGACCACCACCATGACCGAGATCACCGCGCGGCACACCGGCCAGCCGTTCGAGCGGATCAAGCGCGACACCGAGCGCGACTATAACCTGACCGCCGAGGAGGCCAGGGAGTACGGCATCATCGACCAGGTGGTCCGGCCGGCGGCTCTGGCCCTGACCGCCGGCGTCTAAGGGGGGGACGGGGGCCACAGCAATGCCGAGCGGCCACACTGGCGCCTGAGCAACAGTTCCCGGACCGCGCAGGGGGCGCCTTGCCTCGGCCACGGGCGGGCGGGTCCGCTGTGCCGGTGCTCGGCCGGTTACACCGCACGCACCGGCGCCTGGCGAGAGTCGCTCGCGAAAGGGTGGGGGCGTGCCGGTCAGTCCGCACACCGCCCCTTTGAGCAGAGCCGCCCTCGGTTTACACTGTGCGGCATTCCGGGGAGGCGGGTGGTGCAGGCCCGGTCTGAAGGGGGAGGCATGGCTGAGGAACGGGACGCCTTGATCCAGCACTACCGGCAGATGCGGGAGGAGCTACTCGCCGCCATCGACGGCCTCAGCGACGAGTTGCTGACCGAACCGTCGCTCGACGGCTGGTCGGTCAAGGACCACCTGGCGCACCTCGCGCTGTGGGATGACGTCCGGGCCGGCGAGGTGGCGCGCATCTCCGCCGGCCACGCCTCCGCCTGGCGCATGACGGACGAGCAGGGGGAGACCTACAACGGGCTGGGGTACGCCCTGCGGCGCGCCCTGTCGTTTGAGCAGGTGCGGTGGGAACTGGCGACCTCGCGGCAGCGGCTGATGGACGCGATCTCGTCCGCGACGCCGCGAGGGCTGGATGGTTCACTCTACGGCGAAGCGGGCCTGCGCAGCTCCCACGAGGCGGCGCACACGGGCTGGATCAAGCGCTGGCGGGGGGAACGGGGCATCTAAGCCCTCGCGGGAGGCGGAGGCGGGCGCCGGGATGGCATGCCCCCCGGCGCGCCAGGATGCGCCGCGCCTCCCCCACCTCGCGCCGGACCAGGCCGGGGCGCGCCCCGACACCATTTCGACACGGGCGCGCGACAGGGCCGCGATACGATCGCCGGAGCCATCCGCTACACTTATCTCCAACGGCACGATTGCACGCCACGCACGCGACAGCGCGATGCGTCGATCCGATGGAGAGAGGCAGCGGCATGGCCTACGCGGTCAGTCAGTTAGCACCCCGGCAACGGTCGCGCCGGCGCCTGCCGGCGGTGTTTGGCGTCGCCCGGCGGGCGCAGACCTACCGGAACCTACTCTACCTGATCGCCTCGTTCCCGCTCGGCCTGGCCTACTTCGTCTTCCTGGTCGGCGGCCTGAGCGTGGGGGTCAGCACGCTGATCGTCTGGATCGGGGTGCCGATCCTGCTGCTGATGGTCCTGGCCTGGTGGGGGCTGGGGGCGTTCGAGCGCGAGCTGGCGATCTGGTGGCTCGGCGTCGACATCCGGCCGATGGCCCGCCCGCGCACCGCGGAGTTGCGGATCGGGGGGCGGCTGAAGGCGCACCTGACCAGCCAGGTGACCTGGACCAGCCTGGTCTACCTCTTCGCCAAGTTCCCGCTCGGCCTCTTCTCGTTCGTCCTGATCACCATGCTGCTCGCGATCAGCGCGCGGCTGCTGGCGACGCCGCTCCCCTACCTGCTCGATCTGATGGCGGGCGAGGGGATCGACCCGCAAGGGGTGGTGATCGCGACCGCCGCGCCGGTCCTGGGCGCGGGGCTGGGGCTGGGCACGCTCCACCTGGCGAATGCCCTGGCGTTCGTCTCGGGCCGCTTCGCCCGGCTGATGCTGGGGCTGAGCGACGTGTCGGAGCGGCTGACGCAGACGCAGGCGGTCGCCGAGCGGGAACGCTCGAAGGCCGAGCGCGCCGAGCAGAGCCGCAGCGAGCTGATCGTGAATGTCTCGCACGAGCTGCGCACGCCGATCGCCTCGATCCGCGGCCATGTCGAGTCGCTGCTGCTCGCCAGCGAGGGGCGCCCGGCCGACGCGCCCGCGCCGCCGGAGACGCGGCACTACCTCGACATCGTCCACCGGGAGACGGAGCGGCTGGGCGCGCTGGTCGACGATCTGCTCGCGCTGGCCCGCGCGGAGTCGGGCGAGCTGCGCCTCGACCTGGCCCCGACCGACGCGACCGCGATCGTCGAGGAGGTCTACCGCTGACGCTGATGCCGCTGGCCCGCCGCGAGCGCCAGATCACGCTGGTGCGCGACGTGACGCCGGACCTGCCCCGCGTCCTGGCCGACCGCCAGCGCCTCTGCCAGGTGCTGCTCAACCTGGCGCGCAACGCGATCACCTACACGCCGACCGGCGCCCGGATCGTCTCGATCACGCTGAGCCGGGCGCCGACCAACCCGGACTTCCTGCTGCTGACGGTGGCCGACACCGGCATCGGGATCGCGCCGGAGGATCTCGACCGGATCTTCGAGCGCTTCTATCGCACCGACGCCTCGCGGGCACGCACCTCCGGGGGCTTCGGGCTGGGCCTGGCGATCGTGCGCGATCTGGTGACGGCGATGGGCGGCTCGGTCCGCGCCGAGAGCACGCCGGGCGAGGGGAGCCGCTTCCACGTCATGCTGCGCATCGCGGACGGAGGGCGGGGTAGGCGGGCAGGCGGATAGGCGGATAGGGGCCGGAGGCCGTATCGCGCGCGCGAAGCCCCGCCCCCGAAGCGCTGCCCGACTACTCGACTGCCCGACTACCCGACTAACGGAGGGACCATGGCCACGATTCTGGTCGTCGAGGACGAAGTCGACATCAACAACCTGATCCGCACGCACCTGGAGCAGGACGGGCACACCGTCATCCAGAGCTTCGACGGGCCGACCGCGCTGGCGCTGGTGGAGGAGCACAATCCGCAGTTGATCATCCTCGACTGGATGCTCCCCGGCATGGACGGGCTGGCGGTCTGCCGCGAGGTGCGCCGGACGCACCTCGTCCCGATCATCATGCTGACCGCGCGGGGGAGGAGATCGACCGCGTGGTGGGGCTGGAGGTGGGGGCGGACGATTACGTGCCGAAGCCGTTCAGCATGCGCGAGCTGCTGGCGCGGGTGCGGGCAATCCTGCGGCGCGTCGGGTTCGACAGCCAGGCGGGCGGGCCAGCCCACGCGCCGGCGGGCGCCGCGGCACGGGCCGGGGCCGCGCCGCTCGCCCAGGCGGCGCCCGCGGCGACCGGCACGCTGCCCCCCCCGCCGCAGGCGATCGTGCGGGGTGGGCTGCGGATCGACCCGGCCGACCACGTCGTCACGCTGGACGGCGAGGAGCTCGACCTGACGCCGAAGGAGTTCGATCTGCTGGCGCTGCTGGCGAGCAATCCGGGGCGGGCGTTCAGCCGCGACTTCCTGCTCGAGCGGATCTGGGGCGACGATTTCGAGGGCTTCGACCGCGCGGTCGACACCCATATCCTGCGCCTGCGCAAGAAGCTCGGCCCCTACGGCGAGAAGATCGCCACGGTCTGGGGGTCGGCTACCGCTTCGTGCAGTGATGAGTGCTGAGTGCTGAGTGCTGAGTATCGTGCTGGGGCTGGGGATGCGCCCTGGCGGAGAAGTGCCAGCGCATCGCACTGCGCCTGGCCCGGCGCGAGGCAACCCCGGACTCAGCACTCAGCACTCAAGAGTGTGACAGGTTCGCCACAGATTCCCGATATTTCTCCGACATCTCTCGGGCATACTGCACCCAGAGGCGACGGGGCGGTCCGGTCGGGAGTGGGCCGGGTCGGGGAGCTAGGGCGCGCGGGACGGCGGCGCGGAGAGGAGCGGCGACGTGACGATTGAGCAGCGGCCGACCGGGGACACGCCGCTACCGGCCGCGCCGGGCGACCGGGCGATGGCGACCGAGTGGCCGGCGCCGTTCGTGCCGGGCGGCACGCCCGCGGGGCCGGAGCAGGACACGGCGATCCTCCCGAGTCGGCGGGTGTCCTGGTACATCCCGATCGTCGGGCGCATCCTGATGTTCTTCGCGGCGCTAACGGTGTTCGGCACGCTGGCCTGGGGCGTCCTCAACAGCTTCGAGTTCACCGCGCCGGGGGTGCAGAATGGGTCGGTCGCCGTCAGCGGCGCGCCGACGCTGGTGGTGCGCAACCCGGCCGGGCGGGTGCGGGTGGTGGCGGGCGCCTCGGATCGGGTGACGGTCGAGGCGCGGAAGGAAGCGCGCGGCTTCTCGCGCAGCGCGGCGCGGCGCGAGCTGGAGCGGCTGGACGTGCGGCCGCGGCTGGTCGGGGAGGCGCCCAGCCAGGAAGTGATCGTGGATGTCGGCGGGGATAGTGAGTGGTTCCCCTTCGCCGGGCAGCAAGTCGATCTGTACGTCACCGTGCCGCCGACCACGAATATCCGGCTGGATGCCGCCACGGGCAACATCGAGATCGAGGACGTGACCGGCGCGATGACCATCGAGGCGACCGCGGGCAACACGACCCTGGAGGACGTGACCATCACCGGCAAGTCCGCGATCCGCTCCAGCGCGGGAAACGTGACGGTCGACGGCAAGCTGGCCGCCGACGCCGATCTGGAGATTCGCGGCCGGGCGGGGAACGTCAACGTCACCCTGCCGGCGACCACCAGCACCCGCCTGAACGCGAGCGCGAACGCCGGGAGCATCACCGTCTCCCCCTGGAACGTCCCGGTCGAGCGCCACGCGGCCCGCGCGGTGGCCACCGGCGACCTCGGCGGCCCCACCAACAGCACGCTGACGGTCCAGACCCGCGCCGGCAACATCCTGGTGGTCACCCCCGATTACGGCCCCCGCGTGCCCGAGATCGACCCGGACGAGGATGACGACGACGCGGACGGCCCGCCCCCGCCGCCCACCCCCCCTGCGCCGCCCCAGGGGCCGTGACGGCAGCCGCCCGGTGAGGGAGCGCCCGCGCGCGGCGCGCTGCCCGGCCCCGCCAGCGCAATCGGCCGCCCCTGGCCTGGCTCGCGCCACCGGCGAGGGGAGGGGCCGCGCTCTCGGACGTGACGGCGGGCACAACCAGTACAATTAGCGCGGGCGCCCACCGGCGAGACGGGGTGGGCGCCCGCGATTGAGCGGGGGAGTGAGAGAACGGGATGTTCGACGCCTGGGGACGGTCGGTCTACCGCCGGCGCTGGCCGGTGCTGCTCGGGTCGCTGGCCCTGGTCGCCGCCTCGGTGGCGGCGATCGTGCTGCTGAGCACGGAACTGAAGACGGACGACAACGGCGACCGCCGGGCGGAGTCGTGGCGCGCCCGCGACCTGATCGCCAGGGAGCTGCCGTCGCAGCGCGGCGGGTCGAGCTTCCAGCTCCTCTTCACGGCGCGCGACCCAGGGCTGCGGGCGACCGATCCGGCCTTCGCGGCGGCGGTCGAGGCGGCGCTGGCGCCGCTCCGCGACGACGCGCGCGTGGCCGCGGTCACCACCAGCCCGAACTTCGTGTCGCGCGACGGGCGGCGGGCCTTCGCGGTGGTGGCGCTGCGCGACGACCCCGACGAGGCGGCGAAGGCGTACGAGGAGATCCGCGGCAAGGTCGCCTCGGAGCGCCTCGACATCGCGGCGACCGGCGGCATCCCGCTCAACCGCGACTTCACCGCGACGAGCGAGCAGGATCTGCGGCGGGCGGAGTTCGTCGGGCTGCCGCTGGCGCTGGCGGTGCTGATCCTCGTCTTCGGCCAGATGCTCTGGCGGACCCTGCGGCGGGGCTCGCTCGGGCGGGTGGGGCTGGCGCTGGCCCTGGTCTTCGGCACGCTGACCGTGGCGCTGATCCCGATCCTGGTCGGCGCCTTCGCCTTCGCCGGCGGGCTGGCCGGCATCTTCGCGCTGGCGCACCGGCGGGAGATGTCGATCTACTCGCTGAACATCGCCTCGATGATCGGCCTCGGCGTGGCGATCGACTACTCGCTCTTCATCATCAGCCGCTTCCTGGACGAGGTGGAGCGGGGGACGACCGCCGAGGCGGTCGAGCGGACGGTGGCGACGACCGGCAAGGCGATCGCCTTCTCCGGGCTGACGGTGGCGATCGGCGTCTCGGGGCTGCTCTTCTACCGCTCGGCGATGCTGACCTCGATCGGGCTGGCGGCGATGCTGGTGGTCGCCATCGCGGTCCTCTACGGCCTGACCTCCCTCCCCGCCCTGCTGGCGGTCGCCGGCAACGGCATCGCGGCCCGGCTGCGCCGGGGGGCGGCGCCCGGCCCGCGGCCCGCGGCCGACGGCCCACCGCCCGAGCGGGCCGGGCTGTGGCACGCGCTGGCGCACGGCGTGATGCGCCGCCCGTGGCTGGTCCTCCTGCCGACGCTGGCGGCGCTGCTGGTCGCCGGGTCGCCCTTCCTCCACCTGCGGCTCGGGCTGACCGACGCGACCGCCCTGCCGGAGCGGTACGAGTCGCGCCGGGCCTACGACCTGCTGCTCGAGGAGTTCCCGGGCAGCGAGAACACGACTATTTCGGTCGTCGTCAATTACCCCGATGGGCAGCCGCTGACCGGCGAGCGGGCGGGCCGGCTCTACGACTACAGCCGCTGGCTGGCCGGGCTGCCGAACGTCGCGCGCGTGCAGAGCCCGTTCGACCTGCCCGGCCCGGGGGGGCAGCCGCTGCCGAAGGAGCAGACGGTCGCGCTGCTGACCGCCCCGCGCGAGACCCTGCCGCCGGAGTTGCAGGCGGGGCTCCGAGGGGCGGTCGGCGAGCACATCGTGCGCTTCAGCGTGCTGACGCCGCTGCGGGCGGACAGCGACGGCGCGCGCGACCTGGTCCGCCGGATCCGCGCGGGCGGCGGCCCGGCGACCGGCGGCGAGACGGTCGTCGGCGGGCAGACGGCCTTCATCCTCGACACGACGCGGCTGCTGCGGCAGGACAGCGTGCCGGCGATCGCCTTCATCGTGCTGGCGACCTATGTCGTCCTCTTCCTGCTGCTCGGGTCGGTGCTGCTGCCGCTGAAGGCGGTGCTGATGAACGTCCTCTCGATCACCGCCTCCTACGGCGCGCTGGTCTGGATCTTCCAGGACGGGCACCTCAGCGGCTGGCTCGGCTTCACCCCCGGCGCGATCGACCCGACGGTGCCGGTGCTGATGTTCTGCATCCTCTTCGGCCTGTCGATGGACTACGAGGTGCTGCTGCTGTCGCGGATGAAGGAGGAGTTCGACCGCACCGGCGACAATCGCTTCGCGGTGGCGGAGGGGCTGGAGCGGACCGGGCGGCTGATCACCGGGGCGGCGGCGATCATGGTGGCGGTCTTCGGGGCCTTCGCCCTGGCCGACCTGGTGATCATCAAGTCGATCGGGCTGGGGATGGCGCTGGCGGTGGCGATCGACGCGCTGGTCGTGCGCACGCTGGTCGTCCCGGCGACGATGCGCCTCCTGGGCAATCTGAACTGGTGGGCGCCGGGGCCGCTGGCGCGGCTCCAGCGGCGCCTCGGGCTGAGCCACGGCGAGGGGGCAGGGCCGCTGCCGGCGGGCGGCGTGGCGGCGCTGGCGGTCGCGGCGGGGGGCGAGCGCGAGGTCGTCGGGGCCGGGTCGGATCGGCGATAGCGGGCGGTGGGTGCCGGACGGGATGCGCGGCGGGGCCAGGGCGGGCCGGGCGATCGGCCCACACCCGAGGAACGGGATCGCGCCCTGCCGCCCGCCGCGGTCCCAATGTCCTGATGGTGCGCCTCTTGCGTTGGGGGCGCCGGGGAGCCGTCGCAGACGACGGGGAGAGGATCGCTTGCTGAGATTATTGAGACGGCTCCGCGAGCCGGTCAACGGGCTGACCCACCTGGCAGGCGCGGTGCTGGCGGTCGTCGCGCTGATCGTGCTGGTGGGGATGGCGATCCGCGCCGGGCGGGTCGAGCACCTGATCGCCTTCGGCATCTTCGGCGTCAGCCTGATCGCCCTCTACACCGCCAGCGCGCTCTACCACCTGCTGCCCCTCTCGGAGCGGGCGCTGGGGCGCCTGCGGCGGCTCGACCACATGATGATCTTCGTGCTGATCGCCGGGACCTACACGCCGGTCTGCGTCGTCGCGCTGGGCGGCGGCTGGGGCTGGGGGCTGTTGGGGACGATCTGGGGGCTGGCGCTCGGCGGCATCCTGCTGAAGCTGCGCTGGATGCACGCGCCGGTCTGGCTCTCCACCGCCTTCTACGCGCTGATGGGCTGGATCGCGGTGATCGCCGCGCCGGCGCTCTTCGAGGCGCTGCCGACGCGCGGCATCGCCTGGATCATCGCCGGCGGGCTGATTTATACCGTCGGCGCGGTCATCTTCCTCTTCGACCGCCCGCGCCCCGACGCCCGCCCGCGCCTCTTCGGGCCGCACGAGCTGTGGCACCTCTTCGTGCTGGCCGGCAGCTTCTGCCACTTCTGGGTGATGTTCCGCTACATCGCGCCGCTGGCGTAGGTGGGAGTCGGGAGTCGGGAGTCGGGAGTAGAGAGTCGTTGGTGAAACTGAGGGCTGGTCGGGCGCATGCTCGCTCTACGCCTCTACTCCCGACTCCCGACTCCCGACTTTCTACTCCCGAATCCCGCCTACGCCCGCGCCAGGGTCGTCAGCAGGCGTTGGAGGGTGGCGGGGTCGGCGGTGCGCGCGATCAGGCGGCCAGTGTCGCGCTGGCGGACGAGGTAGGCGCCCTCGGCGTCGCGCTCGAGCGACAGGCGGCCGTCGGTGGCGGCCAGGGCGTCGGTCGCGGCGACCGGGAAGAGCTGCGGCGGCGGGGCGTAGCGGCCCCGCGCGCCACGCCGGAGCCGGCCGGCGTCCCCGTCATCGTCCCGCCGTATCGCCACCATCGCCACCGCTCCTACGTCCAACGCCGAGGGCAGCCCCCCGCCCCGCGCCATGCGATCCCGTGACCCATCCGGCCCTGTAGGGGGAGAGAATACCCCGACGAGCCGCGATACCCCACCGCCCGGCCCGCCGCGCCATTGGGATGGCGCCCAGGGAGGACCGTGGGGACGCTCGACGGATCGCCGAGGTGTACGTACGACTATAGCACGTTTTCGGGAGAG
>JAUJMV010000004.1:80062-97715 GCA_030446685.1 Thermomicrobiales bacterium | reverse complement strand
GGGAGAGGAAGCAGCGGCATGTCCAATCTGGTGCAGATCGCCTTCGTCGCGGTCGGGATTGTCCTGCTCGTCGTCATCCTGATCGGGGTGGGCGCCGGGGTCGTCCTGGCGACGGCCGCAGCGCTCGGCGGGGGGTACGGCAACCGCGCCGAGGGGGAGGGCGACTACCGGGGCGACCGCGCGGCAGCGCTCGCCGCCGGCAAGGCGGCGCTGCGGGCAGTCGGCGCCCGCGACATCCGGACTGACGCGACGACCGGGGCGATCCACGCCCGCCGTGCCGCGACGCGGTGGTCGGGCGGCGAAGACCTCACGGTGCGGATCAGCCCCGCCCAACCGGGCCGGCAGCGCGTCGCGATCGAGAGCCGCTCGACGGTGCGCGGCACGACGATCGACTGGCGGCAGAACCGCCGCAACGTCGCGGCGTTCCTGGCCGCGCTGAGGAGCGACGAGCGACGAGCGACGAGCGACGAATAGGGGGGCAGCGACGCTCGTCATGGTTGCACCGGCGCCGCGGCAACGCGCCGGGCGTCCACACCCGCAAGCGGGTACCCGACGCCCCTACGCCGCGCAAGCGCGATCGGCGCACCCGTTTCGCGAACCGCTCGGGGGGCGCGCGAAGCCCCGTTCGTCGTTCGTCATCCGTCGCTCGTCACTCGTTCGACGATCGTGGCGATGCCCTGGCCGACGCCGATGCACATAGTGATCAGGCCGTAGCGCCCGTTGCGGCGGCGCAGTTCGTGGCAGAGGGTGGTCGCCAGCCGCGCGCCGGTCGAGCCGAGCGGGTGGCCGAGGGCGATCGCGCCGCCGTTGACGTTGACCTTCGCCGGGTCGAGGTCGAGTTGGCGGAGGCAGGCCAGGGCCTGCGCGGCGAACGCCTCGTTCAGCTCGATCAGGTCGAGGTCGGCGACGGTCAGCCCGGCGCGCTTGAGCACCTTCTCGGTCGCGGGGATCGGGCCGAGGCCCATGCAGGACGGATCGACGCCAGCCACCGCCGAGGTGACAACCCGCGCCAGCGGCTTCAGCCCGAGCGTGCGCGCCGTCGCGGCCGAGGTCAGCAGCAGGGCCGCCGCGCCGTCGTTGATGCCGGCGGCGTTGCCGGCGGTCACGCTGCCGCCGCCGGTCTCGTCGGCCCGCTCGAGCGTCTCGACCGCGGCGGTGGCGGTGGCGGGCGCGGCCGAGCCGGCGTCGGGCGGCGTGCCTTGCGTGCGCGCGGCGGCGGCGCTGACGGCGGGCGTGGCGAAGGCGGGCTTGAGCTTCGCCAGCCCTTCCAGGGTGCTGTCGGGGCGGGGGTGCTCATCGGTGGCGACGACAACCGGCGTCCCCTTGCGACCCGGCGCCTCGACCGGCACGATCTCGTCCCGGAAGCGCCCGGCCTCGATCGCGGCGGCGGCGCGGCGCTGGCTCTCGAGGGCGAAGGCGTCCTGGTCGGCGCGGCTGACGCCGTAGCGCCGCGCGACGTTCTCGGCCGTCTCGCCCATGCTGTAGGGGTAGTACCTCTCCGCCAACTTCGGGTTGGTGAAGCGCCAGCCGATCGTCGTGTCGTACATCTTCATGTCGCCGCGCGGGAAGGCGGCCTCCGGCTTCGCCATCACGAAGGGCGCGCGGGTCATGCTCTCCACGCCGCCGGCGATGAAGACGTCGCCCACGTCGGCCCCGATCGCCTGCGCGGCGCTGTTGATCGCCTGCAAGCCCGAGCCGCAGAGGCGGTTGACCGTCGCGCCGGCGACCGAGACCGGCAGCCCCGCCAGCAGCGCCGCCATCCGCGCGACGTTGCGGTTGTCCTCGCCCGCCCCGTTCGCGGCGCCGAAGAAGATGTCCTCGACCGTCGCCGGGTCGATCCCGCTCCGCTCGATGACGGCCTTGACGACAATCGCCGCCAGGTCGTCCGGGCGCACGTCCTTCAGCGCCCCCCCGTAGCGCCCGACCGGCGTCCGCACCGCCTCGACGATCACCGCCTCGCGTCCCTCGCTCATGGCCCCATACTCCTTCATGCTGTCAGACGAGGACGGCCAGGCTGCCCAGCGGGTCGCGCCAATCGATCGCCGCCTCGCGCTGCTCGATCAGTTCCCAGGTCCGCCGCAGGACCGGGTGGACGTCATCGGGATTTTGAGAGCCGCCCTTTGCGTGGCCCAGCATCGCCCGCCAATGATCCGGGAAGGCGCGCATCAGCACGGCCTGCTGCAGCGTGCAGGTGATGAGATGATACTGCACACCCTCCTCTTCGTCCGGGAATGTGGCGCGGATGTGTGCCAGCACCACCTCGTACCGCGCGCGGTTCGCCGGGTGGTCCTCGTGCAGATGGCAGAGTTCATGGACCAGGAGGGTGCGCAGGTCTTCCCAATCGTCGCGGATGCGGAACGTGAGCGGGTCCTTGAATTCGTTGACGCCGGCGGGCAGATGGACCGCATAGGCCGGCCAGGTCTCCCAGAAGCGCAGCCCGAATGATTCGAACGCGGCAAAGACAGCGGCCTCGTGTGGCTGCCACGCCGCGCGGGCGGCGGCCTGATATGCTAGCCCGCGCTCGTAGGGTTCGCGCCAGCCGTCGGACGGCTCGCGCCACTCCTCCGGGCAGCCGTGCACGAGCCAGTCGTAGCCCAACGAGTAGTTGATCAACAGGCGCGCCACTATCGTTCTCCATCATCGCATGCAATTCAAGAGAGGCTACATGGCATAGTATCATGGTACAGCGTAAGCGTTGCCACGGTATGGGTTGCCGCGTGATGGAAGTGAGCATAGCAGATGAAAAGAGTCACGGTGAAGTTGTCGGAGGGCGGCACAATCGCAATCCCCGAAGAATATCTCGCAGTGCTGGAATGGAGCGCCGGAGATGACGTGGTTCTCGATCTGGAGGGTGAAGAGATACGGATGTTCAACCTCGGACTGGCGATCAAACGCGCACAGGAGATGGTGCGCCGGCATGTGCCGGAAGGACAGTCGTTGTCCGACGAGCTGATCGCCGAGCGTCGAGCCGAGGCGGAACGCGAGTAGCGATGCACCAGACCCGGCTCGATCGTAACTGAACGACGGAGCCGGGTCCGGTGCGACTGAGATCGCCATGCATGAGTATGGGCTTACTGTGCTGAATCCATCTCCCGAAGCGCTCGGTTGGCGAGGAGGAGGGACGCCAGCAACAGATAGCCGAGCGCCACGGCGGTCAGCGTAGGACGAATGCCGATTACTTCGAGGAGATAGCCGACCAGCAGCATCCCGAGCGGTAATGCCGATAAGGCGAGCGCCCTGATCATCCCGAAGACCCGCCCGCGCATCCCCGCAGGGATGCGCTCCTGCGCGACGGTCGTCGCTATCAGATTGAGCGGCGCCCCGACCACCCCGGCGAAGGCGAGCGCGCCCAGGATGATCGCCAGCGGCGGCGCCACGACGAGAACCCAGAATAGCACGCTGCTCAGGGTCAGCGACGCGATATAGGTCGCGCGGCGCGGCAGGCGGTGTCCGACCAGGCCGAAGAGCGCGGCGCCGATCAACCCGCCACCCGCGAATGCCGCCAGCATGAGTCCCAAATCGACCGCGCTGTCGAAGGTTCGGCTGGCGTAGACCGGCAGCACCACGCCGAACACCGGCTCTCCGAGCGCGTTCAGCAGCGTGAAGCTGAGGACGACGGCGAGGAGGAGCTGGTCGTGGCGGATGAAGCGCAGCCCGTCGTGCAGTTCGGCAAAGTAGGAGCGCACGGGTTGGGGGGCTCGCGCCGGGCGCGAGGATGACGGCACGGCGCCGGCCACCAGTCCGGCGGAAACCGCGAAGCTGGCCGCATCGAGGAAGAGGACGGCACTTGTCCCGAGCGCGGCGATGAGCACACCGGCAAGGGGCGGGCCGAGCAGGCCACTGGTGCGCCAGAGCGTCTGACTCATGGCGTTCACCCGTTCGAGCCGTACTCCAGCGCGTTCCGCGAGATCGGGGACTAGGCTATCGCGAGCCGTGCCCCCTGGCGCGTCGAGCAGGGCGCCGAGGAACGTGAGGACGAGCAGTTGCCAAAAGGCCAGTCCGACGGTGTGGTAGAGCGCCGGCACCAGCGCGAGGGTGGCGCCACTGGCAAGATCGGCGGTGACGCTGATCCGCTTGTACCCCAGGCGATCGACCGGCGTGCCGCCGAAGAACGCGGCCAGAATCGCAGGCACGGTGCTGAAGAAGGCGGCGATGCCGGTCCTGACCGCGCTGCCGGTCGTCTGGAGCACGAACCAGGGAATCGCGATGTAGGTCAGTTGATTGCCGACCAGTGAGATCGCATTCGCGCTCAGCAGCGCAACGAGCGGCAGCCTGTTTGTCTGTGCCGCCCCTGTGGCAGAGGTTTCCACCGGACGTCCTCCCCGAAAGTTGCCGAGCCGCGAACAACGTCGCGAGGCTCGGTGGCCCAACTCCAACGGGTAGGACCGCCCGGCGGCGCCCACAGGTCAACGCAGTTCCACGGGCAGAGGGTGTTCACAGGCGGTAGCACGGTGCGTTTCCTTTCTGATCATGGCGCATCTGATCGTGGCGCACGCTTCCGACGATAACGGACGAGCGCACTGTGCCAGATGCGGCAAGGCCGCCGCGAAGAGCCGCGCGCGAAGGTAGTCATGCTAGACTACGATCCTTGAGTAGCGGAATGCGAGTGGTGAACGAACGTCAGCGGAGAGACAGCGCGATCATGCACGAAAGGGACCGCAACCGAGAGACAGCGCAAGTAGGAACAGTTGAGAACGTGGCGACCGCCGCGCCCTCGACGCGGCTGCCGCACGCGCGGACGATCGAGTTGCGCGGGCACATCATCGATTCCCACATCCTCTCGCAGGTGATGGACATCGTGATGGACTACAGCGCGGAGTTCTACATCGAGGAGATCCACGTCGGGCGGCACAAGTTCGACCCCAGCTACGCGCGCATCGCCCTGCACGCCGCCACGCCGGAGGCGCTCGACGAGCTGATGGAGGCGGTCGGCAAGCTGGGGGCGCAGCAGTTGGAGGGGACCGAGGGGGATGCGCGGACCGCCCCCGCCCCGGCCGACGGCGTGCTGCCCGACGGCTTCCACTGCACCACCAACATGCCGACCGAGGTGCGGATCGGCGGGCGGTGGGTGCCGGTGGAGCGGATCGAGATGGACCTGGCGATCGCGCTGCGTCCCAGGGTGGGGCCGGAGCCGGCCGGGGCCTACGCGGTGCCGATGGGCGACGTGCGCGCCGGGACGCCGGTGGTGATCGGGCACGAGGGGGTGCGCGTCCTGCCGATCGCGCGGCCGCGCAGCCCGGCCCTGCTAGGCTCGGCCTCGCGCGGGCCGCAGGGGCACGGCTTCAGCTTCATGAGCAGCGCGGTGAGCAGCGAGCGGCCCAAGGCGGCGGCGATCGCCGAGATCGCCGGGCAGATGCGGCGCATCCGCGACGCGGGCGGGCGGACGCTGGTCGTCGGCGGCCCGGCGATCGTCCACACCGGGGCGGGGCCGCAACTGGCGGGGCTGATCCGCCAGGGTTATGTGAACCTCCTCTTTGCGGGCAACGCGCTGGCGACCCACCACAACGAGGCGGCGCTCTAAGGCACCCGCCTCGGCGTCTCGCTCGACGCGGCGAGCGAGGGGGCGGCGACCGAACACGGCCACGAGCACCACCTGCGGACGACGGTCAACACGATCCGCGGCTGCGGCTCGATCGCGGCGGCGGTCGAGCGCGGGGTGCTGCGCGAGGGCATCATGTACGAGTGCGTCAGGAACGGGGTGCCGTTCGTGCTGGCCGGCTCGATCCGCGACGACGGGCCGCTGCCGGACGTGATCACCGACGTGATCGAGGCGCAGCGCGCGATGCGGCGGCAGGTGCAGGCCGAGGGCGGGGTGGCGCTGGCGCTGCTGATGGGGACGACGCTCCACGCGATCGCGGTCGGCAACCTGCTACCCGCCTCGGTCCTGACCGTCTGCGTCGACATCAACCCGGCGGTCGTCACCAAGCTCCTCGACCGGGGCAGCTTGCAGACCGCCGGGCTGGTGATCGACGCCGGCGGCTTCCTGCGCGAGCTGGCGCAGCACCTGGCGGAGTGATCGGGGGGCTTCATGAAAGCGCGCGTCACCTTCCGCACCGTCGCGCGATTGCTCGTAGGGGCGCCGGCTTTCGCTCGCGCCGCACGCTGGGCGACCGCGGCGTGGTGTCCGCACATCAGCCTACCGGAGAGGTCGATCATCCTGCCGTAGCATGCCGAAGAGGATCGGATCAGGCCGCGCCATCGTCGGCTATCGGCGGGCTCCGGTGGAGCGATCGTCGCGGGTGACGCGCTCGACCTCCAGCGTTGGGCAATGGCACAGACGATCATCGCTGTGTTCGACGGGCAAGTCCTGCGCCGAAACACCGCTCGATCTGACCACGAACGAGCGATATCGGGCGACCATCGCGCCGGTTGCCGAGGATGGCGGCCAGGAGAATGCGTGGGACGTGCTGGACACCCACTGACCGGCAGCGTGGACGAGGCGGCGACGGATTGGTCGGAAGAACACGACCACTACCTGGAACACGCCCAGGCGGCGGCCGTCGTCCGACCGATGACCGCCGCGCGCCTCTTCCTCGATACGGTGTTCGTCCAGGCGTTGCTGAACAGCCGCGATCAGCATCATCAAGCGGCGCTAGTGTTCGCCCCGCGATTACGGACAGCGGCCAGAAGGTGTTCCTGATCGAGATCGGCAACGCACTGAGGCCATGCTCAACCGCGCCGGGGCCAGCACCTTTATTCGTCGCTGCTACCAGACGCCGAATATGCACATTGTTACGTCGATGCCGCTCTCCTCGATCGGGCGCTCCATCTGCCGCCAGAGCCGACAAAGAGTGGGGTCGACCGACTGCATCTCGTTCGTCGTGATGCAGGATCAGGTCTCACCGATGCCGTTACCGCGGATGCGCACTTCCGCCAGGCCGGCGAGAACCTTCCTCGATCGCTCCCGGCCGCGTGCTCAACGCGGTGGCGGGGGGCGGCAGCTTCCTCACCTTCCCGGCGCTCGTCTTCGCCGGGGTCCCGCCGGTCAACGCCAACGCGACCAGCACGGTGGCGCTCTGGCCCGGCACGGTCGCCAGCGCCGGTGCCTACCGCGACGAGTTCGACACGCAGCGGCGCACGCCCCTGCTGCTCGGCGGGGTCAGCGTGATCGGCGGGGTCGTCGGGGCGGCGTTGCTGCTGCGCACGCTGCAGGCGACCTTCTCCCAACTGGTGCCCTGGCTGCTGCTGCTGGCGACCGTGCTCTTCGCGTTCGGCGGCGCGGCGACGAAGTGGCTGCGCGCGCGCCTCGGACACGGCGCCGGCTCGTCGTGGCGGGCCACGGCCGGGGTCGCGGCGCTGCAGTTCGTGGTCGCGGTCTACGGCGGCTATTTCGGCGGCGGCATCGGGATCGTCATGCTGGCGCTGCTGGTGCTGCTGGGCATGGAGAAGCTGCACACGATGAACGCGCTGAAGACGATCCTGGCGAGTTGCATCAACGGGGTGGCGGTGCTGACCTTCATCCTCGCCGGGGCGGTCGCCTGGTCGGCGGCGATCGTGATGATCGTCGGCGCGATCGTGGGGGGCTACGGCGCGGCCTACTTCGCCCGCCGCCTCGACCAGCGCCTGATCCGCCCGTTCGTGATCGTCGTCGGGCTGAGCATGACGGCCTACTTCTTCCTGCGCGCGTGACAGCACGCGGTGCGCGCCGGCTGGCCCGATCGTATAATGCGGGCGGCGCGGCAGACCGGATCGCGCGGCAGGAGGCGCCATGCTCCCGCCCAACCCGCCCTCCGAGCGTGTCCCCCGGCTGGCCGACCGGCTGGCGGCGGCCCGGCGCGGGCGTTTCGTGGGCCGCCTGGCGGAGCTCGCGCTGTTCCGTTCGGCGCTCGTGGCCGACGAGCTGCCCTTCGCGGTGCTCCACCTCCACGGCCCCGGCGGGGTCGGCAAGACGACCCTGCTGCGCGAGTACGCCCGGATCGCCGCGGAGTGCGGGCGGCCGGGCGTGTACCTCGACGGGCGTGACGTCGAGCCGTCGCCGGCGGGGTTCCTCCGCGCCCTGGGGCCGGCCGTGGGGCTGGCGGGGGCCGGGCCGCCCGCGACCGGGGCGGACTGGCCGCGCGCGGGGGTGCTGCTGATCGACACCTACGAGGCGCTGGCCCCGCTGGACCCCTGGCTGCGCGAGACGTTCCTCCCCGGGTTGCCAGCCGGGAGGGGGGTGGTGGGCGCCGGGCGCAACCCGCCCGCGCCCGCAGGGCCCACCCCCCGCGACTGGGCCGACCTCCCGCGGGTGGCCCCGCTGGCCAACCTGCGCCGGGAGAAGCGCCGCGCATCCCGGGCGGCGCGGGCGGTGCCGAAGGCGCGCACCGCCGCGCTGCTGGCCTTCACCCGTGGCCATCCGCTGGCGCTGGCGCTCGTCGCCGACGCGCCGGGCCACGGCGACGAGCTGGTCTCCTTCGACCCGCGGGGCGCGCCGGAGGTGGTGCGCGTCCTGCTCGAACGCCTGGTGCGGGACATGCCGAGCGCCGCGCATCGCCTGGCCCTGGAACTCTGCGCCCTGGCCTGGACCACCACCGAGGATCTGCTGGCCGCGGCGCTGGGGGTGGCGGACGCGCACGGCCTCTTCGCCTGGCTGCGCGGGCTGTCCTTCATCGAGCAGGGGGCAGGCGGGCTCTTCCCGCACGACCTGGCGCGCGAGGTGCTCGACAGCGACCTGCGCTGGCGCAACCCGGCCGAGTACGGGCGCCTGCGCGAGCGGGTGTTCGCGCACCTGCAGGCCAGGGCCGCGCGGGCGGGCGGGGCCGACCTGCAGCAGATCCGGCTGGAGTTGCTCTACCTCAGCCGGCACGACCCGTTCATGCAGCCCTACTTCGACTGGGGGGCACTCGACAGCGCCGACGCGACGCCGGCCACCCCGGCGGATGCCCCGGCGATCCTGGCGATGGTGCGGGCGCACGAGGGGGATGACGCCGCGCGGATTGCGGCACACTGGCTGGGCCGGCAACCGGGGGCGTTCCTGGCGTTCCGCGGGTCCGACGGGACCATGCTCGGGTTCATGGCCAACTTGGCCCTGCGGGAGGCCACGCCGGAGGACCTGGCGGCCGATCCGGCGGTGGCGGCGGCGCTCGACTTCGCCCGCCGCCACGGTCCACCCCGACCGGGGGAGGAGATCGTCTATCTCCGCTTCTGGATGGCCCGTGAGACGTACCAGCGCGTGGGGCCGGCGCTCAACCTGACCGCCATCAACAGCGTGATCTGCTGGACGACGCACCCGCGCCTCGCCTGGAACTTCATCGCGGTCGCGGACCCGGACTTCATGCAGCCCCATTTCACCAGCATCCACATGTGGCGGTCGCCGGAGGCCGACTTCGCGGTGGGGGGGCGGCGCTACGGCGTCTTCACGCACGACTGGCGGGTGGAATCGGCCGCGGCCTGGCAGGAGCGCGCCCCGCACCATTTCCTGGCGCCCGCGCCGGCGGCCGGGCCGGGGGCGGCCGAGGCCGCGCCGCCCCCGGCCCCCTCGCGGGCGGAGTTCGCCGAGGCGGTGCGCCAGGCGTTGCGCGACTACAGGCGCCCCGATCGGCTGGCGGCGAACCCCCTCCTGCGGCCGGGAGGGCTCGGCGGGGCGGCGGGGGCAGCCACCCCCGCCGCGCTCCAGGCGCTGCTGCGCGAGGCGGCCGCGAGCCTGACGGCCAACCCGAAGGACATCAAGTTCCACCGCGCCATCTGGCACACCTACTTCGAGCCGGCCCCGACCCAGGAGCGGGCGGCCGAACTCCTCGGCCTGCCGTTCAACACCTACCGCTACCACCTCGCCGGGGGTATCGGCCAGATCACCGACTGGCTGTGGCAGCGCGAAAGCGCCGACCCCGACCGCTGACGCCCCCGACGTCCCTCCGATCACCGCCGGCCGCCACCCCCTCTTGCCTCGCCGCATCGCTTCGGCAGGGATTCGGCGGCGTTTCGGCTGGCGATTCGGCGGCGCCCTCCCCTATGCTGCGCCTCGGGACGTTCGAGTGGGGCAGGTCGGCAACGGGGAGGGAGGCACGGCATGTACGACGCGATCGTGATCGGGGCGCGCTGCGCGGGGGCGCCGACGGCGATGCTGCTGGCGCGGCGAGGGCACAAGGTCCTGCTGGTGGATCGGGCGACGTTCCCGAGCGAGATCCCGCACGGCCACTTCATCCACCGGCACGGCCCCCGGCGTCTCCACCGCTGGGGCCTGCTGGACCGAATCGCGGCCACCGGCTGCCCGGCGGTCACGACGGTGACCAGCGACTACGGCGACTTCCCGCTGGCCGGCCGGGACCTGACGGCCGAGGACGGGGCCCTGGGCTACGGGCCGCGCCGCGCGGCGCTCGACCAGATTCTGGTTGAGGCGGCCGTCGCGGCGGGCGCGGAGTTGCGGGAGGGATTCGCGGTCGAAGGATTCGCCAGTGATGGCGACCGGATCGCCGGCATTCGCGGTCGGGACAGGCGCGGCGGGGCGCCGGTGACGGAGTACGCGACCGTCACCGTGGGGGCTGACGGGCGCAATTCCCGCCTCGCCCGGGCCGTCGGGGCGCCGGTCACCGAGGCCGCGCCGGCGGCCACCTGCTATTACTTCTCCTACTGGAGCGGCCTGCCGGACGCCGGGCTGGAGGTGTATGTCCGTCAGGATCGGGTCATCTTCGCCTTCCCCACGGGCGACGGCCTGTTCGCCCTCTTCGTCGCCTGGCCGAGCGCGGAACTGCCCGCGGTGCGCGCGGACATCGCGGGCCAGTTCATGGCCGTCATCGATCAGATCCCGGTGCTGGCCGAGCGTGTCCGGGGCGGGCGGCGCGAGGAGCGCTTCTACGGGGCGAGCGATCTCCCGAACTTCCTGCGCCGGCCCTACGGCCCCGGCTGGGCGCTCGTCGGCGACGCCGGCTGCCACAAGGATCCGTTCCTGGCCCTCGGCATCTGCGACGCCTTCCGCGACGCCGAGCTGCTCGCCGAGGCCCTCGATGAGGGGCTGTCGGGGCGGCGCCCCCTCGCCGCCGCGCTGGCGGACTACGAGCGACAGCGCGACGAGGCGACCCTGCCCGAGTACCGGCAGAACCTCCATCTGGCGCAGTTCCAGCCACTCCCGACCGAACTGGCGCAGCTCCGCCGCGCCCTGCGGGGGGACCAGGACGCCACCAACCGGTTCTACCTGGCCAGCGAGGGGCTGATCCCGCGCGAGGCGTTCTTCAATCCCGAGAATCTGCGGCGCATCATGGCTCCGGCCCTGGCCGGGGCGCGCTGAGACGGCCGGGGGCGGCCCCATGGCCACCCCCGCTAGCTTGTCGCCTCTGGTGTCGCATCAGACCGGGTGGTCGCCGCGTGCGGGGCTCTCGGGCGAACCGGGAGGCCGCAGGGGCTCCCGGGGCGGGCACGGCCGCCCGGCCGCGCCCATACGCCCGCGGAATACCGGGCGGGACCGTTAGACGTAGAAGGTGTCCGCCGGGGCCTTGGGGATGATGACCGCGAGCAGGGCGTAGACCAGCAGCGCCCCCGGCCCGGTCGCCAGCGCCGCGACCACCCAGGCGATCCGGATTAGCGTCGGGTCGACGCCGAAGTACTCGCCCAGCCCGCCAGAGACGCCGGACACCTGGCGATCGTGGCTCGAGCGATAGAGGCGCTTCGTCTGCGGTTCGTAGTTCATGACCTCTTCCTGTTCCTTTCGGGTGGGTGGGGTTCCCACCGCCTGTGTCTTGGGGGGCTATCGGTTCGGCACGGCGCCGGACCATCCACGCCCGACCAATCGCTCCAACACCCATAGCGTACCAACCGCCCGCGGCGAAATGATGGCGGGCGCGTGCGCAGTCCGTGACAAATCGGTGTCGCAGCTGTCGCCGCCCGGACGCCCCGGCTCTGTAAGCACGCTCACAGTCGGGGCGCCGGCCGATGTCGTACGCTGGCGGCGAGGTAGCGGAACGCGGACAGGCAAGGAGGCGATCATGGCGACATTGGCCCAGGAACAGCGGACGCTCGCGCAACGGCTGCTCGGCGGGGTGCTGGGAGGCGTCGCCGGGGGACTGGTCTTCGGGGCGCTGATGGCGCTGATGGGCATGCTGCCGATGATCGCCGGACTGGTCGGCAGCGACTCGGCGGCGGCCGGCTTCGCCGTCCACCTGGTCCTCAGCGCGATCATCGGCGCGGGGTTCGGGCTGATCTTCGGCGCGCGGGTCGCGACCTACCGCGAGGGCGCGCTGTGGGGACTGGCGTACGGCGCGATCTGGTGGGTCCTCGGCCCGCTGGTCATTATGCCCCTGATGATGGGCATGGGGCTGCAGTTCGGCATGGCCTTCACCCCGATGATGCTGCAGAGCCTGATGGGGCACCTCCTCTTCGGGCTGGTCACCGGCGCGGTCTGCGTCTGGTACACTCAACGCCGGTGAGCCATCGGCGACGCGGCCGACCGTGACAGTACGGCGCTGGCGACGTGGCGCGGGGACGGGCCCATGTTACGGATCTACGTGTCGGCGCACTGCCGGGCCTGCGCGACGGCGCGGCGGCGCCTGGCACAATTGCAGGCCCGGCGGCCGGACATCCCGGCGCGATTGGTGGACGTGGAGGCGCCCGACGCGCCGGTGCCGCCGCAGGTGATCGGCACCCCCACCTACACCTGGGGGGGCCGGGTGCTCTTCCGCGGCAACCCGACCGAGCGGGAACTGATCGAGCGGGTGTCAGTGCTCCATGAAGGCGACGGTGAAGGCGGCGACGCCCGGCGACCTGGCTAAGCAGGGCCACCTCTCGGAAGTCGACATCTTCCGGGATTTGGCGCCCGCCGAGATCGAGGCACTGGGCAAGCGCGCACCGATGAAGACGGTGCCGGCCGGCACCGTCTTCTACACGCCCGAGGAGCGGGGCGAGGTCCTCTTCATCCTGAAGGTCGGGCGGGTGCGCCTCTACCGCCTCTCCCCGGACGGCAAGGCGTTCACCACGGCGATCGTCGAGGCGGGGACGATCTTCGGGGAGATGGCGATCCTCGGGCAGGGCATGCACGACAGCTACGCCGAGTCGCTGACGCCCTGCGTCCTCTGCCTGATGAGCCGCGAGGACGTGAAGACGCTGCTCCTGGGTGACCCGCGGATCGCCCTGCGGATCACCGAGACGCTGGGGCGGCGCCTGCTGGAGGCGGAACGGCGCCTCTCCGACTTCGCCTTCAAGCCGCTGTCGCGACGCCTGGCGGCGCTGCTGGTGATGCTGGCCGAGCGGGAACCGCCGCGCCTCTTCCGGCCCGGCCGCCGCGAAGTCCGCTATACCCACGAGCAACTGGGCGAACTGGCCGGGACCTACCGCGAGACCGTCACCAAGGTGCTCAACGAACTCCGCGAGGGCGGGCTGATCGAACTCAAGCGGGGCCGGATCGTCCTGCTCGACGTCGAGGCCCTGCGCGCCTGGGGCGAGCGGTGAGCCCCGCCATCACCCCCGCAACGGGCGCCCCGCCAGCAGGTGCCGGCGCAGGAGGGGGGCGACGCGGTAGCGGTCCTCGCCGTAGTAGGCGTGGAGGCCGTCGAGGACCGTGACGACGCGGTCGAGGCCGAGGAGGTCGGCCCATTCGAGCGGGCCGCGCGGGTAGTTGAGGCCGAGGCGCAGGGCGGTGTCGATGTCGGCGGGGGCGGCGATGCCCTCCTCCAGGGCGAACGCCGCCTCGTTGATCAGCGCGGCGAGGATGCGCGGCAGGATCTGGCCCGGGGGGTCGCCGACGACGGCGACCTCCTTGCCGAGGCCGCGCAGGAAGGCGACCGCGCCCCGGAGCGCGTCGTCGGCGGTGCGCAGGCCGCGCGCGACCTCGATCAGCGGCGCGTCGGCGAAGGGGCCGGCGAAGCCGAAGCCGGCGACCCGCTCGGGCCGCGCGCTCCACGAGCCGAGTTCGGTCGCGCCCTGGCCGAGCGCGAGGGCCAGGACCGGGATCCGGGGCGGCAGGGTCTCGTCGAGCTCGTACCAGTAGGCGCGCTTCAACTCGCGCGGCCCGAGCGTCGCCTCGATCGCGATCGTCGTCGTCAGCAGCACCTCGCGCAGCCGCCGCGCCTGGGGGATGCCGGCGCGCTCCAGGGCGGTCGACGCCTCGGAGGAGTAGGTGGTGACGTGCTGCCCGGCGGCCTGGAGGGCCAGCGCGAGATCGTCCGCCGCCGGCCCCTGCCCGGCGACCAGCACGTTCGCCGGACGGCCGGGCGGCGCGACCGCGGCGAAGGGGTCGGGCGTCTCCTCCGGCACGGGCCGGCCGCCTTCGTAGCGGTAGAAGCCCCGGCCGGTCTTCTGGCCGAGGGCGCCGGCCTCGACCATCCGCGCCTGGAGCGGGTGCGGGCGGTAGCGCGGCTCCTGGAAGGTCGCCTCGTAGACCGCCTGGTGGACGGCGAAGTTCACGTCGATCCCGACGAGGTCCATCAGTTCGAACGGCCCCATCCGGAAGCCGGCGGCGCGCGCGATCCGGTCGACCTCGGCCGGCGCGGCGAGGCGCTCCCCGACGATCCGCAGGGCCTCGCCGGTGAAGGGGCGGGCGACCCGGTTGACGATGAAGCCGGGGGTGTCCCGCGCCCGCACGGGGGTCTTGCCGAGCCGTTCGGCCAGGGCGACGACCGCGTCGGCGGTGGCGTCGCTCGTCGCCCTGCCGCTGATCACCTCGACCAGCGGCAGGACCGGGGCGGGGTTGAAGAAGTGCATCCCGGCGACCCGCTCCGGGCGCACGGTCGCCCCCGCGATGGCGGTGATCGAGAGCGAGGAGGTGTTGGAGGCGAGGAGGGCGCCTGGCGCGCAGATGCGGTCGAGCTGGGCGAAGAGCTGGCGCTTCAGCGCGAGGTCCTCCGGCGCCACCTCGATCACCACCCCGGCCGCCGCCAGCTTCAGCGCGAGGTCCTCCGGCGCCACCTCGATCACCACCCCGGCCGCCGCCAGGTCGTCGAGCCGCGTCGTCGTCGCGAGTCGCGCGAGGGCGGCGTCCCGCTCATCCGGCGACAGGCGCCCGCGCCCGACCGCGCGCTCGTAGCCGGCGCGGATGCGCCCCAGGCCGCGCTCCAGCAGCTCGTCGGTCACGTCGTAGAGCGTGACCGCCAGCCCGGCGCCCGCGGCGAGCTGCGCGATCCCCGCCCCCATCGTCCCGGCGCCGACGACGCCGACGCGCTCGATCGCCGTGCCCGCTCCCCTGTCCGCGGTCACAATCAGCCCTCCGTCCAACGAATACCGATCGGCTCCGCGACCGCCCAGCGGCGCTACGCCTCCGACCCCTCCGCGCGGCGCAGGTACTCACGCGCGGCGTCGAGCGCGGGGGTCGGCGGCGCGTCCGGCGGCCAGTCGGCGACGACGGCGGCGAGGAGGGCGCGCAGTTCCGCCGCCTCGCGCCGGGAGCGGGTCGGCATGCTGTAGGCGCCGATGGTGAAGGTCTCCCACCACCGCCCGGCGCGGTCGATCCGCTCGAACGCCTTGCGCAGGACCATGTTCCCCTCCGACGGCGGCGCGACGACCGCCCGCCGCGCTCCCCCGATCGCCGGTCGGCGCGCCTATTCCCCGGTGAAGTTCGGGCGGCGCTTCTCCATGAAGGCGGCGACGCCCTCGCGGTGGTCGCGGCTACGCCCGGCGATCTCCTGCAGGTGCGCCTCGTAGTCGAGCCACGCGGCGAGGTCGGGGAGGATCGCGTGGTTGAAGGCGCGCTTGGTCAGGCCGAGCGCGCGGGTGGGCAGGTTGGCAAGCTGCGCCGCGAGCTTGTGGGTCTCCGCCAGGAGGTCGTCGGGGGGCGCGACGCGGTTGACGAGGCCGAGGCGGTGCGCCTCCGCCGCGTCGATGCGGTCGCTGGTGAAGGCGAGTTCGGCCGCGCGCCCGAGGCCGACCAGCAGCGGCAGCATGAAGCTGGCCCCGCCGTCCGGGATCAGCCCGATCTTCGAGAAGCCGAGGGTGAAGGAGGCGTTCTCCGCCGCCACGCGCAGGTCGCAGGCCAGCGCCAGTGAGAGCCCCACCCCGGCCGCCACGCCGTTGACCGCCGCGACGACCGGCTTCTCGGTCTGGCGCAGCCGCGTCACCAGCACGTTGTAGCCGGCGCGCAGGTGCTCGCCGATCGAGGGCGGGTCCGGGCTGGCCTCGCGCTCCAGGAAGGCGTTGAGGTCCTGCCCGGCCGAGAAGCCGCGCCCGGCGCCGGTCAGCACGAGGCAGCGGACGGCCGCGTCGCGCTCCGCCCCTTTGAGGATGTCCCCGAGTTCGGCGATCATCCGGTCGTTGAAGGCGTTGAGCACGTCCGGGCGGTTGAAGGTGATCGTCAGCACGCCGCCGTCCTGCGCGGTCAGCATCGTCTCGTAGGCCATGGTGCCTCCTTTGGGGGGTCGAAGGTCCAGGGTCGAAGGTCCAAGGTCGAAGGTCCGAAGGTTTGCAGGGCGCCCGGTGTGCCGTGGCGCGGCTGGCGGGCGACGGTGGTGGGGCGCGCGGCTACTCGATCCGTTCGACCCAGGGCGCGCGCCACGGCGCCGGGGCGAAGGGCTCGGGCCAGTATTCGATCATGCGCCGGATCAGGCCGTCGCGCAGCTCGAAGAAGGTGATCGCGCGGTCGAGTCGCGCCCCGTCGGTGACCACCACCTCGGAGGCCGCGCCGCGCTCGTCGGCGACGAGGCGGTGGAGGGTGAAGCGCCAGCGCCCGGCGGCGGGGTAGTGGGCGTTGACCGCCGCGAAGTTGTCCCGCCCGCGGATGCGCTCGCCGGACTGGGGCCAGTCGAGCGCGAAGTCGTCGTGCAGCAGCCGGCCGGCGCCCGGCCAGTCGTTGTCGCCCATCGCCCGCCAGAACCGCTCGACGGCCTGCCGATTCTCCTCGCGCGACACGGCAACTCCCCCGCCCGTTGACGCTCCGGTCGGCGCCGACTCAGGATCCGCGACGTTCGACGTTGGACCTTCGACCTTCGACTCGCGTCACCGCCCCTTGAAGTCGGGCCGGCGCTTCTCGACGAACGCGGCCATCCCCTCGCGCATGTCCTCGGAGGCGAAGAGGAGGTAGAAATTCTTGCGCTCGTAGTCGAGGCCCTGCTCGATCGTCGTGTCGAACGCCTTCAAGACGGCGTCCTTGCCGAGCTGCACGGCGAGCGGCGGCTTGGCGGCGATCTCGCGCGCCAGCGCCAGCGCCTCGTCGAGGTAGACTTCGACCGGCACGACCTTCGTCACCAGGCCGGCGGCGTAGGCCTCGCGGGCGGTAATCGGGCGGCCGGTGAGGACGATCTCCATCGCGCGGGCCTTGCCGAGCGCGCGTGTCAGCCGCTGCGTCCCGCCCGCGCCGGGGATGATGCCGATGTTGATCTCCGGCTGCCCGAACCGCGCGCTCTCCGACGCGACGATCATGTCGCAGCACATCGCCAGTTCGTTGCCACCGCCGAGGCAGAAGCCGCTGACCGCGGCGATCAGCGGCTTGCGCAGCTTCCGGATGCGCTCCCACTGGGTGAAGCGCTGGCGCTGGAGCATGTCGATCGCCGAGGCGCCGGCCATCTCCTTGATGTCGGCCCCGGCGGCGAAGGCGCGCTCGTTGCCGGTGAGCACGGTGCAGCGGATCGCGTCGTCGGCGTCGAGGCCCTCCAGCGCGTCGGCCAGTTCGGTCATCAGCGCGCTGTTGAGGGCGTTGAGCGCCTGGGGCCGGTTCAGCCGCACGGTCGCGACCGGCCCCTCGCGCTCGACCAGGATGTTCTCGTGGGGCGGTTGCTGGGCCATTGCGCCTCCTGGCGTTGGTAGAAGGTCGAAGGTCGAA
>JAUJMV010000004.1:60643-79962 GCA_030446685.1 Thermomicrobiales bacterium | reverse complement strand
GAAGGTCGAAGGTCGGAGATCGTCGTCCGAGAGTGTGCGGTGGCAACGCCAGCGGCGCACACGCGCCACCCGGCCTATCCTATCAGCCCGGGCCGTTCCCCGGCGCCAGGCCGACGTTCGACGTTCGACGTTCAGACGCTCGACCGCTTGTCGACGACGCGCACCGCCTTGCCGACCTCGATGCGGGTGAGGGTGTTCGGGGCGAGGAGGGTGACGGTGGCGCCGAGGCCGAGGCGGGAGCGCAACTGGTCGCCGATCCGCGCGCGCAGGGCGCGGACGCGGGGCTCGTCGGGGTCGAGGCCGCCGTCGGCCGCCCGGCAGGCGGCGCGGAACTCCTCGGTGACCTCGGCCTGGACCTCCAGGGTGTCGAGCGCGCCGTCGCGGGCGAGGACGATTTGGTAGAAGGGGGCGATCTCCTCCAATGCCAGCAGGACCGCCTCGACCTCGGAGGGGTAGACGTTGACGCCGCGGACGATCAGCATGTCGTCGTGGCGGCCGCGCAGCCGGGCCATCCGCCGGCTCGTCCGCCCGCAGGCGCACGGCTCCTCGAGCAGCGTGGTGATGTCGCCGGTGCGGTAGCGGATGTTGGGGAACGCCTCCTTGGTCAGCGAGGTGAAGACCAGCTCGCCCCAGGCGCCGGGCGGGAGGGGCGCGCCGGTGTCGGGGTCGACGACCTCGGGGTAGAAATGGTCCTCGGCGATGTGCAGGCCGTCCTTCGCCTCGATGCACTCGTTCGCCACGCCCGGTCCGATGACCTCGCTGAGGCCGTAGATGTCGGTCGCGACCAGGCCGAGGCGGCGCTCGATCTCCGCGCGCAGGGCGTCGGACCAGGGCTCCGCGCCGAAGATGCCGTAGGCCAGGGGGAGATCGCGCGGGTCGATCCCCTGGCGCTCGAACTCCTCGGCGATGGTGAGGGCGTAGGAGGGGGTGCAGCAGAGGACGCGCGCGCCGAAGTCGCGGATCAGCATCGCCTGGCGCGGGGTGTTGCCGCCGCTCATCGGCACGACCGTCGCGCCGAGCGCCTCCGCGCCGAGTTGCAGGCCGAGCCCGCCGGTGAAGAGGCCGTAGCCGTAGGCGTTGTGGATGATGTCGCCCGGCCCGCCGCCCGCCAGGGAGATCGCCCGGGCCACGACCTCGCCCCAGACCGCCAGGTCCCCCGTGGTGTAGCCGACCACGGTCAGCTTGCCGCGCGTGCCGGACGAGGCGTGGATGCGCACGACCTCGGCCCGGGGGACGGCGAAGAGGCCGAACGGGTAGTGGTCGCGCAGGTCGGCCTTGGTCGTGAAGGGCAGCCGGCCGAGGTCGTCGAGGCCGCGGATGTCGCCCGGCGCCACCCCCGCCGCGGCGAGGCGCCGGCGGTAGAAGGGGACGCGTTCGTGGGCGTGGGCGATGGCGGCGCGCAGCCGCTCCCCTTGCAGCGCGCGGAGCCGGTCGCGCGGCAACGTCTCGATCGCGCGGTTCCAGATCGCCATCCCCCCTCCTTTCCCGAGTGCTGAGTGCTGAGTGCTGAGTGCTGAGGCGGCGGCCGTCGTGGGGGCAGTATATACGGCGCGGGGGGCGGGCGGGGGTCAGTCGCCGGCGGCGCCCCCCGCGGCGGGGCGCTGGACGCGCAGCAGCGCGACGAGCGCGGCGCCGACCAGCAGCAGGCCGTAGAGGAAGGCGCCCGAGGCGAGGAGGCGCCGGAGGTCGGTGGCGCCGCGGTTGTAGGCGAAGTCGAGCCAGGGCTGCGCGAAGTAGAGGCAGGCGGCGGCCGCCAGCGCGACCGACCCGAGCGAGGCCGGCCCCCGGACGGCGCGGACGGCGAGGACCGCCAGCGGCAGCAGGAGCGCCACGTAATGCACGTCCTCGCTCAGCGGCGCGGCGAAGAGCATCAGCACCGCCGTCAGGGCGTACTCGACCGTGTCCCGCGGCCCGCGCGCGGCCCGGCCCGACACCAGCCGGCACCAGCCGGCGAGCGCCGCGCCCGCGCCGGCGAGCCAGAGCGCCGCGGCCAGGTGCGGGGCGTCGAGGATCGGGGCGTGGCGGGGGCCGCCGACGAAGGCGCGCTGCAGGAAGCCGTGCAGCGACTGGTTGCTCGGGTAGGTGGGGTAGCTGTCGCCGGTGAAATAGCGCGCGATGGCGTACCAGTCGGCGAAGGCGCCGTCGCGGAGGAGGAGGAACGGCCCGAGGCCGAGGGTGAGGCCGGTCAGGGCCGCGGCGCCGAGGGTCGTCCAGCGGCGCTTGCGCAGGAAGAAGAGGGCATAGAGGGCCAGCCCCGGCTTGACCGCCACCGCCAGGCCGAGCGCGACCCCGGCGAGCGCGTCGCGGCCGCGCAGGTAGGCCAGGAGCGCCAGCGTGGTCAGCAGCAGGAGGGCCACGTCGATCTGCCCGTAGCGGAGGCCGAGCAAGAGCGGCACCGCCGCCAGGACCGGCAGGGCGGCCGCGGCGAGGGTCGCCAGTTCCGCGCGCGAGCGCGGGTCGAGCGGGGGCCGGGGCGGGCGGTGGCGGGCGACGGCCCGGGCCAGCGCGAACGCGGCGTGGGCCAGGAAGAAGAGGAGGGCCAGCCGGAAGAGGAAGGGATCGACCAGATCGTAGCGCACGCCGAGCAGCAGCGGCAGCAGGCCGAGCGCTGGGAGCAGGGCCGGCGCGACGGTCGCCGGGCGCGGCGGTCGCCCGAGGACAGCCGTGGCCGTCCAGAGGAAGGCGGCCGTCGCGGCGACCAGCACCAGCAGCCAGACCGTCCCCCCCTTGCCGCTGTCGAGGGCGGTGAGCGGCACGAGGAGGAACGCGAGCAGGGGCGGATAGACGTACTGGCCGGCGGTCCCGAGCCAGAAATCGTAGCTGTCGCGCTCGAGCAGGGTCCGGCCCTCGGCGTAGAGGTCGCCGCCCGCGCGCAGGGTGGTGGCGGCGCGGTAGTAGGCGTGGTAGTCGGCGAAGACATCGAGCGCGTGCAGGATCGCGTCGAGGAAACGGAAGGCGGCCCACCCGAGCGCGACGGCCAGCAGGAGCGGCACGACCCCCGCGCGCACCGCGCCGCGCGCCCGGCGGGTCAGGGCGGGAGGCGGGGCGGCCCACCCCGCGCCGACCGGGCGGCCCTCGCCGACGGCGCCGGCGGACATCCCGGAGATCGCGCCGGCCGCACCGTCCGGCCGGACGCGGCGCTCCCACTCCGACATCCTGCCGGTTCGGACCCCGCCGGTGTCGCGGGCGGGCCGCATCCCCATCGGCGCCCTCTCCCTCCTTCAGGCAACAGCCTCGTCTGTCGCGCCAGTATAGCAGCCCCCGGCGCTGCCCGCGCGGCCATCCGGACGCGTCGCCCCAAGGGCGGGTGCGGGCGAGGGGAGAGGGCCGGGCGAACCCGACGCTTGATGCACGGTACTTCAAGTATAGCGCGGCGGGCCGGGCCGGCACAACGGCCAAATGGCCGGTGCTTTTTCGGGGCCGCGCGGGTTACAGTAGGACGGATCGGGCGACTGCCGGGGCGTCCCGGCCCGCTTCTCGTGCCCGAGCAGTAGGGGGGCGCCTTGACCGCGGAGCAGGGGCTCGACCAGATCATCGAGCGGATTCAGAAGTTGCTGGCGCTCTCGACCTCGAGCAACCCGCACGAGGCGGCGCTGGCCGCGGCGAAGGCGCAGGCGCTGCTCTTCCGGCATAACCTCAGCCTGGCGACGGTGCAGGCGGGACTGGCCGGCAGCGGCGCGTCGGCCTACATCGTCGGCCGGTTCGACATTGGCGGGGAGACGACCTGGCGCCGGATGCTGCTGGCGGCGGTCGCGCGCAACAACTTCTGCCGGGCGGTGGCCTACCGCGGCACCCCGGACGTGGCGATCGTCGGGGAGCCGCACAACGTGCGGGCGGTGCAGGCCCTCTACGGGTTCCTGGTCGGGGAGATCCGGCGGCTGGCCGACCGGGAGTGGCAGGAACGCCGGCGAGCGGGGGCGGCGACCGGCGAGCGTCGCTGGAAGCGGGCCTTCCACCACGGCGCGGTCGAGACGATCGGCGCGCGGCTGGGGGCGCAGCGCGCGGCCAGCGCCCGCACGGACCGGGCCACCGCCGCCCTGGTGGTGCAGAAGGACCGGGAACTGGATGAGGCCTACCGGCGGCACTTCCCAGAGGTCGGCCCCGCGCGCCAGGCGGTCGTGCGCAGCGACGACGGCTACGCCGCCGGCGCCCGCGCCGCGGGGGTGATCCCCCTCGAAGGCGCGCGCGAGGAGGAGGGCCGGGCCGTGCCGCGGTTGGCCGGGGGGCGGTAACCGGCGGCGCGCGGGCGGGGCGGCACAGCCGGCGCGCAGCGACACGAAAGGGACGAATTGACCACGGAGAACACGGAGAGCACGGAGAAAGGGACGACGAGAATCCTTTGTGCTCTCCGTACGCTCCGTGGCGAGCAATCGCTGGTGCCGCACCCCTGGCAACAACCTCGCTGACCGCCGATTACCCCGCGGTGTCCGCCGCGTCCGCGGCGGTCTCGGCGGTGCGCCAGTAGCGGGCGCCGTCGCTGGTGCGGTCGAGCAGGCGCTCGTCGTAGAGGGCGCGGCGCAGGTTGGCGGCGTCGCGGGCGGTACACCACTCGGTCAGTGCGGCGTTGACCTCGGGCTCGGCGTACCGGCGGCCCGGATCGAACTTCGCGGCCAGGTAGTCGAGGACGACGAGCTGGTCCCGGCGCCGGGCGGGCCAGTTCGCGACGCGCCCGGCGGCGTCGAGGAAGCGGCGCAGTTCCGGCGGCTGCTCCTCGCGCGCGTCGGCGGGGGCGACGGGGCGCGGCTTGCCGGAGAGGAGGTTGGTCAGCGCCCAGAAGGTCCAGTCGATCCGCCCGCGGACCAGCCGGTAGTGCTTGTTGGCCCCCTCGCCGCGCCGCTCGGCCAGGAAGCCGGTCGCGGTGAGCTGTTTCAAATGGCGCGAGATGCTCGACTGGCTGAGGTCGAGGTGGGCGATGATCTCCTGCGCGGCCAGCTCGCCCTGTCGCGCCAGCAGTTCGAGGATGTTGAGGCGCGTCTCGTCGGCCAGCGCGGCGAGCGGGCCGACCAGTTCGACGCGCTTCACCGGCGTCTGGCGCAGCGGCAGCCCCTCGACCGCGCCCTGGATCGCCGCGCGGCGGCTCCGCTCGTCGCCCGCGCGGCCGCCCTCCGCGCCCTTGACCCGCGCGAAGACCCAGACCGTCGTGGCGCTGCCGAAGCGCGAGGCGTGCGGCCCGAGGTGGGGGGAGAGGACGAAGACGACCCGCCGCACGCCGTCCAGTTGCGCGCCGATCGCCGGGGGCAGGTCGCGCCCGAGGAAGTCGCGGATCGTCTCGGCGGCGGTGGCGGGCGGCCAGTCGCGCCCGGCGAGCCAGCGGGTCATGCCCTGCAGGAACCGCTCGTGCCGGCGCCACTCGGCGGCGAGCGCGCCGTCCCACAGCTCGCGCAGGTGGCCGGCGAGGGTCTGGCGCAGGGCGGGCGGGTCGTTGAGGAGGGCGTGGACCTCCGCCAGGGTCGCCGGGTCGGGCGGATCGTCGGGGTAGCGCCGCGCGAGCCGCGCGATGAACGCCTCCTGGTCGGCCAGCAGGGACGCGAGATCGGGCGCGTCGGGCGCGAGGCGCCGCAGGGCGTGATCGCGCAGGGCGACCGGGTCTTGCGCCGCCAGGTCGTCGAGGAAGGCGGGGAAGTCGGGCCAGTCGCGGTCGGTGGTCAGCGCCTCGCCCAGCCCCTCGAAGACCAGCCGGTTGCGGGCGCGCTGCGCGGGGGTCAGGGCGGCGGCGGTGCGCGCGACCCAGGGGTCGGCCTCCGGCAACCGCTCGGGCGCGTTGAGGGCCGCGAGGCTGGTCAGCGCGTTGTAGACCGGCGCGGCGGCGACCGTGGCGGTCACCGTCTGCGGCGCGGGGATGCGGAAGGGCGCGGCGGCCATCGCCAGTCTCCCTGCTATGCGTTTACTCGCATAATCGCGAATTCGCGGCCATTGTAGCTGGGAGGACGGCGCCGGTCAAGGGGGGGCGCCGCGCGGCGGGACTCGATGGGGAGGCAGTCCGCCCGGCGGCGCCGGGGGTAGGGCCACGGCCGCCCGCCCGGCGCCGCCTCACCCCTCAGCGCAGGGGAGTCGCGGCCGGCGGGGGGAGCAGCGCCGCGAGGAACTCCTTGACCCCCACCGGCCCGCGCAGCCGCAGCCAGAGCGGGCCGTCCTGCTGCTCGGCGTGCAACTCGAACCGCAGGAAGGGGCAGCAGGCGCGCTCGAAGCGGATGAACTCGGCGAGGGTGGCGAGCCAGCGCGCCTCGCCGGGGAAGCGCAGGGCGTAGCCGTCGGCAGCGCGTCTCCGCCACGGCGGCGAAGACTTCCCGCCCGAGCGCCTCCTCCCGCGCCCGCAACTCCGGCTCCGCCAGCCGGCAGGCAATCGGCAGGTCCTGTCGCACCTCGGTGTCCGCGGTCATCATCCCGTCATCCTTTCCGGCCGCCCCGGCCGCTCCCGGCCACCCTTGCGGCGGCCACCGGCACCCACGATACTTCCTCAAGTGCGCTTGAAGTCAAGGGGGAAGGGCGATGCCGGACCTGACGATCGGGGACGTGGCGCGGCGGAGCGGGCTGCGGCCTTCGGCGCTGCGCTACTACGAGGAGGCGGGACTGCTGCCGGCGCCCGCGCGCGTCAACGGGCGCCGGCGCTACGACGGGGGACCCTGGAGCGGCTGGCGGTGATCCGGATGGCGCAGGCGGCGGGCTTCACCGTCGCCGAGACCCGCGCGTTGCTGCACGGCTTCGCGCCCGACGCGCCGCCATCCGCACGCTGGCGGGAACTCGCCGGCAAGCCTACAACGCCGCGGCGGCGGCGTTGGGCAGCTGCCGGAGGTGGAGGCGCTGATCGCGCGCGCGCGGGGATGAAGCAAATCCTGGAGGTGGGGCTCCGCTGCGAGTGCGTGACCCTCGCGGACTGCGCGCGCGCGCGATCGGCGCGGGATCGTGCCCCACCGCAGAGGGGGGATGGGCGCGCTAACCGCGTCCGGCGTGCCCGTGCTGACGCTGACGCCGGTCTGCCACGCCCGCGAGGAGCGCAGTTCATCCGCCTGTGAACGCAAGGAGGACGGCCATGAGCCGGGTAGGCTCGACGGTGCTGCTGCTGACCCTCGCACTCCTCGCGCTCGCCGGCGTCCCGCTGCTCGGGCGCGCGCGCGCTGGTCCCGGCCGGGCTCTTCTTCCTGCTCCTCGCGGCCCTCCGGGCGCTCAGGCCGGCCGAGCGGGGCTGGGAGGCTGGGGCGCGGTGATCGCCGGGCTGGTCGGCGGCAGCATCGGGGTCGCCGGGGCGCGCGCCGCCCTCGCGGGGTTCGGCGGCGCGCGCCCTTACAGCGCGCGCCGGGTTCGGCTGGGCCGCGTTGATCGACGCGGCCCTGGCGCTCGGCGGCGGCGCACTGGTCCGCGCCCGCCCGCGCGCGGCGGTTGGGCTGCTGCTCGCGGGGAGCACCGCCGGCAGCCTGGCGATGGGCCTCTTCACCCTCAACACCTGGTTCTTTGCCATGCTGCCGGTCTGCTGGCTGGGGGCGGCGCTCGTCGCCTTCAGCCCCAGGCCGCCCGCTGGCAGCGCCGGTAGATTGCGCGGGGAGCGGCCATGAGCGCGGATGACGCGGGGCGGGGGGCGCGCCCGGGCCGGTGACGAGGCGGTGTTCGCCGCCCGCTCTGGTCGCCACGAGCGGCGCATCCGCGCCTCTGTCTACCGGCCGGTAGGCAACGCCGACAACGCGGCAGACTTGACCACGGGCTGGCGCGGGGCGGTGAGACCTGGGCGGTCAAGGCTCCCGCGCGGCATCGCGGACCCGCCCGAGCGCCGCGGTGATGGCCCGCGCCTCCTCATCGTTGAGGTCGCGGGCGAAGTAGCGGTCGATGCCCCGGCTGTAGACCGGCCAGGCACGCCCGAGCGCCCGGACCCCCTCCGCCGTCAAGACGGCGAACGCGCCGCGCCGATCGGCCGGATCGGGCTCGCGCCGCAGCAGCCCGGCCGCCGCCAGCCGGTCGACCAGCCGGGTGAGGCCGCTGCGGCTGAGGACGACGGCGTCGGCCAGCTCGTGCAGGCGCAGCCGGCGGTCGGGCGCCTCGTACAGCTCGATCAGCACGTCGTACCAGGTCAGCGGGATGACGCCGGCCGCGGCGAGGTCGCGCTCGATCCGCGCGATGATCGCCGCGTGCGCGCCGAGGAAGACCTGCCACGCCGCCATGCGCGCCTCATCGACCCGCCCCGAAGGTTGCTCGCCGCGCTCCCGCGCCCGCTCCTCGCTCATGGTCCGAGTATAGCCGCAGGTAGTTGACGCTGCAACTAGCTCGTGCTAGACTGCATGTAGTTGTAATAGCAACTGTTGTGGACGCAATGAAAGGAGCAAGGGACACCATGGCCGCAACTCTGCCGACCCGGACAATCGCCGGCCGGGATCGCCCCGCCGCGGGGGTCTACGCGATCGACCCCGGCCACTCGCGCGTGGCGTTCGAGGTGCGCCACCTGATGCTGACGCGGACCCGCGGCCACTTCGCGCGCTTCGCCGGCACGATCACCGTCGCCGAGCGGATCGAGGACTCGGCGGTCGCGGTCGCCATCGCGGCCGAGAGCGTCGACACCGCCTATCCAGATCGCGACGCGCACCTGCGGAGCCACGACTTCCTCGGCAGCGCCGCGCACCCCGAAATCCTCTTCCGCAGCACCGGGATCGCGCCGGCGGCGAACGGCCGCTGGACCGTGCGCGGCGACCTCACAATCCGCGACGTCACCCGCCCGGTCGCCCTCGACACGGCCTTCGGCGGCGGGCTGACCGACCCCTGGGGCAACGATCGGGTCGCCTTCTCCGCCACCACGACGATCGATCGCGAGGACTGGGGCATCACCTGGAACCTGCCGCTGGAGGGGAACGGCCTCGTCGTCGGCAAGGAGGTCCGCATCGACCTCGAGATCGAGGCGACGCGCCAGTAGCGTCGGCGGCCGCGGCCGGGCGGTGGGCGTCCGGGGGCGACACCGGTACACCGCCCTGACGCCCAGCGCCCGATTATGCAGGAGGGCAACGTGTTGGACTTCACCTCGGTCAAGCGCGGCGAGCGGACGATGCAGGACCTCGCCGCCGCCCTGACCCTCGACGACTTGCGGCGGCTGACCGAGGAGTCGGTCGCCGCCCTGGAGATCCTGCTCGACGGCCTGGAGGATGCCGACGTCGTCTTCGTGCCGGACGACCCCGACGCGCTCGACGCGGCCGCCGACCCGGCCGAGCGGCACCTGCCCTGGACGCTCGAGCACGTCATCGTCCATACCACCGCCTCGGGCGAGGAGTACGCGGCGGTGGCGCGCGAGTTCGCGCGCGGGGTGCGTGGACAGGGTGAGTCTAGGCCGCTCGCGCCTCCCGCAAGCGCCTGCCTCGAAGGCGGGCCGGGCTCCGGTAGTCGAGCGCGGAGGTAGCTGCTGGCGGTTGTACCAGACCTCCAGCCACGCGAAGATCGCTCGCCGTGCGGCCCGGCGGGTCGGCCAAGGTCGTGTGTCAATGAGTTCGGCCTTCAAGGTCGCGAAGAAGCTCTCCGCCATGGCGTTGTCGTAGCACTCCCCGGCCCGGCTCATCGAGACGGCGATGCCGCGGCGGCGAGCGCGCCTTGATACACGCCGGCCGTGTACTGGCAGCCCCGATCGGTGTGGTGGGCGAGATCCGCCGCCGGTTGCTGGCCGCGAGCGCCATCCGGAGGGCCTCGAGGGCGAGCTCGGCGCGCAGGTGGTCGGCCATCGCCCACCCGACGACGCGGCGCGAGTGCGCGTCGAGCAGCACCGCCAGGTACAGCCAGCCTTCCCAGGTGGCGACGTACGTGATGTCGCCGAGCCACAAGCGGTTGGGTGCCGGCGCGTTGAAGTCGCGCGCGACGAGGTTCGGGGCGGGTGCCCGCCGGGTCGGCGACCGTCGTGCGCGCCCGCCGTTGCCGGTGGCAGCCGACGAGGCCGCCGCGCGCATCAGCCGCGCCACCCGGCGGGAGCCGCAGCGGGACGCCGCGGGCCCAGCGCGGCGTGGACGCGCGGCGCGCCGTAGGTCCGGCGACTTTCATGCGGACCCGCGCGATCTGCGCAGTCAGCTCCTGATCGGCCCGGGCGCGGGCCGAGACCCCGCGGCGCGCCCAGGCGTAGTAGCCGGCCCGGGGCGACGCCCAGCACGCGGCACAGGAGGGTCACCGATAGCAGGCTCGCCCGCGTGGATGAGCCGGTAGCGCCTGCCAGCGTCTCCCTCGCGAAGTAGGCCGCGGCTTTTTTCAGGATCTCCTGCTCCCGCCGGAGGACGTGGTTCTCGCGCCGCAGGCGGCGCAGCTCCTCCCGCTCGTCCGTCGTCAGCCTCGGCCGCCCGCGCCCGGCATCGATCTCGGCGCGCTTGATCCAGCCGCGCAGCGCCTGCTCTTGAATGCCCAGGTCAGCGGCCAATTGGGGGATGCCCTTGCCGCTCGTCCGCGCGAGATCCACCGGCCTCGGCCCGAAGGCGGCGGGTAGGGCGGGTGCGTCCTTGCCATCGTGAACCCCTTTCTGCGAACCATCGTCCCCAGTATCCAGGTGTCCACGAACCAACGCAACCCCAGGGTGCCGTTTCCTCACGCCGCCCGCGCTACGAGACGCCGTGGCGGCAGGTCACGACAGCGGTCCAGTGCCGGCAGCGGCTGGCCGAGAGCCGACGCATCCGGTTGGCGAGCCTAGTGCATAATCAGGCGACCTTCTTTGGGAGGGTCAGATGCCCGCGTAGGCACATCCCAGGGCGGCGCAGGCGCGCTCGGCGGTCTCGCGCGCGCTGAGCAGGCGGTCGGGGTTTCGTCGCGCGGCGCTTGCCGTGGACCCACTTCGGCTCGATCGGTTGCGCCAGGGGCGCTTGACCGGCAGCCGGCAGATTACGAGCCGCACGGCGGCTCCCCCAAGGCGCTTCGACCGCGTGGTTGTGATCGCGGACCCACTCTTGACCTCCCGGCCGACGTTGCTCGGCGTTGTCCCAGGCCAGCAGCAGCGCCGTTTTGCCCGCGGCGGCCAGCCGCTCGCAGCACCAGGCCAGGAACCGCGTCGTCAGCGCGCTGACGGGGCGGGCCGTCCACAAACCGCAGCAGGGTCTCGTTGGTGGCGGGCAGGTAAAGCCCGTAGACGGCCAGCGCCTTGGGGTCGGGGTCGTCCGCCGCGACCGCCCGCCTTCGACCAGCCGCAGGGGCCGGCCCGCTCGCCCACGCAGCGGGCGGCGACGCCAGGCGGCTCCACCAGGTCTCGTCTCAGCCGAGGGCGAGGTCGGGGCGGGTGGCCGCGAGGCGGATCAGGCGGTCGCGCTGCCTTTTTTTCGCTGGTACGCCGGGTCGGGGCTGGCGATCCAGCGCTTGGCGCGCTGCCAGCGGACCTCGAGGCGCGCCGCGTCGCGCGCACCGTCTCGCCGGTGACCGGCCCGGCGGTCAGCCCGCGACGCTGACCTCGGCGGCGAGCGGCAGCGTCCACAGGCTCGTGTCCTTGCCGGTCGCGCGGGCTGCGGTGCAGCACCGCGCAGCCGCCTGGCCCCGGCGGCGTCGCGGATGCGGTCGCGGGCGGACGAGCGGCGCGCGAGCGCGGCGAGGCCCCGGTCGTTGAAGGCCCGGATGGCGTCGCGCACCGCCTGGTCGCTGCACCCGGAGCTGGTCGGCGATCCGCCGCCGTCGCGCCGCGCGCGCTGGCGAGCAGGATCTGGCAGCGCCGCAGGGTGAAGGCCTCGGGCGCGCGCAGGCCGCGTGTCAACTTCGTGCTCGGCGCGCGTCAGGGGCCGCACGAAAAGTGGTGCTCCTCATGGCCGGGATGGTACCACATCTCACGCCAGGTCATCTGCGAATGCACTAGGGATGTGGCCGGACGCGCCCCCACCTGGACGTCGGCACGGTGTACTGGGACGGCTCGGGCTGGGTCAACGCCCGGGGCATCTTCGCCTGGGGACTGGCCCACGACGACGACCACCGGCGCCAACTGGAGGCCATTGTCGCGCAGGCGCGGGCGGCGCGGGGCGCGGTGGCCCCATCCGAGGCGGTGCAGGCGTAGCGCCGCCGGCCTGCCGGATTCTCACCGACCGGTGGGCGCGTCCGAGGGATGCCTCGACGATGCGTCGGACGCGCCCACCCGCAGTCCCGGCGGATACGCCCTGAATGCAGCATGTTGATCCCTTGAGGGGGATTTCCGATGACCAAGAGCAGCGTGAACGCCAAGGGCATCGCCGCACCCGCGGAACGGATCGACCGCACCCTCGCCGACTACGGGCGGCGCCACTCGCGCATCCTGCCGCTCGCACTCGATCTGTGAGGGTAAGTGTGAGGGTGCGGAGTGGCCGAGGGCCACGCCCGATCCCATGATGGAGGCAGGGCACGACCGAGAGTTCGAGCCTGCCGGGACGGCTGGCCCGGCGACACGAGGAGGTGGGCTATGGGGTGACGTGGCACCAGATCGCAAGTCGTGGAAGGAGGGACATGGGAAGGTTTGGATCGCTGACTCGAGACTGAAGCGCAGATTTGGCACAGTTTGCAGCGAATTACGATCCGGAGAGCAAGCATATGCGGAAGATGACACATTTGGGCCTGGCCGGTTTCCTGCTGATGTTCGCCCTGCTGGCGCTCCCCGTAGCCGTGCTGGCGGCGCCGGAGGTCGCGGTCTCCCCGTCGTCGGGGCCGCGAGGGACCACAATCGGCGTGCGCGCCAACGGCCTGAACGCCCACACCAGCTATCTCGTCCAACTCGTCAGCGGCACCGGCAACATCAACACGGTGCGGGTCTTCGAGACCATCGCCACCAGCGACGCTAGCGGCACCTCCGGCAGGCCATCGTCGTGGATCAGGCGCCGGGGGGCCTACACGGTGCGGATCGTGACGCGTGACGGCACGATGCTGGCGACCACCCCGTTCACCGTCGCGGCAGGCGACTCGTCGCGGGAGCAGTGTCGCGGAGACCGGCTTCTGCGTGGGCGGGCGCTTCCTGGAATACTGGGAGGGGGCACGGCCTCGACCTGGGCGACCCAGGCGTCTCCTACCGCGAGTCGCTGGCGCTCCTCGGCTACCCGATCAGCGCCGTGCTGGAGCAGCGGCTGGAGGACGGCAACACGTACAGGGTGCAGTACTTCGAGCGCGTGCGGCTGGAGTACCACCCGAGAACGCGGCACCCTACGACGTCCTGCTGGGGCAGTTCGGGCGCCACATCCACCCGGCCGACCCGCCGGTCGATCCCCAGGATGGCGCGATCTACTTCTTCGAGACGGGGCACAACGTCAACGACCTGTTCATGGCCTACTGGGAGGCTAACGGCGGGCTGGCGCAGTTCGGCTACCCGATCAGTGAGCAGCTCGTCGAGCGGCTGGAGGACGGGGAACTGTACAAGGTGCAGTACTTCGAGCGGGCGCGCTTCGAGTTCCACTGGGAGAACACCACGCCCTACGACATCCTCCTCGGCCACTTCGGGCGACAGATCCTGGCGGAGACGGTGGGCGGACGCTAGGCCGACACCCCGCCTGGTCCTCTGCCAAGCGGGGCGCACACGCGGCCGGCGGTGGACGGACCCTCCGCGCCCGATTGTGAGGGTAAGTGTGAGGGTGGGTGTGAGTGGACGCCGGTCGCGCGCGGCCCCACTATAGGAGTAGGGCACGACCGGGAGCCCGAACCTGCCGGGACGGCTGGCCCGGCGACAGGAGGAGGTGAGCCACTGGGTGATCGGGGACGGGGGCGCGGGTCGTGAAAGGAGGCGCATGGGACGGGACGGATCGAGGGCGGGCCCGAGATCGGAGAACGGGTCTTGGCGCGGTTTGCGGCAAATTGAGAGCAAAGGGACAGTCGATGTTGAAGGCGACACGTTTCGGCCTGGTTGGGTTCTTGTTGATGATGGCGTTGCTGGCGATCCCCGCGAGCGCGCTGGCGGCGCCGGCCGTGACCCTCGCGCCGGCGTCGGGGCCGTCCGGCACCACCGTCGCCGTGCGCGCCACCGGGTTGACCCCCAACACCTCCTACCTGGTGCAGTTGGTGCGCGGGAGCGGTAATGTCAACACGGTGCGCCTCGACGAGATCACCGCGCGGACCGACGCCAACGGGCAGTTCACGGCGAACCTGACCGTGCAGCAGCCCGCGGGGACCTACTCCGTGCGCGTGGTGGAAGCCGGCGGGACAATCGTCCCGGGCGCCGAGGCGACGTTCACCGTCACCGCGGGCGGCGCGACGACGACGACCGCCGCCGGCACCACCACCAGGGCGGCCACCACGACGGCTGCTACGACAACCACCACCGCCGGCACCACGACGCGGACGGCCACGACGACCGCCGCCGCGACGACGAACACCACCAGGGCGGCCACGACGACGACCGCCGCGGCGCCCGCGACGACCACGCGCGGCCGCGACCACCACCGCCGCCATCCCGAGCGCGCCGCCGCGGACCGGCGAGGGCGGCATGGCGGCGCGCGGCGACGAGGCACGGCTGGCCCTGGCCGGGCTGGGCGGCGTCGCGCTCGCCGGCGCGGCCGTGATCGCCCTGCGGCGCCGGCGCGCCGCCTAAATCGTCAGGGACTGAGATACGCCAGGATCAAGACAGGAAGCGGAGGGCGGGTCGCACGGCCCGCCCTCCGCGGATCCTCGCCCCTGGTGCCGATCGCGAGGGCCAACCAAGCGATCGCGCCGCGGACCGCCGCCGCGGACGAAGGGATCGGATAAGGACACAGCGCAGATGAAAACGCTCTTTCGGGGCGGTCACCACCGCCGGGCCCCGCGCTCATCGCCCTGCTCCTGGCGCTCCTGCTCGGCGGGTGCGGGCAGGCCGCGACCCCGTCCGCCACCGCGCCGCCGTCCTCGCCGGCCCAGGCCGCAACCCTGGCGCCGACGCCGGCGCGCCCCCGACCGCGACGCCGTCGCCGAGTCCGGCGGCCATGCCCGAGCCGACGCCCGCTCCCAAGCCGACGGCGCCGCCGAGCCCGGCGCCCTCCCGACGGCGACCCCGATCCCGCGCGCCGGGGCGCGGTCCGGCTGCGGATCCCGGCGCTCGGGGTCGATGCCGTGATCGAGCACGTCGGCCTGGCCCCGGACGGCGCGATGGACGTGCCGCGGCACTACGCCAACACCGCGTGGTACCAGCTCGGCCCGCGCCCCGGCGAGCCGGGCAACGCGGTGGTCGCCGGGCACGTCGACTCCGCAGTGGCCGGCCGCGCCGTCTTCTGGGACCTGCGCCGGCTCGCGCCGGGGGACGCGATCGTGGTGGTGGGCGACGACGGGGTGGAGCGCCGCTTCGTCGTCACCGGCCAGGAGCAGTACCACCGGGCGGACTTCCCACTGACGCGCGTCTTCGGCCCGGCCGACGGCGCCAGGCTCAACCTGATCACCTGCGACGGCACCTTCGATCAGCAGCGCCGGGAGTACGACCAGAACCTGGTCGTCTACGCGAGCGCCGCGCCCTGAACGGCGAGCGGCGCTGCCGCCACCAAGACCAGCAGCAACGGTCCCGATCGGGGTGGCAGGGGCAGGCCCCTCCAGGCGCAGGCTTGTTTCTGCCAGGATGCGCCCCGGCCCGCAGCCCCGGCGGACCGCCCCACCGCGGCGGTCCGCCGGGGGCGTCGGAGGTGGGGCACACGGGCAGGCACGGGGGCCTGCCCCTACCAGGGCGCGCTCGGCGCTTGCATCAGGGCGGGCCGGAGGGTCCGCCCTTCTTCACGTCCTGGCAGCCCGGCGCGAGCCCGAGCGCCACGCGACGCTTGGAGTGGGCGAGGGACCGGCCGCGGCATGTCCTCGTTGATCTCAGAGCGGCATCGGTGGTACACTCGAGTTGGCCTAACGATCGTTTGTTTGCCCCCCTGATAGGTTGAGGCTATCGATGGAGACCCGGCGCGAACAGATTTACAGCACCGCGGGCAGCCTCTTCAGCCGCCGGGGCTACGCAGCGACTTCGGTGCGCGACATCGCGCGCGAGCTGGACTTACAGGGGGGGAGCCTCTATGCGCACATCGCCTCGAAGGAGGACGTCCTCTGGGCGATCGTCGCGGACGCCGCCGACCGCTTCTTCGCCGCGGCGCGCCCGCTGGCCGCCTCCGACGCCCCCGCGGCGGCGCGGCTCCGCGGCATGATCCATGCGCACATCGGGGTGGTGACGGGGCAGATCGAGCGGGCGACGGTCTTCTTGCAGGAATGGCGCTTCCTCTCGCCGCCCCGCCGGGAGGCGATCGCGGCGCGACGCGACGAGTACGAGGGCCTCTTCCGGGCGACGATCGCGGCGGGGATCGCGGCGGGCGAGTTCGCGCCGACCGACCCGAAGCTGGCGGCAACGCTGGTCCTCTCCGCCCTCAACGGCATCCCCGGCTGGTATCGCCCGGACGGCGGCCTGAGCGCGGAGGCGATCGCCGACCACTTCGCGGACACCCTCATCAATGGGCTGGCGCGCAGGGTGTAGGGCGTGGGGCGGGGACTGACGAGGCGGGACGCGGCGGGGGACGCCGGCGGCCCGGACCGCGCCCGGCGGTGTTTGATCCGCAGCCTCCAGACCTTCGACTTTCGGACCTTCGACCTTCGACCAGACGCAAAGGAGGCGCCGATGGCGACCGAGGTGCTGCACCAAACCGACCAGGGCGAGGCCGAGCGCCGCGCGGCCTTCTTCGCGCACATCGCGGCGGGCGGCAAGGTCGAGGCGACCGACTGGATGCCCGACGACTACCGCCGGCAGGTGCTCAAGTTCGTCGAGATGCACGCCAACTCCGAGCTGATGGGCGTGCTGCCGGAGCGCGAGTGGATCCTGCGCGCCCCGACCCTCAAGCGCAAGCTGGCCCTCACCGCCAAGGTGCAGGACGAGGTCGGCCACGCGCAGCTCCTCTACCGCGTGGCCGAGGACCTCGGCAAGTCGCGCGAGGAGATGTGGCGGGACCTGCTGGCCGGCAAGACCAAGTTCCACAATGTCTTCCACTACCCGACCGAGACCTGGGGCGATGTCGGGATCATCGCCTGGCTGATCGACGCGGCGGCGATCGTCGCGCAGCAGGCCCTGCGGGGGTCCTCCTACGGCCCCTACGCGCGCACGATGCAGAAGATCTGCTGGGAAGAGTCGGTCCACATCATGCACGGGCGCGACATCGTGCTGACGCTGGTCAACGGCACGCCGAAGCAGCGCGCGATGGTGCAGGACGCCCTCGATCGCTGGTGGGCGCCGATCATGCAGATGCACGGCTTCCGCACGCCGCCCGAGAAGGACAAGGACCTCGCCTGGCGGATCAAGGCGAAGTCGAACGAGGAGTTGCGGCAGGAGTTCCTCGCCATCTACGTGCCGCGCATCCTGGAGATCGGCCTGACGATCCCCGACCCCGAGTTGCGCTACGACGAGGAGGCGAAGCGCTGGCGCTACACCGAGCCGGACTGGGACGAGCTGACGCGCGTCGTCACCGGCCACGGCCCGAAGTCGGCGGAGCGCCTCCAGTTCCGCCAGATCCACTACGCCGACACCGCCTGGGTCCGCGACGTGATCCTGGGCGAGGGGCCGGGGGCGCTGGCGGCCGATTAGGGAGTGGTGAGTGCTGAGTGCTGAGTGCTGAGTAGGACCGTCGTGGAACGGTAGGTTTGGTCTTGGCAAGAGATACTCAGCACTCAGCACTCAGCACTGGAGCGAAGCGATGCAGGTCTACGAGATCTTCAAGCAGGAGCGCGAGGGCGAGGCGATGAAGCACGCCGGCAACCTGCGCGCGCCCGACGACGCGCTGGCGCTGCACTACGCCAAGGAGTTCTACAGCCGGCGCGGCGAGAGCATCCGTCTATGGGTCGTGCCGCGGGCGACGATCGCCGAGATCACCGACCCCGACCTACTCAAGCCGCCGCTCGACCGCTCCTATCGGGTGCCGGCGGGGTACAAGATCAACGAGAAGCTGGACGAGGCGCGGCGGCGGGTGCGGGCAGCGGCGGAGGCGCGGGCGGGGGCCAGGCGCGAGGCGGCCGGGACCGTCACGGGCGACAGGTAGCGGGCGATGGGCGAGGGGGCGGTGACGGCGACGATCCCGACGGCGACGCTGGCGGGGCCGGAGGACCTGGACGGGGCAACACGGGCGGCGCTGGCCGAACTGCTGCTGGCGCTGGCCGACGACGAGTTCGTGCTGGGCTTCTGGGACTCCGAGTGGACCGGCATCGGCCCGGCGCTAGAGGAGGATGTCGCCTACAGTTCGATCGCGCAGGACGAGATCGGCCATGCCCGCGCCCTCTACGAATTGCTGGCCGCGCTGACCGGGCGGAAGGCCGACGACCTCGCCTACGACCGCGGCCCGGAGGGCTTCCGGCAGGCGCGGCTCCTCGGCCTCGACCGGGGGGACTGGGCACAGTCGATCGCGCGGCGCTACCTCTACGACACCGCCGACGCGACCCGCCTGGCGGCGCTGGCGGGCTCGTCCTACGCGCCGCTGGCCGGGCTGCTCGGCAAGGTCCGGCGCGAGGAGGCGTACCATCTGCTGCATTTCGACGGGTGGATCCGCCGCCTCAACGACGACGACCGGGGCCGCGCGCGGCTGACGGCGGCGCTCGACGCGCTCTGGCCGGCGGCGCTCGACCTCTTCACGCCGCTGGCGGGCGAGGATCTGCTGGTGCGGGCCGGCATCCTGCCGCGCCCCTTCGCGGCGCTGCGAGGCGAGTGGCTCGCCGCGCTGGCCCCGATCTTCGCCGAACTCGATCTGCCCCTCCCGGCGCGGCGGGGGGACGACGGCGCCTACACGCCGACGGTCGCACCCCTAACCGGCGGGCGCGACGGCAATCACGATCCGGCGTTCCGACGCCTGCACGACGAGATGACGATGGTCTACCGCGAAGAGCCGGGGGCGAACTGGTGAGCCGGCAAGCTGGGGGAGCGACCGCCATGACCGCGACGGCACGGCCGGAGACGGGCCGCACGCCGGAGGAGGCGCGCGTCTGGGACGCGCTCCGCGACGTGTATGACCCGGAGATCCCGACGATCTCGGTGGTCGATCTGGGCATCATCCACAGCGTCGCGGCGACGCCGGAGCGGGTGCGGATCGAGATCCTGCCGACCTTCGTCGCCTGCCCGGCGATCGACGTGATGCGCGAGCAGATCCGCGAGGCGGTCGCCGGGCTGGGGGTCGCGCCCGAGGTCAGCGTCGGCGTCACCTTCGCGGCGCAGTGGTCGAGCGACCGGATCACGCCGGCGGGGCATGCGCGCCTGCGCGAGGCCGGCTTCGCGCCGCCCGCCGACGCGCCCTCCTTCACCGCCGATACGGTCGTCGATCTCAACCCGCTCGGCCGGGTCCGCGCGAAGCTGGTCCCCTGCCCCTACTGTGACTCGAAGAACACGCTGCTGGAGAACCGCTTCGGCCCGACCCTCTGCCGCTCGATCTACTACTGCAACAACTGCCGCCAGCCCTTCGAGGCGTTCAAGGCGGTCTAGTCGCGCG
>JAUJMV010000004.1:57289-60543 GCA_030446685.1 Thermomicrobiales bacterium | reverse complement strand
CCCGGCCGGACGGGTCCGCCGGCGACGACGGTCGCCATGACGCCGGCCTTGCGGATCAGGCCCCCCCGCTCGTCGCGGTCGAGCACCGCCGCCATCAGGCCGGGCTGGAGCCGGTCGAGTTGCGCGCAGGGGTTGCGCAGGCCGGTGATGGCGACGATCGCCTCGGCGCCGAGGCGCAGCCGCGCGCCGGTCGGCAGGCCGAGCAGATCGATTCCCCAGGTGGTGATGTTCTCGCCCATCTGCCCGGCGGCGATGTCGAACCCGGCGCCGCGCAGCTCCTCGTGGAGTTCGGCGTGGATCAGGTGGACCTGCCGGAGGTTCGGCTGGTGGGGGTCGCGCGCGACCCGCGAGCGGTGCTTGACGGTGGTCCCGGCGTGCGCGTCGCCCGCGACGCCCAGCCCTTCGAGCAGCTCGATCGCGTCCTGGTTGCCCTTGCTCAGCGAATGGCTGGCGCTGCGGCTCACCGCCGCGACTCGTCCGGTCATGCTCCCTTCCCTTCCCCTCCCGGCTGGCCGCCGGTGTCATGGCAGTAGTTCGTGGATCGCGGCAACCTGGGCTGAAGGGGTGACACCTTAGCCCCCTCGTTCAGCGAACGGGAAATCCGCGCGGTTCAGGACCAGGTCGTGGCAGTGGCGCGCCTTGGCGCCTGGCGGCTGCGTGATCGTGGCATGGTGGGTGAAGCCGGCCTTCCGGAAGGCTTGCAGACTGCGCGGATTGTAGTCGGCGATGTCGCAGCCGAAGATGAGGTCCGCGCCTTGGCGCTCGAAGCCGAACCGGGCGAGCAGCGCGATCACCTCGATCCCGAGACCCTGCCCCCAGAGAGGTTTCTCGCCGATGGTCAGGTCGATCCGCCGGCAGTCGCGGCCGGGGTACCGCTCGAGGATGCGCGGGAGGTTCATCCGCTGCAGCCAGCACTCGCCGATCGGGGCGTGCTCGTGTTCGATGATGAAGCAGAACGCCTGCCGGGAAATCGCGCGATAGCTCGGCTGGATCTCGTCGAGCGTGCGGGCGGGGACATCGTCGCCCTCCGAGTAATAGAGGATCTCGGGATCGCTGTTCCAGCGCAGCAGCACCGGCCAATCGGTCTCGCGCATCGGCCGCAGCACGACGCGCGGCCCGCGCAGCGTGATATCGTGTTCCCGTAGCGTTTCCGGTTCGTTCATGGCGCTCACCGGAAGGGCCAGCCGACTGCCGGTTGATGATGCCGATTCTTTCCCGCCGATCGCATCACCTCCCCGCGATCCCGCCAGGCCCGTATGCTTTCCTTCACGCGCTGAGAATGCGAACGATGGCCGCCGTCACCGCCCGCCCCTTTGCATCGCCGATTTTACCAACTTGCTACAGGACGATGCGGCCGTCGGCGGTGAACAGACGGTCGGGACGCACGCTGCTGTCGCGGCGGAAACTTCCGGACTCGAAATCACTATCGACGAGCGAGACAGCACCGTGATGCGTCTGCACCTGGCTGGTAATCTGGCACAAGATGATGTCATCGCCGGTGAGATCCGCGACCACCAGTGCCGGTCGCCGTTTCGCTCCGCTGAGATCGGAGAAGGGGAGGGGCAGGACGACGACAGCGCCCCTTACAAATGCGCCCACGCCTCGTCCTCTTCGGGCGTATCCCAGTCGCGGCGCAGCACCGCCTCCGAGGCGAGCATCGTCTGGAAGGACTCCGAGGCAAACTCTCGCTCGACCAGGTAGGAAACGAAATCGAGGACGACGGCCAGCTTCTCCGGAGGAAGCTGTCGCAGCCGCTCATCGATCCGTTCGATAGTTGCTGTCGCCTGCATCAGCCCTCCGAGTCGCCGAGCGCGTTCCGGTGATAGCACCGCTATTGTAGCGGATCGATCGCGGTTGGGGCGATCCTCCAGCAGCAGCAACAGCGCCTCTCGCCCGGCGCATCGCCGACATCGAACCATGCGACGCGGCGCGGGGCGGCGCTCGCCGCGGGCGATCACTACCCATCGCACATGCGCGCGTCTGAGGGGCTGGGTGGGACGGCGTTAGCGCGGCGCTTCGTGCAAGTACTCCTGGGCGTCATCCTCTCCAGAGGCGTCCCAGTCACGCCTGGGGACGTCCTGGGACGACGCCGGCTCGGATGTTTCAGCCTCGTCTTGCCGCCCGGCGAGATAGGTGACAAGGTCGCGGACCATCTCCACTCGCGACCTGCCCACCACGCCCCCAGCGCCGGGGCACCGCGCACGATCACCCGAAGTACCGACTGGTTTTCGCTACGGTGCGAAATGCGCCCTCGCGCCCTCCGACGGTGCAAGAAGACCGCGTACGTACCGAACGAGAACCGTCACGGCGAAGGCTGAATAACCATATCGCACCGGTGACGAAAACTAGCGGGTTGCGATGATCGCCGACGATGATGAGGACGGTGGGCTGGGCCGCGGCAGATCGGCGCAGGCGACGAAGGGGCCGCCGCCGTTGACAAAGGCGGCCAGGGCCAGCGGCTGCTTGAGCCAGTCTTGGCGCAGTCCGAGGACGAAGGTTTGCTGGCCCGAACTCTTGACCGGCGGAGTATCGCGGTAGAGCACCTGCCCGGCGTTCTGCTGCCGTCCGCTGGCGTCGCGCCACGCGGCGCAGTCACCGCTGACGACGTGCCAGATCAGGTTGATGTGGTTGCCGTTACGCTCCAACTGGTCGGGCGGGCCGACGATCGCGGCGCGGAGGAACGCATCGCCGCCCTGCGTCGGCCAGACGGCCACCTGCCCGCGGACCTCCCAGCCCTCGGCCGGCCGGACCGTCGCGGTCATCAGCGATGTGTCCGGCAGCGGACGCACGGCATCCACCGGCAGATCGGCGCAGGCGAGGGGAGTCGCGCCGCCGCCGCCGATCAGGAACGCGAGCGGTCCCGTCAGCCAACCTTCCGGCAGTTCCACCTGTACGCGCCGGCCCGCGGCGGTCTCCCGGCGGAGGATAGCATGGTCGCCGCCGGTCGGGGCAGTGGTGGCGTCGCCCTCGCAGGAACCCCGGAGCAGTATCCAGACGATCGCCTGCTCGGGCGGCAGACTATAGAACGTGGCATCGAGCGTGACTGTCCCCGCGCCGGTTGGCAACAGTTGCGCCCGGCCCTGCACGGTGGAATCGCCTATTGGCTTGAGGGGCGTGAGCCAGGGATAGGAAGGCTCGTACGTGACGATGGTCGCGGCTATCGGCGTGGTAGCGGTGGGGGGCACCGGCACCGACTCCGGGGGGGTACCGGGGAGCGCGCCGGAGACGGCGGCCTCGGGCAGGTCGGGGCCGAG
>JAUJMV010000004.1:39125-57189 GCA_030446685.1 Thermomicrobiales bacterium | reverse complement strand
CCGTCGCGCGGGGGCAGGGTGAGGACGCTGCCGGTCTGGGGCGTGTAGGTGTCCCAGGGGCCGCCGATCGCGGTGTAGAGCAACTCCCCGGTGCGACTGAAGGCCATCGCCAGCCCGTTCCCCAGGGTCCGGTCGCCGTCCTGGACCGGGCCGCGCACGATGACGAGGAGGGCCGGCGCGTCGGAACCGGCGAAGCCGCCAGTCGCGGTCGCTGTCGCTTTCCCTCCCCGCCTCTCGGCGTCGGCGACGACCGGGGCGATGGAATTGGCCGGGAGGGCCAGCGCCAGCGTCTCGCGGGCGCGCGGCACGCCGCTGATCTCCCCCACCCCGGTGTGGAAGCCCCGGAAGCGCGCCAGGTCGACCGCCTCGTCGGCGCTGAGGAAGCGCGGCACGCGCCAGCGCAGCACCTCCGCCAGCGGGACGACCGACTCGGCGATCCGCACCAGCTCGTCGCCGGGGACATCGCGGCCGGTGAGGATATACGAGCGACCGTCCCCTTCCCAGATCAGGTGGCTCAGTCCGCGCTCGCCCCCCTCGGCGAGTTTCGCGTCGCGCCCCCGCACCGCAACCGTCCGCTCGGTCGCGCCGGTCAGGGGCGCGACGACGCCGAGGCCGGTGCCGGTCTGCGAGAAGTGGACGGTGCGCTGCGAGCCCTGGCGGCTGTTGAAGGCGGCTTCCACGCCGGGGGCGGCGGGCGCTCCGCTCAGGGACACGCCGCTCTCGTAGTCCGCCAGCGCCGTCGGCAAGGCCAGGGGGAAGTTCACCGCCGCCTGCGCGTCCCGGAACTGCGCCAGCAGCAGTTCGTCAACCCCGGCATAATCAGGCCGCGCCGGGGTCGCCGCCCCGAACCCCGGCCCGGTCACTCCCCTGCGGCCGAGGGCGGTGGACAGCACCAGCGCCGCTGCGCCGAGCAGGACGGCGGCGAGGGCGACCGTCGCCAACCCGTTCGCCCCCCTGGTCAGGACGCCCCACGGGGGGCGCGCGCAACCTGCCGGTTGCCGCCGGGACGGGCGCGCGAGGAACGTCGGCCAGGCGCGCGGGCGGGGCGGCGACAGGCGCGGGCGGGGCCGCAGTTCCCCCGCGAGCCGCCCCGCCAGTTCGTCCGGGTAGTCCGGCGCGGGCCACTCGGGCGCGGCCAGGGCGCGCGCGCGGCGCGCGGTGGTGTAGAGGTCCGCGAGATCCGGGTCGGCGGGCGCGGGCGGCGGCGCGCCGCCCCGGTTCAGCGCGTCGATCAGGCGGTCAAGATCGTCCTCCGGGCCGGGCCGTCCCCGCCGCCCATGTGCCGTGTCGTTCATCGCGGTGACTCCTCGCAGAGCGCCGCCCGCAGCGCGACGAGCGCCCGGTGCTGCAACTGCCGCACGGCGTCGGGGCTGCGCCCCATCAGCCGGGCGACCTCGGCGCCCGCCCGGCCCTCGACGATTCGCAGGTGGATCACGGTCTGGTAGTCGGCGGGGAGGGCGGCGAGCGCCCGGCAGAGCCGGTCGCGCTCGGCGTCCGCCAGCAGCCGCTCCAGCGGATCGGCCTCGCCGCCGGCGGCGCGCGCTGCGTTGTCGACGTAGTCGAGCTGGTCCAGATCGACGAATCCCGGCGCCTTGCGCCGCCAGCGGTCGCGCAGCAGGTTGCGGGCGATCGTCGCCAGGTAGGCCCCGAAGGGCGCCGCGCCCTCGCGGTAGCGGTCGAGCGACCGCAGCGCCCGCAGAAAAACCTCCTGCGTCAGGTCCTGGGCCTCGGCGCGGTCGCGCACGCCGTGGTAGAGCAGCGCGTAGACCGGCCGCCACTCGCGGTGGCAGAGTTCGTCCAGCGCGCGGCGGTCGCCGTCGCGGGCCTGCCGTAGGAGCTGGTCGTCGCCCATCGCAGCCCTCCTACCAGCACGAACGGCCCGACCGCCGATTTGTGACGCGCCGGGAGCAACATTCCCGCGGGCAGGCGCGCGCCGCCGCGACGCGGCGCGCGCCGATGGTGGTATGCACCGGCAAAGCCGAGGGCAATCGGGTGGCGGACCGCCCTATTCCGCGTTCCGGCGCTTGTTCCCGCGGGGGGTCCCGGCGCTTGTCCCCGCTGGGGGTTCCGCGTTCCCGCCGGCCCACTCGCGGATCGCGGCGATCGCGCGGCCCTGCTCGTCGGGGGTTAATTCGGGGAAGAGGGGCAGCGAGAGTTCTTCGGCGGCCCAGGCTTCGGCCTCGGGCAGGGCGCCCGGCGCGGGGCCGAGGTCCGCGTAGGCCGGCTGGCGGTGGACCGGCGTGGGGTAGTGGATCTGCGTCCCGACGCCGCGCTCGCGCAGGTGGGCGGCGAGGGCATCGCGCCCGCCGCCGCGAGTGGCCGGCACGCGCACGGCGTAGAGGTGGTAGACGTGCTCGGCGCCGGGGAGCGCGCGGGGCAGGGTCAGGCCGGTGTCCGCCAGCGCGGCGTCGTAGCGGGCGGCCTGCGCGCGGCGGGCGGCGTTGGCCGCGTCGAGGCGCGCCAACTTCACCCGCAGGATCGCCGCCTGCAGCTCGTCGAGCCGGCTGTTGGCCCCGAGCTCGACGTGCTCGTAGCGCCCGGCCTGCCCGCCGTTGCGCAGGCGGCGCAGGCGCGCGGCCAGCGCCGGATCATCGGTGGCGATTGCGCCGCCATCGCCGTAGGCCCCGAGGTTCTTGGAGGGGTAGAAGCTGAAGCAGGACACCTGGCCGAACGAGCCGACCCGCCGGCCGGCGTAGCGCGCGCCGTGCGCCTGCGCCGCGTCCTCCACGAGCGCGAGGTCGTGATCGGCGGCCAGCACGCCCAGCGCCTCCAGGTCGGCCGCGCCGCCGTAGAGGTGGACCGGCAGGAGCGCCCGCGTGCGCGGCCCGATTCGCGCGGCGACCGAGGCCGGGTCGAGCCCCGCCGTGACCGGATCGACGTCGGCGAAGACCGGCGTCGCCCCGGCCCGGCTGACGGCGAGCGCGCTGAAGGCGGCGGTCAGCGCCGGGACGATCACCTCGTCGCCGGGGCCGATGTCGAGGGCGCGCAGGGCCAGTTCGATCGCGTCGGTGCCGTTCGCCACGCCGACGCAGTGTTCCACGCCGAGGTAGGCGGCGAACTCCGCCTCGAACGCCTCCCCCTCCGCCCCGAGGACGAACCAGCTCCGGTCGAGCACGCGCCGCACCGCCGCGTCGAGCTCCTCGCGCAGGGCCAGGTAGCCGCGCTTCGTGTCGCTGACCGGGATCATCGCTCCGCTCCGCTCACTTCAGGACTGCGGACTGAGGACTTAGGACGAAGTAGGAACGTCCCAGCACATCACCGACGGGGAAAAGCGGCCGGCTACCCGGCCCTTCGTCCTCAGTCCTCAGCCCTCGTCTACGTAGTGCCGCCAGTGCTCGCGGTAGAAGGCGACGGTGCGCGCCAGCCCCTCGCGCAGCGGGACGGTCGGGCGCCAGCCGAGGGTGCGGGCGATCTTGGTGTAGTCGGTGAAGACCTCGCCGATGTCGATCGCCTTGCGCTCCGGCGGGAAGGGCACGATCCGGCAGCCACCCCCGCCCTCCGCGACCTCCAGCAGGGTCTCGACCGCCGCGCGCAGCGTGACCGGCTCGCCGCCGAGGTTGAAGATCTCGCCCACGGCGGCGGGGTCGGTCGCGGCGAGGAGGAGGGCGTCGACCACGTCGTCCACATAGTTGAAGTCGCGGCGGTCGGTCCCGCCCCCGAAGAGATCGATCCGCGCCCCGGCCACCGCCTGGTGGATCAGCCAGCCGAGCGCGGTCTGCCGCGGGTGGCGGATCAGCATGCGCGGGCCGTAGGTGTTGGTCAGGCGCAGCGAGGTCGTGCGGATGCCGTAGACCTGGTGGTAGAGGATGTGGTACGACTCGCCCGCGATGTTGTTGACGCCGTTGACGTCGACCGGGTGCAGCGGGTGGCGCTCGTCGATCGGCAGGTAGTCGGCCCGGCCGTACTGCTGGCGCGTGGCGGTGTAGACGACGCGGATGTCGGGGTTGTGATGCCGGCAAGCCTCCATGATCGAGAGCTGGCTGCGGCAGTTGATCTCCAGGTCGGTGAAGGGGTCGCGCATCGAGTCGATGTGGCTGTTCTGCCCGGCCAGGTTGAAGAGGAAGCGCTGCCCGCGCACGAGGTATTGCAGGCTGTTGGGGTCGCGCACGTCGGAGATGTTGATCCGCACGCGCTCCTCGATGCCGGCGACGTTGAAGAGGTTGCCCCCCGCGCCGGGGAGCATCGAGTCGACGATCGTCACCCGCGCGCCGAGGCCGACCAGCCGCCGCGCCAGGGTGCTGCCGATGAAGCCGAGCCCGCCGGTGATCAGCACCGGCGCCCCGGCGAACGACGCGCCGACGGCGGCGGGGAGTTGCCCGGCCCGGGGGAGGTCGCCCATCGGCCCTAGCCCTGCCGCCGGTTCGCGGCGGGCGTCGGGGCCACCGACGCCTCGCCCGTCGGGAGTTTCTGCACGCGCAGTTGCCACCAGAAGGAGAGGATATTGGTGACGGTGCGCCAGATGCGCGGGACGTTGAAGAACTGCGACTTGCCGTAGGCGCGGTGGTAGTGGTGGACCGGCACCTCGGCGAAGACGCAGCCGGCGTCCTGCAGCTTCTTGACCAGTTCGAGGCAGATCATCCCGGTGTCGGAGGTGAGGGTCACGCGCTCCAGCGCGCCGCGGCGGATCAGGCGGAAGTCGCAGTCGACGTCGCGCAGCTTGAAGCCGAAGAGGAGCTTCATCGTCCAGTGGTAGAGCCGCCCGATGATGACGCGCCCGAGCGGGTCGGAGCGGCCGATCTTGTAGCCGTTGACGATGTCGACGCCGGGCGTGAGGCGCGGCAGCAGCAACGCCAGCTCGCGCGGGTCGTACTGGCCGTCGCCGTCGGTGTAGAAGATCAGATCCTTGGTCGCGGCGGCGAAGCCGACCTTGAGGGCGCCGCCGTAGCCGAGCGCCTGCCGGTGTGTCAGCACGCGCACCCGGTCGAACCGCGCGGCGAGTTCCTCCAGCACCTCGACGGTGTAGTCGGTGCTGCCGTTCTCGACGACGATGACCTCGTAATCGTCGGTCAGCGCGCGGCAGGTGCGCGCCGCCTCGATCACCATGCTGGCGATCGTCCCGCCATCGTTGTAGGCCGGGAAGAAGACGGAGATACTCGGTTTCGGCTCGCTCACACCCCCACCACCATGACGCACGACGAGTGCCGGGTGACGACCGGCGCATCTTGGACTGGCTACGCGGGCGGAGTATAGCACAACGGCGCGGGGCGGCGGGGGGTGGGAGGCGGGCAGGCGGGCAGGCGGGCAGGCGGGTAGTGACGAGGGTGGATACGCTGGCCGGCGGGCATGACACACCCCGGATTTTCTGGGCTCCCCTGGAAGCTCGGGGGGTGTCGCCGTCAGAGGGTGGCGAGGCCGGCTCGGGGGTGCCTCCGAGCCGCCCAACAGGGCGACGAGGCGAGCGGAGGCAGGGCTGACGAGAGCCGGGCGCATCGTGCTGGGCCGGTGCGGGTGACGCGGGTTCGCCACACTGCACGCGGCCGTGCCATCGCCTGCGGCCCCGGCCCACGCTACCCGCTGGTCACCGGTGCCGCACCCGCGCTTGCCGCCGTCGGTCGGCGCCGGCCTGATCAAGCCGACCCGGTTCCCGTCGCGTGTTCCCCGGCGGCCCGCACCCCTCGTCTGGTCCCCTGCTCGCCCTCGACTAGGGTCGCGACGCGCTCGCGCAGCCGCGCGGCCCAGGCGAGCTCGGCCCGCCACTGGTCCGCCTGGTGGGCCATCAGGTCGACCGCGGCGGCGATACCGGCCGCGCTGATCGCGCCGGAGTCGGGGCCGTACTCCCGCAAGAGGCGGGACTCCTTCTCCAGATAGTCGATCGCCGTGCGGCAATACTCGCCGTAGTGATCGAACAAGCGCCGCCGCTCGTCGGGGTCGAGGAATTCGAGCGACGGCACCTTGAGATGGAAGCGCCGCCGGTAGTCGCCCGGGTTGACTGTGGTGTCCAGCATCAGTTCGCGGAAGCGCGCCCGACCGGCCTCGGTGATCGCGTAGGCGCGCGGCTCGCGACGGCTCGCCGACGCCTCGCCGACCTCCCGGATCAGGCCGGCCTCCACCAGCTTCGCCAGGACCGGGTAAAGGCTCCCGGGGCTGACCTTCGCCCAGGGGCCGAGCATGTCGCTGGCGACCTTGGCGATCAGGTAGCCGTGCTGCGGCCCGTACATCAGCCGGGCAAGGGCGAGCAATTCGTAATACACCGCCGCCTACCCTCTCCACGATGCGCCCGCGCCGACCGGGGCGTGATGCCACAGCGTAGCGGCGGACGCGGCGCGGTGTCAACCGCCTTCCAGACCGTCCACATATCGGATAAATATAAGTTCGACACATAAATGCCATACTTCCTCGACAGACGTCCGCTACCGTAGGAGGCGAGAGTCGAGTCGCCCGGCGCGGGGCGGCGGGCGTGGGAGGAGGAGGCGATGCGACGACGATCCGACGCATGGGACATGCGCTTGACGCGGCGGGAGGTGCTGCGGCTCGCCGGGGGCGCGGCCCTCGCCCTGTCCCTGGGGTCCGCCTGCGGCGGTGGCAATGGTGGCAACTCGTCGGGTGGCGGCCAGAGCGTGCCCGACGGCAGCACAGGAGCACTGCAGCGCAGCGTCGCGCCGCTGCCGGAGCCGTTCAGCATCCCGTTGCCGATTCCCCCGGTGCTGAGGCCGGTGCGCAGCGACGCCACGACCGATTACTACGAGATCACGCAGCGGCCGGGCCGGGCAGCGATCCTGCCCGGGCTCGCCACGGAGATTTGGGGGTACAACGGTTCCTTCCCAGGCCCGACGATCGAGACGCGCCGCGGTCGGCAGGCTGTCGTACGCCACCGCAACGAGCTCCCGGTCCCCACCGTGGTGCATCTGCACGGCGCCAAGACTCCGCCCGCACACGACGGCTACCCGACCGATCTGGTGCTGCCGGTCGGCGGATGGGCGGGCGGACACGGCGATCACGCGGCGATGGGGCACACCAGCCAGGGGGCGAAGGAGTACGTCTACCCGCTCGACCAGCCGGCCGCGACACTGTGGTATCACGACCACCGGATGGACTTCACCGGGCCGCAGGTCTATCAGGGGCTGGCCGGGTTCCACCTCGTCCGTGACGCCGCCGAGGACGCGCTACCGCTGCCCAAGGGCGAGCGGGACATCCCGCTGCTGATCTGCGATCGCTCCTTCGCCGCGGACGGTGCCTTCATGTACCCCGCCATCGACCCCGCGCTGCGCGACAAACCGGGCGTGACCAAGGACTTCATGAACGGGGTGCTGGGCGACGTGAACCTCGTCAATGGCGCCGCCTGGCCGTTCCTGGAGGTGACCAACACGCGGTACCGGTTCCGGCTCCTGAACGCCGCGAACGCGCGCCGTTACCGGCTGGCACTCGACCCGCCGCCGCCCGAAGGCCCGGCGTTTGTCCAGATCGGCGCCGACGTCGGGTTGCTGGGACAGCCGGTCGCACACGAACGGATCGAGATCGGCCCGGCGGAGCGGTTCGACGTCGTCATCGACTTCTCGGCCTACCCGGTCGGCACGCGGGTGACCCTGGTGAATCGGTATGTCGAGGGCGCGATGAGCCGCGTCATGCGCTTCCACGTCGTTCGCGAGGCCAGGGATGACAGCGCCGTGCCGTCCCGGCTCGTCGAGTTCGAGCCACTGCCGCGATCGGCCGCCACCGTCACCCGCGAGTTCCGCTTCGCCCAGGAGGACGACAGGTGGACCATCAACGGCAAGCCCTTCGACCCGCAACGGATCGATGCCCGGCCGCAGCTCGGCGCGACCGAGATCTGGCGCATATCCAGCGAACAGGACCACCCCGTCCACCTACACCTGGCCCACTTCCAGGTCCTCGGCCGCGGCAGGAGGATCCTCGGCATCGGTGACTCGGGCGACGACCCAGGCCCCTACAACGCCGGCTGGAAGGACACCGTCTACGTGTCGAGCAGCGAGCAGGTCGAGATCATCGCCCGCTTCGACGGCTACCGGGGCAAGTACGTCTTCCACTGCCACAACCTGGAGCACGAGGACATGGCGATGATGGCGAACTTCGAGGTCGTCTGACAAACACGCAGCCGCGCGCGAGGAGAGAAAGGCATGAGAACAGCAGTCAGGAGCCTGGTCGGGTTACTCGTCGGCCTGGTCGCGGGCATCATCCTGTTCGATCGCGGCCCCGGTATCGAACCCCTCCCCGTCGCCCTGGCGATCGCGTGCGCGGTCGCCGCGGCAGTCGCGGACAGGCGGGGCCGGCGCGGACGCCGGGGCAGGCGCCGATCACCGCGACCGCCGGCTCGCCCGCCGCACGGCGGGGCGCCGATCACCGCCAGCCCGCCGGCATCTTCGTCCCGCCGACGGCGTTCAGCCAAGGCGCGAGCCGCCCACGGCCAGGTGGATGTCATGCCGCCGACCAGCGCGCCTCACCTGGCTCGGGGCGCGCGTAGCGACATTGCCGCGCGCGTTCAGCCAGGGCGCGAGCCGCCCCCGCTCGCCTTCCCGCGCTCGTCACCCACCACCGATCACTCAGCACTCGGGAGGACGCGCGCGGCGCTTCTTGCCGGCGCGCAGCAGCCGCCCCCGCCGAGGGTCTGCTCGGGGCTGGTGACGCGCTCGTCGTCGACGTAGGCGCCGCCCTGATCGATCAGCCGCCGCGCCTCGCCCTTCGACTTGACCAGGCCGGCGGCGACGAAGAGGTCGGCGGCCGGCATCCCGGCCTCCAGCGCGGCGCGCGGCACCGAGACCGTCGGGACGGCCTCGCCGCCCTCGCCGGCGCCGCCGAAGAGGGCGCGGGCGGCCTCCCGCGCCTTGCGCGCCTCCTCCTCGCCGTGGGCGATCGCCGTCGCCTCGAAGGCCAGCACCTCCTTGGCCCGCCGGATCTCCGCGCCCCGCAGCCGCCCCAGTTCGGCAATCTCGTCGAGCGGCAGGAAGGTGAAGAGTTTCAGCAGGCGCTCGACGTCGGCGTCCTCGACGTTGACCCAGTACTGGTAGAACTCGTAGGGCGAGGTCTGCGCCGGGTCGAGCCAGAGCGCGCCGCCGACCGTCTTGCCCATCTTCGCGCCGGAGGCGGTCGTCAGCAGCGGCGCCACCAGCGCGAACGCCTGCGCCCCCTCGACCCGCCGGACCAGATCGGCGCCGGCCAGGATGTTGAACCACTGGTCGCTGCCGCCGATCTGCAGGGTGCAGCCGAACTCGCGGAACTGGTGCAGGAAGTCGTAGGCCTGCAGGAGGACGTAGTTGATCTCGATGAAGTTGAGGCTGCCGCCCTCCAGCCGCTCGCGGTAGGTCGAGTGGCTGAGGAGTTGGTTGACGCTGAAGTACTTGCCGATGTCGCGCAGGAAGGCGACGTAGCCGAGCGGCAGCAGCCAGTCGGCGTTGTTGAGCAGCAGTGCGCGGTTCTCGCCGGCCGCCTCGCCGAAATCGACGTAGCGCGCGAACTGCGGCAGGATCCGCGCGATGTTCGCCGCGATCTGCTCGATTGTCAGGATCGGGCGCATCGCCGCCTTGTCGGTCGGATCGCCGATCATCGTCGTGCCGCCGCCGATCAGGGTGATCGGGCGGTGGCCGTGGCGCTGGAAGTGCGCCAGGATCATCAGGGTGAGCTGGTGGCCGATGTGCAGGCTGGTGGCGGTCGCGTCGTAGCCGCAGTAGAGGGTAACCGGCCGCTCCAGCGCGGCGCGCAGCCCGGCGTCGTCGTTGGTCTGCGCGATGAAGCCGCGCTCCCGCAGCACGTCGTAGACGTTGCGCCCGCGCTCCGCCTCGGGCAGCACCGTGTGCGCCAGGCGCTCGCTCGTCCCTACCATGATTGGCCCTCCTCCCGTTCGAGACACAGCCGCTCGTTGAAGACCGTGAAGCCCTGCCCGGCGAAGAAGCCACGCGCGGGCTCGTTGAACGCCCAGACACTGAGTTCAATCCGCCGGATGCCCTCGGCCTCGGCCAACGCCCGCGCCGCCCGGATCAGCCGCTCTCCGTAACCCCGCCCGCGGTGCTCGCGCGCGACCGCCAGGTGATGCACGACAACGACGTCCGAGGCATGGGTAAAGGGGGTATCCGGGCGGCGGGCGACCTGGGCGTAGAGGTAGCCGACCGGCTCGCCCCCCACCTCGCCGATGAAGACGGCGGTGTCCGGGTCGGCGACGAGTTCCGCGAAGGCCGCCGGGGCGAAGATCTCTTCGGACGGCGGCTTGAAGAGGCGCGGCAGCGCGTCGGCGTGGAGCTGCTGCACCTCCCGGTTCAGCCGCGCCACGATCCCGGCGTCACGCGCGATCGCCCGGCGAATCTCCATCACAACGCCTCCGCGCGGCGATTCTCCCCCATCCCCGACCCTTCCCCCACGATTGTGGGAAGGGGGCCTGACGGTGGCCGATGCGCGACACGCGGCAAACGCTCGCGCCCCATTCCGCAATCCGCAATCAACAATCCGCAATACAAAGGGCCTCCGTCCAATGAAGGACGGAGGCCCGTGGTACCACCTTCGTGCGCCGCGCCCTCGCGGGCGCGACCTCGTCGGGTAGGCGCGCATTGTCGGGGATCGTGCGGTTCGCGCGTACCCTTGCCCGATAACGGGGGCCGCCGACCGGACCTTACCGGCAAGGCCATGCGGCCTGCCGGGTTCAGTCCGGCGACTCCGGAGGGTAATTCGCCGCGTCGCGTGCCGCGGGCTCGCACCGACCGCCCGCTCTCTGCCGTGACCACGCCGCCGCTACTGGGGCTCCTTCAGCGCCGTTGGGGTTCTTCGATTGCCCCCAAGCATAGCACGCGCGTCAAGCGCGGCGCACCTGTGCGATCGGACAGGGCGCGCCCACACCCTCGGCCCTCACTCCCAATGCTGGGAGCGGGAGGGAGTGATGGGCGGGGGCGATTAGCCCAGCGCGACCTCCAGCCGGGTGACCGACTGCGGGGCGAACTGGTGGGTGAACGACCGGCCCGCGACGGCCAGTGGGCGCGGCGCGGAGAGCGTCACCGCATCCGGCGCGTCGAAGGTGTTGTGCGCGCGGATGTCGGGGTGGGTCAGGACGGTCTCGGTCACCTCGCGGGCGGTGGCGTCGCCGCGCAGGTGGATCGTCGCCTCGATCGGTTCGCCGATCCGCGGGTTGACGACCGTCAGCGTCAGCGTGTCGCCGCGGGTCGAGGCGGAGCCGGCCAGGCCGAAGAGGCGGCGCTCGGCGCCGTCGTGCGTGAACGCGACCTCCGGGGCGGCGAAGAGCGCCCGCACGGCCCGCGCGCCCTGGTGCGGGCGGTAGAGGTCGTAGACGTGGTAGGTCGGCGTGGTCAGCAGCCGGTCGCCCTCGGTCAGGATCAGCGCCTGGAGGACGTTGACCGTCTGGGCGATGTTCGCCCCCACGACCTTATCGGCGTGGCGGTTGAACCCGTCGAGCGTGAGGGCGGCGACCAGCGCATCGCGCAGGGTGTTCTGCTGCCAGAGGAAGCGGGGCGGGCGCCCCGGCGTCGGGGGGTGCCAGGCGCCCCACTCGTCGACGATCAGGCCGATGCGGCGCTCCGGGTCGAAGGCGTCCATGAGGGCGCGCTGCTGCACGACCAACGCCTCCATCCCCTGCGCCTTCAGGAGCAGTTGGTACCACTGGTCGTCGGTGTAGTCGGTCGCCGTGCCCGCGCCGGCGTCCCGGTTGCCGGTGTAGTAGTGCGCCCCGTAGCCGTGGATGCGGGTGCGCCCCCAGCCCTCGCGCAGGGCGGTGAAGAAGCGCCGCGTCCAGTCGAGGTCGTTGCCGTTCGGCCCGCAGGCGATCAGCGACAGTTCGGCGCCGCCGAAGTCGCGCAGGTAAGTGGCGAAGCGGCGGTACTCCGCGGCGTACTCCTCCGGGGAGAAGTGCCCGCCGCAGCCCCAGCTCTCGTTGCCGACGCCCCAATAACGCACCCCGAAGGGCGCCGGGGCGCCGTGCGCCGCGCGCAGGTCGCTCCACCCCGTCCCGCCGGGCCAGTTGCAGTACTCGACCCAGTCGCGCAGCTCGCGCGGCGTGCCACTCCCCACGTTGCCGCAGATGTACGGCTCCGCGCCGAGCGCCCGGCACAGCTCGATGAACTCGTGCGTGCCGAAGGCGTTGGTCTCGACGACCTCGCCCCAGTGGATGTTGATCCGGCGCGGGCGCTCTCCGGCGGGGCCGATGCCGTCCTGCCAATGGTAGTCGTCGGCGAAGCAGCCGCCCGGCCAGCGCAAGTTCGGCGGCGCGACCCGCCGCAGCACGGCGACGACATCCTCGCGCAGCCCGCCCGTCAGCCCGACCCCGGACCCGTCGCCGGGGCAGAAGCCCCCGTAGATGCAGGTCCCCAGGTGCTCGGCGAAGTGGCCGTAGACGTTCGGATCGATCCGGGCGATCGGCTCGGTCAGCAGCACCTCGATCGTCGCGGACATGCCCCCCTCACAGTGCGGAGTGCGGAATGCGGAATGGCGAGGGGGTAGGTGACGACCCGTGCTGTTCGTCAAGCCTTACTCCGCGCTCCGCGCTCCGCGCTCAGTGGAACGCCGGCAGCCGCTCGCCGTGGGCGGCGATCAGGTCGTCGACCAGCGCCCAGATCTGCTCGGTGTCGAGCTCGGCGGCGGTGTGCGGGTCGAGCATCGCGGCGTGGTAGACGTGCTCGCGCTTGCCGGTCAGCGCCGCCTCGACGGTGAGGTTCTGCACGTTGATGTTGGTCTGCATCAGCGCGGCCAGTTGGGGCGGCAGCGCGCCGACGGCGGTCGGCTGGACGCCGTTGCGGTCGATCAGGCAGGGCACCTCGACGGAGCAGCCGACGGGGAGGTTGTCGATCAGGCCGCGGTTGCCGACGTTGCCGTTGATGACTGCGGGTTGGTTCGTCTCGATCGCGTGGATGATGAGGGTGCCGTACTCGCCGGAGTGGGCGGCGGTCTTGTCGCGGGCGGCGTCGGCCAGGCGCTGGCGCAACTCCGCGGCCCGCTGGGGATCCCGCTGGGCGATCCGCTGGAGCCGCTTCTCCCAGCGGTCCCGCTCGTAGCGCTCGACCGCCTCCGGGTCGGGGCTCTCCAGCGCGACGCGCATCTCGTCCCAGTCGGCGATCTGCGCCTCGCAGCGGCGGGGGTACTCGTCGAGCGGGATGTTGAAGCGCTCGATCAGGTCGGGGCGGTCGCGCTTGATGAACCAGGGCACGTACTCCGAGAAGTGCTCGCTCGACTCGGTGACGAAGTAGCCGAGCCGCCGGAACATCTCGAAGCGGACCCGGTCGTCGTCCGGCACGCGCCCCTCGTCGAGCACCTGGCGGATGCGCGGGTAGAGGTCCTGCCCGTCCCGCTCGAAGCGCAGGTAGAAGGCCATGTGGTTGATCCCGGCGCAGAGGTGGTTGATCTCGTTCGCGGGGACGTCGATGAGCCGCGCCAGGTGCTCGGCGGTGTGCTGCACGCTGTGGCAGAGGCCGACGGTCTTGATCGGGGTGGCCTGGTCCATCGCCTGGCAGAGCATCGCCATCGGGTTGGTGTAGTTGAGGAAGAGGACGTCGGGGCAGCACTCCTCCATGTCGCGCGCCATGTCGAGCATCACGGGGATGGTGCGCAGGGCGCGCATGATCCCGCCGATGCCGAGGGTGTCGGCGATCGTCTGGCGCAGGCCGTACTTCTTGGGGATCTCGAAATCGATCACCGTGCTGGGCCGGTAGCCACCGACCTGGATCATGTTGATGGCGTAGTCGGCCCCGTCGAACGCGCGCCGGCGGTCGGTCGTCGCCTCGATCGTCGGCCTGGCCCCGGCCTGCTCGGCGATCCGCCCGGCCACCCGCTCGGTCGCGCGCAGCCGGTCCTCGTCGATGTCCATCAGGGAGATCGTGACGTCGTGCAGTTCGGGGAAGATGAAGAGGTCGCGCAGCAGGTTGCGCGCGAAGACGGTGCTGCCGGCGCCGATGAAGGTGATTTTCGCCATGCGGGGGACCGCTCCTTTCTCGATCGCAGCCGATGCTGCCGCGTAGGGTACCAGATCGTTGACAAGTGGGGGAAGGGCGCGGCCCCCAGAGTCGCGCTGGCGACTGAAGTCGCGCCTGTCGGCCTGCGGGCCACGAAGTCCCCCGCCGGGGACTGGGAGCGGGCCACGCCCCAGGCGCTCTCGATTGGCGCCACGCCTGGGTAGGCCCCAGTCCGGCGTGGCCGGACTTCGTGGCCGGCAGGCCGACAGGCGCGACTTCAGTCGCCAGCGCCCCCGCTCATGGCAGCCCCCCACAATAAGCCGGGGATTGGGGCCGGGGGGGCCGTCACCAGTCGCGGGCGATCCCCTCCGCCGTACGGAAGGCGAGGGCCATGATCGTCAGGACGGGGTTGAAGCCGCCGTTGGTGACGTGGACCGCGCCGTCGGCGACGAAGAGGTTGTCGTGGCCGTGGACGCGGCCCCAGCGGTCCACGACCGACGCGCGCGGATCGTCGCCCATGCGACAGGTGCCGGCCTGGTGCTGGCCGCCACTCAGGTGCAGGCCGGGTGGGTCGCCCCAGGTCCGCGTCGCGCCGGCGGCGGCGAGCCACTCCCGCGCGCGCGCCCCGATGAAGGCGGCGGCGCGGACGGTCTCGGGGTGGGTGTGGCCGGAGAGGCGCGCGACCGGGAGGCCCCAGCGGTCGCGGACGGCGGGATCGAGCGTGACCCGCGCGTCGGGGTGGGGGATCTCCTGCACCGGCCCCTTCACGCCGGTGACGCGGCGGTAGCCGTCGCGCATGAAGGCTTTGTTGGCGGCGCCCCAGCGGGGCAGGTCGGGCGGCAGCGCGCGTTTCCAGAAGACGATCGGCAGCATGATGAACTCGTCGGCGAGCATCCCGCCGCCGATGATCCCGTCGTTGCCGTGGTTGAAGCGCGTCGTGGCGATCGAGACGCCCGGCCCCTCGCCGTCCCAGACCGGCTCCGGGAAGAGGCCGTAGGCGCCGGGGTAGTAATGCCCCTGGAGGTGCCGCCCGACCTGGTCGTGCCGGTTGCCGAGGCCGCGCGGCTCGCGCGCGGTCGCCGAGTTCAGCAGCAGCCGCGCCGTCTCGATCGCCCCCGCCGCGAGGACGATCACCTCCGCGCGCGCCTCCACCGGCCGGTCGTCCGCGTCGAAGTAGGTCACGCCGATCGGGCGGCCGGCCGCGTCGGTGGCGACCCGCGCCACCATCGCCCCGGTGACGAGGTCGCAGCGGCCGGTCGCGAGGGCGCGGGGGATCAGGGTGTTGTGCGTGCCGTTCTTGGCGTCGGTCGGGCAGGCGAAGCCGACGCAGTGCTGGCAGCGGACGCAGGACCCGCGGCCCTGGTAGGGCTCCGTGTTGATCAGCAGCGGGGGCGGCAGGGTCTCCCAGCCGAGCACCGCCGCGCCCCGGCGCAGCGTCCGACCCTGGCAGTTGGGCGGCAGGGGCGGCAGGGGGTAGCCGCGGTGGGCGGGCCAGCGGCGCGCGGCGGCGTCGCCGTCACCGGCGACGCCGATCTCGCGCTCGGCGCGCTCGTAGTAGGGAACGAGATCGTCGTAGCCGAGCGGCCAGTCGGCCAGCGAACTGCCTGCCGGGACACCGTACTCGCGGGCCATGCGGAAGTCCGCGGGCAGGAAGCGCCACGCCTGGGCGCCGTAGACGACCGTGCCGCTGCCGACCCCGGCGGCGATGTTGTGGTAGCCGCCCTCGTGCGGCCGGCGCAGGTGGGCCCGGCCCTGCCGGTCCACCAGCACGCGCGGGTTGCCGTCGAGCGGCGGGCCGGTGTTGTGGCCGTACTGCGAGAGGCGGTGGTTGCGCAGGTGGTCGCGCCGCTCCCGCGCGAACGGGTGCCAGCCGCCCCGTTCGAGCAGCAGGACGCGCTTCCCCGCCTCGGCGAGGACGCCCGCCGCCACCCCGCCGCCCGCGCCCGCGCCGACGATGATGACGTCGTAGTGCGTCATGCGGCCCCCCTGGCCCCCCAACTTGGGGGGGGAACTTGCGGGTGAACCGTAGTGGCTCCCCTCAACGTTGGGGAACCAGGGAAGCCGTAATCGCTCATCCGCGCACCTCGAAGCCGATCATCCGCCAGGCGGCGCCGTCGCGGTTGCCGCCGTTGCCGGGGTCGCTGTAGTAGCCCTCCATCGCGTGCTCGACGAGGAGGCGGAAGAACCGGGCCTCAAACGTGGGGGCATCCATCAGCGTTCCCCTGTCAATCCGCGAAAGCAACGCATCCTGCGCCGACGCATCCAGCTCGACAAAGCCAGCGCCGTTTGCCTTTCGCGCCTCCGCATCGAGCGCGTCCAGCCCTACTCGATAGAATCCAATCAGCCCACTCAGGTCGCCCTGGAATTGCCGTTGTAGATAATCGCCGACACCGGCATCCCAACCACTGGAGAAGTCATCGGACGGGAGGATGCGGTCCACCGCCGCACGGAGTACTTCGAGTTGCCGAAGTGTAAGGGTTACTGCAATGCTGCGGTCGGCTGCGTAGAAGTAGGAGGTGACCGGGTGCGCGACAGCCGCTCGGAAGGCCGCTTCGCTGGCCGGGGGTGGTTCCTCGGCCACAATCCAGCCCAGATAGCACCGACAGTGTTCGACCAATTGGTCTAGCAGGGCTTTGGCTCTGAGCGCGTTTTCCGCCCACATACCCTCGTCATCGATGTACAGCCCGAGGACAAGTTGATCGTCTTTCGTGAAGCTGAGGATGACGCCGTTGATGTCGGCCCGTTTCGACTTGAGGTGGATAGTGAACGAGCGGCGCGGGTAGGCAAGGCCGCGCTCGATGGAGTGGGTCAATGTGAGTGCCGGCTCCCACTCCGCATCCTCCAACCGCCCCAAGTCGGCCGAGTCATCGAGAGGCGCCAGCATTAATTCCTCGTCCCCGCGGTCTTCACTCGCCTCCCGGTCGACGTAGGTATCGAGGAAGCGATCAATCGTGGCCGCGTCACGGTTCTTGGTTAGACCGTAGATGTCAAGGAACGGCGACACAACGAACGCTCCTCACAGAGACAACACCGGCCCCGATGGAAGAAAGAGCACCCTCTTGCATTGTACTGCTTCTATTCCACCACCGTCCGCATGACCGTGTACTCGCGCACCGCGTCCTCGTTCAGCTCGACCCCCAGGCCCGGCCCCGTCGGGACGTGCAGGCAGCCGTCCGCGAAGCGGAGCGGCGTGGCGAGGAGGCCGTGGCGCAGCGGGTTGGGGAGCTGGTTGTACTCGTAGAGGGCGCAGTTCGGCGTGGCGGCCATCAGTTGGAGGGCGGCGGCGATGTTGATGCCCGAGCCGACGCCGTGCGGCGAGATATCGACGTGGAAGGCGCCGCAGAGCGCGGCGATCCGCCGGACCTCGGTGATGCCGCCGGCCCGCGCCGGGTTCGGCATGACGATGTCCACCGCGCGCTTCAGCAGCGCGTCGCGCACGCCGAAGCGGGTGAAGAGGCATTCGCCGACGACCGTCGGCATCGGCACCTTCGCCCGCACCTCGGCCAGCCCGTCGAGGTCGTCGGTCGCCAGCGGCTCCTCCAGCCAGTGGACCCCCAACCCCGCCAGCGCCCGCCCGACCTCGACGGCGGTGGGGACATTGTAGGCGCAGTTCAGATCGACCAGGAGCGCCACGTCCGGCCCGACCGCCGCGCGGACGGCGGCGGCGTGCGCCAGGTCGGTCGCCGGGCCGCGCCCGAGCTTCAGCTTAACCCCGCGGAAGCCGGCCGCGACGAACTCCCGCGCCCGCGCCGCCGACTCCTCGACGGCCGGGAGGAAGGGGATCGGGCTGGCGTAGCAGGGGACGCGCTCGCGCACCGGCCCACCGAGCAGACGATGGACCGGCAGGCCCGCCGCCTTGCCGCGCAGGTCCCAGAGGGCCAGGTCGAGCCCGGCGATCGCCTCCAGGTAGAACCCGCCCGTGCGCCCCGCGCCCTGCTGCGCGCCGTAGAGGTCTTCCCAGATCGCCTCGGTTGCCCCCGCGTCCCGCCCGAGCAGCAGCGGCCCCAGGATCGTGCCGATGACCGTCGCCGGCACCTCGGGCGCGGGCAGGCCGTAGGCCTCGCCGATCCCCTCCAGCCCCTCGGTCGTGCGGACGCGGACCAGGGTCGTGTACTGCCCGCGCCGGGGCAGGGTCCGGTGGCTCGACGCGGGGGTCAGCAGCGACTCCGGCACCCTATCCCAGTCGCCGTAGACCTTGTCCCAGGTCGCGGCCAGGGCGATCGCTTCGACTG
>JAUJMV010000004.1:0-39025 GCA_030446685.1 Thermomicrobiales bacterium | reverse complement strand
CGCGACGGCCTCGCCCCGGCCGAGCGCGACGGCGAGCACGGACCCGCCGACCGTCTCGCGCCGCCCGTCGCGGGCGACGACCGCCTCCCCCGCCCAGGGGTTCGCCAGGCGGAAGACGCCGCCGCGCTCGGCCCGCACCGTCACCTCGCGCACGCGCCCGTCGACGCGGCGGGCGCCGACCAGGAAGCCGCCCTCGGTCCGCAGGCCCGCGAAGCCGGCCTCCCGCCACCCCGCCGGCGCGCCCGCGAAGAGGTGGTTCACGCCGCGGCGCGTCTGGAGCAGCAACTCCATGATCGCGGCGGCGGCGCCCATCCCGGCGTCCATCTGCATGATCTCGCGCCCGCCGTTCCTGGCGCCCGCGCTGATCAGGGTGAAGCCGGGGAACTGGTAGTCGTGCAGCGTGCCGTGCCCCTCGTTGGTGAAGACCCGCTGCCACAGTTCCAGGAGCAGTTCGGCCATCGCGGCGTTGCCGACGCGCGTGTGGAGCATCGCCGCCCAGGGGACGCACCAGCCGCTCCACAACCCCATGCCGCGCCGGACCCACTCGTCGAACGAGCGCCGCACGACCGGCGCCCAGGCCGGGTCGTCCGCGTCGAGGGTGTCGAACGGGACCAGGCCGGCGAGGTGGGAGTGGTGGCGGTGGCTCTCCTCCAGCGGCGTGCCCTCCCAGAGCGCGATCCGCTCCTGGCTCGGCGCGCCGATCAGGCAGGCGCGCGGCAGCCCCTCCCGAATCTCTTGCCACGCGGGCGCCGGCGGCTCGCCCAGCGCGGCTGCGGCGTCCGTCAGCGCCTGGCAGAGCCAGTGGATGCAGGCGAGCTGGAAGCTGGCGTTCCGGCCCCAGGCGTCGAGCGCGCTGCCGCGATACTCGGGCGAGACGCTGACCGGCAGGACGAAGCGGTCGCCGTCGCGCGCCAGCATCGCCTCGTAGACGCGTAGCGCGCCGGCCATGAAGGGGTAGGCGATCTCGCGCAGGAACTGGTCATCGCCGCCGTAGCGCCAGTAGTCGTACATCATCTTGGCGACCCAGGCGGTGCAGCCGTGGTCGACCGTCCCGCTCCAGAAGCCGCCCATGTTGGTGCAGCGGTCGTCCACCGCGTGCGGCAGCATCAGCCCGTCGTCGATGCCGACGAAGTGGCGCGCGTTCCGGCGCAACTCGTCCCGCCAGCCCCAGACCAACTCGAAGAGGGGGCGCAGGTGGGCCAGCCGGTTGCCGCGGTAGGCCGGCCAGTAGCACATCTGGACGTTGATGTTGAAGTGGTAGTCGCTCGACCACGGCGGCATCTGATATTCCTCGACCCACGGCCCCTGCAGGGTCGCCGGGACCCCGCCCGGCGCGGTGAGTCCGGCGAACTTGTACATGCCGTAGTCGTAGAGGAACGCGAGCGCCGGGTTGGGCAGCGTGAGCCGCGGCACGTCCGCCCAGTAGGCCGACCACCAGCGCCGGCTGTCCGCCCGCAGCACCGCCGCGCCGCGCCCGGCCGCCGCGTCGAGCAGCCCCGTCGCCGCGGCGACCGCCGCCGCGTCGTCGTCGCCGTAGACGACCGCGACCCAGAGGTCCGCGCCGGCCCGCCGGTAGCCGAGGCAGAGCGGCGAATCGGCGGGCCGGCGCTGGACCCACCCGGCCAGCCGCTCGCCGTCGAGCGGGCGGGGCGGGTCGAACCCGATCGACGCCAGGTGCTCGCCGACGTACTCCCAGGCGGTGACGCGCCGGATGGCGGGGGCCGCGACAGCGGCGGGCAGGTGCAGGTGGAGGATCGGGGCGTCCATCGCGAGGTCGAGCGCGATCTCGTGGGCCGCGCCGTCGTCGCCGGCGAGCCGGACGATCGCCTCGCCGGTTCCCAGGCGCAGCGTGCCGACCGTCAGGCGCAGCCCCGGCGCGAAGACGAGTTCGAGCCGGCCGAGCGGCAGGCGGCTCGGCCGCCGCGGCTGGCCGGGCGACGCTTCGCCCCCCCCGAACAGCCCCCGCAGCCCGGCCTCGTCCCCCCGCGCGAGGAGATCGCCGATCGCGGCGTAGGACATCCGCTCGGTCCAGGGCAGCCCGCCCCGGTGGTCCCAGAAGTCGGCGCGGTTGAGGGTGAGCCGCAGGACGTTGCCCTCGCCCCAGATCATGGCCCCGAGGGTGCCGTTGCCCTGAAGCATGCCGGTGTGCGTGCGCGGGAGCGGGAAGTGCCAGTCGTAGGTCCGGTCCATAGCCCCCCACCCATCAACGATCACGCCGGTCGCGCCGCCGCCCCCGGCGTGGCCGGCGCCGACGCCGCCTGTACCGCTGCTCGTCATGGCCCACGGGCGCGTACGACTCGCTACGCGCCGTAGGCGCGCACCTCGACGAGCCGCGCCGTCCGCCCGCCATTGGTGGCGGTGACGGTGACGCGCAGCGCCCGCGCGTCGCGCGGGTCGAACTGGTGGACGCGCCGCCGCTGGTAGTTGCCCGCCACACGCGCGACCTCGCGCCAGCCCTCGCCCACCCCGGAGGGGTCGGCGCCCACCTCGACCCTGTAGTCGCGCGCGATCAGGGGGAAGGCGCCCTCCCAGATCCAGCCGCTGAGCTGCGAGTCGAAGGTCAGTTCGACGCGGCCGATCGCGACCGGCGCGGGCCAGGTCAGCGTGAGGGACTGCGGCAGGGAACGGGCTGGGTCGGCGATCCAGACCCCCGCGCCCTCCTCCGGGCGGGTCACGCCGCTGAGGACGTTCGCGGGGCCGTAGGGCGCGCTCTCCGGCGCGGGGGCGACCTGGAAGGTGCCGTGGAGCCAGCGCCAGTAGCCGAGGTCGTGGTCCCAGCGCGCCGCCTGGGTGCCGGGCGGCTCCTGGACCGAGAGGCACCAGGCCACCCCCGGCAGCGGATCGAGGGTCAGGACGACGGGCCGCCCCGGCGCGACGGCGAGCGGGCGCGCGGGCGCGAACCTGACCGCCGAGGCGCCGGGCGGCACCGTCGCCTCCAGGACCGCGCGCTCCCCGCCGTCGCCGTCCAGCGGGCCAAAGTCGCGCAGATGCGCCGCCTGCCGCACCCGCAGCCGCGCGGTCACCGGCCCCGCGGCCGACGACACGAGGCGCAGCGTCACCCCTTCGAGGCGGTCGGCGGAGAGGACCAGCGCCTGGGCGAGCGGCACGGCCAGCGGCAGCGCCTCCGGCAGCCCGCCGGGCCGGCCCTCCGCGATCAGCCCGTGCCGCTCGGCTGTGCTGATCCCCGCGCCCTCCCAACCGGACGGGTTCGCCCCCTCGTCCGCGTCGAGCCGCAAGGTCGCCGCGCTGGTGGCGACCGCGGCGACGCCCGGCAGGCGCGCGAGGTCGGCGGGGTCGGCGTTGCGCCGGCGCGGCAGGTAAGCCCCGGCGCGCAGGAGCGCCTGCTGCACGGCGTCGAGCGCCGCGGGATCGGCGACGGTCGCGCGGGGGGTCAGGCCGCGCCCGAGCGCGACCGCCGCCGCCGTGCCGCTGGCCTCGCCGATCGCCGCGCAGGTCTTCATCACGCGGGTCGAGCCGTGGGCGACGTGGGTCTGGCTGATGTCGCGCCCGGCCAGGAAGAGGTTGGCGACGGTGCGGCTGTAGAGCGACCGCAGGGGGATGCCGTAGAGGCCCGGCAGGGGCGGCTGGGTGCAGGGGCGGTCGGGCGAGTAGACGCCGTCCGGCGCGTGCAGGTCGATCGCCCAGCCGCCGTGGGCGACGACATCGCGCGGCACGTCCCCGAGGCCGCGCAGCAGATCGCCCTCGGCCAGGATATGGTCGCCCTCGAAGCGGCGGCTCTCGCGCTTGCCCGGCAGGTGGCCGATCCAGTCGAGCGCCCAGGTCGCGGCGCGCTCGCGCACGCCCGGGACCGTACAATGATTCTTGATGTGGTCCCAAACCCCGAAGACGGCGGCGTGCAGCTCGCGGCGGATCGTTTCGTTGTCCGCGACCGTGTCCAGCCGCCCGCCCCACTCGATCCACCAGTAGCCGCTGTCGAAGTCGTCGTGCTTGCGGAAGGGGAGCGACGCCTCGTCCGGGAAGCGGTGCGCCCAGGCCGGCGGCGCGAACGGGACCGGGCGGCCGACGTCGCGCGCGGCGAACATGATCGTCGAGCCGAGGACGATGTCGTCGGCCTCCTCCGGCGCCCAGCGCTCGCCGAACTCGGCGCGGGCCTCGCGGCCGTAGCGGAAGGGGGCGCCGGCCTGGAGCGCGACGAAGCCGTCGCCGGTCGCGTCGATCGCCGCGTCGCAGCGCAGGCGGAAGGTCTGCTCGGTCCCCTGCTGCGCCGCCAGGAGCGCGACGACGCGGGTCGCGTAGCCATCCCGCGCATCGGGGACCGTCTCGACGCCGACGACGCGGGTGTTGAGCAGCAGCGTGAGGTTCGGCTCGGCCTCCGCCTTCTCCGCGAGGATCACGTCCCACATCGGGTAGTGCTGGCCGTTGACCTGGCGCAGCCCGTAGGACCGGGCGCGGACCTCCAGGAACAGCTCCTCGATGATCCCCGTCTCGCGCGCGTCGCGGTGGTAGCCGTGCTGCGAGGCGCCGACCGGGTGGACGCGGATCTCGCCGCTGCTGTTGCCGCCGAGGACCGGCCGCTCCTGCACCAGCGTCACGCGCACGCCCTGCCGCGCGGCGGCGATGGCGGCGCAGACGCCCGCCAGTCCGCCCCCGACGACGACGAGCGGGACGTGCCGTTCCTGCGTGACAGCGAAGGCCGCCGGGGCCGGCTGGGTCATCGAGTCCTCCTTTGCCACACGGGCCGCGGGCGGCAGGCCGCCGGATTGCCAGCGACAGGGACAACGCAGGCCGCGCGGCCGATCACCGCCACAGCGCGCCGAGGAACTTGAGCCGCTCCAGGGTCTGGTAGGGGCCGCCGCCCTCGTGGTGGTTGTAGCGCCAGACGCGGATCTCCTTCGGGCCGGCGTAGTGGTTGTAGGCGGCGTAGACGGTCGAGGGCGGGCAGATCTCGTCCATCAGGCCGACCGAGAAGAGGGCGGGGGCGCCGGCCCGCGCCGCGAAGTTGACCCCGTCGAAGTAGGCCAGGGTGGCGAAGACGGTGTCGACCGCGTCGCGGCGGGTCAGGCAGAAGCGCGCCAGTTCCTGGTAGGGGTGGGCGTCGGTGATCTCGGTCGCGCGGCGGTAGTGGCAGAGGAACGGCACGTCGGCCAGCACCGCCCCCACGCCCGGCGCCAGCGCGCCGGCCGCCAGCGCCAGCCCGCCGCCCTGGCTCGCGCCGGCGACCGCGATCCGCCCGGCGTCGATCACCCCGTGCGCCGCCGCCGCCTCGACCGCGCGGGCTGCGTCGGCGATCAGCCGGCGGTAGTAGTAGGTCCGGGGGGCGAGGATGCCGCGGGTCATGAAGCCGGGGAACTGCGGGTCGCCGCCCTCCGGGGCGATGTCGGGCGTGTCGCCCTTCGACCAGGCGCTGCCCTGGCCGCGCGTGTCCATCACCAGGTGGGCGTAGCCGGCGGCGCTCCAGGTCAGCCAGTCGGTCGGGAAGCCGCGCCCGCCCCCGTAGCCGATGTACTCCACGACGGCGGGGAGCGGCCCGGACCGCGCGCGCGGCAGGAGCAGCCACCCCTTGATCGGCTGCCCGCCGTAGCCGTTGAAGGTCACGTCGAAGGTCTCCACCGTCCGCAGCCCGAAGTCGACCGGGGCGAACCGGGGGTCGAGGGGGAAGGCGCGCGCCTCGGCCAGCGTGCGCGACCAGAAGTCGTCGAAATCGGCCGGCTCGTCGCGGTCGGGCCGGTAGCCCTCCAATTGGGCCAGGGGCAGGTCGAACAGCGCCATCGGCGACTCCTCTCTGTCAGGTCGTGCGATCGGGCGGGGGGCGCCGGTTTCAACCGGCGGCCCCCTGTCGCCTCTCCCGCGGCCTCCGTCACCCCAGCCGGTAGAATTGCGCCGCGTTGCCGCCGAAGATCTGGGCGCGCTGGTGCTCGGGCAGCGGCCCGAGGGCCTCGGTCATGATCCGGAAGGTGGTCCGGTAGTCGGCGGCCAGCAGGCAGACCGGCCAGTCGCTCCCCCACATCAGCCGGAGCGCGCCGAAGGTGTCGAGGGCGAACTGCACGACCGGCCGGATCGTCGCGGCGGTCGGGTCCGGCCCCGCCTCGGTCAGCAGGCCCGAGAGCTTGCAGGAGAGGTGCGGGTAGGGCGTCAGGTCCTCCATGCCGCGATACCAGGGGTCGAGGTCGCCGCCGGCGATCGGCGGCTTGGCGAGGTGATCGACGACCATCCGCAGATCCGGGAATGCCTCCGCCAGGCGCGGGACGTGGGGCAGGTGCGGGGTGCGGACGAGCAGATCGAGCGCCAGATCGCGCGCCGCGACCTCGCCGATGCCGCGTTGCACGGCCGGGCTGACGATCCAGTCCGGGTCGCCCACGTCCTCCGCGGTGGCGCGGACGCCGCGGAACGCCGGGTGCCGGCGGTAGTCGTCCAGCACCGCGCCGACATCGGGCCGCGCCAGGTCCACCCAGCCGATCACCGCGCCGACGAAGGGGTACTCCTCGGTCAGCCGCAGCCACCAGCGGTTGTCCCAGTCGGAGTGCGCCGCCTGGACGATCACCGAACGGTCCACCCCGACCGCCTCCATCTCCGGCCGGAGGTCGGCCGGCGTGAAGCTGCGGCGCAGCGTCGTCTGGTCCGGCCGCATCCAGTAGAGGTCGGACCGCTCGATGTCCCAGAAATGGTTGTGCGTGTCCACCACCGGCTTGCGCGCGGGCTGTGCCATCGGAACCTCCTGCAGAGCGTGGAGCGTGGAGCGTGGAGCGGAAGGTAACTCGACCGCTGACCACCAGACCCTCTCGCGCCCTACGCTCCACGCTCCACGGCTTACGCCGCCGTCAGCCCCCGTCGATCGTCACCACCGAGCCGGTCATGAAGACGGCGTCGTCCGAGGCCAGGTAGACGGCGAGGCCGGCCACCTCCTCCGGCGTGCCCATCCGCCCGACCGGCTGGCGCGCGTGCAGCCCGGCGATCGTCTCCTCCTTGTTATCCTTGTGGAAACGGTCGAGGTAGCCCTCGACGAAGGGGGAGTAGATCGTGCCGGGGCAGATCACGTTGCAGCGCAGGCCGGTGCGCGCGTAGTCGAGCGCGATCGAGCGGGTCAGGGCGACGACCGCGCCCTTGGTGGCGCAGTAGGCGAAGCGCCGGGCCACCGCCACCAGCCCGGCCACCGAGCCGATGTTGACGATACTCCCGCCGGCCGGGTCCTGGCCGAGCATGGCCGGGATCGCGGCGGCGCAGCAGAGGTAGGTGCCGGTGACGTTGACCGCGAAGAGCTTGGCCCACTCGGCCGCGGGCGTCTCCTCGATCGTGCCGACGAAGCCGATCCCGGCGCAGTTGACCAGCGTGTCGAGTCGCCCGAACCGCCCGGTCGCGAAGGCGACGGCGGCCCCGGCGCTGGCGGCGTCGGTGACGTCCAGCGCGACCGCCGCCGCGCGCTCCCCCAGTTCGGCGGCGAGGCCGGCCGCGGCGTCCGCGTTGAGGTCGCCGATCGCCACGCTGCCGCCCTGCTCCACGAAGGCCCGCGCGGTCGCCGCCCCGATCCCCGACGCCCCGCCGGTGATCAGCGCCACCTTGCCGTCGAGCCGAAACCGCCCCCGCTCGGGCATCCGCCCCTCCTCCCGTCCAATCCCTCCCCGCTCCAGCCCGCGCATCATCGTCGCCGGGCCTGCCGGCGTCAAGAGGAACGGCCCCGCCGGCCCCCAACTTTGGGGGAGGAGGACCGGGGAACGGCTCGAAGTTCTCCCGGTAGAACTCCGACGGTTCCAGTGTCCTTCTCTCCTCAAAGTTGGGGGGCCGGGGGCGGCTACGCGGGGAACAGCCGCTCCACCACCCGGTCGAGGAAGCGGCGGCCCATCAATTGATAGCCCTCGGCGTTCGGGTGGAGGCCGTCCGGCAGCAGATGGACGTCCGCCGGGCCGAAGATCTCCCGGCCGTCGACGTAGTGCAGGTGCTGGTCGCCGTGCGCCTGCAGCGCGTCCACCGCGGCGGCAACCTCCTCGCGCATCGCCGCGAGGGTGAAGTCGACCCGGTTCGGCGTCGCCTCGCGCTCGGGCGAGGCAATCGGCGAGAGGACGGCGAAGGGCGTCTCGGGGTGGCGCTCGCGGATCGCGCGGACGAAGCCGATGATCGCCGGTTGGAACGAGCGGGCGTTGAGGCTCCCCTGGCCGTAGATGTTGATCCCGACGCAGATCGAGAGGAAATCGGCGGGCCGGTCGCGAATCACGCGCGCGATCAACGGGTCGAGGTGGCACTGCCCGCCGAAGCCGAGGCAGGTCAGGTGCAGGCCGCGCTCGCGCGCGACAATCGCCGGCCAGGTCCGCGCCGGCGACGCGGCGGCGCTGCACTGGGTGATCGAGCTGCCGTAGGTGATCCAGCGCGGCCTCGCATCCTCGAACGGCGCGACCGACGCCCCGTCGTCCAGTTCGAGCGACCGCAGCCGGAACTGGCCGAACTGCGGCAGCCACAGCTCGATCAGCTTCTCGCCGGGCGGCAGGCCCGCGAACGCGAAGCGCTCCCGCCCCGCCAGCTCGACCGAGCCCAGGAGCGCGCCGTCGCAGCAGAGGTCGATCGGCGCCGACTCCGGCTCCGGCACGACGCTCCCGGCGACGCGCGTCGTGTCGCTGCGGAAGGCGAGGCGCACCCCGGCGGGCATGGCGGCCTTTTCGAGGAGCACGTCCGGCGGGAAGAGGCCGCGCTCCTCGTAGGGCAGCCGCCAGGGCTGCGCCCATTCGGCGGTGCGGTGGAGCGCGATCGCGCCCGGCCAGGTCAGGCGGTCGTCATCGGGGCGGAGCAGCACGGGACCTCCTTGCGGGTCGTCTGGATTCACCTCCGGCGGGTCTATCGTATCACGACCACGCGAATCCCAGGCATAGCACCCCTTCCGCGGGATATGGTATAGAGTGCGCGACAGGCGCCGAGTCTCGGCATTGGAGTGCTGTTCGGCTGGGGGGGCGATGGACATCCTCAACAGCAGGGCCTACCGCGCGCTGGAAGTCGTGATCGATTTCCTCCTGCTCAACCTCCTCTGGCTCGCCCTCTGCCTGCCGGTGATCACGGTCTACCCGGCGACGGCGGCGCTCTTCGGCGTGGTGCGCGGCTGGGTGCGCGACAAGGAGTCGGGCGTCTTCACCGCGTTCTTCGGGTACTTGAAGGAGAACTTCGTCCAGAGCCTGCTGGTTGGGCTCGTCTGGACGATCATCGGCGTGATCCTGGGGGTCAACCTGGCGCTCGCCGCGCGGATGACCTCCGCCGTGCGCCTCCCCTCGATCGTGCTGACCGGCACGGCCGGCATCGCCTATCTCCTGACCACGCCGTACCTCTTCCCGGTCATGGTCCACTACCGGACGAGCTGGACGGGGGTGATCAGGAACTCCTTCGTCATCGCGATCACCCAGCCGCTCCTGACCTTCTTCAGCCTGACCCTGCTCCTCCTCTTCGCGACCCTCACCCTGCTCCTGCCGGCCACGCTCCTGGTGACCGGCAGCCTCGCCGCCTATCTGATCTACCTGCTCTGCGACCGGGCGTTCGAGCGCATCGGCGCGGGCGGCGACGACGACGAAGACGCGCCGGCGGGCGGCGAGGAGTAGCCGCCCCCCGGCCCCTTGCAGCGCCCCCGGCCAGCGCCGATAATCGCGGGCGTGTCGGGCGGGCGGGGGAATAGGCCCCGTTGCCGGGCCGTTGCTCCCCCTGAGGGGGGCGCGAGCGCCGCGCGCCGGGGCGACCGCCGCGCCGGGTTCGATGGGATAGTGGAGGAACCGATGGAAATGTCGCCGGCCGTCCGCGCGTTCCTGGAGGAGCCCCGCTTCTGCGTCTTCGCCACGATCGGCAAGAGCGGCCTGCCGCAGCAGACGGTCCTTTGGTACGAGTTGCAGGGCGAGACGATCCTGATGAACACCGCGACCGGACGGGTCAAGGATCACAACCTGCGCCGCGACCCGCGCGCCTCCTTCTGCATCGAGGACGGCTACCGCTACGTCACGATCACCGGGACCTGCGAGCTACAATCCGAGGATCAGGAGCAGGCCCAGGCCGACATCAAGCGGCTGGCGGTCCGCTACCACGGCCCGGAGCGCGGCGAGCAGATGGCCGCCGACCAGTTCCGCCAGCAACAGCGCGAGACGATCCGCCTGCGGATCGAGTCGGTCGACGCGCACGGCTTCTGACGAGTCGGGTAGTCGGGTAGTCGGGTAGCGAATAGTGTCGGCCGATTGCCGATCGCGAAGCCCGCGTCCTCTACCCGACTACCCGACTACCCGACTCGCAACCGAAAGGAGCGCCCCATGACCACCGTCGGCTACGCCGCCATGTTCGAGCAGTTCACCCCGGCCGACCTGCTGCGCTACTGCCAGCAGGCGGAGGGCGCCGGCTTCACCACGGTGATGGCGTCCGACCACTTCCACCCCTGGACCCCGGAGCAGGGGCAGAGCGGCTTTGTCTGGGCCTGGCTTGGCGCGCTCGGCGCGACGACCGGGCTGCGCTTCGGCACCGGCGTCACCCCGCCCGGCCCGCGCTACCACCCGGCGATCATCGCCCAGGCCGCCGCCACGCTGGAGCAGATGTTCCCCGGCCGCTTCTGGCTCGGGCTCGGCGCGGGCGAGGCGCTCAACGAGCACATCACCGGCGAGTACTGGCCCGAGGCCCCCGTCCGGCTGGAGAAGCTGGCCGAGGGGATCGAGATCATCAACCGGCTCTTCTCCGGCAAGGTGACCAAGTACCAGGGCAAGCACTTCCGCCTGGAGAGCGCCAAGCTCTACACCCGGCCCGAGCAGCCGCCGCCGATCTACGTCGCCACGGCGGGGCCGATCCAGAGCGAGCGGACCGGGCGCACCTGCGACGGGATCATCACCGTCGGCGCGGCCGACGAGAAGATCAAGGGGCTGATGGCGCGCTTCGAGAAGGGCGCGCGCGAGGCCGGCAAGGATCCCGCCCGGATGCCGCGCCTGATCCAGCTCCACGTCTCCTGGGCCGAGACGATGGAGGAGGCGACCGAGAACGCGGTCAAGGAGTGGCCGAACGGCGGGATGCCCTTCCCGAAGGCCGACATCCGCAACCCCGAGGATTTCGCGGCGATGGCGCTGCTGGTGCGCCCGGAGAACTACAAGAACCGGGTGCTGATCTCGCCCGATCTTGACGCGCACCTGGCCCACCTGCAGCACTACGCCGACCTCGGCTTCGACGAGATCTACGTCCACAACGTCGGCCGCAACCAGGAAGCCTTCATCCGCGCCTACGGCGAGCGGGTGATCCCGGCGCTGCGCCAGCGGACGGCGGCGGCGGTGTAACGGGTCGAAGGTCGCACGTCTGAACGTCGCACGTCACTTCAGCGACGCGGTTGCCGGATAGGCAAGGCGTTCGCCGCGTAAGACGTGCGACGTTCAGGCGTGCGACGTTCGACCCCGAGGGGGGGACGGTGCCTGCCCAGATTAGCATCATCGGCCTCGATGGCGTGCCGGAGGTGCGGCCGGGCGCCGACCTCGCCGGGATCATCCTGGGCGCCGTCGAGGCGAGCGGCGAGCGGCTGCGGGACGGCGATCTGCTGGTCGTGACCCACAAGATCGTCTCGAAGGCGGAAGGGCGGCTGGTCGATCTGCGCGAGGTCGAGCCGTCCGAGTTCGCCCGGCGGCACGCGGCGCAGTGGGGCCGCGACCCGCGGCAGATCGAGGTGGTGCTGCGGGAGAGCGCGCGGATCGTGCGGATGGCGAATGGCATCATCATCGCCGAGACGCCGCACGGCTTCATCTGCGCCAACGCCGCGGTCGACGCCTCCAACGTGCCGGGCGACGACATCGTCTGCCTCTTGCCGCGCGATCCCGACGCCTCGGCGGCGGCGCTGCGCGACGCAATCCGCGCGCGCGCGGGCGTGGACGTGCCGATCGTCATCACCGACTCGTTCGGGCGGGCCTGGCGGATGGGGATCACCAACGTGGCGATCGGCGTCGCGGGGATCGCGCCGCTGGCCGACTACCGCGGCCAGGAGGACCCCTACGGACGGCTGCTGCACGCCAGCGTGCTGGCGGTGGCCGACGAGCTGGCGGCGGCGGCCGAGCTGGTCCACGGCAAGGTGGACAGCCGCCCGGTGGCGCTGATCCGCGGCTACCCCTTCACCCGCGCCGAGGGCCGCGCCCGCGACCTGCTGATGGACCCCGCGCGCGACCTCTTCCGCTGAACCAGCTATACTTGCACTCTTCGCAAGTGCGTTGACGGATATCAGCGTTCACCGAGGCTGTATGCGCTGGAGCAAGCTGAAACAACTCATCGAGGGCCGGATGGCCGACGCGCTCGCGGGCCGGATCGAAGTCCACAGCACCCGCTACCGCCACGCGCACGACGGCGACGGGCGGGGCTGGATCACGATCGACAAGCGCGAGGTGGCGAGCTTGTGCTACTGGCGCGCAAGCATTGAACACGGTCGGCTTGCCCGAGGTATTCGAGTCGCCAACAACGCGGCCGATTACCGCGATCCGGCACGGCGAGAGCAGTATCGCGCAGCCGACAGATACGCTAGGACGATCCTGCATCAACAAGGCATCTTCACCCAGGATGAGTTTTATGGAGCACTCTGGAACTACCTGTCCCTATCGATCGACGATGCACTGCAGTCGGAGAATGTACTCATCCGAGCCCTGGCAATGGCAGACCGCCGCCTGGGCAAGCGACGCCTGAGCGCGATGCAAATGGCTGAGACGGAGCACTCGCTAGTCAGGATGGTCTTTGCCCTCCGCTGTGAAGTTGAAGGGATTGAGTCTCGCGCTGTCGCCCGCTGAACCGGTGTTACATGCCCGCGGGTGAGGCGGCTGTACGGTGCCGATCCTCGGCTGTCCGCGCCCACGGCGGGCGCCATAGTGGGACGGGCGCGCGGCAGGCGGCGCGGCTGCGGGCGCGGCTCGCCGGGCGGCTGGAGGTCGTGGATCGGCTCGTGACGCTGCCGCGCTCCGGCCGGCGCTACTGGATCCTGGCGCCGGCCGAGCCCGACCGCCTGCTCGCCGCGGCGGAGGACGATCCCGAGCAGCGACTACCCTACTGGACGCAGCCCTGGCCGAGCGGCCTGGCCCTGGCCGACGCGGCGCTCGCGCGCTTCGCCGACCTGGCGGGCCGGCCGATCCTCGAACTCGGCAGCGGATTGGGGGTGACGGCGACCGCCGCAATCGAGGCGGGCGCCGAGCTGCTGGCGACCGACTACTCGCCGCTCGCGCTGCTGCTCTGCCGGCACAACGCGCTCGACAACGCCCGCCGGGCGCCGCGCACGCTGGTCGCCGACTGGCGCGCGCGGGGCGCCGAACTGTGGCGGCGTGCCGATGCTGCGGGGGGCTTCCCGGTCATCCTCGGGGCCGATATCCTCTACGAGGAGGGCGACATCGCGCCACTGCTGGCGCTGGTGGAGCGGCTGCTGGCGCCGGACGGCCGGCTCTGGCTGGCCGAGCCGGGCCGCGACCCCGCCCGGCGCTTCCTGGCGGCGCTGGCGGCGAGCGGCTGGCGCGACGCCGTCGAGGTCCACGACGGCCCCTGGCCGGACGGGGACGACGACCCGGTACGCGTCCACACGCTGCGGCGGCCCGGCTGAAAGTTCCCGACGCACGCGCCTCGCGGCGACGGCAGGCATCGTGTACAGGAGACAGCGACCGGATGACGGCGGTACAGGCGGTAATCTTCGATCTCGGCGCGACCCTAGTGGACTGGCCCGACTGGGAGGGGGACGTGGAGCGGCGCTGGGCGCTCTCCTACGACCATCTCGTCGCCGCGCTGCCGGGCGGCGACTGGCCGGATCGCGACGCCTACGTGCGCGCGATGCGCGCCGCCGAGCTGGCGCACTGGGAGTGCGTCAACGAGGAACGGTGGAGCGGCCCGCCCTCGGGCCTGCTGGGCGACGGCTTTCGCCGCCTGGGGCGCCACCCGCGCGAGGCGGAACTGCTGGCCGCGCTCGACGGCTACGCCCGCGCGGTCGCCGGCTGGGCGGCCGTCTACCCCGACACGCGCGACACGCTGCAGACCCTCCGGGGGCGGGGCTACCGGCTGGGGCTCCTCTCCAATACCTGGTGGGCTGCGGAGTGGCACAACGTCGACCTCGCCGCCCACGGACTGACGTCGCTGCTCGACGAGGTCGTCTACACCTCCGATCTCCCCCACTCAAAGCCGCACCCGGCCGTCTTCCTGGAGGTCGCGGGGCGGCTCGGGATGGCGCCGGTCGCCTGCGTGATGGTCGGCGACCGCCTGATCGACGACGTTTCCGGCGCGCTCGGCGCCGGCATGCGCGCGATCTGGAAGCGCAACGACAAGCCATGGTCGCGGCCGGGGGCCGTCCCGCCCGGCATCGTCCCCACCGCGACGATCGCCGCGCTCGCCGAGTTGCCGGCGTTGCTCCAGTCCTGGGAGGGAGCTGACGTGGCCGCGGAACGATGCGGTACAGCGGTGCGGCTGGTCGCCTTCGACCTCGACGGGACGCTGCTGCGCGGCGACACCGTCTGCGAGGGGATCGCGCGGCGCCTCGGCCACCTGGAACGGATGCGCGAGTTCGAGCGACTGACCGAGATCGGCGCGATGACGGCGGCGCGCGAAGAACTGGCCGGCTACTATCGGCAGGTAACGACGGCGGTGTTGCAGGACTGCCTCGGAACGCTGCGCCTGGCGCCGGGGGCTGTCGAGGGCGTGCGACTGCTGCGCCGGCACGACATCAAGGTCGCGATCGTCTCGATCACCTGGGCGTTCGCGGTCGAGTGGTTCGCCCGGCGACTCGGCGCCGACCACTGGATCGGGACGGGACTCTCGCCGGACGGCCTGACGATAGCGCACTTCTGGCCCGAGGACAAGGCGCGCTGGCTCCGCGAGTTGATGGGGCGGCTCGACCTGCGGGCCGGCCAGGTGGCCGCGGTCGGCGACTCCTGGGGCGACCTGGCGATGCTCCGCCTGGTCGGGCACCCCTTCTACGTGGGCGCGCGGCCACCGGCGGATCTCGCCGCGCACCATCTGCCTGACGGCGACATTCGGGAGATCGCCCAGGCAATTGTCGGCCGTGTCGCTGGCAACCCTGCGCGAGCGTAGCGTCCCCCACGCCGACCCGGCCCCCCGCGAGCCCTGGCCCGCCGCTTGCGATTCACACGTAACCGGCATAGTCGCGGGGCAGCGGTTCGGCGGGTGGAACCATCCGCGCCGCCGCATCGCCAATGTCGCGGTCGCGCGACCGCCGATCTTCGGCGGCGACCGTGCCGCCGATCTCTATGGGGGAGGGCTCCGATGAATGAATTGCTCCGCGCCGTGCCACTGGAACTGATGGCGCGCATCCTCGCCGGCTTCGTCCTCGGCGCGACGGTCGGCCTGGAGCGGGAGCGGCGCGCGAAGGCGGCCGGGCTGCGCACGCATATGCTGGTGTCCGGCGGCGCGGCGATCTTCACGATCGCCTCCTTCGCGATCTTCACCACCGAGGGCACCGTGCGCGACCCGACCCGGATCGCCGCGCAGATCGTCACCGGCGTCGGCTTCCTCGGCGCGGGCGCGATCCTCCGCTCGGGCGGCTCGGTCTCCGGCCTGACGACCGCCGCCAGCATCTGGGTCGCCGCCGGGCTGGGGATGCTCGCGGGCGGCGGGGCCTACGCGCTCGCCCTCACCAGCGCCCTGCTGACGATCATCACCATGCGCCTGCCCCACAAGCCACTGCGCCGCAAGCGGGGGCGCCCGGACGGTCAGGCGTTCGAGGACGACGAGGAGGTCGATTTCGTCGTCGAGGACGAGGAAGTCCGCGCAGCCGCGCCGGTGAACTGGCCGCGGGTGGCGGCCGCGCGCCGGTGCGACCGGTGTGCTACGCCTTGCACGGGCGCGATCCGTCGCCGCGCGCCCCGGTCCCGACGTGCTATCATCCCCCGCGCGACGGCGAGTGCCGGCCGCCGGCCGGGTCCGACCGGCGACGCCCGCGAGCGCGAATGGGGACGCCAATACAGCGTGGAGACGCACGATGATCGGACGAATCGCCGACCCCGTCACGGTGATGGGGGCGGCACCGGCACCTACACCATAATCCGCGGGCTCTGCCGGACGATCGGCGACGGGCTGCTGACCTCGGTTCACACGGTCGCCGACAGCGGCGGCAGCTCGCGCAAGCTGATGGACGAGTACGGCCTGCCGCTGCCGATGGGCGACCTGCGCCAGGGGCTGGTGGCGCAGTCGCGCCACCGCCGGCTCTGGCGCGACCTCTTCGCCTACCGCTTCGCCCCCAGCGAGTCGGCCGGGGGCTGGGTGGCCACAGCCTGGGGAACCTGATCCTGCGCGCCCTGGAGGACCTCAACGAGGGGAACCTGATGGAGGCGCTGGTCGACGCCGAGGAGATCCTCAACACCGTCGGGGCGGTCCTGCCGGTCGCGCTGGCGCAGACGAGCCTCTGCGCCGAGTTGGCCGACGGCCGGACGGTGCGCGGCGAGGACCGGATCGGGCAGCCCGAGACCGCCGACCGCGCGCCGATCCGCCGCGTCTACCTCGACCCGCGCCCGAAGGTGACGGTGCGGGCGCGCAAGGCGCTGGAGCGGTCGGCGCGGATCATCATGGGGCCGGGCGACCTCTACACGAGCATCCTGCCGAACCTGCTGGTCGACGGCGTCTGCGAGGCGATCGCCGACTCCGACGCGGAGGTGATCTACATCGTCAACCTGATGACCCGGCCGGGGAGACCGACGGCTACCGCGCCTCCGACTTCGTGACGACGCTGACGCGCTACCTCGGGCGCGCGCCGGACACCGTGGTGGTCCACACCGCCGGGCACCGCCCCGAGCGGCTGGCGCAGTATGCCGAGCAGGACAGCACGCCGGTCGAGGCGGACATCGAGACCTTGCGCGGGCTGGTGCCGCGCGTCCTGACCGGCGACTTCGTGACCGAGCAGCACTTCATCCGCCACGACGCCGAGAAGGTCCTCGCCGCCCTCTGGCCGATGGGCTGACGACGCGGGCCGTGAGGCGTGGGCTGTGGGGCGTGGGGCGTAGGCCGCGGGCCGGTGATCCGGCATTAGCGGTCTTCGCCCGATTGCCGCGCGTCGAGGGCGGCTTGCACGACGCCGCGGACCCGCTCGTAGACCGGGCTCAGCCGCCGGGCCTCTTCCTCCGGAGTGAGAGCGCGCAACGATTTACCGGAGGCAACGTCCACTTGCAGCGACCGCAGGGGGTAGCCGGGGAGCGACGGCAGGGCGGGACGATCGGTGAACCGTGTCGCGACCGTTGCCTCGGCGCCGAAGTCCCGCCCGTCCGGTAAGGCGAGGCAGATCGCGCAGTGCCATACGGCATCCCGCTCGTCCGGCGGGAACGTCCGGATCGTGTCGAGGAAGGCGCGCAGCAGTTCTTCATCGGAGGCCTCGCGGCCGAGATAGCGCCGGACGCGCGTCCCCGGCTGCTCCCCGGCCGGGAGCGCCGGGATGAAGAGCGCCTCGTCGACGCTCAGGGCGGGCAGGCCCGTTGCCCCGGCGTAGGCCCTGGCCTTCTTCCGCGCGTTCTCGCCGGCAGTCGCCCCATCTTCAACGACGACGACCGCCAGTGCGCCCGGGACCACCGGCGGCGCGACAACTTCGACGCCGGGCAGGCCGCGCAGCATCGCCGCGTAGCGGTCGAACTTCGCCGGGTTCCCCGTGCCGACGAGCACGCGCATCGTTCCGGCATCCTCCCGCGCGGATTCCCCCGCCTGCACCCGGTGCGCAGGGCATGGCTCCTGCCCGGCAGTGTACACCGAAAGCGCGCCCGGCAGGCGGCCGGCAAGCTGTACGAACGGCTGCCGAGACCTGTCCGATCGTCCGGGCCGCTCCCGGCTCGGGGGGTGTATACTACTCGGGTTGAACAAAGGTTCGATTCGCCGATCCCGGCGGGATCAGTCGTGCCTACCAAAGACCTAACGGCTAGATCGCGGACGTGAGAAAGCGGAACGTGCCATGAGCGAGGCGGCTATCCGCGTCGAGAACTTACGCAAGATCTACACGATCGGGGAGCGCGAGGCGGGGATGCGCGCGGCGCTCCGCAGCCTGGTGCGCCGCCGCACCCGCGAGGTCGCCGCGGTGTCCGGCATCTCCTTCCGGGTGGCGCCGGGCGAGATCGTCGGCTTCCTCGGGCCGAACGGGGCCGGGAAGACAACGACCCTGAAGATGCTCTCCGGCCTGCTCTACCCGACCAGCGGCACGGTTGACGTCCTCGGGCACGACCCCTGGCGACGCGACAAGGCGTACCTGCGGCAGATCACGCTGGTGATGGGCCAGCGCAACCAGCTCGGCTGGGACATCCCCACGCTCGACTCGCTCGAACTGAACCGGGCGATCTACGGCATCCCCCAGGCGGAGTACCGGCGCACGCTCGACGAGCTGACCGAACTGCTCGATCTGGACCCGCTGCTGCGCAAGCCGGTGCGCAACCTCTCGCTCGGCGAGCGGATGAAGTGCGAGACCGCCGCGGCGCTGCTGCACCGCCCGCGGGTCCTCTTCCTCGACGAGCCGACCCTCGGCCTGGACGTCACCGCCCAGCGCCGCATCCGCGCCTTCATCGCCGAGTACAACCGCCGCTACGAGGCGACGGTCCTGCTGACCAGCCACTACATGGCCGACGTGGAGGCGCTCTGCCGCCGCGTGATCGTCATCCACCACGGCCAACTCCTCTTCGACGGCGAGCTGGCCGATCTGGTCAGCCGCTTCTCGCCCCACAAGACGGTCGTGGTCGAGTTGGAGGACGAGGGGGCCGACCTGCGCCCCTACGGCGAGGTGGTGGCGCGCGAGGGCGGGCGCGCGACCCTGCGCGTGCCGAAGGCGGAGACCGCCAGCGTCACCGGGCGGATCCTCGCCAACCTGGCGGTGATCGACCTGACCGTGGAGGACCCGCCGATCGAGGAGGTCATCGAGCAGGTCTTCAACCAGGACGCCGGCCAGGAGGGCGGCCGGGAGGCCGAGCAGCCGGCGGCGGTGCTCGCGTGAACCGGCTGCTCGACGCCTACCGCGCCTACTTTAAGACGCAGATCGCGACGCAGTTGCAGTACCGCGCGGCGCTGGTGATCTGGCTGATCGGGCTGGTGCTGGAGCCGGTGATCTACCTCGTCGTCTGGACCACTGTTGCGCGGTCGAGCGGCGGGGAGGTGGGGGGCTACGACGCCGGGGGCTTCGCCGCCTACTTCATCGTCCTGATGCTGGTCAACCACTTGACCTTCACCTGGATCTTCTGGGAGTACGAGTGGCGCATCCGCCAGGGCATGTTCTCGCCCCTGCTGCTGCGCCCGATCCACCCGATCCACAAGGATCTGGCCGACAACGTCACCTACAAGCTGATCACCCTGATCGTGATGGTCCCGGCGACGGTCGCGCTGGCGCTCGCCTTCCGGCCGGCCTTGCAGCCGCCCGCCTGGGCGGTGGCGGCCTTCCTGCCGGCGCTGGCCCTGGCCTTCGCCCTGCGCTTCATCCTCGAATGGACGCTGGCGATGGCGGCCTTCTGGGTGACGCGGGTGGCCGCGATCAACCAGATGTACTTCATCGCGCTCCTCTTCCTCTCCGGGCGGCTGGCCCCCCTGGAGCTCTTCCCCGCCTGGATCCGGGCGCTGGCGGCGACCCTCCCCTTCCGCTGGATGATCGCCTTCCCGGTCGAGCTGCTGCTCGGCCGCCTGAGCCCCGCCGACGCCCTGATCGGCTTCGCCGCGCAGGCCGCCTGGATTCTCCTGAGCCTGGGCCTGCTCGCTGTCGTCTGGCGCGCGGGCATCCGCCGCTACTCCGCCGTCGGCGCCTGACCCCGCGCCCAATGACCCTGCCAGCGCCGCACGCTTCGCCCATCACGGTCGCGGGGGGCGTCGGCGCTCGGGGGGGGGTGAGACGAGACGCCGCCCGGTGCGCCCTCCAGGCGTCGAATGTGTCGCCTGCCGCCTTGCGCCTTCGGCTTTCCCCCGACGTTGGGGGCCGAGGGGCCGCCGCGCTACACCAGGGCGTTCAGGTAGCGCGCGGCCTTGACGAAGCCCTCCTCGGGGGGGAAGGCGCGGTCCTCATGCTCTATCGAGAGGACGTCGTCGTAGCCGATGTCGCGCAGGGTGGTGATGAATTCGCCCCAGCGGATGCGCCCGTAACCGGGCAGGGTGTAGCGCCACCAGCCGTCGCCCAACACGCCGACCCGTGCCAGCCGGACCGGATCGACCGCCACGTCCTTGGCGTGGACGTGGAAGATGCGGTCGCGGAACTCGCGCGCCGCGGCGCTGGGGTCGATGCCCTGCCAGTCGAGGTGCGAGGGGTCGAAGTTGAGGCCGAAGTGGGCGTCGGGGAGCGCGTCGAAGATCGCGCGGAAGTGGTCCGGCGCCTGCGCGACCGTCCGGTACCAGTTCTCCAGCGCGAGGCGCACGCCGTGCCGCCCGGCCAGATCGAGCAGCGGCCGGAAGACGCCGGGGAGGTCCTCGGCGATCGTCCGGGCGCGGTCCTTCCCCTCGACGGGGAAGCCGGCCAGCGCGCAGACCGTGCCGACCTCCAGCCGCGCCGCCAGCGCGATCGCCGCCTCGACCGCCCGCCGCGACCGCACCCCCTGCTCCTCCGGCACGCCGACCAGCGGGACGTAACAGGCGAGGCCGGAGATCCGCAGCCCGTGCGCCGCCAGCGCCTCGCGCACCCCCGCCACCGCCGCGTCGTCGGCGGTCGCGGCGTCGAGCGCCGTCCCAGGGCGCACGTCCACTTCGAGCGCCCGAATGCCCTGTCCCGCCGCCCAGGCGACGGTCTCGGGCAGCGGCCTCGTCCGCAGCGGCGTCGTCAGAATCCCGACGTGCATGGCTCCTCCAGTTGATAGGCGGGGGGTCGGGGGGTCGGGCGGGGGCCGCCGGCTTCAGCCGGCGCTCCCTCCCCGCGCCTTCCGCCCTCGTCCCTCCGCCCTCAGTCCCCGTCCGCCACCACCGGCACGACCGCCCCGGCTTCGGCCGACTGGTAGATCGCGTCCATCAGGCGGGCCTGCCGCAGGCCGAGCAGCGGCGGGCAGGGCGTCTCCGCGCGGCCCTTGACGCAGTCGATGAAGTTCTGGTGCATCGAGATCGCCGGCGGCACCTTGGGGTACTTCACCAGTTGGGGGCCGTCGCGGTGCTCCAGGCTGCCGCCGTAGATGCTGGTCTTGATCGAGCCGCGCGTGCCGTGGAGGTAGAGGCCCTGCTCGAACCAGGTCGTCGCGCTGCTGACCGCCGCGTTGCCGAGCATGCCGCGGGTGAAGCGCAACGCCGTCGTGGCGACCACGTCCACCTCCTCGCCCTTGTTGTCGATGAAGGCGCTCACGTCGGTGACCGCGCGATCGGTCAGGTAGAGCATCGCGTTGAACAGGTGCGCGCCGCTGTCGTAGAGGTTGCCGCCGCCCGACAAGGCGCGTTGGAAGCGCCAGGTGTGGCGGAACTTGGCGAGGTTGTCCTGCGCGCAGAGGCCGGTGATCAGGTAGAGGTCGCCCAGGTCACCGGCGGCGATCACTTCGCGGATATACTGGAACTCGCAGGTGAACGGGCCGGGGAAGGCGATCGAGATCGCGCGCCCCGTGGCGTTGGCGCGGGCGATCAGGGCCAGGGCGTCCGGCGTGCTGATCACCATCGGCTTCTCGATCAGCAGGTGGCAGCCGGCGTCGAGCGCGTCCATCGCCTGCTGGAAGTGGAAGGCGTGCGGGCTGGCGATCAGCACCGCGTCGAGCGGCACCGTCGCCAGCATCTCCCGGTAATCGGCGAAGAGGGCCGGCAGCGCGTCCGTGGGGACCTCGGCGACGAAGAGATCGAGATTCCGCCGGTCGGGGTCGGCCAGGGCGACGATCGCCGCCTCCGGCACGCTCTCGGCGAAGAGCCGCCCGTGCCGCTTGCGGGCGATGTTGCCGCAGCCGATGAACCCGAGCCGTACCCGCTCCGTCGCCATGCCTCTCCTCCACCGCCCCCCACGGCCTGCCGCCGCGCGTCACCGCGGGCGCCGCCCCGGCCCCGCGGCGCCATTCTACCGAATCCACCGCGGCGCACAACCCGGCGCGGCGTCCAGGTTGCCCCGCGTTGGTGCGCGATCTCCCAAGGCCGGATCAGGCGCCCCATTCGGGGCTGTAGGGGCAGGCCCCCGTGCCTGCCCGCCTGGCCCGCCACCGGCGCCGCCGCTCGGGCCCCGGGCCGGGGCGCCCTACGCCCGTGCCCACCCCCGGGCACCCGGGTGGGCGGCGCGGGCCGGCACGGGGACCCGCCCCTACATGGCGCGGTCCACGCTTGTCCCACAACGTCTTCTGATTCTGCCTTACGGGGCCGGGGGACGGGTGAGGGCCGCCGCCGGGCGTAGTATCATTGCGGGGTGTGGCCGACGGATCGCGACCGACCGCTCGTGAAACCGCTCGTCGAGGATCGCCCATGAGTTACCTCCGCCTGATCGGGGTCTTCTTCCGGCTCGGCGCGCTCAACGAGCTGGAGTACCGCGCCAACTTCTTCATCCAGGTCTTCCAGTCGCTGCTCAGCCTCGGGCTGGCGCTCGGGGCGCTGCGCGTCGTCTTCACCCACACGACGACGCTGGGGGGCTGGCGACAGGCGGAATTGCTGGCCCTACTCGGGGTCTACTTCCTGGTCGGCGGGATGATCAACCTGGTGATCCAGCCGAGCATGCAGCGCTTCATGGAGCTGGTGCGGCTCGGCACGCTCGACTTCACGCTGGTCAAGCCGGCGGACGCGCAACTGCTGGTCAGCGTGCAGCAGGTGCAGATTTGGAAGGCGATCGACGTGGTCTTGGGGCTCGGCCTGCTGGGGGTGGCGCTGGCGCAGCTGGGGGCGGAGATCGGGGTCGGGCAGGCGGCCTCGTTCATCGTGGCGATCGGCGCGGGGGGCGCGATCGTCTACAGCTTCTGGATCGTCCTCGCCACCTGCTCCTTCTGGTTCGTGCGGCTGGAGAACATCCTGGTCATCTTCCAGAGCATGTACGAGGCGGGGCGCTGGCCGGTCGGCATCTACCCGCCGTGGCTGCGCTACTCGCTCACCTTCATCGTCCCGGTCGCCTTCGCCACCACCGTCCCGGCCGAGGCGCTCGCCGGGCGGCTGGACGGCCGGACGCTGCTCGGCGCGGTGGCGCTGGCGGCGGCGCTGCTGGCCGGCTCGCGCTGGTTCTGGCGGATCGGCATCCGCCACTACTCCGGCGCCTCGGCCTGAAGCGGCGCATCAGGGCCGGATGCCCCGGTGGTTGAAGGCGCTCGCCCCGCTGGGGGCTTTGACTGTGAACGCCCCCAGCGGGTGGCATCGCGCTGTACCCGGCCGGTCACGCCGCAGGTAGGTGGTAACCTTCGGGGGCGGGGACGTCGGTTCGAGTGGCGCTCGCGCGCTAGGTGTTGTTGAGAACGACCACCAGCACGAGGATGATCCCCAGGACCAGGAGCCCCGCGATGATGGCGTACAGGAGCCTGCCCGGTGGCGGGCGACGCCCCCCGGTTGGTGGCGGTGTCATTGGAGCAACCTCCTCCGCTACAGTAGGACTTCTCGCTTTGGTTCCACTTGGTTCCATGCGGGCCATTATGCCTTCTGCCACTTGGCCTGTCCACACCCCGCCGGATGCCCTATCCGCGCCAGGGCGAAGACGGGCGACGTTCTCGTAGCAAAGCAGCCTCCACTGGTTAGGATCGCGACGGGTGCGTAGGCCGGACGCCCGGCCGTGGCAAGGCCGCGGACAATCGCCCGTCCAGCCGTTACCATCGGCGGCGGCGGTCCGTTATGCCGGCAGCGCACAGCCACACGCACACCGTGACGCTGTAGGAGCAACCTCACGCTCTATGGGTAACGTTCCTCGCGCTTCGACGGTCGGCCAGTAGTCAAGGAGGCATTGATGGCCGTTCAGCGACGGCGACAACGCTTCTTCTCTCTGCTCGTGAGTGCTTGTCTACTCGCATCGGCCGTCGCCCTGGCGCCGCCACAGGCCGCGCAGGCGCGGGCGATCCCGGTGCTCACACTGGAGCAGGAGCGCGGCACCTGCGCAGCAGTGAGTCCGCTGATCGGCGTGCGGGGCGCCGACTTCCCGCCCGGCCAGGCCGTCACCATCGTGATCCGGGCGCGCGGCAGCGACCAGGTGAGCCCCATCGGGCAGGCGATCGCGGGTGCGGACGGCGCCTTCGCCCTCCCGGTGCGCCTCGCCGGGTGCGGCCCCGGCGAGCCGAACGTGGGCCACTACGAGTTCACGGCGGAACGCGAGGTGGCGCGCGGGGAGGACCCCGGCCCGCCCCTGGCACGCGCCACCTTCACGATCGACGCCGCGGCGGCGCCGCTCCCGAGCCGGCCGGATCCCACCCTGACCCTCGACGCGGAGCGCGGCCGCTGCTCGGTGGCCGACCCGCCGGTCACCCTGCGCGGGGCCAACTTCCCGCCGGGCCTGACGATCGCGCTCCGGATCGTCCAGGTGCCGGTGGGCAACGAGTGGGCCAACGTGCGTAGCTACGAGGGCGGCACCGTGACCGTGGGCGGCAACGGCGCCTTTGTCAGCACGCGGCCGCTGCTGTCGTGCGGCCCCGATCTCCCCGCCGGCACCCGGATCTCGGCGGCGTTGAACGCAGGCGGTCGCGCGGCTTATACTGGCAGACGCCGATCCTTCACCGTCGCCCCGGCGCGTCCACCATCCCCGGACAGGCGCTTACCTCACGCCGATCCGCTCGTCGCCGCGGCGCATCCTCCTGGCCGGCCCCCCGGCGGCATCATCGCCCGGTGATGGGCACGCCGCCGCGGTGGGCGGGGGCAACGATCCGCTGCCACCGATGGCGGTCGTTCAGCGCATGACGGCGGAGGGGCTGGTCATTCCCGCGCACGTATATCCTGGCCGCTCAGCCGCCTACCACTGGATGCCCGGGCGCCCGGAGGTCTCGAGGGCCACGCGTAACACCCGAGCCGCCCCACCTGAAGTTCGCCTGCCGGCGGGCGGTCACCCCTCCTCACCCCTCCTCATCCGGCGGGGGAACTTGAAGGCCATCTCCTTGTTGAGGAGGCCGCCCTGCCAGAGCGCGGCGATTTGGGGCGCGTCGAGGCGCTCGCCGGCGAAGACGGGCGGCAGGAGGAGGTCGACGGCGGTGGCCCGCGAGAACATGCCGCAGGAGGCCACGCCGAAGATCGGCGCCGGGTCGGCGTCGCCGGTGGGGGCGTAGGCCAGCCAGAAGAGGCTGCCGGGGTGGGCGGGCGCGCCGAACTTCGCCAGGCGCGCGTCGATCCGGCGCAGGCCCTGGAGCATCGCGTCGAGCGGGTCGAGCGCGCTGCCACCGGTCGCCAGGATCAGCCGCGCCCCGGCCGCCAACTGGCGCGCGAAGGCGGCGGCGACCGCCGCCGGGTCGTCCGGGACCTGCGCCACCTCGACGACCGCCGACCCGAACCAGGCGATCTTCTCGCGCAGCCGCCCGACGACCCGCTCCCGCTCCCGCTCGCCCAGCGCCTCGCGGATGACGACGCCGACCGGCAGGGGCCGGAAGGGCAGCACCCGCGCGACCCCGCCGGCCGCGCCCGCGGCGAGCGCCTCGGCGGCGCGGACCCGCTCCTCGCGCGTGGTCAGCGGGGTGATCTTCACCCCGGCCAGCGTCTCGCCCGGCAGGACGGTCTGCCCGTCGTAGAGGGCGAAGATCGAGACGTCGTCCAGCTCGTTGAGCGCCTGCATCGCCGCCAGGTCGAAGCGCAGCAGGCCGCGCGCCTCGGCGACGAGGTTGAAGCGCCCCTCGACCGGCCCCTTGACCGCCACCCCCGGCCCGGCGACCGCCGCGGCCAGCCGCCGCCCGGCCTCCTCCTCGCCCAGATCGCCCGCCTCCAGCGCCAGCAGATGGAGCTTGTCGCCCGCGCTGTCGCGCAGGATCGCCAGGTCGTCGGGGCCGATGATCTGCCCCTTCCGCAGTCGGGTACGCCCGCCGACCTCGATGTCGTGGGCCAGGATGCGCCCGAGCACCTCCTCGGGCGCGAAGTTGCGTGGATCGAGCGCCAGCGCCTGCATCGCCGTCCCCTCTGATTGCTGTCGAGTGCCGCCGGGGTCACGGATCGCGGGGGCGCTTGCCGCGAGCGGCCTGTTCGCCGGAGGCCCCGCGCCCGGCCACCACCCCCACGGACCAAGCATAGCAACAAGTGGGCGAACCGGCACTCGCCCGCGGGCGGTGCTGGCGCGGCCCGCCGAAATGATCGCGGCCGCGGGCCGTATAGAGACCGGGGGCCTGTCGCGGCGGATCGGCGGGGGGAGCGATGACGGGCGGCGCGGACGACCGGCAACTGATCGGCGACCTGTCGCGCGAGGTGGTGGGGCGCCTGGCGCCGTGGGAACTGCCCCTCTTCGAGCCCCACAGCCGGGCCTATTTCGCGAACCCGGACGGCGTCGCGCCCGACGAAGGGGACAAGGCAAGGTCGCTCGGCTTCGACGCCGGCCAGGCCGTCGCCCTGATCACGCCGGTGGTGCTGCCGGTCGTGGCGGAGGTCGTCGGGTTCGTCACGCGGGAAGTGCTGAAGTCGGCCAGGGAGGAAAGCCCGGCCCTGATCGGCGATCTCGTCCGCCGGTTGTTCAAGGGGTTCCGCCCCGCGGCCGGGGCGGAGGGGCCGGTCGTCCCCCTCGAACCGCCCCCGCTGACGCGCAAGCAGTTGGCGCGGGTGCGCGAGATCGCCTTCGAGAAGGCCCGCCGGCTGGAGCTGCCCGAGGATCGGGCGGCGCTGCTGGCCGACGCCCTGGTCGGCGGCCTCGCCACGGCCGGCGACTGAACCCCGGCCGCCCCCTGTCCTCCCCCCCGCGGTTCCAGCCCGCCACCTCCCGCTCGCCGCGCACGAGGGGTCGCGAACGCTATGCTACAATGCGACCGCCGCCGGGCCGGGCGATGGCCGCGGCGCCCCCCGTCAGGGTTGTGGTCCTCGGACGTGGGTAACCTCTCGCCGGGTGGTCCGTTGTAGTGATCGGGCGGCGCCGGATAGGCCCGCCGCGCGCGTCGATCGGGAACTGGGACCGCAGGAACAGGAGGCCACGCTCGTGCTACGGCTCGCCCTCCAAGCCCTCAAGATCGCCGCGATCGGGACCGTCGCGCTGCTGACCCTCTTCTTCAGCCGGGAGCTGTTCAACGAGTACCGCGCCCGCGCGTCGGGCGGGGACGCCAACCCGGTCCTCTTCACCGTTGAGCAGGACGAGAGCGCGGATGCGGTCGGCGCGCGGCTGAACGAGCTGGGGCTGATCCGCTCCACCGCCTACTTCAAGGGGAAGATGCGCCTGCGCGGCTCGGATTCGAAGATGAAGGCGGGCAGCTACAGCCTCTACCCCGGGATGAGCGTCGACGAGATCCTCGACACGATCACGGTGGTCGAGGGCGGCGCGGCGGGCACCCCGACCGCGAGGAGGGGGTATGTCCAGTTCCGCACCCAGGAGGGCTGGCGCACCGAGCAGATCGCGCAGATCCTGGTCGAGCAGGGCCTGGTCAAGGACAAGGAGGAGTTCTACGCGGCGTTGAACGACCCCTACTTCGACCGCTACGACTTCCTGGCCTCGCGCCCCAGTTGGGCCAAGCTGGACGGCTTCCTCTTCCCGGACACCTACCGCGTGCCGCAGAACACGCCCCCGAGGGACGTCATCGACCAGATGCTCAAGAACTTCGACCGGCGCGTGCCGCCCGAGCTGCGGCAGAACCCGCCGTCCGGCTACAACTTCTACCAGGTGATGACGATCGCCTCGATCGTCGAGCGGGAGGCCGCGGTCGACGAGGAGCGCGCGGTCATCGCCGGCGTCTACTACAACCGCCTCCGCCAGACCCCGCCCCTGCCACTCCAGTCGGACCCGACGGTGCAGTACGCCGTCGGCCAGGAGGGCAACTGGTGGCCGCCGGTGACCCCCGACGATCTCAGGAGCCAGTCGCGTTACAACACCTACCTGCAGCCCGGCCTCCCGCCCGGCCCGATCTGCAATCCCAGTCTGAAGTCGATCCAGGCGGCGCTCAACCCGGCGCAGACCGACTACCTCTACTTCGTCGCCAAGGGGGACCGCACGCACGCCTTCGCGCGCACCTACGAGGAGCACCAGGCCAACATCAGGCAGTACCGCTAGGACGAGTGGCGAGGACCGAGGACCGAGGACCGAAGACTGAGGACTGCGTTGGAGACACCGCCCGGTGGGGACACCCCCCCCCGCCCCCCGACTTTGGGGGGAGCTACGAAGTCCGATCGGGGAGGCGACCCCCAAAGTCGGGGGGCCGGAGGGCGTACCCCGCACTCCGCACTGGTCGTGCGGCTGCTCGGGCATCCGCTCGGGCACAGCCTCTCGCCGGCGATGCAGGGGGCGGCGTTCGCCCACCTCGGCCTGCCCGTGACCTACGCGCTCTGGGACGTGCCACCGGAGGGGCTGCGCGGGGCGGTGGCCGCGTTGCGCGGCGGGGAGTTCCTGGGGGCCAACGTCACCGTGCCCCATAAAGAGACGGTCGTCCCGCTCCTCGACGAGATCGCGCCGCTGGCCGCGCGGGTCGGGGCGGTCAACACGATCGTCAAGCGCGGCGCAACCCTGCGCGGCGAGAACACCGATGTCGGCGGCTTCCTCGGGCCGTTGCGCGCGGCGGGGGTGGATCTCGCCGGCCGGCACGCGACCGTCCTCGGCGCCGGGGGGGCGGCGCGGGCGGTGGCGGTCGCGCTCCTCGGCGCGGGCGTCGCCGGGCTGGCGCTCGCCAACCGCACCCCGGCGCGGGCGGGCGCCCTGGCGGACGCGCTCGGCGACCCGCGCGTGACGGCCCTGGCGCTGGACGATCCCCGGCTCGGCGGCGTGCTGGACGGGGCGGCGCTGCTGGTCGACGCGACCGCCGCCGGCTGGCAGGCGGGGGGGCCGATCCTGCCGGCGACACTACTGGGGCGACTCCCCGCGCGGGCGCTCGTCTACGACCTGACCTACCGGCGGACGCCTCTCCTCCGCGCCGCCACGGCGCGCGGCCTCGCCACGCTCGACGGCCTGCCGATGCTGGTCGAGCAGGGCGCGCTGGCGCTGGAGCACTGGACCGGGCGCGCGGCCCCGCGCGAGGTGATGTGGGCCGCCGCCCTCGCCGCGCGGGGCGAGTCCTGAGTGCTGAGTGCTGAGTGCTGAGTGGGGGTGGTGAACGTGCCGAAAGCGCGGACGAAGCGGGACACTCCGCATTCCGCACCCCGCACTCCGCAGCCCCGCAAGGGTGGCACGCCGGCGATCGTGGCGGCGGAACGGGCCGGAATCGCCTTCTCGGTCCTCGAGTACGAGCACGACCCGGACGCGGCCTCCTACGGCCTCGGAGCGGCCGAGGCGCTCGGCCTCGACCCGGCCCGCGTCTACAAGACCCTCGTGCTCCGCGTCGATAGCGCCCGGCTGGTCGTCGCGATTGTCCCGGTCGCCGCGCGCGTGAACCCGAAGGCGCTGGCCGCGGCGGTCGGCGGCAGGCGCGCGGAACTGGCCGACCCGGCCGCCGCCGAGCGCGCCACCGGCTCGGTCGTCGGCGGGATCAGCCCGCTCGGGCAGCGCCGCCCCCTGCCGACCGTCGTCGACCGGAGCGCGCTCCAGCACGACACGGTCTACGTCAGCGCCGGGCGGCGCGGCCTCGAACTCGCCCTCGCCCCCGCCGACCTCATCCGCCTCACCGGCGCGACGATCACGGCGATCGCCGACTGACCCGTTGCCGAGCGCCGAGAAATTGCGGGAGCCCCCCCGGAAAGCGGCCGAACCCGCCACGCCGACCGCGCGACAGCGCATCGCCTCCCCGACCACGCCCCGGCCCCATGCCCGCCGGATCGCCCATCCACGCCAGGTGGCACGCATATTGCAATTGTGGGTCCGGCAGACACTTGCGCCCGGGGACAGCCGAGCGGGAGGGCCGACAGGCCGGAAAGGAGGCGCGGCTCCGGCGGATGTGGGATGGCGTAACGCTTGTGCCGCCCCCGGACGACTGAGGGATCCAGGGGATCCGGCCGTGCGGCGCGACGCCCGGCAAGCGGCAGGACCGAGACCGGCGGGACAGCAGGGCAACCAGGAGGAGGCACGATGACGGCCCAGGCAGTGGCGCCCTCCGGCGTCGCGGCGCAAGGCGCGCTGGCGACCTGCGAGAGCGTGCAGGACATCATCAACATCGCGGCGACGGCGGAGGCCTTCGCGGTGACCGCGCTCGGCGGGGCGCTGGAGAACGCCGCCAGCGGCAGGCTGGCGCTCAACGCCGAGCAGCAGCAGACCCTGCGGGCCGCCCGCGCCGCGGAGCGGGCGCACTACGACTACCTGATCGGCGCGGGCGCCAAGCCCCTGACCACGACCTTCACCATCCCGGACCCCAAGATCGTCACCGACGTGCCGACCTTCCTCAAGACGCTGATCACCCTCGAGGAGGCGTTCATCGCCGCCTACATCGCGGCGGCGCAGGAGTTCGCCATCCTCGGCGAGGCGGAGCTGGCGCAGGTCGCCCTCCAGATCGGCGCGGTCGAGGCCGAGCACCGCGCGGGCGTCCGCTTCTACGCGGTCCAGGCGGGCGTCATCACCGGCGTGCCGAACGACGTCGCCTTCGAGAAGGCCCTGTTCGCCAGCGTCGGCGAGGCGGCCGCCGCCCTGCAGCAGCTCGGCTTCATCGGCGGCAGCGGCACGCCGATCACCTTCCCCGGCCCCGGCGCCATCGACACCACCGGCGTCCGGCAACTCCAGCCAGGGGCGCGCGGCAACGGCAAGTAGAGAGGAGCAGCGTTGATGAACTCCCTTGAGACCGTGGCGGGCGCGCGCGTCTCGCGGCGCACCCTGCTGAAGGGCGCCGGGGCGCTGGGCGTGGGTGTGGCGCTGGCCCAGGCGGGCGCGCTGCACGAGGCGGCGGCGGCGGCGCAGCAGCAGGAGCGCCTGCAGGACATCCTCGACATCACCGTGACCACCGAGCACTTCGGGGTGACCGTCCTCGGCGGGGCGATCGAGAGCAACCGGCAGGGCAACTACAACCCGCGGATCCCGGACAACGTCATCGCCATCCTCCAGGCGGCGCGCGCCCAGGAGCAGTTCCACCTCGAATTCTTCCAGACCCTCGGCGGCAAGCCGCTGACGACGACGTTCCACCTGCCGGACCCGGCGCTCCTCACCAACCCCACGCTCTTCTTCGACGCGCTGCAGGCGCAGGAGACGCGGGAGGTTGCCGCCCAAATCGCCGCCTTCAGCACCTTCACCGCGCTGAAGCGGCCGGACCTGGTCAAGGTCAGCTTCCAGTACGCGGCGGAGGAGGCCGAGCACCGGCTGCTCGCCAACTACGCGGCGGGCAAGCGCCCGGCGAACGATCTCGGGTTCGCGCCGGCCCTGTACGACACCGTCGCCGAGTTCGCGGCGGATCTGCGGCGCCTCGGGTTCATCGGCGGCAGCGGCCCGGCCATCACCTACCCCGGCCCCGGCCGGATCGACCCGACCAACGTGACCAACCGGACGCCGGACGGCCCGGCGGTCAACTGCACCGCCCCGGCCATGCCCGGCATGCCGAACACCGGCGGCGGCGGCGCCCGCGGATCGCAAGACACCCTGCAAGTCCTCGGCCTCCTCGGCCTCGGCGCCGCCGCGGCGGGCGCGCTCGCGCGCCTGGCCGCGCGGGACGCGGCGCGGGCGACCGCCCGGTCGCACGAGGACTAAGCGCGCCGGGCGTCGACTCCAACGCAGCACACCGGGGCGGGGCGCATGCGCCCCGCCCCGGCCCGTTCCCGCGCGTGGCCGGGCGGTCGCCGGGGGCGCGGCCAGGCAGGCCGCGCCCCCGGCCGCGTCGGAGAAGGTGGACCACGCGAGGGGGAGCAGCGGCGCCCCCGCGCCCGCGCCGATCCAGAACGGCGCGGTGAGGCCGAAGCGCGCGGCAAGTAGGCCGCCCAGCAGTGCGCCCGGCACGGCGCCACCCTCCTCGATGAAGCGGCAGGCGCTCGCGACCCGCCCGCGGAGCCGGCCGGGGATCGGCTCCTGGCGCAGCGAGGCGAGGAGCGCGCCCCACACACGCCGAGGCGTAACGAATGGCCGGCACGGGGTGAACCCCGTGCCGGCCGCTCGATGGACTGAATGAGGATCGGGTATTAGCGCGTGCAGGTCGTGAGACTGAGGACGCAACTGATGTCGAGCCGCCCGCCGGTGGCCGTCTTCCGGTTGAGTGCGCCGGTCTTGGCCGTGTTTTGCAGCAAGGCAGTCCTGATCGTCGGGCCATCGGGATAGGCGCCGTTCCTGACCTGGTAGACGGCGGCATACAACGCGGCGGCGGCGGTGACGTGCGGCGCCGCCATCGAGGTGCCGCTGTACTGCGCGTACATGGCCGAGGCGGTCGTCGACCAGATCTCGACGCCCGGCGCGCCCAGGTCCACGGTGGTACGGCCGTAGTTGGAGAAGGAGGCGAGGCTGCCATACCGATCGATCGCCGCCACCGCGATCACGCTGTCGTAGCTCGCTCGGGCTTCGGTCGTCGTGCCTTGCGTGGTGTTGTAGCCGGAGGGATAACTGGGCCGGCCATCACTGTTCGAGGCATCATTGCCGGCGGCGGCGATAAAGAGAATGTTGGCTTTGGCCGCGCGGATGATCGCATCGTGCAACGCCTGCGAGTAACCGCCGCCGCCCCAGGAGTTGTTGAGCGCGACGACGTTGAGCCCCCGCTTCGTCTTCAATGTCGTGAAGTACTCGACCGCCCTGACCGCGTCGGACAGATACCCGCCACCAGGCCCGAGGAATTTGCCGGAGATGATCGTCACCTCCCAATTGACCCCGACGGTGCCGCCACCGCCATCAACTTCGACCGAGCAATCGGCGGTGTTGTTCGCCTTCGCGCCGATGGTGCCCGTGACGTGGGTGCCGTGATTGTCGCCATCCGCCGGATCGTAGATCGAGTTGTCGTTGTGGAAGAAATCCCAGCCGTGAAGGTCATCGGCGTAGCCATTGCCGTCGTCGTCGAGGCCGTTGGTGGCCTTGTCCAGACCGCTGGCGTCGAGCCCGCTCTCGCCGGGGTTGGTCCAGATATTGGCGTCGAGATCGCAGTGCTCGAACTTGATCCCTTCGTCGATCACCCCGACGTAGACCGCCTTGCTCCCGGTACGGTCGGCCGCCCACGCTTGCCGGCCTGGCTGCCGAACTGATTGGCATACGGGGTGGTCTTGTCGCCGTACAGGTTCCAGTGCGAGCCGTTTTGGTAGCCCCGGTCGTTCGCGACCGCGGACGGCGTCACCGGCCCGGTCGTGTAGAGCCAGTTCGGCTCGGCGAATTCCACCGCGGGATCGCCCTGCAGCGTCGCGATCGCCGCCTGCACATTGCTCCCGGCGGGCAACGTCGCCAACTCCAGACGGGCAAGGCCCGTGCCTTGCCGCCGTAGCACCTGCCGCTGCACCGCCCGCACGCGCCCACGCGTGGCCTGCTGCTGCGCCGCGGTTGCCCCCTCGCGGAACTGGATCACCACCTGATCGGGGGCAAAGGCCGGGGCGGGCCCGGCGGCGTCTGTCTGGGGAATCCACAGGGCAGCGATCATGCAGACAAGGAGGGAGGCGAAGGCCAGGCGCTTCATTCGTCGTCTCCTCAGGGGTAGGTACCGAACCTTCCGCCGACACCAGTGCATCAGGTTCGGTTGTTCGATTCTGGCAATGATACACGAATGATACACGCGCGTCGGCTTATTGCCGAGCGGCGCCACGCCGCGGATCAGGCCAATCTTCGGAATCGGCGTGCGCGGGCGGCCCCCTCGGCCCTCCTTTGCCGGCTTCACCTCCCGCCAGAGCAGTAGCGTCCCGGGGGAACCGACAATGGGCGGGCCGGCCCTACCAGGGTGCCGCGCCGGGAATCGGGCGAAGAGGTGGAGGCCCACCGCGCGGAGGAAAGCATAGCACTACCCGCGGCCGGCGCCATCCGTAGAATTACGGACTTTTCGCGCGGCCCGCACCGCGGCCATTGCGCCCCTGGGCGTAACAACAGAACAACGATCTTGCAGTGGGGCGATAGTGGCCTCCGACAATCAGCGATGCTGCCGGCGAATCGCGGCTGAGGGCCGCCCTCCGCGCACGGGAGGCGAGGCGCCGGGCATTTCGCGGCAGGAGCGCTTCATGTCCCTCGGCCCCGTACCCTGCTGCATGATGCCCGACGATACCGCCCGCGTCGCGCGCCGCCTTCCCGAGAGGGGCCGTGTATAGGCGCCGCTCAACGCCCGGCTCAGGCCCGGGTCGGGGATGGCCTTCCACCTGCCAGCCGGGGCGCGCTACACCGGGCGCGCGACCGCTAACCGCTGGAACGCCGCGGGTGAACCGACCCTCTACCTTGCGGGCGACGTCGGCGTCGCGATCGCCGAGTTCGCCCGCCACCTGAACGTCGAGCGCGCGCCCGCGCCGGCGCCGGTCGTCGCCGCGCGCACGGTCTACCGCCTGGCGGTGCGCGTCGAGCACCTGCTCGACCTGCGCGGCCCGGCGCCCTGAACGGCCCTCTCCCTGGAGCAGGCCCCCTTCTGCTTCGCCGAAAGGCGGTCGCGCGCGCGACCGCGCAGTCCCTGCGCCGCACGACCGTCGTCCGGGGCCTACTGGCGCCGTCGGTCGCCTTCCTCGACGACCCCGACCGCGGGGTGCTGGTCCTCTTCCTCGAAAAGCTGCCGGCGGAACCGGCGGCGTTCATCCCGACCGTGGCCGTCGAGGGGCCGCCGCGCTGGGAGCCGGGGTCGGGCGCGCCGACCGCGCGGCCGCGGCGGGACGCACCCTCGGGGTCCTTGAACGCCCGCCGAAATATGCGACACTGGCGCCCATGTTGACGGGAGCCGAGGCGGACCGAGAGGAGGGCGGGGGATGTTGCAGGAGCGGAGCGAGCAGGACGCCGCGCGGGCGGGGGCGGGCACGCTGGCCGCCGACCTGGCCGGCGCGCTGAAGTGGCGGCCGATCGGGCCGCACCGGGGCGGGCGGGTGGTCGCGGTGGCGGGCGACCCGCGCGACCGGCTGACCTTCTACTTCGGCTCGACCGGCGGCGGCGTCTGGAAGACGATCGACGGCGGCGCGCGGTGGGAGAACTGTTCCGATGGCTACTTCGGGACCGCCTCGGTCGGGGCGCTGGCGGTGGCCGATGCCGACCCGAACGTGATCTACGCCGGGATGGGCGAGACGACGATCCGCGGCAACGTCTCCCACGGGGACGGGGTCTACAAGTCGGTCGACGGCGGCAAGGGGTGGGTACACTGCGGACTGGCCGAGACGCGCAACATCGCGCGGGTGCGCGTCCACCCGACCGATCCCGACCTCGTCTACGTCGCCGCCTTCGGGCACGTCTACGGCCCGAACCCCGAGCGCGGCCTCTACCGCTCGGGAGACGGCGGGCGGACCTGGGAGCGGGTCCTGTTCGTCAGCGACCGGGCCGGGGCGATCGATCTCTCGATCGACCCCGCCAACCCGCGCGTCCTCTACTGCGCCTTCTGGGAGGCCGGGCGCACCCCCTATAGCCTGAGCAGCGGCGGTCCAGGGAGCGGCCTGTGGAAGTCCACCGACGGCGGCGACACCTGGGCCGAGATCAGCCGCCGGCCGGGGCTGCCCGAGGGGGTCCTGGGGAAGATCGGCGTCGCCGTCTCCCCCGCGCGCCCGGAGCGCGTCTGGGCACTGGTGGAGGCCGCGGACGGCGCGCTCTTCCGCTCGGATGACGGCGGCGAGCGCTGGACCCGGCTCTCCGACGACCGCGAGATCCTCCAGCGGGCCTGGTACTACAGCCACGTCATCGCCGACCCGCGCGACCCCGACACCGTCTGGGCGCCGAACGTGAAGAATCTCAAATCGCACGACGGCGGCAAGAGCTTCGTCGCGGTCCCGACGCCGCACGGCGACAACCACGACCTCTGGATCGACCCGCGCGACCCCCAGCGGATGATCCAGGGCAACGACGGCGGCGCCTGCGTCAGCTTCGACGGCGGGCGGAGCTGGTCGACGATCTACAACCAGCCGACCGCGGAGTTCTACCACGTCACCACCGACACCCGGACGCCCTACCGCGTCTACGGCGCGCAGCAGGACAACACGACCCTCTCCGTCCCCAGCCGCTCCGACTACGGCGCGATCACCTGGGGCGAGTGCGCCCCGGTCGGCGGCGGCGAGAGCGGCTACATCGCGGTGCGCCCCGACAATCCCGATGTCGTCTACGCCGGCTCGTACGGCGGACTGCTGACGCGCTTCGACGCGCGCACCCGCCAGGCGCGCAACATCGCGGTCTGGCCGGACAACCCGATGGGCTGGGGCGCGAAAGATCTCAAGTATCGCTTCCAGTGGACCTTCCCGATCGTCCTCTCGCCGCACGACCCGGACATCCTCTACGTCGCCGGCAATTGCCTCTTCCGCTCGACCGACGAGGGCGGGTCCTGGGAGGCGATCAGCCCCGACCTGACCCGGGCCGACCGGACCAAGATGGAGCCGTCCGGCGGGCCGATCACCAAGGACAGCACCAGCGTCGAGTACTACGGGACGATCTTCGCCTTCGCCGAGTCGCCGCTCCGCCAGGGCGTCCTCTGGGCCGGATCGGACGACGGGCTGATCCACCTCTCGCGCGACGGCGGCCGGAGCTGGGAGAACGTCACGCCGCCGACCGAGCTGCTGCCGGAGTGGGCGCTGATCGCGATCATCGAGCCCGCGCCGCAGGATCCGGCGGTCGCCTACGTCGCCGCGACCCGCTACAAGTCCGACGACTTCACCCCCTACCTGCTGAAGACGGGCGACTACGGCCGGACCTGGACCCGCATCACCGACGGCATCCCGGCGCACGACTTCGCACGCGTCATCCGCGCCGACCCGGCGCGGCCCGGCCTCCTCTACGCGGGGACCGAGGGCGGCGCCTGGGTCTCCTGGAACGACGGCGCCTCCTGGCGCCCGCTCGGCGACGGCCTGCCGGTCGTGCCGGTCCACGACCTGGCGGTCAGGGATGGCGACCTGGTCGCCGCGACCCACGGCCGCGCCTTCTGGATCCTCGACGACCTGACCCGCCTCCACCAGGTGACCGACGAGGCCGAGGGCGCCCCGGCCCGCCTCTTCAAGCCGCGCCCCACGGTGCGCTACCTCACCGCGGCGCGCCCGCCGCGCCTCGGCCCGGAGACGCCGCGCGGCTACGGCTCGGTCGGCGGGCTGGCGGTCAACGCCTACCAGCGCCCGGGGCCGGACGGCGGCGAGGCGCTCGGCTTCTTCGACGCCGGCCAGAACCCGCCGGGCGGCGTGGTCGTGACCTACTACCTGGCACGGCCCCCGGCGGAGGACCAGGAGGTGAAGCTGACCTTCTTCGACGCGCGGGGCGGGCGGATCAAGGAGTTCACCAGCAGAAAACCCGAGAAGGGGGCGGACGACGGCCACGGCGCCGCCGCGGAGCCGCGCGTGCCGGCGAAGGTGGGGGTCAACACGTTCGTCTGGAACGGGCGCTACCCCGACGCGCGCGCCGTGCCGGGCGCGGTCTTCTGGGCGGGCGGCGTGACCGGTCCGCTGGCCCCGCCCGGCGACTACCGGGTGCAACTGACGGTCGGCGACGGGGCCTACACGCAGGGGGTCCGGCTCGTCAAGGATCCGCGAGTCGCCGCCACGCAGGACGACCTGGAGCGCCAGTTCGAGCTGCTGCTGCGCATCCGCGACAGGCTCTCCGCCGCGCACGACGCGGTCAACCAGGCGCGCGGCGTCCGCGCCCAGGTCGAGGAGTGGCGCGAGCGCACGCAGGACCGGCCGGACGCGGCGCGGGTGACGGAGGCGGCGCGGGGGCTTATCGATCGGCTGAACGCCGTGGAGGAGGAGCTGATCCAGCACCGCTCGAAGGCGCACGAGGACCCGCTCAACTTCCCGATCAAGCTCAACAACAAGCTCGCCGCCCTCGCCGGGGTCGTCGCCAGTGCCGATGCCGCGCCGACCCGACAGTCTTACGCGGTCTTCGAGGATCTGTCGGTGCGGCTCGACCAGGGGCTGGCGCGGCTGCGCGAGATCGTCGCCACCGACGTCGCCGCCTTCAACGCGCTGATCCGCGAGGCGGAGTTCCCGGCGATCGTCCCCGCCGTCCCGGCGGCGCGCGGCGGATCGGGCGGGTGAGGCCACCGGCGCGATGCGGTCATGCCTTCGTCGGCGCGGCCAACCCGTCGCGCGGCGACCGGGCACCCGCCCGGTGGCGGCAACACCCGGATGGCCCTCCGTGACGTGTCGCGCCGGCCGGACCTCGGCGCCCCGGTGGCCCGCGGCCCGCGGGGGTTCGCACGGACGGGCGCGAGCCGGCCGATCCAGGGAGGCGCATGGAGGGCAGGGATAGCGCACCATCGGCCATCGGCGCGATCACGGTCGCGCTGCGGGGCCGGCCGGTCTACCTGCGGCGCGGCGGCGCGGCGGACGGCCCGGCGCTGGTGCTGCTGCACGGCCTGCCCACCTCCTCCTACCTCTGGCGGCGCTGCCTGCCTGGCCTGGCGGCGGCGCTCCCCGGCTGGCGCATCCTCGCCCCCGATCTCCCCGGCTACGGCCGCTCCGCGCCGCGGCCGCGCGCGGGGCCGCGGGGGCTGGGGCGCTTCCTCGACGCGCTCCTCCGCGAGTTGGGCGTGGGCCGCTTCGTCCTGGCCGGCCACGACCTGGGCGGCCTCGTCGCGCTGACCGACGCGGTCGTCCGCGCCGGGCGGCTCCCCGGAGCCGGACATCCGGCCGGCGGGCCGCGGCTGGAGCGGCTGATCCTGCTCGACACGACGATCTTCCCGACCCCGCCGCTGGTCCTGGGGCTGCTCCCCGCGATCGTGCCGCCCTTCGCCGACCTCTCGCTCGCCTGGCTCGGCCGCGCCGGGCCGGGGCTGGACGAGGCCCGTCAACGCCGCTACCTCGCCGGGCTGCGCCAGCTCCTCGCCCCCGGCACGGCCCTGAGCGCCGCCGACGAGGCGGAGTACGCCCGGCCCTACCGCGCGATCGACGGCTGGCGCGAGGCCCAGCGCTCGCTGCGGGCGCTCGCCGGGCAGGCCGGGTTCGTGTTGCGCTGCGCGGCCCACCTGCGCGATCTGACCGTGCCGACCCGGCTGATCTGGGGCGCGGGCGACCCCTTCTTCCCGCCGCGCACCGCCGAGCGGATCCGCCGCGCCATCCCCGGCGCGGAGCCGGCGGTTCGCGTGATCCCCGGCGCCGGCCACTTCCCGCAGGAGGATCGGCCCGCCGCGGTCGCGCGCCTGATTGCGGAGTTCGCCGGACAGGCGGGCGCCCCGCCGGGCGGGGCGCCCGCCGCGAACGCTGTTGTTGTCCAGTGACA
>JAUJMV010000075.1 GCA_030446685.1 Thermomicrobiales bacterium | reverse complement strand
AGCCCGCGCTCGTCGGCGGCCGGACTGTAGAAGTCGAGGTGGCGGCTGAGCTGCCGCCTCACGAATGGGAGCACGGACCCACCCAGCGCGACGAAGTTGAGAACCGAACCGGCCGGGACACGAGGCACCGGCCGTCGCGAGCGCCGATGGCTCGCCGACGCTCGACAAGCTTACCGTGCGCAACTGCCAGAGAGCGAGGTCCGATCGGCGAGGTTGCCGCGGGCGGGCGTCGAGTCGGTCGCCGCGGGTGACTGTCGACCCGCAGGGGCATTTCCTCTTGCGGCACCCGAAGCGGCGATGAGGGCGATGGCGGCGTGGGGGCGATCGGCGAAGGTGCGGAGGCCGGCGGCGCTGGTGGGGAGGCCGGCGCGGCGCAGGAGCGCGATGGCCAGGTTGCGGCAGGCGGCGAGGGTCTGGGGCGCCGCACCGGAGCGGACGGTGGAGCGGTCCTCGTCGAAGGCGACGTCGCGGACGTAGTGGAGGCGGTTCTCGATCCCCCAGTGGCCGCGCTGGTAGCGGAGCAGGGCGGCGGCGTCGGCGCGCTCGGGCGGCAGGCTGGTGACGAAGTAGGCGACCTCGACGGTGGTCGGGCCGCCGGGCACGCCGCGCCGGGTCGGGGTGCGGTGGCGCTCGAGGCGGCAGAGCTGGCGGGCGTGGGGCCACGGCGCGCGCTGGGTGCCGGTGCTGCCGAGCCAGCGCAGGACCCCGGGGTGGTGGATCGCCCAGAGCACCCGCCGCTCGTGCCGCCCGTGGCGGGCCTTCGGGGCGCGGGCCACCACGCCGCTGATCCGCCCGCCCTGGTCGGCCAGCCAGCGCGGGGTCAGCGGGAGGCCGGCCTCATCGACGCGCCCGCTCCGCGCGGCCTCCAGCCAGGGGGGGGAACGCCTCCTCGACCTCGGCCCGCAGCGTCGGCTGGTTCGCGTCGACCGGCAGCAGGTAGTCCCCCTCGGCCGCGACGACCTGCTCGCAGACCGCCCGCTGCGTGAGCAGCGCGTCGCCGGTCACCACCTGCCCGGCCAGCGGCAGGTCGGCCAGGAGCGCCTTGGCCGCCGCCAGTTCCCGGCCCTTGCCCGGCGCCGCCACCTGCGCGAGCACCTCGCCGGCCCCGTGGGCGTACGCCGCCACCAGGTGGACCCCGGGCACGGCGTCCCCGTGGATACCCCGCAACGCCTTGCCGTCGACCGCCACCGCCTCGACCGGCTCCACCCCCGCCCGCGCCAGCCACGCCCCCAACGCCCGCTCGAAGGCCGCGACATCGAGCGCCCGATAGACCCGATGCAGCGTCGCCACGCTCGGCCGGCGCCCGGGCGGCAGCCCCAGCGCCACCAATGCCGCCGGGCAGTCCTCCAGCCGCTCCCGCGCCCACTGCGCGACCGCCGACTGGCCCCGCGCCCCGCACAGCATCGCCGCCACCGTCACCTGCAACAGCCCTACCAGCGGCAACGGCGGGTACTCCGGCCGCCACCCGTACGGACGCCGGGGCTCCGGGACGGCCGCCAACGCCTCCGCCAACGACCCGGCCGGCGCCGACGGTCCGCTCGGCACCGCTTTGCGCACCAAGCCCATCGCTCAGCCTCCCCCTCGCGACTCCCGCTAGCGTACCTCACCTTTCGTCAAGATGAAATGGCCTTGTGCCACGGTCCCGGGCTGAGATCCGTGCATAACTACGAGGTCGGAGCGGCGTGGCCGAGGAGGGCTGCCAGGCGCGGCGGTAATGCGCCGTGGCGGGCGATCTGGTCGCGCAGGATGGTGTCGGTGGCCAGGTGATCGAGCAGGCGTTGGAGCCCGCGGGTCAGCAGCGTCGTGCCCGGCGGGCGATCCGGGCGCGGGGTCCAGCCGCCCAGGCGCCCGAGCGGCTGGACCTCGGGCCAGTCGAGCGCGACGCCCAGCTCGTAGAGGAAGCCGGCCGCGACCCAGCCGAGCGCGACCAGGGTGCGGATCGCGTCGAGATCCAGCAGTTGGGCGTCCTCCCAGCCGAGGACGTCCTTGGTGAACTTGAAGCAGTCCTCGACCGCCCAGCGGGTCCGGTACATCCGGAAGGCCCGCAGGGCCCCGGCCGCGTCCACGACCGGCCAGTCGGTCAGCAGCAGCCAGGGCTCCCAGTCGGTGCCCTCGATCCGGACCACCACCACCCGGGCGTCCTTGACGCGCTTGGGGCTGGTCCGCCGCCCGCGCACGTCGGTCGGGTAGGCGACCCGGACCGGGCAGGCGGCGATGCGCGCGGTGCAGGGCTGGCGCTTGGGGGCGCGCTGCCCCCGCTTGCGCACCAGCAGCTCGGTCCGGACCGCCGCTAGCTCGCGGGCCTGCCCCTGCGCCTCGGCGATGCTGCCCGCTCGCCAGCCCCCGGCCCCGTCCGGGACCGCGACCAGCCGCTCGGGATGCTTGAGCCGGCAGACCGGGTGCTGCTCCTGCCGCCAGATCGTGCTCCAGGCCGCGACGTCGTCGAACTGGCTGTCCAGCAGGTAGGTCACCCGCTTGCCGGCCAGCGCCGCCCCGACCGTCGCGAGGGCCGTCCGGATCTCGGTCGACTCGCTCTCGAAGTCCGGCTCCTGGCTGCTGAACAGCCGGTGGTACAGGATCCCGCGCCGGCCGCCCCGCCCCACGCCCAGCACGTTGAGCGTCCGGTAGCCGGGCACGGTGCCCTTCTCCCCGCCGGTCTTCCGCACCCGCATCAGGTGCGGCAGCTCCCGCGCGTGCGGCTTGCGCAGCTCGGACGGGTCCACGATCGCCCAGACCTCGTCCTCGTCCCGCAGCTGCTCGACCCCCCGCTCGCGCAGCCGCGCCGTCAGGTGCTCGGCGTCCAGCTCCGACCGCTTGGTCGAGGTGCCCCGCGCCATCCGCCGGATCCGCTGCGCCCCGGTCCGACTGCCCGTCGCCAGCTCAGGGGGAAAACGCCGCGATCCGTGCGGCTACCAGCGTCTGGGCCCCGAGGATCCCCTGCACCGTCGCCCGGAACGTTCGTCCGGTCCGCCGATCCCCGAGCAGCGGCGCGAAGTGCCCCAGGTACGCGTCCAGCAGGCTCCGCTGCTCGCCCGCCAGCTCCATCGCCTCGTCCTCCTCGATCAGCATGCCCCGAACTTACCAGAACAGTTATGCACGGATCTCAGGCACGCGGCTTCGGAGGCCCAGGCGACGCAGGATGTGCTCGACATGGTTGGCGACGGTGCCCGGCGTCAGGACGAGCCGCCTGGCGATCTCGGCGTTCGTCAGGCCGGCGGCGATCAGCCCGGCGACTTCCTGCTGGCGGCCGGTGAGCCGCGCCAGCTCCTGGGCGACGGCCGCCATCCCTTCCTGGGCCGCCTGCGCGACGACCCGCTCGACGTGCGCGACGCGGTACCCGACCAGGCCGACCCAGCCCGCGACCGTCCCCATGAAGCGCAGGTCACGCTCGGAAAAGAAGTCCGGGGTCGCCGAGACGGCGCTGAGCACCCCGCGGCGCGTGCCGGCGATGTCCAGCGGCACGATGAGCGACGAGCGCACGCCGAGGTCGCGGACAATCCCCGCCAGCTCGATCGCGTCGCGGTCGGATCGCCCGGTGATGAA
>JAUJMV010000034.1 GCA_030446685.1 Thermomicrobiales bacterium | reverse complement strand
TCGTCCAGGCATTTGCCAGGCGGGAGGCAGACATCGGGCTGCTCTCGCCCGACCACGACCGGTTGGAGGACGCCCGCCGCGAGGTCGAGGCCGCGGGCGGGCGCTGGTGCTGCCGGCCGACGGGCCGATGCCGAGCAGGTGGAGGGGGCCGCGGCGCGGGTGGAGGGGACGTTCGGGCCCATCGACATCTGGGTCAACAAGGCGATGACCTCGGTTTTCTCGCCCTTCCGGGAGATGACGGCCGACGAGTTCCGCCGCGTGATCGACATCGCCGACCTCGGTCACGTACACCGGCCCCTGGCGGCGCACCGGCGCATGTTACCCCCCCACCCTGCCACCATCGTCCAGGTCGGCTCCGCCCACGCGGGCCGCGGCGTCCCGCTGCAGGCGGCGTGCTGCGGCGCCATGCATGCCATCGCCGGGTTCACCGACTCGATCCGGGCGAATTGCTCCACGCAGGGAGCAACGTCAAGCTGATCGCCGTCCACATGCCGACGCCCAACATCCCACAGTTCAGCTGGCTCAAGAGCGCCTGCCGCGCAAGCCCCAGCCGGCGCCGCCGATCTTCCAGCCGGAGGTCGGTGCCGAGGCCGTCTCCTGGGCCGCCCACCACCACCCGCGCGAGCTGCTCGTCGGCTGGCCCATCATGCGGGCGGTCTGGGATCAGGAGTTCATCCCCGGCCCGCTCGACCGATAGCTCGCGCGGATGGGCGACGAGGCGCGGGACGACGTCCTTGCCAGCCCGGATCGGCCGAACAACCCCTGGGAGCCGGCGCCCGGCGCGCAGTACGCCGCACACGGCGACTTCGACAGTGGGTCACGGATCGGAGCACCCAATTATGGGCGGCCACCTACTGCGGGCAGATCGCCTTCCCCGCCGCCGGCGTCGTGGCCGCCGCCCCCTTCTTCTAGGAAGGCGATAACATCGGGAGCCAGCCATGATGCGTGATTCTGCCGGGTGCGGCACGCGGTATCCGCCCATCGGCGCCTATGCCGTCATCGGGGATTGCCACACCGCCGCCCTGATCTCCCTCGACGGCGCGGTGGACTGGTACTGTCCCGGGCGGTTCGACGCGCCGGCCGTGTTCTGCCGCCTGCTGGACGCCGAGAAGGGCGGCTTCCTGCGCCTTGCGCCGGTGGACCGGTTCTCCGCCAGCCGACGGTACCGCGGGCCGACCAACGTCCTGGAGACGACCTTCAGTGCCGACAGTGGCCAGGTGCGGGTGACAGACCTGCCGCTCCGTCCCCTCGTCGGCGCGTTGCCACCGCGGCTGGTGTCAGCGCTGCCGGGCCCTGAGTTGTGCGGAGAAGCCGCTGACGCCCCGTTGAGCCGGCGTCCTGGGAGAGCGCTACCGCCACAGCCCGTGGTCTGTCACCACCGTCGCTGCGAATGACGGTGAGCGACTCAGCAACTGAACACCAAGCCACAAGGAGGATACATGAGCATGCCACGACGCGCGTATGCCCTTGACCGCATCTTCACGCCGGGGCTGGCGCAGGTCGCCTACCAGGTCGCCGACGAGGCGGCGGGCGTCGCCGCGGTCATCGACCCGCGCCGCGATGTCGACGCCTACCTGGAATGGGCGGAACGGCACGGGGTCCAGATCGGTGCGATCCTGGAGACGCACGTCCACGCCGACTTCGTCTCGGGTGCGAAGGAACTGGCCGCCGCGACGGGCGCGCCGGTTTACGCAAGCCGGATGGGCCACCGGGCGTTCGCACACACGCCCCTCGACGACGGCGACGAGGTCGTGGTCGGGGTGGTGCGCCTGCGGGCCTACTTCACGCCGGGGCATACGCCCGAGCACCTGTCGTACCTCCTCGTCGACCCGGTGCAGGGCGACCGGCCGCTCGCGCTCTTCTCGGGCGATGCCCTCTTCGTCGGCGATGTGGGACGCCCCGACCTCTCGGGGGAGGGCGCCACCCGCGGCCTGGCGGAGCAGCTCTACCGCACGGTCGTTGAACGCCTCAAGACCCTCCCCGACGACCTGGTCGTCTACCCCGGCCACACCGCCGGCTCCGCCTGCGGCAAGCAGATCGGCGACGCGCCCGCGACGACGATCGGGCAGGAGAAGCTCGTCAACTACGCCTTCCACGCCACCTCCCGGGAGGGGTTCATCGAGGGGGTCCTGCGCGGGATGCCGGAGCCGCCGACCTACTACCCGGTTCTCAAGCGAGTCAACAAGGCTGGCGCCCCGCTCCTCGCCGCGCTGCCCGCCGGGGAGGCGCTGGCGCCCGACCAGGTGGCGAAGCGGCAGGCTGCGGGCGCCCTGGTGATCGATGCCCGCACGCCCGAGGCCTTCGGGGACGGGCATGTGCCGGGGGCCGTCTTCGCGGGCCTCGGCCCGAACTTCGTCGCCTGGCTCGGCTGGCTGGCGCCCTACGACCGCGACCTGATCCTCGTCCTCGACCGCGACGAGGCGGTCGCGGAGGCGCGGACGGAGCTGCGCCGGATCGGGCTGGACCGGGTCGCGGGCTACCTCGTGGACGGGATGGACGCCCAGCACGCGGCCGCCCGCGAGGTCGTCACGCTGCCCCAAATCTCGGCGCGGGAACTGGCGGAGCGGCTGCGGATGACCGAAGGGGCTGACGGTGCTCGACGTCCGCAACGACGACGTGGGCCAGCGGTCACATCCTGGCGCGCGCCACCGGCACGCCGCCGCCATCGCGCGGGCGCGGACGCCCGCCCGAGGAGACGGGCCGGTGGCGGTGATCTGCGCCAGGTACCGCTCCAGCGTCGCCAGCAGCCTGCTGCAGGCGCGCGGGGCGCGGGGACACTCATCAACATCAGGGGTGGATGGCGGCGTGGAAGCTGCGGCTTGCCTGCGATGGGGAGTAGCGGAGCACACCCGGCCTTATGGAGGCCTGACACGGGTGGGTCGTGACCGTGGCAACACACCGTGGGCCGCGATGCGAAGAGGACGAGTGCTAGCAACAAATCGAATGCTCGTGTGTTGCCGGCCCGACGACCCACGTGCGTCAGTGATCATGTGGCCGAGCGTGTAGCGGAGGCCTGTCCCCTCCCCACGATTCTGCCCGGTCCGCTCCCTGCTCCTGCAAACTGCTCGCCGACCTGGATAAATAGCAATCTGGCATTGTCCCACTTCTGGCTCTTCCGCTGACCGCGTGATCACGCAATCCGGAGGAGCGGCGTTTGAGTGTGTCGAGTCGGCAGCGGGCGTAGCCCTGATTCTCATGCAAGTTGGACGGCCACTGGTGGTGCTCGGGCTCGCCACCGGTGGGGAGGGTCTAGCGCCACCGCCGTCTCGGCGCCATAGTCGCGTCCACCCCGTCCAGGCGCGGCCCGCTTCGTCTCCGCACCGTCGGCCTCGTGAGGGATAACCTGTCGGGCTGCCCGGCCGCTGACAGAGAATGGGGCCGTGAGCCGTCCGCCGGTGCGCGTCGTCGTCGACGAGCCGACTTTCTCGCTCAGGGGGGCTATCGCGTGCTGCATGCCCACGGCGATTGGGCTCCGCGACCGTCCGCACAAGCGGCCCGACGGATGATCCGGCAGATCTCCAACCTGTGGAGTCCAGCCCGCCAACCCGGTCTACATCGAGACGATCCGCTGACAGGAGACCTATGGGCATCGGTGCCACCGCGCCCATGATGTGCGATGGCGTAATCCGCCACCTTTGCCGTGCGGTCCCCCCGAAAGGCATGACGTAGCGTCGACGACCAGGACCGACTCCGCCAGCGCTCCCGCCGCCGGGCGAACGAGGTTGTCCAAGCCCGCCGCGATCGTCGCCCGGAACGCGTCGAGGGGCCGCCAGCGCGGCAACCTGAGCGCGGTGCTCCTCTCAGCTGCTGCTCCTCTGGGCCACGTCGCGCAGCCGCGCTTCCAACATCTGCACGCGGTCCTGGAGCTCCTCGACCCGCCCCCACCGCGTACGCATCGATGAGCCGCTGGCGCTGACGGATGATCCGGCGCCGCCCGCCTCGTCGCTCAGTGGCCCTCCACATCTCCGGTGCGCCCCGGTACCGGTCCGCCCAGACCGCGATCGAGGGCCGCGGCGGAGTCCGGCCCCGGCCAACCCGGTGTCCTGGTCGAGCAGCCGCGAGACGATCCGGCCGGTGTTGATGACACTGCGCCAGGCCGCACCGCGGCCACCAGGACGTGCGCCTGCTTGTGGGTGTCCACGGTATACGGCAACGATATTGAGGTAGCATCGGTGCACACCTCGCCCCATGATGTGGCGGAGGTCTTGATCGAAACGATCCGACGGGCGCTACCATGAGCACAAGAAGTGCGGGCGATCGCTTCGCACGGTCGGCGGTCCCCCCGAAAGGCATGACGTAGCGCGCAAGGCCACCCTCGACCCGGTCGGGCGATCATCGACGGGTCGATCAGCACCCGCCCGGCCGACCGCCATAGCCCCGTCGCCGAGCACGGGCGAACGAGGACGCTGTCCAGTTGCGGGCGTGGCGGCGAGCCTCTCGCCCCCTCGTCGCCCCTGGCGCGACGCGTCGAGGCGGTCGCGGCCGCCGGCGCGGCAGAAGGTTCATCTGAGCGCGGTGCTCCTCGCCAGCGGCCGGCCACGTCGCCGCCTGCCGCCCTGCCGCGGCGCATCGTCTCCTGCGGGCCACGTCGCAGCAGCCGCGCTCGTCGCAACATCTGCACGCGGTCGCGACGGTGGAGCCGCTTCGAGGGTGACCGCCCCCACCGCGGTAGGCGCATCGATGCGCCGCCGAGGATGCCGCTCCGGCCGGCGCTACCGCCCCCAGCGGCGCGGCGCTGCGGTCGCAGGTCGTCAGCTTCGAGCGCGCGCCGCCCCGGTATGCGGAGCGCCTGGTCGCTCAGCCAGCCCCGACGGGCAGACGGTCGTCGCCGCACCCGCCTCGGCGAGGATCGCCGGGGCGGAGCGCCCTCGACCACGCACCGGCGCTCCGCCCAGACCGCATCGAGGCGCCGCGGCGGGGATGGGCGCCCGCTACGCCCCGAGGTATCGCCGCCGCCGAACGCCGGCCGCGATGGGGCCGACCGCGGTGTCCTGGCCGAGCAGCGGGAGACGGCGCGGCGGCCGGTGTTGCATCCCCTGACGATCTCGACCGCTTCGCGCCACGGAGGTGCCCGCGACCGCGGCCACCGCCGCGCCAGACGTGCGGCCTGCCACGCTGGCGAGCTGGGTGTCCACGCTCGCCCGCCATGTACAGCAGGGGCTGCCACCTCCGCCGCTCAGCAGGAGCTGGCCAGCTCGACGAGAACATGCACGCCGCGCATCGGCCAGGCCAAGTTCCCCGTCCTCGCGACCGACCAGGCCGACCGAGCTCTGCCCCAGCTCAACCGCTACCTGATCCTCGAGCTGGCCCGGGGGCACCAGGACCAGGAAGCAGCGTGTCCGGCCGGGGCGATCACGGGAAGACCTGTCGCCAGTCCTCGCCGGCCAGGGTGCCAGGTGCGCGAAGGAGCTCGGCCGCTCGAGCGGCTCAGACCAGCTGCTGATCCTCGACGAGGTCGGTGCGCCGGCGCCGGACGAGGTGTCGAGCAGGTCAGCCCCTGATCCACTACGCTAGCATACAGACGGGGTGTGTTCCACGCTCACATCGTTCAATTCGCCGGCGAGGCTATCTGCCATCCCTCAAGCGTACACACCGGCGTCACCGATGTGATGCTGCCGGTGGGTTAGAGCGCGCCGGAGGCCTGCATCGGTGGCCGACCATGAAGAAGGGCATGGGCTGGAATTCCCGCCGGTGCTCATCATTCATCGGCCAGCAGTCTGACCGGCATGTGTCCCCTTATGTCGTGGCCGGCTGCAATCCGCAGGGTCGGCAACCGCTGGTGGCCGCGCCCGTCATGAGGCGGTCCAGGGCGATGCCGGTCCAGCGCTGCCGACCCGGCGTCCGCGCCAGACTCCCGCGGTCCTATCTGCCGGTCGTCGCGGTCGCCGCGCCAACGACGACCCCGGCCGTCTCGCTCAGCGGCCACCCGCCCTTCGACCGCGCCATGCGCCACCTACCGGGCCTGCCGGGCAAGATGGGCATGGCCGAGATGGGTGTGGTGGCCCGGCGCGACCCGGTCACCGCCTTCGCCGACGCGCTGTTCCGCCCGGTGGCGATCGCCACCGCGGGCTTGGCCGTCGTCGTCGTGAGCCGCCGGATCACCGCCCCGATCCGCGACCTGGCAGGCAGCGGGTTGCCGCGGGGGGGCGAACCGGGCGAGCTGACCACCAGCTCCAGCACCCTCGCCGCGGCGCTGGGGGAAACCGAGCGGCAGCGCCTGACCCTGCTCGGCGACGTGGCCCACGAGCGGCGGGCGTCCCTAGCGACGATCCAGGGCTACATGGAGGGGCTGCGCGACGAGGGCGTCGCGCGCTCAGGACTGAGCTACCGGCGCTCCGGCCCGGAGCGCGGCGCCTCCGCCAACGCCGCGACTCTATACTATTGACGATGGTACGACCGCCGTTTATACTCGACTTGTGCGGTACGGGCCGCAAAGGATGCCTCTGATCGCCGTCTCGGCGACTATCGCCGGGATGGCCGCGGCCTAGGGCCGCGATCGCCTGCTGGGTGGTCGGCGGCGCAGTCGCCCTGGCCGCGGTCACGGACTTGGCCGCGGGTGCGCTGCGGCTGTGGCCGGCGGCCTGCCCGCTGGCAGTGCCGAGGCTGACGCCGGCGTCGCGCCCGGCGCGAGCGGGGCGCTCGCCGGGCGGGCGGTGGCCGGGAATGTCGGCCGCCCCCTACCCTGGCGGGTGACGGCGCGGCCCAGCATTCCCGGCCGGCCCTGAGCTAGAGAACGTGCGACCAGGGGCAAAGTGGCGGCGCACTTCGTGACCGGGTGAGAACCACGTGGTCGGTCACCGGCCATCCGCGGCGCCGTGGCAGTGCCGAGCATCAGGGGAGGCGGTACTTCACGCCAACTCCGGGGACCGGAACATCGGCTGGAGGGGTTCGAGCACCCCCGCGCAGCTGGAAGTGCCACGTCCAAGGACGAAAGCGGTACTTTCCCACCGGCTACTTTGCCCGTGGTTGCACGATCTCTAGCCCAGGGCTCGGCCGGGCCGTTGTGATGGATCGACCGGGTAGCCGACGCGACGCGTCGGCTACCGTCATCGGTTTCGCGGGTCCGCGCGGCAAGCGGACCCGCGGATATGACGAGGAGTGCCGCGCATTGTCCACCCCTGCACCCGGGCGCATGCCGCGCCCCGCCGGTTCCGGGTCGCCCTGGCTCGCCGCGCACTGGCTGCTCATCCTCAACGCGGCCACCGCGGTGGCCGTCGGCGGCGCGGCGCTGGCGCCCTGGCTGCGGGCGCGCGGCTGGGAGCCGCTGGCGACGCTCCTCTACCTGGCCTACCGGCCATTCTGCCCGCAGCGCCTGGACCACTCGTTCTTCCTCTTCGGGCACAAGTTAGCGCTCGAGCAGCGCATGATCGCGATCGCCCTCGGCCTGTTCCTGGGTGGGCTCCTCTTCGCGCCCCGCCGCCGGCGGCTGTGCCCGCTCGACTGGCGCTTCCTGGCACTGCTGAACCTGCCGATGGCGGTCGACGTGCTCAGTCAGACGGTGGGGCTGCGCGACAGCACCTGGGCGTGGCGGGTGTCGACCGGGCTGCTCGGCAGTTTGGCCGCCGTCTGGTGGGCCTATCCGTGGCTGGAACGCGGGTTCGCCATCAATCCGCCGCCGCGTGCAGCCGACCGTTCCCCACCTTCGCCGGAGGAGTAGGCACGCGCGATTGTCATGCGCGAGGCGATGAAGGAGCGCCAGTAACGACCATGACCAGGGCCGACACATGGGCGGCAGCGGGAGTAGGCATCGGTGGCAAGCACGGCTGCCCAGGAGCCGCGTGGGCACGAGAGCGGTGGAGGTGACGGAAGACCGGATGGGATCATAGCGCAGTCCGAAACGGCAAGGGGTAGCGGAGGAGCCGCGCCGTGCGCGAACGCAGGAGGTTGCCAGCGTGGGAACCGCCGGAAGGCGCGCGGGCAACACCGGGGGCCGCGCGAGGCCAGCGCGGCCCCCGGCCAAATCGAGGCACCTCGCCGGGTTGGAGCGCGGCCAGCCGGCGCCTCAGCAGTCGCGGCTGGCCGCGCAGATGTCCCCGGTGGGCGAACCAGCCCGGGGGGTACCACCCGGCTACATCAGACGAGTGGGCGCTGCAACGTCAAGGGCTGCTCCGACGGCTCGAAGGGCGGATCGGCGCACGAGTTCCGCGGGGTTGAGGGGCGGGGCGCGGGGCCGGGCCCGCGCCCCGCCCGCGCGGCGATTACGCGGCGACGGGATTGGGTGGATCCGCTCGCCGAGCAGTGCCGGCGCGGTATGCGCGTGATGTTGGCCGGCGACAGCCGACCGGGGCGCCTGATGATGAGCCTTCTTGAGGGCCGGTCGTGGTTCGACCTCCGCTGCGCCGGGCGCTCGCGGACGCGCCGATCGGCGCCCGGCTCACGGCGATGTGCCGGGACCTCGCCCGAGTTCGGCGCAGCGCGGACGGGGCCGTCGGCCTGGGACTCCTCCGGGTGATGCCGGCCATGATGACCGGATGCGCCGACTTCCGGCATGCCGAGGGTGAAGCCCGCCGGGTCGCGTTCGTGCCCATGCTGTTGAACTGCGCCGCGGCGCAGTTGTCCACCCTCTCGCCCGGCGCGCGTGGCCGGGAGACGCAAACGCGGTGACGGGCTGTCCACCACCGGCTTGGCCGTTGTCTTCGGCGCGGCCTACCTCGGCGGCGAGATCGTCTTCACCTTCAGCGCGCGCGTCGAGCTCAGGGCGCCCCGCGCCGTGCCGGATGGCTCCCGCACCCGTCGCCGGCCCCGTATCGTCGGCGCGTGCCGCTCTACGATGACGGGCATCCGCGGAACGCCGCCACGCGGCAGATTCATGGCCCGCCGGGGCGCGCTGGCGTTTCGACGCGCAAGTCCTGCGCACTGGATCCTGCACAACTCGTGCGCTACGCCGCGATCGCTTGCGCCGGGGAACGGGTAATCCGCGGTGATGAGGCATGGCGCGGAAGTTGGTTCAACCCTGGCGCCCGGCGGGGCGCGAGTCCGCCGCCCCGAGGCGGTCGACGAACGGCGGCGGGAGCGACCAGGCCCCCCCTAGCTCGGCGCGGGCTCGGTGGGCAAGCCGGCGGCAGCGGGTCCAGGTCAGCGCCGCCTCCGGGCGCCCCGCGCCCGATCCCGCGCCAACTCGGAGGCCAGCTCCGCGGCGAAGATGACGATGTTCGACACCAGGAAGACGAAGACCAGGAAGGCCACGACCCCGCCCAGGGCTCCGTACACCTCCTGGTACCGCCCGAAGTTCGCCAGATACAGCCCGAACGCCGCCTTCGCCAGTTCGTACCCCACCCCGGCCACCAGCGCGGCGATCCACAGGTCACGTAACGCGAGCGCATGATTCGGGATCAGCCGGTACAGCACGACGAACACGAGGACCGAGATCGCAAGCGGCAGCAGGACGTACACCACTCCCCACGCCAAGTTGACCAGGAACCCCGTGAACACCCTGTCCCCCAGCGCCCGGGAGATGCGCAACGCCGCCGTCAGCGCGGTGGACAATGCACCCAGCACCAGCACCCCCAGCACGCCCGCCAGGTCCAGGGCGCGCCCGTGGGCGAACGAGCGCGCCGCCGGCACATCGAACGCGTTGTTGAGCGCCCGCCGCAGCGCGCCGAACATCCCGCTGGCCGTCCAGGCCGCGCTCACCAGCCCGGCCAGCCCGAGCAGGCCGCCGCGCGTCTTCGATAGGCCGGCCAGGTTCAGGGCCTGGCCCCGCAGCCCGGCCCCAACCGGGATCTGGGCGACAATGGCCTCCACCGCCTGCGTCCCGATCGCCGGGGTGCGCACGATCAGGCCGAAGACCGCCACGAGGAAGATCAGCAACGGGAAGAGGGAGAGCAGGACATGGTATGACACCGCGGCGGCGTAAATGGCTCCCTGGTGACGCGAGAACTCCCCGAACGCCCGCCACAGCACATCCACCGGATACACCCGCCGCGCGCGCGCCACCCGACGCCGCCACCGCGCGCGCAACTTTGCCACGAGCATCATATCGTTCGCGCCTCCGGGGCGGCATCGGTGTGGGGAAGCGCCCTCCCTCGCGACGGCCCTGTGGGCGCCGTCGCGCCGGTTACCGCGTGCGTGAGTTGATCGGCCGTTTTTTCCAACACCTTCGTGTACCCAACGACGTCCCCAAACCCGTGACGAAGCGCGGGCGGGGGGGACGCAGCCCCCCCGCCCGCGGGGTATCGTCGTGGTTCAGCGCGCCAGTTCCCGCACGAAGCGCGCGACCTGCCCCGGCGGCTCTTGCAGCAGTCCGCCCTCGCGCACCGCCTGGTGCACAGCCATCATTTCCGCCATATCCATCTCCGACATCAGGCGGAGGATCTCGAGGAAGACGCCCGGCGGCAACTGGTCGGCCATCCGCTGCAGGTCGACCATCATCATCCGCATGTGCTCGGGCGACATCCCCGCGCGCTGACACCGCGCCATCATCGCCTCGTGGATCGGTTCGGCTTGCGCGGCAATGCCGGGCGGCAGGTCCAGCCATGTCGCGTCCTGCGCCGCCTCGGCGCCGGTCGGTCGCCCGACGAGGGCGAGGGCCAGAAAGAGCAGAAGCGTGACTTTCCGAAGCATCCGATTCTCCTTGACTGCTTTCGCAGCATGTTGGGCGCGCACGCCCCTGGAGGGACATATCTGTGTCGGAGGACGGGCCAACGGGCAGGGCCGGCGCGGAGGGGACCTAGCCCGCCGCCTCCGCGGCCGCCGTGTCCAGGCGGCTGGCGGCCGGTGCGCGGAGTTGTCCGACGGGGCTTGTCTGCATGACGTGCCCCAATGCCCGGCCGGGGTGGTGTCCGCGGCAGCCGGGCCAGGCGGGTGCGGGCCGGTCGGCCACCACGCATCGGCGCGCATAAACGCTCTGCGTCGGATATCGTGCCTTGCGCGAGTATCACAGGCGCCATTAATGGCCGCGACGCCTTCGCCGCCGTTCGGCAGCTGGTCGAGCATTGCCGGGTCCGGGGCGCCGACCGGGCGCGCCCTCGGTCCTCGCGGCCGGCCATAACCGCCGCGCTCGGGCCGCAACCGGGGACGCCGCCCCATGGTCGATTCGTCCAGCCACCCACCGTGCCACCTCGACACCATCGTCCCCCCTGTTCTCAGCGTCGCGACCGGGATTGGCGGTCCGATGCGGCCACGTTTCAGTTGGACCGTTCGCGAGTCGGGAGGCGCGCCACCGGATAGCCTAGAGCGCCGGGAACTGATCGGCGAGCGCCCTGCGCCGTTCCTCGAACTCGCCGTGGTCGATTTCGCCGCGAGCGTAACGCTCGCGCAGTGTGGCCAACGCCCGATCCCCGCCGGCGGCCCGCGTCCGGGCCGCCGCCGGCGCGCCCCGGCCGAAGCCGCGCGCGCGCGAGGCGAGCAGCCCGATCACGCCGACCCAGAACACCAGCGTCAGCGCGAGACCGAGCAGGCCCCAGCCGGCGCCCGCCGCGCATCCTCCCAGCACACCCACGCGTGTTTCCTCCTGTCGGACCTATTCCTGCGGGGCAGTCGTCATGATTCCCCGCTGCTGTCCCAGTATGCCCGGGAATCCTCAAGTCCCGATGCGGGACGACCTCAAGGTTCGGTCAAGATCGCGACCCAGCTGGGGCGGCGGTGACCGCCGCCACGAGATGGTTCTGTCCCTGGCTCGCGCACACCGGGGACGCCGACCTGTTCCAACGCGGCCCAGGCCGTGCCGTTGCTCGAGCCGGCAGCACGCGTGATCGGGCGTGTTCCCGTGGGAGGTCTTGGCGAGGCCCGGTCACCGGCGCCTCTCGCCCTGCGCCGCGCCGATGATGACCTGGTCGATCACCAGATCCACCGGCGCGCGGTTGTTGCTGAAGACGATGTGCTCGTCGCCCCCGCCCGTCCACTCGCGGATGTTCCCGGTCTGCAGGCTCAACTCGCCGATCGTCCGCAGCGGCGAGCCTTGCGGCAGTTGCGCGATGTTGGCGCGGTAATTGGCGAGGTCGCTCGGCTGCTTGGTGGCGACGACCATCGTGTTGGAGAAGCGCCCCACGTCGATCAGGTAGACGTTCGGGAATACCGCCTTCGTCGTCGTCGCGATCGCGTGGACCAGGCGGTAGTCGGTCCCGTAGCGCCCGGCGCTGAGCACCATCACGCCGTCGTCGTTCAGCCGATCGTAACTCTCCTGGAAGAACTCGCGCGTCGTCAACTGGAACGGGATGTAGGGCTGGCGGTAGACGTCCACGCCGATCACATCGTACGTGCGGTCGGTGCGCTTGAGGACGTAGCGGCCGTCCTCCACGAAGACGTTGAGGTTCGGCTCGTTCATCGCGAAGTACTCGCGGCCGATCTCGACGATCCGCGGGTCGATCTCCACCCCGTCGATCGGGATCGGGCCGTAGACGTTGGTGAACTGCCGGGCGGTCGTCCCGCCGGCCAGGCCGATCAGCAGGAGGGAGTCGACATCCTCCGGCCGCTGGTCCCGGTTGAAGTACGGCCCCAGCATGAAGTAGTCCCAGGGGCCTTCGGTCAGCAGCCGGTTGGGGTTGTAGATCGAGTGGATCGCGTGCCCCTCGTTGAGGACCAGGCCGACCTCGTCGCCGTTCTTGATCACCTGGATGTAGTTGTACTCCGACTCGCCCTCGTAGAGCAGTTCGCCCGCCTCCGCGCGCCGCAAATCGCCCGGCTGCCAGAGGCCGACGACGAGCAGCACCACCAGGAGGACCGAGGTCGCGGAGAGCGCCGGGACCCACGCCCGCGCCAGCAGCAGTCCGATCAGCGAGGTCACGCCGAGCATGATCGCGAAGGCGTAGAACGTCTCGTAAGTGCCGAGGTAGGGGATCAGCACCAGGACCGGCAGGAACGAGCCGACGATGGAACCGACCGTCGGGAGGGCGTAGAGCGAGCCAGCGGTGCCGCCCGCCTCGCCGACGGCGTTGAGCCGCAGCCGGATCACCATCGGAGAGACGCAGCCCAGCAGGGTGATCGGCACGAGGAAGAGGAAGACGATCGCGACCAGGCGGCCGTAGAAGGCGCCCACCGCCAGATCGGCGAAGGCGTCGACCGAGGCGTTGAGCAGCGGGCGCGACAAGAACGGGATCAGCGCGATCGAGACGGCGGCGATCGCGGTCAGGGTGTAGAGCAGCCGCTCGCTCGGGTAGCGGTCGGCCAGCTTGCCGCCCAGGTAGTAGCCGACCGAGAGGTAGGTCAGCATCAGGCCGATCAACGTCGCCCAGATGAAGGTCGAGTTGCCGAAGTAGGGCGCCACCGGGCGGGAGGCGGCGATCGCGACGCCGATGGAGCTGACGCCGCCGATGAAGACGATCAGGCGCAGCGGGGAGCCCCGCGCTTCGCCGATGGTCGGAGCACGGAATACAAGTCATTGTGTTTCTCTTTCCCCGGGCCCGGCTGGGGAAACCTCTGCATCGCCTCTCTCCGACAGGGGAAACATTTCCCCCGCGCTACTATTGACGATAGTACTATTGGCGGGTATAATCAAGCAAGGGATGGGCTAGCTGGCAAGGTGTGGAACGTGTGCCAGGGGCGCTATGGGCTCAGCAAGCACGGCAAGCCAAAAATGGAGCCGTGATCGAGCCCCATTCATCGTGGATGACCAGGATCGCGAGCGGCCGGTCGTCGCGCGGGCGCCGCGACAGGAGGAGGAACGGATGGTCCAGGAGCAGACGGCGACGGCGACAGGGGGCTACGCCAACCCGGACGTGCTGGTGGGGACCGACTGGGTAGCCGAGCATCTCGACGACCCCAACGTACGCATCGTCGAGTCGGACGAGGACGTGCTGCTGTACGAGGTCGGCCACATCCCGGGTGCAGTCAAGATCGACTGGCACGAGGACGAGCAGGACCAGCTCACGCGCGACTTCATCGGCAAGGAGCAGTTCGAGCGGCTGATGTCCGCGCGCGGCATCGCCAACGACACGACGGTCGTCTTCTACGGCGACCGCAACAACTGGTACGCCGCCTACACCTACTGGCTCTTCAAGATGTACGGCCACCGCGACTGCCGGATCATGAACGGCGGCCGGGCCAAGTGGGAGGCCGAGGGCCGCCCCCTCACCCGCGAGGTCCCGCAGTACCCCCCGAGTGAGTACCGCGCCCGGGAGGCCGACGAGTCGCTCCGCGCCTTCCGCGATCAGGTTCTCGAGCACATGCGAGCGGGGCGGCCGATCGTCGACGTGCGCTCCCCCGAGGAGTACCGCGGCGAGGTCGTCCACATGGCGAACTACCCCCAGGAGGGGGCGCAGCGCGCGGGCCACATCCCCGGCGCGCGGAACATCCCCTGGGGCACCGCCGCCAGCGAGGACGGCACCTTCAAGGGCGCGGGCGAGCTGCGCGAGATCTACGGTGGCCAGGGGATCACGCCAGACCAGCCGGTCGTCGCCTACTGCCGCATCGGCGAGCGCAGCGCCCACACCTGGTTCGTGCTGACCCAGCTCCTCGGCTACCCCGACGTCAAGAACTACGACGGCTCCTGGACCGAGTGGGGCTCCCTCGTCCGCGCGCCGATCGAGCGTTAAGCGTTGTTGAAGGCCGAGGGTGACGTCGGAGGGCGGGCACTGAGGCCGAGCGTTTGGGTGATAGGGTGGAGTAGGTGAGCGGGCGCGCGCCATGACGCTCGGTATTGGGGAGTATGCGATGGCGGGGCAGACTATCGAGCGCGCCCACGAACAGGCGGGTGCTTCGTGCCTACCGGGCATGTCCATCCAGGATCGCGTCCCCCAGCAGTGGGACAAGCGACGGCAGCTGGCGGTCGTCGCGCTGGCCATCCTGGGCGCGGTCGGCTTCCTCATCGTGCTGACCGGCTGGGACGCCAACGGGGCCTCCTTCCTGCTGGCGGTCAACCCGCTGGTCGTCTGGCTCTGGATCAGCGGGGTGATCGTGCTGGTGGGCACCATCTTCGCCATGTGGCCGCGCCCGCGGCCACGCGCCGTGCGCGCGGCGGAGCCCGAGCCGGCGCCGCGAGGGGTGGTGGCGTATGGGGACTAGGATCCGGCTGTCGCCTATCCCCCCTGCCCCCGGCAACTCCCTGGATCGTGGGTGCGCGCTCCTCGCGCTCCTGATCGTCCTCCTCCCCTTCGCCGCCCTGCCGCCTCCCGCGCGCGCGGACATGCTCGACGACCAGGTGCGCGCGATCGCGAAAGAGCTGCTCTGCCCCGTCTGTGCCGGCCAGACGGTTGCCGACTCCAACGCGCAGATCTCCGTGCAGATGCGGGACGTCATCCGACAGAAGTTGGAGGCCGGCGAATCGCGCCAGCAGATCATCCAGTATTTCGTCGACGTGTACGGTGTCAGCATCCTCGCCGAGCCGCCGGCGCGCGGCTTCGCGCTCGGCGTCTGGGTCGCCCCGATCGTCGCGCTGTTGGTCGGCCTGGGTATCGTGGGCGTCGTGCTGCATGGCTGGCTGCGGCGCGGGGACCAGGGGGGGATTGGGGACCGGCAAGCGAGCGCGCCGTCGACGAGCGACGTCGCGCCGGCGACCGACGACGAGTGGCTGGAGCGCGAGCTGGCGCGCTTCCGACACGGTGGGGCGCGATGAGCCTGCCGGTGCTCGCAGGGACGCTTCTCGGGCTCGCCGCGTTGGTCTACACCCGCGGGCCGCTGCTCTGGCCGCGCTCGTTCGGCGTGCCGAGGATCGCGCGGCACGCGGAAACGGAGGGTGAGGCGGACACACTGCCTCATGACCTCCTATACACATAGCGCTCGTGAGGATGGCAGGGTTATCGTCGAGTAACGGCGAAATTTGTTAGCCAGGGCTCGAAACCCTTGCCGTCACGCTTGCCGTTCTCTGCCACCTGCAGGTGAAGCATATGTAAAGGAGGTCGGAGGTCATGAGGCGGTGTGAGGCGGACGCGCTACGCCGGCTGCGTGACGACCTCTACGCGCGGATCGTCGACCTGGACTTCGACCGCGAAGTTGGCAAGACCGACGAGGAGGGGTACCACCGGGAGCGCGCCGACCTCAGGCGAGAGGCGCTGGCGGCGCTGCGGCGGCTCGACGAGCGCAGCACCGCCACGGCGATCACCGCCGCGGAGAAGGAGGCGATCGAGCGCGCGATCCGCGCGGCGCGGGACCGGACCCCGGGCTACCGCCGTCGCGATGCGGTGGACCGTCCCGGCAGGGCACCCCCCCGTCTGTGAGCCCGTCTGTACCATCGATGATCGCGACGTGAAGCGCGTCGCGCGGTGCCGCCGGGGAGGCGGGCTAATCGAGGTCTGCACCAGTGCATCTGCGGGGCGCTCCTCGGCGCCGGATTGTCTGCGTACCCAACGGTCAAAATTGCCCATGCTGAAGCGGCATCAACTACGGCCCCAAGGAAGTCCGCGCCAGATCCAGGCCACGCGGGACTTCGGCGGGAACAGCTGGATGCTCTGGAACGCCGCCAACGAGTTCACCGAGGCTGCCCTCCAGCCGGAAGGCCGCTGAGCGGGTGTTACACATGCGCTCCCGCGGCGAGCGTGAGGCGGTCAGGCGTCGTTCAGGCCGTGACGACGGGATCGGGCCTGGCCCGATCCTGCGGCAAGCGCCTGTAATCCCCGGCCAGGTGGCGGAAGTGGGCGATCCGTTGGGCGGCAATGAGCAACCGCGGATGAATGCCACGGACGATCCTACCGATGATTGTAAGGAGCAGTGAATGTACAACTCGGCGCGCCTACCGCTGACGGCGCTCCTTGCCGCGGTCGTCCTGGGTTTCCTTGTCGTCGTCTCCTATCTCACGAGCACTCTGCCCCCTGGGGAAGGTGGGCTGCTGCTGCGGGGCCGTGGCGCGCCCGGCAGCCAGCAGGATCTGGCGGCCAGGGGAGAGCAGCTCTTCGGGCAGCTCAGCTGCACGAATTGCCACAACCTGAATGGTCAGCCGGGTGCTGGCCCCGCGCTCAACGGCATCTTCGGCACTCCGGTGCAGCTGGAGGACGGGCAGACCATGGTGCGGGATGAAGCGTACCTGCGCGAGTCGATCCTCCAACCAGACGCGAAGATTGTCGCCGGCTATCCGAGGGGGGGCATGTCTGCCGGCATCGCCGGAATCCGGAACCGGCTCCAGCAGGGGGATACGACCCAGGCGCTCGTCGACTACATTAGGAGCCTCAAATAGACTGGATCGTGGCGGGCGATCCGCCGCCTCCGTCGGGTCCGGGCCAGGGGGCGCGATCGAGGGCGCATCCCCGGCCAGCCTAGGTTCGCGCTTGACCAGTGCCAGCACCGCTGTGGTGTTTCCGCCTCGTTATCGTGCGGGCTCAGCGTCCTCTGCCGGGGGGTATATAACGGACGGGGAACTTCGCACGCATCACGCGGTCGGCGCGGACTATGCGTTGCCCGACCTGGGCGATGGGCCGATAAGTGCGTGGTGTCGCCCGCGGCCGCCGCGCCGCGTAGCTGGAGCAGCGGGCGAGCGCCGCGGGGCCTGCATGCGCGCGCATGGTCGCCCGGCCGCTGCAGGCCCGCCGAGAGAGGATGTTGCGAACGATGTCGAGTCCCACCCCGCCACCCCACGAGGCCCCCCGCGCCGCCGACGGCAGCGGCCAGCGACTGGCCGCCGGGCGCCCCGGTGCGAACGGGCGCGAGGAGACGCGCCCCCGCCCGCCGGGGCCGGAAGAGAAGCGCGGCGCCACCGCGACCAGCCCCAACCGCGACAACGACGATCAGAAGACGCCGACGCTCGGCGAGCGGCTGCGCTCGCCGCGCACCTGGATCTGGTTGATCGCGACCTGGCTGCTGATCTTCCTGCTGCAGAGCGTGCTGCTGCCGCAGCCGACCGACCGCGTCGCCGTCTCCTACAGCTTCTTCAAGGAGCAGGTGCAGGCGGGCAACGTCGCCAAGATCACCAGCCGGGGCGAGGCGGTGCAGGGCGAGTTCAAGACCCCGGTGCAGGAGCCGACCGCGCCCGCCGAGCAGCAGCCCTTCACCAAGTTCAGCACCACCATCCCCACCTTCGCCGACCAGGGGCGGCTGGAGCCGCTCCTGGAGGAGCGCGGGGTGCGGATCACCGCCGAGCCGCTGGAGGAGCCGCGCTCGGCCTTCCTCAACCTGCTCTTCGCCTTCGGGCCGGCGCTGCTGCTGCTCGGCGGCTTCCTCTGGCTCAGCAACCGCGCGGCGCGCGGCGCGGGGGCGGCGTCTTCGGCCTGGGCCGCAGCCGCGCCCGGCGCTACGAGGCGGGCGCGGTGGGCACCGAGCCGATCACCTTCGCGGACGTCGCCGGGATCGACGAGGTCGAGAATGAGCTGGTCGAGATCGTCGACTTCCTCAAGCAGCCGGAGAAGTACCAGCGCCTCGGCGGCACCATCCCCAAGGGGGTGCTGCTGGTGGGGGCGCCCGGCACCGGCAAGACCCTGCTGGCGCGCGCGGTGGCGGGCGAGGCGGGGTGCCCTTCTTCTCGATGAGCGGCTCGGAGTTCATCGAGATGATCGTCGGCGTGGGCGCCTCGCGCGTGCGGGACCTCTTCAAGGAGGCCAAGGCGGCCGCCCCGGCGATCGTCTTCGTGGACGAGCTGGACGCGATCGGGCGCAAGCGCGGGGCGGGCAACGCCCTGGGCGGCAACGACGAGCGCGAGCAGACCCTCAACCAGCTCCTGGTGGAGATGGACGGCTTCGACTCGCGCCAGGCGGTGATCGTGCTGGCGGCGACCAACCGCGCCGACGTGCTGGACCCGGCGCTGCTGCGCCCGGCCGCTTCGACCGCCGGGTGACGGTGCAGCCGCCCGACAAGGCCGGGCGCGCGGCGATCCTGCGCGTCCACACGCGCGGCGTGCCGCTCGGCCCGGACGTCGACGTGGGGACATCGCCGCCGAGACGCCGGGGCTGGTCGGCGCGGATCTGCGCAACCTGGTCAACGAGGCGGCGCTGCTGGCGGCGCGCACGGGGCGCGACGTCGTCACCGCCGCCGACTTCAGCGAGGCGCTGGAGAAGATCGCGCTCGGGGCGGAGCGGCGGCTGACGCTGGCGCCGGGGGAGCGCGAGCGCGTCGCCTACCACGAGGCGGGCCACGCCCTCTGCGGCCTGTTGCAGCCGGCGGGGGACCCGGTGCGGCGGGTGACGGTGGTGCCGCGCGGGCAGGCGCTGGGGGTGACCCTCTCGGTCCCGGAGGACGACCGCTACAACTACGGCGAGCCCTACCTGCGGGCGCGGATCGTCAACGCGCTCGGCGGGCGGGCGGCGGAGGCGGTCGTCTACGGGACGGTCACCACCGGGGCGGAGAACGACATCCGGCAGGTGACCGACCTGGCGCGGGCGATGGTGACGCGCTGGGGGATGGCCCCGGAGATCGGGCTGATCGCGCTGGACACGCGCGAGGAGGGCAACTTCCTCGACAGCGGGCTGGCCGGGGGGCAGGCGCGCCCGTACAGCGACGAGACGGCCGAGGCGGTCGACGCGGCGGTGAAGCGGATCATCGACGAGAGCTACGCCAAGGCGCGCGACCTGCTGACCCGCGAGCGGGCGCGGCTCGACGCGCTGGCGCAGGCGCTGCTGCGCGAGGAGTCGCTCAACGAGGAGCAGATGCTCGCCGTCACCGGCCTGGCCGGGCGCGCCCCCCACCCCGACCCGGTGGCGGTGAATCGGTAGACAGGCGGGTAGGGGGGTAGGGGAGTTAGGGGGGCGGTCCCGCAATGGGGCCGTCCCCTGTGCTATCTGTGAGCCGTCATTCCCCTCTCCGCCTACGCGCCTACCCGCCTACCCGCCCCGTCAGTTGCGCACCTGCTCCTTGCGCTGTGGGACGAAGGCACTGCCGTTCCAGCCGTAGACGACGGGCTGAGTGGCGGAGGGGCAGCCGTTGGGGTCGCCGGCGGCGTAGACGGCGGAACGCTGTTCGAGGGTCTGGCCGACGACCTTCACGCCGCCTCTTGGGAGGGTGTCCTCACCAAGGTGGGTGCGCCCGGCCACGACATCCGGGCTCTGACGCCATCTCGACACTGGTGGCGAATTCCTCCCGGTGGGGGGGGCCACCCTCCGGAACCCAGGAGCGCTGGGGGACTCCCCCACCTGTTCGCCGCCTGAGCGCTTCGTCCGAGCCCGGATGTGCCGCCGTTCTGAATTCGCCACCAGTGTCCATCTCGCTGATCAGGGTTGACAGGATTCCCTGGCAGAGCGCGGGGAACGGGCCGCTGCAGGACGTCCCAAACCGGAGGCGCAGGGCCTGGCCGTTTTCCGCAGTCGCGCGCCACAACCTGCGATTGGGGATCAGCGAATCAGATACCGCTGGCGAATTCCGCTGTACGCCATTCTGGCGTCGGATGGGGTCGTTCTCGCCCCGGTGCAGCCAGTACGGACGCAAGCCGGGAGGCGTTGGGGGTTGCCACAAGGAATTCGCCAGCGGTATCGAATCAGCGTCAGAGCCGACATCCGGGACGTATTCGGGTAGCTTCCGTGTCCGATGTGCCAGGGCCAGTTCTGGCGGTAACACGCGCCGTTTCGTGCTGCGCGACCTGCATGCAGGCGAGCGCGTCGGCCAACGATGGGACCCACCAGCGTAGCGGATGTCGTGGCCGAGTGCAAAGGTGGGTGACGAACTTGTGGTCCACGATGCTGATGAGGCGGTAGCCGAGGAAGCCGCCGGCGCCACTGGTCAGACCGCTGACGAGCACCTGCTGCAGGCCGTCACCCTTGCGCGCGGTGAGGGTGAAGGTGGCGCGGATGGGCAAGCTCGAGGGGCTGGGGGGGTAGGAGAGGAACAGGGTCCGGATCACGCCGCCGCAGCCGGCCTGGGACCAGATGCGGACCTGTTGCCTGATGCCGTCGGGGGGGTGTTGCAGGTCGACGGAGCGAGGAGGGGCACGAGATGGTGGAGATGGACCAGCAAATGAGCGAGACGGTCGGCAGCTACTTGGCCAGGTAGGTCCCGATCGCGCTTCACCGCGCCGAGTCCAGCGCCGGGCGCCGGGCGCCAGACCTCGCCAGAGGTTAGGGGTACACATGCTGGTCATGCCGATGGCCGATGGATTGCGAGCGCTGGTGCGCCTTTCGCTGTCCGCAGCACTTTTCGGTCGGCCACAGAAGCGTCCACGATGTGTCCCCCGATGCGTTGGCGAGGTCTGCGCCGGGCGCCGGGCGCGCATCCACGTCCGGCTGGCGGCACACCCGGTCGACCGCTGGCGCAACGGCCCGCGAGGCCGCCCACTGCCACCCCCCAAGGATTGCGGTGTCAGCTTTCTCAAGGGCGGAGCAGCGCACGATGGGATACTATTGCCGATAGTACTATTACAGTGTATAATCGATCTTGGGCGGTCGGGCCGCGGCGAACGCGGTCACTGAGATGTTCAGAGGCGCTCGGCCTCCGTGGGCGTGGCAGAGGAGGTCGCCGGGGGGACGCACGCGCTCCCCGGCCACTCCACGACTGCCGGGCGCGGCGCCATCGACCGGGAGACGCTCGGCGAGACCGATAACCGGGCGACAGGCCGCCGTAACCCGGCCAAGCGACGGTGGTGGATCCACTCGCGGCCCGGCCGGACGGGGGGCGGCCGGGCCGCGGCGAACGATGGTCGCGCGCACGCCGGTCACCATCGGCCGGCGCGAAATCGAGGGAGTGAGGAACCCGATGCTGCGGATGCTACGTTCGCGAGTATGGCGCGCGGCGCTCGTCGCCACGATGGCGCCGCGCTTGGCGGATCTGATCCCAGGACACTACGACTCCTCGCCGCGCACGTCGCGGCGCGACTTCCTGCGCTGGACGGTGGTCGGTGCTTCGACCTTCTTCCTGGCCGAGGCGGCGGCGGGCTTCGTCGCCTTCTTCTGGCCGACCAAGATCGGGAAATTCGGCGGCACGATCCCGCTCAAGCGCGCCGACATCCCGGCGCCGGGGGCGGCGCCGGTCGTCAATCGCGACGGCAAATTCTGGCTGATCAACAACGAGGACGGCGCGCTGGCGCTCTATTGGAAGTGCACCCACCTCGGTTGCACGGTGCCGTGGAATGCGCCGGCGGACCAATTCCAGTGTCCCTGCCACGGCTCGATCTATGATCGCCACGGTGTCCGCATCGCCGGGCCGGCGCCCCGCCCGCTCGACTTGATGGCGATCACCGTGACCGGGGACCAGGTGATCGTGGATACCAGCGCGATCACCCAACGCACCGCCTTCAATCCGGGTCAAGCCGTCAAGCTGTCGACCTGACCCGTCGCGGTCCTCAAAATCGACGAAGTCAGCTGCTTGAGGTCGGGAGCCAGCGGGCCTCGTGCCCCCTGCTCCCGCGCAAACTGACCATCCGGCAGGGAGGGTGACCGGGCTCGCGCCGGGATGCCCCTCATCAGCGGACGGGGCGCACGAAGCAGGCGGGGGGCGAGTGGGGCGCCAGGGACTTCCGCTGTTTGGCAGTCTGGTGGTGCTGCTGGCGGCGCTCTTGCTGCCGATGACGATGGTCAATGCGGCACCACCGGCAACGGTGTTCTTCCCCGAGACGGGGCATAACGTCGGCCAGCCCTTCCTGGATTACTGGCGGAAGAACGGCGCGCTGCCGGCTTATGGCTACCCGCTGACCGAGGCATTCAGCGAGGTCAGCCCGACCGACGGCAAGGTCTACCGCGTGCAGTACTTCGAGCGCGCCCGCTTCGAGCACCACCCCGAGAACCCGCAGGAGTGGCGGGTGCTGCTCGGGCATCTCGGCCGGACGATGGGCGCGCGGATCGTCGGCCACCCCGCGCTCAAGCCGGTCGAGGCGGCCAACGCCACTCCCGAGGGCGGCCATTACTTCCCGGAGTCGAAGCACACGCTGAAGGGGACGTTCCCGGCCCACTGGAACGCCTTCGGCGGGCTGGCGCGGCACGGCTACCCGATCAGCGAGGAATTCCTGGAGAAGAGCCCGACCGACGGCAAGGTCTACACGGTCCAGTATTTCGAGCGCAACCGCTTCGAGTTGCACCCGGAGAACCAGGCGCCGTATGACGTGCTGCTGGGGCAGTTGGGCCGCCAGATCGCGATCGAGCGCGGTTTGAAGTTCGACGCCGCACCGCGCAAGGAGGGCGCGCCGGACTACGAGGAGCGGATCTTCTGGACCCCGACGCCGATCCCGACCGCCACGCCGACGCCGACCCCGGCGCCACCCCCACCGCCGTCATCGGACGAGCCGCGCCCGGGCCTGGGGCGCTGGTACATCGAGGTGGACATCGGCCAGCAGCACCCGTACGCCTGGGAGGACGGCCAGATCGTCTTCGACGTGGCGATCATCTCGGGCAAGCCCAGTTGGGAGACGCCGCGCGGCACGTTCTACGTCCACACGATGCGGGCCAGTCAGGATCTGACCGGTCCCGATCCAGACCTGCCGGGCGGAGCCTACTACCAGCCCGACGTGCCCTGGATCATGTACTTCGACAACGCGGGGGACGCGATCCACGGGGTCTACTGGCACAACAACTTCGGCATCCGGCCGAGCAGCCACGGCTGTGTGGGCGCGCCGGTCTGGGCCGCGAAGTGGCTCTACGACTGGGGTTACGTCGGGCTACCGGTCTGGATCCACGAGTAGGCAACCGACGGAGCGGATGCATGCCACGGGCGCCCGCCCGGGGGCTACCCGCCGCAGTCCCCGCGACGCAGCCGCTAAGCGAGATCGCGCGGGCGCTGAAGCCCGGTGACGCCTGTCGCTTGAGGAAGCACACCCAACCGGGGGAGCGCTCTGCGACACCTGCAGGGGATCTCCTCGCGTTACCGCAGCGTCGGAAAGGGGTCGGACGCCCCCTGAAACGGGCCGGTAGGGGAAGCGCCTCACGGCGGTCGGTTTGCGGTCGCGGAGGCGTGGCGGCCGTCGTCGGGCATCACTCCCCCATGCATAGGTTCCAAAACTCAGGACTGCATCGTGCGCAAGTGACGATGCGTCGGCGTGACGTTGGTTTACGCGACCGAACCAACTGTCTCGCGGGCGGCGGTCTTGCCCGTTCGCGGCGACGCGACCGCGGCGGATCAGCGGAGACATGTTCGGGGTACTGGTGACACCGGCAGGAATCACGGCGCGAGCGCCGCTTCGTCGCGGGGAGAACACGCGACCGCCTCGCTCCCTCCGAGTAGACGAACCGGCGCGAGACGCGACCGGACGGGAGCCGACGGGGGCGGGAGTCGTCCACCGATCCCGCCGGAACCGCGTCGCTCCCATTACGTCGCGCTCCGCGCGGGTCCGCATCGCCGGTCCAACTCGCGCCGGAGCTTGCGCTCCGACGGGCGGCCGTACGAGAAGGCTGCGCCATCGAGGAAGATGCCCGGCGGGAACAGGACGCCGTCGCGCAGGGCCAGTGCCTGTCCCTCGGGCGAACCGAGGTCGAGGGTCGCCACCGTGAGCGGGTATTCGGCCGCGAGACGGGCCAGTATTTCCTTGGCCAGCTCGCAGAACGCGCAGTTCTCCTGTGTCAGCACGACGACGTCCATGGCCTACCGCGACCCCTCGGCGAGGCCGTCGCGGAGGTCGGCGATCAGGTCCGGCACCGGCACGTACATCGTGTACTTGGGCGCGCCGCCGTAGTCCGCGCGCCACGCGATGGTCCCCTCCTTATCGATCAGGATGAAGCTATGACCGTCTCGCGAGGCGCCCATCATCCCGTACAGATTGGCTTGGTACGCCTTGGAAACGCGGAGGTCGGGGTCCGAGAGCACCGGGATGGTGATCCGCTCGTTCGCGACCTTCTGCCGGAGCGCGTCGAGCGGATCAGTCGTGATGCTGACGATCCGGTCGATGCCGAGCGCCTCGAACTCGCCCCGCTGCGCCTCGATCGCCGCGATCTGATCCCAGCATGGCTGGCACATGATCCCCTCCTGAAAGTACAGCAGCACGGTCTGGCCGCGCAGGGCGGCGAGGTCGAACGTGCCACCGTTGGTCGCCGGGAGCCGGATCGGGGGCGCCGGGGCGCCCGGACCCGGCTGGCCGACCTGGTAGGGATACTTGCCCCCCGACCGGCCCGCCGAGGAGGAAATCCCCGCGTTGTTGCGCGCGAAGATCAGGCCCAGCCCCACGATGACCAGCGCGACAACGATGGCGGCCTTGATGCCGCCGCTCAGGCCACCACGCTGCGGCTGGTGGCGGGATTTCTCCAGGGAACGGCCTGGGCGTGGGCGTGACGGCGGGGTGGCCGCGCTCGTGCCGGTCTGCTTATGCGTGCCGGTGCTCAAGGGTGTCCTCCTTTGTCGTTACGCGCTCCCCCGCTTCCATCGGCGCCTCGCCGCGCGCGGCGATCCAGCCCACCTGGCGGAGGGCCCGCCAGGCCAGGAGGGCGACGAGGAGCACGAGGGCGAGGGCCACGGCCCACGCCGGGACCCACGAGAAGATGTCGGTGATGGTCCGGCCATACCCCTGCAGGCGGATCGCCACCCGCGCCTGCCAGCCGCCGGAGGCCGGCATCGCCTCGCTGGTCAGGCCGATCCAGATGGTCGCGGCGCCGATCGCCGCCAGCAACAGCCCGCTGGCGAGGTTCGTGGCGGTGAGCGTGCGCCGGAAGCGGCCCAGCCGCCAGGTGAAGGCGCGGGGGCGGAAGAGCCGGCTGGAGCGCCAGTCGATGCGTTCCCACAGGAGCGAGATGGCGAAGAGCGGCGCGACCATCCCGAGCACGTAGGCCAGGCCGAGCCCGAGCGCGAGCCCGAACGACGACGCCACCCCGGCCAGCGCGATCACGCCGGCGAGCACCGGGGCGCAGCACGAGCTGGCGACGCCCGAAAAGACACCGAGCGAGTAGACGCTCAACGGACCGGCCTTCCCGCCCGCCCGTCGCCCAGGCATCGGCAGGTGGATCTGTCCCCCGAGCAGCGTATAGGCCGCCAGTCCGCGCATCACCAGCCCCCCCGCGACATAGATCGGGGCGTGTCCGGCGACCAGGAGCCGCCGCAGGACCGCCGCGCCCATGGCGATCGGCAGGATGACGGACGCGATCCCGGCCGCGAAGAGGAAGGTCATGGCGGCCAGAAGGCGGCGGTTCTGGAAGGAGCCGGCGAAGTAGGCGGGGAGCATCACCGAGATGCAGCAGGGTGCGAACAGCGCGATCGCGCCGGCGACGACGGCCGCGATCAGGGAGCCGCCGAAGAAGATGCCGCTATCCACGGGGCGCCGGACCTTCCCCGCGGCGGGAACCGCGACGTGGCGGGAGCTCGGTGACGGCGGACGCTATCACGGCGAACCTCAAACTTCTGCGGCGTTCCCAGGCGAGGGCCTGGCGGGGCGGCGCCGACGCGGCTCGTCGGTCACCCGCGAGCACGGGCGCTCGCGGGCGGGCTGGGAGGTGGTGGAAAGGTGTCGCGCCGGGCAACCTATCGCGGCGGTCGCTGGTCACGCGGGCGTTCCAGCTGTCGGGCGGTCGGCCCTCCCTCCAGCGACCGGCCGGGCAGCGGCGGACTGCCACACTTGACGGCGCGACCGCCCTCGCTCTCCGCCGCTCCGCGCCCGATGGGCTTTCTACCATTGATGATAGTACTATAGTATCACGTAGCTTGGCAAGGTGCCTTTGTCTGCGGCAACGCCGCGAGCGCCGGTCGGCGCAACACGGCGACGCCCCACGCGAGGCGCCTGATCGGCGGCAAGGACAGGAAGGAACGGGAGGGGCGCGTGATGGAGCGAGTTCTGGCGGCGGTGCAGATCGGCGGGGGGCTCCTGTGGAAGACGTTCTGGGCGCTCGCGTTCGGGCACCTCATCTCCGCCGGCCTCCAGGTGCTCGTGATCCGTGCGCCGACGGCCCGCGAGCATGCGGAGCGGCAGCGCCGCGCGGAAGGGGGCGCGCAACGTGAGGGCGCGGTCACCGGACGCGGGAACTGGCGCGACAAGCTCACCTCGCTGGCGGGCTGGCAGGCGATCGCGGACGCATTTTTCATGGAATGGAAGATGGGCTACAAGGAAATTCTCTTCGGGTTCACGGTCGCCGACTTCATCTCAGTCTTCGTCCCCGATTCTTCACCTTCCTCGGCGCGGACCTGGTGGCGACGACCGTGATCTACCTGCACGCGAAATACCTTGGCTGGCGTTCCGCGGCGTTCCTGTCGCTCCTCCCGTACGCATGCAAGGTGGCCGCCGGCGTGACGGTGCATCTGGTGTTTGCTGCCCTCGGCCATTTGCCCACCGCGCGGCCGTCCCTGAGTGACACGGTGCGCTTCGAAATCGACTACACCTTCTGGCTGAACGTCGTGTTCGCCCTGATCGGAGGCGCGCTCCTCCTCCTGCACTTCCGAGGGCGGCCAGGGGCGGAGCAACCGGCAGGGCGGCGGGAGCGGCGGATGGCGCGGCAGCCGTGACGCGCCCGCCCGGGAGAGGCCGTGGCCGGGAACCCGGCCCGTGAGCCGGTGGTGGCGCGCCCGCCCGCAAAGCCCGACGCCGTGGAACGTCAGCGCCCAAGCAGGCGGGGACTGGTGCCGCCGGCCCTCTTGGGCGCGGTTTCGGCCGCCGTCCCGCCCCACGAGTAGCAGCGGCGGCGCGACCCGGCGCCGCGGCGGCGATCGGCGCGTTGTGCCGGCGCAATGGGCAGCCTTCGCCCGGCCGGAAGGCGACCAGCCGGAATCGTCTCGCGACCAGGTCCTCGCGCCTGGCGCCACGTCGCGAGCAGGCACTGGGGGGAGGGGCAGCGCGCCAATCCACCCGCCTGGGCCGCCCGAAGCCCGGCTCCCGAGGCGGGGAACGTGAGCGCCTGGGCGCCGGCAGCCGGTGCCGCAGGCGCGTATCGCCGGGTCCGCGCCCAGGATACTTCCCCTGCCGTGCTTCACCCCCTCTCCAGCGGGATACTGGCGGTGCGCCCGCGAGAACTCGATCGCGCGGCATGGCCCGGCCCATCGCCGCCGACCTCCTGAACTCGTGGGCGCGACTCCGCCGGCTGCAAGGGCGGCGCGCGTCGGTCGCTGGCGTGATGGCCGGCTCGGCGGCGCCGATGAGGGCATATGGCGGAACCGGCCCTCGTGCGCCGCCGCGAGCGGTTCCCTCGCGCCCGGGCGCCCGGGCGTTCGGCGCGGCGTCGGCAGCGGAGCGCTCGGCGCTGGAGTTGATGCTCGCGTCCTCGCCCCTGGCCGCCGCCGTCGGCGCTGCGCGCTCAGCACCCGCGGCGCCGGCGCCGGGATAGAAGGGGGAGGAGTATCGGAGGAAACACGGTCGGCCCCGCGCCGGCTACAGGGCTGGGCACGCCGGGGGAGCGCGTGCCCAGCCCTGTGCGCGAGGGCGCGCGGGGACCACTCCCGCGGGACAGGATGCGGGCGATACCGCGGCCGCCCGGGTCGGCCACGCCGTCGGCGGGCCGCTTCAGGCGAAGAGCGCCGGTCGTCCCGCGCCGATCAGCAGGGCCTGGATGAGATACAACGCGGCCGTCGCGAGCAGGAGCCAGCCGGCGACCCGCTGCGCGGAGAGGCCGACCGGGATCCACCGGCGCAGGCGCTGCAGCGCCCCGAGCGAGAGCGCGCCGACGAGGATCGGCACACCCCGCCCGAGTCCGAACAGGAACAGGAGCCCCGCCCCGTAGAGCGGGCCGCCGCTGACGGCGGCCAGCGTCGCGATCGGGAAGAGCAGCGGCGTGCAGGCCGGGCAAGCCGCCAGCCCGAGGGGCAGCCCCAGCAGGAAGGCCCCGCGCGTCGTGGTCACCGGTTTGGGGCGGGGGAGATACGCCGGGAGGCGCGCGACCAGCAGTCCGGTGAGCAGCAGCCCGTTGAGGCCGGTGACGAGCGCGACCAGCAGGTACCAGGCGACTGCGCGCTCGCTGAAGGCCGCCAGCACCGCGTCGCCGAAGAAGCCGACGAGGAGGCCGAACCCGGCCATCGGGATCGCGGCGCCGACGACGTAGGCCGCCGCCCGGCGCGGCAGCGCCCCCCGCCGCCCGGCGCCGGTGTTGATGTAGCCGAGGACCGCCGGGCCGGCCAGGTAGGCGCCCGGCGTCAGGCCGATGAAGATACCGGCGACCAGCACGAGCCAGGTCGCCGTCGGCCCGCCGGCGGCGACCGCCGCCTCGACCCCCTCCGGTCCCACGCGGGTGTCCCCCCTACCGCACGCGCAGCGTCGCGGCCTTGAGCATGTTCATCGAGCAGTTGATCCGGAAGTCCCCGGTCTGGCCGGGAATGAATTCCACCGCGCTGGTCTGGTTGGCCCGCAGCGTCAGTCGTTGTCCGAGACCTCGGACGAGTGTGGCCTGCCCTCAACCGGGATCGCCGACGGCCTTGATCGTCAGGCGGACCGGCGCGCCGACTTGGACGTCGACCAAGCCCGGCTCGTAGCGCCCATCCTTCAGCGTCAGCGCCACCTCCTGCACCGCCCCGGTCGCCGCCGGCCCGGCGGGGGCGGTCGGCGCGCCGGACGCGGGCGTCGGGCCGGCCGCCGGTGTCGGCGCGGCGCCGGGCAAGCCCGGCAGGGGCGTCTGGGTCCGAGCGCGACGCCGCCCGCGCCGGCCGGCGCGGGGACGGTCGCGGTGGAGGCGCGCGGGGCAAACGGCGGGGACGCCGCCGCGCTCGCCGGGAAGGGCGAGAATTGCCGGCCGGTCACGAAGAGCGCGAGGGCGGCGAGGCCGACCAGCGCCCCCACCTTGAGCGCTTCGCGGCGCCCGGCGCGGGCGGCCGCGGCCTCGCGCCGGGCCTGTTCCTCGCGCGCCCGCCTGCCCCGGGGCCGTTTCCCCGGCGCCACGCGGTCGACGCCCACGCCAGCCCCGCCGGGCGCTTGGGGCGGGCAGCAGGCCAGGTCTTCGAGCCGCGCCGCGTCGTACCGCGCGCGGCGCACCGGGTCGGTGAGCACGGCCAGGGCCGTCGCCGCGCGCGCCGCCCGCTCGGGCGACGCGGCGCCACGGCGGGAGATCGCCAGGTACGCCTCGGCGATCTCCGGCGCCGGCGCGTCGACCGGGACGCCAAGCGCCGCGTAGTGGTCCTGGCCGGCATCGGCGACCGTCGGCGCGGCCTCCGCCCCCAGCGCGCGCCCCAGCAGCCCCAGCCAGCCGCTCCCGGTCGGCGCCCCGGTCGCCGCGGCCACCAGGTAGAGGGCCCCGGCGCTGAAGGCCAGCTGCAGGGCGAGCATCAGGATCGCGGTGAGCACCAGGCTGGTCGGCAGGTAGAGCAGCATCACCGCCAGCATCGGCCCCATCAACCCGCCCATCACGCCGCCGCCCGCGCCGTCGAGGGCCGCCATCGGCCCCCAGCGCCGCCCCATCCACAGGCCATGGACGCCGCCCGCCAGCACGCCGGCGAGGTTCGCCCACCCCAGGTGCCAGAGCATGCCCGCCGCGTAGCCGACCGCCAGGCCGGTCCCCATCGCGGCCATCATCGCGGCCATGCCGGCGGTCATGCCGCTGGCGCCGTAGCGCGCGGCGCGACAGGTCGCGCCGACCGCGAGCGCGAGCGCGAACCCGATCACCAGGATGACGAACAAGACGGAACCCTCCTGCATCTCGCTGTCTCGGTATCCCCGGGCCGGCGCCGGGGACGAACATCGCCGCGACGGGACGGCGCACCCCCGCCTCGCCCGGCTCACCCCGCCAGCCCGCGCGCCCGGAAGCGGCGCAGCCGCAGGGCGTTCGCGACCACCGTGACCGAGCTGGTCGCCATCGCCGCGCCGGCCAGCACCGGGTTGAGGAAGAGGCCGGTGAAGGGGTAGAGCGCGCCCATCGCCACCGGGATCAGGACCACGTTGTAGGCGTAGGCCCAGAAGAGATTCTGCTTGATGTTGCGCATCGTCGCCTTGGAGAGCGCGATCGCGGTTGGGATCTTGGCCAGGTCGCCGGAGATCAGCGTCACGTCCGCGGCCTCCATCGCCACGTCGGTGCCGGTGCCGATCGCCAGCCCGACGTCGGCCTGCGCCAGCGCCGGCGCGTCGTTGATCCCGTCGCCGACCATCGCCACCCGCAGCCCGCGCGCCTGCAGCGCCTTCACCTGGTCGGCCTTCTGCTCCGGCAGGACATCGGCCAGCACATGCGCCTCGTCGATGCCGACCTCGGCGGCCACGGCCCGCGCGGTGCGCGCGTTGTCGCCGGTGAGCAGGTAGACCTCCAGCCCGAGCCGCCGGAGCGCCGCCACGGCGTCCTTGGAGTTGGGCTTGAGCGTGTCGGCCACGCCGATCAGCCCCGCGGCCCGGCCGTCGGCCGCCAGGTACATCGGCGTCTTCCCGGCGGCCCCCAGCGCGGCCGCGCGCTCCTCCAGGCCGTCCAGCGGCACCGCGCGCTCCGCGAGCAGCTGGCGGTTGCCGAGCAACACCGCCGTGCCCCCGACGCGCGCCTCGATGCCGCGTCCGGGGATCGCCGCGAAGTCGCGCGCGTCGGCGAGGTCCAGCCGCAGCTCCTTCGCCCGCTCGACGAGCGCCTCGCCCAGCGGGTGCTCGGAGCCGCGCTCCGCCGCCGCCGCCAGCCGCAGCAGGTCCGGCCCGTCGAGGCCATCGGCGGCGACGATATCGGTGACGACCGGCTTGCCAGCGGTGAGGGTGCCGGTCTTGTCGAGGACGATCGCCCGCACCTTGTGCAGCGTCTCGAGCGCCTCGGCGCTGCGGAAGAGGACGCCGTTCTCGGCGCCCTTGCCGGTGCCGACCATGATCGCCGTCGGCGTCGCCAGGCCGAGCGCGCAGGGGCAGGCGATGATCAGCACCGCCACGAAGTTGAGCAGCGCGTGGTTGAGCCGCGGTTCGGGGCCGGCCACCATCCAGACCAGGAAGGTCAGGGCGGCGAGGCCGATCACCGCCGGCACGAAGCGGCCGGTCACCACGTCGGCCAGGCGCTGGATCGGGGCTTTGGACCCCTGGGCCTCCTCGACCAGCCGGACGATCTGCGCCAGCGCGGTGTCCCGGCCGACCTTCGTCGCGCGGAAGCGGAAGGCGCCGACCTTGTTGATCGTCGCGCCGATGACCTCGTCGCCCGGTCCCTTCTCGACCGGGATGCTCTCCCCGGTCAGCATCGCCTGGTCGACCGCCGAGCGGCCGGCGAGGACGACGCCGTCGACCGGCACCTTCTCGCCGGGCCGCACCACCACGACGTCGCCGACTTCGACCCGCTCGACCGGGATGTCGACCTCTTGCCCGTCGCGCACCACCCGGGCCGTCCGCGCCTGGAGGCCGAGCAGCTTCTTGATCGCCTCCGAGGTCTGGCCCTTGGCGCGCGCCTCGAAGTAGCGGCCGAGCAGGATCAGGCCGATGATGATCGCCGCGGTGTCGAAGTAGTGCTCGGCCTGGCCGGCGGCGCGGAAGAAGTCCGGGAAGAGGATCGTGCCGACGCTGAAGCCCAGGCGGCGGTCGTGCCGACCGCGATCAGCGTGTTCATGTTGGTTGTGCGGTGCTTCGCCGCGGCCCAGGCGCCCCGGTAGAACTGCCAGCCGGCCCAGAACTGGACCGGCGTCGCGAGCGCCCAGAGCAGGTAGGGGTTCTGGAGCCAGCCGGGCACCCAGGCGAACCAGCCCCGCAGGGGAAGCCGCTCCACATCGGCAGGCTGCCCAGCAGGATCAGGGCGCCGGCGGCGAGGGCGAAGATCGTCTTGGCCCGCAGCGTGGCGAGCTCGCGGCGGCCGGCGATGCCCATGTCCATCGGCCCGGTCGTGCCCTCCGCCTGCACCTCGGCCTCGGTGAGGCCGTAGCCGGCGCCCTCGACCGCCCGGCGGAAGTCCGGCAGGCCCACCCTGGCGGGGTCGTACTCGACGGTCGCCTTCTCGGTCGCCGGGTTGACCTCGGCGGAGGCGACGCCCGGCAGCGCCCGCAGCGCCCGGCCGATCCGATTGGCGCAGGAGGCGCAGGTCATGCCGGTGATGCCGAAGGCGACCCGCTGCGTCGCCGGGCGTTCCGCGGCGATCCGGTAGCCGGCGGACTCCACCGCCCGCCGAAAGTCCTCCAGGTCGACCGCGCTGGGGGCATACCGGACCGTCGCCTTCTCGGTCGTGAGGTTGACGCTGGCGTCGGTCACCCCGTCCAGCTTCTTCAGGTTCCGCTCGATGCGGCTCACGCAGGAGGCGCAGGTCATCCCGGCGATCGGGAAGCTCTCCTGCGCCTGCTCGAGCGAACCGCCGTGTCGGGTGTCAACAGCCATGCCATGTCCTCCGTAGGGCGCTACTTCCGGCGGGTTCATCGCGACGGATCTCCGGCGGGCACGCCGCGGTGGCACGTGGACGCGCCCCAGCCGCGCCCCCGAGCGCCCCGCAGCGTGCTACTACCAGCGATGCTACCACTACTGATGATAGTAGCATGCTGCGGGTATGCTTGACAAGCGGGTGGTGGCCACGGGGCTCAACCCGATAGCGGGGCGATGCGGTGGTCGTCGGCGGCGACCACCGGCGCCACCGGCGGGTCGCCTGCCGCTCACCGCAGCCCGAAGCGGTCGTGACGCCGGAACGGCCCCCTGTTTTTGGCAGAACCTAGCCGTAGTACCATTGACAGTGGTAGCAAAGGCGCGTACACTTGGGCGCGTCGACGGAATGATCCGGGCTAGACGAAGGAGTTCCCCATGACCGCCGAGCCGGAGATTAGCGTCTTTCGACCCGATCGCCCGGGCATCCGCAAGGTTCTCGGCGACCTCGAAGCCGACATCATGGAGATCGTCTGGGCGCGGCCGGTCGGTGAGGGCACGACCGTCCGCGACGTCTTCGAAATCCTCTATGAGCGCCGGCACAGCGCCTACACCACCGTCATGAACACGATGACGCGGCTGGCGAAGAAGCGCCTGCTGCGCGCCGAGAAGCAGGACATGGCCTACGTCTACTACCCGACGTTGACGCAGGATGAGTTCGTGACGCGCTTCGTCGGGCGGATCCTCGAGAACCTGCTGGTCGGCTTCGCCGGCGCGACGCATCAGGGCATCGAGGCGCTGCCGGATCCCGACGCCGCCGCGCGCGCGCGCGCGCGTTGGTGGAGGACATTGCGCGCCGCCGCGCGGCGGAAGAGGGTGCGTAGTGCATACCGTCCTGCTCCTGTCCAGCGTGCTGCTGGTTGTCCTCGGCGGCTTCCTGGTGCTCGGCCTCCTCCGGCGCCTCGCCGGCTGGCGACGGCGCCGGAGGCTGCAACTGGCGGTCCTGGCGGCGCCGCTCGTGAGCCTCGCCCTGGGGGCCGGGGGGCTGTACCACTTCACTGGTCGCGCCTGTTTCCTCGGGGCGCCGCGCTGGGACTCGCTGCTGGCCGTCGCGCTGCCGCTCGCGATGGGGCTGACGGCGCTCGGCGCATTAACCCTGGGGCTGGCCCGGGGCGTCCTGCTGCGCCGCATTGTGGCGCGGCGCGGCCTCCCGGCGCCACCGGAGGTGGAGGCGCTCCTGGCGCGCCTCGCCGCCGACCTCGGGGCGCCGCGGCCGCGGGCGCTGCTCTGCCTCTACGACCGCCCGCTGGCGCTCGTCTGCGGGCTGCGGCGGCCGACGGTCCTGGTGTCGACCTGGATGCTCGAGCGGCTCGACCGGCGCGAGCTGGAGGCGGTGCTGGCGCACGAGCTGGCGCACGTCGCCCGCCGCGACTACCCCGTCGTCTGGCTGGCGACGACCCTCCGCGATGCCTTCTGGTACCTGCCGACGGGCTGGGCCGCCCACCGCCTGCTGCAGGCAGAGAAGGAGCTGGCCTGCGACGACCTCGCCGCCCGGACGACGGCGCGACCGCTGGCGCTCGCCAGCGCGCTGGCGAAGGTCTGGCAGGAGGCGAGCGGTGGCGGACCGGCCTTCGCGGGCGCCCAGTCGCTGGTGGGCGCCGGGGAGTCTTTGGAAGGCCGGATCGAGCGGCTGCTGGCCCCGCCGGCGCCGCCGTTGCGCGCCGCGCGATGGCCCTCGCCGGCGGGCCGCTTCGGGGGCGCCGCGGTCGTCGTGACCGGCCTCCTGTTCTTCCAGGCGGTGAACCTCGTCGTCGCGCTCGCGCCGATGGGCTGTGGCCCCGCGACGGCGCTGGGGAGGCTGTTCTGATGGGCGCCGTAATGTCGCTTTGCGACGGGCTGGCGTCGGGGTACGGCGCCGTAGTCGGCGCCATCTGCCTCGTCCTGCTGACGCTCCTGCTCGCCCTGATCGCGCTCGGCTTCGGGCCGCTGCGCCCGTGGCTCACGCCCGCGCTCGCGCGGTGGGCACCGGCGGTTCCTTCCCGGTCGTGGGACGCAGGGCTCCTGGGTGCCTGGCGGCTGTACCGGCAGCTGGGGGCCGGGGGATGACCGCGCTAATTTTTGCCCATCCTACGAGTGTCCGTCGTACCCTCTGTGGCTGTAGCGCCTGTGGATCGCGAGGGGCGGGATGCGCGAGAGCGTTGTCGCGTGGTATACGATGCTCAGCCAGTTTTACGCCGCGGTGGCGGTGCCGCTGCGCGCCCTCGGGGATGGCCTCGGGGTGCCGCTCCTCAGCGCGCTCCTCTTCGGGGTGATCGGGGCGGCGGCCCCCTGCCAGCTCACGACCAACGCCGGGGCGCTGGCCTACGTCGCCCGCGGGGCCGAGGATCGCCGGGCGGTGGCCGGGCGGGCGCTCGCCTATTTGCTCGGGAAGGCCCTCGTCTACACCGCGCTCGGGGGCGCCGTGATCCTGGCCGGGCGCGAACTCTCGACCCGCCTGATCCCGCTCGTCGTCGTGGCGCGCAAGGCGTTCGGACCGCTGATGCTCCTGCTGGGCCTGTACTTGCTCGGGCTGGTGCCCCTGCGCTTCGCGCTCGGGCGCGGGATGGCCCGCCGCCTGCAGGCGCGGGCGGGCACGGGCGCCGGGGGGAGCTTCCTGCTCGGCGGGGCGCTCGCCTTCTGCTTCTGTCCGACCCATTTCCTCCTCTTCTTCGGGCTGACCATCCCGCTGGCGCTCCGGTCGTCGGCCGGGATCGTCTACCCGGGGGTCTTCGCCCTCGGCACGACGCTGCCCCTCCTGGGACTTGTCGGGTTGCTGATCGCGGGCGTCGGCGCGATGCGCGGCTACCTGGACGGCGCGCGGCGGGTCGATGCGTGGCTCCGCCCGGTCGCCGCGGTCGTCCTCATCCTGGCCGGGCTGCATGACACCGTCGTGTACTGGTTCCTCTAAGGGCCGGGGTGGTAGAGAAGGGAGGGGCGCGATGCCGTAACCCGCCGGCCTGAACGCCGACACCGAGACGCCGTCATTGCGAATCGTAGGAGTGCCCGATGAACACGACGTATCTGCTCTCGCTGCTGCCCCTCCTGGCCTGCCCGCTGCTCATGGGGGGGATGATGTGGGCGATGATGCGCATGAACAAGGACCAGGATCCAGCCCCACCCCCGATGCGCCAGGAGGCGCCCGCGCCGGTCGCCGACGCGAACCCCGGCACGCGGCTGGCCGCGCTGCGGGCGCAGCTGGGCGCGGTTGAGGCGCAGCAAGTGGCGCTCGCCGCGCGGCTCGGCCAGCTCGGCGCCGGGGACCGGCCGGCGGAGCCGTTCGGGGCGCACGAGCCGGCGTCCGCGGCGACGCGATCCGCGTGAGCGGGCGCTGGCGTGGCCGCCCCCGTGGGGGTGGGGCTGGATCCCCTGGGTGATGGGCTGTGTCCATCTGTTCGGGGGCCGCGTCGGGCGCACCTTGTGTACAACAAGAGGAGGGCCTCCCCATGAAGATGGGTGGCATGTGTTTCAACTGGAAAGTCGTCGCGGGATTGGCAGCGGTGGGCGTCGGTATCTGGGTCGTCGCTCCGAGTCTGCTGGTCGCCGCCCTGCCGCTGCTGCTGGTGGCCGCCTGCCCGCTCTCGATGTTCTTCATGATGCGCGGCATGGGCGGGGGGCAGTGCGCCAACCAACCGCAGGCGGCGCAGCAACTCGCCGCCGCCGGCGGCCGGGAGCGGGCCGGGTTCACGGGTGACGAGCCCCTGGCGGAATTGAAGGGGCGCGCGGCCGGACTGCAGGCCCAGCACGCGGCGATCGCGCGCGAGATCGCGCGCTTGGAGGCCGAGGATTCCCCCGCCGTGCGCGAGGCGGAGGCGGTCGCCCGCGCGGCCGGTGAGCGGGCGGGGAGGTAGCGCGTGGGCGGCGGGGGGGACCTCGAGCAACGGGGCGTCGCCGCGGTCGGAGCCGCGACGGGGCGCACCGACCGTGCGGGCGCCCCCCCGTCGCGCCCTGGTCGCGCACGCTGGCTGCTGGCCGGCGGCGTGGCCGTGGCCCTGCTCGGCCTGCTGGCCATGCTGGGGTACGGCCTGGCGCGCCAGCAGGGTGTCGGCGGCCTGGCGATCAACGCGACAGGGCAGATCGGGCGGGTGCGGCCCGGCTCCGCCCCCGATTTTGCGATCCCGCTCTACGATGGCCCGACCTTCCGGCTCTCGGAGCAGCGGGGCAAGGTGGTGGTGGTGAACTTCTGGGCGTCGTGGTGCCCGCCGTGCCGCGAGGAGGCGCCGGTCTTGGAGCGCGCCTGGCGGCGCTATCGGGACCGCCAGGTCGTCTTCGTCGGCCTCGACCTCTGGGACAGCGAGAAGGATGGCCGCGCCTTTATCCGGCAGTTCGGCATCACCTACCCCAACGGCCCGGATGCCAAGGGCGTGGCCGCGATCGATTATGGCCTGACCGGCCTCCCGGAAACGTTCTTCATCCGCCCGGACGGCACCGTCGCGCGCCACTGGATCGGGCCGCTGACCGACGCGCAGATCAATGCCTTCATCGAGGAGGCGCTCCGGTGAACGCGGGGTCGCGGTGAGGGTCCCCAGGCTCCCGCGCCGTCGGGGGGGGATCAGGCCGGGCGCCTGGCGCGCCGGGCTGGCGCTCAGGGGGCTCCTGCTGGCGCTGGTCGGCGTCCTGGTCGTGGGCGGGCCACCCGGGACCGCCCTCGCGACGGCGCGCGCGGCTCGCGGCCCTGGGCCTGCCCGCGCGGGAGACCCGCATGGCGACGGACCTGGGCTCCGCGCCCGACTTCACCCTGCCGCGCTTCGACGGCGGTGTCTTCCCTCTGCGCGAGGGGGATGGGCGGGTCATCGTCATCACCTTCTGGGCCTCCTGGTGCGTCCCCTGCCGACGGGAGGCGTCCCGCTTCGCCGCCGCCGCCGCCTACCGAGACCGCGGCGTCGTCTTCGTCGGCGTGAACATCCAGGACAACGAGACCGACGCGCGGGCGTCCCTGGCCGAGTTCGGGCTCGCCTACCCCAACGGCCCGGACCGGGACGGCGCGATCGCCGCGGCCTACGGCGTGAGCGGCATCCCGGCGACGTTCTTCATCGACCGCTGCGGGCAGCTTCGTCGGCGCTGGCTCGGCGAGCGCACGGAGCGGCAGTTGGCCGCCGCGATCGAGGAACTCCTCCGGTGAAGGCGGGGGCGCGACTGTGAACGACCTCGTGCCGCCGATCGGCTGGGCGCTGGCCTTCGGCGCCGGCGTCGCCTCCTTCTTCTCGCCGTGCGTGGCGCCGCTCGTCCCCGGCTACCTGTCGCTGGTCTCGGGCGTCTCCTACGATCAGCTCGCCGCGGGCGGGCGGGCGCACACCCTCCGGGCCCTGGGCGCGTCGCTCCTCTTCGCGCTCGGCTTCGTGGTGGTCTTCGTCCTCCTGGGCACCCTGGCGTCGCTGGCAGGCGGCCTCATCGGGCCGAACCGGCGGCTGGTCAACCAGGTCGCCGGGTTGCTGATGATCGCGATGGGGCTGCTGATGCTCGAGGTCCTGCCCGTCCCGTTCCTCGCACGCGAGCGGAAGCTGCGCCTGTCGGGGGCGTCGCTCGGGCCGGCGGGTCCGATGCTGCTGGGGATGGCCTTCGCCGTCGGCTGGACGCCCTGCGTCGGGCCGATCCTGGCGGCGATCCTCTTCTACGCCGGGGCGACCGGGACGGCGGTCCAGGGCGCCGGGCTGCTTCTGCTCTACGCGCTGGGGCTGGCGGTCCCCTTCGTGGCGACCGGCGTCGGCTTCAGCCGAATGGCCGGCGCGTTCGCGTGGGCGCGCCGCCACCGGCGCCTGCTGAATTGGGCCAGCGGCCTGGTGCTGATTGCGATGGGGGTCCTGTTCCTAACGAACCTCTTCTTCTGGGTGAGCATCGCCACGCAGCGGCTCTATTACACCTGGTTTTATCGCTGAGCGGCGGGCGATGGGAAGTTGCCTGGGCGACGAACGGCGCGGCGGCCGCGACACTTCGCCGCGCCGTCCCCCTCCACGAGCACGGTCCCGCCGCCCCGCGCCACCCGGCCCGTGCCCGATTGACCGGTCAACGCGCATATGCTATTCTCAACAAAGTTAGTCAACTAAGTCATGTAATTTGGCGGCGGTGGCCGACGGAGGGGAGGCAGTGTGGCGACTGAACTGCAGGGGGATGCCTTGGCGGGGGCGATCGAGGCGACGCGCGAGCGGTTGCGGCGGGCCGGCGACGCGGCGCGGGCGACCTGCACGGTGGACACGCGGCTGGTGGACGGCTTCCTGACGGAGGCCAGCGCGCGCCAGTTCACCTTCCAGGTCGACGAACCCGAAGCCCTGGGGGGGGCCGACACCGCGCCCACCCCGGTCGAGTATGTCCTCGCCGCCCTCGGCGCCTGCCAGGAGATCGTGTACGCGACCTACGCGCGCATCCTGGGGATCCCGCTGGAACACCTCGCGATCCGCGTCACTGGCGATCTCGATCCGCGCGGCTTCTTCGGCGTGGCCGATGTACCGGCCGGCTTCCGCTCGGTGCAGTTCGACGTGCAGATCGCCAGCCCCGCGCCGCCCGAGCAGATCACCCGGCTAATCGGCGCGGTCAACCGCCACTGCCCCGTGCTGGATATCCTGCAGCGTCCGCTGCCGGTGACCGGACGCTACGCGCTCAACGGTCAGGAACTTCCCGACGCCGACTGACCCCCGCAGGACGAGCCGCCGGAGCCGCGCCGCCGCGACCTTTCCGCCGCGCAGACAAGGCCTCGCGCGGATCGATCCGGCGCGGGGCGCCGGTCGCCAGCCATACCCGTCATTGATCGCGGGCCGTATCTGGTCCGGGGCCTGGTAGGCGTACGGCACAGAACCGCGATCGAGCGGACCCGCGACCGCCCCACGCCGCCGATCCTGAGTCCGCGCCTCCCCCTCGCCCCGTTTGAGGGGGCCGGGGCGTCCCTGGCGGCGGGGCATGGGCTCGAAACACGACCGTATCCCTCGTGCCCCGGTCCTCGCGAGCAGCGCGGCGGCGGTAACAGCACAGGGCGGGGGCCGCGTGCGCCGGAAGGCGCGTGATGTTTCTCACGCCGTTGTGACGATGCCGCGCACCTCCGACGATCACGAGCACGCATCGCGCGGCTGCGAGGCCAGTCCGTGTGCTTCCCCGCGACACGAGACCACCCCGTGAATGACCGGACAACCCTGGCGTTGCCCGCGATGTCGCACGCCGCATCGCGAGCCAGAGCTACTATTGCGAGTAGTACGACCCCTCGGTAGACTATGTCCGGGCGCGCATGCTGGGCCGCCGACGAGGCCGTTCGCGGCGCCGCTCACGCGGTCGGCGTCAGATCGAAATAACCAGGCGGGCACAGGCGCGAGGGGGACCGCGCGCGGCCCGTCGGCGACGGATTAGCCGCGCGATCTTGCGCACGCTGGACTTCCTGTCGGTGGCGCGCATTTCTCGGAGGGCATCATCATGCAATGGCCATGTTCGGCGCGGTGAACCCGGTGCGCCGAGTGTCACGCCCCGCCCACCGCCACGATTGGAGTGTCCTCATCGCCCTGGCGTTGGCGCTGGGGCTCGCGCTGCTCCGCCCGCCCCTTGCGGGGGCCCACGCCTTCCTGGTGCGGACGACGCCGCAAGCCGGGGAGCGCCTGACCTCCAGCCCTCGGGACCTCCGGTTCCAGTTCAGCGAACCGCTCGCCGCCGGCGAGCGGGTGACGATCAGGGCCGCGGGCGGCGCCCCCGTCCCGGCCGGTCCCCCCGAGCGGCTCCAGGGTGGCCTGGTGGTCCGCGTGCCGCTCCCGGCGCTGGCCGACGGCATCTACGTCGTCTCCTGGCAGGTGGCGGCCGCGGACGGCCATCTCACCGTGGGCGAGTTGGCCTTCGCCGTGGGCACCGATGGTGAGATGCCGGGCGTGAGCACCCAGGGCGCCGGCCCGCTCGCCTGGCCCGCCACGCTGGCGCGCTGGCTCTTCCTGGTCGGCCTGCTCCTCGCTTTCGGCGGCCTCGCCAGCGAGCGGTTGGTCTGGGCACCGGTCGCCCGACGACACGGTGTCGGCATCCCGACCCTGCCGGTCGGCCGGCTCCTCCTCCTCGCGCTCGCGGGCGGCGTCCTGCAGGCCCTGCTCCTCGTGCGCCAAACCGCCGGCGACGGGGACACGGGCCGCCCCGCGTGGTCGGCGGCGCTGCTGACTGTGCCAGGCCTCCTGGCGCTCGGCCAGGTGATCCCGGTGGCCTACGGCCTGAGGCTGCTCCCGGTGCGCCGCGCGCGGGCCTGGATCCCGCTCCTGCTCGGCCTGGCCCTCCTGGCCGCGGCCGTGCGTGGCCACGCCGGCGCGGCCTGGTGGGCCGCGCCGGCGAACGTGCTCCACCTCGCCGCCGTCGGGCTGTGGTTCGGCGCGCTCGCGCACCTGGGGCTGGTGGTTTGGCGGCTGCGCGGCCGCGGCCTGCGCCCGGCGCTCGGCGACGGCGCGCGGCGGTACGCCGGCCTGGCCCTCGGGCTCGTCGCCCTCGCGCTCGTCAGCGGGGCCATCGTGGCCCTGGCCCAGTTCACGCGCCCGGCGGAACTCGTCGACTCCGTCTACGGGCGGGTGCTGCTGGTCAAGGTGCTCCTGGTGATCGCCACGCTCGTGCTCGCCGCGGTCGCCCGGCGTTGGGCGCTGCCGGCGCGCCGCGGGCCGCGGCGCGCTGTCCTGTGGCGCCTGATACGTGTCGAGGGGCTGCTGCTCCTCGCGGCGGTTGCCGTGGCCGGCGCGCTGGCCTCCGTCCCGCCGCCGCGGAACGCGACCGCGACGGAGAACCTGCTCGGCCCGCCGCCGTTCACGGGGCCGGTGGGGCGCCGGGCGATGCTCGCCGGCCAGCTCGCGGTCTACCTGGCCGCGACCGAGGACCAGCTGCAGGTGCGGGTCCTCGAACCCTCCGGCGAGCCCGCGGCCGGGGCCGACATCGCGATCCGCGGGCGTGCGCCCGACGGGACGAGCTTCGACGTGCTGCCGCGCGCCTGCGGCCCCGGTTGCGCGACCAACGCCTTCCCCTGGCAGCCCGGCACGACGACCTTCGCGGTGACGGCGACGACGGCGGGCTGGGCGGGCGGCACGGTCCCGTTCGCGGTGGCCTGGCCGTTAACCCCGGAGGACCCGGCGCTCCTCGCGCGGGTGGTCGAGACGATGCGCGCCCAGTCGCGCATCGCCATGACCGAGCGCGTCACCAGCGCGCCCGGCGCCGTCGCCGAGTCCGCCTTCCCGATCACCGGCGAGCGCTTCATCGACAACGAGCCCTACGAGGGGGGCGGGGCGGATGATGTCCGCCCCGTGCCAGCGCCCGACGGCGCCCGCGGGCTGACCCTCTACCTCTCCGGGTCCTCCCTCTGGGTCTACCTGGAGATCGACGGGGAGGACCGGCTGCGACGCGAGACGATCGTGAACCCCGGGCACCTGATCGAGCGGACCTTCGCGTACGACGCGGGCACGGCGGGACTATCCAGAGACGGCGGGAGGTGACCGGATCACACTCCGCCACATGATGGGCGACGCCGGCATATCGTCAGCGTGGCAGGAAAGTACGGTGTGGGCCGGGGACACAACGCCGTGCTGGAGCCAGCATTGCGCCGCGGGGCGGCCCCGTTTCCTGCCATCCCAACTGCGCCCAGACACGACATCCGATACGCATTTGGGTAGCTCCGCTGGCCGAAGTGTCCGGGCCAGTTATGGCGGGAGCATGCACAGTTTCGTGCTGAGCGATCTGCGTGCAGGCGCGGGCATCGGCCAGTGATGTGACCCACCAGCGTATCGGATGTCGTGTCCGGGTGCACCCGCCAGACGCCCGAACCGTTCCTCCTAATGGCGGTGGCGCAGCGACCGCCCCCCCGCCCCACCCAGCTCCGGCACGCGCCCGCGAAGCGCGCCTCCCCCCGGCGGTTCGCGACGACGACCGCTCAGGCGATCCGCCCGACCAGGGCCTGGGCGGCGAGCCCCAAGGCACCGTCAGGGCGAGGGCGATCGCCCCGACGAGGACGGCCGGGCGCGGGGCCGCCATGGTCGCCCCGCGTGGCGCCCGGTAGAGCGGCACGATGATCCGCAGGTAGACGGCCAGCGACAGGACGCTGTTGAGGATCGCCACCACCGCCAGCCAGCCGTAGCCGGCGTCGAGCGCCGCGCCGAAGAGGAGGAACTTGCCGACGAAGCCGGCCAGCGGCGGCACGCCGACGAGCGACAGCAGGAAGACGACCAGCGCCGCCCCCGCCCAGGGCGCCGACCGCCCGACGCCGGCCAGCGCGTCGAGATCGCGCCCCCGCGTGGGCGACGATCGCGAAGGCGCCGAGGTTCATCGCGGCGTAGGCCGCGGCGAAGACGACCAGCCCCTCGACCGCCAGCGCGCTCCGCCCCAGCGCCACGACCCCCAGGAGGAAGTAGCCCGCCTGCGCGACCGACGAATAGGCCAGCAGGCGCACGACGTTCCGCTGCGGCAGCGCCGCCAGGTTCCCCCAGGTCATCGAGACGGCGGCCAGGGCCGCGACGGTGAGCCGCCAGTCGAGGGGCGCGGCCGGCAGATCGCGCGCGACCTGCGCCAGCGCGAAGACGGCGCCGACCTTCGGCACGACCGAGAGGTAGGCGGCCACCGCCAGCGGCGCGCCGTCGTAGGCGGCCGGCGCCCAGAAGTGGAAGGGCGCCAGCGCCGCCTTGTAGCCGAGGCCGACGAGGACGGCGAGCAGGCCGGCCGCGACGAGGGCGCGCTCGTCAGCCGCGCCAGGTCCGCCAGCAGCGTCGAGCCGGCCGCGCCGTACCAGTAGGTCAGGCCGAAGATCATCGCCGCGCCGGTCACCGAGCCGAAGACGAAATACTTCATCGCCGCCTCCGTCGCCCGGTCGTCGCGCGGATAGGCGACGAGGGCGAACGCGCCGAGGCTCGCGAGGAGCACGCCGAGGACGAGGAGCATGGTGTCGCCCGCGCCGGCCAGCGCGAGGGCGCCGAGCGCCGTGAGGGCCAGCAGGCTGTAGACCGTCCCCGCGCGGTCGGTGTCGCCGACCTCGGGGACGGCGAGGAGGCGCAGAGGGCCGTCGCCGGCAGGAGGATGAGGGCCGCCCAGACGCTCAGGTCGTCGATCCGGTAGGTGCCCATGAAGACGGTCGTCGCCGGCCGCCCGACGCGCGGCAGGGCCAGGCCGGCCGCGACGAGCAGCCCGGCGACGGTCAGCGCCAGGGCGAGGCGCGGCCGGCGCAGCATCTCGGCGACCAGCGCCGCGACGGCGGTCAGGAGCGCGGCGATCTGGGGCAGCAGGAGCGCCAGGTCGCGCCCCAGCTGCATCCCCATCGGCATGTCGCCGCTCATCGGCCCAGTGCCTCCGTCGCGCGGTGGATCACCCCCAGCAGCAGGCCGGGGGCGACCCCGATGGCGACCGTGAGGGGGCGAGCAGCGGGACGAGCGCCCCCGCCTCCCGCGCGGTCGGGTCGGGCAGGGCGCGCCACCGCTCCGGCGCCTCGCCGAGGAACGCGGCCCCGATCGCCCGCAGGTAGAGGCCCGCCGTGACCACGATGCCGAGGACGACGACCGCCGCCGCCCAGGGCCAGACCCGGAACGTGCCGAGGAAGATCTGGAACTCCGCCGGGAAGTGGGCCAGCCCCGGCAGCCCCAGCGAGGCGAAGGCGGCCAGGATGAACGACCAGCCGAGCGCCGGCATCGGGCGCAGGAGCCCCGAAGGCGCGATCTCGCGCGTGTGCGCCCGGTCCTGCAGCATGCCGACGAGGAGGAAGAGGGCGCCGGTGACGATCCCGTGGCTGACCATCTGCAAGGTCGCCCCGTCGAGCGCCAGCGCCCGCGTGCCCGCGTCGGTCGTCGCGGCCGCGGCGGCGACGCCGAGGACGACGTAGCCCATGTGGTTGACGCTGGTGTAGGCCACCAGCCGCTTCGTCGGTCTGGGCCAGCGCGACGAAGGCGCCCCAGAGCGCCGAGAAGACCGCCAGCGCGGCGACCCACGGCGCGGCGGCGCGGAAGGCGTCGGGGGTCATCTGCAGGGCGAAGCGGACCAGGCCGTAGGTGCCGAGTTTGAGGAGCACCCCCGCCAGGACGACGCTCCCCGCCGTCGGCGCCTCGACGTGGGCCAGCGGCAGCCAGGTGTGGACCGGGACGAGCGGCGTCTTGACCGCGAAGGCGACCAGCATCGCGACGAAGGTGAGGGTCGCCGCCGGCCCGCCCAGGGGCGGGGCGGCGATGATGGCGCGCATGTCGAAGGTGCGCGGGTCGCTGCCGAGGTAGAGCGCGAGGATCGCCAGCAGCAGCGGGAGGCTGCCCAGGAGGGTGTAGAGGAAGAAGGTCAGCGCCGCCCGCTGCCGCTCGGCGTAGCCCCAGCCGGCGATGATGAAGTACATCCCGACCAGCGTGACCTCGAAGAAGACGTAGAAGAGGATCAGGTCGAGCGCGACGAAGGCGCCGAGGCAGGCGGTCTCCAGCAGGAGGAAGAGCGCGACGTAGGAGGTCGCCCGCTCGGTCACCGCGACCGAGAAGACCAGCGCGACGCAGAAGAGCGTCGCCGTCAGCAGCACCAGCGGCAGGCTGATGCCGTCGACGCCGACGCGATAGGCCGCGCCGAGCGAGGGGATCCAGGCGACCTCCTCGACCTGGCTGAAGCCCGCGCCCGCCCCGCGGGCCCACAGCCCGAGCGCGCCGAGCAGGGTCAGGCCGGAGATGGCCAGCCCGACCCCGTGCGCGGCGCGCGGCGACGCCGGGCGCCCAGCGACCAGCGCCCCCGAGGAGGGGCAGGAAGAGCACGAGCGAGACGAGCGGCACGGCACAACACCCTTTCCCGCCGTGGCCGGCGGTATCCAGACTACGGGCCGAACAGCAGGCCGCCGGCCAGCAGCAGCGCCAGCAGCACGGCCGCGCCGCCGGCAGGCCAGGGCCAGCTCCCAGTGGACCAGGCCGGTCTGGAGGCGCGCCCGGGCCGAGGGCCCGTCCCCCGGACGAGCGCGGCGATCAAGCCGTCGATGCCCCGCTCGTCGCCCCGCCGCGCGGCGCCGGCCAGCGCCAGGCGCAGCCCGGCCGACGCCCGCGATCCCCCGGCGTGGTCGCGCGCGTCGAGGCCGTCCACCGTGCCGGCCAGGGCCAGCGCCCCGCGCCCGGCGGCGCGCACGCCCGCGTCGATCCCGCGGTCGAGCCGGTCGGCCAGGCGCGCCAGCGCCAGCGCCGGCCGCGCCACCAGCCCGGCGAAGCCGCCGTCGACCCGGAAGCCCGTCTCGGCCCGACCGCGCGCCGGGCCAAGGAGGCGGCCGGCCGGACGGCCCGCCCGAGGCCAGGCCGACGAGCGCCGCGACAAGGCCGAGGGCCAGGCTGAGCGCATCCTCCGGGACCTCGGCCCCCAGCAGCGCGCCGAGCGGCCCGGCGGCGAGACCGAGCGCCGCCGCCAGCCCCGCGAGGACCGCCACCGCCGCGCCCATCGGGACCAGCCCGCCGGCCGGCGCGTCCCGCCCCGCGCCCCGCCAGAGGAGCCGCAGCGCCCGCGCGACGTAGGCGCCGGTCAGGGCCGTGCCGAGGAGGGCGAGCGGCGCGAGGGCGGCGCGGTGGGGCGCGTGGAAGGCCGCCGCGAGGATCGCGTCCTTCGACCAGAAGCCGGCGAGCGGCGGCACGCCGGCCAGCGCCAGCCCGGCGAGGGCGAAGCCGGCGAAGACCCGGCGGTGCGCCCGCGCCACCCCGCCCAGATCGGCGAAGGCCGTCGACCCGCGCGCGTGCTGGAAGACCCCGGCGCCGAGGAAGAGGGCGCTCTTCATCGCCGCGTGGGTGACGAGGTGGAAGGTCGCGGCGCCGGGCGAGGTGGCGCCGAGGGCGAGGAACACCAGGCCGAGCTGGCTCGCGGTCGAGGCCGCCAGCAGGCGCTTCAGGTCGCCCTGCGCCAGCGCGGTCAGCCCCGCCAGCAGCGCCGTCGCCCGCCGACCAGCCCGACCGCGAGGAGCGCGCCCCCGGCAGCAGCGGGGAGGCCCGGATGAGCAGGATCGCCCCGGCCGCCACCAGGGTCGCCGAGTGGAGGAGCGCCGACACCGGCGTGGGGCCGGCCATCGCGTCGAGGAGCCAGCCGTGGAACGGCGCCTGCGCGGCCTTGCCCATCGCGGCCAGCAGCAGGAGCAGGCCCGCGACCGTCGCGGTCCGCCCCCGCCCCGGCGTCGGCGCGATCGCGGTCGTCCCGGCCGCGGCGACGAGCGCGAAGACGCCGAGGTAGAGCCCGACGTCGGCCGCGCGCGGCTGGTCAGGAAGGCGCGCGTCGCCGCCACGCCGACGCCCGGCCAGTCGAACCAGAAGCCGATCAGCAGGTAGGAGGCGAGGCCGATCAGCTCCCAGGCGGCGAGCAGGAGGAGCCAGTCGCCGGCGAGGACGAGCGCCCCCATCGCCGCGGCGAAGAACGACATCCCGGCGTAGAAGCGCGGCAGCTCGCCCTCGCCCGCCAGGTAGCCGGCGCGTAGACCAGCACCAGCAGGGTCACGACGGCGACGACGGTGGCGAGGACCGCCGCCAGCGGCCCGGCGGCGAGGCGCAGCGGCTGCCCCGGCAGGCCCGGCAGCGTCGCCGCGTACCGGGCGCCGCCCGCGACGCGCGCCGGCGTGGCGAGTGCGGCGCCCGCGGCCACGGCCGCCCCGCCGAGGGCGAGCGCCGCCGCGCCGCGCCGGAGGGCGAGGATCAGGGCGGCCGCCGCCAGCGCGCCAGGACGGTCAGCGCGGCGACGCTCATCCCCGCAACTCCGCGGCCTCTTCCATCTCGACCGAGCCTTTGGCGCGGAAGCGGGCGATCGCGACGCCGAAGCCGACCGCCGCCTCCAGCGCCATCACCGTCATCACGATCAGCACGAACATCTGCCCGGCGTAGACCTCGGGGTGGAGGTGACGCCAGAAGGCGACCAGGTTGACCATCGCCCCGCCGAGCATCAGCTCGACGCCCATCATGATCATCACCAGGTTCGTCTGGCTCAGCGCGCCGTAGAGCCCGATGCCGAAGAGGGCCGCGCCGACCAGCAGGGCGGCGAGGAGCGGGGTCATCGCCGCCCCGGATCGCCACGGCGGTCGCCGCGATCATCGCCGTCAGGATCGTCACGCCGGCCGTCTCGAAGATCAGCATCAGGCGCTCCATGATCTCCAGCCCCAGGGCGCGATTCTGCAGCTCGGGCGTTGGTGCAGGGCGGGGCCGCCGCCCCCACCAGGCCCAGAGCGCCAGCCCGGCCGCGGCCAAGCCCCCGATCGCCCCGCGGCGCGCGCCGTGCGCTTCTGGTGGGTCATCTCCATCTGCCCCAGCCCGCCGGGGTCCATCATGAACATCACCATGAAGATCGCCATGAGCGTCATCTCGGTGCCCATCATCATCAGCTGCAGGACGCCGAGGAACTCCGCCTCCAGCGCCAGGAACAGCCCGCCGAGCGCCGCCATCGCCGCGAGCAGCGCCAGCGCCGAGCGGACCATCGACCGCGTCAGGAAGACCCCCGCCCCGAACCCGATCGCGGCGAGGCCGAAGAAGGCGACGGCGATGAGCTGTCCGGTCACGGCGGCGCCTCCTCAGACCAGGAGCAGGGTCACGCCGACCCAGAAGATGTTGACCAGCGCCAGCGGGATCCCGAATTGCCAGCCCCACGCCAGCAGCTGCTCGCCCCGCAGGCGCGGCACGAACCGGCCGAGCCCGAGCAGCGCCGCGGCGACGGCGAGGGTCTTGGCGGCGGTCCAGGCCCACGGCGGGAGGACCGGCCCCAGCCACCCGCCGAGATAGAAGACCGCGATCGCGGCCGCCAGCGTCAGGATGAGGGCCAGGCGCGCGAGGCGCATGGTCGCCAGGCGCGCCCCGGTGTACTCGCCGAAGACGCCGCCGGCCAGCTCGCCCGGCGCGGTCGGCAGGTCGAACGGCGGCAGGAAGCAGACGGCCAGCGCCGCCAGCCAGAAGAGGACGAAGCCGAGCGGCTGGGCGAGCGCGTTCGGCAGCGCGGCCTGCGACGCGACGATCGCGGTCGTCGAGAGCGAGGCGGCGCGCATCGCGACCGCGGTCAGCGGCATCACGATCAGCATGCCGTAGGCGACGAGCTGGCCCAGGAAGCGCCAGCCGCCGACCATCGCGTAGGCGGCGTCCGGCCCCCACCCGGCCATCACCAGCGCGACCACGACGTAGACCAGCGCCGCGTTGATGAAGAGCGCCCCGGTCGCCAGATCGGCCACGATCAGCCCCGGCGCCAGCGGCAGGACCGCCGCGGCGAGGAGGGCGGCGCCGAGGAGCAGGGGCGCCGCCGCCTCGAAGAGGATGCGATCGGACCGGCGGGGCACCAGTGACTCCCGGCCCAGCGTCGCCAGGCCGGCCAGGAGCGGCACGGCGGGGCGGACCCGCCCCGTCGCGCTCCACTCCTCGATGACGGCGACGAGGTAGACCCCGGCGAGCAGCGCCAGCGCGAGCCACAGCCCGTCGACGGCGTCCGCCCCCCGCGACCGGCCATGCCGGGCATTTCGTTCATCGGTCGAGCTCCCACGGCGAGAGGTCGAGCGAGGCGATGCCGACGAGCGCATCGGCCAGCTCCCGCCCCTCGGCGACGGCGGGGATGAGGTCCGCGTGCGCGGCCGAGGGGGTGTCGAGGTGCATCTCACACACGGTCCCGCCGTCGAGCGTCAGGTGCAGGGTGGCCGCGCCGCGCGGCGTCTCCACCGTCGCCATGCCGGCCCCCGGCCGCGCCGCTCCCCGCCGGTGCGGGTGCGGCCGGGGGCCCGCGCCCGCCGCGCGGATCAGGTCGAGGCTCCGGTCCAGCTCCGCCAGGCGGACCTGCAGCCGCGCCAGCGCGTCGTCCTCCCGTACGACCGGCGCGAAGCCGAGCGCCCGGTACGCCGGGTCGTCGACGCGGGCGTCCTCCGCTGCGCCGCCCGCCCGCGCCACCGGCCCACGCCGGCGCGCCGGATCGCCCGCGTCCAGGCGGCCTACGCCGGCGATCAGCGCCGCAGCAGCGGCGTCCGCTCCACGCGCCCGATCAGCCGGCGGATCGCGGGGGCGAGCCCCTCGGCGGCGGGCGGCTCGGCCGCGCGCAGGACGGCGAGTTGCAGGGCGGCGGCGCGCTCCGCCAGCCCGCGGTAGCCGAGCAGGTCGCCGACGCCGGCGAGCCAGCCGAGGGGGCTCGCCGCCCGCTCCCGCTCCAGCGCGCCGACCCGCGCGCGAGCCGCCCGCTCGTCCGGGGCCGTGCCGGCGGCCGACTCGAGGGCGCGCCAGGCCAGCAGGCGGTAGCCGAACGGCGCCAGCGGGTCGAGGCTGGCCAGCCGGTCGGGCAGGGTCGCGGCCGGGCCGGGCCAGGTCGCGGCGAGCCCCCGTCCGGCCGCCCCCGGCACCCGCGCCACCCGCGCCACCACGTCGCCGTCGAGGGTCAGCGCGATGTCGAGCCCGCCGGGCAACCCCGGGAAGAGCGGGCCGAAGGGTGCCTCGGTCCACTCCATCGGCAGGCCGTCGCGGCTGCGCGGCAGGTCCCGGGTCATCGCGACCATCGACATGAAGCCGCCGCTCATGTCGTGCATGCTGTGGTCCATCGCGCCCATGTCGTGCGCGCCATGCGCCATCCCCGGCATTTCCTGCCCGCCGCCCATGCCGGGCATGGCGGTGCGGCCTTCGTGCGCCATCCCCGGCATGGCGTTCTGGTCCGTGCCGCCGCGCGGCACGGTATGGTGGCCGCCGTATTCCCTGCCCCCGTGTGCGGCATGGTCCGCGTCTACCGTGTGGCCTGCCGCGGCGGCGACACCGTCGGCCCCCTCGACCCGATCGGGCCGGCGCAGCCGCTGGGCGGTGTCACGGGCGCCATGGCCCATGCCCCCGTGGTCGCCCCCGCCATCCCGCCCCTGGTGGCCCTGCCCGCCGTGCACCGCGCCGGCCCTGCCCGCGTCGCGGCGCCGGTGGGCGGCATGGGACCCGTCCATCGCGCTGCCGGGGCCCCCGGCGGCCTCCGCGCGCGGGAGCAGGTCCATGCCGCAGATGGGACACGAACCGGGTCCGGCCCGGACGACCTCGGGATGCATCGGGCAGGTGTAGGTCCGCCTCGTCCCCCCCCGCCCCTCCCCGTGTGCCAGGCCGTGCTGTAACGCGGTGGCGCCGCGGTCCGCAGCTTCGCCCTCCTCCTCGCGCGGGACCAGATCCATCCCGCAAATAGGACACGACCCCGGCGCGTCTCGCACAATTTCGGGATGCATGGGGCAGGTGTACGCCCCCGTGGCCGCGCCCGACCCGTGCTCCGACGCGCCGCCATGATCCACGGTCGTGGCATCGTGGCCGGGGCTCCGGCCGACCTCCTGCTGCGGCACGAGGTCCATGCCGCAGATGGGGCACTTGCCCGGCTGATCGCGGACGATCTCCGGGTGCATCGGGCAGGTGTACCTGGTCTCCGTCCGCACCGCGGCGACATCGAAGGGCGCCGTGCCGAGGCTGAATGCGCCCGCCGCGACGAGCCGGCGCAGCTCAGCGACGCCGGCGGCCAGCGCGTCCTGTCGCAGGGCCGCGGCGACATCGGGCGCGGGCAATGGCCCAACCTCCGGCGCCCCCAGCGCCAGGATCGCGCGCGGGCGGCCCATCTGCGCATAGGCTACCGCCGCGGCGCGCGCGAGGCCGGCCGGGAGTTCGCCGATCAGCACCAGGACGCCGGCGTGGCGCGGGGTGGCGACCGGGCGCAGGCCGGCGGCGGCCAGATCGAGCCCGTGCGCGCGCGCGAGCTCGGGGCCGGGGACGACGAAGGCGGTCAGGTCGCGGGCGAGCGCGCGCGCCGCCAGCCGACGCAGCCAGTTCGCCGCCCCCTCCCGCGCGCCGGTCATTGCCACTTGAAGGCTCCCTGGCTCCAGCCGTAGAGGAGGCCGAGGAAGAGGATCGCCAGGAAGACGCCCATGTCCAGGAGGGCGGTCAGGCCCAGCTCCTGATAGACGACCGCCCAGGGGTACATGAAGGCCATCTCCATGTCGAAGGCCAGGAAGAGGAGGGCGAAGCCGTAGTAGTGGATGTGGTAGCGCACCCAGGCCGGCTTCGGCGACAGGGTGCCGCCGGTGAAGGGTACGTCCTTGCCGGGCTCCCCCCGCGTCTTGCCGAGCGACCGGGCGATCAGGTAGACCGTCGCCACCAGGCCGACCGTCGCGACCACCATGCCGAGCAACAGGCCGTATTGTTGCAGCGGGGTCATCCGGTCCTCCCGTTCTCCAGCGCCCGTGCGCCGCGGGCGGCGGGGAGTTCCGCAACCCGGGCGGCGATCTCGTTGCAGGGGATGGCGGCGTCCGTCCGGGGCACCGCCCCCTCGTCGGGGACGTGGACGTTGATCGCGGGGAAGACCTTGCGCTCCAGCGTCCCGCGCAGCTCGCCGGGCGCGATCTCGCGGTAGCCCCCGCCGGCCCCCGCGAGCCGCCGCCCGGCCCCATCGGCCGCGCCGCGGCGGGGACACGCGGCCAGGGGCCGCGCGACGAGCACCGGCGGCACGAGCGGCGACGGGGTCAACACGGTCAGGCGTGGCGACGATTCCATCCCTGCTTGTCCTAATGCTTGTCCCAATCCGCGCGGTCACCGCCGGGCGGTGGCCGGGCCGGCGGCGTGGGCCACCTCGGCGACCGGTCGAGCGCGCCCACGAGCCGCGCGTTGCCCGGCGCCGCCGGCGGGCCGCGGAAGCAACCGGATCGGACGGTCTGCCGCCCCGCCCCACACCTCGCCTTGATGTGTGACGCCGGCGTGTCGTCGGCCTGGCAGGAACACCCCCCCGCGTGAAGCGCGTGCAACGGCTTGTAGCGCCAGAACTGCTCCTCGCACCGGCCGATGATGCGGCCCTCCCACGTCCACGCCGGCGTCCCCGAGGTCATGGCGGGGCGCGGCCTCGGCGCCGCGCGCCTCCGGATGCCTACCGGCCCGCGCCCCAGCTCCGCCCGCCGTCGTCGCTGCGGTAGACGAGCCCCTGCCGGTCCTGCACGCCGATCGCCAGCACCCGGTCCGGCCGCGCCGGGCTGACCGCGAGCGCGACGGCGTTCTCGCCCGGGAACGGGAGCGCGCCCCAGGTCAGGCCGCCGTCGATGCTCTTGTAGACCCCGCCCTCGACGCCGGCGTAGATCGTCTGGCGCGCGGCGGGATCGACCGCGAGCGCCATGATCTGCCGCGCGCCCAGCCCGTTCGCCAGCGGCGCCAGCTCCGCCCGCCGTCGGCGCTCCGCAGGACGCCCGCGCTCATGCTCCCGGCGTAGAGCGTCTCGGGGCTGCCGCCCGCGCTCGCCAGCGCCAGCACGTCCGCCGGCAGCTGGCCTTCCAGCCGCCGCCAGGTCCGGCCGCCGTCGCCGCTCGTGAACACCCTGCCCGACGACCAGGGCGTGGAGCCGGTCCGCATCGTCGGGATGCATGGCGAAGGCGTGGATGTCGGCCCCGGCAGGTCGTGCGCGACCGGCTGCCAGGAGGCGCCGCCGTCGGTGCTGACCTGGAAGACGTCGTGGCCGGCGAGGTAGATCCGGCGCGGATCGGCCCGGCTGACGGCCAGGCCCATCGCGTCGAAGTCCCGGCGGTCGACGAGCGGCGCCCAGGAGCGGCCGCCGTCGGCGCTCCGCTGGACGCCGTTGTGGTGCCCGAAGAAGGCGACCTCGGGATCGGCGGGGCTGAAGGCCAGCGCGTGGAAGTCGGCGGTCTTGAGCGTCGCCAGCGCGCCCGCACCCTCGCGGCCGCCGCGGACGGCGAGGGCGGCGAGGAGGCCCGCGACCCCGAGGATGGCCGCGAGCACCAGCAACCAGGTGGGCGCGGGCGCGCGCACGCCGGGCCGGGCGCGCGCGCCGCCAGGCCGGGGCTGGCGGTGGGCGACGACCGGGGCCGATCGCCGTGCCGTTGCGCGCGCATGCCGTGTCCTCCACTCCTCGGGATGCGCGCGACGCGCGGCCGGCCCGCCAGGGCTGCTGGACGTTGCCGGGACTCGCGACCCTTCCGGCCCTAGTATACCTTGCCGTAGTACTATCGTCAATAGTGCGATCCCCGCGCGGGGCCGCGTCGCGCCTGGACGCGGCCCCTCCCTGCGCCCGTGGCGACGGGCGCCCGTCGAACCGCGCTACTACCATCGGTAGTAGCGCGGCCTGGACTTGCGACAGGGACGGTCGCCCCCCGCCGGGGGGCAGCGGACACAGGAGGCGCGGGTGCAGCACGATCGGGGACCAGGGAATCGGGGGGCGAACGACACGCTGCGCATCGTCCTGATCGCGCTCGGGGTGGTGCTGCTCGTCGCCGCCCTGCCGCTCCTGTTCATGAGCGTGATGATGGGCATGATGATGGGCGCCGGCATGATGGGCGGGATGGGCGGCATGATGCCGGTCCTCGCGCTGCTCGTCCTGGCGGCGGGCGCGGCCGCCCTGACGGCCGGCATCCGCCGCTAGCGCGGGCGCGCGCCCGGCGGGGACCCGCGGCGGCGCCGAGCGGACCGATCGTGCGCCGGACCGGCGTCGCGCGGCACCGTACACCGACCCCCGGCGACCGGCACCGCCGCACCCTGAGCGTTCCGGGCGTGGCGGACACCACGCCCGGAACCGCGCTCAGCGCGCGGATCGCGGCGCGAGGAACGTGGCGAGCGCGTCGGCCACCGCCGCCGGATGGGACAGCGGCAGGTCGTGGCCGCCCTCGGCACGATCGCCAAGGAGGCGTCGGGCAGCGCCGCCACCAGCTCCCGCACGGTCGCCGCCGCGGCGGTCGCGTCGGCGGCGCCATGCACGAAGGTCACGGGCCGCCCGCGCGCCTGCCGGCGCACTTGCGCGAACGCCAGCCCGAAGATGCAGTGGTTCAGCGTGCCGGAAAGGGAACGCCAGGTGTGCAGGACGCCGTCGCGGGCCACGGCGGGCGGGACCCGGGGGAGCACCAGCGGGACCACCAGCCGCCAGGCCGGCCGCGCCAGACACATCGCCGTGCAGGTCAGCCGCGCCAACGGGGGGGAGGCGAGCGTCAGCCAGTGCAGCAGGGAGAGGCCCGCCAACTTGCCGTCGGGCCGCGGCGGGATCGTGGTAGACCGGGAGGCTGATCAGCGCCGCACCGGCCAGGTCGGGGGTGCGGGCGAGCCACGCCAGGGCCAGCAGCGCCCCGAGCGAGTGGCCCACCAGCGTGAGCGGCGCGGCGGCCAGGCCGGCGGCGGCGCGCCACTCGTCGAGCGCGGCGAGGTGATCGTCGATCGTGTAGGCCAGCTCGGGCCAGGGCGAGCGCCCGAAGCCGAGGAGATCGACGAGGTAGAGTCGCAGCCGGGCGTCGCGCAGGTGCTCCGCCACCGGATACCAGTAGCGCCCCGACGCCGCCAGGCCGTGCAGGAAGACGACCGGCGGGTCGCCCGCCCCGGTGCCGCGCCGCTCCGAGAACAATGGCCGCGCCGTCGCGCGCGTTTCCCGCACCTGGTCTCCTTGCGCCCGGGCCGCTGGGTCGATGCCTCCCCTCGCTCGCGTCGCGGCCGCGCCGGCCGGGCGCGGCCGGCGGCCCTGCCTCAGCGCTGCCGGAGCAGGCGCGACGAGTTGGCCAGGATGCCGAGGTCGGGCAGGGACTGCGCCGCCGCCGCCACGATCGGCGGCAGGATGCCGAGCGCCGCCAGCGTCAGCCCGACGACGTTATAGAGCGCGGTGAAGCCCAGGTTGAGCTTGACCGTGCGCATGGTGCGCCGAGCGATGCGGAAGGCATCGGGAACGAGCCCCAGTCCTCGCGCATGAGGGCCATGTGCGCGGCCTCCAGCGCCACGCCGGTGCCTGCGGCCCCCATCGCGATGCCGACGTTGGCCTGCGCCAGCGCCGGCGCGTCATTCACGCCGTCGCCCACCATGACGACGGTGTGCCCCCGGGCCTGATACTCCCGCACGATGGCGATCTTGTCCTCGGGCAGGGAGGTTGGCGCGGAAGGCGATGCCCAGCTGGCCGGCGAGCGCCGCCGCCGCGCGCTCGTTGTCCCCGGTCAGCAGCTCAACGCGCGTCACACCCAGCGCGCGCAGCTCGGCCAGCGCGGCGGGGACCTCCGGGCGGGGCGTATCGGCCGCGGCGAGCACGGCGACCGGCTCCTCGTTCCGTGACACCACGAGCGTCGTCTTCCCCTGCGCCTCCAGCTCGCGCACGACCGACAAGCCGGACGCCCCGGCGACGACGCGGCTGTTGCCGACCGCCACCGCCACCTCACCCACGCGCGCCCGCACGCCCGCGCCTGGCAATGCCTCGAACGCTTCCGGCTCGGCCAACGGGAGGCCGTGCTCACGCGCCGCCCGGCGCACCACCGCCTCCGCGAGCGGGTGCTCGGAGTAACGTTCGGCCGAGGCGGCGAGGGACAGGGCTTCAGTCTCCGCGAGTCCGTTGAGCGCGACAATATCGGTGATGTGCGGCTGCCCGAGGGTGAGGGTGCCGGTCTTATCCAGGAGCACGACGTCGGCGCGAGCCAGGGCCTCTAAGTACTTGCCACCCTTGATGAGCAGGCCGCGCTTCGCGGCAGCACCAACCGAGGCGAGCATGGCAATGGGCGTAGCGAGCGCGAGCGAGCAGGAGCAGGCGACGACGAGCACCGCCGCCGTCGCCAGCGGGTCCCGCCCAATCAGGAAGGTCAGGGTGGCGATAACCGCGACGATAGGGAGGAAGTAGCTCGAGAAGCGGTCGGCGATGCGCTGGACCTCGGCGCGGTGCGACTCGGCCTCCTCCACGAGCCTGATGACCCGGCCGAAGGTCGTGTCGGCGCCCACACCCGTCACCCGCACGCGCAGGCTCCCCAGCCTGGCGGTCGTCGCGGCGAAGACATGCTTCCCCGCTCCAACCTCCACCGGCAACGACTCGCCGGTGATGGCCGCCTGGTCCACGGTCGCCTGGCCGGCGACCACCTCGCCATCGGTCGGGATGAGGTCGCCGGGCCGGACGATGACCGTCTCGCCGGCGCGCACCCGCGCAATCGGCACGATCTCCTCGGCCCCGTCGCGCTCGACGCGGGCGGTCTGGGGGGCCAGGGCGGTGAGATCCTTGAGGGCGCGGCGGCTGCGCTCCGTCGTGAAGCCCTCGGCGTAGTCACCCACACGCATGAAGAAGACGACGACGGCCGCCGTCGCCCACTGGCCCACGGCCAGGGCCGCCAGTACGCCAACGCTCATCAGGGTGTGCGCAATGACCTGCCGCCGCCGCGCGGCGCGGACGACAGTGCGGAAGACGGGATAACCGGCGAGCAGGACGAGCGCCGCGCCCACCGGGAACGGTACCCAGTCGGTGAGGCGCTCGAAAAGGCCGAGCCATTCGCCGGCGATGACGACGAAGAGGACCGCGCCGAAGAGGAGCCCGAAGAGTCCGAGCACGCGCCGGGCGAAGGCGCTATAGGTGGGCGTCGCCGGCGCTCCTGCCAGCTCCTGGGCGACGAGCGTGGTCTCGGGCACCCGGTAGCCCGCGCCTTCAACTGCCCGCCGGATGGTAGCCGCATCGACCTGGCGCGGGTCGCCCTGGATGACCGCCTTCTCGGAGGCGAGGAGGACGTTGACCGACTGCACGCCGGGGAGTGCGACCAGGGCCTGATGCACATGGCCGGCGCACTCGGCGCAGTCCATGCCGGCAATGGGGACCTCGATGGTCTGGGGCGCCATGGGCACGCGGTATCCCGCACCCTCGACCGCCTTGCAGATGGTCGCCTGATCCACGCGCGCCGGATCGAGCCGCACGATGGCTTTCTCCGAGGTGAGGCGCACGTCCACCGTGGCGACGCCGGGCAGGGCGGCGATGGCCCCCTCGACGCTCTGGGCGCAGCCGGCGCAATCCATGCCGGCTACCGGCAGCTCCAGTGTCTCCAGGCGTGGTGGGGTGGTGCTGGCGGTCACGCGTCGTTCCTTTCGCGCACGGCATACCGAGTGCAATCGTAGAACCCCTCGGCGGCGTCCGCGAGCAAGCCATCAGCCAGTCCGAGGAGGCCGGCCACCCGGTCGTCACTGAGGTGGTAGGAGACGTATCGCCCCTGCTGCTCGCGCTCGACCAGGCCACAGTCGTGGAGACAGGCGAGATGGTTGGAGGCGTTCGACTGGCTCAGGCCGGTCGCGGTGACAATCTCCCCCACGCGCAGCGGGCCATCGCGCAGCACCTCTACTATGGCCAGGCGCGAGAGGTCGGCCAGGCCGTTGAAAAGCTTCGCCTTGTGCCGCAAGGCCTGCGTGGTCGTTGCTGACAGGGCCATACCATCTCCCCCAAACATCATCATATCAGTAACTGGAAATATAATAAGCTGTCTCCAGATGAAGGGCAAGGCGAATAGGCAGACCTCGCCGCACCCGAGCCTGTCGGCCCAATCTCCCTGATACGCTTCACTCGTATGCAAGGCAGTGGCGCCGAGGACGCCGGCGCGACCCGCCGGCGTCCCCCTGCCGCAGGACACCATGCGGCTTAGAACGGATCGCCGGGGTCGGGGCTGCCCGGCCCGGCCTCTGCTTCGGCCTGGCGACCGCCCAGCAGCACCAGGTCGCTCGCCACCACCTCCACGGCGGTGCGCTCCACCCCCTCGCGGTCCTGGTACTTCCGGCTCTGCAACCGCCCCTCG
>JAUJMV010000074.1 GCA_030446685.1 Thermomicrobiales bacterium | reverse complement strand
TGGTCGATGCCGGCTACACCACCGCGGACGTACTGGTGACGAGCCAGCGCGCGCATGGGGTGACCGTCGTCGGTCCCGTCGCACAGGACGCGAGCTGGCAAGCCGCGGCCGGGGGCGGCTTGCCGGTCAGCAGCGCCGCCCGGGCGAGCCGCTTCGTCGGCACCGCCCGCCGCCGTCGCGCCCCCCTCCCCTCATCCCGGCGTGGTGAGGAACCGCACGACCTCGCACGCGAACAGGTCGGGCGCGGTGTCCGGCGCCGCGTGCCCGTGGCCCTCCAGCACCCGGACCTGGTTGGCCGGCAGGGTCGCGGCGAGCGCGGCGATCGCCGCCCGCTGGTGCGGCGCGGTCTCGCTGCCCATCAGCAGCAGCGTGGGGACGGCGAGCGCGGCGAACCGCTCGGGCGCGAAGCGGTACCCCGCCACCGCGCGCATCTCGCGCGCGGTCCCAGGCGCGGTGGCGATCCGCGCCGGCCAAGAGGGGGCCTGCCGGGCCTGGGCGATCGCCGGCTCGGGCAGCCGGACCACCTCGCGCAGGAAGGTGAGCGTCGCGCCCTCGTGGTCGCCGGCGGCGACCTGCGCCCCCATCCGGTCGAGCACGGCGGGCGGGGTCATCGGTGTCCCCGGCGGGATCGCGATGGGCGGCTCGAACAGCACCAGCCGCCGCACCCGGTCGGTGCGCGCGGCCGCCTCGAGGGCGCAGATCGCCCCCGAGGAGTACCCCAGCAGCGCGGTCGGCGCCCCGATGGCCCCGATGACCGCGACGATGTCCTCGGCCTCGGCCGCCAGGCTGTACGCGGCGGCGGCGCCGCTCCGCCCGCGCCCGCGCCGATCCATCGCGTAGACGGTGCAGTGGGGCTCCAGCGCGGGGAGGACCGCCGCCCAGCGCCGGTGGTCGCCCGTGATGGCGTGGACGAGGAGCAGCGGCGGGCCGGCGCCGCTGCGCGCGTAGGCGATCGCGGTCCCGTCGGCGGAGTGAACCCGCTCCATTGATGCCCCCTGTTCCTCTTCTACGAGACGGCCCGCTCTGCCGGCTGGAAAGCCAAAGTCGGGTCGGGTGAGCGATGCGCCATCCCCGCGCGCCTCAGCGTAGCAGGATCGCCTCCGGTGCCGTCTTGGTGGTGATCGGGTCGGCATGCCGGTGGATGATCTTCCACGCCCCGTCCTCCCGTCGGAAGAGGTGCGTGACGCGCAGCACCAGCGGGCTGGGGGCGTCCCGCCCCGCCAGGCACGCCGTCCCCCGCTCGAGGCCGATGGCGTAGCCCAGGTCCCCGCTGCTCCCCGCCCCCAGCGGCTCATATGTAAACTGGCCGCCCGCGAACCGGCCGGCGGCCCAGGCGAGGCGCGGGCCGACCACCGCCGACCCGCGCTCGTACGCGCCCCAGCCGCCGAAGAGCGTCACGTCGTCGCGCCGCGACCACAGCGCGGCGAAGGGCGCGGCGTCGCCCGCCCCGAAGGCCCCGAACGTCGCGTACACCGCCTCGACCGCCCGCTGGAGCCCCTCGTCGCTGCCCATCCTCACTCCTTCCGTGTGGCGAACGCGGCCCCGGTATGGTAAAGTGGAACTTACTACATCGTAAAGGAGATTTTACTAGATGTCAAGCCCCAGTTACCCCGGACTGACCGCGCCGATGATCGGCGCACGCCTGCGGCTCGCCGCCGAGCGCTCGCACGCGCTGCTCTACGCGCGTCTGCGGGATGCGGGCTACAGTGACCTGCGCCCGGCGCACTTCGCGCTCTTCCAGTTCCCCGGCCCGCACGGGGTGCGGCCGGTCGAGCTGGCGGCGCGGCTGGGGATGACCAAGCAGGCGCTCACCCCGCTGCTGAACGACCTGGAACGCTTCGGCTATCTGGAGCGCCGGCGCGCCCCGGACGACGGCCGCGGCCGGGTGCTGTGGCTGACGGAACGGGGGCTGGCCTTCGTGGGGGCCATTAAGGAAATCATGACGGGGATTGAGGCGGAGTGGTCCGAGCGCCTGGGGGCGGACCGCTTCGCGACGTTGCAGGAGACCTTACAGGAACTGACCGAGGGGCCAGCATGAGCCATGCACCGGGGGCGCACGCTCACGCGATCCAGAGCATGAGAGCGGCCCGCACCACCATGCCGCGCGCCGGGACAGGTACTACGAGGCGCTCCACCTGCCGACGGCGGCCGAAGGCTTCGTGGCCGACCTGCGGCGGCAGTTGGCCGCTGCCCTGGGCGCGCTCGATGCGGACCTGCCCACGAACCCACACGTCAAGCTGCTGCCCAAGGGCGGGGGCTGGATCGCCCTCTCGCCGTCGGAGCCGCAGCCGGAGCCGGTCAACCTGGCGCGGCTCAAGGCGGAGATCGGCCGGCGCTGGCCGATGACGAGCCTGCTGGACATGCTCAAGGAGGCCGACCTGCGCGTCGGCCTCACCGAATTGTTCACCAGTGCCACGCCTCGCGAGCACCTCGACCGGGCGACGCTGCAGAAGCGGCTGCTCCTGTGCGTCTACGGGCTGGGCACGAACATCGGCCTGCGTCACGTCAGCGCCGGCGACCACGGCGAGCGCGAGCGCGACCTGTATTACACCCGGCGCCGCTTCATCACGCGCGACCACCTGCGGGCGGCGATCGCGCGGGTGGTCGACGCCATCTTCGCGGCGCGGCGCCCGGACATCTGGGGCGAGGCGACGACCGCCTGCGCCTCCGACTCGAAGAAATTCGCGGCCTTCGACCAGAATCTGCTGACCGAATGGCACCCGCGCTACCGCGGGCCGGGGGTGATGATCTACTGGCATCTGGACAAGAAGGCCGCCTGCATCTACTCCCAACTCAAGTCGCCGACATCGTCGGAGGTGGCGGCGATGATCGAGGGCGTGCTGCGCCACTGCACCCAGATGGCGGTCGACCGCCAATTCGTCGACTCCCACGGGCAAAGCGAGGTGGCCTTCGCCGTCTGCAACCTGCTGGGCTTCCGGCTACTCCCGCGGCTCAAGGCCCTCCACCAGCAGAAGCTCTACCGGCCCGAGGCCGGCCAGCCCGACGCCTACCCCCACCTCCAGCCGGTGCTGACGCGGCCGATCAACTGGGAGCTGATCCGCCAGCAATACGACGAGATCATCAAGCACGTCACGGCGCTCCGGCTGGGCACCGCCGACGCCGAGGCGATCCTGCGCCGCTTCACGCGCAGCAACGTCCAGCATCCGACTTATCGCGCGCTGGCCGAGTTGGGCAAGGTCTACAAGACGGTCTTCCTCTGCGAGTATCTGCGCGAGCTGGCACTGCGGCGGGAGATCCACGAGGGGCTCAACGTCGTCGAGAACTGGAACAGTGCCAATAGCTTCATCTTCTACGGCCGTTCCGGTGAGTTCGCGACCAACCAGCGGGAGGACGCGGAGGCCTCGATGCTCTGCCTCCACCTCCTGCAGGCGGCGTTGACCTTCGTCAACACGCTGCTCATCCAGCGCGTCCTGACCGAGCCGGCGTGGCTGGAGCAGTTGACCGTGGAGGACTTGCGCGCGCTCACACCGCTGATCTACGCGAACGTCAATCCCTACGGCGAGATCCGGCTCGACATGACCAAGCGGTTGCCGATCGGGGACGAGATCGTGGCGTAGGCCCTATTGCCCCTGGTGTCAGGAACGTTTGTAATAGGCCCGGTACAGCAATCCTTCGCCCATTTCAGGCTAACCACTGGTGGAACGGATCCCCA
>JAUJMV010000073.1 GCA_030446685.1 Thermomicrobiales bacterium | reverse complement strand
TGAACGACGGATCGTGCCTCCGGCTCCGGCCGGAACGTCCCAACCACGTCTGGTCCTACGACTTCGTCGAAGCCCGCACCCACAATGGACGCAAATTCCGCATGCTCAACGTCATCGACGAGTTCACCCGCGAATGCCTGGCGATCCGCATCGACCGCAAGCTGAAGTCGACGGACGTGATCGACGTCCTATCGGACCTCTTCATCCTTCGGGGCATTCCCGGCCATATCCGATCCGACAACGGCCCGGAGTTCATCGCCAAGGCGGTACGGGAGTGGATCGCCGGCGTCGGGGCGAAGACCGCCTTCATAGAGCCGGGCAGCCCGTGGGAGAATGGCTACTGCGAGAGCTTCAACTCGAAGCTCCGCGACGAGCTGCTGAACGGGGAGATCTTCTACTCGCTCGCCGAGGCGCGGGTCGTCATCGAGGGCTGGCGACAGCACTACAACACCGTCCGTCCGCATTCCTCGCTGGGCTACAAACCCCCGGCACCGGAGGTCGTGCTATGGTCGGCTCCGCCGGCCGAAGCCGCACCGCCTGCCGCGCCAACACTGGCGACCAAGCCGACCATGCACTAAGACTCACCCCGGACCACCCGATGGGGGCAGGCCATCCGACTTAAGATGTGGGTAACTCCTCACCCCCCTGGCATTTTGGCTTGATCTGAGGGGGCTGGTGTGAGTCAAGGTTCGCATGACTCGCCCGCCCTGTCATCGCCTGACCGACGCCGAGAAGGACGCCCTGCTGCATGAGCAGTCTGCGCTGATCGAACGTCAGGCTGCGCTCATCGAGGCGCTGGTGGCGCGGATCGGAGCGCTGGAGGCGGCGTTGGCGAAGCCGCGCAAGAGCTCGCGGAATTCCCATCTGCCGCCCTCGCAGGATCCCGGCGGCGGCCGGCCGGGTGGCGGCAACGCCAGGGACGAGCTGAAGCCGAAGAAGCCGCGCCCCTCGCGCCCGGGCGTGTCGCGCCGGCTGGCGGCGACGCCGGACGAGACGATCATCCGCCGCGCCGGGCGCTGCGCCTGCGGGGCGGACGTCTCGAGGCTGAAGCAGACCTGCCGGATGCGCTACGACCACGTCGACATTCCGCCCGTTCTGCCGCACGTGACGCGGATCGAGCTGCATGGCGGGCGCTGCGCCTGCGGCAAGCGCTTCCGCGCCGCGCCGCCGGAAGGCATGCCGCCGGGCACGCCGTTCGGGCCGAACATCCACGCCTTGCTCGCCTATCTGCATCACAGCCATCACGTCGGCTTCGAGCGGCTGGCGCGGCTCGCCCGCGAGTTGTTCGGGCTGACGATCTCCGAGGGCGCCATCGCCAACGCGATGCGCCGGCTGGACACCCCGCTCGAGGCCGAGCGCGCGGCGATCCGCGAGAAACTGCGCCAAGCGGCGGTGGTCTGGTCGGACGAGACCACGACGCGCATTGACGGCCGCCTGCACTGGCACTGGGTGTTCGTCACGCCCGAGGCTGTCCTGCACGAGATCGCCCCGCGTCGCGCCAGGGCGGTGGCCGAAGAGGTCATGGGCGGCCACAAGCCCGCCGTCTGGGTCTCCGACCGCTACGCCGGCCAGCAGGAGATGGCCGCGGCCCATCAGGTGTGCCTGGCCCATGTGCTGCGCGACGTGCAGTACGCCGTCGATTGCGGCGACGCCGTCTTCGCGCCGGCGCTGGCGAAGCTGCTCGCCCGGGCGATCGCCATCGGCCGAAGGCGCGGCACCCTCAAGAACAGCACCCTGCAGCAATACCGGGCCAGGGCCGACCGCCGGCTCGACCGGCTGCTCGCCACGCCCGCGCCGCATCCCGCCGGACGCACCCTCCAGGCGCAGGTGAAGGCGTGGCGGACGAAATTCTTCGTCTTCCTCGAGGACCGTCGCGTCAGCGCCACCAACAACGTCGCCGAGCGCGAGATCCGGCCCTCCGTGGTGTTCCGCAAGGTCACCGGCGGCTTCCGCTCGCAATGGGGCCCCAGCGTGCATGCCGGCTACAGGTCCGTCACCAGCACCGCCCGCCTCTCGGGCCAGACCGCCTTCAGCGCCATCCGTGACATCGCCGACACCCTCTTCAAACCCGGCGCTCGGACCGCATGACGCCATCCGGGTGAGCAGTTACGCTAAAGCAGACGATGCCCACGAGCACATAGTTGTTGCGTTCGTATCGCTTCGAAATGTTGGCCAGATGCAGGTAACTCCTCACCCCCCTGGCATTTTGGCTTGATCTGGGGGGGCTGGTGTGAGTCAAGGTTCGCATGACTCGCCCGCCCTGTCATCGCCTGACCGACGCCGAGAAGGACGCCCTGCTGCATGAGCAGTCTGCGCTGATCGAACGTCAGGCTGCGCTCATCGAGGCGCTGGTGGCGCGGATCGGAGCGCTGGAGGCGGCGTTGGCGAAGCCGCGCAAGAGCTCGCGGAATTCCCATCTGCCGCCCTCGCAGGATCCCGGCGGCGGCCGGCCGGGTGGCGGCAACGCCAGGGACGAGCTGAAGCCGAAGAAGCCGCGCCCCTCGCGCCCGGGCGTGTCGCGCCGGCTGGCGGCGACGCCGGACGAGACGATCATCCGCCGCGCCGGGCGCTGCGCCTGCGGGGCGGACGTCTCGAGGCTGAAGCAGACCTGCCGGATGCGCTACGACCACGTCGACATTCCGCCCGTTCTGCCGCACGTGACGCGGATCGAGCTGCATGGCGGGCGCTGCGCCTGCGGCAAGCGCTTCCGCGCCGCGCCGCCGGAAGGCATGCCGCCGGGCACGCCGTTCGGGCCGAACATCCACGCCTTGCTCGCCTATCTGCATCACAGCCATCACGTCGGCTTCGAGCGGCTGGCGCGGCTCGCCCGCGAGTTGTTCGGGCTGACGATCTCCGAGGGCGCCATCGCCAACGCGATGCGCCGGCTGGACACCCCGCTCGAGGCCGAGCGCGCGGCGATCCGCGAGAAACTGCGCCAAGCGGCGGTGGTCTGGTCGGACGAGACCACGACGCGCATTGACGGCCGCCTGCACTGGCACTGGGTGTTCGTCACGCCCGAGGCTGTCCTGCACGAGATCGCCCCGCGTCGCGCCAGGGCGGTGGCCGAAGAGGTCATGGGCGGCCACAAGCCCGCCGTCTGGGTCTCCGACCGCTACGCCGGCCAGCAGGAGATGGCCGCGGCCCATCAGGTGTGCCTGGCCCATGTGCTGCGCGACGTGCAGTACGCCGTCGATTGCGGCGACGCCGTCTTCGCGCCGGCGCTGGCGAAGCTGCTCGCCCGGGCGATCGCCATCGGCCGAAGGCGCGGCACCCTCAAGAACAGCACCCTGCAGCAATACCGGGCCAGGGCCGACCGCCGGCTCGACCGGCTGCTCGCCACGCCCGCGCCGCATCCCGCCGGACGCACCCTCCAGGCGCAGGTGAAGGCGTGGCGGACGAAATTCTTCGTCTTCCTCGAGGACCGTCGCGTCAGCGCCACCAACAACGTCGCCGAGCGCGAGATCCGGCCCTCCGTGGTGTTCCGCAAGGTCACCGGCGGCTTCCGCTCGCAATGGGGCCCCAGCGTGCATGCCGGCTACAGGTCCGTCACCAGCACCGCCCGCCTCTCGGGCCAGACCGCCTTCAGCGCCATCCGCGACATCGCCGGCGCCCTCTTCAAACCCGGCGCTCGGACCGCCTGACGCCACCCAGGTGAGCAGTTACCCCGTCTGACGCTGGCCCGGCGTATTCCCAGCAAAGATGCCGACATCACCGCCAGCGTCATTGCCG
>JAUJMV010000072.1 GCA_030446685.1 Thermomicrobiales bacterium | reverse complement strand
CCGGTGCCACCGCCCGCAACGCCCCGCTCCGTTGAGGTTCGCCAGCAGCATCCTGTCATTAGGCTGCCAGCTTCGCGAACGCCGACCGGCGCGTTTGGGCACGGGGCGTCTCGGTCCACCAGTCGTCGAGGCGCTGGAGGTTGACGGCGGCGGCGGTGGCGACGTGCTGCAACACGGTCTTCGGCAGGCCGGCGTACCGGGCCTCCCGCAACTCGAAGCCCCGCACGCCCTGGGAGATGGTCCCTTCGACCCCGCGCCTCTTGCGGTAGCACGCGGCGAACGCACCCGTCGCCGCGCGTTCGCGGGCGGCCACGAGCGCCTCGTGGTCCTCGCGTGGCCGCAGGGCGATGGTGCGTGGTCCCGCCTTCGACCGGGTGCAGCGGGCGCGGCAGGGGCAGGCCAGGCAGTCCCGCTTGTCGAAGACGATTTGGTTGATGGGGTGGCCGTAGGCATCCTTGCTGTCGCTCCAGTAGCGGCTCGCCTTGCCCTGCGGGCAGGTCGCCGTCCGGGCCTCCCAGTCGATGGCGAAGCCTCGGAGGTCGAAGCCCTGCCCGGCCGCGGCCTGCCAGCTCACGTCCCGCAGGGGCGGGCCGACGAGGTCGATGCCGTGCTCGGCCCGGCTGGCGGCCAGGTGGTGCGCGCTGACGTAGCCCGCGTCCGCCAGGTGCTCGGCCGGCAGCAGGCCACGCGCCGCCAGCGCCGCCTGGATGTCGGCGGTCACCTCGACATCGCGCGTCGTCGCCGGGACGGTCGTCACCTGGGTGAGGAGGTGCGGGCGCGCGGCGTCGCAGGTCTCCGTCAGGTGGACGATGTAGCCGGTCCACGAGGTGGCGTACTTGCTGCCGAAGCGCGCGTCGGGGTCGTAGGGCGAGCGGACGGTCAGCGCGGGCGGCGACATCGCGGCCGGCGCGCGCAGCCGCACTGCGCTGTCGGCGGCGGGGGCGTGGAAGTACTGCACCCAGACCTGCCGGAGCGTCTCCACCGCTGGTACCTCCCGCAGCCAGGCGGGCGCGCCCGCGTCGTAGACGGCGGTCAGCAGCGTCACCCCATCCGCCCCGATGGTCGCCAGCGCGGCGCCGCGCTCGGCCTGGCCTGGCGGCAGCCGCCCCTCCTCGATGCGGACGCCGTAACGGTCGAACCACGCCGCCGGTGCCTGCTGCCGCAACCACTCGGGCGCCGCCACGGCGAGGACGTTAAGGGTGTGGCGTAGCGTTTCGCCGACGCATTCCAACCGGTTGAGATCGCGCACCGCCGCCAGCACCCGCGTCGAGTCCGTCCGTTGGCGCCCGCGTGCCTTGAGCAGCTCACGTTCCTGGCACCGCGCTAGTAAGCGCTCCAGCAACTGCTGCTCGGCCGCCCCATCAATGAGCCGCCGGCGGAACTCGCAGAGCACGGAGAAGTCGAAGCCGCGATCCTCGAGCGGCAGCCCGAGGAGGTACTTCCAGTCGATGCGCGCCCGCACCGCCTCCGCCGCCTGCCGGTCGGTCAAACCCTCCGCGAATTGCAGCACGGTGACGAGCGCCAGCCGCCACGGCGCGAGGGCCGGCTGGCCACGAGTCGGAAACAACGACGCAAAGTCGGCGTCCTCGTAGATGGTGCCCAACTCGTCGCGCAGCCGCGTCCAGCGCGTTCCTCTGGGAAATGCGGCGTGGGCGACGCGCGCGGTGTCTGGCGGGACGGCACTAACTGGTTGCGGGCGCAAGGACATCACGATCCTCCCGAGCGCAGGGCGGGCACGGCGAGGGCGCGCCGAGCGACCCTTGAGCGGTTCCGTTCCGGGCGGTGCAGGGAAGGCGGCGGCGCCCTAGCCGCGCAAGCTCGCGAGCGCCAGGACGCCGAACCCGACGATGATGAGGCCGGAGGCGCGGTTGACCCAGCCCAGCGACCGCGGTGTGAGCCGCCCGCGGGCGAGGCCGACGAGGGCGCTGAGGAGCAGCCACCACAGGGCCGAGCCCGCGAAGACCCCGGCGATGAGGAGGGCCGTCCCCGCGTACCCGGCGCGCTGCGACGTGGCCGGCCCCATCCCCGCGAAGACCCCGGCGAACGAGAGGATGGTCAGCGGGTTCGTCAGCGTCAGCAGGAACGTCGAGAGATACATCCCGACCGGACCAGCGCCGCGCGGTGGCCGCGCCGTCGTGGCCGCAGGCGGGCGCGACAGCGCCGTCTTCCCCCCGAGGTAGCAGAGGAACAGGCCACCGAGCAGGCGCAGCCACCATTGCTGGCCGACGAGCAGGTTGGTGACGACGGCCAGCCCGAGGGCGGCGACGGCGCCGTAGAGGGCGTCGGCCGTCGCCGCCCCCAGCCCGGAGAGCAGGCCGGCAGCCCGCCCGTCGGCCAGGGTGCGGCGGATACACAGCACCCCGATGGGGCCGACGGGCGCGGCGATGGCGAAGCCGAGCAGGAGGCCGCGCGCGAAAACCCCGGCATCCATGTGGCGCTCCTACTCGCGGTCGGTGATCCCCGGCAGCGGCAACGCCGGGGTCTCCTTGGTCGTCGAGAGGACGACCGTCGTCCGCGTGCGCGCGACGCCGGGTAACACCTTGAGGTCGTCGCTCACCAGCCGCTCCAGATCGGCCGTGCCGCCGCAGCGCACCTTGAGCACGTAGTCGTCGTCGCCCGCGACATGGTGGCATTCCTGCACGGCCGGCAACTCCGTCACGCGGGCCAGGAAGGCCGCCCGATGCTGCGGGTGCTGGAGGGTGATGGCGACGAACGCGGTGAGCGCGCGGCCCACGGCTTCCGGCGCGATGAGGGCCGCGTAACCGCGGATGACCCGGCGCTCTTCCAGTCGCCGGACCCGATCAGCCGCCGCCGGCGCCGACAGCCCAAGCAGCACGGCGAGTTCCGCCCACGTCGCCCGCCCATGCTCCATCAGGTGGGCGAGCGCTTTGACATCAGTATTGTCCACGGTAGAAGCCCCCTCCCATCGGCATGGCGGGCATTCTACCACTGATTAGAAAGAATGAAAACCACAACCTCTTGTAAATGAAGGTGAGAACGCCTCAACTCTGTTCAACACAGGCTCTGTGCCGAATTCGCCAACGGTATCAGGTCACGAGCAATATGTGTCCCCCTAGAGCGGTTAGCATAAAGGTTGCGCCCCCTCGGGGTGGTAGCCGCAGGCGGCGAACCAGCCGCGCGCGTCCTGGGCAGTGATCGCGTCGAGCGCCTGGGCGATGGCCGCCTCCAGCGCCGCCCTGGTCCGCGCCCCGGCGCGCCGCAGCGCCTCCTTCAGCTTGGCGAAGGCCGGCGCGATCGGGCTCCAGTCGGGCGAGTAGGGGGGCAGGAAGAGGAGCAGGCCTCAGCCGCGCGGTGGACGGCCAGATTGCCCAGGACGCCGACCTGCCCCGGGCAGCGGGCCGGGGCCAGGAACTCGCGCACGGAGGCGACGAAGGCTGGGCCGTCGGCGGCCCCGTCGAGGGTCCTGACCGGCCCGACGCCGACGACGCTCAGTGCCGCCAGGAGCGGCATGCCTTGGCCGTGGTTGCGCGGCACCGCCCCGTGGACCCGCGCGCCGCGCGGTGCGTCGCCGTCCAGGGGCTCACCGCCTCGCCCTGCTCGGCCCGCCACATCGCGGCGTGCTGCGCCAGCGTGTCGTCCGGATGCGCTGCAATCCGCGCCGCCAGGGCCGGGTACTGCGCCGGGCCGATCCCCGGGGTGCGCCCGCGGGCGCGGCCTGGGGCGCGATGGCCGCGCGCGCCGCCGCTTGAGGGAGCGCTTGATCGTCGTCACCGAGACGCGGAAGGGGCGCGCCGCCGCCGCGCGCGGCATCCCCGCGTCGACCGCCCCGAAATCCGCGCGCGCAAGTCCACCCAGTACGCTTTCCTGCCCCGCGTCTACAGCAGGCGCAACCTTTCCGCCAACCGCTCTAATCGGGCCATTCGAGCCAATCGACGCGATCCTGCACCTCCGTCGGGACGGGACCGTGCGGGACGCGGGCCGGTTCGGTGGCGCGTGGGCCGCTCTATTT
>JAUJMV010000071.1 GCA_030446685.1 Thermomicrobiales bacterium | reverse complement strand
GACCTCGATGACCTGGTAGCCCTCTTCCCCGAGCAAGTCGACGAGCAACGCACGGATCGAGGCGTCGTCATCAGCCACGAGAACGCGTCGAGCCGGAGCCCCGGCATCACCCTTCGGCGCTTGCGTCGCGGACGCCTTCTCGGCGGGGGCTGGCGTGTTGATGGACATCGGTGATGCTCGGACCTTTCTGGCGATCATGACAAGTGCGCGAGGCCCCGGTCCCGGGAGATCGTCACTCCTGCGCGACACCCACACCGCGATGCGGGCCAACATACCCGTGCGATGCACTGACCGGAAGCGTCCCTAGTATGCCACACGGCCGGTAGTCCAAACGCATTGACGAGGCATTGGGGGTCGGGTGCCAGAATGCGGGCGTCACTAGCGTAGATCTCACAGTTCGGTGCTGAAGGCAGAGGGGATCGGGCATCCTGGAGGTTGCTGAAGCCGACCCAGGAGGCCGATCCCCATGCACAGTGTACCGCCGGCGATCCCGGCGCCGACGAACCTCGCCCCGTTGCCGCGCCTGCTCGGGTATGTCCAGTCGCTGGGTCTGGAGCGCTACCTGTCCCGCCCCAAGCGCGGCATCTCGACCCTGGCGCTGGCCCTGGTGTGGCTGGTGTTGGCCTGGCGCGGGACCGGTCGCCCGCACCGCCTCCGGCTGGTGGCCGGGCCGCTGCTGGCGGCGCTGCTCGGGCGGACGCGGCTGCCGTGCGCCCAGACGCTGCACCGGAGCCTGGGCTACTTCTCGGCGCACGCGGTCCGCGCCGCCGTGGAGGCGGCGTACCTGGCCGAGCTGCCGCGCCGAAGCGGCCGGGTCTGGGCGGCGGTCGACGCGCACCAGGTGCCGTACTGGGGGCGGGGCAAGCCGGACCGCTTCGCGAAGGGCTGGTCCGGCACCCACAGCCGGCGCCTGCGCGGCTATCGGCTGTACCTGGCGGTCGACGCCGACACCGGCCAGGTCATCACCTTCCTGCTCGTCCGCGGGCGGGCCCGCGACGCCGACCTGCTCGCCGTGGTCGCTCGCCGCCTCCGCGGCCTGCTCGGGCGGCGGCTGGCGGGACTGGTGGCCGATTCGGGCTTCACCAGCCGCGCCGCGGTGCAGGCGCTGCTCGCGACCAAGGTCCCGTTCATCCTGGGCTTCGCTCGCTCGGCGCCGATCAAAGCCCACCTGCGCACCCTGAGCGGGCAGCAGCGCCGCTGGCTGCGGGACGGCGGGGCGATCCGCCTGGGCGCCTGCCCCTGGGACCCCCGCCTGCGCCTGTTCGTCGTCGGCGCCCGCGCCCCGGGCGACACGCGCGGGCCGTGGGTCTACGTCACCAGCCTCCGCTCCTGGGGGCCGCGGCGCCTCGCGACGACCTATCGCCAGCGCTGGCGCGTCGAGCAGGGGATCGAGGAGCTCCTCAACGGCATGGACCTCGACCATCTGGTCGGCTACTCGCTGCATCCCAACCGCGTCGCGATCGGCTTCCGCTTGCTCGCCCGCAACCTCGCCATCGGCCTGCAGATCCGGGACGCCGACGCCCGCCCGGCCGCGATCCGCGAGCCGGCCGCCTTCCGCGCCGCCCACGTCGAAGGGCTCGGGACGTTCATCCAGGAGCACCAGACCATCCTGCTCGCGCGGCCGACCGCCACTCCCGGCCAGGTCCACCACCTGCCCTGGACTCACCGCACCGTCCGTCTCGTCGCCTGAGGACGAACTGTGAGATCTACGCTAGCGGCCACATGCGGCGGTCATTCCCACAGGATGTCAGATCCTCCGCGCCAGCGATCCGCCCGGTATGCCCGCTCCGACCGCGCCCTGCGCGCCTGGCGCAACGAGACCGTGGCATTCGGGTTGCCGACGTGGCCGGCGCAGATCGGCTGCCGGCTGTTGAGTAGGACCGGCTGCCAGCAGGTCCGGTTCTCCGCGACATCGACGCAGCACCGGATGTCCGGGTCCGCGAGCTGGTCTGACAAGCTGCCCTCCAGGGCGCGATAATGGGGCGCCGCCTTCCCTGGGGACACAGCGAGGGCATGAGGTGGCCTAGTTGGTGTGAGAGCTGCCTAGTGGGTCACGCCGCAAATAACCGAACATCAGCCGGGGCAGCAGGTGAGCCGCCCCGGCGCCGTTGGCGAGCGCGTTGTCGGCGCTCGTAGCGCTTGCCATGCCAGACGAACGGGGTCGGGTCGGCATTCCAGCCGGCGACGGTGTCGTCGAGCCAGGTGATGAGCTCCTCCTGGGACTGGGGATGGTGGCCGTCAAGCGCGCGGCGGGCGATGATCCGTTGGACCGCCTCGGCGAGGTTGAGCCAGGAGCCGCTGAGCGGGGTATAGAGCGGCATGACGCCGTGCTGGAGTAGCCAGCGGACGATCGACCAGCTCAGGTGGCCGGCCAGGTTGTCCCAGATCAGGAGGAGGCGGAGCGGCGGCAGCGGGTCCCGCGGCTCGTGGCCCAGCCAGGTGGCCCAGCGGGCGAGGGGCGGTCGCGCCGCATCAGGGATGGTGACGGGTGGGAGCGTGGCGAGCACCGCCGTCAACTCGGCTCGGAGCCAGGGGTGGAGCACGGCGTTCGGCGCGTTGGTGACGCCCTTGGCCCGGACCTCACCGGTTGCGGGACGGAGCAGCGTCAGCAACTTGACGGTCCCACCACGGATGTACTCGTGCGGCCGGAGCGCCGGCTTGCCGACCGGCGCCCAGGTGACGCCGGGCTGCGGGATCGCCTGGTACGGCCCGGCCTCGTCCTGGCACCAGACCGGGATGCCGGCCGCCTCGGCTAGCCGGTACGCCAGGTCGATGGCCCCCTTTTTTCTTCCGTCTGTGGATCGGTTACCTGCACCACCCCGGCCTTCCGCTTCCGCTGCGCGGTGCCGGTCGGGCACCACGTCCGCGTCCGCTGGTACGAACTGCCCGCATCGTGCAGCACCCGCCGGATCGTCGTCGCGCCCACACGCGGGAGCCCCTCCCGACGAACGGTCCGCTCCAGGGCGCTCAGCGACCACGTGGCGGTCCCATCGGCCTTCCGATCTGGTGGCCGCTGCGCCGTCGCCACGATCCGTGCCCGTGCCGCCGCGTCGTACGTCGGCCGCCGGCCGCGCCCGGCCGCGATCCCGAGCGCGTCCAGCCCCGCCCGATTGAACCGCCGCACCAGGTACGTGATCGCCCCCGGGCTCCGATACCCGGCCGCGCGCGTCGCCGCCGAAAACGTCGCTCCTCCAGCCACCGCCAGCAGCGCCGTCGCTCGCTGCACCCGATCCACCCGCTCGCTGCTCGCCTTCGTGATCGCCCGCAACTCGCACTGCTCCTCGATCGTCAGCGGCCGCAAGCGCTCTCTCTGCATGGCTCCCATGACTCTCCGCTCCTACCACGCAGTATCGCTCCCTTCCGTCTATTTCAGCCAAATGCAGCGTGACCCACTAGTGCAAGTTCAGGAGAGATTGGCGGGAATGACCAGGAAAGGCATTCCCGCCATACATCCCTGATGCTGCACTAGGTCAGGCAGCTTCACCCCAGCATACCGTTCCCACCTGCCATCCCGGTAGTTCCCCAGAGTTCGGCAACACTCCCTGCAAGCTGCTGTAGATCGCCCAACTGCCTGGCTCTCGGTAGTCCAGGGCCGTCCCGTCCGGGCCATCTCGGTGGTGTTCGGGGCTGTTTACCCGCCCAAACAACCCCGAAACCGGAATTATACCAAACCCGTGTAGCCTTGCCGCATACTATAGGGAGGATGTGCGGGAGGGGTAGGCGTGGCGCGGCGGGGGCGACCGTTGGCGGTCGCGTGGGCGAGTGGGGACGACGCGGCGAGCCTGTACGCGCGGTATCGCCGCGAGCGGCGGGCGGATGTGCGGCCGCGGCTGCACGGGCCGTGGCTGGTGCGGGCCGGGCGGTCGGCGCGCGAGGCGGCCGAGGTGCTCGGGGTGCACGAGCGGACGGTCACGCGCTGGCTGGGCTGGTACCGGGCGGGCGGGCTGGCGGCGGTGGAGGGGCGCCACGCCGGCGGGCAGGGGGCGCCGGCCTTCTTGGCGGCCGAGCAGCGAGCGGAA
>JAUJMV010000033.1:53870-59513 GCA_030446685.1 Thermomicrobiales bacterium | reverse complement strand
GGCGTGCGGGGGGCCCGCACGAGCGCGCTCGAGGAGGCCACGTCGCGCATCATCCGGTCGGGCTCGATCCCTGGCACAGCGCTGCTTCGGGAGCGCGGCGACGGCAGAGAGGTTGACGCTGTCCATCACTTGCCCCTCCCTTCCCGCCGGGAACGGCGCGCGGGCGCGGCGCGGGACGCGTCCGCGCCCAGTTCGACACCGCGCCGTTGCCGCTCGCCAACCAGCCCGGCACGCCAGCGGGGCGCCCGCCCGGTGGCGCGACACCGCGCCGTTGCCGTTCACCGTCAGAACATCCCCACCTGCGATCGGCTCGGTTGGTCGAGCGCGGCCCCCGTTTGACAGGCATCATGGCGGATGTGATGCGCGCGCAAGGGGGCACCGGCGATACGCGGCCGGCGGGAGGAGAGGGGGCGATGCGGCACGAGCAGGATCGGCAGGGCGCGATCGAGGGCGGCACTGCGCGAGCGCGTCGATCGGGGCGCTTGCAGGAACACCTCAACCACTTCAGCACCCTCTTCCGCGACTCCGGCTCGGCCAACGAGCGCGCAGCCGCCAGTATCTGCGGTCCACGCTGGCCGGCTACGGGGTCGAGGCCGCCGTCCTCACCTTCGACTCGCTGATCTCCTGGCCGCTCGCGGGCCGCCTCGCGCTCCTGGACGACGCGGGGCGGGAAACGGAGGAGATCGCGGTGCGGACCCGCTCGTTCGGCGCGCAGACCCGCCGGGCGGCGTCGAGCGAACTGCTCTTCGTCCCCTTCGCCGCGCCGGAGCCGGGCGCGTCTTCTTTTCGCACCTGGCAGGTGGCGGGGGGACTATCGGGGCCTTGACGCGCGCGGCAAGGTCGTGGTGACGATGGATGGCGGGCCGGACGGCATCCGGCGCGCGGAGGAGCACGGCGCGGTCGGCCACATCCACATCCTGGCCGTCGGACGAGGCGGTCATCCACGAGATGATCGGACGAGCGTCTGGGGCACCCGACGCCCGAATCGGCCGCACGGCTGCCAACGATCCCGGTCCTCGGCGTCACCAACGGCGACGGGCGGCGATTGAGGAGCGCTGCCGGGTGGGCAGGTCCGCGCCCGGCGCAAGTCCAACGTCAGGACGGAGTGGATGGCGCTGCCGCTGGTCGTCGCCGACATCCCCGGCCGCGATCCGGGCGCTTCCTGCTGGTCGGCGCCCACCTCGACTCCTGGTACGAGGGCGTCACCGACAACGCGACCGGCGACGCCTGCCTGCTCGAACTGGCGCGCGTCTTCGGGAGCGGCGCGGCGATCTGACCTATGGCCTGCGCTTCTGCTGGTGGCCGGGCCACTCGACCGGCCGCTACTCCGGCTCGACCTGGTACGCCGACACCCACTTCGCCGAGCTGCGCGCGGCCTGCCTCGGCTACCTGAACATCGACTCGCCCGGCGTGCGCGGGGCGACGGTCTGGACCGCCGCTACAACATGGGGGAGGTCGAGGGGCTGACGGCGGCGGTCGTGCGCGAGCTCTCCGGCCAGGAGCCGAATATCCGCCGGCCGCTCAGGGCGGGGGGATCAGTCGTTCCTCGGCATCGGCCTGCCGAGCCTCGGCGCGTTCCGCATGCTGCCCCCGAGCACCCCGACCGCAAGGCGGTCGGCGGCTGCGGCGGGGCCTACTGGTGGCACTCGCCGGAGGACACGCTCGACAAGGCGGACGCGCGGGTCCTGGCGGACGACACGCGGATCTACGCCACCCTGGCGGCGCGGCTGATCCTGCCCCCGCTGTATCCGTACAACTTCGTGCGGAGCGCCCAGGACTTCATCACCCACCTGGCCGCGCTCCAGGAGGCCGGCGGCGAGCACCTCGACCTCGCGCCGACGATCGCGGCGGCCGAACGGCTGCGCGACTGCGCGGCGGAACTCGCTGCACTGCCGCCGGCCCGCCCACGGCAGGCAATCCCGCGGCTCAATGGCGCGATGCTGGCGCTGACGCGCATCCTCAATCCGGCGCTCTTCACGATTGACGGCCCGTACGAGATGGACCCGGCGCTGCAACTGCCGGTGCTGCCGGGCCTCGCCCCCTTGCGCGACCTCGCCGCCCTGGACCCGGCGTCGGACGACTACCGCTTCCTGCTGACCCGCTTGCGGCGGCAGCAGAACCGCGTCCGACGCGCTGCTCCAAGGGGGTGCTCGACGCCGTCCTCCCGGCCGCCCCGGCCGGGGATCAGCCCCGGAAGGGATAGGCCCCGACCTCTCCCCACGGCCCGCCGAGGTAGCGCCACAGGAGCAGGCCCGCGCCCGTGACCGCGAACGGGGCGAACTCTCGCGGAGCCGCTCGTAGAGAGCGCGCCCGCTCGGGGCCACCTTGTTCTGGACCGTCACATGGGGCGGAACCGCTGGCGGTCCTGCGCGCCGAGCCACGGCCACCACCGCTCCGCGAGCCGCCCGCGCAGCGCGACCAGTTCGGGCGCGTCGAGCGCGTAGGCCACGCCCCGGCCGAGCAGGATCGGCCCCGTCACCGCGAGCGCCAGCGGCCCTGGCCCCGGCTGGTCTCCGCAATGTCCGCGACGATCTCGCCCCCCGCCCAGCGGCAGGTGGTGGAAGAGCGTGAGGTGGGCGGAGAGGAAGTTGCGCTCCAGCGGGAAGTGCGCGCGGCGCAGGCGGTCGAAGTGCCCCTGCGCGGGACCGTCCAGCGCGAGCGTCAGGATCAACGGGGCGTTCGCCTCGGCATCCGACATCGGCTCCCCGCCTCGCTCACCGACCGCAGTCGCCGGTGCCGTGCAACTCGGCGCGAGCAGGGCCGCGCCGGCGCGGCGCGCTCGACCCGACCGGGACGAGCGCGATCCCCCGCGGGCAGGCGATAGATACCGCCGGCGCGGCCGAAGCCGACGAGGATGCCCGGCCAGAGGCCCCGTTCTCGGGCGCGTGGCCGATCCAGTACCGGGCGCCCCCGGCCCCCTCACGGCGCAGGATCGCCTGGGCGCGGGTAGACGCCGCGCCCGCGCCGGTGCTCCGCCGTCACAAGGGCGTGCGGGGGGCCCGCACGCCCGCGCTCCGGTCGCCCCCGCCGCCCATCAGGCGGGCGGGCTCGAGCCCCTGCCACACCGCCGCTTCGGGCGCGGCGCGGGCGGGGTGGACGCTGCCAATCCGGGGCCCCCCCCCTCCCCCCCGGGCCCGGGGCGCGGGGGGGGGGGGGCCCGCCCCCGCGCGCCGGTTCGACACCGCGCCGTTGCCGCTCGCCAACCGGCCCGGCACGCCAGCGGGGGCGCCCGCCCGGTGGCACTACACCGCGCCGTTGCCGTTCGCCATCGGACGTCCCCACCACGATCGGCTCGGTTGGTCGAGGGCGCCCCCCGTTTGACAGGCATCATGGCGGATGTATGATGCGCGCGCAAGGGGGCACCACAACGATAAGCGGCCGGCGGGAGGAGAGGGGGCGATGCGGCACGAGCAGGATCGGCAGGGCGCGATCGAGGCGGCACTGCGCGAGCGCGTCGATCCGGGGCGCTTGCAGGAACACCTCAACCACTTCAGCACCCTCTTCCGCGACTCCGGCTCGGCCGACGAGCGCGCCGCCGCCGAGTATCTGCGGTCCACGCTGACCGGCTACGGGGTCGAGGCCGCCGTCCTCACCTTCGACTCGCTGATCTCCTGGCCGCTCGCGGGCCGCCTCGCGCTCCTGGACGACGCGGGGCGGGAAACGGAGGAGATCGCGGTGCGGACCCGCTCGTTCGGCGCGCAGACCCCGCCGGGCGGCGTCGAGGCCGAACTGCTCTTCGTCCCCTTCGCCGCGCCGGAGCCGGGCGCGCTGATCTTTTCGCACCGGGCGGTGGCGGGGGACTATCGGGGCCTTGACGCGCGCGGCAAGGTCGTGGTGACGATGGATGGCGGGCCGGACGGCATCCGGCGCGCGGAGGAGCACGGCGCGGTCGGCCACATCCACATCTGGCCGTCGGACGAGGCGGTCATCCACGAGATGATCGGGACGAGCGTCTGGGGCACGCCGACGCCCGAATCGGCCGCACGGCTGCCAACGATCCCGGTCCTCGGCGTCACCAACGGCGACGGGCGGCGATTGGAGGAGCGCTGCCGGGCGGGGCGGGTCCGCGCCCGGCTGGAGTCCAACGTCAGGACGGAGTGGATGGCGCTGCCGCTGGTCGTCGCCGACATCCCCGGCCGCGATCCGGGCCGCTTCCTGCTGGTCGGCGCCCACCTCGACTCCTGGTACGAGGGCGTCACCGACAACGCGACCGGCGACGCCTGCCTGCTCGAACTGGCACGCGTCTTCGGGGAGCGGCGCGGCGATCTGACCTATGGCCTGCGCTTCTGCTGGTGGCCGGGCCACTCGACCGGCCGCTACTCCGGCTCGACCTGGTACGCCGACACCCACTTCGCCGAGCTGCGCGCGGCCTGCCTCGGCTACCTGAACATCGACTCGCCCGGCGTGCGCGGGGCGACGGTCTGGGACTGCCGCTACAACATGGGGGAGGTCGAGGGGCTGACGGCGGCGGTCGTGCGCGAGCTCTCCGGCCAGGAGCCGAATATCCGCCGGCCGCTCAGGGCGGGGGATCAGTCGTTCCTCGGCATCGGCCTGCCGAGCCTCGGCGCGTTCCGCATGCTGCCCCCCGAGCACCCCGACCGCAAGGCAGTCGGCGGCTGCGGCGGGGCCTACTGGTGGCACTCGCCGGAGGACACGCTCGACAAGGCGGACGCGCGGGTCCTGGCGGACGACACGCGGATCTACGCCACGCTAGCGGCGCGGCTGATCCTGCCCCCGCTGTATCCGTACAACTTCGTGCCGAGCGCCCAGGACTTCATCACCCACCTGGCCGCGCTCCAGGAGGCCGGCGGCCAGCACCTCGACCTCGCGCCGACGGTCGCGGCGGCCGAACGGCTGCGCGACCGCACGGCGGAACTCGCGGAACTGGCCGCCGGCCCGCCCGCGGCGGGGGCAATCCCGCGGCTCAATAGCGCGATGCTGGCGCTGACGCGCATCCTCAACCCGGCGCTCTTCACGATTGACGGCCCGTACGAGATGGACCCGGCGCTGCAACTGCCGGTGCTGCCGGGCCTCGCCCCCTTGCGCGACCTCGCCGCCCTGGACCCGGCGTCGGACGACTACCGCTTCCTGCTGACCCGCTTGCGGCGGCAGCGGAACCGCGTCCACGACGCGCTGGTCCAGGCGCAGGGGGTACTCGACGCCGTCCTCCCGGCCGCCCCGGCCGGGGATCAGCCCCGGAAGGGATAGGCCCCGACCTCTCCCCACGGCCCGCCGAGGTAGCGCCACAGGAGCAGGCCCGCGCCCGTGACCGCGAACGGGGCGAACTCCTCGCGGAGCCGCTCGTAGAGGGCGCGCGCCCGCTCGGGGGCCACCTTGTTCTGGACCGTCACATGGGGGCGGAACCGCTGGCGGTCCTGCGCGCCGAGCCACGGCCACCACCGCTCCGCGAGCCGCCCGCGCAGCGCGACCAGTTCGGGCGCGTCGAGCGCGTAGGCCACGCCCCGCCCGAGCAGGATCGGCCCCGTCACCGCGAGCGCCAGCGGCCCCTGGCCCCGGCTGGTCTCCGCGAGGTCCGCGACGACCTCACCCCCCCGCCCGGCGGGCAGGTGGTGGAAGAGCGTGAGGTGGGCGGGGAGGAAGTTGCGCTCCGGCGGGAAGTGCGCGCGGCGCAGGCGGTCGAAG
>JAUJMV010000033.1:52428-53770 GCA_030446685.1 Thermomicrobiales bacterium | reverse complement strand
CGAAGCCCCATAAGTATCGCTCGCCCGGCGGCAGGGTGAAGGCGAGCCCGATCTCGCCGATCTCCACCGCGCCCCCGGCCGACCAGCCGCAGGCGACCGGCTCGCCGCCGAGGCGCGCGAGGTAGGGCCGGTTCCCGGCGCGCCGCCGCGCCGCCACCTCCTCGACGCCGCCCCCGGCCAGCGCGGCGAGCGCCCGGTCGTCGTCCGACGGCGCGGCGGCGAAGGCGGGCAGGGGCGGCAGCGTGGGGAGCGGATCGCCGGGCCACCAGGTGTACCACGGTCCCAGGAAGTCGCCGGGGCCGCGCGCGGCGGGCGCGGGCGGCGGCGACGCCCGCCGGGGGGGCGACGCGCTCATGCCAGGTCTCCGTTCCCGTGCCGGGCGCTAGCGGCGCGCGCCCGGCGCCGGGGTCAGGGGTCGCAGCCCGGCCTCGATGCGCGCCCGGTGCGGCTCCAGGAAGGGGGGCAGGGCGAGCCGCTCGCCGAGGTGCGCCGGGTCCTCGTCGGTGGCGAAGCCCGGCCCGTCGGTGGCGATCTCGAAGAGGACGCCCCCCGGCTCGCGAAAGTAGATCGACTGGAAGTAGTAGCGGTCGATCACCGGCGTCACCCCGAGCCCCGCCGCGGCGATGCGGCGCTGCCAGTCCTGATGCTGCTCGTCGTCCGGCGTGCGGAAGGCGACGTGATGGACGCCGCCGCGGCCCTGGCGGACCGGCGGCAGGTCCGGCCGCGCCACCACCCGCACCTGCGTGCTGGGTCCGCCCAGGCCGGTCTCGAAGAGCGCCGCCTCGCCCCCCTCCGGGGACGGCTCCTGCCCGACGCGCCGGAAGCCGAGCACCTCCGTCAGCACCGTCGCCGTGGGGGCGAGGCGGGCCACCACGAGCGTCACGGCGCTCAGCCCGCGCGGCTGCCGCTCCGTCGGCACGGGGCTCCCCGCCCAGGGGACACCCGCCGGCACGCGCGGGGCATCGCCGTCCTCCACCAGTTCGAGCCGCTGCCCCTCCGGGTCGGTGAAGGGCAGCGCCGCCCGGCCGGCGCGCTCGGCGAGTGGCCCGTGGTCCACCCCGAGGTCGCGGAAACGGGCCGCCCACCAGTCGATCGTCGCGCGGTCGGCCACCCGCAGCGCGACTGCCGCGACTTCACCCGCGCCGGGCCGGTTGGGCGCCGCCATCGCCCAGTCGAAGAAGGTCACCTCGGTCCCGGCGTGGCCGGCCTCGTCGCCGTAGAAGAGGTGGTAGGCCGAGACGTCGTCCTGATTGACTGTCTTCTTGACGAGGCGCAGCCCCAGGGTCTCCGTATAGAACGCCACATTCTCCGCGGCGCGCGCGGTCACCGCCGTCAGGTGGTG
>JAUJMV010000033.1:0-52328 GCA_030446685.1 Thermomicrobiales bacterium | reverse complement strand
TGCCCCGCCGGCAGTCGCGCGCGCTGCTCTACCGGCTCGCGGCGGCGACCCGGCCGGTGCCGCGCGACGAACTGTGCTTCCTCTTCTGGCCAGACACCCCCGACGCCACCGCGCGCCGCAACCTCGTCGTGCTGCTGAACCACCTGCGGCGCGCCCTGCCCGCCCCCGAGGCCCTGGTGACCGCGGACGGCGCGGTCAGTTTGGACCCCGCGCTGGCCCAACCCGACACGGCGATAGCCGCGGCGGCGACTGCCGCCGGTCTCCGCGAGCGGCGGCTTGACCACCTGACCGCGGCGGTGGCGCTCTATCGCGGGCCCGGGGCGGCGCTCCCGCCGCCCGATCGCCCCGCCGTCGCGGAGACCGCCGCGACCGCGCGCGCCGCGCTGGGCGCCGCGGGCTGGGCGACGGCCCACGCCGCCGGGCAGGCGCTCTCGCCGCGGGCGTGGAAGCGTCGGCGCTGGCCGCCGAACTGGCGAGCGCCCACGCGCTCGCCGAGGCGCCCAGCGCCGGAACGGCCGTCGAACCGGCCCTGATCGCCGTGTAGCCCTCCCTTGTTCCTTTATATCAAACATCTTGTAGACAAATCGGGTAGACCCGCATCTCCTACAGCGGTCCCTGCCGGCGCGCATGGCGCCGGCGGCACAAGGGGCACCCTCGAAGATGGGACGGCGTGCCGGCCCTGCCCCCCGCCGACGCCGCCGCGGCTGGTGAGCTCCGCACCCGCGACCCCGGCCGGGGAAGTGGCAGGGCAGGACGCACGATGCGCAGGGAGGGGCGGGTATGACGACCGCGAGCGCGACCGCGGCGAACAAGGCGGTCATCCGCGAGGCCTTCGAGGCGATCAACGCGGGGCGCCTTCTGGAGGCGCTCGACGACCACCCCGGCTTCTGGGAGACGCGCCAGGTCATCCCGCCGTCGCGACTGGCGTTCGCCGACTGGCGCACGACCGTCCCCTGGCGGCAGATCGCGGAGGGTGACCGGGTCTTCACCTACGGCGCGGTGGGGCTGACCCACGCCGGCCCCTTCGCCGGCATCGCCCCGACCGGCAGGCGGGTCACCCTCGAAGGGTTCAGCCTGGACCGGGTGCTCGACGGCATCGTGATCGAGCACAACAGCACCACGACCTGGCCGGACGTGCTGCGGCGGATCGGCGCGCCCGGCGCGCCGCCTGGCCCCGCGCGACCCGCGCCCACTGGCGCAAGGCCACTATGCGGCCCCGGAGATGCCGGCGGCGGCGCGCAAGCGCGGCGCTGGGCCGGGGCGACGAGGCCGCGGCGGCGGGCCACATCGACGCCGGCCGTTGCGGGCGGAGTTCGCCGCGCCGCCGCCTTCCCCGACCTCGCCTTCACACTCGTCGGCCAAATCGCCGAGGGCGACCTGGTCGGCACGCGCGCGACGCTGCGCGGCACGCACGGCGGCGCGCTCTTCGGCCACGCCCCCACCGGCCGGGCGATCGCCTGGGACCAAGGCGCGCGGGTCGCCGGGGGCGCGGTCGTCGAGGTGCGCGCCTCGGCCGACTGGACCGCCGCCGCGATCCAGCTCGGCCTCTTCCCCCGCCTCGCCAGCCTAACGCGCGCGCGCGGCGTGAGGTCCGCCACATACCGCTCATGATCTGATACTGCCGGCGAATGGCGCTGAAGTCCGTTGCAGTTGACTGATCTGCGGCGGGACGATAAAGTCTGCTCCGACAACGCAACCCGCGTGTCTGCACTCCACCCCCGCTGGCGGGGGTGTTCATAGCCCAGGGGGAAGGGCGCTTCCCTCTCGGGCGAGACCGATCGGCGCGGGGCCACCGGGCAGTTCGTGGACGGTGGGGAAGCCTTTCCCTTGGCGGTAGGGAGAGCGGCTTCCTTCGCCGTTCCCTCTTTTCGGGCAAGGAGCCGCGAAAGGAGAGTGGGGTGCGCCCGGTTCGGCGATCTCTGGCGGCATCCCGACTTCCTCCGGCTCTGGGCCGGCCAGACCATCTCCCAGTTCGGCTCCCAGGTCACCGTCCTGGCGCTGCCGCTGGCGGCGGTGCTGACGCTGGCGGCCACGCCGGCGCAGATGGGCGCGCTGGTGGCGCTCCAATTCCTGCCGAACCTGCTGCTCAGCCCCCTCGCGGGCGCGTGGGTCGACCGGCTGCGGCGGCGCCCGCTCCTCATCGCCGCCGACTTCGGCCGCCTCGCCCTGCTCGGCTCGATCCCCCTGGCCGCCGCGCTCGGGCGGCTGTCCCTCGCGCAGCTCTACGCCGTGGCGCTCCTGACCGGCGGCCTGACCGTCCTCTACGACGTCGCCTGGTCGGCCTACCTGCCGACGCTGATCGGCCGGGCGCACCTCGTCGAGGGGAACAGCAAGCTCCAGGCGAGCGCCGCGCTCGCGCAGATCGCCGGGCCGGGGCTGGCGGGCGGCCTGGTGCAGCTCGCGACGGCCCCCTCGCCCTCGTCGTCGACGCGCTCTCGTTCCTGGCCTCGGCGCTCCTCGTCGGCCGCATTCGCGCGCCCGAGCCAATGCCGCCCCGCCCGGAGAGCATCGGCCCCTCCGTCGGGCGATTGGCGACGGGCTACGGCTGGTGGGCGTGACACCGACCCTGCGCGCCCTCGCGACGTGCAGCGCGCTGGCCAACCTCGCCTACGCCCTGCACGCGGCCGTGGTCCTGGTCTACCTCGCGCGCGATCTCGCCCTGGCGCCGGCGCTCCAGGGGGCGATCCTGGCCGTCGGCAGCGCGAGCGGCCTACCCGCGCGCTCCTGGCGGATCGGGTCACCCGTCGCGCGGGGCTTGGGCCGACCCTCATCGGCGCCCAGGCGCTGATGGGGCTCGGGCGCTCGTCCCGGCGGCGGGCGGGACGGGCGCGGCCTCCATCGCCCTGCTCGTCGCGGCGCACCTGCTGTGGGGGGCGGCGCGGGTGGTGTACACCATCGGCGCGACGAGTCTGCGCCAGGCCGTCACCCCAGCGCCCCTGCAAGGCCGCGTGGCCGCCAGCCTGCGCCTCACCTGGGGGACGCTGCGCTCGGGGCGCTCCTGGGTGGGCTCCTCGGCGAGTGGCTCGGGCCGCGGCCGACGCTGGTCGTCGCCGGGCTCGGCCTGCTCCTCGCCACGCTGGCGCTCGCGCCGTTGTGGCGGCTCGCCGACACCCCGGCACCGGTCGAGGTGCGCGCCCGCGCGGCGTGACGATACGAGTCAAGGGCGGGCGCACCTCGAGAGGAGGTGTGCCCGACCCCGCCCCCGGTCCCGGCACGGGCGGGATCGGGTAGACTGTGCGCGGCGCGTTTGCCAAGCGGGCGACGCGCCCGCCGCACAGCCCGCCGGCTGGGACACAGGGAGGGGGAGCCGATGGTCGAGAACCGCTGGGATCGGGGAGCGGAGCAGGGCGAAGGACTCGACGCGCTGGTCTACCGCTCCAATCTCTTGGGGGCGGATCGCAGCGTCGCGAACTGGGGCGGGGGCAACACCTCGGCCAAGACGGTCGAGACCGACTTCCGGGGGCGCCCGGTCAAGACCATGTGGGTCAAGGGGAGCGGGTCGGACCTGGCGACGATCGGGCCGCGCGGGTTCGCCGCCCTGCGCCTGGACGACATGCGCCCGCTCCTCGCGCGCGAGGCGCTGCCCGACGAGGAGATGGTCGCCTACCTGGCGCACTGCCAGCTCGACAGCGGGGGGCCGCGCCCCTCGATCGAGACGCTGCTGCACGCCTTCCTCCCCTTCCCGCACGTCGACCACACCCACCCCGACGCGATCATCGCCATCTGCTGCGCCGAGGGGGGGCGGGCGGTCGCCGCGGAGATCTGGGGGGACCGCTGCGTCTGGGTGCCCTACGTGCGCCCCGGCTTCACCCTCTCGAAACTGATCGCCGAGGGCGTGGCGGCCAACCCGCGCGCCGAGCTGGTGCTGATGGAGAAGCACGGCCTGGTCACCTGGGGCGCGACCTCCGCGGAGTGCTACGCCAACACCATCCGGGTCATCAACGAGGCCGAGGCGCGGATCGCCCGCCGCGCGGCGGACGGCGCGCCCTTCGGCGGTGCGCGCTACGAGGCCCTGCCGCCGGACGAGCGGCGGGCGATCCTGGCGCGCGTCCTGCCGGTGATCCGTGGCGCGGTGAGCGCGGAACGGCGGCACATCCTCGCCCACGACGACGCCGACGACGTGCTGGCGTTCGTCAACAGCCGCGACGCGCCCCGGCTGGCGGCGGTCGGCGCGGCCTGCCCGGACCACCTCGTCCATACCAAGCGCACGCCGCTCTACGTCGAGTGGGACCCCGCGGGCGGCAATGTCGCGGCCCTGATCGAGCGGCTGCGGGCGGGGATCGCCGCCTACGGGGAGGAGTACCGCGCCTACTTCGCGCGCAACCGCCGGGAGGGCGACGAGCCGGCCGACCCCGCGCCGCGCGTGATCCTGATCCCCGGCGTGGGGATGGTCACCACCGGCCGCTCCGCGACCCTGGCCGGGGTGAGCGGCGCGCTCTATCATCGCGCGATCGCCGTGATGCGCGGGGCGACCGCCCTCGGCCGGTTCGTCTCGCTCGACGAGGCGGAATCCTACGCGATCGAGTACTGGCCGCTCGAACTCTACAAGCTGAGCCTGCTGCCGCCCGAGGCGGAGTTCTCCCGCCAGGTCGGGTTCGTCACCGGCGGGGCGGGCGGGATCGGCGGGGCGACCTGCCGGCGCTTCGTCGCGCAGGGGGGACACGTCGTCGTCGCCGACATCAACCTGGACGGCGCGCGGCGGGTGGCGGAGGCGATCGACGCCGAGTTCGGCGCGGGGCGGGCGACGGCGGTGGCGCTCGACGTGACCGATGAGGCGGCGGTCGCGGCGGCGCTGCGGGAGGCGATCCTGGCCTACGGCGGCGTGGACCTGGTCGTCAACAACGCCGGCCTCGCCACCTCCAGCCCGATCGACCAGACGACGCTGGCGGAGTGGCGCCGCAACTTCGACGTGCTGGCGACCGGCTACTTCCTGGTCGCGCGCGAGGCGTTCCGCCTCCTCAAGGAGCAGGGGCGCGGCGGCAACATGGTCTTCGTCACCTCGAAGAACGCGGTCTACGCCGGCAAGGACGCCGCGGCCTACAGCGCCGCCAAGGCGGCCGAGGCGCACCTGGCGCGCTGCCTGGCGGTCGAGGGGGGCCCGGTGGGCATCCGGGTCAACTCGGTGCTGCCGGACGCCGTCCTCCAGGGCTCGGCGATCTGGAGCGGGCGCTGGCGGGAGGAGCGCGCCGCCGCCTACGGCATCGCCCCCGACGAACTGGAGGAGTTCTACCGCAAGCGCACCACGCTCGGCGTCAACGTGACCCCGGACGACATCGCCGAGGCGATCGCCTTCCTCGCCTCGTCGCGCGCGGCGAAGACGACCGGCTGCATGATCACGGTGGACGGCGGCGTGCCGGCGGCGTTCGTGCGGTAGGCGTGGGGCCACGGTCCGGACCGGCACTGGCACCGCCCTTGCGGGATCGGCGCGGGACGCCGGCCCGCCAGCCGTCCCGCGCCGCAACGCCAAGCGACCGCCGCAACGACTTCGCGGGGAGAAGCACGATGACCGCCACCGCCACAGGGCCGATCCTCGTGGTTGATGACGACGTGGACGTCACCGAGTTGCTGCTCGACGTCCTCCACGCCGAGGGCTACCGCGTGATCACCAGCACCGACGCCGGCACGCTCGCCACCGTCGCCGCCAACCCGCCGGCCCTCATCCTGCTCGATATCCGCATGCCGACGCTGGACGGCGCCGAGATTTGCCGCCGGCTCCAGGCCGATCCCAGGACCCAGGCGATCCCGGTCGTCTTCATCACCGGCGCACCCCGCCAGGACCTCGACGCGCTGCTGCGCGACTGCGCGGTGGCGGAGGTCCTGCCGAAGCCCTTCGGGGTGGACGAGGTGCTGGCCCTCGTCCGCCGGTACGTGACGCCCTGAGCCCTGCCCGCCCACGCCCCACCACAAGCCGACCGGCGGCTCAGTAGCTGATCATCGGGGCCTGGCGCAGGTACGTATTGTCCGTCACTTGCTTGAGCATGAAGTCGGCGACGTCGGCGCGCGCGATCTGCGGCCCCGTCCCCTTGCCCACCCAGCCGACGCGGTACCGGCCCCGCTTCGCCCCCTCGGTCAGCCGCGGGCCGCGCACGATGACCCAGTCGCGGTCGCTCTCCCGGATGGCGCGGGCGTGCCCCTCCGCGTCGGCCAGCACGTCGGGCTGCAGGCGCTTCAGCAGGAGGCTGAACGCCCGGTTCCACAGCTTCGGCGCGTCGGCCGCGTCGGCCACGCCCGCGCCCGTCAAGCTGACCAGCCGGCGGACGTTGTGCCGTCCCATCGCCTCGAGGATGTTCCGCGTCCCCACGGTCTGCACATCCTTGGTCGAGCCGGGCGTCTGGCCCAGCGCGCTGAGGACCGCGTCGACGCCCGCGACCGCCTCCGCCACCCGTTCCGGATCGCGCACGTCCCCCTCGACGACCGTGAGCCGCTCGTGCCGGATCGGCACCCGCGCGGCGTCGCGCGCGAAGGCCCTGACCTCATGACCGGCCGCCAGCGCCTGCTCCACCAGTTGCCGGCCGGTCTTCCCGGTCGCCCCGAAGATCGCCAGTTTCATGCTGCCCCCTCCCTGCCGGCCCCCGTCAGCAGCACCACCTTGCCGACCGTCTGGCGCGATCCCACCGCCCGGTGGGCCGCCGCCGCTTCCGCCAGCGGGAACGACGGGCCGAGGACGACCCGCAACCGCCCGGCCCGCAGGTGAGCGAACAACTCCTCCCGCGCGGCGGCGGCGCGGCCGGGGCGGAGCCACGGGCCGCCGAAGCCGCTGACGGTCAGCCCCTTCAGGTTCAGCGCCATCGGGTCCGGGAGGGGCGCGGGCTGGCCGCTCGCCCCGCCGAAGATGACCAGCCGACCCAGCGGCGCCAGGCACTCGACCGCCACCGCGCCGACCGGGCCGCCGACCGCCTCCAGCACCACGTCGACGCCCCGCCCCCCGGTCGCCTCGCGGATCTCCCCGGCCCAGTCCTCGCGCGTGTAGTCGATCGCCCGGTCGGCGCCCAACTGCCGCGCCAGTTCGCGCTTCTCCGCGCTGCCCGCCGCCCCGAGCACCGGCTGCGCGCCGGCCAGTTTCGCGAGTTGGACAGCCAGGTGGCCCACCCCGCCCGCCGCCGCCTGCACCAGGACGCTCTCCCCACCCGCAGGCGCGCCGCGTCGTGCAGCACCCCGTGGGCCGTCGGCCCCTGGATCAGGAAGGCGGTCGCCGTGGCAAAGTCCACCCCGTCCGGGATCGGCATGACCTTCGCGGCCTCCGCGACCGCGTACTCCGCGTAGCCCCCCGCGTCCAGCACCGCGCCGACCCGATCCCCCGCCGCCAGCCCCGCGACCCCCGGCCCGACCGCCGCGATCGTCCCGGCAACCTCGAAGCCCGGCGTCAGCGGCAGCGGCGGCGGCGGGCCGCCCGGATGCCCCCGAATTGCCGCACCGCCAGGTCGGCGTAGTTGACCCCGCGGCCGCGACCGCGATCAGCACCTCCCCCGCGCCCGGCGTCGGGTCGGGAACCTCCTCCAGCCGCAGCACGTCCGGATCGCCCGGCCGGTGCATCCGAATTGCCCGCATCGCCCAATCTCCTTTACGCTTGCCGGGGCCGCGCCAACAGCGCCAGCAACCAAGTCGCGTCAACCTTCCCACGGCCGCAGCCGACCGCGTCCCTAACCGGGCGTCTCACGCGGCCCACTGCACACGAATTCGGGCGAGGTGTCGCGGCCGCCGCGCCATCCCACCCCTTCTCCCGGGATTGGGAGAGGAGGTGCCGCCCCCAGGCGGCGGAGGCGCGGGCGGCGCCTCAGTCCGCCGGGCCGTCGCCCCGCGCGCGGACCGCGGTGGCGCCGGTGGTGAGGGTCGCGGCGGCGGCCGAGCCGCCGGCCGGCGTCGCCTCCGGCGCCGGCTCCGCGGCCGGCTTCTCCTCCAGGCGCAGGTCCGGCATCAGCAGCGTGCCGACGACCGCCAGGGCGCCCGCGACGAGCACGAAGCGGAAGCCGTCCTGGATCGCGCCGGAGAGCGCCGCGCGCGCCGCCCCCAGCAGCCCCTGCACCGCCCCCGCCCCGCCGGGGAGCGCGGCCGTCGCGGCGGTGAGGCCCTGCAACGCCTCCTCGCTCACCAGGACGCGCGGATCGCGCAGCGCGGCGACCAGCCCCTCGGGCAGGCCGCTCGGAATGCTCGCCACCAGCGCGTCGCCGTAGCCCCCGGTGACCAGGGTGCCGATCACCGCCGTGCCGACCGTCGCGCCGACCGAGCGGATAAACTGCGTGGCGGAGGTGGCAACGCCCAACTGCTCCGGGCCCACCGCCGTCTGCACCGCCAGGGTCGAGGTCGGCAGGATCAGCCCCAGCCCGATCCCGGTGACGAAGAGGAAGAGGGCGACGGTCCCGGCGCCGGAGCCGGGGCCGAGGGTCGACAGCAGCAGGACGCCGGCCGTCATCACGACCGTGCCGAAGAGCATGAATGGCTTGATCCGCCGCACCCGCGCGATCAGTTGCCCGCCGATGATCCCCATCACCGTCATCGTCACCACCAGCGGGGTCAGCACCGCGCCGGACCCGGACGCGGTCCTCCCCAGCACACCCTGCACGAAGAGCGGCGTGTAGAGGATGATGCCGAACATCGCGATGCCGACCATGAAGAGCACGATCGCGGCGGCGGCGATCGCGCGATTGCGGAAGAGTGTGAAGGGGATCACCGGCTCCGCCGCCCGCAGCTCGATCGGGACGAAGAGCGCCAGGAAGACCGCCGCGACGGCGAACCCGCCGAGGACCCGCCCCGCCGTCCAGGCGTCCCCCTCGCCCACCCAGGAGAGGGCCAGCAGCAGGGCCACCACCGCGACGGTGATGGTGAGCGCCCCGAGCCAATCGATCCGCGCGCCCGGCCGCCGCGCGCTCTGCGGCAGCACGAAGGGGAGGACCGCCAGCGAGAAGAGGCCGAGCGGCAGGTTGACGAAGAAGACCCAGCGCCAATTAATCGTGTCGGTGATCCACCCGCCCAGGTAGGGGCCGATCACGCTGGAAAGGGCGAAGACCGCGAAGAAGAACCCTTGATATTTCGCCCGCTTCGCCGGGTCCGGGAAGAGATCCGCGACCAGGGTGAAGACGGTCGCCAGGAGCATCCCGCCCCCAGCCCCTGGAGGCCGCGGAAGACGATCAGCCCCGTCATCCCCGTCGCCACCCCGCAGAGCACGCTCCCCACCAGGAAGACGGCGACCCCGGCGATCGTGATCCACTTGCGCCCGTAGAGGTCGCCGAGCTTGCCGACGATCGGGATCACCGCCGTCTCCGCCAGCAGGTAGGCGGTGGTGACCCAGGCGTAGCGCTCGAACCCGCGCAACTCCGCGATGATCCGGGGCATCGCGGTCCCCACGATCGTCTGGTCGAGGGACACCAGGAACAGCACCAGGATCAGCCCCGCCGCCGCCAGCACCGTCCCCCGGCCCCCCACCGGCCGCGCCCCGGCCATCGCCACTTCAGCCATCGCCCCGTTCTCCGCTGCCGCCTGCACGAAGCATGGTCGCCCGGCGCCGCCCCGGCTCGCGGCCTCGCGCCCCGCCCGCGTCCGTCATAGCGCGGCGGGACGCTGGAGGAGCGCGGCTTGCCGCCGGGCGTCGTCTCTGCTACGGTCAAGCGGAGCATCCTCCACTTGCCGCACCGCGGAATAGTAGCGGAGATGTCTCCGCTTGTCAAGGAAAGCCGAGGGGAGGAGCGGTCCGCGCGAGCGGCCGGGGGTCGGGCTCCCACACTCGGAGCGGCGCCCGCGACCGGGGACCGCCGCTCAGGGGGCGGCGTCGCCCCGCGCGCCGAGGTGGGCCAGGACGCGCGGCAGGAAGGCGCGGCGCACCTCCGAGGCGCCCACCAGGCTCGGCTCGATCGTGCTCGTGAACCAGGAGGGGTCGCCGGCCAGGAAGTGGGCGTGCAGATCGACGAGCTCCCCGTACCGCCCGGCCAGGTCGGCCAGCGCCGCGTTGACACGGCGGTGGTTCGCCCGCGCCAGGGCCGGGTCCACGCCGAGGAAGTTGCGGCGGTCGTCGCCGAAGGAGGGATCGTAGACCGTGCCGATCAGCACCGGCCGGATCGGCAGGCGGCGCAGGAAGGCGTCGAGCGCCGCCGCGAAGGCGTCCACCCCCGGCCCCCGGTCGAGCACCAGCCCGGTCAGCAGGTCGTTGCCCCCGATCGTCAGCAGGGCGACCGCCGGCCCGGAGACCGCCAGCCCGGACGCCTGCTCGGGCAGGTCGTCGACGGTGGCGCCGTCCTGGGCGCGGTGCTCCAGCCGCGCCGCGCCCTGGGAGGCGAGGTCCCGCCCGCGGAACTCGGGGAAGAGGCGGTCGTCGTTGCGCACGAGCAACTGGCCGGGATGGACGCCGTGCGGATTGTAGCGCCCGCAGTCGAGGATCGAGTCCCCGAAGGTGTAGACCGTCGGCATCCGCCCGCCTTTCCGGAGCCGCCACACAGACCCGCCACCGACCACCCCCGCGGCGATCGCGCCCGCGACCGCGAGGACGCGCCGGCGCGTCGGCAACGCCCCGGTCCGGGGATCCGCAGGATCGCGGCCAGCGCCCGCGCCCGGCCCGGCCGCCCTCACCAGTCGCGCACCGCCCCGTCCGGGGCCAGGATCTCCGGCAGGAGCCGCGGCTCGAACCGCGCCGCGGCGCACGCCGCCTCGTCCAGGTCCACCCCCAGCCCCGGCCGGTCGGGCGGGAGGATGTAGCCCCCCTCGACGACCGGGTACGGCCCGGCGACGCCGCCCGCCGGCGGCCGCGACGCCCACGGGGCCTCGATCAGCGCCACGTTGGAGCAGGCGAACGCGACGTGCAGCCCGGCCGCCGTCCCGATCGGCCCGGCGACGTTGTGGGGGACCAGGTCGATGTAGTGCGCCTCGGCCAGCGCCGCGATCTTGCGCAACTCGGTGATGCCCCCGCAGTGGCAGACGTCGGGGCGCACGTAATTGACGTACTCCCGCTCGATCAACTCGCGCAGCTCCCACTTGTCGTGCGCCCGCTCCCCCATCGCCAGCGGCGCCGCCGTCTGGGCGCGCACCGCGGCCAGGCCGTCGCGGTGCTCGTGGCGGATCGGATCTTCCACGAAGAACGGGCGATACGGCTCGACCCGCCGCGCCAGCTCGATCGCCCAGGGCGGGTCGAAGCGGCCGTGGCACTCCAGCAGGAGGTCCACGTCCGGGCCGACCGCCTCGCGCACCGCCCGCGTGTGGGCGACGGCGCGCTCCACCGCCGCCCGGTGGTCGTGCCGCCCCTCCGCGTCGGTCGCCTGCACCGGCGAGAAGCGCACCGCCGTCACCCCCCGCCGCGCGGCGTCGATCGCGCTCTGGGCGACCTCGTCGGCGGTCCGGCCGCCCAGATGCACGTAGTAGCGCAGCCGGTCCCGCGCCAGGCCGCCGAGCAGCCGGTGGACCGGCACGCCCAACGCGCGGCCCTGCAGGTCCCACAGCGCCTGGTCGATGCCGCCGAGCGCCGCGCCGAAGATCGGGCCACCGCGGTAGAACAGCCGGCGGTAGCACTGCTGCCACAGGAACTCGATCCGGCTGGCGTCGCGGCCGATCAGCCACCCCTCCAGGTCGTCGAGCAGCCCCATGACCGCCCGCGGCGCCGCGGCGATCGTCGCCTCCCCGACCCCGTGGAGCCCCGACGCGGTCTCGATCTTGACATAGACGCCGATCCGCCCGGCGTCGCTGACCAGGAAACGCTTGACGGCGGTGATCCGCATCCGAATCCTCCATTCCTCCACGCCCACGCGGCGGGATGCCGGCTTCCCGCACGACCCGCCGGCTGGCACTCCGAGCGCGGCGCGCCCGCCCCACAGCTGGGCGCATTCTAGCCGCGCGGCCGGGCGACCGCTACCAGCCCGACCTGCCCGCGCCCCACCGAACGCCGGCGGAACCCCACGCCGGTCGCCCGCATCGCGCCGACACCATGCCCCCTAAGCGGAATTACAGGGGCTGCGATAGAGGCTTCCCCTGTGGCCGTGCCTGTCGCGCGCCACTGCCATAATCAGCGTAGCTGACAGGCACGCGCGCCGGGAGGCTTGCGGCAAGCGACAGCGCCGTCGCGCCGACACCGCAAGCCGTCACCGGCCGCGAGCCGCCTGGGAGCGGCCCGGCGCGGGCCGGATCGTTCCGCCAGCGAGAGAGACCGGGTCCCCGTTCGTCACGCATGAGAAGGCAAGCAAGCATGAAGGCCATACGCGTCGCGCTCCTAACCGGCACGCTGCTGATCGGCTCGGCTTTCCCGGCCCTCGCGGGCGCGGTTCCGGCCCAGCCGAATCCGGCCCAAGCCTGCGGCGCGGAGAACGCGACCCAGTTCCAGACCCCGTTCGGGCCACTGACGACCCCGAACCGCGGCGGCTGTGCCAGCACGAGGGCTACCGGGAAGCTGAGTCAGGCCGCCTACATCGCCAACTGCAAGGAGATCAAGGCCGAAGCCGATGCGGCCGGCCCCGGAACCTTTCCGTACGAGGCATTCTACGGAGACGTGAACCTGAATCCGCAGCAGTACGGGTTCGGCGGGAAAATCTCGACGTGCGCCACAGTCCTGGAGAAGTACCACACCGGCCAGTACGGCGGCCACTGATCATCCAGGTCGGGGGCGTAGGCATGACGGGAGCCGCCGCGGATTCCTGCGGCGGCTCCCGTCGCGCCTACCCAAATGCGTAGCGTTCAGCCAAACCGCCCGTGTGCCATTCCCTGGTGCAGGAGAAACAGAACAATGGCCCTCTTACGTTTGCTAAAGGCGTTTCAGAGCATCGGTCTTGTCCGCGCGCTCCTCGGCATCGCCGCGGTCCTCCTCTTCGCCCAGCCCGCCCTGGCGGCACCGCCCGCGGCCGGCGCTGTGCCGCCCGTCATCACCGTGAGTGGGAGGGCCTTCGATCCCCTCGCGCGCGACCCGGTGACGGGCGAAGGGCGCCCCGTCGTCGGGGCGACGATCGAGTTCCTGGCGACCCATGGCGACCACCCCCTCGCCGTGACGACCTCCGGGGCCAACGGGATCTACACCGTCACGCTCGCAACCGGCGGGAAGCCCGTCGAGGCCTACGTGCGGGCATCCAAGGAGGGCCGCGTCCCCTCGCTGATCTTCCCGCCGGACCCCCTGACCGCCGACATCGCGCCCTGCTCGCCCTTCCACGGGACGCGCGGCTGCATCCTCGTCGCGATGCTCACCCCCAACGCCGCGGATTTCATGGCCGCCAAGGCCGGGGTCGTGCGCGACCCGGCGAAGGGCGAGACGCTCCTCATCGCGTCGGACTGCAGCGTCAAGGGCGCGCCCGTCGCGGGGGCGACCGTGGCGATCGCCCCGCGGCCGGAGCGGCTGGTCTACACGCAGGGGCCGTTCCCGGCGCCGGGGGCACAGGCAACGGACAGCTCCGGCCGCGTCTTCGGCTTCAACAGCAAGCCGGGGCCGGCGACGATCGTCACGCACTATCCCGACGGCCGCACCGGCGTCGCCCAGGTCCGCATCGAGGTGGGCGCGATCACCATCGCGTCGACGCTGCCCCAGAACGCGCACTGCGCCCGCTGACGATCCGAACCGGGAACGGCAAGCCGGCGCGGGCGCGAACCGCCCCCAGCGCCCCCAAGGCCCACTCCCCGCATTCCATATCGAAATATCGATCGGTTCGTTCCCCCCTCGCCCAGGATTGGGAGAGGGGGTGCCGCCCGCAGGCGGCGGGGGTGAGGGCGCGGCGGCGGGGGTGCGGGCGTCCCCAGCCCTGGCACCGCCGGTGCGATGCAAGGGTCCGACGGCAACCGCGTCGCGCGTGGGAGGGACCGGCCGATGGACACCTATGCCCTGCTCGAAGGGGCCATCCTCGGTCGCGAGCAGGTAATCGCGACCTACGAGGGCGAAGTTCGCACCTTCTGCCCGCACGCGCTCGGCGCCAAGGACGGCCGGCGCCACGTCCTCGGCTACCAGTTCGGCGGCGGGAGCCGCAGCGGCCTCCCGCCGGGCGGCGAGTGGCGCTGTTACGCCGTGGACAAGCTCGACAACGTCGCCACCCGCCCCGGCCCCTGGCACACCGCGCCCAACGTCTTCAACCCCCAGTCTTGCCTCGACACCATCGACGTGGCCGTGCAAGCGTCGCCCCCCGCCACGCCGAAGCGGGGCTGACCCCGCCGTGGACAGAGAAGAGGGCAGCGTGGGAGAGTGGCGGATGCACACTATCGAGACAACCGTGACGGTCGGCGCGGATGGGTCCGCGACGTTGGATGAGCCGCTCCACCTCCCCCCGGGGCGCCATCGGGTAGTCGTGCCGATCGATGAACCGCCGGCCGATCCGCGAGACGACCTCGGGTGGCCGCCGGGGTTCTTCGAGGAAACCTACGGCTCGCTCGCCGAGGATCCGCTCACTCGCCCCCCCCAGGGCGAGGCGCAGGAGCGCGAGGCGCTGGAGTGAAGTATCTGCTGGATACGAATACCTGCATCCGCTACCTCAACGGCCGCGCCCCCGCCATCCGACAGCGGCTCGCCGCCGTGCGCCGGGATGATGTCATGGTTTGCTCGCCCGTCAAAGCCGAGTTGTTCTACGGGGCGGCGCGCAGCAGCGATCCACCGCGCTCGCTCCAGCGCCAGCACGCGTTCTTGGACCAGTTCACCCCCCTGCCATTCGACGATCGGGCGGCCCAGGTCTACGGCGATATCCGGGCGGATCTTGCCGCGCGGGGAACGCCGATCGGTGCCAACGATCCGCCGATCGCGGCAATCGCGCTCGCCTACAACGTGACGCTGGTGACGCACAACATCGGCGAGTTCGGCCGCGTCGCCGGCCTCCTCCTCGATGATTGGGAGACAGTACCCTAATCCGTGCATCGGCCGGCCGCACCCGGTTGCTGGCACGGACAGTGCGCGCGCGGCGCGTGGCCCGCACAGGTGCCGGTGTTAGTCGCTCGCGCATCCGAATTCCGGGGGAACGGAGACCGCCGGGGTTAGGGGCAATCGCTCAGGGCTCCGCATCCGCCTCCGGCCAGGCGATCCCGGCCAGCGCGGCGATCTCCGCCCGCAGCCGCGCCAGCACCTCGGCGCTGGTCGCGGCCGGCCGCAGCACCCCGATCGTCGCGACCGGCCGTGGAGCCGGCGCGAGCAACACTTCCAGGACGGCCCCGAGCAACTCGCGCGGGCGGTCGCGCCCGACGACAGGCGAGTGTGTTGCGGCCGGGCGGTCGCGCGTCGGCCGCACGACCAGGCAGGGTATCCGCTCCAGGGCGCAGGCTTTGGCCGTCACCACCAGCGACCGCACCCCGCCGAATTCCCCCGGCCCCGGCTCGTACTCCAGCCAGCGCCGGTCGCCGTCACGCTCCACCAGCGCGAGCAGGCCGGGGACGAACTCGCGCAGGGCGCCGACCCCGTTGGCGCGGGCGAAGACCAGCGCCGTCCGCAGCAGCGCCGTCCCGATCCCCGCGCCCCGGTGCTCCGGCGCGACGACGATCCGGTCGATCATGCCGCGCCGCGGCCCGGCGCCGTCCGCGCCGCCCGCCGGGCCGAGGGGCGCGTCGAAGCGCAATTCGAGTTGACCCAGGACCCGCTGGTGCGGGCCCGCCGCGCGCGTGGCGACCAGGACGAACTCGCGGCTCTGCCGGCCGTGCCGGTACCAGTCGTCGAGGCCGAGCACCCGGCCCTCCGGCAGCAGCAGATCGGCCGGGTGCAGCCGCCGCAGCAGATCGACCGTGACCGGGCCGGCGGCCGTGTCGTGATGGCGCGGCAGCATCACCGACGGCACGGCGGACGGCAGGAGCGGAGCGCGGGGCGGCGGCGACAGCGGGGTGGCGGCCATGGAGGTGTCCTCCTTCGGCAAGCCGGTCGCGCCGCGCCGGGGCGACGGGAGCGGTGGCATCGCGGGCCGGGACGGGCGCGGTCTCCTGGGCTACAAGCTCTTGGCTCCCACCATACGCCGGCAACCTCAAAATCCACCTCAATAGCTCCGCCCCACGCTCCGGCCCGGACCCGCCGTCCGCCCCCGCGGACCCTTTGAGGCGAACATTGAGGATCGTCCGGTACGCTATCCAGCAGTAGGATTCGGTCGCGGCGCCGGCGGGAACGCGCGGGCGGATCGCGGCCGCCGGGACGCGACGATCGGCAGGGGGCAACGGCGATGTATCAGCAGAACGAGCGGGGCAAGAGCGCGGATAGGCCGGCGAGGCGGGCCTATCCGGTCAGCACACGGGAGCGCATCCTGGCCGCGGTGGACGCCGGCATGCCGCGCGCGGAGGCCGCGGCCCACTTCAACGTCTCGCTGGCGACGATCAAGCGCTACCTCAAGCAGCGCCGCGACACCGGCACGCTCGCGCCGAAGTCGGCGATCGGGCGGCCCCCGGCGATCGCCACCGCGCGCGACCCCGCGCAGCACGCCGCGCTGCAGGCCCAGCTCGCCGCGCACCCCGAGGCGACGCTGGCGGACTTCTGCCGCTGGTGGACCGAGCACCAGGGGCGGCAGGTCAGCATCGCGACGATGTCGCGGACGATCGCGCGGCTCGGCTGGACGCGCCGCCAGCGCCGCTGGCAGCCGGGAGTTGGCGCGCCGCCCGCCGCCCCCGAGAATGGGGCCGGTTATTGAGGCGGATTTTGAGGTTCGCCCGGTACTATACGGGGGCGATGGACGCTCACCCATCGTCCCACGGACGCCTCTGGCACACCCTGGCATCCGTGATCTTCCTCCTCCCGGGCCGGCGCCTCCCTCAGGGCGCCGGCCCCCTCTTTGCCCCGCCGCCGCGCCGACCATCGCCCTGACGCGGTCCCCTGCGCCACCGATCGGGCGTGGGAGTGTGCGCCATACGCCCCCACGACCAGTACCGTTCAAATACGCCGCTGGACCGGGGCCGGCGCGGCGTTCACCGGGCGCCGCGGCCGCGGCCGTACCGCCACGAGCCTGGCCCGGCAGCGGCGGCGGCCATTTGGCCGCCGCCGCTCCGTCGCGTATACTTAGTAGGCTGGGGCGGATACGGGAAGGAGCGAACGTACGCATGGCGACACAGCAACGATTGCCGCAGACCGACGAGCCGGAACCCGCCGCGGAGCCCGCCGTCGAACCGGCCGACCGGGGCGACCGGCCGGGCGACGCCGCACGGCGGGCCGAGACGCTGATCCTGATCGACGGGCACGGCCTGGCCTACCGCGCCTTCCACGCCATGCGCGCCAACCTGGCGACGACCAAGGGCGAGCCGACCAACGCCGTCTTCGGCTTCACGCTGATGCTGCTGGAGGTGCTGCGCCTCTACCAGCCCGACCAGATCGTGATGACCTTCGACACCGGGCGCACCTTCCGCCACGACCTCAGCGCCGCCTACAAGGCCACCCGCGCCCCGATGCCCGACGAGCTGCGCGGGCAGATGGCGCGCATCCGCCAGCTCGTCGAGGCGTTCAACATCCCGATCCGCGAGCTGCGCGGCTTCGAGGCCGACGACGTGATCGGCACCCTGGCGAAGAAGGCCGCCGCCGCCGGCTACGACGCCACGGTGATCACCGGCGACAGCGATCTGCTCCAACTGGTCGGCGACGGCATCGAGGTCGTCACCCCCGGCCCCAACAACTCCTTCTCCGAACTGCGCACCTACGACGTCCGGGCGGTGCGCGACCGCTTCGGCTTCGACCCGCCGCTCGTCCCCGACTACAAGGCGCTGGTCGGCGACACCTCCGACAACATCCCCGGCGTCCCCGGCATCGGCGACAAGACCGCCAAGACGCTGATCGCCACCTACGGCGCGCTCGAGGCGATGCGCGACCACTTGGCCGAGATCAAGCCGCCGAAAGCCCGCGCCGCGCTGGAGGAGCACTTCGACCGGGCGCTCGAGTCGAAGCACCTGGCGACGATCCGCACCGACCTCGACCTCGACCTCGACCTGGCCGGGCGCGAGGGCGGCTACGACCGCGACCGGGTGATCGAGCTCTTCCGCGAGCTGGAGTTCCGCACCCTCGCCGGCCGCCTCCCCCAGCCCTGGAACGCGCCCGAGACGGCCGAGCCCGCGAAGCACGCCGATCAGGTCGAGTACACCAGCGTCGCGATCACCGACCGGACCGCGCTCGACGCGCTGGCGGCCGAGCTGCGCCGGGGCGAACCCTTCGCGATCGACGTGGAGAGCACCGCGCTCGACCCCGTCCGCGCCGCGCTGGTCGGGATCGCGATCGCCACCGGGCCGGACCGGAGCTACTACATCCCGGTCGCGCACCAGCCCGCCGAGGGGGCGGGGCCGCAACTCGACCTGGCGACGGTGCGCGCCGCGTTGGGGCCGATCTTGGCCGACGAGCGCCTGCCGAAGTACGCCCACCACGGCAAGTACGACCTGATCGTCCTGCGCAACGCCGGCCTCGATCTGCGCGGCGTCCGCTTCGACACGATGATCGCCGCCTACCTGCTCGGCGAGTCGACGGTCGGGCTGAAGGAACTCGCCTTCACCCGCCTGGGGATCGAGATGCAGCCGATCGAGGAGCTGATCGGGCGCGGCAAGAGCCAGATCACGATCGACCAGGTCGACATCGCGCGCGTCACCGCCTACGCCGGGGCCGATGTCCATTCCACCTATCGCCTCGTCGCGCCCTTCGCCAACGAGTTGCACGAGCGCGGGCTGGAGGCGGTCTTCGACCAGATCGAGCTGCCGCTAGTCCCGGTGCTGGCCGACATGGAGATGACCGGCATCGCCCTCGACGGCGACTACCTGCGCGGCCTCTCCGGCCGGATCAGCGAGATCATCGCCGAGCGCGAGCGGCAGATCCACGAACTGGCCGGGCGCCCGTTCAACATCAACTCCACCCAGCAACTCGCCAAGGTTCTCTTCGAGGAGTTGGGCCTGAAGGGGACCAAGCGCACCCAGACCGGCTACTCGACCAACCAGGACGTGCTGGAGGAGCTGCGCGACAAGCACCCGATCGTCGAGGCGGTCCTCGAGTACCGCCAGCTCGGCAAGCTGAAGTCGACCTACGTCGACTCGCTCCCCGAGATGGTCAACCCGGCGACCGGGCGCGTCCACACCTCGTTCAACCAGACGATCGCCTCGACCGGGCGGCTCAGCTCGGTCAACCCGAACCTGCAGAACATCCCGATCCGCACCGAGATCGGGCGCGAGGTGCGCCGCGCGTTCATCGCCGACAACCGCTCGCCGAAGCACCTCTTCCCCGACGAGGAGGCGGTGCTGCTCACCGCCGACTACTCCCAGGTCGAGCTGCGCCTGCTCGCGCACTTCAGCGCCGACGAGAACCTGATCGCCGCCTTCCGGCGCGGCGAGGACATCCACCGCCGCACCGCCGCGATCGTCTACAACGTCCCGCTGGAGGAGGTGACGCCCGACCAGCGCCGGATCGCCAAGAGCGCCAACTTCGGGATCATCTACGGCCTGAGCGCCTACGGCCTGGCGCGCGACACCGGCATGCCGGTCGCCCAGGCGGGACGCTTCATCGAGACCTACTTCAAGCAGTACCCGAAGGTGCAGGGCTACCTCAACGGCAGCAAGCAACACGCGATCGAGCACGGCTACGTCGCCGCGGTCAGCGGGCGGCGGCGCTACATCCCGGAGATCAACTCGCCCAACGGCGCGAAGCGCTCCGCCGCCGAGCGGATGGCGATCAACATGCCGGTGCAGGGGACCGCCGCCGACCTGATGAAGGAGGCGATGATCCGCATGCACGCCGCGCTGCCGGACGAGGGGCTCCTCAGCAAGCTGCTGCTCCAGGTCCACGACGAACTCGTCTTCGAGGCGCCGCGGTCGGAGATCGAACCCCTCGCCGCGCTCGCCCGCACGATCATGCGCGATGTCGGCGACGACCTGGGCCTGATCGTCCCGCTGGAGGTCGAGGTGAAGGTCGGCCCGAACTGGGGCGACACCGAGCCCCTCTGACGAGCGCGGAATAACCAGGGACAGGGAAGGAAGGCGGTCATGGGCGAGGCGATCGACTGGCGGCAGTACATCCACGGCGACCCGGCGATCCTCTCCGGCAAGCCGGTCGTCAAAGGCACGCGGCTGGCCACGGACTTCATCATGGGGCTGTTCGCTGCGGGCTGGACCCAAGAAGAAGTGCTGGAGAGCTATCCGAACCTGACGCCCGAGGCGTTACGCGCGATCTTCGCCTTCGCCGCCGAACTGTTGCGCGAAGAAGCGATGTTTATCCTACCGGCCGAGACGCGGTGAGCCCGCACCGCTTCCTGGCCGACGAGAACTTCCCTCTCCCGAGTGTGCGGCTCCTACGCCGGGAGGGATACGACGTGGCATCCATCCTCGAGGATGCGCCCGGCACCGCCGATGTCGACATCATGGCGCGCGCGGTCGCTGAGGGGCGCGTCCTGTTGACGTTCGACCGCGATTACGGCGAGATCGCCTACCGCCTTCAACAACCGACCCCGAGCGGCATGGTGTACTTTCGCTTTCAGGCGCAGAGACCGGAAGAACCCGGCGAGCGGCTTCTCCAGTTGCTCTCCGCCCCGAATATCACGCTGGAGGGCCGGCTCACGGTCGTCGAGGAAGTCCGTTTGCGCCAGCGGCTTCTGCCATGAGCGCGTTATCGGTGCGGCGCCGCTCGCTCCTGCTGGCCGCGCCACACCGGTTGCGCTGGGCGACGGAGAAGTTGCCGCCCCTGCGGGACGACGAGGTGCTGGTCCAGACGACCGCCGGGGCGATCAGCATCGGCAGCGAATTGCCGCTCTACCGAGGGACGGCGCGGAGCGGCGCGCCGGCGACCTACCCCTGCATGACCGGCTACGAGAGCGTCGGCAGAGTCGTCGCGCGCGGCGCGGCGGCGCGGCCGCTGCGGGTCGGGGAGCGGGTCGTCGCCCCCTACGGCCACCGCACGCACGGCGTCGTGCCGGAGGCGAAGGCGATCGTCGTGCCGGACGGCATCCCGGACGCGCTGGCGCTGCTGGCGATCCTCTCCTGCGACGCGGCGAAGGGCGTCCGCAAGCTCAAACCACAGCCCGACGAACCGATCCTGGTCAGCGGCGCGGGCGCGATCGGCCTCCTGGCGGTCTTCGTGCTGCACGCCTCTGGCCTGCGCGCCATCGATGTGATCGAGCCGCGCGCGGAGCGGCGCGACCTGGCCCTGCGCCTCGGGGCGCGGGGCGCGCTGCCGCCGGAGGAGGGCGCGGACGACGCGTCGGCCTACGCCGCCGCCTTCGAATGTTCCAGCAGCGCTGCCGGTTTCGCGCTCCTCCAAGGGCGGATGGCACACGGCGGGCGCGTCTGCGTCCTCGCCGACGGCAACCGCGAGCCGCTGGCCCTGGCCCCCGCCTTCCACGAGCGGGAACTGCTCGTCGTCGGGTCGAGCGACGGCTGGGATTATCAGGAACACGCCCGCTGGTACTTCGATGTCCTCCGCGGGGGCGACCATGATTACGCCCGCAACCTCGAAGCCCTCTTCGACTGTCACACCACCGCCGGCGACCTCGCCGCCACCTTCGAGCGGCTGGCGACCGGGGCGATCACGCCGGTGAAGGTGCTGGTGCGCTATGACGATATGGGCGCGGTGAGATGATCGTCTGGACCGACCGGGAACACACCGCCGAGAGCTTCGACGACGCCGACCTGAGCGACGCGGAGTTGCGCGGCTGCCGCTTCACCCGCTGCACCTTCCGACTCGGGCGCGCGGCTGGACGAAGCCACCACGAAGGGCTGCACCTTCGACGCTCAGCGTCACCAGTATCGACTTCACCGGCGCGCGCCTCAACGGCTCGACCCACGAGGGCTCGGCCTTCCCCAACTGCCGCTTCGGCCTGGCGAACCTCTTCACCGCGCGCTTCACCGAATGCAAGCTGACCGGCGCGACCTTCGGCGAGGCGAACCTGGCGGCGATCGCGATCGCCGGCGGCGACTGGTCCTACACGATCCTCGCCTACCAGGACCTCAGCAAGCGCGACCTGCGCAAGATCCGCTTCAACGAGGCGATCCTGCACCGCTGCAACCTGGAGCGCGCCGACCTGCGCGGCGCCGACCTCACCCGCGCCGATGTCAGCCAGGCCCGCCTCAAGGGCGCGGACCTGCGCGGGGCGACCGTGGACGGCATCGACCTCAAGGCGCTCGACCTCGCCGGCGTCCGGCTCGACCTGGCCCAGGCGGTGCTCCTCGCCCAGTGCCACGGCGCGAAGGTCGATCCTCGCCGGCGAGTGACGGCGGCGCGGATGTGGGCGCGGTGCGATGATCGTTCCCGCCGCGCCGTCACCGGCGCGGCGATTTCCCGTTATACTGCACGGCGCGCACCTCAACGACCCCCGCGGCCCCGCAGGCCACCGCCGCGCGTCGTCTTGCGTCCGGCCTGAGACTGGAGAACGGCCATCCGCGCGCTCAACGTCAACAGGTCCAGCCGCGGCGCGGTCGCCGAACCGCCCGCCGTCGCCGACCGACCGCCTGCGGTCCCCGCAGCGGCCGGATCGGCACGCCCATCGCGCCGCCCGCCCGCAATCTGGTGGGATTGGCTCGTCGTGGCGGCGCTGGTGACCGTCTTCGCCGCCATCGCCGGCTACCAGTGGTGGCTGCCTGGCCTCTACAACGACGAGGCGTACGACGTCATCCCCGCGATGCAACTGGTCCTCGGGCAGCCGGTCGATCTCAACCGGGGCGTCGGGGTCCGGCTCTTCGGCCGCGACCTGCCGGTGATGATCAGCGACTACCAGGGCGTCACCAGCATGTACGGCGTCCTGCCACTCTTCGCGCTCTTCGGTGTCGGGGTCGGGCCGATCCGCGCGATGACGATCGGCCTCGGCGCGCTGGCCGTGCTCCTGACCTACCTGCTGGGGCGGCGGCTCTACGGCCGCCCGGTCGGCCTGCTGGCCGCGGCCCTGCTGGCGGTCAGCCCGGCGCTGATCTTCTGGTCGCGCGTCGGCGTCTACGTCGTCATCCAGGTCGTGCCGCTGGCGACCGGCGCGACCCTCTGCTTCCTGCGCTGGCGGCGGGGCGGGGGGGCCGGCTGGCTGGCGCTGGCCGGGTTGCTGGTCGGGCTCGGCCTGAGCACGAAGGTGCTGTTCGTCTGGTTCATCGCCGGCGCGGCGGCGGCGGGGGCCGCCGTCTGGCTCGTCAACTGGCGCTGGCCCCACGACGCCGCGGGCCGGCCGCTCCGGCGGCGCCCCCTGCGCGCGCGCCTCGCCGATCCGCCGCCGGTCGCGCGGCGGGCGGTCCTGGCGGCGGGGTCCGGCTTCCTGCTCGGGGCCGCGCCGCTCATCGGTTACAACCTCGCCAGCGGCGGCACCCTGAAGGTGCTGCGCGCCAACGCCGGCCAGACCGAGAAGGGGGTCGACAACCTGGCGTTCGCCGCCAACCTCGCGCGGCGGCTCGACAACGTCCAGTCGCTGCTCGACGGCTCCTACTTCTGGTTCCACGGCCGCGTCTACACCAACCCCTTCGCCGTCCCGATCGTCCTCGTCAGTGCTGTCGGGCTGCTGGCGCTCGTCTGCGCGGTCCCGGCCTACCGCCGCCACCGCGACGCCACGGTCTTCGCCCTGGCCCTGCCGGCGGCGATCTTCGCCCAGAGCATCGTCACCGTCTCCGGCTTCGAGGCGACCCACCTGCTGATCATGCTGCCGCTGCCGCAGATCATCGTCGCGGCCTTCGCCGTCCTGCTCGGGCGGAGCCTTGCCACTGTCGCCGCTCGTCAGACCGCGCGGCCCGCGTTACGGACGCTAGCCTCGACCCTGCCGGTGCTGGCGCTGCTCGCGCCGCTGCTGCTCGGCGACCTGGCCGTCGACCGGCGCTACCACCGCGCCCTCGCCGAGACGGGCGGCAAGGACACCTTCTCGGCCAGCATCAACGACCTGGCAACCTACCTCGACCGCAACGGCTTCACCCGCCCCTACGCGCTCGACTGGGGGATGAAGCACAACGTCGAACTCCTGACCCACGGCCGCGTCCAGCCGCGGGAAATCTACGGCCAGACGCAGGACCCGCCCGACAGCTTCTACCACACACTCGACCGCCTCCTCGACGACCCGGAGACGATCTACATCGCCCACCGCGACGGCGAGCCCAGCAACCCCGCCGCCTACCGGGGCCGCGTGGCGGAGTTCAAGCGCCTCGCCGCCGAGCGCGGCAAGGACGTGATCGTCCTGAAGCACATCAACCAGGGCCAAGTGCTCAACCCCAAATTCGGCGGCAGCGGCGGGCCGCTCTTCTACGTCTACGTCGCCCGCGACCGTTAATGGAGGGCGGCGGTAGCCGGCGGCCCCCCGGCGGCGCCGCGCGCGAACACACCAGGAGGCAGCGATGGAGACCACCGGCGGCATCACCCAGGACGAGATCCGCGCCCGCATCGCCCGCCTGCAAGCGGCCCTGCGGCAGCGGGGTCTCCCCGCCCTCCTCGCGGTCGGCAGTTCGTTCTACGACCGGCCCGGCCCGGTCGCCTACCTCACCGGCCACTTCCCGCCCTTCCCCAACAGCGTCTTCAGCGGGCCGGCGCGCGGCCTCGGACACGCTCTGGCGCTGGTGCCGGCCGACGGCGAGCCGACGCTGCTGGTGGACGGCCGCGGCTACCGGCGCGACCTGATCACCGCCCTGCCCGACATCCGCCTCGACAACGATCTCGTCGCGGCGCTGGCCGGCGCCCTGCGCGAGCGCGGGTTGGCGACCGCCACGGTCGGCCTGGCCGGCGAGGACATCCTGCCGCTGGCCCTCTACCGCGACCTGGCGGCGGCGCTCCCCCAACTGACTCTCCAGCGCGCGGAGGACTTGCTGCACCGGCTGCGCTCGATCAAGAGCCCCGACGAGCAGCGGCTGTTGCGCCGCGCGGCCGAGATCGCCGGGGTCGGGCTGCGGGCGGTCATGGACACGATCCGGCCCGGCGCGACCGAGCAGGAGGTCTGCGCCGCCGGCACCGCCGCCGCCCTCGCCGCCGGCGCCGACTTCGTGCGTTACCTGCGGGTCCACTCCGGCCCCTGGTCGGGCGGCGGCTCGCGCTGGCCCCAGGCGACCGAGCGCGTCATGCAAGCGGGCGATGTCGTCGTCCTCGACATCATCGGCGCCTACCGCGGCTACGCCTTCGACGTGAACCGCACCACGGTCGTCGGCGGCGGCGCGGCCCTCGCGGACGAGGACCGGCGCTTCCTGGAGGCCGGGCACGCCGCGACCGAGGCAGCGGTCACCGCCACGCGCGCCGGGGCTACCCTCGGCGCGGTCGTCGAGGCGGGGCGGCGCGCGGTGATCGACGCCGGCTTCCCCGCCCTGGCTCCGAGCGGCGCGGGGCACGCGATCGGCCTGGAGACGGTCGAGGAGCCCTACCTGAGCGCGGGCGGCGCCGAGGAGTTGCGCCCCGGCATGGTCCTCTGCGTCGAGCCGAGCATCGCCATCCCAGGGCGGATCGGCTGCGCGATCGAGCAGGAGATCATCGTCACCGACGGCGCCCCCGAGGTCATCACCGGCTTCCCGACCCGACTCTGGTAAGAGTGCCGAGTGCTGAGCGATGCATGGCCTATCCATCACTTGTGGTGTTCCAGTGAAGCCCGACTCAGCACGCAGCACGCAGCACGCAGCACCGATCCGCCCCGCCACCGCCGCCGACCAACCGGCCATCCGCGCGCTCGTCCTCGCCGCGCGCCTCAACCCGACCGGGCTGGACTGGCGGCGTTTCCTGGTCGCGGTCGACCCGGAAGCGGGCGCGCGGATCGTCGGGGTGGCGCAGGTCAAGCCGCACCGCGACGGCAGCCGCGAGCTGGCCTCGCTCGCGGTGGTCCCGGGCCGGCAGGGCGCGGGGATCGGCGCCGCGCTCGTCCGCGCGCTGCTCGCGCGCGAGACCGGCCCGCTCTATCTGATGTGCGCCGGTCCCCTCGCGGGCTACTACACCCGCTTCGGCTTCCGCCATGTTGGGCCGGCGGCGCTGCCGCCCTACTTCCGCCGGGTTCACCGGGCGGCGAGGATCGCCGGGGCGACGGTGTTCCGCGGCCTGGGGGATCTCGCGATCATGCGGCGCGAGGCGGGCGAGCCAGGTGGCGCCGCTGCCCACGGCGCGCGGACAACCGACGCCCCGCGCCCCGATCTGAGACCCTACGGGATCGCCTCCCACTGGTTGAAGCCGGGGCCGGCGGCGCGCACCCTGCTCGTCGTCCTCGCGCACCCGGACGACGAGAGCTTCGGCAGCGGCGGCACGCTGGCGCGCTACGGCGCCGAGGGGGTCGCGGTCCACTACGCCTGCGCCACGCGCGGCGAGTGCGGCACGGTCGACCCCGCGCTGCTGGCCGCAGGGGAGAGCGGCGCCGCGCTGCGCACGGGCGAACTCCTCTGCGCCGCGGACGCCCTCGGGCTGGCCGGCGTCCACTTCCTCGGCCACCGCGATTCCGGCATGCCGGGCACCCCGGACAACCGGCGCCCCCACGCGCTCGTCCAGGCCCCGCCCGCGCGCGTCACCGGCCAGATCGTCGCGATCATCCGCGCGCTGCGCCCGCAGGTCGTCCTCACCTTCCCGCCCTACGGCGGCTACGGGCACCCGGACCACATCCGCGTCCACGAGACGGCACTCGCCGCCTTCCATGCGGCCGGCAATCCGGCCCAGTACCCGGAGCAGGTTGCGGCAGGGCTGGCCCCCGAACGCCCGCGAAGCTGTACTACGGGACGGTCGGGCCGGCCCTACTCCGACTTGCCCTCGTCGTTATCCGCCTCTCCGGCCGAAACCCGCGCCGCTTCGGCGAAAACGGCGACGTCAACCTCGTGCGCGCCCTCCACCGCCTGACGCCAGTCACCACGGTCATCGGCAGCGGCCCCTACCTGGCGCGCAAGGACGCCGCCTGGCGCTGCCACCGCAGCCAGCTCGGCCCGCAGGCGCGGCTGCTCGCCCTCCGCCCGGCCCTCCGCCGCCGCCTGGCCGGCAACAGAAGCCTTCACCCGCGCCATCCCGCCCTGGCCCGGCGGCCGGCGCGAGCGCGATTTCTGGGCGGAGAGCCGGGGGCGTGGAGCCTAGAGCGGTTCGCGGGCAGGTTGCGCTACGGGCCAACGCCGATCCGTCGGGGCGTCGGGTACCCGCTTGCGGGTGTGAACGCCCAAAACCCTGCCCGGGGACTTGCTCAACCATTACGAAAATCGCTGGAAAGCGTGGCCGAGAGCCACGCGCCGGTAGTCAGGCCACAGCCCCTGACGCCCCACACCCTACGCCCCGCGCCCCACCCGTTCCACCGCCGCCCCCCTACCCGAACAGGCGGTCACAACGATCGCCGCACTTGTTACACTTGTTCACGGGGGGTGGATCGGCGCCCCCGCACCAACGAGCCGCGGACGGTCTGCCCGAGCGCGTGGAGCGACGCACCGCGGGACACCGCCAACCCCGGCCGACGACACGACGAACGGCGGTGAGGATGCTGCAACAGGGACCGGGCAACACGGACAGGAACGGCAACGGCCGGCGCGGCGGGGAGTCATTCGGCCTCAGCCCCCGCGAGCAGCGGCGCTTGGCGCCCAACGGCGCGGGCGGGGCGCCGGAGGGGCCGGAGGAGGCGCCGGGGCTGCGCAAGACGCTGCAGGAGCTGCGGCGCAACTTCCGCGCCTCGCTGAGCGGCGTGCCGCGCGTGCTGCGCCTCGTCTGGGAGACGCACCGCGGCTTCACCCTGGCGCTCGGCCTGGTCACCCTCCTCCAGAGCGCCCTGCCCGCCGCGCAGGTCTGGATCGCCGGCCAGTTGCTCCAGGCGGTCGTCGAGGGCGTCCAGGCCGGCGGGAATGACGCGGCGATCCGCCGGATCGTCTGGCTGGCGCTGATCCAGTTCGCGCTGCTGGCGGGCGGCAGCCTACTCTCCACGCTCCAGAACATCAGCCAGCAACTGCTGCAGGACCGCACCGCCAACAAGATCCAGCTGATGATCATGGAGCACGCCAACGGCCTCGACCTCAGCTTCTTCGAGGACGCCAAGTACTACGACCAGCTCCAGCAGGCCCAGCGCGAGGCGGCGTTCCGCCCGGTCAGCATGGTCTCCGGCGTCTTCGGCCTGCTCCGCACCGGCATCACCTTCCTGACGATGATCGCGCTGCTGGTGCGGCTCGGGCCGCTCCTGGCGGTCGCCGCGCTCCTCTCGCCGATCCCGGCCTTCATCGCCTCCACCCGCTACGGCTGGCAGGGCTACCAGCAGATGCGCCGGCAGTCGCCCGAGCGCCGGCTGATGGGCTACCTGACCAACCTGCTGACGACCGACACCTACAACAAGGAAATCAAGCTCTTCACCCTCGGCGACTTCTTCGTCGACCGCTACCGCCGCCTCGCCCACAAGTTCATCGGTGAGAACCAGCGGCTGCTGGTGCGCCGCTACACCGCCGGGTTCGGCTGGGGCATGCTGACCACCCTCACCACCAGCGCCACCTACCTCTACGTCGCCCTCCAGGCGGTGCGCGGGCGGATCGACATCGCCGGGCTGGTCGTCTTCACCCAGGCCGCGCAGCAGGTGCAGGGCAACTTCCAGGGCCTGCTCAACGGCTTCGCCTCGATGTACGAGCACACCCTCTACCTCAACACCCTCTTCGACCTGCTGGCCTTCGAGCCGCGCATCCGCGCCCCCGAGCGCCCCGTGCCGGTCGCGGCACGCTTCACCTGGGGGATCGAGTTCCGCAACGTCAGCTACACCTACCCCGGCCGCGACGAGCCGGCCCTCAGGGACGTCTCCTTCACGGTCGCGCCCGGCGAGACGATCGCGCTGGTCGGGCGCAACGGCGCGGGCAAGACGACGATCGTGAAACTCCTCACCCGCCTCTACGACCCCGACGCGGGCCAGATCCTGATCGACGGCGTCGACATCCGCGACTACGATCCCGCCGCGCTGCGCCGCGAGATCGGGGTGATTTTCCAAGATTATGTCACCTATTACCTCAGCGCGCGGGAGAACATTGCCGTCGGGCGGCTAGAGGAGTTGGCGAACCTCGAACGGATCACCGCCTCGGCGGCGCAGAGCGGCGCGGACGCGGTCGTCGCGCGCCTGCCGGAGGGCTACGACACGACCCTCGGCAAATGGTTCGACCAGGGCCACCAGCTCTCCGGCGGCGAGTGGCAGAAGATCGCCCTCGCCCGCGCCTTCATGCGCGACGCACAGATCCTGATCCTCGACGAGCCGACCGCCGCCCTCGACGCCCAGGCCGAGTACGAGATCTTCGCGCGGATGAAGGAGCTGACGGTCGGCAAGACCGCCCTCTTCATCTCGCACCGCTTCTCCACCGTGCGCCTCGCCGACCGGATCATGGTGCTCGAAGGGGGCGCGATCATCGAGAACGGCAGCCACGACGAACTGCTACTCCAGAACGGCCGCTACGCCGAGCTCTTCAACCTGCAAGCCGCGTCCTACCGCTGACGAGCGACGCGCGACGAACGATGCGCGGCGGGCGGGGTCTTGGCCCATAACTTGCCGTCCTGTTCGTCGCTCGTCGCTCGTCGCTCGTCGCTCGCCAGGGGGGGATTCGGTGGACGAGGCCCAGGCAGACAACGACGGCTTCCGGTTCAAGGCGGAGGTGCAGGTGCGCTTCCGCGACCTCGACCCGATGAACCACGTCAACAACGCGGTCTACCTGACCTACTTCGAGATCGCGCGCACCGCCTACTGGGCCGCCATGACCGGCTCGTCCGAACTGCGCGACCTCGACCAGATCCTCGCCGAGACGACCTGCACCTACCGCTCGCCCGCGACCTTCAACGAGCGGCTCGATGTCTGGCTCAAGGCGACCCGGCTCGGCCGCTCCAGCTTCGACTACGCGTACCGCATCAACGAACGGACCGGCGGCCGGCTGATCGCCACCGGGCGCAGCGTCCAGGTGATGTACGACTACGCCGCCGGCCGCCCCATCCCGATCCCCGACGAGCTGCGCGCCCGCTTCGCCGAGTTCGAGGGCCGCCAGTTCGAGGGCTGAGGTCGGAAGGGCAGGAGGCGAACGTGACAGTGACCGCCGGTTGAAACCCGTCGCACCCCGCCACCCGTTGCCCCCCGCCGCACCCGGCCGCCCGTCCCCCCCATCGGCGCCGCCAACCACACCGCCCCGAGGACGCGAGCAGGGCCGGCGCGATGCGCCGGCCCTGTCGGGATGAGCCGCTACCCATCCTGGGGTTCCGTCCAGCCGCGGCCCGAGCCGGACGTTGCAGAGGAGTGTGTTGGAGGTCGGGGCGCCGGGTCCCGGGCAACAGTGACCGGTCGACACCCCCGTTCCATGAGGCAGAACCTGAGGTCTGCACGCCCCGCGACCGGGGTACCGCCCGGGTGGGCGGGTCGCGATGGGCCTCTTGTTACACACGGACGCCTGAACCACCGGCGGCGTTACGCCCGCCCGGCAGCGAGCAGAGTCACCGCGCAATCGGTTTACTGCCCTGACTGTCCGTGCAGTAATTGTAGCACGTCCTGTGCCACCAGCACAGCACCCGCCGCGCCCGAGCGAGTTCGCGCCGGGTAGGCGGGAAGGCGCCGGCGATCGGCGGGAACGGCGGCCGCTTCCTTCTACGCCCGTATCCGCACCCGCCACCACGCTCGTATCCGCCAACCGCCAGCCGCAGGCCGAGCGCCCCGAGCCACGCGCGATCGAGCGCGTAGTACTTCACCCCGCGCGCCGGGCGCACGCCGATCACCCCCGCCTCCTCCAGCACGCCCAGGTGCCGCGAAACCGCCGACTGCGAGATCGTGCCGAGCCGACCGACGATCTCCTGCGCGTACAGCTCCTCCTCCGCCAGCATCCGCACGATCCGCAGCCGTGTCTCGTCGCCGAGCGCCCGCAACGCCCGGATCAGCGCCTCGTCGCCGACGGCCGGGGCCAGCCCGGCGGGCGGGGCCGCCACCGACGGCCCGCCTGCCGCGGGGGCGGCGTCCACCGAGCGCCGGGCGTCGAAGAAGACGATCAACTCCGGCGGGTAGGCGACATAGGACAGGTAGCGGGCCAGGTGCGCGGTGGGGCAGAAGATCACCCGCGCGATCCGGTTGAGGCTCTGCCGGCCGCTCAACTCGTCCGGCAGGCGCATCCCGGTCATCTCCGCGAACGCGCGCGGCAGATCGCGGAACCCCGCCGCCCGCCCGCGCGCCACCGCCGCCTCCCGCACGGGGGCCTGCGCCGCACACTCCGCGGCGTAATAGTCCTCCCAGAAGCGGGTCAGCAGCGCCAGCGTCCGGCGGCGCAACTCCTCCGGCGCCAGCAGCAGCGCGACCGCCTCCTCCACCGCCGCGCTCGTCAGCGCCGGCGCGACGAAGCGCGCCCAGGACGCGCGCGTCGCCACGTCACCCGGCGACTCGCCGGGGAGGTCCGGCCGCTCGAACGCCTCGTGCGCGTCGGTGTAGACCTGCTCGACGGCGCGCACCGCCATCTGCCGGTACTCCTCCGCGTCGAGCGCCGCCAGCCGGTCCAGCACCGGGGCGAACTCGGCCCCCTCGCGGCTGTCGTGCGAGGCCGCGGCGATCATCAGCTCCTCGGCGAAGTAGAGCCGCCGCCCCGAGAACCCGAGCAGCAGGCGCAGCTCCGCGACGAAGTCGGGCGCCAGCCGCGCGGCCGTCTCCTCGACCCAGCGATCGAACGCCTCGTAGCCCGGCCGGGCCAGCCGCGCGCGGTAGATCAGCGATAGCGCCAGCCCGACATCGAGGGCCACCGGCGCGGCGAACGCGATCACCAGCGCCGGACGGCCGATCAGCAACTCCCCCATCACCCTCTCGCCGCCGAATCCGCCAACGCGCCCACCCCTGGGCCGGCAACGGTCGCACCGACCCGCCGCGGCATCCGGGCGTCCCCGGCAGCGCGCCGATCGCGCGATGCGCGTAGCATAATACCGCACGCCGCCGGCCGGCGCGCGCCCTGCGCGCCGGCCCCGCCCCGCCGCCGTTTGACAGCCTCCAACCGCGCCCCCTATACTGCCGCCTGGGGGACATCCTGGAAAGACCTGGTTGCGTTCTTGCGCGCGGGTGCTCGGTGCGCGGCCGGCCTGGACGGTGATGGGGGATGAGGGGAGCCGATGAAGCTGATTATCGCTGTCGTGCAGAACGATGACGCGAACGACGTGGTCGACGCCCTGCTGGAGGTGGAGTTCCGCACGACGCGCCTCGCCTCGACCGGCGGCTTCCTGCGGCGCGGCCATACCACGATGATGATCGGCGTCGAGGACCCGCAGGTGGACGTGGTCATCGACATCATCCGCCAGAAGACGCACAGCCGGTCGCAGCGCAGCGAGGGCGGCCCCACGGTCCAGGTCGCCGGCGCCACCATCTTCGTCCTCGATCTCGAAAGCTACGAGCGCCTCTGACGAGTCGGGTAGTCGGGTAGTCGGGTAGTCGGCGCGGACGAGCCGGGCGGCTGCTCGCGAGACCTTCGTCCTCTAGCCGACTCGCCGACTACCCGACTACCCGACTCGCCCCCCGAGGTCACCGTGGCGCGCTCGGTGCGCGGGCCGCGCCTCTGCGGCATCCCGCTGACAATCCACCCGAGCTGGCTCCTGGCGATCGCGATCGTCGTCGTCACCGTCGGCGGGGGGACGCCGCCCGGCCTGGTCGGCGCGCCGTCCGACGGCGCGCGCCTCCGCCTCTACCTCGGCGGCCTGGTCGTCGCCCTCGGCCTCTTCGGCTCGGTCCTGCTCCACGAATTGGCCCACGCCGTCGTCGCCCGCCGCTGCGCGCTGCCGGTGCGGCGGATCACGATGTTCTTCTTCGGGGGCACGGTCGAGATCGACGCCGAAGCCCTCTCCCCGCGCGGCGAGGCGCTGATCGGGACTGCCGGCCCGCTCGTCAGCGGCGGCCTGGCGGCGGTCTTCGGCGGCCTCTGGTGGGCGGCGCGCGGGGCCGGCGGGATCGGCGCGCTGGTCCTGCAACTGCTGGCGCTGGCGAACGGCGTGATCGCCCTCCTCGCCATCCTGCCCGGCTACCCGCTCGACGGCGGGCGCATCCTCCGCGCCCTCCTCTGGTACATCACCGACGACCTGCTGGCCGCCACCCGGCTCGCCTCGCTCTACGGCCAGGGTCTGGGCTGGTGCCTGATCGGCGGCGGGGCGCTGCTGGGGCTGAACGCGCGCCCGCTGTGGGGGGCCGGCTTCGTCCTCTGCGGCTGGTTCCTGCGCCTCGAAGCGCGGCGCGGCTACCGCGACCTCCTCTGGCGGGAGCTGGGCAAGCGGATCCCGACCGGCGAGGCGGCCTTCCTGCGCCCGCCCCGCATCCCCGCCGCGCGCGGCCTCGACGAGGCGGTCGGCGACGTGCTGGAAGGGCTCGGGCAGCGCAACGAGGGCGGTCCGAGCCTGGTGGTGGACGACCGCGACCGGGTCGTCGGCGTCCTCGGCCTGGACCAGATCCGCGCCGTCAAGCGGTCGCGCTGGCCCCTGACCACCGCCGGTCAGGCGATGCTGCCGCTGGACCGCGTCCCGGCGCTCCCGGAGGATCTGCCCCTCGGCGCGGCGCTGGCGCAACTCTCCGCCGGGCGGCACGCCTGCGCGCTCGTCGTCGCCGACCCGGCGGCCGGCGCGCCCGCGATCGGCGTCGTCACGCCCGCCCGGATCGTCCGCCACCTGGCCCGCCGGATCCGCGAAGACCGCCCCGCGCTGGCCGCGATCCCCGCCTCCGGCGGGCGCGACGGCGACGGCGGGGACGGCGACAACCCCGCCGCCCGGCGTCGGTAATCGGCCCGCCCGCCCGCTATACTTCCCGATGGGGCGATGCGCCGGGCTCGCACTGCGAAGGAGTTGCCCATGATCGTCGACGTCTTCCACGACACCGTCTGCCCCTGGTGCCGGATCGGCAAGCAGCACCTGGCGACCACGCTGGCCGGCTGGGACGGGCCGCCGGTGACGGTCCACTGGCACCCGTTCCTGCTCAACGAGGCGATTCCGCCCGAGGGGCTCGATTTCCGTGCCTACATGGCCGCCAACAAGGGCGCCGACGGGCTCGACGCCATGTTCGAGCACGTCCGCCGCGCCGGGACCGCCGCCGGCGTCACCCTCAACTTCGACAAGATCCGGTACGCGCCCAGCTCGATCCCGTCGCACCGCCTGCTCGCGCTGGTCCCCGAGGACCGGCAGGACGCGGTCCTCGACGGCATCCACCGCGCCTACTTCGAGGAGGGGCGCGACATCGGCAGGGTCGACGTGCTGGCGGACATCGCCGCCGCGGCCGGCCTGGACCGCGAGCCGATCGCCGAACTCCTGCGCGGCGACGCCACGCGCGACGAGGTGATCGAGGCAGCGACCTGGGCGAGACAGCAGGGTGTCAGCGGGGTGCCGCTCTTCATCGTCGGCGGCGCGTTGGCCCTCTCGGGCGCCCAGCCGCCCGCCACGATCCTGGCGGCGCTCCGCCAGGCCGCCGCGCAGATCGGGACGGCCGCGCACTAAGCGACGGAGCGCGCGGGGCCGGCGCGGGTCGTGCCTCGCGCCGGCCTCGGCGCGTCCCGGAGGCCGGCAATCCAGCGCCAATCCGTCGCTCTCCGGCCCCCGCATCCTACGGTTTTCCGTAGTGTCGCGCGGCGCCCCTTCGTAGTAGGATTACCGGGAGTCGGCACGCACAACGGTCGGGAACGCCGGAAGGAGGGCCACAGGGTGAACCTTTCCGAACTTCATGCACAGGTGCGGGATCTCGCGCGGCGCGGGGGCGCGTCGGGGACGCGCCAAGCGGACGCCGCCACGGTGGGGCCACTGTCACCGGCCGAACGCGCGGCGCTCGGGGATCTGCGCCGGCGCCTCCTGGACGCCGGCGGCGATCTCGGCAGGCTGGTTCCCGCGAGCGGCGCGGACATGTGGACGTCGGCGCCGCGGCCGCAGCCGGGCGCCTGATCGCGACGGGCTGCCCGGATGGAAGCGGACACGGCAGTCCCACAGGTCGCCGCCCGGGTGCGGGCGGCGATTCTGCGTGCCACCGACACCCCGGCCTTCGGGGAACTGCTGCTCCGGCTGCTGGCGCGGCCGGGCCGGGTGCTCGCCCCCAGGCGCACACGGCCGCCAAATGGCCCGCCCTCGTGCTCGACCCCTGCGCGGCGTTCGGCGGCGATCGGGAGGCCGGGATCGCGGCGGCGGCGGCGGTCGAGTTCGCGGTCGCGGCGGCCGATGTCGTCGATGACCTGGTGGACGACGAGTGGGACGACACCGCGACCTCGCCGGGGCGCGCGCAACGCCGCCCTCGCCCTGCCCTGGCTGGCGCAGGGTTGCGCGGCGCGGGCGGGCGAACGCCTCGCCCCGGCGCGCGCGCCGGATCGCGGATCTCTGCGCGCGAGGCTACCTGGCCGCCTGCAACGGCGAAGACCTCGACCTCCTCTTCGAGACGCAGGCGGCGGTCAGCGAGGAGCAGGCGCACGAGATGACCCGCCGCAAGGCGGGATCGCTGGCGGCGATGGCCTGCCAGGTGGGCGCCGCCGTGGCCGTGGACGACCCGGCGATCCTCGAACTGGTGGGCGACTTCGGTCGCCATGTCGGCGTGGTCGCCCAACTCCTGAACGATCTCGCCGGCGTCGATCCGGACAGCGCCAGCCGCGGCAGCGATCTGCGGCGCGGGAAGAAGACGCTCCCCATCGCCTACGCCCTCGCTGCGCCCGCGACGAGGGCCTCCCCACATCGAAGAGTGGTTCCGCCAGTCGGCGCGACCGGGCGCAGCGGATGAGGCGCGACTGCTGGCGGCGATCCGCGACCTCGGCGCCCTCCACTACACCTGGGTCGTGGCCGACGCGCACCGGCGCGAGGCGCTCGACACCCTCGACACGCTCGCCCACCGGACGGGTCGGGACGAGGTGCGCCGGCTGAGCCGCCTGGTGCCGCCGGTGCGGTTACAATCGGTGCGGCAATGAGCGTACCGCTGCCGCGGGCTCCGCCGACTGCCCAACGACCGTGCGCGGCGATACGGGTGCAGCGACCAGGCGGTGCGCGACGCGATCCGGGCGGCGATAACGGACCACCGCCGCCGCCTGCCATCCCGATCGGCCTCACGCGACTCACCCCGACCACCGCGCCGACAGGCCGGAAGGAGCGCCACCAAAGTAAACTTGGCCGAAGGTGCCGATCGCGGCGGCGGTGCGGCGGCAGTCACCTGCGGGCAGCCGTCGAGTCGTGAACCGAGCATTAGGGGCTTCCCACCCAAGAGAGGCCGTCGACACCCTGCAAGGAGTACGCGATGCCCGGTCTAGGTCTGATCCAACCCTGGCACCTGTTGATCCTCCTAATCATCATGATCACCATCGTGCTTGCCGTGCTGGGCTTTCTCGCTTGGCTTCTCGCGGCGCGGGCGATGCGACGACCCTCCGGCCCTGCCGAGACACGGCGGTCAACGCCACCTCTACCACGCGAAGAAATCTGAGCGTTATGGGGCCGACCCGCGAGCCAGCGGTTTGTTGCGGTCGTTGGCCTTCCTTGGACCCACCGGCGGCAGCCCACTCCACACACCCCTTCGATCGCAAAGGAGCGACGAGAGGCGAGCAATGCGATCATCGCGTGGCGCGATCAAGCTGCGACAAGGCGCCTGCTGGCGCCCGGTCGGCCTGGGCACAGGTCACCTCGTCTTCGGTGTCGCCTCCGCGGCTCTGATCGCCGCCCTTACCGTCGCGCTGGTGCTGCTGAATGGCCTGCCGGGGCAAACGCTCTCCGGGGGCGCTGCCACGCCGACACCCTGCCCGCGCTTGCAATCGGCGGGGCTGGGGCTGACCAGGGAGCGGTGGGAGGCGCGCGTCGGCCAGCCCATCGCCGCCACGTCCACGAGGCCGAACGGCGGCGTGCATCCGCCGCGGTCGATCACGGTCGCCCTGTACCACGCCCCGCTGGGCCGGTACGAGGCGCGCTTCGCGGACGGCATCCTCGGCGCCATCCACTACCAGTTGGCCGAGGGGGTCGCCCTCACGCTCGACGAGGCGCGCGCCGCGATCGCCCCGCTGCTGCCGGCGGACGCCACGCTCACCGCCCGAACCGCGCCCGATTGGGGCACGCTCATCCGCGAGCAGTACCGCAGCACGACCCTGACGACCGCGCCGGCCGGGCAGGGCGGCGGGCAAGGACGCGACTGCCCGCCCCCGGAGGGCGCGCGGCCCGGCACGTCGATCACCGTGATGTACGCACTCGGGGAGCACGGGTTGGTCGCCGGCAGCATCGGGCTCCTGGCCGGCGACGGCGTCGGCCCCCTCGATCCACACTGACCGCGCGCCTCCTGCCGCCTTTCCGATCGGTTGCTTGTCAGCATCCAGCGGGGCTCTCCCCCAACGTTGGGGTCCGGGGCCACTCCCCTCGCGCGCGCCGATGTGCTAGGCTACCGGCGGCGACCGGGCTTGCCCCGCCGCGCCAGTGCCGCGCCCCGACCGCTTGGAGGAAGGATGACGAGCCCCCGCACCCCCCGCCCGCTGCGCGACCTGCGCGGCCTGATCATGGACATGGACGGCGTTCTCTACCGCGGCAACCAGCCGCTGCCGGGGCTGGTCGAGTTCTTCCAATTTCTCGACCGCCAGGGCATCCGCTACCTGCTGCTGACCAACAACTCGACCACCCTGCCGGCCGGCTACACCACCAAGCTCGCCGCGATGGGCGTGCAGGCGCCTCCCGAGGCGATCCTCACCTCCGGCGTCGTCGCCCTCACCTACCTGCGCGAACATTACCCCCCCGGCACGCGCCTCTCCGGCGTCTGCATGGAGCCGCTGCGCGACCTGCTGCTCGACGGCACCGGCTACGTCTGGGACGAGGACGCGCCCCAGGTGGTGATCTCCAGCGGCGACTGGGCCGTGACCTACGAGAAGCTGCGCCGCGCCTGCCTGGCGATCCGCGCCGGGGCCGACTGGATCGCCACCAACACCGACAAGACCCTGCCGACCGAGGAGGGGCTGGTGCCGGGCGCCGGCGCGCTGATCGCCGCCCTGGAGGTGGCGACCGACCGCCGCCCGGTCGCACTCGGCAAGCCGGAGACGCCGATGATGGAGCAGGCCCTGGCGCGGCTCGGCCTCGGCGCGGACGAGGTCGCGATGCTCGGCGACCGCCTCGACACCGACATCCTCGGCGGCATCAACGCCGGCCTCGCGACGATCATGGTCCTGACCGGCGTCTCGACCCGCGAGGAGGCCGAGCGCGGCCCGATCGCGCCCGACTACATCCTCGACGATCTCCCCGCGCTGCTCGCGCGCTTCCGGGCCGAACTGGGGACGGCCGCGACGCCGGCCCGGCCCTGATCGCGCCGGCGACCGGACAACGGCACGAAGAAGGCACCAACCATGACGATCGAAGAACTGCCCGCGCCCGACACCCACGAGCCGCCGATCCGCGTGCTGCTCGCCGACGACCACACGATCGTGCGGCACGGCGTGCGCTCCTACCTCAACATCACCGACGACATCACTGTGATCGGGGAGGCGCGCAACGGCCAGGAGGCGGTCCAACTGGCGCGCGATCTGGCCCCGGACGTGGTGCTGATGGATCTGGCGATGCCTGAACTGGACGGCATCGCCGCGACGGCGGCGATCAAGGCCGAACGGCGTGAGACCGAGATCATCGCCCTGACCTCCTTCATGGACGAGGACCACGTCATCGGCGCGCTGAAGGCCGGCGCGCTCGGCTACCTGCTGAAGGACGCCGAACCGGACGAGGTGATCCGCGCCGTCCGCTCGGCGCACCGCGGCGAGGCGCACCTCGACCCGCGCGCGGCCAAGCGGCTGGTGCTGGAGATGGCCGCGCCGCGCGCACCCGAGCGCGACAGCGCGCTCAGCCCGCGCGAGCGCGAGGTGCTGATCCTGATCGCGCGCGGCCTCGGCAACAAGGAGATCGCCCGCGAGCTGCACCTGAGCGACAGCACCGTGCGCGTCTACGTCAGCGCGATCCTCAGCAAACTCGGCCTCGTCAGCCGCACCCAGGCCGCGGTCTACGCCGTGCGGATGGGGCTGGTGCCGGCGCCGGAGTGACGCGGGCGGTGGGTTGTGGGCGGTGGGCCGCGGGCCGCCGAGTGCCGGGGGAGCGCGGGGCGAACGGAGGGATAAGCCGCCTCCACGTCGTCCGCCATCGCTCCACGCCCGCGGCCCACCGCCCACGGCCCACACGAGGAAAGGGAGGACGGGGCAATGATCGAGGCTGAAGGCGGGCGGAAGGCCCGGCTGCGCGAGCGGCTGGCGGCGTCGCGGGAGACGTTCCTCGCGGCGGCGCGGGCGCTGACCGCGGAGGAACTGGACCGGCGGGTCGGCCACGAGAGCCACTGGACCGCCAAGGATCTGATCGGCCACGTCGCCTACGCCGAGGCGGGCATGCTGCCGATGATCGCCGGGGCCATGGAGGGCCAGCCGCCCCGGTACACGCCCGACTTCGACATCGACCGCTGGAACGAGGGCCGCATCCGCCGCGCCCGCGAGCAGAGCGTCGAGCAACTGCTGGCGCGGCTGGAGGAGTCGCGCGGGCAGGCGCTGGCCCTGCTCGACCGCCTGACCGACGCCGACCTCGACCGCCCCACCGCCCACCCCGTCGCCGGCGACACCACCGTCGAGGGCATCTTCAAGATCATCGCCTACCACGAGCGCAGCCACGCGAAGGACCTGCGCGCCAGCCGCGACACCGCCCGCGCGGACGGGTAAGGGTCGCGGACCAGCGGCGGCAAGATCCGGTTCGCGCCCGATCTCTTCATGCAACCCTCCCGGACCTGGCTCAACGGCAGCGGGCGGGGAGGAGTGCGCCTGAGAGCAATCCGATTCCCCGCTGACGGCGTATACCCGATCGAGCGCTCATCATCCCAGCAGGCGACCGGTCGAATCTGGTCGCCGTGACATCGTGCTGTTCGAACACCCAAGAGGAGGCGACCATGCGCCTGGCCCGGCTATTCATCCTCTCGCTGCTCACCCTGCTCGTCACCGTCGGCGCGGCCGTCGCCGCGAACAACAACTTCACCGCGCACGGCACCGGCGATCAGGAAGTGCAGACGCCGGCGGTCGACACCGAGGCCCAATCCCAGGCGATCTTCAAGTTCAGCGACGACGGCGCCACGCTCCACTACAAGCTGATCGTCTCCAACCTCGACCGCATCCGCTTCGCGCACATCCACCTGGCGCCCGCGGGCCAGAACGGCCCGGTGGTCGCCTTCCTGTTCGACAAGCCGGTCAACGAGATCCCGACCACCGGCACCGTCCACGGCATCCTCGCCGAGGGCACCATCACGGCGGCGGACCTGCGCGGCCCCCTCGCCGGCAAGCCGCTCAGCGATCTGGTCGCCGCGCTGGAATCCGGCAACGCCTACACCAACATCCACACCGACGCCTATCCCGCCGGCGAGGTGCGCGGCCAGATCAAATAAGCCACCTCTCACATTCCATCCACGAAGCGCTCACCGGGGGCGGGCGAGGCCCGCCCCCGGCTTCTGCCCCGCGCCACGTCGCGCACCCGTCACCGTGCCACGGCCGCGAGCAGGGGGGCATCGTGGGGTTGACAGCAACCCGATCGCCCGGTAGGATAGCGGGCATGGAGAAGCGCATGCCGCTGGTCGCGGCCACGACGATGACCACCACTACCATTACGCGCCCACCGGCGAGACCGGGCGGGCGCTGCGGTGTGGCATCGTAGCGCCCGACCAGTCAATCGCGCCGGTGGATGCAGAGGATTCGTTCCTCTGCATTTTTGTTTGGGAGGGCGAAGGGTTTAGGAATGAGGACTGGGTGATGAGAACGGGGCAGTAGGATTTCGCCGCGATGCTCTGCTTACTTCTTCGGTCCTTCTCACTTCGCACTCAGTCCTCAGCACTCAGTCCTCCCCGGAGGGAACGATGCTGGTCATGAAGTTCGGCGGCACGTCGGTGGGCGGCGGGCGGCAACTGCGGGCGGCGGCCGCGATCGTCGCGACCCACCGCGACCGCCCGGTCGTCGTCGTCGCCTCGGCGATGCGCGGGGTGACCGACCGGCTGCTGGCGGCGGCCCAGGCCGCCGCCCAGGGGCGCCGGGGAGTTGCGCGCCGCCCTGCGGGCCTTGCGCGAGCAGCACTTCGCGGCGATCGAGGACGCGCTCGACGACCCCGCCACCCGGCAGGAGGTCCACCGCGAGGTCGCGACCCGGCTGGCGCAGCTCCGCCGCAGCCTCACCGGCGTGGCCCTCTTGGACGAACTCAGCCCCCGCAGCCTCGACCGCGTCGCCGGCTGGGGCGAGGGCTGCCTGATCCCGATCCTCGCCGGCGTCCTGCGCGAGCGCGGCGTCGCCGCCCAGGCGGTCGCCGCCGAGCGCGTGATCGTCACCGACGACCGCTTCGGCTCGGCCAACCCCGACCTCGCCGCCACCACCGACCGCGCCGCGGCGGCCTTGCGCCCGCTCCTCGCCGCCGGGACGGTGCCGGTCCTCGGCGGCTTCGTCGGCGCCACCCCGGACGGCGCGACGACGACCCTCGGGCGGGGCGGCTCCGACTTCTCCGCCAGCATCCTCGGGCACGCCCTCGACGCGGACGAGGTCTGGATCTGGACCGACGTCAACGGCGTCCTCACCGCCGACCCCCGCCTCGTCCCCGACGCCCGCCCCCTCCCGGCGCTCAGCTACGCCGAGGCGGCGGAACTCTCCTACTTCGGCGCGAAGGTGATCCATCCGCGCACGATCCTCCCCGCCGCCGCCAAGGACATCCCGATCCGCATCCTCAACACCTTCGAGCCAGCCTTCCCCGGCACCCGCATCGAATCCTACGCCCCGCCGGTGCGCGGCGCGGTGCGCGCCATCACCTCGATCGGCCGCGCCGTCATGGTCACGGTCGAGGGGCCGGGCTGGTCGGCGGGCCGAAGATCGTCGCGCGGGCCTGCGCCGTCCTCGCCGCCTGCGACGCCAACATCCTCCTGATGTCGCAGTCGTCGTCCGAGCACAACGTCTGCTTCGTCGTCCCGGCCGAGGCGGGCGAGCGGCTGCGGGTGGCGCTGGAGGGGAGTTCGCCGACGAACTGGCGCGCGGCGAGCTCTCCTCCGTCAGCGTTGAGCGCGAGGTCTGCATCCTGGCAGTGGTCGGCGCGGGGATGCGCGGCAGCCCCGGCGTCGCCGGGCGCGTCTTCGGCACGCTCGGCCGCCACGGCTGCAACATCCTGGCGATCGCCCAGGGCGGCTCGGAGTTGAACATCTCCTGCGTCCTCCCCGCCGGCGACGAGGGCCGCGCCATGCGCGCCCTCCACGACGACCTGATCGCCGCGCCGCCGGGGACGGGCGAACGCCGGGACGGCGACGAGGCGGCGGACCAGGCACGGCAGATCGCCGCGGTGGGCGATGACTAATACGCCCAGGCAGGCCACTCGCATCTCCTTGACGCGCCGCGCCGCGGGGCGTTATCGTCCCGGATAGACCCTTCTCGATACAGGATGGAAGACATGCCCTTGAGCATCAAAGACCCGGAAGCCGATCGTCTGGCGCGGGCGGTCGCGGCGCACACCGGGGAGACGATCACCCAGGCAGTGATCACCGCGCTGCGCGAGCGCCTCGCCCGCGAGGAGCGCCGCGCCCAGAACCTCGATACCCTGGTGGACGAGGTAATGAAGATCGGGCGACACTGCGCCGCGCTGCCGCTCCGCCCCGGACGGCAGCAGCTCAAGGCAAAGTACGGAGACGTGTACGGTGAGGTCGTCGCCATCCTCTATCAGCACGATCCCATCGGTCTCAGTGGTGCTGGTGCGCCCGAGGATGAGTATGAACCCGAGGCGGGCACAATCCTGCCGCGGCTAGGTGAAGCGCGATCAGTCGCCGACGCGCGCCGCATCATCCATGAGGAGTTCGTCCGCTGGTTCGATGGCGCACTGGCCGGACCCGCAACAGACTACGCGCAAATCGCCGACGACGTATGGGCAGCCTGGGAGCGGCACGCATCGCAGCAAGGAGGAAGGCATGAATGAGCGCATCCCGGTCGGCGTCTTGGCCGCAACAGGCGCGGTAGGGCAGCGGTTCGTGCAACTGCTGGACGGGCACCCCTGGTTCGAGCTGCGCGAGGTCGTCGGCTCGGAGCGGCGCGCGGGGCGGCCCTACGGCGAGGCGGTCGAGTGGCGGCTGCCGGGCGGCGTGCCGGACGGCGCGCGCGATCTGCCGCTCCTCGCCCCGGACGAGCGCCTGACCAGCCCGATCCTCTTCTCCGCCCTGCCCGCCGAGGTCGCGGGCGAGACCGAGGCGGCGCTGGCCGCCGCCGGGCACGCCGTCTTCAGCAACGCGCGCAGCCACCGGATGGCCCCGGACGTGCCGCTGATCGTGCCGGAGGTCAACGCCGGCCACGCGGCGGCGCTGGAGCGTCAGCGACGCGAGCGCGGCTGGTCCGGCTCGCTGGTGACCAACCCCAACTGCTCGACCATCCACCTGATGCTGGCCCTCAAGCCGCTGCAGGACGCCTTCGGCCTCGACGCCGCGCTGGTGACGACCTTGCAGGCGGTCTCCGGCGCCGGCTACCCGGGCGTGCCGTCGCTCGACATGCTCGACAACGTTGTCCCCTACATCGGCGGCGAAGAGGAGAAGATGGCGACCGAGACGCGCAAGATCCTCGGCGGCTACGACGAGGCGCGCGGCTTCACCGACGCCGGGATCGCCGTCAGCGCCACCTGCACCCGCGTCCCCGTGCGCGACGGCCACACCGAGTCGGTCTCCGTCCGGCTCGCGCGCCCGGCCGAACTGGACGAGGTCGCGGCGGCGCTGCGCGCCTTCAGCGGCCCGCCGCAGGAGTTGGGCCTGCCGAGCGCCCCCCGCCGGCCCGTGATCCTCCTCGACGCGCCCGACCGCCCGCAGCCGGCCCTCGACCGCGACCGCGAGCGCGGCATGGCGACCGTTGTCGGGCGGCTGCGCCCCTGCCCGATCCTCGGCTACAAGTTCGTCCTGCTCGGGCATAATACGATCCGCGGCGCGGCCGGCGCCTCGATCCTCAACGCCGAGATGCTGGTCGCGCAGAGGCATCTCCCGGCGGTCGGCGGCCGGTTGTCGGCTTCGGCACGGTAAGGGAGAAGGGTTCCGGGCGAGATGAGTACCAAATACTACGCTTGCTGGTACCGGCTCGACCGGAAGGATGCATACCTCATCTGGTACTCAAACGACCCGGATGGGGTGGTCATTGATGGCGCCGGGCGCGTGCCGACCTTCTCAGACCTGGCGCATCTGCGCGCTCATGCCGACGCCCTCGGCTTGCGGGTCAAGGAGGAGGATCCGATTCTGCACGACCTCGATGCGGTCGCGCGTTGGCTCGAACGACCGCAGCAGAAGGGGATAGACTGCGCTGGTTGCCTGGCGGCGTGGAACTTGTGCAGCGATGTCGCTGTATCTATCGGTGATCGGATGTGCGATCGGGATCGGGAGCGTGTCTACATCGTCTACGACAAGCTGTTCTGGGGAACAAATCCTCCGTCAGTAACACCGTCAGGCAAGCAGTACAAACCGATCTGGACGGATGCCGAGGTAGAGGCACTGGCTGAAATGCTGGGTTACGGACTTGGGCTATTCCGGCGCGCGACCGCGGTGGCTCAAACAAGTCCAGAGTAAGGCAGTAATGAGCGAACTAACGTTGCTCGGACTGGGAACGGTGGGCGGCGGCGTGGCCCGCGCCTGCGCGCGGGAGGGGTCGCCCTGGGCGGTCGGGCGGGCGCTGGTGCGCGACCGCTGCAAGCCCCGCGCGGTCGCCCTGCCGGACGGCGCGCTGACGACGAGCGCGGACGAGGCGCTCGACGGGACCGGCCCGGTTGTCGAGGTGCTGGGCGGCGAACTGCCGGCCGCCAACCTGATCGCCGCCGCGCTCGAACGCGGGCGGCCGGTCGTCACCGCCAACAAGGGGGCGATCGCCGCGCAGGGGCCGCGCCTCTTCGCGCTCGCGCGGCGGCACGGCGTCGGGCTCGGCATCGAAGCCTGCGTCGGCGGCGGCGTGCCGGTCATCGCGGCGCTGCGCCAGCTCGCCGGCGGGCAGCGCCTCACCGCCGTCGGCGGCGTGATCAACGGCACCACCAACGCCATCCTCGGCGCGATGGAGGCGGGATATTCGTACGACGAGGCGCTGGCCCGCGCCCAGGCGGCCGGCTTCGCCGAGCCCGATCCCTCGACCGACGTCGAGGGCCACGACGCGGCGGCCAAGCTCGCGATCCTCGCCGCGCTCGCCTTCGGCGTCTACGTCGCCCCCGCCACGATCCCCCGCCGCCCGCTCACCGACGTCACCCCCGCCGATCTGCGCTGGGCCGCCGCCCACGGCGCGCGGATCAAGTACGTCGCGCGGGCGGCGCGCGCCGCCGGCGGCGACCTCGCCGCGGTCGAGCCGGCGGCGGTCCCGCTCGCCGACGCGCTGGCCGCGCCGGACGGCCCCGGCAACGCGATCCGCATCGAGGGCGACCTGATCGGCGCGACGACGCTGAGCGGGCCGGGCGCGGGCGCCGAACCGACCGCCGGCGCGCTCCTCGGTGACCTCGCCGCGATCGCTGGCGGCGCGCTGACGCTCGACTACCCCGCGCCGGACCTTGCTCCCGCCGCCGTCCGGCCCCTGCCCGCCCGCTACGCCGTGCGCCTCCCCCACGCCGCCGACCCCGCGGCGCTCGGCCACAACGCGCGCTGGACCCGCGACGGCGACGGCTGGCTGGGGATTGTCGAGGGCGCGACCGCGGCCGACCTCGGCCCCGCCGCGCGCGCCGCCGGCGGCGGCCTCTTCCGCTGCGACCTCCCCGCCCTCGACTGAGCCCCAGGCCCACGGCAACGGGCTAACCCCCGCCGCCGCGCCCCAGGCGCGGCGACTACAACGACTTGCCAATCGCGCGATGAAGCGGCACAATCACCTCCCCGGTGTCCGTGTTCGTCGCGGTCACCGGCACGAGGCGCCAATCGCTCGCCGTTCCTCCCCTCCCCAGCACCAGCGGAGGGGCCGGGGGCGGCGGTCGACACGAGGATTGTGGGGGAGGGGAGAGATGCAGACGAAGGGATGGACCCTGTCGCCGGACCGCTGTTTCGACCCGGACCCGGCGCAGCGCGACCTGGCCCGCCAGCTCTACAATGAAGTGAAGGATCTGCCGCTGGTCAGCCCGCACGGCCACGTCGACCCGGCGCTGCTGTCGGACCCGGACGCGACGCTCGGCTCGCCGGCCGACCTCTTCATCATCCCCGATCACTACGTCTTCCGGATGCTCTACAGCCAGGGGGTGCCGCTCGAAGACCTCGGCGTCCCCACGCGCGACGGCTCGCCGACCGCAACCGACGGCCGCGCGATCTGGCGCCGCTTCGCGGAATACTTCCACCTCTTCCGTGGCACGCCGACCGGCCTCTGGCTGAGCGACGAGCTGACGACTCTGTTCGGGGTGGATGAGAAGCTCGACGCCGCCAGCGCCGACCGCATCTACGACCACCTGGAGGCGCAACTCGCCAAGCCGGAGTTCTCGCCGCGCGCCCTCTTCCAGCGTTTCAACATCGAGGCGCTCTCCACGACCGACTTCGCCACCGACACGCTCGACCACCACAAGAAACTGCACGCCGACGGCTTCACCAACGTCCGCCCGACCTTCCGCCCCGACGCGGTGATCAACCTCGACGCCCCCGCCTGGCGCGCGAACCTCGACCGGCTCATCCAGGTCGCCGGGACGGACATCCCCGATTACCCCTCCTTCATCCGCGCGCTCGAGTCGCGCCGCGCCTTCTTCAAGGAGCTGGGCGCGACCGCCACCGACCACAGCGCCCTCACCCCGCACACCCACCGCCTCACCGACGAGGAGGCGGGCGCGCTCTTCGACCGCGCGCTCCGCGGGCAGGCGACCGCCACCGACGCCGCCGCGTTCACCGCGCACATGCTGCTGGAGATGGCGCGGATGAGCGCCGAGGACGGGCTGGTGATGCAGCTCCATGTCGGCAGCCTGCGCAACCACAACGCCGCCCTCTTCGACCGCTTCGGCCCCGACAAGGGCGCGGACATCCCCACCCAGACCGAGTACACCCGCAACCTCCAGCCACTCCTGAACGCCTGGGGCAACGATCCGCGCTTCCGCCTGATCCTCTTCACCCTCGACGAGAGCGTCTACGGCCGCGAGCTCGCGCCCCTCGCCGGCCACTACCCGGCGGTGCTGCTCGGGCCGCCCTGGTGGTTCTACGACAGCGTGCTGGGGATGGAACGCTACCTCGACGCAACCGTGGAGACGGCCGGCATCTACAACCTGGCCGGCTTCAACGACGACACCCGCGCCTTCGCCTCGATCCCCTCGCGCCACGACGTCTGGCGCCGCGTCACCTCGAACTGGCTCGCCCGGCAGGCCGTCCGCGGCCTGATCGACGAGGAGGACGCCGCCGCGATGGCGCGCGAGCTGGCCTACGACCTGGCGAAGCGCGCCTATAATCTGTAAGGGTACGATTTCACCACAGAGACACAGAGTTACGGAAGGGAGGGCAGAGAGTTCCTCTATTCGCCTTCTCTGTGAACTCCCTCCCGTCCTCCGTGCCTCTGTGGTGAATCCGTCCCTCTCGGCTGTTGAGAGGAGAGGAGCGATGCCGGATAGCCTACTCACGCAGTTGTTCAGCCTGGAGGGGCAGGTCGCGGTCGTCACCGGCGGCACCGGGGTGCTGGGTGGGGCGATGGTGCGCGGGCTGGCCGGGGCGGGCGCGCGGGTCGGGGTGCTCGGCCGGCGGCGGGAGCGCGCCGAGGAGGTCGTCGCGGCGGTCGCGGAGGGCGGCGGTGAGGGGCTGGCGCTGCCCGCCGACGTCCTCGACAAGGCGCAACTGGCCGGCGCACTGGAGAGCGTGCTGGCCCGTTGGGGGCGGATCGACATCCTGGTCAACGCCGCCGGCGGCAACGTCCCCGCCGCCACCCTCACCGACGACACGACGGTCTTCGACCTGCCGCAGGACGCCTTCCGGCAGGTCTTCGACCTCAACCTGCTCGGCACGCTGCTCCCCACCCAGGTCTTCGGCGCGGCGATGGCCCGGCGGGAGAGCGCCGGCGGGGCGGCGCCGCGCGGCAGCGTCGTCAACATCTCCTCGATGGCGGCGCAGCGCACCCTCACCCGCGTGATCGGCTACTCCGCCGCCAAGGCCGCGGTGGACAACTTCACCCGCTGGATGGCGACTGAACTAGCCCGCCGCTACGGGGGCGGGCTGCGCGTCAACGCGATCGCCCCCGGCTTCTTCGTCGGCGACCAGAACCGCGCGCTCCTCCTCAACCCCGACGGCGGACTCACCGCACGCGGACAGACCATCGTCGACCACACCCCCGCCGGGCGCTTCGGCGAGCCGGACGAGTTGGTCAGCACGCTGCTCTGGCTCTGCTCCCCCGGCGCCAGCTTCGTCAACGGCGTCGTCGTCCCGGTCGACGGCGGCTTCAGCGCGTTCAGCGGCGTGTGACGCGAGTCGGGTAGTCGGGTAGTCGGCTAGTCGGCGAGAGGAGGACGGGAACGTCGGGGGCAGCCATGCCACTTCCGCCGCTTCCTTACTACCCGACTATCCGACTACCAACTGGAGGAACCATGCACGGAGCGGGCCACACCGAGAGGCTACTGGATGACGCGGAGGCGGCGGGGCTGGTGGCGGCGGCCCTGGCCGAGCAGGAGCTCGACGGGCGGCGGGTGCTGGTCCTGATCCCGGACGGCACGCGCACCGCCCCGATCCCCCAGATGTTCCGGCTGCTGCACAAGGAGCTGGGGGGGCGCGTGGCGGCGCTCGACTTCCTGATCGCGCTCGGCACGCACTCGCCGATGGACCGCGAGCAGATCGACCGGCTGGTCGGCGTCACCCCGGCGGAGTGGGCGACGACCTTCCGGGACGTGCGGGTCTTCAATCACGAGTGGGCGAAGCCGGAGACCTTCGTCTCGCTCGGGACGATCTCCGAGGACGAGGTGGCCGACATCAGCGGCGGGATGCTGCGGCGGGCGGTCGAGGTGCGGATTAACCGGCTGGTGACCGAGTACGATTGGATCATCATCTGCGGCCCCGTCTTCCCCCACGAGGTCGTCGGCTTCTCCGGCGGCAACAAGTACTTCTTCCCCGGCGTCAGCGGCCCGGAGGTGATCGACCTCTCGCACTGGCTCGGCGCGCTGATCACCAGCTACGCGATCATCGGGACCAAGGGCATCACCCCGGTGCGCCGCCTGATCGACCGCGCCGCCTCGCTGGTCCCGACCCCGAAGCTCTGCTGCGCGCTGGTCGTCGCGCCCGGCGCCAACAGCCTCGCCGGCCTCTACATCGCCGAGCCGCAGGCCGCCTGGTCCGCCGCCGCCGATCTCTCCGCTCAGATCCACATCAAATACATGGACCGCCCGTTCCGGCAGGTCCTCTCCGTCATGCCCCAAATGTACGACGACATCTGGACGGCAGCGAAGGGGATGTACAAACTGGAGCCGGTGGTGGCCGACGGCGGCGAGGTAATCATCTACGCGCCGCACATCACCGAGTTCAGCTACACCCACGGCAAAGACCTGGCGGAGATCGGCTACCACGTCCGCGACTACTTCCTCAACCAGTGGGACCGCTTCGCGCACTATCCGGGCGGCGTCCTGGCGCACAGCACCCACCTGCGCGGCGCCGGCCACCACGACCTCGCGGGGGGCGAGCGGCCCCGCATCGCGGTCACCCTGGCGACCGGCATCTCGCCCGAGCGTTGCGCCGCGCACAACCTCGGCTACCGCGACCCCGCGACGATCAACCTCGCCGAGTGGGCCGGGCGCGAGGATGAGGGGATCCTGCTCGTCCCCAAGGCCGGCGAAATCCTCTACCGGCTGAAGGGCGAGGCATCGGGCGCGACAACCATGGAGAGAGCGGAGGCCGTCGCCGGGGTGGCCGCCGGTTGAAACCGGCGCCTCGCGGGCGCCACAGCGCCACGAAGCCCGCCGCCGCGGGTTGGGAGGCGGGCGAGGCGAAAGGCTAATGGGACAAGCCACGCTGTAGCAACGGTCCCAGTCCGCGCAGGCGGACTTTGTGGCGCGATGCGCCCGTGAGGCGCCGGTTTCAACCGGCGGCCACCCGCCTATTACGCGATTCGGAGGCGCCTGTGAAAACCCTGTTCGTCATCCTCGACACGCTGCGGCGCGACTACCTGGAGCCCTACGGCAGCGACTGGGTCCAGACGCCCAACATCGCGCGGCTGGCCGAGCGCTCGGTCGTCTGCGACAACCACTGGGTCGGCTCGCTCCCCTGCATGCCCGCCCGTCGCGAGTTCATGACCGGGCGGCACAATTTCCTCGAACGGGGTTGGGGGCCGCTGGAGCCGTTCGACGACGTGCTGCCCCACCTCCTGCGCCAGGCCGACCAGCCGGTCTTCTCGCACCTGATCACCGACCACTACCACTACTTCTACCTCGGCGGCGAGGGCCACAACAGCAGCTTCAGCTCCTGGCAGTTCGAGCGCGGGCAGGAGAGCGACTTCTGGATCAGCCGCGTCGATCTCCCCGCCCTCCCCGAGACGCTCAACCGCCAGGCCAACCGCCAGCAGAACGCGCTCAACCGGCTGGCCCAGCGCGAGGAGCACGAGTTCTCCGGGCCGCGCTGCGTCGAGCATGCCGTCCGCTGGCTCGACGACAACCGCGATGCCGACAACTGGTTCCTCCAGCTCGAACTCTTCGACCCGCACGAGCCGTTTTATGTCGTGCAGAAGTACCTCGACCTCTACGACGACAGGTGGGACGGCCCGCTCTACGACTGGCCCAACTACGGCGAGTGCGAGGACAGCCCCGAGGCGATCGCGCACATCCGCAAGTGTTACGCCGCGCTGCTGACGATGACCGACCACTGGCTCGGCCGGCTCTGGGACCGGTTCGACGCGCTCGACCTCTGGCGCGACACGGCAGTGGTCCTGACGACCGACCACGGCTCGATGCTCGGCGAGCACCAGTACTGGATGAAGAACGCGATGCCGGTCTACAACGAGATCGCGCGCATCCCGCTGATCGTCCACCTGCCCGGCTCGGCGCGGGCCGGCGCGCGCGTCTCCGCCCTGACGCAGACCACCGACCTGATGCCGACCGTCCTCGACTGGTGCGGGGCGCCGGTCCCGCCCCACCTGCACGGCCGCTCGCTGCGCCCTACGCTGGAGGCGGACGAGGCGGTCCACGACGCGATCATCTACGGCTACTTCGGCATGGCGACCAACGCCACCGACGGCCGCCACACCTACTTCCGCAACCCGCTCGCCCCCGACACGGTCGTCTACGCCTACACCGCGATGCCGACCGGCTTCCACGGCTTCCTCCCGCGCGAGCAGCTCGCCCAGGCGGAGATGGGCCGCTTCCTCGGCCACACCTACAACATCCCGGTCTACAAGATCCCCCAGCCGGGCAAGGTCCCCCTCGGCTACGGCGCCGGCGACGGGGCCGCCTACACCTCGCGCCACGAACTCTTCGACCTCGCCGCCGATCCCCGGCAGGAGCGCCCGCTGGCGGACCCGGCGCTCGAACGGCGCTTCGCCGACCTGCTGCGCGCCCACCTGGCGCGGGTGGACGCGCCCGCGGAGCAGCTCGCCCGCCTGGGCCTGTGACGAGTGGCCGGGCGGATCGCCCCGAGGAGCTGCCACGATGCCCGACCTCCACGAGTACACCGCGCACAACCGCCGCGCCTGGAACGAGATCGCGGCGGTGCGGCACCGGAAATGGCCAGCGGCGGAGTTCTTCGCCGCCGGCGGCTCGACCCTCGATCCGCCCGTGATCGAAGCGGCCGGGGACGTGACCGGCCGCGCGCTGCTGCACCTGCAATGCGCGACCGGCGAGGACACCCTCTCGTGGGCGGTCGCGGGGGCCAGCGCCACCGGCGTGGACATCAGCGACGCGCAGATCGCGCTGGCCGGGCGGAAAGCCGCCGACGCCGGCCTCGCGGTGCGCTTCGTGGCCGCCGACGTCTATGCCCTGCCCGACGACCTGCAACAAGGTACGTTCGACCTCGTCTTCACCGGCGGCGGCGCGATTGTCTGGCTCCCCGACATTGCGCGCTGGGCGGAGGTCGTCGCGGCGGCGCTCCGGCCGGGCGGCCGGCTGATCCTGCACGAGGAACACCCCCTGGCCGGCTGCCTGTGGTACAGCGACGGCCAGTTGCGGATCGCAAGCGACTATTTCGGACGGGCCAGGCCGGAACGCGAGCAGGGCTGGAGCCACTTCGCCGGCGGCGAGGACGCGGCCGAGACCAAGTGGGAGTTCTCCTGGCCGCTCGGCGATGTCGTCACGGCGCTGGCGCGGGCCGGGCTGCGGATCGAACGCCTGGAGGAGTTCCCGAGCGACGCCGATTGGCGCTTCGGGAACCTGCTGGACGCCGCGCGCCGCCTGCCCGGCGCCTATCTCCTGATCGCGCGCAAGGAGGACCGGTGAAGACGTTCGGCCTGACCCTCTGCCTGCGGGACGACCCGGCGCAGATCGCGGAGTACAAGCGCCAGCACCAGGCGGTCTGGCCGGGCGTGCTGGCCCGCCTGCGCGAGGTCGGCGTCCGGGAGATGAAGATCTTCCTCCTCGGGACGCGGATGTTCATGTACCTCGAAACCGACGACACGTTCGACCCGGCGCGCGACTTCGCCCGCATCAACGACGACCCGACCTCGCGGGAGTGGAACGACCTCATGGCGGGCCTCCAGCAGCGCGCCCCCGAGGCCCCGCCCGACCAGTGGTGGGCGCCGATGGAGCTCGTCTTCAGCATGCAGTGGCCCCAGCACCAGCC
>JAUJMV010000070.1 GCA_030446685.1 Thermomicrobiales bacterium | reverse complement strand
TCTGGGCTTTTAACCCCGTTGCCGCACGTCTCGCTCGGACAACCCAGCCGGGTGGGTGAGGTGCGGAGCGATGACACGGTCCCGGCCGGCCCACTCGCCCCTTGCCGGTTCGTGCCGTCTTGACATCCACCTGTTTTAGTATTACTATCACTGACATGAAACACGGAGCCACCCCGGCGGCGAGGCGGCCGTACCGGATGCAGACGCGAGCCGACCGCGCCGCCGAGACCGGCCGGCGCATCCTCGAGGCCTTCCTGGCGCTCTTCGCCGAGCGGTGGCTGGACCAGCTCACCCTCGACGAGGTCGCGGCGCGCGCCGGGGTCACCGTCCAGACGGTCCTCCGCCGCTTCGGCTCGAAGGAGGGGCTCATCGCCGCCGCCGGCGAGCTGGCCTACGCCCGGGCCGGCGCGCAGCGCGACGAGGCGCCGGTCGGCGATATCGCCGGGGCGATCGGCAACCTGATGGTGCACTACGAGGAGGTGGGCGACCGTGTGCTGCGGCTGCTGGCGCAGGAGGAGCGTTGGCCGGCCCTCCGCCCCCTGGCCGACGCCGGGCGCGCCGGCCATCGCGCCTGGGTGGAGCGGCAGTTTGCCCCCGTCCTCCCCGCGCTCGTGGCGGTGACCGATGTCTACATCTGGAAGCTGCTGCGCCGCGACCAGGGGCTGGACCGCGCGCAGACCGAGGCGGCGCTGCGCGACATGGTTGGCGCTCTCCTCGGCGGCCGCGGCGCGTAGCGGCCGCGTCCCGGCGCGATAACGACGGTTGGATCGGGCCCCCGAGTGCCGGGGGCGCGCCGCCGCATGGCCTGAAGGAGGGCGACATGACCGCGCAGCCGACGTCCACACCGCGGCGGTTCCTCTTCGTCGAGTGGGAGGGGGGCGGCAACCTGCCGCCCGCGCTGGGGCTCGCCCGGCGGCTCGTGGCGCGCGGCCACGACGTGCGGGTGCTGAGCGAGCCGTGCAACGAGGCCGAGGTGCGGGCCGCGGGCTGCGCGTTCGTCCCCTACCGCCGTGCGCCGCACCGGGCCGACAAGTCGCCCGCCAGCGCCTTCGTGCGCGACTGGGAGGCCAAGAGCCCGCTCGCGGCCTTCGCCCTGCTGGGCGAGCGGCTGTGGTTCGGGCCGGCGCGCGCCTACGCCGAGGATGTCCTCGACGAGCTGGCGCGCCGGCCGGCCGACGCGCTGGCGGTCAGCGAGGGGCTGTTCGGCGGGCTGCTGGCGGCCGAGCAGGCCCGGGTGCCGGCCGCGCTCCTGATCCCCAGCTTCTACCCGTTCCCCGCGCCCGGGTTCCCGCCCCCGACGGGGGCGGTGCCCGCCCGGGGCCCGCTCGGGCGGGCGCGCGACGCCCTGGCCGGGGCGCTCGTGAGGCGGCTCTTCGCCCGGGGCTTGCCCGCGCTCAACGCGGCGCGGGCGGATCTCGGGCTCGCCCCGCTGCGGCACCCCTTCGAGCAGATCGCCCGCGCCGCGCGGGTGCTGGTGCTGACCAGCCGGGCGTTCGACTTCCCCGCCGAGGGCCTGCCGCCGAACGTGCGCTACGTCGGGCCGGTGCTCGACGACCCGCCCTGGGCGGGGACCTGGGACGCCCCCTGGCCCGACGGGCACCCCGACCCGCTCGTCGTCGTCGGCCTCAGCACCACGCCTCAGGGGCAGGAGGCCGTGCTGCGCCGGGCGATCGCGGCGCTGGGCGAGCTGCCGGTGCGGGGGCTGGTCACCACCGGCCCGACGCTCGACCCGGCCGCCTTCCCCGCGCCGCCGAACGTCGTCGTGCGGGCCGCCGCGCCGCACGCGCGGGTCTTCCCCGAAGCCACCGCGGTGGTGACGCACGCGGGGCACGGCACGGTCATTCGCGCGCTGGCATGCGGCGTGCCGCTGGTCTGCCTGCCGATGGGCCGCGACCAGGCGGGCAACGCCGCGCGGGTCGTGGCGCGCGGCGCAGGGGTGCGCCTGTCGGCGCAGGCGTCGGCGGCGGCGATCCGCGACGCGGTGCGGCGCGTGCTGGACGAGCCGGGCTTCCGGGAGGGGGCGCGCCGGCTCGCCGCCGCCATCGCGGCGGAGGCAGGCCGCCCGGACGCGGTCGAGGAGCTCGAGCGGCTGGCGACCCCGCACGAGGTCCGGCCACCCCGTGCTGCGGGGGCGCCCGCGGCGCGCAGCGCATGACAGGAGGGCCCATGGACGCACGGATCATGAGCGTCACGGAGCAGGCGCGCGGGTGGCGTGGGCTGCTGGCCCGGCTGGCCAAGCGCCGGTATGGCGCAGTTCCCGGGTTGATGCGACTCCTCCTCGCCGACCTGGCGGTGATGACGCCGACGCTGTGGCTCTACCGCCACCTGCACGAGCGCACGTCGTCGCCCCTCACCCCCCTCCAGCGGGAGATGCTGGCGGCCGTGGTCAACGGGCTCGTCGGCGGCGCGCCCTGACTGGGCCTGCACACCGCGGCGGTCCGCCGCCTCACCGGGGACGAGCACCTCGACCTGACGTTCGCCACTACCTGGCCCACCTACGCGCTGGACCCGCAGACGCGGGCGCTCCTGGCCTACGCGCGGCAGCTCACGGAGCACCCCGCCATGGTGGAGGACGCCGACATCGCTGCGCTGCGCGCCGCCGGGTGGGGCGAGCGCGGCATCTACGAGGCGACGGCCCTCATCGCGTTGTTCAACTTCAGCGGGCGGCTGGAGGCGGCGGCCGGGTTGCCGCCGGCCCCCCCCCATGCCTAGCGCGCTCTCCGCCCGTACCGCCCTGGCGACCTTCCGCGGCCGCTTCTACGCCTGCCTGGAGCGCCGCGCCGACGCGCTCTTCGACCTGACCGACGCGATCCTCACCGCCGGCCCTCAGCCCGCGCTGGCCCACCTCAGCCTGGCCGCCCCCCACCGTCGCGGCTGGGGCAGCCTGTATGCGTCCTTGCGAGAGGGGCGGATCGCCGTGGCTGGCCTACGAGCGCTGTCCGTGGAGGCCGCGCCCGCCGCCGAACAGATGGTGTATGCGGTCGACGTCAGCGTCTGGCCGCGGTGCGAGGCGGAGACGAGCGCCGAGCGCGGCTACTACTACCACCCTTCGCGGCACCTCGACGGCCAGCCCGTCGTGAAGGGCTGGGCCTATCAATGGGTCGCCCAGCTCGGCTTCGCGCGGGATAGCTGGGCGACGCCGGTCGATGTCCGCCGCGTCCTGCCGACCGAGAACCGCGCGAGCGTCGCCGCGGAGCAGGTCAGGGCGTTGCGCCGGCGGCTGCCGCCCTCGGACGCGCCGCCGCTGTTCGTCTTCGACGCGGGCTACGACGTGACGGCCCTCACCCAGGCGTTGGTGGACGAGCCGGTCGCGCTGCTCGTCCGGCTGCGCCGTGACCGCTGCTTCTACGGCCCGCCGCCGGCCCGCGGGGCGCGGACCGGCCGGCCGCGCCGCAACGGCGCCAAGTTCCGCTGCGACGACCCGGCGACGTGGCCGCCACCGACCGCCGAGCACCGGTGCGAGGATGCGCAGTACGGGACCGTGACGGTCCAGGCGTGGGCCGACTTGCACACGGTCGTCCGCAGCCCCCGCGGCGAGCGGACTTACGGGCCCCGGCCCCATGTCACCGGCACCGTGGTGCGCGTCACGGTCACACGGCACGCGGGGCGGGCACGGACGCCGCTGGAGCTCTGGTTGTGGTGGCAGGGGCCGGGCGCGCCGGACCTCCCCCTGCTGTGGCGGGCGTATTTGCGCCGGTACGATATCGAGCAGATGTTCAGGTTCCTCAAACAGACGCTCAACTGGACGACACCGCAGATCCGGACGCCCCAGCAGGCCGATCGCTGGACCTGGCTGGTGGCGGCCGCGTATACCCAGCTGCGCTTGGCGCGACCCGCCATCGTGGACCACCGCCTCCCGTGGCAACGGTCCCAATGCCCGACGCGCTTCACGCCGGTGCGGGTGCAGCGGGGTTTTGCGACACTCCTGCTCGCGCTGGGCACGCCGGCGGATGCGCCAAAACCCTGCGGGCGCTCCCCTGGGCGGCCGAAAGGGCGGCTCTCGGGGCGCGCGCCGCGCTACCCGGCGGTGAAGAAGGCCGCATAGACGCCCGAACCGGACGATTTGCAGGGATCGGCGACCTTATGAGAGGTCGCCGTGTATCTCAACCTGCTTAAAAGGCCAG
>JAUJMV010000032.1:71216-73303 GCA_030446685.1 Thermomicrobiales bacterium | reverse complement strand
TTCCCCGACGCGGCCGTCTCGCCGGCGGCCTGGGCCGACCACGCCCGGCTGCGCGCGGAGGTCAGCGACTTCGCGCTCCAGTGGGACCCCGGCACGCGGATGCGCTACCACGGCCTGTCCGCCCACTGGGTGCTGGCCGCGCTGATCGAGGCGGTCACCGGACGCGACTACCGCGACGTGATCCGGCGCGACCTGCTCGACCCGCTCGGGCTCGACGACCTGCGCGTCGGCGTGCCACCCGAGTTGCAGGGCTGCTGCGCCGACATGCACGCCCCGGGCGACGGCCCGGCGTCGCCCGGGGCCGAGGCGGTCAACGGGTCCGAGTGGCGGGCGGCCGGGGTGCCGGGCGCCGGCGGCTACGCGACCGCCGCGGCGATGGCCGCCTTCTACCAGCTGCTGGTCGGCGAGGGTGCGCTCAACGGCACGCGCGTGCTCAGCCCGCGGGTCGTCCAGCTCGCCACGTGCAACCACACCGGCGAGCGGCTCGACGAGCTGCAGGGCGTGGCGATGCACCGCGGCCTCGGCGTGTATGTCCGGGGCACCGAGGGGGGCGCCCGCGCGCTGGGCACGCTCGCGGCGCCGCGCACCTTCGGCCACGGCGGCGCGGGCAGCTCGCAGTCGTGGGCCGACCCCGACTCGGGCCTGTCGTTCACCTACCTGTCGAACCTGCGCCACGGCCCGTGGCACGACCAGCGCATGGACAAGCTCAGCAACCTGGTCCACGCCGCCCTGGTCCAGCCGTAACGCGCGATCGCACCCCCACGGGAGCGCAACGTTGCGCCGCGCGGCCCTGCGCGCGTGCGGAATCCGGGACCCTGGATGGTCGGACGCATCCGGCGCGATTCCTGCGCATCCGCTGTATGCCCGCGCGCCCTTCTGGCCCGATAGGCCAGGGGTGGATCCCATGGGGCGGCCTCCGCTCGATTGGCGTCCGCGGCGAACATGACGGGGCAGTCTATTGCGCGACGGACGACCCCAGTCGCCCGCGACCGTGGGCCGCCACTTCCTGGGAGCGGTGCGGTGCGAATCGCGAGCCGGAACGTCAACTCCATCCGCGCCAGGCTGGACCGCCTGGCGGACTACCTGGCCGCGCGCCAGCCGGACGTGCTGTGCTTGCAGGAGACGAAGGGCCAGGACGCGCAGTTCCCCTACGCGGCGCTTGCGGCGGCCGGCTACCGCGCGGCACACCATGGCCAGAGGGCCTACAACGGGGTGGCCATCCTGGCCAGGCAGCCCATCGAGGACCCGCAGCCGGGCCTGCAGGACGGCGCGGACGACCCGCAGTCGCGGGTGATCGCCGCCACGGTCGACGGGGTGCGGGTCATCGGCGTGCACGCGCCCAACGGCCAGCGGGTGGGCGCCGACGCCCACGCCTACAAGCTGGCGTGGTACGGCCGCCTGCGCCGCTACCTGGACCGCCGCCGCGCGCCCGCGGAGCGGCTGGTGCTCGCCGGCGACTTCAAGGAGCGCGCCGTACACGACTCCGCAGGCTGGGCGGGCGGCGTGCTGGTCTTGGAGCCGGAGCGCCGGGCGCTGCGCGATCTGTGCGGCTTCGGCCTGGTCGACACCTTCCGGCGGCACCACCAGGAGGCCGGGCGCTACTCCTGGTGGGACTACTGCAACCTGGCCTTCCCGCGCAACGCGGGGCTGCGCATCGACCACGTCCTCGCCACCCGGCCCCTCGCGGCCCGCTGCACCGCCGCCGACATCGACCGCGAACCGCGCAAGGGCACGCAGCCCTCCGACCACGCGCCGGTGTGGGCGGAGTTTGACGTGTGCGTGGATGGTGGATCGTGGGGAACGGACGGGTGGACGCCCTCGCCCTCTCCGCGAGCCACTCGCGCATCACGCAAGCATGAGCGGCTCCGCCGCGACTTCGACCGGCCCCTGCGCACCGAGGACCTGGCGCGCGACCCGGGGATGAGCGCCCTGGGCTTCCACGAGCACGTCAAGGCGGTCACCGCGCTGAGCCCGCTGCAGTACCAGAAGCAGCTGCGGCTCCAGGAGGCCCGCCGACTGGTGCTCGCCGAGGACCTCGACGCCGCCAGCGCCGGCTTCCGCGTGGGCTACGACGACCCGTCCTACTT
>JAUJMV010000032.1:55871-71116 GCA_030446685.1 Thermomicrobiales bacterium | reverse complement strand
TTTGCCGTGGCAGAGAACGCGGATGGCCGCGGATGGCGGTGGGGAGGCACAAAGCTGTTTCACGAACCGCGCTAAGGCAGGGTCCGATCGCGCCGCATGCTGTCAGCAAGCCTCCCGTGTTAGCGCAGCGTTAGCGAGCGCCGTGACAACCGTGCGAAACAGGACACGGTCACCGGAAGCCGCCGCTCCGACGACCGCTGACGGCCAGGTTGGCAACTACCTCGGCAGCGCTGGGGCCGCCACGCTGGGAATGGGGTGCGCAGTACCGGCTTCGATGAGCCGCCGTACGCAAGAATGCCGGCGACAATCTTCGCGTCGAGCAGAACCCGGGGTTGTCGCCGGCAGGCCGCCTCACCACCAGCATCCCTGCCCGCTGCTGCCGGGCAATCACATGACGCCGTTCAACGTCGTCCGGTGGGCCTGATTCTCTACCCCGCGCCCAGAAGATCGACCCCGGACGGTAATGCAGTTTGCTGACGGCCAGTTGGCACCACCGGCAGCGCTGGGGCCGCCACGCTGGGAATGGGGTGCGCAGTACCTGGCCGATGCAGAGCCGCCGCGCAAGAATGCCGGGCGATCTTCGCGTCGAGCAGAACCTGGGGCCAGGTCGCCGGCAGGCTGCGCCCTACCACCAGCATCCCTGTCCGCTGCTGCTGGCAATCACATGACGCCGTTCAACGTCGTCCGCGGGCCTGATTCTCTACCCGCGCCCAGAAGATCGACCTGACGGTAATGCAGTTTCAATAATTGGGGCTATTGCGTATATCGGGCATCTGCCGTGACATACACCCCGCTGTTTTTCAAGGTAAGGAGCCATTGGCGACATGCGGAGACACGGGGCGACAGGGCTGTCTCATTTAATTCACATCCGTGAGGTCATTGGTTCGGTCTGTCAGCTCCACCCTGTTCTCAGCCATAGCAACGAATCACGAGCATGGTACGGCCCCCGGCCCAAGTACCGGGGCCGTACTATGCAATTCTCGGGGCGACTCCCGCAGGCGGGCGATCGACCGGACACCCGGCCCGGCTGGCAGTACCCGCCACCGGACATTCGCCCTGAGGACGAAGCGGATCCCGCACGAGGTGGCGGCGACCGCCGCCCGGCTTACGCCTCGACGCCGACGTGCAGAGCCGCACGACGTAGACGCCCATCGGGTCGCCGGTGCCGTGGCGACCTGCCACCGGCTGGCCGTCGCCGAAGACGTTGTCACTATCGAGCGTGACCTGGCGAGGTTGCGCGCACTCTGCTCGTAGCCGGCGGTCGCGTAGACGACCGTGCAGACATCCTCCGGGAGCGCCAGTTGCGAGGTGTTGATCGCGTTGCTCGCCGAGGTGGCCTTGTCCAGCGACGGGTAGACCTCGAAGTGGACACGTGGGGCCAGCGCCCGCTGTAGCAAGCCGGGAAGATCGAGCTGAAGGTGATCGCGCCGTTGCTCGGCCTGCTGCACGCCACGCAGGTAGTCCTCGCTGGTGACGCCGTTGCTGTAGAGTACTTGCCGTCGCGTCGCAATGCCACAGGTAGACCGCGTAGCCCGCCAGCGGCGCGTGCCCGTTGTTGACGTCCACCAGCGTCAGCTCGATCGTCGCCGGGATCCCTGGGCGACGTTCCCGGTGCCGAGGCTGGTGCGGATGTCGCGGCGGACGATGCCGGAGAGGTCAGCGCGTTCAGCGTCCCATTGGAGGCGCGCGACCCGTCGGCGGGGTACGGCCCCGCCGTCTCCCGCGGGATCTCCTCAACAGCGGTCGTCGGGGCAGTCACGGCAGCGGTCGCCGTGGTGGCGGTGGTCGTCGTCGGGGCGGCGGTGCTGCTCGTCGCCGGGTTGGCGGCATTCGCCCCGCTCCCGCACCCGGCCAGCAGCGCGCCGATGCCGAGCGCCCCCAGCTTCCAGGAGCCGCCGGCGCTCGATCGGCGCCCTGGTCCACATCGCCAAGTCGGCCTGGAGGCCGAGGTCGTACAGGTTGTGCTGCTGCTCGCTCGCCCTGTCGCTCATGATCGCCATCTCACTCGCACTCGATCGGGGGCACCGGCGGCGCCGCTCGCCGAGCGTTGTTACCGCGTCCCCAGGACACCGCGGCCACTTGCCCGTCGCCTCTATGACCAAGCATGAGGGTGCTGCCTGAGGAAAGGCCGGGCAGGGGGCCGATGAAGGTTCGATGAAGATGCGGGAGCGCCGGCACGCTGTGAACTGCCCTCTTGACCCTCCTCCTCCTCCGACCGCGATTCCCAAGCGTCACCCGGCGCCACGCCCGTGCTGGCACCTTCTTCGAGGGTTGCCGCGAGGCGCTCCGATGGCCTCGCGCCCGAGCCGAGCAGGACAGGGCTGTAGATGTTCAACGTGATCCGTCCCGGCTGTGCTCCGGCCGTTCCCGGACCACCTTCGGCTGCACCCCGCGGGGATCCCGGCACCAGCGTCGGGTTGGTGTGCCGCGAATCGTGGAAGCGGATGGCGGACAACCCGACCTTCTTGAGCAGGCGCTAGGTGCTGCTCGCGGAAGAGATGGTGGAAGCCGCCCGCGCCGTAACCCGCCCCGCCGCGGCGCCGATGCGAGCGCCTGGCGCCGCCCGCGCTCGATACGGGGCGCTCACCGCGCGTCGGGCGTTGACGAGGCCGTCGCCGTACAAACCGTTGCGCTCCGCGTCGCCCTCGCTCATGACGGCCTCGATCAGCACCGGCGGCACCGGCGAGCGTTGATGCCGCGTCGGATACCGCGGCCACTTCGACCTGGCGCGGCTCGGGGCAGGGCCGATGTCGATGAAGATGCCGCGCACGCTGTGAACTGCCCTTTGCCCTCCTCCGACCGCGATTCCTGCTGTCGGCGCCACGGCTGGCATCAGGCGCCCGCGCGCCCCGAGGCCGGGCAGGACAGCCAACGTAGCGGCCGACGATCAGCGCCGGCACCAGCGCGCTGGTGTGCCGCGTGCGGAAGCGGCCATCGAGCAGGCGCCTTCAAGTAGCGGTAGTAGGCACAGTCGCCGTCCCGGCAGTCGCGCGCACGACCAACCGCCCCTTCGGCGTGACTGCGCCGTCCGCGTCGATCTCGCCGGCGGCCAGGGATCGCCGCGCGCGTGCGGCGCGGGTCGAGGGCGCCAGGACGCGGTTGCGCACGACCAACCGCCCCTTCGGCGTCGGCCCGCGGCGATGCCGGGGCCAAGTCGAGCGCGTCGCCGCCCGGCGCCGCCAGGTGGCCGCCGCCTGCTCGATCCCGTAGTCGGAGTAGATGGCCTTGCGCCCGCTCGGCCCGACCGCGGTGACGAACACCCCGGCCCCTTCGCCCGGCATGACCAGGCGAATTCATCGACCGCGCGCCGGTAGGCCGGCGCTGCGCGGCAGGTTGGGGCTGCTCGTGTCGACGGCGGGCGGCCGAGGTCGGTGTGGCCGTTGCCGGCGGAGGCGATCAGCGTCACCCCGCGGGCGCAGGCGTAGTCGAGGGCGCGCTGCGTCGCCTCGACGATCGTCCGCTGCGCCGCCCGCGCCTCGGGCGGGTCGGCCGGGTTGTCCGGGCAGTTGTAGAGCCAGGGGTCGATGTAGAAGCTCATGTTGACGGCGATCCCCGCGTCCCCCGCGTAGGTCAGCGCGTCGACCACCGGCTGGAGGAAGAAGTAGCCGGAGTCCTGGCCGGCGCGGAGGTTGACCAGCGTCACGCCCGGCGCCACCCCGGCGATCCCGCGCCCGTTGGCGGCGGCGGCGATCAGCCCGGCGACGTGGATGCCGTGGCCCCCTCATCGACGTCGGCCGGGTCGGCGCACGAGCGGTCCGGCTCCTCCTCGCACGGCCCGTCTGATCGCCGGGTCGTCGGTCATTGAAGTTGCGGCTCAGCGCGCGGTCGAAGTTCGGCGCGAGGTCGGGGTGCGCGCCGTCGATGCCGCTGTCGATCACCCCGACGAGGACGCGCGGTCGCCGGTTGTGACCGCGTGGGCGCCGCCGGCGATCAGCGTCGATCAGCCGCATATTCCACTGGCGGTCCGCCAGGGGCTCGTCGCCGGCGCCCCGGCCAGCGCCCCAGCCGCGGTCGCCAGCCGGACCCGAGCGGCGCCAGGGCGCTAGCGGCGGCGGTCACCTGCGCGCCGCCCAATCGGGCGCCGGCGGACCCCGGCCCAGCGCGACCCGCGGCGTCGCCCCCGCCAACGCCGGCTGCCGGCGGACGGCGTGGAGGAAGCGGGGTTCGCCGTCCGCACCGTCGCGACGCCGACCGCCGCGTTCTCGCGGCGCACGGCGCCCCTGCCGCCGCGACCGCCGCGCGCCGCCGCCGACGACGCCCCCGCCGCGTAGAGCACGACGTACTCGTGGCCGCCGGGGGTCGGGAGGTCCAACGGGCGCCCGCGGTATCGTTGCCGGTGACCGGAGCGCGCGGGAGGCCGAAGACGAGGCAGGCCGATCACGGCCAGCAGGCGCGCGGGTGTAGACAACGGCTCCCTCCGAGCGACGGGCGCGCCGGCTCAATCCCGGCGGTGGCGGCCCACTGGCGGTGGCACACGAAGCGCCGGCCCGCCGCCCCCGGCAAGTGTAGCCTGTCGGCGGAGGGTCCGCTACCACCGAGGCGCGTCACAATCACTGTAACAGTTCGGAGGAGGCTGGCCGTTTTGCCCCTCGGCGGGGGGGCGCGGCGCCAGGTGGCCCTTCCCGCTCCCGATGCCGGAAGCGGGCGGGGGAGGAGGGGCCGATGGGCCGAACCGAGGCGGGGCGGGGCGGCCACGCCTGGGCGCGACACGGCGCGGGGGGGAAATGGGGGGATTTGGGGGTCATTTGGACTATCCTCCCGATCCGTCGGTGGGGTCATTTTCCCTGATGGGACGCCACAATTGAAGCGGTCGAGAGCGGTTCGTTTCGCGAAAACGCCCCTCTCGCGGCCGGGCGCGCGCCCAGCGGGGGGCGGGGCGTGCGCGCCGGACACCGATCGGACCCGGCGGCGGGGCGGGCGGTGCCAGGGGGCGGGGGAGAGGCGGGTAGGCGGGTAGGCGGATGGGGGGCGGAGGCCGCGCGACCGGGCGGCGGCGCGCCGATGCCCGCCCACCGTGTCTACCCGACCCTGAACTGTTACATCGCGCTGCCCGCGCCGGCCCGGCATCGGAGCGTGCCCTATACTGCCCCCTGAGTTCGGGGATCGCCGCGCCCAGGGGTCAATCGCCGCGAAGGAGTCGCCCGCGCGGGACGGCGCGCCCGTTCCCGGTGTGCGATCGGCGTGGGCGAGACAGCGCGGGCAGTGGAAGCCCCACGAGGGCGCCGACGAGGTTGGTCCCAGGTTCGAGTGCTCCGATCGCCCCTCGACTATCGCATCGGCGGATGGGAGTATTTGCGCGCTCACCCGCAGTCCGACCGCTCCCAGTCGCCGGCTGGAGGGTGCGGCCTATCCGCGGACCACGCCGCGATTTACCCCGACGGAGCGCGATGGGCACCGTCTCAAGGCACACCGAGGAGACAGCGCCGATGGCCCTGACCACCGAGATCAGCCCCGCCCGGCCCCGGTTCTACTACACGGTCGGCGACCGCAAGACGATGCACATGATGCTCCGGGACGCCGAGCCGCTCGTCCCGGTATTGCAGGGGCTCGATTTCGCCCCAGCCTTCAGCTACGACTGGCCTCCTCGGCACGGGCTGGTACCGGCAGGCTTACACCGAGGACGATCTCTTCGAGGTGCTGGGGTGCTCGACGCGCTGGCGGAGCCGGTGACGATCCAGGCCGATCTGCTCCGGCTCTACTGGGCGCACACGGGGAAAGGGCCGTAGGGCGTGGGGCGTGGGGCGTGGGGCGAAGAGCGACAAGGGAAGAGCGAAAGGTAATAGGCGAGGTGTGGCGATGGCGCTACGCCTGCCGCCCGCACTCGCCCCGCTCCCCTTCGCCCCACGCCCTTAGTCGGGCAGCCGCTCCGGGAGCCGGTACTGGGCGGCGGGCGTCTCCTCGCGGCGGCGGGCCTCCCGGCCGGCAGCGAGGCGCAGCCGGTCCATCGGGCAGGGTCGCCGCCTGCCGGACGGGGCGACACGCTCAGGGGGATCGCCGGGGCGGAAGAGGTGGTGCAGGATGTCCAGGCGGTGCGGGCCGGGGTCGGGCAGCGCCGCCGCGACCTGGCCGTAGATGGCGTGCAGGCGGACGAAGCGGTAGCCGGTCGCGCGGTGCAGCCCGAGCGGCCCCTCCAGATACTGCTCGAACGTGGCGTAGCCGAGGAGGGCCGCCCGTCAGCAGCATCTCGGCCAGAGCCTCCCCAGCGTCCAGGGATCGCTCGCGCCCGGCGACAGCGGCGAGGACGTGGGCGTGCAGCGCCTCGGCCTCCTCCCGCGTCGGCCTGTCGCCCCCCGGCCTCCGTCAAGCCATCCCCCCGCGCCGCCCGCGCCTCCGCGTCGTCCGTGGGCGGGGATTCTATCCTCGGTCGGGTGGTGGCGACCCGCGGTGCAATCGCGAGTAGCAGCCCCCATAGGGCCGAGCAACGATGACCGGCCACACCACCCCGCACGACCGCGCCGACGCGCAATTTTGCTACCTCACGACGACCGGCCGAGTCACCGGTCGCCCCCATGCAATCGAAATTTGGTTCGCCTTCCCGTCGGACGGGCGGATCGCACCCTCTGGCTGCTCGCGGGCGGCGGCGAGCGCGCCGACTGGGTCAGGAACCTCCGCCGCCACCCCGCCGTGACGATTCGCCTCGCCGGCGACACCTACCGGGCCACCGCGCGCGTCGTCCCGGCCGGGACCGCCGAGGACGCCCTCGCGCGCCGCCTCCTCTGCGCCAAGTACCAGGGCTGGCGCGAGGGTCAGCCCCTCAGCGACTGGGGCCGCACCGCCCTCCCCGTCGCCTGCGATCTGGAGGGGCGGTTTGAGCGTCGGCGACGCCTGTCCGGAAGGCGGTGCGGCAGCCGCGCGGACAGCCGGGGGTGCTATACTGTACTCCTGGCAGGACGACACGCGCCGCCAGGTTTCGGCCGGCGCGCGGCGTCACGTTGGAGCCGCGCGGGACGGCGGGGAATCGGGGAACGAGCATGCGCAACCGCAACCTCTGGCTGACCGGGATCGGCGGCTTCACCGCGCTGCTCTTCGGGTTCCTGGCCTTTGTCAATTACCAGTTCTACACCTTCCAGCGGGACCTCTACTACCTCGCCGGCATGGTCGTCTTCGGCGCCATCGCCGCCCTCAGCGTCTACGCCGTCATCAACGGCTGGCGCAACGCCCTGCCGGGCCAGCGCGCGTACGAGGACGACGCGGCCGACGCCGATGAGCCGGCCGACTGATCGCCCCTACGACCTCCCAGGCAGGCCGAACGGCTGAACGTCCACCGTTGGGCGCCAGGTGACGCTCCCCGATCGGCGGGCCCGGGCGCGGCCGGCGGCGTGGTAATCGCTCTACCGCTTGGCGCGCGCGGCCAGGGCGCGCTGGAACTCGGCCATCGCCAGGTCGAACTGCCCCAGCTTCATGTAGGCGTCGCCCAGCAGGCGGTGGGCGCGCGCCCCGCCGGTCCCCACGGCGATCATCTCCCGCAGCCGCTCGACAATCTCGGGGGCCAGCTCGTCGGATTCCTTGAGCAGGCGGCGATACTCGTCGAGGGCCTGCTCCGGGCGCTCGACGCCGTAGGCCGCCGCCAGGGCCAGTCGCGCGGGGCCGTCCAGCGGGTCGGCCGCGACGATTGCCTCCGGGGGGCCGCCCCGATCGACGGGCGTTTCCGGCTCCGGCGCGCGGGCGTCGTAACCCCGATCGCGGGGCCTGCCGACCACTCGGCGACGGGAACAACGTGGGCGCCCTCCTCGGCGGTTGACGGTGTGAGCGGCCCCGCCCCACCACCGCTCTCTCCGCCGCTCCCGGCGCGGCCGGGAACGTGCCAGCCACCACCGCCTCCGCATCGGCGGGGGACTGTTCCGGGATCGGCTCATCGCGCGAGAAGCCGGGTCCGCGCGGCGCGAAGACCGCGGCGCCCTCCGCGGCGCTCGACCGCGGGGCGTGCGGCTCATCGGCCATCGGAACGGCCGGCTCCGGCCCCCCGGCACGCGCGCCAGCTCCGCCCCGATGGGATCGGCGGGCCTGTCCTCAGCAAGTCGGACCATCGCGGGCTCGTCCGACCGCACTCCCGCATCACCGATCTCGGCGGCGATCCCGCCCGGCGCGGGAGGAATGGCGGCGTCGGTATGGGGCAGATCGGGCGGGGCCGCGCCGGCCGCGGGACTCGTCACCAAACGGCGAGGTGTCCTCTACCGCCCCCGCGGCGCGCGGGGAGGATGACCGCCTCTCCGGGTTCGGGGGCAAAAGTGACGAACGGCACCGTTTCATCGGCATCCTGCGCCGGCGCGCTCTCCGCGGCCGCCAGCGCGGGATCGTCCAGACGCAGCGGGGCCGTCACGCCGGCGGCGAAGCCCTGCGCCAGCACGCGGTCCTCGATCTCCTCGACCGGGACGCGGGGTCGGGGGCCGGAATGGTGTGCGATTCGCTGATGAACTCGGCCAGCGTCCCGGACGGGCGCAGGGCGACCAATTCGCGCGCCAGCGCGGCGTCGGGATCGCCCTCGCGCGCGGCCAGCAGACACCGCGCGGACTCGGTCGCGTCCGCCGGCGCGCCGCCGTCCCCCCAGCGATCGCGGCCAGCAGGAGCGCCGCGCGGACGGTGCGGGGGCGCTCGTCGAGGATCTGGCGGCAGAGCACCGCGGCCTCGGCCGCCGCGCCGCGCCGCCAGAGCGCCTGCGCCAGGCCGAGCGGCAGATCGAGGCGCGCGGGCTGCTCGGCGAGGACGAGCCGGAACTGCCGGATGGCGCGCGGCAGTTCCTCGTTGCGCGCGTGCAGGTTGGCGAGCGCGATCCGCGTCAGCCGTGGGCGCCCGTCCATGCCGGCCGGCCGGCGGGCGAGGCGCGCCAGCTCGCCGCGCAGCCGCGGCAGCGCCGGCGCGATTTCCATCGCGAGCCGGAACTGCGCGCGCGCCCTCCAGGTCGCCCCGGTCCTCCGCGAGGACGGCCAGCCCGATCCGCGACGGCAAGTTGTACGGATCGAGGGCCAGCGCCCGGTCGAAGTGCTCGCGCGCCTCGTCAGCCTGCCCCAACTCCAGGTGGGCCTCGCCGAGCAGGCGAAGGGCCGTGAGCGCCTCGGGGTAGTGCCGCAGCACCCGGCCGCAGGCGACGATTGCCGCCCGCGGCGCCCCGCCTTCTAGATCGTCCTGCGCGGCCTGGAGCACCTCGCGCAGCGCGACATCGGCCATCTGTGCCCCCCGCCCGACCGGCCTCGACGCCCCTCCCGTGCAGGCCCCGCGCGTAGTATAGCGACGGCCCCAAGCCCGAACAAGCGCGCCGCGGGGGCGGAACAGGCCGCACTTCCCCCGCAAGTAGCAAGAGAGAAAATGTGGCTGCCCCGCCCAAGCCGCGCGTGAGACCGTGTCAGCGCGACCGCGCGCGGCGCCGAGCGTGCCGTACGGGACACGCCGCCCCCAGGACCGGGGCCGGGGGCGCTTCTCCACCGTCGTCCCAGAACGCATGCCGTCTACACAGGCCGACTTACTAGACAGAAGGCGCTGAACAGGACGAGTGCGTCCGGGGCGCGGTCACCAGGGGAACGAAGGCCACCGACTGCGAGCCTTCCGGCCCGAACGCCCGACGCACAGCCCCTGTGAGCCGGCCCCGCAACGTCGCCCGAGCGCGGCGTGGGAGGGGTCCCGGACGCCACCGTTACCGGCGACGAATGAGGAGGGAGGCCGCGGGCGCGCGCCTCCGAATTCGGGTGGTACCACGGAAGGAGCGGCCCTTTCGTCCCGTTGGGGATGGAAGGGTTTTTTGCTGCCCATCCGGGGTCGCTCAGTGGTTGGCCGGCGGCCCCCGCGCCGGGGGCGGCAGTTGTGGAGGGTAGGCGCGATGGCCTTGACATAGTACGTTCGCGCCGTGATAATTGTACGTACACAGATGCCCGCGTCGGCGGGAGCGGGTCGCCGTCTGCACGACCCGGCCCAACCGTCGAGCGGGGGAGCGTTGACGATGACCGCCACATCCACCGATAAAAACCCCTCCCGGGGAGGAACTGCGCCGGCTCTTCGTCGATTTCTTCGAGGAGTGGGGCGCGCGCGAGCTGCCCTCGTCGTCGCTGGTGCCGCGCAACGACCCGACGGTGCTCTTCACCGTCGCGGGGATGCAGCAGATGACGCCGTTCTTCCTGGGGGCGGAGCAGTCGCCCGCGCCGCGGCTCTGCTCGGTGCAGAAGTGCTTCCGCACCGTCGACATCGACGAGGTCGGCGACGAGAGCCACCTGACCTTCTTCGAGATGCTCGGCAACTTCTCGGTCGGCGACTACTTCAAGGAAGACGCGATCCGCTTCGCCTGGCAGCTCCTGACCGAGGTCTACGGCCTGCCGACGGAGCGCCTCTGGGTGACCGTCTACCCGACCGACGAGGAGGCGCGCGCGGTCTGGCGCGACCGGATCGGCCTGCCCCCGGAGCGGATCGTCACCGACACGCCCGAGGACGACAACTGGTGGGGGCCGGTCGGGGAGACCGGGCCATGTGGACCCGACTCCGAAATCTACTACGACTTCGGCACGGCGAGGGCCGCGGCGGCGAGCAGCCTACCGACGACGGCGGGCGCTTCCTGGAGGTCTGGAACCTCGTCTTCATGGAGTACTACCGCGACGAGGACGGCCGGGACACGCCGCTGCCGCGCAAGAACATCGACACCGGCATGGGGCTGGAGCGGCTGGCGATGGTGATGCAGGGGAAGCGGTCGGTCTACGAGACCGATCTCTACCAGCCGATCATCGGCCGCGCCGCCGAGCTGACCGGCGCGCGCTACGGCGAGGACGCGCGGACCGACCGCGCGCTGCGGGTGGTGGCGGATCACAGCCGCGCGATCACCTTCCTGATCGCCGACGGGGTGTTGCCGGCGAACGAGGGGCGCGGCTACGTCCTGCGCCGGGTGCTGCGCCGCGCGGTCCGCTACGGCCGGCTGCTCGGGATCGAGCGCCCTTCCTGACCGAGACGGTGCGGGTGGTGATCGACCTGATGGGCGACCAGTACCCCGAACTGCGCGACCGCGCCGACTACATCGCCCGGATCGTCCGGCACGAGGAGGAGACCTTCGGGCGGACGCTGGCGGTCGGCTTGCAGCGCTTCGAGACGCTGGCGGCGGGCGTGCGGGCCGAGGGCCGGACGACGCTGCCGGGCGCGGAGGTCTTCCGCCTCTACGACACCTACGGCTTCCCGTTCGACCTGACGGCGGAGCTGGCGCGCGAGGCGGGGCTGGAGATCGCCCGCGACGAGTTCGACCAGGCGATGGGCGAGCAGCGCCGCCGCAGCCAGGCGGGCTCGCGCTTCGGCCAGGAGTCGCACCGCGACCTGGAGGTCTACGCGGGGCTGAGCCTGCCCCAGACCGAATTCCTCGGCTACACCGAGGGGCGCGCGAGCGGCGAGGTGCTGGCGATCGTCGGCCCCGACGGCCCCCTGCGGAGGCCGGCGCCGGCGAGGAGGTCGAGATCATCCTCGACCGCACGCCGTTCTACGCCGAGGCCGGCGGCCAGGTCGGCGACACCGGCACGCTGGCGGGCGGCGAGGGGCGCTTCCGCGTGCGCGACACGCAGCGCCCGGTGAGCGGCATCACCGGCCACCGCGGCGTGGTCGAGGAGGGGACTGTCCGCGTCGGCGACACGGTCGAGGCGGCGATCGACGCCGAGCGGCGCCAGGACATCGAGCGCAACCACACCGCGACCCACGTCCTGCACCGCGCGCTGCACCTCGTCCTGGGGCCGCACGCGCAGCAGGCCGGCTCGCTCGTCGCGCCCGACCGCCTGCGCTTCGACTTCACCCACCTGCAGGCGCTGACCCCGGAGGAACTGGCGCGGGTCGGCGCGATCGCCAACGGGACGATCCTGGCGAACAATCGCGTCCACGACGACTGGATGGACCAGCGGGAGGCGCTGGCGAGCGGCGCGATGGCGCTCTTCGGCGAGAGTACGGCGACCGCGTCCGCGTGGTGACGATCGAGGGGTTCTCGAAGGAACTCTGCGGCGGGACGCACGTCGCGGCGACCGGCGCGATCGGCCCGATCGTGATCGCGGGCGAGACGAGCGTCGCCAGCGGCGTGCGGCGGATCGAGGCGCTGACCGGGAGGGGGCGCTGGCCTGGATCGAGCAGCTCCAGGGCGTCACCGGGGCGCTCTCGACCGGGCTGCGCGCGCCGGTGGCCGAGCTGCCGGCTCAGGTGGAGGGGCTGCGCGGGCGCCTGCGCGACCTGGAGCGCGAGTTGGACCGGACCCGCGCGCAACTGGCCGGCGGCCAGGTCGAGGCGCTGCTGGGCCGGACCCGGGAAGTGGCGGGGGCGCCGGTGCTGGCGGCGCGCGTCGAGGCGCCGAACCAGGACACCCTCGCCCGCCTCGGCGACAGCCTGCGCGACCGGCTGCGATCGGGCGTGATCCTGCTCGGCGCGGTCGTCAACGAGCGGCCGGCGCTGCTGGCGATCGTCACGCCCGATCTCGTGGCGCGCGGCCTGAAGGCGGGGGCGCTGCTCGGGGCGACCGCCGGCATCCTCGGCGGTCGCGGCGGCGGTCGCCCCGACCGCGCGCAGGGCGGCGGCGGCGATCCGGCCCGCCTCGACGCGGCCCTGGCGGCGGCGGCGGACTTCGTCCGCCAAGGACTGAGGACTGAGGACTGAGGACTGAGTGGGAACGACGGCCCCGCAAGCTCGGAGCCTGGCGTTTCGCGATCAGCATTGAGGCCGAGGGCTCAGTCCTCAGTCTTCAGTCCTCAGTCCTGACGTGGAGCGGAGCGTGGAGCGGATCGGGGTAGGGGCGGGCGACACGCTGGAGGGTGTGCTGGACCGCGTGCGCGCATCCGGGGCCGACCGGGTGGTGCTGGACGTGGACGAGCGCGCCCCGCTGCTGCTCAGCCTGCACCACCTGCACCGCCTGGAGGAGGTGGCGCGGGAGGCCGGCGCGGAGGTGGCGATCGCCTCCGCCAACAGCAAGCTCCTCAACGCGGCGCGGGTCTTCGGGCTGGAGGTGATCGACCAGCGGGAAGTCCTACCGGCATCGCCGGTCGAACCCCCGGTCGACGAAGAGCGCCCGCCCTCCCCGGCCCCCTCTCCCCCTGGCGGGGACAAGCCCGAATTCGGGAGGGGGGGAGACGCCCGGATGGGCGGCGGGGGTGAGGCCGCACCGCCCACGCGGGCATTGCGGCGGATTCTTCTCGATGACGATGCCGATCCGCCGGGGGCGGGCGGTGGGGGGGGCGGGTCGCCCGAAGTCGTCGCCGTCATCCGCCCGGCGAGTGGGCGTCCGCTGGTGCGCCGGGGAGCGCCGGGGGGCGCGCGGCTCGATCCCTACGGCCAGCCGTACACCGACGATGACGACGCGAGGGAGGAGGCGGACGATCCGCCCGCCCCCCGCGGCCGTCCGGCCGACGTGGGGGAGGGGCGCGTGCGGCCGCGACCGGTCGCCGCCCGCGCGGCCCCTTCGCCAGCGGTCGAGGAGGACGGCTGGGACGACGACCTGTACGACGAGTTGTACGACGATCCCGACGAACCTTCCCCCGAGCCGACGGGCGCGAGGCCGCTGGCCGCGCTGGCGGCGACCTGGGCCGGCGCGCGCGGCTGGTTCGCCAGCCGCCGCGGCGCGGGGCGCGACCGCTACGAGGACGAAGAGGACGACTACGACAGCGCGGTGGACGCGGGGCCGGACCCCGCCGACGACGCCGACGACGATGACTCCTACCCCGGCCCCGACGACGCTGACGAGGATCGCGATGCCTACGGGGTCGCCGACGACGGGGCTGACGACGAGGATGACGGTAACCGCCGGCGGATTGTCCGCCCGGCGATACGCCCGCTGGTGACGCGGCTGGCCCCCGCGTCGGCCGATCCGGTGGTTGAGGAGGAGGAGGGCGGCTGGGACGCGCGCGGGCGACCGTCCGGTGCGCGCGTCTTCGAGCGCGAGGAGTTGCCCGATGCCAGGCCCGCCGGCATCGCGCCGGCCACCGGGCGCATGCGCCCGATTGTCCTGGCGCCGTCCATTGATGACGACGAGGGCGATGCCGCCGGCCCCGCCGGCGACGAGGCCGAGACCGACGGCTGGGACGACGCCGGGCCGGAACCGGTCGGGAGGGCGGCCGGGCGGCCGGGCGGACATTCGCGGCGGCGGGGCGTGCTGGTGGGCCTGCTGGCGGGGCTGCTGGTCGCGGCGCCGCTCCTGGCCCTAGTGGGGTACTGGGCCTTCGCCGCGGCGACGGTGACGCTGGTGGCGCGCACCGGCAGCGTCGCGACCGCGTTCGACGTGGTGGTCGCGGAGGGCGCGCCGGACGCACCACCGGGTCAGGCGGCGCAGGAGCGGATCGTCGTGCCGGCCAGGCGGATCACCGCGCCGGTCTCGGCCTCGGCCTCCAGGCCGGTCACCGGGGCGCGCCTCGACCCGGACCTGACCGCGGGCGGGCCGGTCGTGCTGACCAATCCGGCGATCGAGCCGGTGAGCGTGCCGAAGGGAACCGTCCTCACCGCCGCGGACGGGCGCACCTACGTCACCCTCGACGCCGTCAGGGTCCCCGGCGCCGACCCGTTCGGGGCGGGCGCGTTCGGCACGGCGACGGTCAGGGTGGCCGCGTCGCTCCGCGGCAGCGCCGGCAACATCGACGCGGGCATGGTCCGCGGGCAGCTCCCGAGCGGCGTCTACTACAACAACCGCAACGCCCCGATCGCCGGCGGCAGCGACCGCAAGATCCCGATCGTCTCCAGGCAGGATCTCGTCGCGGCGCGGGCGGCGGCCGAGGCGGCGGCGACGGCGAAGGCTCAGGCGGCCCTGGCGGCGGCGACACCGCCCGGCGGGGCGATCGTGCCCGGCACCGCCGAGGTCGGCGCCTTCGCCGTCGAGTTCGACGTGCAGGAGGGGGGCGACGCCGACAGCGTGACCGCCACCGCCACGGGCGAGGCGACCGCGCTGACCTACGCGCTGGCGGAGGTCGAGGCGCGCAGCCGCGCCGAGATCGAGCGGCGCCTGGCGGCCGCCGCCCGACCGGGCGAGCCGGTCGTCCCCGGCAGCCTGATGCTCGACACGCCGCGGCTGATCGAGGACGAGCCCGGCGCCCTCAAGTGGCGGGTCGGCGGCAGCGCGCGGACCCGCGCCGCGGTCGGCAGCGACCAGGAGCGCACCCGCCTGGCGCGGCGGCTGGCGGGCCAGGGCGACGAGGAGGCCCGTGCCATCCTCCAGGCGCTGCCAGGCGTCTCCTCCTCCTCGATCAGCTACACCCCTGCCTGGTTCCCCGATCGGATGCCCTGGCGCGCCTCCGCGATCGCCATCCGCCTCGCCGACGAGCGGTGAG
>JAUJMV010000032.1:7734-55771 GCA_030446685.1 Thermomicrobiales bacterium | reverse complement strand
ATGCGCGCGCTCGGGCTGGACGTGGGGGCGCGGCGCATCGGCGTCGCGCTCTCCGACGAACTCGGGTTGCTGGCCGCGCCGCTGACGACGGTGCAGGTGCGCCGCCGCCGGGAGGACCGCGCGCTGGCGGAGATCGCCGCGATCGCGCGCGAGAAGGGGGTCGAGGCGGTCGTCGTCGGGCTGCCGACCAGCCTCAACGGCAGCGAGGGGCCGCAGGCGGCGATCGTGCGCGACTTCGCCGCGCGCCTGGCGCCGCTGCTCGACGTGCCGATCGCCTTCGGCGACGAGCGTTACACCACCGCCGAGGCCGAGCGCCTCCTGCTCGACCGCCGGCTGTCGCGCGAGGAGCGCCGCGAGCGGATCGACGCCGCCGCCGCCGCGATCATGCTGCAGAGCTTCCTCGACACCCGGCGCCCACCCCGCCGCCCCTTCGCGGACGAGGAGTAGCCATCCGGGGAGCTCCGGCCGATGGGGCGACGGGCGAAGCCTCGCCCCGGGCCGCGGCAAGGGGCGTTATGTTTATGTAGATGGTATACTTACCCCGGACACGCCGCTCACGTTGCCGGTGTGTCGCGGTCCCGGTGAGTGTGAGCGCCGGTGCATCGGCCAGGGGCGGGTGCGGCGGTCGTGGAGCTGCGTCGGGACACAACTGTGTGACGACGTAACGAAAGGACCGATCCCCACTTGGATGCGACGATGATTCTCCCCGACACGCCCGCGCCGGAGGGTTCGGGCGCGGCCCTGCTGGCCCCCACCGTTCCGCAGCAGACCTTCGGCGACTTTCCCCTGCGCGAGCCGGTGCTCCGCGCGATCGCCGACCTCGGCTGGACCCACCCGACCGAAATCCAGGCGGAGGCGCTGCCGCCGCTGCTCGACGGCCAGGACGTGGCCGGGCAGGCGCAGACCGGCTCGGGCAAGACCGCGGCCTTCGGCATCCCGATCGTCAACCGGCTGACGCACGGCCTGCTGCCGGGCGCGATCATCCTGGTGCCGACGCGCGAGTTGTGCCGCCAGGTGACCGGCGAGCTGGAGAAGCTGGCGAAGTACACCGATCTGCGCGTGCTGGCCCTCTACGGCGGGACGCGGATGCGCGGCCAGTTCACCGCGCTCGAACAGGGGAGCGACATCGTCGTCGGCACGCCGGGGCGCGTCCTCGATCATTTGGGGCGCGGGACGCTGCGGGTCGACGCGGTCAAGTTCGTGGTGCTGGACGAGGCCGACGAGATGCTCGACATCGGCTTCGCCGAGGACGTCGAGAACATCCTGCGCCGCACCCCCCGCGCCCGGCAGACCGCGCTCTTCTCCGCGACGATCCCCGGCTGGGTGCAGCGGCTGATCCGCCGCTACCAGCGCAACCCGCGGCACATCGCCATTACGCCCGACCAGGCCACCGTCGCGACGGTCGAGCAGCGCTACTACGAGGTGGCCGAGCGCGACAAGCTCGAAGGCTTCCTCTCGCTGGAGGACGAGTTCGGGCGCGATGCCCGGCTGATCATCTTCCGGCGGATGCAGGTCGGCGTCGACCGCCTGGCCCGCGACCTGACCCACGCCGGCTGGCTGGTGCAGGCGCTGCACGGCGGCATGGCCCAGGTCGACCGCACCCGGACGATCGACGCCTTCCGCCGGGGCGACCTGCGGGTGCTGATCGCGACCAACGTGGCGGCGCGCGGCCTCGACATCCCCGATGTCACCCACGTCGTCAACTACGACATCCCCCAGAACCCGGAGGAGTACATCCACCGCATCGGGCGCACCGCGCGCGCCGGCAAGGCCGGGGTGGCGATGACCTTCGTCGGCGAGTGGGACAACGATTTCCTGGAGGCGATCCAGGCGCAGACCGGCGGCGCCCTCCAGCCGGCGACCCTGCCGCTCTACGCGCGATAGGCGGGCCGGGCGAAGGCGGGCAGGCGGATAGGCGGATAGAAGGGTTACGGAGGGGCGGCCTGGGCTTTCCAGGCCGCCCCTCCGCGTCCGGCGCCGACCCTGCCATCGCCGTGTCTCCCGTTCGCCTGCCCGCCTTCGTCCTGCCCGCCCCCGTTCTGGCATGATTCCTGCATGCGGATGCGCTAGAATCCGGCGATCGGAGCGATCGTCCGTGTCCGGTTGCACCCGGCGGGGCGGTGGGCAGGGGCGGGGTGGCGGGCGGACGCTGGGGGCGGCGCGGGGCCGGCAGACGAAGGGGCGGGGTATGAGCGGGCTGATGCGCAACGTTATCGACCAGGTCCTGCGCAACATGAGCGAGGAGGAGCGGGCGCAGCAGGTCGGCTACGTCACGGACCGGATGATCGAGAAGATGGACAATCAGGAGCGGGTGGCACTGCTGCTGGCGATCATCGACCGGGTGATGAGCAACCTGGCGCCGCCGGAGCGGGCCGAGCTCGCCGCGCGCGTCACCGCCGCGATGACCGGTGAGACGCCGGCGGCCGGCGCCCCGCAGCGGAGCAGCGCGGGCGGGATGGCGGGCGCGGAGTCCCCACCGGACGAACAGGGCTGAACGGCGGCGGGACGGATGGCGGGCACACCGGCCGTCGGTGGGGTGCGGGGTTGAGGGGTGCGAAGGAGCGGGGAGAGGCGGCGATCATGTTGGAGCAGCGGCGGGACGAACTGGGGCCGAACGAGGTGGCGATTTACCGCCCCGACGAGACGGCGCTCGACGCCGAGGGGGTCGGCTACCGGAGCGGCGGCGGGCTGGTGCGGCTGACGCAGTACCTGCCGGGCTGGGCGCAGGAGCGGGCGCGCGACTTCGACCTGAACGACCTCACCACCGGGCAGGTGCTCGGCATCGCGGTCGGCGCGGCGACGGCGGTCGGCGGGCTGATCGTCGCGCTCCAGCCGGAGCCGGAGCCGCCACTGCCGCAACCGCTGGAGCGGGCGATTCGCCTGCTGCCGAAGCGGCAGCAGCGGGCCGCCCGCCTGGCGGCGCAACGGGCCGCGGGCCGCACGCAGCAGGCCGGCGCACGCGCCGACCAGGCGCAGCAGAACGCGGCCGCCGCGGTCAACACGGCGACGGAGCGCGCGAGCGAGGCGGCGACCGCCGCGCGCGTCAACGTCGGCAGCGCCCTCGCCGCCCTCGGCACCGCCGCGGCGGCGGGCGGGGCGGCGCTGGCCGGCGGCGAGGCCGGGACCGAGGAGGATCGCAAGGCCGCCGAGCGGGACCGCAAGGCCGCGGAGCAGGAGCGGCGGCGGGCCGAGAAGGGCCGGCGGGGACGCGGGCGGGCGCGGCGCGGGCGCAAGAGCGCGGCGGGGGCCGGGGAGAGCGCCGGCAGCGCGCTGGCGGCCGCCAGTGGCGCGGTGGCCGCGGCGGGCAGCGCGCTCGCGCAGCAAGTGAAAGGGGACGGTGGAACGATGAGCGCGTTGCAGGAACGGCTCGACGAGGCGACGGGGGGCGGGCGCAAGCTGACGCGGCGCGGCCGGCGCAATCTCCGGAAACAGCTCAAGCAATTGCAGAAGCAGACCGGCAGGCTGCAGAAGCAGGCCGGCAAGCGTTCGTCGAATGTCCTGGAGAGCGTGCGCGAGCAGTTGCCCGGCCAGCGCAGCGGGCCGCTCGACGCGCTGCGCGACCGGTTACCGGGGCGGAGCAGCGGGCCACTCGATGCCGTGCGCGACCGGTTGCCGGGGCAGACGAGCGGGCCGTTGGACGCGCTGCGCCAGCGGCTGCCAGGGCAGAGTGACGGGCCGCTGGAGACGGTGCGCAAGCAACTCCCCGGCCAGAGCAGCGGGCCGCTCGACACAGTGCGCGAGGCCGCGTCGGACCTGGGGAGCAGCGCCGGCAAGATGCTGGCCGCGGTCGGGGCGGCGACCGCCGCCACGGCGGCGCCCCTGATCGAACGGGCACGCAGCGGCGAACTGACCGGGCAGGCGCGTGGCCGCACCGTCGACCTCACCGAGCGCGTTCGCGACGAGGTGCTGCCGCAGATCGGCGGCGCCGCCAGCAAGGTCGCCAGCAGGGTGCGCGAGGAGTACGTCCCGCAGGTGACCGGCGCCGCCGCGCAGACCGGGACGCGCGTGGCCGCGCTGGCGAGCAGCGGTGTGGAGGCCGGGCGGTCGGCGCTACAGAGCGTGACGCAGAGCGACGTCCTCGACCGCGCGGGCGACCTGGCGGACGAGGCCGGCGATCGGAGCCGCCGGACGGCGCGGCAGGCCGGCAGCGCGGCGCGGCGCGGCGGCAGCCGGGCCGTCTCCGCGCTCGGCAACGCCGCCGGCGCCGTCGGCAACGCGACGAAGGAGAGCGGGCTGGTCCTCTTCTGGGCCGCGGCCCTTGGGGGGGTAATCTACTACCTGCTGCTGAACGACGAGCAGCGACAGCAGGTTGCGGGCACCGCGCGCTCGCTCTTCGAGCAGGGCCGCGAGCTGGTCCGCGACTTCCAGGGCTACGACGAGGAGTTCTAGCCCCGGGCGCTCCGGCATGGCGCGGCTGTTGCCGGCAGGGGTGGGGTTCAGACCCGCCGGGTTGCCCGATCGTTCGCGCCGGAGGTAGCCGACCGGGGCGGGTTGCAACCCCGCCCCGGCATCGCGGCAACATTCCAATTCGTATTGGGACGATGGACGCCGGGCCTTCGGCCCGGCGTCCATCGTTACCCGCTGCTCGGCGCCCGGCGCTACGCGGCGCCTGCCGTCGCGCCGTGGCAGTTCTTGTACTTCTTGCCGCTGCCGCAGGGGCAGGGGTCGTTGCGGCCGACCTTCGGCGCCTTGCGCTGCTTCGGGCGCTTCTTGCCGTTCTCTGCGCCGTCGTCCACGCGGTTGATCACCGCCTCCTCCATCGCGCGCGGGCGCATCTGGCGGATGATCTCGGTGCGGAAGACATCGCGCGCGATGTCGTGCCGCAGGTTGGTGAGCAGATCCTGGAACATCCGGTAGCCTTCGGTCTTGTAGGCCACCAGTGGGTCGCGCTGGGCGTAGGCCTGCAAGCCGATGCCCTGGCGCATCTCGTCCATCGCGGTCAGGTGCTCGATCCAGAGGCGATCGATCGTGCCGAGGAAGACGAACCGCTCGAGCTGGCGCATCAGCTCCGCGCCGAGCCGCTCCTCCTTCGTCTCGTAGGCCTCCTCCGAGAGGGCGATCAGGTGTCCTTCCAGGCCTTCCTGGTCGAAGCCCTGGAGGGTCTCGGGCGTGACGTTCGCCAGGGTGTCGGGCGGCAGGAACTGGCCGAGGTCCTTCAGCAGGCCTTCGTAATCGGGCTCGGCGCGCGGGTCCTCACTCCAGTGCGCCGCGACGAGGTCGTGGACCTCCTCGGCGATCATGTCGAGGATGCGGTCGCGCAAGTCCTCGCCGGCGATGACCTTGTGGCGGTCGGCGTAGATCACCTCGCGCTGCCGGTTCATCACGTCGTCGTACTGCACGACATGCTTGCGGATGTCGAAGTTGTAGCCCTCGACCTTGGTCTGCGCGCTCTCGATCGACTTGGAGATGATCCCCGCCTCGATCGGCGTGTCCTCCTCCATCCCCAGGCGGCCCATGATCCCCTGGATGCGGTCGGACCCGAAGCGGCGCATCAGCTCGTCCTCGAGCGAGACGTAGAAGCGCGACGAGCCGGGGTCGCCCTGGCGGCCGGCGCGCCCGCGGAGCTGGTTGTCGATCCGGCGCGACTCGTGGCGCTCGGTGCCGATGATGTGCAGGCCGCCCTTGTCCGCCACGCCGGGGCCGAGGACGATGTCGGTGCCGCGCCCGGCCATATTGGTGGCGATCGTCACCGCGCCGGGCTGCCCCGCCTCGGCGACGATCAGCGCCTCGCGCTCGTGCTGCTTGGCGTTGAGGACGTTGTGCGGGACGCCCGCGCGCGTCAGTTGCTGGTGCAGCCGCTCGGAGTTCTCGATCGAGGTCGTCCCGACCAGGACCGGGCGCCCCTGCTCGTGCATCTCCGCCACCTCGCGCACGACCGCGCGGTACTTCGCGTCCTCGTTCTTGTAGACCTGGTCGGGGTAGTCGTCGCGGATCATCGGGCGGTGGGTCGGGATGGCGACGACCTCGAGGTTGTAGATCGATTGGAACTCCTCCGCCTCGGTCTCGGCGGTGCCGGTCATGCCCGCCAGCTTCTCGTACATGCGGAAGTAGTTCTGGAAGGTGATCGTCGCCAGGGTCACGTTCTCGCGGCGGACGCGCACCCCCTCCTTCGCCTCGACCGACTGGTGCAGCCCCTCGCTCCAGCGGCGGCCGGGCATCTTGCGCCCGGTGAACTCGTCGACGATCACCACCTCGCCGTCCGGCTCGATGATGTAGTCCTTGTTCAGGTGGTAGATCGCCCGGGCCTTGAGCGCGTTCTCCAGGTAGTGGGTCAGCTCGGCGTAGCGGTCGTCGTAGATCGAGGCGCCCTCGGGCAGGCCCAGGAGTTGTTCGACCTTGTCGATCCCGTCCTGGGTGATCGTCACCGACTTGCGCTTCTCCTCGACCTCGTAGTCGCGGCCGGGGCGCAGTTGCTTGACGAGCTGGGCGAACTGGTAGTAGCGGTCGGTCGCCTCCTCCGCCGGGCCGGAGATGATCAGCGGCGTGCGCGCCTCGTCGATCAGGATGTTGTCGACCTCGTCGACGATCGCGTAGTGGAGCGGGCGCTGCGCGGTCTGGCTGATGTCGACCACCATGTTGTCGCGCAGGTAGTCGAAGCCGAACTCGTTGTTGGTGCCGTAGGTGATGTCGGCCGCGTAGGCCTCGCGGCGCTCGACCGGCCGCCAGTGGTTCAGCCGCTCGTCACCGTGCGGGGTCGGATCGTCGTAGGCCGGGTCGTAGAGGCCGGCGAACTCGTGCGAGATCACGCCGACACTGACGCCGAGCGCGTGGTAGACCGGCCCCATCCAGCCGCCGCCGAGGCGCGAGAGGTAGTCGTTCGGCGTGACGAGGTGGCAGCCCTTGCCGGTCAGCGCGTTGAGGTAGAGCGGCAGCGAGGCGACCAGCGTCTTGCCCTCGCCGGTGCGCATCTCGGCGATCCGCCCGGAATGGAGGACCATCCCGCCGAGGAGCTGCACGTCGTAGTGGCGCTGGCCGATCGTCCGCTTGCTCGCCTCGCGCGCGGCGGCGAACGCCTCCGGCAGCAGGTCGTCGGGGCTCTCGCCGGCCAGCAGCCGCCCCTTGAACTCGGTCGTCTTGTCGCGCAGCTCGTCGTCGGACAGCGCCTTGAACTCGGCTTCGAGCCGGTTGATCGCGTCGACCTGCTTCTGGAACCGGCCCAGCAGGCGGTCGTTGCTGTCGCCCATCAGCCGGCTCAACCATTTGCGCATCGTGTCTGTTCCCCCGGAGTAGCGTTGAAGGTTGAAGGTTCAGGGTTGAACGTTGAAGGCGCTACAGTCAGGCAAGGGACGCTCAACCTTCGAGCCTCAACCCCGTGTACGCGCTGGCCTAGCGCCCGCCAGGAGCGCCCCTACCGGTATCAACGCCGGAAAGGGCGGGAAGGGCGCGCCGGTAGCCACACTGTGCCACCCCAAGTGTACTACATCGCTCTCCGGGCGGGCATGGCGGGCGTGCCCCCCAGCCCTCGATGCCGGTAGGAACGCCGGTTCCGGAGTGCGCGCCCGCGGGCAATGCCTCCGGCGCCGGAGAACGAACGGCCTTCGCGGGCGCGGGGGATGGTTCGCCACCCGCCGGATTCCCCGGCGTGGTATACTGGGGCTGAGGCCACCGAAACAACCCGTTTCAGCGTGCGACGCCGGCGAGTCTCCCGCGCCACCTCGGGACGCAGCGGCGTCTCCTGCCCGGCGAGGGGCCACGCGGGGTCTCAACCTGGCGGGGCATGGGTGGCGGGAGGCGGCGTGAGCCGTCCCGACTGAAAGGAGCGATCCGCATGACCGGCACGACCAGCGCCGACGCCTACGAGCAGTATCGGCTGCGGTGCGGCGGCACCCCGGTCCTGACGCAGGCCGAACTGCGCGTGGAGATTCGGGCCGCGGGCCTGGGCTACGAGGAGTTGGACGAGGAATTCTGGACGGCGCTGTTCCGCCGCCCGGATCACCGGCACCTGGGGTAGCCCGGCCGGGCCACCCCGCACGCGCGACAGCTACCGCGCCGCGGCCACGCACGGCGCGAGGGAGGACCGGACAATGGCCGAGGGGACAATTCAGGGCATCCAGATCGCGCGCGGCGGCGGCACTATCCGGCCCGACGACGGGACCGAGGATCTGCCGTTCCAGCGGACCGCCCTGGAAGCGGGCGCGTTCGAGGAGTTGCGGGAGGGACAGTGGGTCGCGTTCGAGGTCGCGCCCGACCCGCGCAATCCCGCGCGCCGGCAGGCGCGGAACCTGCGCCTGCTCGAGGAGTGACGCCGCGCCCGGCCAACACCGCCGCCGGTCGCCCGATCGCTCGCGCGGCACGGTATGGTCGCGGGGCGGCCCGATGGGGCGGCAGGCGCCGCTCGAAGTGATGAAGACGCCGCGGAACGGCGGGAGGTGCAGCTTGCCCATCGATGTGTCCTGTAGCAATTGTGGCCGGGAGCCGTCGCATCCGCAGGTGCGGCACCAGTTCATCTACGCCGCCTACCAGCAGGCCGACGCGACGCGCGCCACGGGGCAGCGCGGCTATATCGCCGCCCTGTGCGCCCCCTGTTACGAGGCGGATCGCCGGGCGGGGACGGGCACCGCGCGGAACCGCTTCTTCCGGCAGGTGAGCCGCTGGAGCGGCCTGGCCGGCAACCGGAACCGGATCGTGCGGCTGCTCGAACACCCGGAAGGGGTGACCGGCGACGAGTGGGAGGCCGACAACTGCTTCCAGGACGGGGTGGCCGTCCCCTGCCATTCCCTCGTGCCGGCAGAGGCGGCGTCCTGATCCGTCCGGGACCCCACGGGCCATCGGGGCATAGCGCCACGCCAATGAGGGAACAGCAGGCCCACCACGGCGGGCGTGGTGGGCCTGATCGGTGAAGGTGCGGTTCGCGAAGTAGGGAACTGACGTGTCGATCCGCGCGGTCGCCCGGTTTGCCGGCGGGCTTACTCCGCGAGCGGGCGGACGTCCTCGGCGCGCCCGCGCCCCAGGTTGCGCGGGTCGGTGCCCGGCTCGAAGGTGACGCGCTGCCCTTCCCGCAACTGGTCGAACGCCCGGTCCGCGACGGCGCTCATGTGAAAGAAGAGATCGTCGCTCGCGCCATCCGGGGCGATGAAGCCGAAACCGCGGTCGCTGTTGATGCGCTTGATGGTGCCTTCTGTCATGGATGCTGTCCTTTCTGCGCCCTCACAAGAATACAGTGTACCATACACGGGATGCCGGGCGTCCGGCGGTTGGGGCGCAAGGTCGGGTAGTCGAGTAGAGGAGGACGGCGGCATCGCGAGCAGCCGGAGGGAGGCGCTCACGGCCATCTGCCCACCTGCCCGCCCCCGAACTGTCGCGTCCGGCGCCCGGTCATCACGCCGGGTGGGGGCTGTCGCGGGCGCGGCCCGTCGCCGTGCTATCCTAGCGCCACCCCGGCGACCGCCGGGCGGGGTCCGGCCGCGCGGGGCGGCGCCACACCGGGAGGGGCCAGATGGTGGTTGTCGAGTATTTGGGCGGGCTGCCACGGCGGCAGGACGCGGCGCGGGTCGAGGTGACGGTGGATCGGCGGGCGCTGCGCTTCAAGCAGGGAGGCTTCCTCCGCGGCTGGTCCCATCAACTGCCGTTCGACCGGATCGCCAGCGTCGAACTGACGACCGCGCGGGAGGTCGAGGCCAGAGGGCTCCTGCCGCCGAGCATCCAGGATCTCCCAGGGCAGGCGCGGGCGTATTTCCTCGCGCTCGAGGCGCCGCCGGGCGACCACGCGCCGTCCGTCATCCTCCGCGGCCCCTGGGCGGACCTGGACCGCCTGCGGCAGGACATCCTCCAGGCGCGGATGCGCGCGGCCAAGCAGTGGCAGTCCTGACGGCCGCCCGCGCGGCGCGGCGGGCGCCCGGCCGCACGGGACACGAAGGGGCGCGCGGGACGTCCGCCCCGCGCGCCGATGGTCGCTGATCGTCTGTCCCGCTCCCGGGCTACGCCTGCACCGCCTGCTGCAACTCCTCCAGGCCGGCGCCGGCGGTCGCCTGCTCCTGCGCCAGCTTGAGGGACAATTCCTTCAGTTGCTTGGCGTGGCCCCGGTCCTCGCGCAGGTTGACGTCGAGCGGCTTCATCGCCTTCGGCTTGCCGAGCTGCTGGGACAGGGCGTGGAAGATCTCGCCCGTCTCCACCGCCTTGTGCTTCAGCAGGGCGTGGGCGCTGAGGCGCTCCAGTTCCTCCTCACCCTGCTGCGCGACCTTCTTGAGCGCCGTGACCACCTTGCGATCGTCCGGCTCGACCTTCACGGGCTTCTGCCCCAGGCCCTCGAGCACGCGCTCGTAGTTGGCGACGTGGCCCTCGTCCTGCGACGCCATCTGCTCCAGCGCCGCCTTCAGCTCCCGGTCGCCGACGGCCTCGGCCAGCGCCCGCTCGTTCTCGACGATCGCCCGCTCCGCGGCCAGGGCGTCGCTCAGTTCCTGCACGACAAACGCCATCCCCTGCGCCATGTTGCCTCCTTTCAGCACTCGACCAACGACCGATGATGGTTCGCCGAGAGGACAATAAGCAGCATCCATGCCATTGTCAGGGCCTGGCGCACGATGGAGAGGAGCTTGCGGGCGGGCAGGGGACGCACGGCGGGCCGCCGATCCCCCACTCGCGCCCGGCGACGGGCGCGCCCCGTGACTGCCGGCTAGCGCAGGCCGGCGAAGAGGTCGCGCTCGGGGCGGGCCGTCTCGACGCGCGACCGCAGCAGGATGAAGTACTCGGTCGCGCCGGTGATCGCGGCGAGGTCATCGGGCCAGTTGAGGAACGGGCTGTCGGGCGCGAACTGGGTGCGGTGCTGGCGCAGCGCCTCGCGCGCGCGCGTCCAGCAGTCGGCCACATCCACGAAGGTGGTGATCGACTCCTCCGGCTGGCCCCACTCCTCGTCCTGCCCCTCCCGCTCGGCCTGGCCCGCCTGCTCCGCGCCCTCGGCGGCGATCGCCGCGTCGGCGGCCGGCGGGCCGTCGTCCTGGCCGCCCTCGGCGCTGTCCTCCCCGTCGTCGTCGCGGTTGCCGAACGGCCATTCGATGCCGCGGCGCTCCAATTCGGCGCGCAGCTCGCGCCACCGCTCGCGCGACCAGGCGGTGGCGTAGAGCTTGGCCGGCTGCCAGGCGGGGCCGGCATCGGGGTAGCGCGCGGGGTCACCGGCGGACTCGAAGGCCAGGGCGGTCACGCGGTGGCACTGCAGGTGGTCGGGGTGGCCGTAGCCGCCGTCCTCGTTGTAGGTGACGAGCACCTGGGGACAGTGCTTGCGGATCAGCGCGACCAGCCGCCCGGTCGCCTCGTCGAGGTCGGCGTTGTGGAAATTGTCCGGGTGGGCGTTGGCCGGCGTGCCCATCATGCCGGAGTCGCGGTAGCCGAGCAGTTCGAGCGCGCCGACGTCGAGGATGTCGGCGGCGCGGCGCAGCTCGCGCTCGCGAATCTCCTTCAGGCGGGGGCGTGCCTCCTCCTCGGTCAGGTCGGGGTCGTGGATCTCGCCCTCCTCGCCGCCCGTCGCGGTGACCAGCACCGTGCGCGCGCCCTCGGCGGCGTACTTCGCCAGCACGCCGCCGGTGCCGAAGCACTCGTCGTCCGGGTGGGCGTGGACGGCCATCAGGGTCGGCGGGGTGGCGCTACCGGCATCGCTCATCGTCGTCGCTCCTCAACAATGCTGCCTGCTTCAACGTCGGGGGGACGGTATTGACCACGGAGAGCATGGAGGAGACCGAGAACGGAGGGGGCAAAGCGAGACCTCCGCGCTCTCCGTGTCCTCCGCGGTGCTGATCGTGCTCAAGCCGTCGCCCGCCGGGGGCGTTCCCCTGCCGCCTGCGTCGCATCCGTGGCGGCGCCGCTGATCCTCAGAACGCCCTGGTTGCGGTCGCGTATTCCGGGGCGGGCTGGCGCGGCTCGGCGGGGGCCGTCTCCGGCTCGCGCGCGGGGTCCCAGAAGGCGGCCAGCGCCAGCAGCACCAGCGCGTAGCCCAGGTAGTTCTCGTAGAACCAGTAGGCGAAGAAGCTGACCGCCAGGAAGGTGATCGCGTAGCCGGTGAGCATGGCGCGCAGCGTGTTGCCGGCCCCCTGACGCCGGAGGGTGTAGAGCAGGACCGGGACCAGGACGAGGAGTTGCGCGACGCCGTAGGGGAAGTCGTTGGCGGCGGGGCCGAGCGCGGCCAGGACGATCGCGGAGAAGCCGACGCCACCGGCCGGCACCGGCGGGTCCGACCCGCCGCCGACGTAGCCGACCACGTCGGCGACGAACGCCCCCGGATCCCGGAGCGCGAACGGCAGGACGATCGCCAGCCAGGTGAGCGCCGCCGGGGCCAGCGCGCGGGCCCAGCGGGCCAGCACCCCGCGCCCCCCCTCGACGCCCGCCTCGCGCCGCGCCCGCCCGAGGAGGTAGAGCGCGTAGAACGGCGCCAGGGGCCAGGCGGTGGCCTTCATCGCGCCGGCCACCCCCACCGCCACCCCCCCGATGATCGGGCGATCCGCCGCCAGGGCGGCCACGGCGACCAGGACCAGGGCGAGCACCGCGGCATCGTTCAAGCCGAAGGCCAGGTGGCCGGCCATGAACGGGTTGAGGCCGGCCAGCGCCAGGAGCGCCAGGCGGGGCCAGCCCGGACCCGCCAGCCGCGCCAGCAGGGCCAGGCTCACCACGAACGCCAGCGCGTAGGCCAGGCGGTGGTCGTACCAGCCGAGCAGCGGCTCGACGAGCGCGATCCCCGGCACGGCCGAGAGCGGGAGCGCGGGGAGGTAGGCCAGGTGCTCCAGCGCCGGCGTGTCCCCGGCCACCAGGGCCATCGGGGTGTCGCGGTAGCTGGCGGCGTAGGGGTTCGCGCCCCGCAGGAGGAGGCGGGCCGCCTCCTCCACCTGGACGAGCCCGTCGTGGGCGTGCGCGTGCCGGCCGTCGCGCGCCCGCCGGGCGACCAGGACCGCCAGCGGCAGCAGGACGGTCAGCCCGATCAGGCCGAGCAGCACCCCGAGCTTGCCGGCGTCTCCGACCCGCGCCCAGCGCCACCCGAGCAGCGGCGCGCGGCCGGGGTGCGCGCCGGCCAGGTCGAGGAGCAGGTAGGCGAGGTAGAGGAGGAAAGCCACGGCGATCAGGGCGCGGGCCGGCGCGTTCCGCTCCGGCTCGCTGGCCGAGAGGAGGAGATCGGTCGCCCGCGCGAAGAGCAGGGCGCCGACGATGACGGCGTCGGGCGCGGGACTCCAGGGGCGCGACGGCATGGGGGCGCACACCTCCAACGAAGGGCCAGCGTAGGGCCGGGCGCGGGCGTGTCGGGCAGGCGCATCGTACCAGATCGCGCGCGGCGGGCCAAGCGATGGCGCGGGGTACGGCCCTCGCCCCCGGCCCCTCGCGGAACGCCGGGCGCGCCCTCACTCCCCGGCCCCTTCTCCCAAGCGCAGGGGCGGACAGTTTTGGCGGCTGGCGGGCAAGTGGGGGGGGGTGGCATGGCCCGGCCGGTCTGGCGATACTGGTGGTGTGCGGACACGCAGGATCGCCAGGAGGAGTGCCATGCCGTCCCCCGTCCCGTTGTACCAGGAAGTGGAGGGCCAGATCAAGCGCGTCAGGCGCGGCGCGGCTGCGGGTGACGGCCGTGCGGCGGCTGGCGCTGCTGGTCACCGGCATCATCGCCGCGCGCAGCGGCGTCATCAGCCAGGTGGCCGCGGAGCTCGCGGCGCTGGGGCTGACGCGCGCCACCGAGGCCGAGAGCATCGCCCGGCGCCGGCGCCGCACCCTCAACGACGAGCGGCTGGCGCCGGCGACCCGCTACGCCCCCGTCCTCGGCGCGGTCATCGATTGGGACGCGGTCCTGCAGGGCGGGCGGCGGGTCGTGCTGGCGATCGGCGAGAGCAGCAAGGGCGACGAGGTCCACCTGTTCCGCGGCAGCCTGCCCTACCGCGGCGGCAGCCTGCCGCTGGCCTGGGCGGTGTGGGAGCAGAACTGGCCGCTGGCGGCCGGGCGGTACTGGGCGCAGGTCGACGCCGTGCTGGCCCAGGTCGCCGGCCTGCTGCCGCCGGGCGTGGCGGTCATCGTCGTCGCGGATCGGGCCTACGACATCCCGGCCTTCGTGGACCGGGTCGCGGCCCACGGCTGGCACTGGGTGGTGCGCTGCAAGGCCAACGGGGCGGTGCGCTTCCGCGACCGCGCGGGGCGGGAGCACCCCTTGCGCGACCTGGCGCGGCGCGGGCTGCCGGCGCGGGGCGGCGCTGGAAGGCACGGGCGCGGTCTTCAAGGAGGCCGGCTGGCGGGCGGCGAGCATCGTCGGCGTGTGGGGCCGGGGGCAGCAGGAGCCGCTGGTGGTGCTGACCGACCTGCCCGCGCGCTGGCGGGTGCTGCGCGTGTACCAGCGCCGCTTCTGGATCGAGCCGGGCTTCCGCAGCGACAAGAGGAAGGGCTGGCAGTGGGAGGAGCGCCAGGTGCGGGGCGTCGCCCGCCACGCGCGGCTGCTGCTGGCGCTGGCCTGGGCCAGCCTGGTGGCGCTCTGCTTGGGGGCGCAGGCGGCCGAAGCCCGGCTGGGGGCGCGGCGGCGCGGCGGCGCGGCCCCGCCGCCGGCCGGAGCACGCGCGCGCCAGCCTGTTCACCTTGGGGCTGCGCCAGGCGCGGCAGTGGCTCTACCGCCCGCGCACCGTGGCGCTGCGATGGCACTTGCCCACCCTCCTGGCGGAGAGCTGGACCGACCAGTGGCGACACGCCCAGGCTTCTTCGCCCACTTCTCAACTGTCCGCCCCTGAACCCAAGGCTGGGAAGGGGGAGCAGCTCGAATGGGCGGCACGGCGGTGTGGGCAAACAGGGTGCGTTGCACGGGCATGGGGCGGTTGCTATACTCGACCGTAGGTCTGTGAAGCCTATCACAGATGACTGGTCGGCGTTCCGGCGGCCGGCGCGCCCCGTGTGGCGGAGGTGGCGCGAGCCCCCCATCGCCGCCAGCCGCCGGCGCAGCGTGCAGCGTGAGGAGCGTACCCGTGGCGCAGTGGCCCCCCGACCGGACGCCGAACGTGGCCCCGGACCTGCCGACGATTCCCCCCAGCGCGCCGCCCGACCCGATCGATCCCGGCTGGGTCAAGGGGCTGATGGAGGAGGAATACAACGCGCGCGACTGGCGCGAGGCGAACGAACTGGCGCTGCTGGCGCTGATGGACATCCAGGAGCACTGGGGCTACGTCTCGGAGGACGCCGCCGCGGTCGTCGCCGACCACCTCGGCGTCGAGCTGCAGCGGGTCTACTCCCTGGTCACCTTCTACGCCGACCTGCGCACCACGCCGCGCGCCGGCAACGTCTACATCGCCTGCGACGGCGCGGCCTGCCACACGCTCGGCTCGGGCGAGCTGGTCGACCGCATCTTCGACCGCCTGGGGATCACGCACAAGGGGCAGACGAGCCCCGACGGCCGGGTGACGGTCGAACTCTGGTCGGGCTGCATGGGCGCCTGCCAGATCGGCCCGATGGCGAGCGTCAACGGCCGGCACGTCGGCTTCCTCAACCCGGAGAAGGTCGACCGGATCCTCGACCAATTGCAGGGGCGCGAGGCGGGTGGTCGGGCAGGCAGGCAGGCGGAGAGTTGGGCGGAGGTTCCTCGCGCCAACAAGGGCTCCGCCATCCGCTGACCCGGTTCACACCCGACTACCCGATTCCCTGACCGGCAACCCGCGACGAAGGAGCGAACCGATGGCCGACCGCAGCAGCTTCGACCGTTTCCGGGAGCAGAGCGTCCAGGCGTGGGACGCGCTCCAGAACAGCGACCGGACCGTCGTGACCGTCGCTCTGCACGGCGGCAGCATCCCCGCCGGGGCGGAGGATGTCTACCAGGGCCTGCGCTTCGCGACCGAGCGGCGGCGCATCCCGATCGTGCTGCGGCAGACCGGCAGCCTCGGCTTCGAGTTCGCCGAGCCGATCGTGCAGGTCAAGCACCCCGGCGGGCCGACGGTCGTCTACGGTCAGGTCACCCCGGACGACGTGGTCGAGTTGGTGGACCGCGCGATCACCAACGGCGGCGTCTGGGCCGAGAAGGCGCTCGGCTGGGTCGGCCCCGACGGCCTGGTGGAGGGGCTGCCGGCGACCACCTCGCCGCCGCCGGGGGGCGAGGCGGCGGGCGAGCCGTACCAGGGCATCCCCCACCTGCGGGATCACCCCTTCATGCGGCGGCAGACGCGCTGGCTGATGCGCCGCTGGGGGCGGATCGACCCCGACAGCATCGAGGACTACATCGCCAACGGCGGCTACGAGGGCTTCGTCAAGGCGCTCACCGCGATGACCCCCGACGAGGTCGTCGAGGAGGTCAAGAAGAGCAACGTCCGCGGGCGGGGCGGGGCGGGCTTCCAGATGGGGATCAAGTGGGAGTCCGGGCGCCGGTCGCGCGGCAACCAGAAGTACGTCATCTGCAACGGCCACGAGGGCGAGCCGAACGTCTTCAAGGACCGCCGCACCTTCGAGAGCGACCCGCACGTCGTCCTCGAAGGGATCATGATCGGCTGCTACGCGGTCGGCGCGAACATCGGCTACGCCTTCATCGGCGGCGAGTTCCCGATCGGCATCAAGCGCTTCAAGCGCGCGATCAAGGAGGCGGAACGGGCGGGGCTGCTGGGCAAGGATATCCTCGGCACCGGCTTCGACTGCGAGGTCCGCGTCCGCATCGGCGGCGGGGCCTACATCTCCGGCGAGGGCTCGGCGCTGATCTACTCGGTGCAGGGGGACCGCCCGCAGCCGCGCACCAAGCCGCCGCGCTCGGTCGAGTACGGGCTGTGGGGCAAGCCGACCGTCGTCAACAACGTCGAGACGCTGGCGAACGCGCCGGACATCGTGATCCACGGCGGCGACTGGTTCCACGCGATCGGCCCGGACCATTCGACCGGCACCAAACTGGTGACGATCGCCGGCCCGGTCGAGTACACCGGCGTCTCGGAGATCGTGATGGACATCTCGATCCAGGAGTTGATCGACGACGTCCACGGCGGGATGCGCCGGGGCTCGCGGTTCAAGGGCTTCCAGACCGGCGGCGTCTCCGGCGGCTGCCTGCCCGCCGACCAGCTCGGCTTCAAGGTCGACTTCGAGGACATGAACGACGTCGGCGGGATGCTCGGCTCGGCCGGCTTCATCGTGCTCGACCAGCACACCTGCGCGGTCGACTGGGCGCGCTACCTGATGAAGTTCAATGCCGACGAGTCGTGCGGCAAATGCACCCCCTGCCGGATCGGCTGCCCGGCGCTGACCGAGGTGCTCGACCGCATCCGCTTCGGCTCGGGCGCCGAGAGCGACCTGGACCTGATCAACTACGCCGGCAAGCAGATCATCGAGATCTCGCTCTGCGGGCTGGGCCAGGCGGCGCCCGCGCCGATCCTCAGCCTGGTGGAGAACTACCACGACGAGTTCCTGGCGCACATCCGCGAGCACGCCTGCCCGGCCGGCCAGTGTCCCATCGAGCAGGCCGCCGAGTTGCAGTTCGCGACGGTGGGCGTGGCCCAGACGCTCGACGACCCCTACCGCATCGGGCGCGACAACCCCGCGCCGTACCGGCTGGAAGCGGGCGAGGACTTCGGCGCCCAGGAGGTCTCGCGCGCCGCCGACATCGCGGACGCCGACCCCGCGCGCGCCGCCGATCAGCGGACCGACGACGCGCTGGTCGGCCGCCCGGACTGACGGCGCCCCCTCCCCCCAATGGCTCGGCGCACTCAAGGACGGATTCAGGGCGGCGGATCGGTTCGATCCGCCGCCCTGTTCTGCCCATGCACGCCCCCGACTGGCGCATCATTGCGTCGCGCGGTCGCTCAGCGGCGTGCGGCGGCTGCGTAGGCCGCATCGTGCGGCCCGACCGCGACAAAGATCACTACGTCGTCTTCGATGCTATAGACCAACCGATAGGCAACGTTGTCCATCCGCAGCGCATATGCCCGGACGTGCCCCAGGTCGCCCTGCTGCTTCTCGCCGGCCCCCTGCGGGTCACGGAGGATCGCCGGGATATGCTCGACGACGATTGCCAGCAGGAGCGGTTGGTTGCGCCTGGTCAACTGGCGCAGATCCCGGCGGCAGGCGCTGCTGAACTCGTAGCGGTGCGCCATCTAGCGGCGCGAAACGGTGGTATCGACCTCGCCGATCTCCACCGGCCGAGGCTTGGCGCTGTCGGTAGTCCCGCCGCCCGCGGTGATCTCGTCTCGGGCCGGCGCCGACGCCGGCCCATAGACTCGCTCGGCGACACTCTCGCGCACCCGCGCGCGAACGATGGCATCTTCGTCGGGACCACCGAGGAGTGGCACCGCGTGGAACTCCGGCTCCAACGCGAAGATGTCGCCCGGCTCGCACCCCAATGCATCGCAGAGCTTCGCCAGGGTGTCGAACTGGATGCCATTGCTGGCGCCGCGCTCCAACGCGGAGATGGTGTCCGGGCGCATCCCCGCCAACTCGGCGAGTTGTCGCTGCGACAGGCGCCGCTCGGCCCGCAAGATCGGCAACCGAATGGTAATCACATTCATGATCCCGTTCCCCGATGACGAGACACTATCACGCCATACCGTGACAAGAGTATTGTACCTCCGCCGTCAAGGTGGGCGTAGGGCCGCGGACCGATCGGTGACCGCACGATCTCGTCGGCCGCGCGCGGCCCTCAGCCGTCGGACCGCGCGCCGGCTTCGGCCGCCAGCGGCTCGTCCCGGGCGGTGAGGGGGAGCCAGAGGTGGAAGGTGGTGCCGCGGCCTTCGCCGGGGCTGGCGGCCCAGATGCGGCCGCCGTGCCGCTCGACGAGGTTGCGGCAGATGTAGAGTCCCAGGCCGAGGCCGGGCAACTGCCGGTGCGCCGCGTTGGCGGCGCGGCCGAACGGCTCGAAGATCGCCTCGGCCGCGCCGTCCGGCAGGCCGATCCCTTGGTCGCGCACCGTCAAGACCGCGCCGGGCGGGGCGCCGTCCTCGCCCGCGCCGTCCTGCCCCAGCACGACCTCGATCGCGCCGCCGTCGGGCGAGTACTTGGCGGCGTTCTCCAGCAGGTTCGCCAGCACCTGGTCGAGGCGGTCGGCGTCGGCGACGACCGGACACGGGTCGTCCGCGCCCGTCACCGTCAGGTGGTGGTGCGCCCCCAGGTGATCCCGGTAGCGACCCGCCACGCTGCGCACCAGCGCGGCGAGGTCCATCGGCTGCGGCCGGAGGAGGAGTTGCCCCGCGCGCAGGCGCGAGACGTCGAGGAGATCCTGGGTCAGCCGGTCGAGCCGCTGGGTCGCCTCGCCGATCGCGCCGAGGGAGCGCGTCAGCCGGTCCTCGTCGAACCGGCCCCGCGCCCGCGCCCGCAGCAGCAGTTCGGCGTAGCCCCGAATGGTCGTGACCGGGGTGCGCAGCTCGTGGGAGGCCACCGAGAGGAACTGGTCGCGCGTGCGAATCGCCTCGCGCGCCTCCTCGTAAAGCCGGGCATTGTCGATCGCGATGGCGGCGCGGTGCGCGAGCTCGCCGGCCAGGGCCAGGTCGGCGGCGTCGTAGCGCCGCCCCGATTCCGCAACGACCAGCAGCAGCGCCCCGAGGGTCCGTCCGCGCGCCGCCAGCGGCACCGCCATGTACGACCGCACGCCCAATTGCCGCAGCAGGGCGAGGTGCTCCGCGTCGCAGGCGAGCGCCGCCAGCGTCTCGTCGGCGACCGCCGGGGCGAGCGCCGGTTCGCCGCCCTCGAGCACCCGCCCGACGGGATGATCGGGGGCGCAGCCGGGCGGGAAGCGCCGCAGCGCCCGGGCCAGCTCCTGCTTCGCCGGATCGGCGTGGGCCACCGCGGCCCGGCGGATCGTCCCCTCCTCCTCGAGCATGTCGATCGCGCACCAGTCGGCGAGGGCGGGCGCCGCCAGATCGGTCAGGGTGGCGAGCGTCTCTTGAGAATCGAGCGAGCCGGCGAGCCGCGGCCCCGCCGCGGCGAGGAACGCCAGCCGCTGCCGCGCCGCCTCGGCGGCGGCGTGGGCCGCGCGCTCGCGGGCGAACGCCGCCTCCCTGGCCGCGTTCGTCTCGCGCAGCTCGCGGGTGCGCTCGCGCACCGCGCGCTCCAGCTCGTCGTTGTGGCGCTCCAGCGCCGCGCGCTGCCGGTCGACCTCGCGGCGCAGTTGCCGCGTCTGGACGGCCCGGCGCAGGGTGGCGACGAAGTAGTCCCGGTCGATCGGCTTCTGGATCAGGTCGTAGGCGCCGCCGCGCAGCGCCCGCACCGCCAGCTCGTGCTCGCCGTGGCCGCTGATCAGCAGCACCGGCGTCTCCGGGCGCCGCTCGCCGATCGCCGCCAGGAGGGCCAGGCCGTCCATGCCCGGCATCTTGATGTCGCTGATGATGGCGTCGTAGTCGGTCGCGGCGACCCGCTCCAGCGCGGCGGGGGCGGAGTCGCAGGTGTCCACGATCACGCCGTCCAAGCGCAGTCGCAGCGCCGCCGGGAGCGCCTGCAGCAGGGCGCGGTCGTCGTCGACGATCAGGACATGCGGCGCGGTCATCGCGCCCCGTCCTCCGGCGGCGCGGCGCCGGCCAGCGGGAGCCGGATCTGGAAGGCGGCGCCCCCCTCGGGCCGGTTGGCGACCGCGATCGTGCCCCCGTGTTCCTTGATGATGCCGTAGGTGATCGACAGCCCCAGGCCGGTGCCGGCGCCGACCTCCTTGGTGGTGAAGAAGGGGTCGAAGATGCGCCGCTCCAGCCCGGCGGGGATGCCGGCGCCGCTGTCCTCGAAGCGCAGCGCGACCTCGTCCCCCTCGACGGCGCAGGCGATCGCGATCGTCTTGCACGGCGCGTCGGCCACCGCGTCGCGCGCGTTGCTCAACAGGTTGATGAAGACCTGCTCCAGCTGGATGGCGTTGCCGATCACGGTCGGAGCCTCCAGGCAGGGCGCCAGTTCCACGTCGATCTCCCGCAGCCGCATCTGCTCCTGCATCAGCGCCAGCGCCCGCGCGATCACCTCGCCGATCGCCACTGGCTCGCGGCTCACCGTGGCCGCGCGCCCGAAGGTGCGCAGGTGCGAGATGATCTCGGTCGCCTTGCGCACCTGCCCCATCGCGCTCTGCAACTCGTGCAGCAGGCGCGCCTCGTCGGCGACCCCCAGCTCGATCAGGTCGACGGCGTTGCCGACGAAGAGGCCGATGTTGTTGAGCGGGTTGTTCAGCTCGTGGGCGATGCCGGTGGTCAGCTCGCCGAGGGTCGCCAGCTTGCCGGCCTGGACCAGTTGCTCCTGCTTGTCGCGCAGCTCCTGCTCGCGCCGCCGGACCTCCGCGGTCGTCTCGGCCAGGTCGCCCATGATGTGGATCATCGCCTTGCGGCTGTTCTCCAGGCGCAGGTTCGACTGGTGGGAGTCCTGCAGGATGTGCAGCAGGGCGCGGCGCGAGTTGTCGAGCCGCTCGGTCTGGCGGGCCAGCCGCCGCCGGTCCTGCTCGTAGTCGGCCAGGATGTGCAGCATCGCCTTGCGCTGGTCGCTCAGCCGCTTGTTCAGGTCGTTGAGGTCGCCCATGATGTGGAGCAGCGCGCGGCGCTGCTCGTCGCGCTTGCGCAGGCGCAACTCCAGCGTCGCCACCTGCTCGCGCAGGCGCGCGTTCGAGGCGCGCAGGGCGTCGAGATCCTCCCCGGCCCCGTCGCCCGCCGCCCCTCCCGGCGCAACGACAGGCGGCGGGGCCACAGGCGCGATCACGCCCCGACCCCCTCGCCCTGCAGCTTCTCGACCCGCTTCCGCAGGGTCTCCAGCTCCTTCTCCAGGGCGATCATCTTCAACTCGCGGCCGACGACCACCTCCTCGAACTTCTCCAGATCGAGGATCTTCTCCTGCAACTCGGTCTTCGACTCCTCCAGATCGCGCACCACGCGCTCGTAGGCGCGCATGTCGCGGAGGATGCCGATCGCCCCGATCACCCGCCCGTCGGCGTCGCGCAGCGCCGAGGCGTTGAGCGTGGTCGGGATGATCTCGCCCGACGCGCTGCGGGGGTTGAGGCGCGCGTTGCGGGTGACGCCGCGCTCGACCACCTCGCGCAGGGCGGCGGTGAACTCGCGGGTCTCCTCGGGGGAGATGAAGCGGGAGAGGGACTGCTCGAGCACCTCGTCCTGGCGGAAGCCGAGGAGCTGCGAGACCGCGTCGTTGGCCTGGAGGATCTTGCCCTCCAGGTCGGAGACGAAGACCGTCGGGGGCGTTCTTGATCAGGCTCTCGGCGTAGGCGCGCGCCTTGTCCAGCTCGCGCATGTCGCGGAGGATGCCGATCGCCCCGATCACCCGCCCGTCCGCGTCGCGCAAGGCCGAGGCGTTCAGGCTGGTCGGGATCACCTCCCCGACGCGCTGCGCGGCTTGAGGACGACGTTGCGGGTGACGCCGCGCTGGTCGGCCCGCAGCGCCGCCGCGAGCTGGGCGGCGGAACCGGCGCCCGCCTGCGTGTCCTCCTCGCGCTCGACCACCTCGCGCAGGGCGGCGAGGAACTCGCGGGTCTCCTCGGGGGAGATGATCCGCGAGAGGGACTGCTCGATCAACCGTCCGGCCGGAAGCCGAGGAGGGCGAAGACCGCGTCGTTGGCCTGGAGGATCTTGCCCTCCAGGTCGGAGACGAAGACCGGGTCGGGGGCGTTCTTGATCAGGCTCTCGGCGTAGGCGCGCGCCTTGTCCAGCTCGCGCATGTCGCGGAGGATGCCGATCGCCCCGATCACCCGCCCGTCCGCGTCGCGCAAGGCCGAGGCGTTCAGGCTGGTCGGGATCACCTCCCCGACGCGCTGCGCGGGTTGAGGACGGCGTTGCGGGTGACGCCGTGCTCGACCACCTCGTCCAGCGCCGCCATGAACTCGCGGGTCTCCTCGGGGGAGATGAAGCGCGAGAGGGGACTGCTCGAGCACCTCGTCCTGGCGGAAGCCGAGGAGCTGCGAGACCGCGTCGTTGGCCTGGAGGATCTTGCCCTCCAGGTCGGAGACGAAGACCGGGTCGGGGGCGTTGGCGATGATGATATCGGCCACCAGCGCGCTCTGCGACTTCGCGGCGGCCGCGGCGCGACCCGCGCGGACGGCAGGAGGGTATCGGTCATGCGGCGCTCCTCTTCACGCTTGGGGCATCACCTCTCGTCGGGCGAACGAACAGCGATCGAACCGGTGGTGCGCTCGTCGCCAGAATATACCACAAGCGGCCTGCGCGAGGGCGGCATCCGGGCGCGGCGTCACAGTTCTCCCAGCATTGAGTGGGAGCAGGGGCCGATGGACCGAACCCGCCGCCGCATCCGCGGGGGGGGAAATGGGGGGATTTGGGGGTCATTCCGGCCATCCTCCTGGCCCGTCGACGGGGTCGTTTTCCCTGCTGGTACGCCACAATCGAAGCGGCCGAGGGCGGTTCGTTTCGCGAAAACGCCGTTCTCGCGACTGGTCGCGTCCGCGCGGGGGCGGCGTGCGCGCCCGGATACCGATCGGACCCGGCGGCGGGGGCGGGCGGTGCCAGGAGGCGGGGAGGCGGATGGGGGGCGGCGGGCGCGCGATCGGGCGGGCGGCTCGCCGATGGGCGAGTCGCCGCGTACCCGCCCCTGAACCGTTGCGGCGCGGCGGTCAGCCCCGAGGTCGTAGAAGGGGTGGAAGGGTTCGATGGCGCACTCGGTCTCCAGCACCTGGTAGGGAAAGGCCGCGGCGAGGTCCGCCGAAGTCCGGGCGCGGCGATCCGCCGGAGGAAGTCGCCGGCCAGCGCCCCCTGACCTGGCCGCGGTGGTCGAGGAACTGGCCCCAGAGGGCGGTGAACTGGAACTCGTCGTCGGGGCGGGGCGGCGGCCGGCGGTGTATTCGGGCGGGAAGAGCCGGCGGTAGGCGTCGAGGTTGTAGAGCCAGGAGTTGCCCCGGACGATGCGCGCCTCGGGGGCCTCCCGCCGCGCCTCGGCGAAGAGCGCCCGCAACTCCGCGCGCCTGGCCGGCAACCGCGCCCGGCTCAGCGCCCCGGCCCCCGACCGGTCGCGGTTGTGGAAGTGGATCCGGATCTTCCGCCCTCGGGCTGATAGTTGAACGAGAAGCAGCCGTGGTGCCCGACGAAGGCGTCGGGCGGGAGTTCCCAGTCCGGCATGGCGGCGCGGTAGAACCGGTAGGTCCACTCGTCGGGCCGCGCCGCCTCGCGGAACCCGGCAATGAACTCTCGCCAGGTGGGGTCGGCGGGGTCGAACGAGCGGCCCAGCTCGAAGTTGAGGTAGCAGGTGGTGTGGGTCAGCAGGGTGTCCTCGGGCGGCCGCCCGAGGACGGCGGCGGCGCGGGCGGCGAAGCGGAGTTGCAAGTCGAAGTAGGCTTGCGGCAGGAGCATCGGTCCTCCGGGGTGGGGCTGTGGGGCGTGGGGCGTGGGGCGATGACCGATGGGCGGAGGCGGGCTGGGGTGGCCGCCGGTTGAAACCGGCGCGCGACCCACCGCGGTGGGTACCCCGAGCGGGTACCCCAGGCCTGCGGCCACGAAGCACCCAGAAGGGCATAAATACCCTGCGGGGCATAAACCCGCCGCCGCGGGCTGGGACGGGCTATTTCGCGCTCTTCGCTCCACGCCCCGCGCCCCACGGTCAGGCGACAGCGGCCGGCGCGTCCGACGGCTCGACCGGCTGGGTGTCGCGCCAGGTGGTGAAGCCGCCCTTGAGGGCGACGGCGTCGTGGCCGAGGGCTTGCAGCTTGCGCGCCACACGGGCGCTGGTCTCCTCGTTCGGTCAAGTGCAGTAGGTGACGAGCGGGCGGCCGGGTGGGGACTGCGCGGCCCACTCGGCGACGCGCTCGGGGAGGACGCGGACGCTGCCGGGGATCCGCGTGTCGTCGCGCGCGTACTCGGAGCGGGTGCGCACGTCGAGGACGAGGGGCGGGTCGGCGTCGGCGAGCCGGCGGGCCAGGTCGGGGACCGTGATGCGCGGCACCGCGTCGGGGGACTGCGCGAAGAGGCCGGCGGCGGTGCTCTCACGCTCCTCCTGGAGGGTCTCCGCCGCCGCCTTGCGCCCGTACCAGGCGGCGAGGGGGGTGGCCGAGGCGCCGTGGGCGACGACCGAGACGAAGACGACCAGGCCGGTGATCGCGAGGAGGAGTTCGGCCTGCGGCACGTCGTCGCGGACCAGCAGCAGGGCGAAGAGGAGCGAGTTGAGGCCGCGCGGGCCGAACCAGCCGATGAAGGCGCGCGCGCGGGGGCTGACCGCGGCGCGCAGCAAGACCAGGTTGATCGCCAGAGGGCGGGCCAGGAAGATGACGATCGCGGCGAGGGCGGCGGTCGCCAGCAGGGGGATCGAGCCGAAGAGGGTCGAGAGGAGCGCGCCGAAGAAGATGAAGGCGAGGAGCATCGCCATCTCGGCGGTCGTCTCGCCGTATTCGAGGAAGCAGTCGCAGAGTTCGGTGTTGAGCAGCACCACCGCGGCACCGGCGGCGAAGGCGGCGAGGAAGCCGTCGCCACCGACCGCCGTCCCGGCGACGTAGGCGGCGAGGACGAGGCCGATGCCGTAGAGGGCCTGGTACTCGCGGCGGATGCCCATGCGCCGGTCGATCACATTCATCAGCCAGGAGCCGGCGCCGCCGATGGCGAAGCCGGCCAGCGGCCCGACGATCAGGATCTGCGCCAGGAAGACGACCCAACCGAGCGGGCCGCCGACCTCGGCGCGGGCGAGCGCGGTGAGGACGAGGATGATCGGCAGGACGATCACGTCGTTCATCCCGGCCTCGAGGGTCAGCGCCCGCCGCACCGCCGCCGGGACGCGCTCGTCGCGCACCACGTCGCGCAGGACGACCGGATCGGTCGAGGAGAGGATCGCGCCGAGGAGGAGGGCGGGGATCGGGCCGAGGCCGAGCAGGAGCGCGGCGGCGCCGGCGACGATGCCGATGACGAGGAGGGTGCCGGGGCCGAGGGTGAGGACCGGGATCAGCCAGGCGCGGCGGCCCTCGTCGAATTGGAGCTTGACGGCGTCGAGGAAGAGGACGAGGGCGAGGCTGAGGATGGCGATCGCCTCCAGGGTGGGGTCGTGCGCGTCGAGGGCGAGCAGGCCGAGGGCTTGCGGGCCGAGCAGGACGCCGAGGCCCAGGAAGATGATCGGGAAGGAGAGGGGCGCGCGCTCCACCACGCCGGAGGCGAGGGCGGCGACGAGCAGGACGACGGCGATCAGGCCGAAGGCGGTTAGCAGATCGGGCATCGGCGGGACTCCTTGCGCTGGCAGCGAATGTGCGTGAACCGGGCGGCGCGGATCACTCTCGGGAACGCGCGGCGGCGGGGCAGCATTCCGAGCAGGGGTTTTCCACTGGTTCCGGCGGTTGTGAAGTGGGCACGGCCCCGGCCTCCCGCCAGGGGGCCGACGGGGATAAGCTCCCCGGTGGCGGGCGGAGGGGTTCGGGATTCGCCGGACGGCCTCCCGAGGGGCCGAGGCGCCGCGCCGCCCGCGTCGCCCCACCCTCCGGTCGGTGTGGTGACGGTGCGTGGCGGGAGGGAGGGCGGGCGGATGGCTTCTTGTCCTGAGTGCCGGGCCGAGCTGTCGCCGGGCGCGGCGTTCTGCCGGGAGTGCGGCACGCCGGTCGGTGGGCCGGCGGTTGGGGGTTATCCCCCGCCGCCACCGGGGACTGCCCCGCCCGCGCCGGGGGGCGGGGGCGCCGCGCCGGTGGCGGCGGGGACACGGTCGGCCGGGTGGACGATCGGCGCGGCGCTGGCGGGGATCTTCTTCGTGCTGGCGCTGGCCTGCAACCTGCTGGTGATCGTCCTGACCGTGCCGAGCCTGGCCGGGCTGGCGCTCAGTTCGGTCGCCGCGATCGTCCCGGCGATCCTCTACAGCCTGCTGGTGATCGCCCTGGACCGCTACGAGCGGGAGCCGTGGCGGGTGCTGCTCGGCTCGTTCGCCTGGGGCGCGGTCGTGGCGACCCTCTTCAGCCTGATTTTCGGCGGCCTCGGCAACGTGCTGCTGACCGCGGCGGTCGGGGAATCGCTCGGCGGGCTGCTCGGCGCCGCCTTCGTCGCCCCGCTGGTCGAGGAGACGTTCAAGGGGGTGGCGGTCCTGGGGCTGCTCCTCCTTTTCCGCGACGAGTTCGACAACATCCTCGATGGGCTGGTCTACGGCGCGCTGATCGGCCTCGGCTTCGCGATGACCGAGAACATCCTCTACCTCGGGCGGGCCTATATCGAGGAGGGGGTGCCGGGGCTGAGCCAGCTCTTCATCGCGCGCGAGGTCTTCGGCGGGTTCGGGCACGCGCTCTACACCGGCACGACCGGGGCGGCGATCGGCTGGGCGCGCGAGCATCGCGGGCGGGGGGCGCTGCGCGTCATCGTGCCGCTGATCGGCTGGGCGCTGGCGGTCTTCCAGCATTTCCTCTGGAACGCCGGCTCGTTCGTGCTGGCGGCATTCCAGGGGGCGGCGGGGCTGGTGCTGCCGACCGTGATCGTGGCGGCGGCGCTCTTCCTCCTGCCCGGCCTGATCGCGCTGGCGGCGATCGCCGTCGCCGCCAGCCGGCGGGAGTCGCGGATCATCGGCGAGCACCTCGCCGACGAGGTGCGGGCGGGCCTGCTCACGCCGGGGGAATACGCGATGCTCTCGCACACGCGGTCGCGCCAGGAGGCGGCGCTGGCCGCCTTCCGCCGGGGGGGTGTCCGGGGCTGGCTGGCGCAGGAGCGCTTCTTCCAGGCCGCGGCCGAACTCGCCTTCCGCAAGCACCACCGCAGCCGGGGGGAGAACCCGATGACCGAGGGGCTGTACCGGGCGCGGATCGCGGCGATCCGGGCGGAGTTGCAAGGCGGGGAGGCGCAGGCTTGAACGCCGGAACGCGGCGGGGGGTGCCACCACGGTGCGCCGCGGAATCAGCGCTCCATGATGGCGCCGTGCAGCGTTTCGACACTGAACCCGAACAGTTCGCGCACCTGGACCAGACCCGGTTCGTCGGGCAGGATGGGCGCGGGCATGGCGGGAGAGTGTTGCAGGCGGTCATGGAAGATCGCCCAGCATTCCCAGTGGGGATTGAGCCGAGAGACATAGCGCAAACCGGCGAATGTCGGCTGCCCGCGTTCGTCAGCTTGTTCGTACACGTACCGGGCGAGATGCTGGGTCAGCCTGCGGTGGGGGCCGGTGACAGCGCTCAGATCCACATCAGGGAGCCCCAATTGGCTGGCGACCGGGGCGAGCGCGCCCCGGAGCGTCTGGAGGTTGGCCGGATCGGCGAGATCGACGAAGCGCAGCGCCTCTTCTAACGTGGTCTTGCCCAGGCGCCGCCGCGAGCGCCAATCGCGGGGGATGACCACCTCGTGGAAGAGGCGCGGATCGAGCGGCTCGTCGTCCGCGATCCCCGCTAGTTGCCCGAGCAGCGACAGCGACGGGCGGAAGCGGGCCAGCGTCTCGCCGAAGGCCGCCGCGGACGTGGTCGCGCAGTAGACCATCCTGAAGCGCCGGTCCTCGGCGAGTCCCAACCCCTTGCCCGGATCGTCGAAGCGGTTGCCAAAGGCGCCGTCCTCCCCGGCCAGGCTCCACGGTGGCGGCTCGAACGGGTCGGGCGGACGGCCGATCCGATAGATGGGAGCGACGGGCGGGGGCACACCCTTCAAGGCATTAGCCGCCCGCGGCAAACGCGCGCGCGGCACTCAACGCCTCCTTCAGCCGCCCCTCGTGTAGCGCCTCCGCCGGCGATACATCCCCTAGCTCCGGGTTGAGCCCGATGAACCACGCGCGCACGACCTCGGGGGAATCGAACGCGAGGAGCAGTTGCATAATCTCGTAGGCCGTGCGGACGCGCTCCTCGCTCGCCTGCCGCATATCGGTCGTCTCGCCGTTCACCCAGCGGGTCACCGTCTTCGCGTCTTTCACCCCGGCGATGTAGGCAGTCAACCGGCGCGAGAGGAGTCCCTGGAGTTCCCGAACGGCCCCGTCGAGCGGCACGCGAATTGAGAGCCGGTGGGCTTGTTCAATCACCGCCGACACATTCCCTCCCGCCCTGCCGCTCTTCTTGCGGCTTGTCTGCTTCTACCTGCCACGCCAGGAGCCCCTCATGGAGCCCAAATAATGTCACACCTAATGCCCCAATAATAGGCGTTAAATTGTCCGTCGTCAAACGGCTTGCGTGTGACTGCAATTGCCCCGGACACTCGCTCTTCCCATTTGTGGTAGGCGGGGCGATGCTTCCCGGTTCGATCCCTGCTCCGACCTCTCACTTGCCGATGCAGAAGCGGGCGAAGATCGCCTCCAGCACCGCCTCGCTGGCGTTCTCGCCGGTGATCTCGCCGATGGCGACGAGGGCGGCGCGCGCGTCCACCGCGACGAGGTCGAGGGGGACGCCGGCGGCGAGGGCGGCGACGGCGTGGCGGGCGTGGTCGCGGGCGGTGGCGAGGGCCTCGCGCTGGCGCACGGTGGCGAGGGCGGGGTCGGTCTCGGCGGTGAGGGACGCGGCGCCGGTCGGGCCGGTGGCGAGCGCGTAGAGGGCGTCCTCCAGGGCCGGCAGGCCGGCGCCGTCGCGGGCGGAGAGGGCCACGGCGGGGGAGTGGGGGAGGAGGGCGCGGGCGGCGTCCTGCGGGACGAGGCCGAGGTCGGCCTTGTTGAGGGCGAGGAGGACGCCGCGCCCGGCCCCTTCCTCCCCGAGACGATCGCGCAGGGTCGCGGCGACGGCGAGGTCGTCGGGGCCGGGGGGGACGCTGGCGTCGAGGACGAAGAGGATCAGGGCGGCGCCCTCCAGCGCGGCGCGGCTGCGGGCGATGCCGAGGCGCTCGATCGCGTCGGCCGTCTCGGCGATGCCGGCGGTGTCGAGGAGCGTCACCGGGATGCCGCGCAGGGTGACGCTCTCGGCAATCACGTCGCGGGTGGTGCCGGCGACCGGGGTGACGATCGCGCGCTCCTGGCGCAGCAGGGCGTTGAGGAGGCTCGACTTGCCGACGTTGGGCCGCCCGACGATCGCCACTTGCAGGCCCTCGCGGTAGAGGACGCCGACCGCGGCGCGGCGAGTCAGCGCGTCGAGCCGCGCCGCCGCCTCGTCGAGCGCGGCGCCGACGTCGGCGGGGGGGATCTCATCCTCGGGGAAGTCGGCGGCGGCGTCGAGGTAGGCGAGCGCGTCGATCAGGCGGTCGCGCGCCGGGCGCAGTTCGCCGCCGAGCCGGCCGCGCAGCCCGGCGACCGCGACCCGCAGGGCCTCGGGCGTGCGCGCGCCGACGACGCCGAGGACGGCCTCGGCCTGGGCGAGATCGAGCCGGCCGTTGACGAAGGCGCGCAGGGTGAACTCGCCCGGCTCGGCGTGGCGGGCGCCGGCGCGCAGGCAGGCGCGCAGGACCTCGCGGGTGGCGACCGGCCCGCCGTGGCCGTGGATCTCGACGACCTCCTCGCGGGTGTAGGAGTGGGGGGGCGGCATCCGCACCGCCAGGGCCTCGTCGAGGGTCGCGCCGGTCTCCGGGTCGACGACGTGGCCGTAGATCAGCCGGTGCGACGGGAAGCGCGCCACGTCGCGCGGGCCGCGCCGCGCCCGCCGGAAGACCCTGTTCGCGACCGCGCCGGCGTCGGGGCCGCTGAGGCGAATGATGCCGATGCCGCCCTCCCCGGCGGCGGTGGCGATGGCGGCGATGGTGTCCTGGTACATGCCCACCTCGGTGTCAGCGGCAGAAGCGTCGCGGCCCTGCTCCAAGGGTAGCAAAAAGACGGCGGAAAAGCCCCGGACCCTCCCCACACGGCCCGGAGCGCCGACGCGCCCCGCGCGATCCACCCGGCCGATTACTCGGGGGTCCCTTGCCCATCGGCGCCCCTCCTCGGTTGTCCCCCCCCGCGGCTTGACTCTCCCATTGTGGGAGGGCGTATACCGGGGTTGGCGCCGCGAGGGGCGCACCGAACGCAGATGAGGTGGAGAGGAGTTCGCGAATGACCCCACAGAGCCATGATGACGCACTCGCCTTCTATGCCGCCCACGGGCCGATCACCGCGCCCGGCGAGCAGGCGGCCTTGCTGACGGGATTGCCGACGGACATCGCCGCGCTCAGCCGCGCGGTGTGGGGGGCTCGTCCTGCACCCGGTCGCGGCCGGGACGCTCGGCCTGACGCTGGCGCCCGACCGGCTGGGTGAGCAGGACCTCCGCTCCGTCCCGGCGATGCTGGCGCGGCTGCGGGAGCTGGACGATCGCCCGCTGACCGAGGCGCGCCCGCCGGAGCGGCGGCTGGTCGGCTGCTGCCGCGACTTCGCGGTCCTGCTGTGCGCCGTCCTGCGCCAGCAGGGCGCCCCGCCCGCGCCCGCGCGGGGTTCGCCACCTATTTCCACCCGGAGATTCGCATGGACCACTGGATCTGCGAGTACTGGCGCGCGGACGAGGCGCGCTGGGTGATGGTCGATGCCAACCTGAGCCTCGATGCTCCCCCCGGCGACCGGCGGGACTTCGACCCGCTCGACGTGCCGAGCGACCGCTTCCTCGTCGCCGGGCGGGCGTGGCGGCAGTGCCGGGCCGGCGCGGCGGATCCCGACCGCTTCGGCCTGCCCGATGAGACCGGGCTGGGCTATATTGGCAGTCAACTGGTGCGCGATCTGGCGGCGCTCAACAAGCGGGAACTGCTCTGCTGGGACACCTGGGCGCTCGGGCACACGGCGTTCACGGGGCTGACCGGCGACGACCTGGCGCTCCTGGACCGCGTGGCGACCGCGACCCTGGCGGACAACGCGGGGTTCGCCGGCCTGCGCGCGCTCTACCGGACCGAGGAGCGCCTGCGCGTGCCATCGGTCATCCACAGCCTCGACATGGCGGCGGGCGCGCGCCCGCTCGACGGGGTCGAACTGCCGGCGGCGGTCGCGGACTAGGGATGCGACGCCGGCCGCGGCGAGAAGGACGAGTGGGCGATGTTCAGGATCGGCGACTTCTCCCGGCTCGGCCAGGTCTCGGTGAAGATGCTGCGCCACTACGACGACCTCGGGCTCTTGAAGCCGGCACGGGTCGATCACTTCACCGGCTATCGCTACTACGCGATCGACCAGTTGCCCCGGCTCAACCGCCTCCTGGCGCTGAAGGATCTCGGGTTCTCGCTGGAGCAGATCGGGGGGCTGCTCGACGACGATCTCCCGGCGCCGCAGATCCGCGGGATGCTCACGCTGAAGCGGGCGGAACTCCAGGGCCGGGTGCGGGAGGAACAGGCACGGCTGTCGCGCGTGGAAGCGCGGCTGCGGCAACTCGAACAGGAGGGCATGATGCCGGAACACGAGATCGTGGTGAAGCGGGTCGCGCCGCAACTGATCGCCTCGGCGCGCACGGTCGCGCCGACGCTCGACGACATGGACCGCTTCTGCCGCGAGGTGGGCGACGCGGTCGATCGGAGCGGGATCAGGAAGGCCGGCCCGTGGATGAATATCTACCACCATGAGGGCTTCCGCGAGCGCGACCTGGACGTGGAGGCGGCGGTGCCGGTGGAAGGGGGGCGGAGATCGCCCAGCCTACCGACGGGCCGGTGACGGTGCGCGAGCTGCCGGGGGTTGAGACGATGGCGAGCCTGAGCTTCGCGTTCAGCCCCGAGGCGCTGCTCCCGGCGTACCAGGCGATCGGCGCCTGGATCCACGCCAACGGCTACACGATCGCCGGCCCGTGCCGCGAGGTCTACGTCGGCGAGATCGCCACCCCCGCCTCCAGCATGATGGAGATCCAGTTCCCGGTCGCCGGGAGTAATCGATCCGGCTACTACGTACGCCGCCGCGCCCAGCCTGGGCGCGGCGGCGCCACGGACGATATCCGGTGGGTCGGCGCCCGGCCGAGATTCGGATTACTGCGCGTCCAGGCGCGCGATCGCCGCGCGGGTGGGGATGGCGGCGACGCCGCGCCCACCGATGCTGAGGCCGGCGGCGGCGTCTCCGAAGCGGGCGGCGGCGACCAGTTCCCGCCCCTCGGCGAGGCGGCGAACCAGGCGGCGGCGAAGACGTCGCCGGCGCCGGTGTCGTCGACCAGTGGCACGGAGAGGGCGGGGGACGACGCAGTCGCCGTCCGGGGTGAGGACGGTGCAGCCCTCCATGCCACGGGTGACGGCGACCAGGCCGCCGTGGGCGCGGACGGCGGCGATGGCGGCGCGCGCCAGCGGCGCCTCGCTCGCTGACGACCAGGGCATCGAGGCGCGCGGCGAGGGGGGCCGGCAGGTGGAGGTCGCCCTCGCGGATGCGGCGGTCGTCGCCCCAGTGGCGCAGCCAGCCCTGGGGGGGTGACGCCGAGGAAGACGCCCGCGGGGAACGGGGGAGGGTGGCCGGGTCCGGGCGCGCGACCGGCCCCAGGTGGACGATCCGCGCGTCCGGCAGGTCCGCCAGGGCGATCGGCCCGCCCCACTCGTGCAGGGTCTGCCGCCGGGCCGGGCCGATCACGACGTTCTCGAAGCTCGTCCGTCGCGGGGCGCGCGAGCGATCGCCATCTCCCGGCGGTACGGCGTCAGGGCCGCGTCGAGGTCGGCGGGGCGGCCGGCGGTGACGACGCCGGTGCGCATTCAGCCGGGCGGCCTGCAGGCCGGAGAAGAGCGCGGTCCCGCCGGGCAGCACGCCGCCGTCGGGTTGGCGATCGAGCGTGACGTGCCCGAGGACCAGATAATCGAGCGGCGCGGCCGCGTCCCTCCGGGTGTAGGGCTAACAGCCCATCCGGAAAGTGAGCAGACAGGGCGCAGTTCGCGGCACGCCGCGCGCTCATCCCGCGCCCCGTCCAACGACCAGACCTTCGTCCGATGGGGGTCCCACACACCCGGCGAGAGGCGTCCGGTGGTGGCGAGTCGGGCGTCCGCGCGGGCGCCCGACGCCCCGCGCCCCGCTAGCGGTTGACCGCCACCGGGTCGGTGTGGGGGGCGCGCCCGGCCAGGCCGGTGACGGCGAGCATCTGCTCCTCGTTGAGCGACTCCTCGCGCAGCAGCGCCGCCGCCAGCGCGTCGACGGCCGCGCCCGCGGCGCGCGTCAGCGCCTTGGTGTAGGTCTCGCGACGCCAGGGCATCGAGGCGCGTCGATGATCCGCTGTCGAGGTCGCCCTCCCGGATGCTCGTCGCTGTAGCGCGCCTCGCCGCCCCTCGCGCGTGTCGAGTCAGGCGCTCCGGGCCATCCCCCAGCGCGTCACCATCGCCCGGCCAGGTCGGTCACCGAGGATGTCGTTCTCCGCCCCGGTGGTGACCGTCCCGTAGACGATCGCCTCCGCCGCGCGCCCGCCGAGCGCGTTGACGATCCGCGCCCGCAGGTAGGACGCCGTAGTTGTAGCGCGCGTCCTCCGGGACCGAGAGGGTCACCCCCAGCGCCTGCCCGCGCGGCACCACCGTCACCCGCCGCACCGGGTCCCCTTCCGGCTGCAACAGGCCGAGAGGGCGTGGCCCGACTCGTGGTAGGCGACGCGCTCCCGCTCCCCGGCGCCAGCGTCAGCCGCCGCTCCGCCCCGGCGCGATCTTCTCCAGCGCCTCGCTGAAGTCGGCGGGGGTGACGACGTCGCGCCCCGTGCGCGCGGCCAGCAGCGCCGCCTCGTTGACCAGGTTGCGCAGATCCGCGCCGACCAGCCCCGGCGTCTCGGCGGCGATCTCCCCCAGATCGACGTCCGGGCCGAGCGGCACGCCGCGCGTGTGGACGCGCAGGATCGCCGCGCGCCCGGCCCTCCGGGTCGAAGGGAAGGACTGCACCCGGAAAGTCACCCGACGGGGCGCGGTTCGCGGCACGCCGCGCGCTCACCGTCGCGCGCGGTTGTCGCCGCCGTCCATCACCACCACCCGGCGCGATGGAAGCCGTCCATCTCCACCAGCTCGGCGAGCGTCTGCCGCCCGCCCAGGGCGTTGCCCGCCCCGCGCTTGCGCCCGATCGCGTCGCGGGCGTCCACGAAGACGATCGCCGGGGCGGCCGCCTTGGCCTCCTTGAAGAGGTCGGGGACGCGCGCGGGCGCCCACCCCGACGATCATCTCGATGAACTCCGAGCCGCTCATCGAGAAGAAGGGTCACCCCCGCCTCGCCCGCCACCGCGCGCGCCAGCAGGGTCTTGCCGGTGCCGGGCGACCCCGCCAGCAGCACCCCCTTGGTGGTGCGCCGAGGCGCTGGTACTTCTCCGGCTGCTTGAGGAAGTCGACGATCTCGACCAGCTCGGCCTCGACCTCGTCGATCCCGGCGACGTCCGCGAAGGTGCGCGGCGGCTCGGTGCCCACCGCCCCCGCCTCGTAGCGCCGGGCGCGGCTGCGGCCCAGCGCGCGTGCCCCCGCGCCGCGCGCCGCGCCGCGGCTGCTGAGCCAGAGGAAGCCGCCGAGCAGCAGCAGCGCCGGCCCGAAGGCGAAGAGCAGGTTGAGGAAGGCCGAGCGCGGCTCCTCCAGCGGCTCGGCGGTGATCCACACCGCGCTCCTCCAGCAGCGGCTCCGCGCGCCCCTGGTCGGCGAAGGTGGGGATGGTGGTGCTGAACTTGGTGAAGGGCTGCTGCTCGGCGGGCGCGGTCGGCTCCTGCACCGGGGTCTTGAACTCGCCCTGCACCGCCTCGCCGCGGCTGGTGATCTTGGCGACGTTGCCCGCCTGCACCTGCTCCTTGAAGAAGCTGTACGAGACGGCGACGCGGTCGGTCGGCTGCGGCAGCAGCACGCTCTGCAGCAGGAAGATCAGTAGCCAGGTCGCGATCAACCAGATCCAGGTGCGCGGCGAGCGCAGCCGCTCGCCGAGCGTCGGCGTCTTCTGATCGTCGTTGTCGCGGTCCGAGGCTGGTCGCGGTGGCGCCGCGCTTCTCTTCCGGCCCCGGCGGGCGGGGGCGCCAGTCGTTGCGACCGTTCGGGCCGGGACGCCCCGCGGACATCCGCTGCTCATGGGCGGAACCTGGGGGATCGACTGCTGGCGGGGTGGGCGGGGGAGGGTTGGCGGACATCGGTCGGTCTCTTCCTCTCTTGTTGCCGTGGCGGCAGGCGGGCCGGCCGCGCCAGGCCGACGGTTACCGATAGGTACGCGCGAGGATGGCCGCCGGTGACGGCGTTAGGCGCGCCGGTTCCCCCGCGATCGGGTAGCGCAGGGGGCGTGCCAGCCCCGGCCCCGCCCTCAGTGCTCGCGTCCGTCCGCGCCGGCGGACGCCGCCGCGGGCGACGCGGTCGCGACCGCGCTCGGCGGGCGGTCGCTCCGCCCGGCCGGCAGCAGCAGCACGCGCGCCACCCGCAGCCCGTCCAGCTCCACCACCCGCAGCCGCCGGTCGTCCGGCAGCGCCAGCTCGTCGCCCAGAGCCGGCTCGCGCCCCAACTGCCCGAAGACGTAGCCGCCCACCGTGTCGTAGAACGGCTCCTCGATGTCGAGTCCGAACCGCTCGGCGACCTCCTCGATCGCCATCAGCCCGTCGAGCACGACGCTGCCGTCCGGCAACTGCTCGACCGGCTGGTTCGTCGCGTCGAACTCGTCGGTCACCTCGCCGACGATCTCCTCCAGCAGGTCCTCCAGCGTGACCAGCCCCGCCGTGCCGCCGAACTCGTCGACGACCACCGCCAGGTGCGCCCCCTGGCGGCGCAACTCCGCCATCAGCTCGTCGAGCGGCAGGCTCTCCGGCACGTACGGCACCGCCCGCATCAGCCCGCGCACGTCGAAGCCCGCCGTCGGCACGCCCGACTCCAGCGCCCGCAGCACGTCCTTGGCGTGGACCACCCCGACGATGTGGTCGAGATCGCCCTCGTAGACCGGCAGGCGGCTGTGCCGCCCCTCCGCCGCGCGCTTCGCCAGCTCGGGCAGCCCGATCGTCTCCGGCACCGCGTCGAGCTCGGTGCGCGGCGTCATCACCCGGCTGGCCTGGCGCTCGCCGAAGTCGAAGACCCCCGCGACCATCCGCTCCTGCTGCTCCTCCAGGAACCCCGCCTCGCGGCTGGAGTGGACCAGCAGTTCCAACTCTTCCACCGAGTGGACCGAGCCGTGCTCCCCCGCCGGCTCCAGGCCGATCAGGCGCACCACGCCGTTGCCGATCCCGTTGAGCGCGCGGATCGGCCAGCGGAAGATCTTGAGGAAAAGATCCAGCGGCGCGGTGACCCACAACGAGGTCGCCTCGGCGCGCTGCAGGGCGATGCTCTTGGGTGCCAACTCGCCGAAGACGATGTGCAGCACGGTGGCGATGGCGAAGGAGATCACCAACGCGACGGTGTGCGAGGTGAACCAGGCCCCCTCGTGCGGCAGGAAGCCGGCGAAGAGCGGTTCGAGCAGGCGGGCGATGCTCGGCTCGGCCACGAAGCCGAGCGCGAGGGAGGCCATCGTGATCCCGAGTTGGGTGGCGGCGATGTAGGTGTCGAGGTGGGTGATCGCCCGCTGCACCTGGCGGGCGCGCGCGCTGCCTTCGAGCGCCAACTGGTCGATCCGCGATTTCCGCACGCTGACCAGCGCGAACTCGGCGGCGACGAAGAAGCCGTTGAGTAACACCAGCACGACCACGGCGAGTAGACTCGCGCCGGTGGAGAGTATGCTTCCGCTCATATTCTGTTCGGGTTCGCCCCGTCCCCTTTCCTAGAGCCCGCGCAGACCGGCGCCGAAGGCCGGATGACGACGCTGCGAGACTACACCAGTAAGGTACGCGAATCGCCGCTCACTCGTTCCCGCCCGCCGCCCCTCACGGCGCGGTCGTGTCCGGCGGCCCGACGGCCAGCGCCGCGGCCGCCTCGACCGTCAGCGTCAGCTCGTTGGCCCCCTCGTCGAGCCGCTCGAGCTGATCGGAACCGATCACCGCATCATCCTTGCCGCGGATGGTGATCCCTTCGAGCTGCGCGGCGTCGTTGAGGACGAACCCGCCCAACTGCCCGATCTCCGCGCCCTCCGTGTCGAGGACGCGCAGCCCCTCCTCGAGCGCCACCTGCCCGGGCGCGAAGGCGTCGCGCTCCACCTCGATCGGCGTCATCATCTGGGGCAGCAGCGCCACGCCGGGGATCGCCGTGGGCCGCGGGCGCTCGTCGGGGTCCGGGGTGTCCGGCAGGTCGCCCTCCGCCTCCGCCGCGGCGACCTCCGCCTCCAGGTCCTGTCCCGACTCCACGTACAGGTGTTGCCGCGCGTCCGGCAGCGCCGCGAACTCCTCGCCCGAGAGGGTGAGCGCGACTCGGTCCCGCTCCACCCGCCCCGCCTGCCCCGGCCGGATGAAGACCTCGCGCGGCACGCCGTCGCCGTACTGCACCAGGAAGCCGGCGACCCGGCGCGACTCGCGCTCGAAGACCAGGCCGCTCAACCGGCCCACCGCGTCGCCCCCGCTGCCGACCACTTCCGCCCCGAGCCCGATCCGCATGGCCCCTCCCGCGGTGCTGAGTGCTGAGTGCTGAGTGGAGTAGTGCCGGTGCGCCACGGACGGCTGATGGCCGAAGCCCACTCTTTACTCAGTACTCAGCACTCAGCACACTCCTCATCGCTCCTCATCGAAGAGGAGCCGGCTGATCTCTTGGTCCAGATCGTAGGCCCCGTCCGGCGCCTCGGGGTCGTACCCCTCGTCGAGGGTCTCCCCGGCGACCGTGGCCGCGTCGATCTGACGGATGCGCAACTCGGCGCCGTCGAGCAGCCCGCCGCAGTAGGCGGCCAGGTGCATCCCCTGCTCGTAGTGCTCAACCGCCTCGGCCAGCGGCAGCCCGCCCCCCTCCAGCCGCGCGACGAGCGTCTCCAGCATGGTGAGCGCTTCCTCGAAGCTGGGCTCGCGGTCGGGCTCTTGCACGCGCGCCGCGTAGCCGGATGCGCGGTTCGACATCGCCCCCCCTTCCCCTCCGCCCGGCCCCGGTCCTCGCCCGGTCACCTGGAAACTCCCCGCGGGAGACCGGGCGCGGCCGGCGCAGGTCGCGAGACGGTGCGCTTACTCCACTGCCCGGCGACCGTTGGCCGCCGGACGGGCGCCGGGCGCCGGCCATTCGCGGGGCGCATCCGCCGCCACCGTTGCAGGAAATGTGCCGTCGGCGACCGCGATCCGCAGCGCCTGGCCGGCGCGCGTCGCGGCGGCGCTGGTGAGCACATTGCCGCTCCCCGCGTCGGTGACGACGGCGTAGCCGCGCCCCAGGACGGCGCGCGGATCGAGCGCGGCGAGCTGGCGCTCCAGCGTGCGGACCCGCTGCGCCTGCAACTCCCGCCGGTGGGCCAGCGCCCGGCCGGCGCCGTCGGCCAGCCGCGCGAGCCGCTGCCGCCCCGCGTCGATCTGGCGTTGCGGCGAGGAGCGGTCGAGGCCGCGCGCCGCCCGCGCGACCGCCTCGCGCTCGCCGCCGATCCGGTCGGCCAGCGTCTCGCCCAGGCGCAGGCGCGCGGCCTCGACCCGCCCGGCCAGCTCGCGCCAGTCCGGCACGCACAGCTCGGCGGCGGCGGAGGGGGTCGGCGCGCGCAGGTCGGCGACGAAATCGGCGATCGTGACGTCCACCTCGTGGCCGACGCCGCTGATCACCGGGACGCTGGCCGCGAAGATCGCCCGCGCCACCCGCTCGTCGTTGAAGGCCCAGAGATCCTCGAGCGAGCCGCCCCCCCGCCCGACGATCAGCACCTCGACGCGCCGCTCGGCGCAGAGCGCGCGGATCGCCCGCGCGATGCCCTCCGGCGCGTCGTCGCCCTGCACGCTGGTCGGGGCCAGCACCAACTCGGCCAGCGGGAAGCGCCGCGCGACGACCGTCTGGATGTCGTGCCAGACCGCCCCGGTCGGCGAGGTGACGACCCCGACGCAGCGCGGCAGCGCCGGGAGCGGCCGCTTGCGCCCCTCGTCGAAGAGCCCCTCCCGCTCCAGCCGCCCGCGCAACTCCTCGAAGGCGAGCTGCAGCGGCCCGACGCCGTCCGGCTGCACCAGGTCGACCCGCAACTGGTACTCGCCGCGCGGCTCGTAGAGGCAGACCCGCCCGTGCGCCAGCAGCCCGTCGCCGTTCTTGGGGGTGAAGGGGAGCCAGCGCGCGTCGCCCCGGAAGACGACGCAGCGCACCTGGCTGCCGTCGTCCTTCAGCGTGAAGTAGCAGTGGCCCGCCGCCGAGCGCGTGAAGTTGGAGACCTCCCCGCGCACCCAGAGGTCGCGCAGCACCGGGTCGCCGTCGAAGAGTTCGGCCAGGTAGCCGGTCAGTTCGTTGACCGCCAGGACGTTCATGCCCGCCCCCAGGGTGGTGTGGATGGCGTCGCGCCCCGGACACTCGCGGCGTGGCCGCTCGCGGCGGCCCGGCGATTGCCCTAACTGTATCCTTTCCGGCGCACGTACGCAACGGCGACTCCCGGAGGCGGGCTGGAGGCGTGCTCCATCCGGCGGCAGTTCGCCGGCGGGCGCACCCGCATCCCGCGACGCGACCGGGCGCGCTTGGTCGCCCTGGCACGGGTTCTGCGCCGCACCGCCGGGGACGCGCCCGACCGATCGCGGGTCCGCCAGCGCAACGAGCGGACGGCGATACGTTCGCTCGGGGCCTCGTGGCCCAGCGAAGCAATTCTGCGCGTAGAGGAGGGGCGCGTGGTCCTGCCCGCCGATCTGCCGCGCGTCACGCTCGCCGGGACGCCGGACCGCTTCCGGCGCGAGGACGTGCCGGGCGGCGGCTACTGGGAGTGGCTGCGCGTGCGCCTCGCCGACGCGGGGGGCGAGCCGGCGGGCGAGATCGCCGTCTTCGACCCCGACCACCTCTGCCCCCCCGGCTTCTTCGGCCGGCCCTGCCGCCTCGCGGTCGAGTTCTTCCACCCGACGCTCGCCCCCAACCCCGCCCGCGAGCGCCGCCTGACCCCGACCAGCGCCCGCGCCGACATGGATGCCCCCCCAGTTGCCGCCGGGCGCGTCCTCGACCACCACCGCACCGCGTGGCGCTACACCGGCCCGGTCACCACCTGGGAGGAGGTCGGCGGCGAGCGGCGGCGGGTCGTGCGCCACGTCATTGACGCGCCGCAACTGACCCTGCGCCTGGTGCTCGACCTCGGCCTCGGCACCGCCCTGGCCCAATTGCGCGACCCGGCGGAGGCGCCCGCCACCGGCGCCTGGACGACCCTGCGCGACGCCCGCGTCGAACTCGTCGCCATCGAGAGGGCTGAGGACTGAGGACGAAGTAACGACACCTGCCACTATTATGTAGACCCGAGAGGGTGGCGCCGGTTCGCCGCCGGCAGGGGGATCCTGCCCGGCACGAGAGGGCTATCGGGCCTCGGCCAGCGCGTCCGGGGCGCGTCGGCGGCACGCCCCGGCAGCATTCCCGGCGCCTGAAGCGGATTCTTGACAAGGCCCCGCGTGCGCCCTATACTTTCCGAACGTGCCCACCTGCCGAGGTGGCGGAATAGGCAGACGCGCTAGGTTGAGGGCCTAGTGACCGATTTAGGTCGTAAGGGTTCAAGTCCCTTCCTCGGCACCAGGAACAGCGGCGCTGGCGAGCGCGTCCCGCCGCCCGCGGGCGATTAGCTCAGTTGGCTAGAGCGCCTCGCTTACACCGAGGATGTCGGGGGTTCGAGTCCCTCATCGCCCACCGGCACGCCCCGCAGCCTGCCAAGGTAGCTCAGTCGGTAGAGCACGTGACTGAAAATCACGGTGTCGCCGGTTCGATTCCGGCCCTTGGCACCACCAGTTAGCAAGCCAGTACACCGAGAACGAGAGCACCCCCCAGGTGGGGTGGCGCTGTTCTTGCCTCTAATTGCAAAGGGGTAGCAAAACGTCGCGAGCAGATCGCCCGCCGGCGCTTGCCGCGCGCGACGGGGCGATTTCCACCCCGCCCCGCGGGTATTTTTCCTCATTATCAGGGGGCGATCATCGTTCTATGCTAGGGGCAAGGGGGCAGGCGTCGGGATCAGCGCCGATTCCACGCCTGTAACCCCCGCCATCCCCCCGATCCACGCCCGGCGAACGGAAGCGACACAGCATCGGCGGGTCGAGCCGCGCCAGGAGTGCGCCGCAAGGCGTTGCCCGGCCAAAACCGCGAGACGCGCGATCACGTTTGGCCGGGTCGCACGGCCGCTGTGCCATGAGGAATCGGCAACAGGAGTGTCAGCACTGGGCCGCCCCCAAACGTGTCCCTGGGAGACATTTGTAAGGTTCGCGGCACAGGAATTGCGGTGGTGAAACGAGGAGTCGTCGTGGTGCGTAGTACCAGTGGGACGACCTTTACCAAGCGAATAGCTCGCGCGACACCGGCCGGTCCCTCCGGATTACCTCCGGTACGACCAACCTCCGGTGATATCATCCTCTTTCCTCCCCCGACCACCCCCTGTATGGCCTGCCAGTGTCGCCCCGTTGCTATCCAGCCCCGGCCCCAACGGTCGCCGGGGCTTTCGCTTGCCCATCAGGTGCCGAACCGCTACCCGAACAACGCTGCCGGTTGCCGCCCCGGGGGATCGCCTGGGGCGCGTAACGGCCGCCCCGCCGCGCCGCCGGCTCAGGCGGTTCCCACGCCGCCCGCCCTCGGCCGGTCACTCGGCCGGGCCACCCCAGCGCGGCGGACGGTCGTGGCCGGGGCGCCGCGCCCCCGCGGGTGGGCGTGGCCGTAGGCGCCGTGCGAATGCCAGCCCGGTCGGACATCGTTGGGGTCGGGCTTGAAGAGGAGCTTCGGGGCGGTGTAGAGCCGCCGGGGCGGGCGCGCCGCAGAAGCGGCAGGGGCAGGGGGCGGCGGCCGCGGCGACCGGGCGCTCGACGTCGACCGCTCCGCGCAGCCGCGGCACTCGAAATCGTAGCGTGGCACCGGCGCCCCCTTGCAGCCCAACTCGTCGTCACCATGCACGGACGCCGCCCGCTCGGACCTCCCAGGCGCGATCAGCCCCACACGCCCGGCGCGCCCGGCTTACGCTCGCCGCGTCGGCCGCGCCGTTGTGCCGAGGATACAACTTGACAGCGGATTGGCACAATGGGTATAGTTATGGCACGTTCTCGGCGCCGACAATACGATAGCCCTATCATGCTCGTTCGTCACCGTTCATCCCGCTGCGATCGCACCACGACGGTCTCGGGCCGCAACACCGGCCCGGCGACGCCGAGTCCTACGCGGCCCTTCACCCTTCATCCGGCGGTGCCAGCGACCGCCGGGATCGATCGAGGAGCAGGCGGATCATGGTGGGCTAGCACCCCTCCCGGTGTCATCGGAGCCGGCTCGCACCCGGCCATCCGCGGCGCGAGTCATTTTCCCATGCTGGGGGAGCAGTTGTACAGGAGGAGTGGACAATGCGCGAACGCGACCAGGAACAGACCCTCCCGACGGCCCACGACACCCCGCCGGCACACGGCTGAGCCGCCGCCAGTTCATGCGCCGGATCGGCGTGCTGGGCGCCGGGCTGGCGGCGCTGCCGGTCCTGGCCGCCTGTAGCGGCGACGCCGCGCCGGCCGCGACGGCGCCGACCGGCCCGCGCGGCCCCGCCGCGACCACCGGCGGCGCCGCGCGCCCGCCGCGACGACGGCGGCCAGTGGGGCGACGACAGCGACCGGGGCGGCGGCGCCGACCCCGGTGCCGCCGACGGCGACAGCAGCCGCGGGCATCGCCCGCACGAAGTCGAACGCCAAGGTCAATGGCAAGCTGCAGATCCTGCTCAACAACGACTTCCACCCCGACCACAACGCCTTCGTGAACGCCGAGATGGCGGAGTTCTGCAAGACCAACGGCTGGCAGTTCGAGATCACGCCGGTCGCCGGCTTCCAGGGCGGCGGCGACCTCAAGACCAAGCTGATCGCGCAGGTCCAGTCGGGCAATGCGCCGGACGTGCTGATGCACAACGTCTCGGCGCGGGACTACCAGTTCAACGGCCTCCGAGCCGATGACCGAACTGACCAACCAGATGCAGGAGCTGTACGGCCAGGCGACGTTCGGCTTCAAGGACGCGCTGTACTTCCAGGGCGAGGGCAGCAACAAGGAAGAGTGGTGGGCGACCCCTTCCACACCCGCGTTGACGGCAACTGGGTCCGCCGCGACGTCTTCCAGGCGAACGGCCTCGACGTCGAGGCGGAGACCGAGACCTTCGACAAGATGCGCGAGGCGGCGCTGAAGGTGTCCAACCCCGACCAGCGGATGTGGGGCTGGGGGTCGACCGTCAACCGGGGCGATGGCGGCGGCCTCGTCAAGAATGTCCTCTACCGCTACGGCAGCGTCCTCCAGGACGAGACCGGGCAGTTCGTCCGCTTCAATTCCCGAGAGCATCAAGGGCCTCGAATGGCTCAAGGAGACCTTCACCGACCCGAAGTGGGCCAAGATGCTGCCGCCGGGGATCCTCGCCTGGACCGACCCGAGCAACAACGAGGCCTTCCTGGCCGGCACCATCGCGATCACCCAGAACGCCGGGACGATGTACGCCAAGGCGCAGTTGGACAAGGTGCCGTTCGCCAATAACATCGCCTACGTCGCGTACCCGAAGCGGATCAGCGACGGCGCGCGCCTCGACATGTTCAGCGGCAACCGCTGGTACTTGCTCAAGGGGAGCAAGAACCGGGAGGCGGTCGCCGACCTGGTCCGGCACATGCAGACGCTGCCGGTCCAGGAGCGGATCTGGCAGATCTCCTCGGCTACGCGCTGCCCGCCTACGCCAGCGGCAAGGACAATCCGATCATCCAGGGGAACCCCGTCGCGCGGACCGCCGCCCAGATCGCCTTCGCCAATGCGGCGACGAGTGCCCAGGCCCAATTCACCGGCCTCCGCTGGCCCGGCCCGCCCAATCCGGCTGGTCGACTCGATCGACGCCAGCAACGATCACACCGACATGATGGCCGAGATCCTGCAGGGCAAGCCGGTCCCCGAGGTGGTCAAGAACTACCACAACAAGTGGGTCCAGGTCTACAAGGACTTCGGGCGCAAGGGCGCGTAAGTCAACTGGTCGGCTGATCGGCAAGGCGGATGGGGGGCGGCGCGGTCGCCTTCCGTCCGCCGGCCGGCCAGCCGACCAGCCTGTATTCGTCAGGCAAGGAGGATCGGATGGCCATTCAGTCCGCGCGAGGTGCGCCAGGCACGGCCGCCGGCCGACGACCGCTGACACTCGGCGGGCGCACGAAGCGTATCCTGGGGCGGGACTGGCCCGCCGCCTACCTCTTCATCCTGCCGCTGGTGCTGCTCCTCTTCGGGCTGATCGGTTACCCGCTCTTCTACGCGCTGCGCCTGAGCTTCTACAACGTGCTCGGCGTGCGGAACATGGGCTTCGTCGGGCTGGGGAACTACCAGCGCCTCTGGGCCGATTCCTCGTTCCGCGAAGCGGTGTTGCACACGGTGCAGTTCGCGGTCATCTCGGTCTTCATCAAGTACTGGGTCGGGCTCAGCGCGGCGCTGCTGCTGCACCGGCTGAAGCGCTTCCGCGCCGTCCTCACCGCCCTGGTCCTCCTGCCGTGGATCATCCCGGAGGTGGTGGCGGCGCTGATCTGGCGCGGCCTCTATAACACCACTTACGGCGGGCTCAACCAGACCGCCCAGGCGCTGGGGCTGCTGCAGCCGGGCCAGGCGATCGACTGGCTCGGCAACTACAACCTGGCTCTGCCAGCGATGATCGTGGTGAACGTCTGGAAGGGCATCCCCTTCTTCACGATCATCCTGCTGGCCGGGCTGAAGTCGATCGACGCGACTCTCTACGACGCGGCGGCGGTCGACGGCGCCAATGGCTGGCAGCGGTTCCTCAACATCACCCTGCCCGGCCTGCGCTACGTCACGATCGTCGCCTGCCTGCTGTCGCTGATCTTCACCCTCAACGCCTTCGGCCTGATCTACCTGATCACCGGCGGCGGGCCGGGCGGCGCGACGCGCATCTTCTCGATCCTGGCCTACGAGCTGGCGTTCGGGCAGAACCGCCCGAGCCTGGGGATCGCGGTGACGATGGCGCTGGTGCCGGTGCTGATCGTGATGATCCTGATCCTCGGCCGCTACATGCGCGGCGAGGCGAACCGGAGCAGCGGCGGGGACGACGGGCGCCTGGCGCAGTTCGCCGAGCGGATCCACTGGTCGCTGATCTGGCCGTTCGCGCTGGCCGCCATCGGCCTGCTGCTGCGCGCCTTCGCCGGCCTGCACATCACGCTCGTCGCCATGCTGCTGGCCCCGCTGGCGATCCTCGCCCTGCGTTACGTCATCGACGGGATCGAGCGCCTCTTCAGCGCGCTCGGCGGCATGCTGACGCGCTCGATCACCGCGGGCCAGGCGCGGCGCGAGGGTCCGCTGCGGCGCGTGACGAAGTGGATCGGCGGCATCGGCGCCAGCGTGGCGCTCGGCGCCCTCGTCATCTTCGAGCTCTACCCCTTCTACTTCATGATCATCACCGCCTTCAAGCAGGAAGCGCAGGTGCGCACCGGCCGCTCGATCTTCTGGCCGCAGCCCTTCACGCTCGAGCACTTCAACCACATGCTGACCCAGACGCTCTTCCCGCGGTGGTTCCTGAACAGCCTGCAGGTGGCGATCGTCAGTTGCGTCCTGTCGGTGCTGATCGGCGCGCTCGGCGCCTACGCGCTGACGCGGCTGAAGTGGCGCGGGGCGGGCTTCATGTCGACGATGATCCTCTTCGTCTACCTGATGCCCTCGATCATGGTCGTCATCCCGCTCTACCGGATCTTCACCTCGCTGGGGCAGATCAACAAGCTCAGCGCGCTGATGATCGCCTACCCGAGCTTCGGCCTCCCCTTCGCCTGCTGGCTGCTGATGGGTTACTACCGCTCGATCCCGGAGGAGTTGGAGGAGGCGGCGATGATCGACGGCGCCAATCACTTCCAGGCCTTCTTCCGGATCATCCTGCCACTGACGCTGCCGGCACTGATGACCGTCGGCCTCTTCGCGATCACCGGGGCGTTCAACGAGTTCGTCATCGCCAACATCATGATCAACTCGGAAAACTTGCGGACGCTGCCGGTCGGCCTCTCCACGATCATCATCGGCGACATCTTCCCCTTCGGGCAGTTGTCCGCCGCCGCGATCATGACGGCGATCCCGGTGACGATCCTCTACATGTTCGCGCAACGGTTCATGGTTGAGGGCTTGACCGCCGGCTCGGTCAAGGGCTAGACGGGAAGGCCACGGACCGAAGGCAGGACGCAGCGAGGCCGCCGGGGGTGTCCCCCGGCGGCCTCGCGTTCCCCACGCTCGTCGTCACGCCGCCTGCTCGCGGGCGTAGCGGTCGAGGCGCGCCAGTTCGTCGGCGTAGAGCGGGCGCAGGACCCGCGGGGCGAGCAGGCGCTCGAAGAAGCCGCGCACGCCGCCGGCCCCCTGCCAGGCCGTCTCGACGCGGACGCGGCACCCCTCGCCGATGGGCGTCACCGTGAAGGTCGTCGCGGCGCCGGAATCGAGGTCGGATTCGACCAGCACCCGGCCGGGCCGCGGCTCCGCCACCTGCTGCCGGTAGGCCCGGCTCCGCCCGCCGGCCGCCAGCCGGAACCGCACCACCGTGCCCGCGCCGACACCGCCCCGCTCGACCTGAAAATCGGAGAAGGCGGGCGGCAGAAAGCGCGGGTGGTGCTCCCGATAGTCGGTGATGAGCCGGTACACCCGCTCCGCCGGTGCGGCGACCGGTCGTTCGACCGACACGCGAATCTCGGCCATGCTCCCCCCTCTCAACGATGGCGCGGCGCGGCCTCGCGCCGGCCGGGACCTGTCGTCGGCGCGCCCGATCCCCGGTGCCGGGCGCGCCCTGACGCGATCTACGGGCGCGGGGGATTGTTGTTTCTTTCACAACCGGCGCCGACCTGCGAGTTTTGTCTTTGTCGAGGTTGGCGTCGGGCAGCGGGCAAGCCGCGCTTCCAAACTGGTATGTGCGCGAGCGGTGCGCCGCGCACTGTCCCCGTCATCCTGAGCGTAGCGAAGGATCACCGTCCCAGCCGCGGACATGGCGGACAACCGCAACCGGCGCCAGGGACACCGATCCTTCGCCGCGGCTCAGGATGACGGGGATGGATCGTGCCCGGCCCTCAAGCCCAGCGGTTCAACCACAGTTCAACCTGATTGGCGAGGCGGCTACGCGTGTGGCGCGCGCATCGCGGGTGGTGCGGCAGGCGCCCCCCGCCGCTCTATGGGGCAGTCGGAAGCGGGCGCCACCGGCCTGGAGAGGCGCAGTCGGGACGGGAAAACAAGGCCGGTCGGGGCCTACGGGCGTGCCGCGGGGGCATGCCCGCTCCAGAGGGCGGCGGGCAGGTGGTCGACCGCGCCGAGCGCCCTGAGCTCGTACCCGGCGGCGCCCCTGACCAGGTGGGTGATCGCGCAGCCCATGGGGCCGGATTCGATGATGCCGGGGCGGAGACGTTGCAGGGACGCGTCCGGGAAGAGGTTGCGCGCCAGATCGACCGTGATCCCGCCGTGGGTCACCAGCACGGTCGGCCCCCGTTCGCCGCCGCGCGCCAGCTCCTCCAGCAGCGCCAGGAAACGATCCCCCGCGGCGCGCGAGGAATCGCCGCCCCGCGGCCGGTAGTCCCGCTCGCGGGTCGCCCGCGCCC
>JAUJMV010000032.1:0-7634 GCA_030446685.1 Thermomicrobiales bacterium | reverse complement strand
CCGAGCGCGGACAGGGGCGGGTCGCCCGGCGCGCTCGCCTTCTGCGCGTGCTGGACCACGAAGAAATCGGCCACCGGCTCACCCCCGCGGGCGCACGAGGCGGTAGCCGACCCCGCGCTCGGTCTCGATCAGGCGCGGGGCGCCGTCCGGTTCGAGCTTGGCGCGCAGGCGGCTGATGAAGACCTTGAGGTGGTCGGTCGTGGCGATGTAGTCGGCGCCCCAGACGCTGTCGAGCAGCGCCTGATGGGGGAGGGTCCGGCCGGCGTGGCGGACGAGCTGGTAGAGGAGCTTGTACTCGACCGGCGTCAGCTTGACCGGCCAGCCGGCGCGCGTCACCTCGCGGGTCTGGAAGTTGATCGCCAGGTCGCCGGCGGTGAAGTCGGGCAGGGTCGGCACCGGGGCGGGCAGTTCCGCGCGGCGCAGGACGGCCTTGATCCGGGCCAGCAGCACCAGGTGGCTGAACGGCTTGACCAGGTAGTCGTCGGCGCCGAGTTCGAGGCCGCGCACCTGGGCGGTCTCCTCGCCGCGCGCGGTGAGCATGATCACCGGCACGTCGGAGACGCGGCGGATCTCCCGCACGACCTCGAAGCCGCTCTTGCGCGGCATGGCGACGTCGAGCACCACCACGTCCGGGTTGTGCTCGTAGAACGCCTCCAGCCCGGCCTCGCCGTCGCCCGCCGGGATGACCGCGCTGTCCGGCCACTGCAGTTCCAGGCCCACCGTCAGGGCCTCCAGGATGTGGGGATCGTCGTCAACGACCAGGATTTTCATCGCTCGCTCCGTGTCGTCCCCGACCGACGTTCGCCTCGCGGCGCGCGATTGGGCGGACAGGGTCAGGTCTTGTAGGGCCAGGCCCCTCCCACCCGGCGCTTGCGCCGTTACCGGGGCAGCCGGGCTATGGGACGCTCAATCGCCGCGCTGCCCCAGCAGTTGCCGCGCGCCGGAACTGGCCGGCGCCGCCGGCGCCGGGAGCGGCGCCGCGCCGAGCGGCAGGGTGAACGCGAAGGTCGCGCCGGCGCCCGGCGCGCTCTCGACCCACAGCCACCCGCCGAAGTGGGTCACGATCTGCCGGCTGATCGGCAGGCCCAGGCCGGTCCCCTGCGGCCGCCCGCCCGCCCGATCGCCGCCCTGCCGGAACTTCTCGAAGATCGCCTGCTGGTCCGCCGGACCGATGCCGGGGCCGTTGTCCCGCACCTCGACGCGCACCGCCCCCTCCACCACGCGCAGCCGCATCGTGACCAGGCCCGCCTCCCGGTCGCAGAACTTCGCGGCGTTGGCGAGGAGGTTGAGCAGCACCTGCACCAGCCGGTCGCGGTCGGCCAGGACGGGGGGCACGGCGGCGGGCAGGTCGGCGCGCAGGGTCGCGCCGTGCTCGGCGAAGAGCTGGCTCGTCGCCACGGCCGCCTCCTCGATCACCTCGCGCAGATCGACCGCCGCGACGCGCCACTCGGCGTTGCCCGATTCGAGCTTCGCCAGGTCGAGCACCTGGTTGATCAGCCGCGTCAGCCGCTCGCTCTCCTTGATGATGATGCCGAGGAACCGTTCGCGCCGGTCGGCGGGGAGGTCGGGGTTGTAGTAGAGGATCTCCGAGAAGGCGCGGATCGAGGTCAGCGGCGTGCGCAGCTCGTGGGTGACGGTGGCGATGAAATCGTCCTTCAGCCGGTCGAGCTCGCGCAGCCGCCCGTTGGCCGCGCGCAGCTCGCTGGTCGCCACCTCCAGCGCGCGCGACTGCTCCTCCAGCCGGTGGCTGTAGGCGATGATCTGCGAGGCTTCGTCGACGATGTGCAACAGTTCGTCGAGCCCCGGCGGCTCCCGCCCGGCGACCGAGTCGACCAGCACCCGCGCGGCGGCCACCCCGACGGCCCCGGCCAGCGTCGTCTCGACCCAGCCCACCAGCGCCGGGTCGGCCTCCGCCCCCGGCGCGCGGCGCGGATCGGAACCGCGCTCGCGCGTGTAGGCCCCCAGCGCCTCGTCCGCCCGTTCCGGCCCCAGGAAGCGCGCCAGCAGTTGGCGCAGCTCCGCCACCGCGACGCCGCCGCCCCCCGCGCGCCCGCCGTCCGTCGCGCCCGGCGCGCGGAAGACGTCGACGAACAGGGCCGCCTGGCGCTGCTCGGCGGGCGACTGGCCGCTGAAGAGGGACACGCCGACGTAGCCGCCGACGTTGACCAGCAGGCTCCAGAAGAGCGCGTGGGTGATCGGGTCGAGTCCCTGCAGGCCGAGGAGTTCCTGCGGCCGGAGCAGCCCGAGGCCCCACGGCCCGCGCTCCAGGAACGCGCGCGACAGCCAGCCGGACTGCGCCAGCGAGGGGAGCGGCAGGGTGTAGCCCCAGACCAGGAAGCCGGCGGTCAGGCCGCAGAGCGCGCCGAGGCGGGTGCCCCCTTTCCAGAAGATGCCGCCGAGGATCGCCGGGGCGAACTGCGCCACGGCGGCGAACGAGACGAGGCCGATCGAGACCAGGGCGTAGGCCTCGCCGGCGATCCGGAAGTAGCCGTAGCCCAGCAGCAGGATCAGGACGATCGCGCCCCGGCGGATCGCCAGCAGCAGCCCGCCGAGGTCGCGCCGCCCGTCGAGGCGCGACAGCCCCAGGCGCAGCAGGACCGGCAGCACCAGCGAGTTGGCGACCATCGTGCTGAGCGCGACCGTCTCGACGATCACCATGCTGGTCGCCGCGGAGAGCCCGCCGAGGAAGACGAAGAGCGCCAGCGCCTCCCGGCGCTCGGCCATCGGCAGGGTCAGGACGAAGGTGTCGGCGTCGACGGCGCCGCCGGGGAAGCGCAGCAGCCCGCCGATGGCGATCGGCAGGACGAAGAGGTTGATCGCCAGGAGGTAGAGGGGGAAGAGCCACATCGCCCGGTTCAGGTGCCGCTCGTCGACGTTCTCGACCACCGCGACCTGGAACTGGCGCGGCAGGAAGAGGATCGCCAGCATCGAGAGGACGGTCAGCGACGCCCAGCTCCCCCAGGCCCCCGCCCCGCCGATCGTCAGCAGCCGCGCCGCCTCGGGGGCCGCGGCGGCGCGCGCGGCCAGGTCGCCGAAGCCGTCGTAGAGCCCGAAGGTGACGAAGGCGCCGACCGCCAGGAAGGCCAGCAACTTGACCACCGACTCGAAGGCGACCGCCGCGACCAGCCCCTCGTGGCGCTCGGTGGCGTCGAGGTGGCGGGCGCCGAAGAGGATCGCGAAGGCGGCCAGCAGCAGGGCGACGTAGAGGGCGGTGTCGCGCCAGAGCGGCGCCTCCCCCAGTCCGGCGGGGCCGCCGATGGCGGGGTAGCGCAGCAGCAGGGTGAAGCTGGTGGAGACGGCTTTGAGTTGGAGGGCGATGTAGGGGACGACCCCGACGGTGGCGATGACCGCCACCAGCCCGCCGAGGAGGGCGCTCTTGCCGTAGCGCGAGGCGATCAGGTCGGCGAGCGAGGTGATCCGGTTGACCTTGCTGATCCGCAGGATCTTGCGCAGGACGAGCCAGGAGAGGGCGGCGGTCAGGGTCGGGCCGAGGTAGATCGTCAGGAACTCGGCCCCGCTCACCGCGGCCCGCCCGACGCTGCCGTAGAAGGTCCAGGAGGTGCAGTAGACGGCCAGCGAGAGGGCGTAGACGGCGGGGCGGCCGATCGCGCTGCGCCCGGCGTCGGCCCGCCGGTCGCCCCACCAGGCGATGGCGAAGAGCCCGCCCAGGTAGGCGAAGGCGCTGAGGATGATGACCCAGCTTTGCAGCATCGCGCGCCCTTCAGTCGTCAGTCGGGGGTAGTCGGGTAGTCGGGTAGTCAGGTAGTTCTCAGTGGACGATTGCAAACAAGCAGGCGGGTGTCCTCACCCTGGACCTTCTGACGACTGACAACCGACGACTGACGACTCGCTCACGGCCCCCGCTCGACGACGAGCGCCAGCAGGGCGATCAGGACGGCCCAGGCGGCGAAGAGATAGGCGTAGAGGAGGGGACGCCCAGGACGGTGCGCTCGCTGTTGAAGAGCGAGAGGAGCGGGTAATTGAGGAGCAGGGCGCCCAGGCAGGCCAGGGCGATCAGGCGCTGGCCCCGCCGACTCCGTCGCATCGCTCACACCCGATACGCTTCGATTGTCGCATCGCCGCGCGGTACGTTGGTCCACTTGTGCTTTGACGATCGAGTATACCACTTCGCCCGTGCGCGCGGCACAAGTCGTTTACCCGCCGTTAACCTTCGTTAACCCGGCCGGCAACCTCCGCGCCGTAGAATCGGGGGCAGTCCTACGTGGCCCCAGCAGCGACGGACGCACGGTGAGGTGCGCGCAGGCACGGCGCGGTGCCAGGCTCCGCGACCCAGGCGACCCCGAGCACGGGAGGGTCGCCCATAGACAGGAGGGAGGCCCATGGCAGGCCACGCCGTACCGGCGCCGAGCGGCTCCAGCGCGTCGCAGCGGCTGGGGGATGCGAGCATCTTCCAGGTCATCGGCGCGTCCGCCGTCGGCACGATGATCGAGTGGTACGACTTCTACATCTTCGGCAGCCTCGCCGTGATCCTCTCCCGGCAGTTCTACCCCCCGGCAACCCGACGCTGGCGACGATCCAGACGCTGGCGACCTTCGCCGCCGGCTTCGCGGCGCGGCCCTTCGGCGCGCTCGTCTTCGGCCGCCTCGGCGACCTGATCGGGCGCAAGTACGCCTTCCTGATGACCCTGCTGGTGATGGGCGGCGCGACCTTCATCATCGGCCTGCTGCCCAATTACGAAACGATCGGCATCCTCGCCCCGGCGATCCTGATCGTCCTGCGGCTCGTCCAGGGACTGGCCCTCGGCGGCGAGTACGGCGGCGCGGCGACCTACGTCGCCGAGCACGTCCCGGACAACCGGCGCGGCTACTACACCGCCTACATCCAGACGACGGCGACCCTCGGCCTCTTCCTCTCGCTGCTGGTGATCCTGGCGGTGAGCAAGTCGATGCCGGCCGCCGCCTGGGAGAGCTGGGGCTGGCGGATCCCCTTCCTGATCTCGATCTTCCTGGTCGGCATCTCGCTCTTCATCCGCCTGCGGCTGCGGGAGTCGCCGCTCTTCGCCCAGATGAAGAGCGCGGGGAACACCTCCAAGGCGCCGATCGCCGAGAGCTTCGGGAGCTGGGCGAAGTGGCAGACCGTCCTGACCGTCCTCTGGGGCATGGTGGCGGGGCAGGCGGTCGTCTGGTACACCGGCCAGTTCTACGCCCTCAACTGGCTGCAGAGCGCGAACCTGGGCGGCGTCTCCTTCGAGGCCTCGAACTGGATCATCGCCGCGGCGCTGGCGCTCGCCACCCCGTTCTTCATCGTCTTCGGCGCGCTCTCCGACCGGATCGGGCGCAAGCCGGTGATCCTGGCCGGCAACCTGCTCGGGGCGATCCTGACGATCCCGATGTTCATGCTGATGTACCAGTTCACCCCGCGGGGCGGGAATTACAACCCGTTCGTCCTGACGGCCTGCGTCTGGGTGCTGGTCATCCTGGTCACGATGGTCTACGGCCCGATCGCGGCCTTCCTGGTCGAGTCCTTCCCGCCGCGGGTCCGCTACACCTCGGTGTCGCTGCCCTACCACATCGGCAACGGCTACTTCGGCGGCTTCCTGCCGTTCACCGCCGCCGCGATCGTCGCCCAGGCGCGCGCGAACCCCGGCGGGCTGCCGGTCTCGCCGCAGTACTCCGGGCTGGTCTACCCGGTCGTGGTGGCGGCGATCACTTTCGTGCTCGGGATGGTGCTGATCCGGGAGACGAAAGACAACCCGATCGAGGGGGAGGAGCGGGAGTCGACCGAGCGGTACCCGGCGAACCCGCTGGTCCTCGCCCTGCTCGTCGGCCTGACCGCGGTGGCGCTGGTGCTGGCCGACCAGTTCCTGATGCCGACCCTGAGCAGCAACCCGGCGATCGCGTCCCAGATCCAGTGGTTCTTCCGCATCCTCTTCCTCCTGATCGCGGCGGCAATCGGCGCCCTGCTGTACCGGCACCGGCGCAGCGGCGATCTGAGCGTCGAAGCGAGCGCGGCGGACTGATGCCGGCGCTGCTCGACGGCGGGCGGGGCCGACGAGCGGGACAGGCGCGGGGCCGGGGGACAATTCCCCGGCCCCGCACGATGTCCTGAGTGGACCTTGAGTTCGAGGACTGGCACCGTTCCGCACATGCGGGCTCTGGATGCCCATCGCCGCGAGCTGGCTGTTGACCGTCTCGATGGTGTGGCGCTCCTCCCGCACCGCCGGCGCGTCGTCCCACTCGTTCGGCCACATGTTCCGCTTGGGGTGCGGCACCGGCCGCACTTCGGCCTCCTCCCACAGCCAGCGCTCGTCCGGCGCGCTGTTGTAGCCCTTGTCGCCGTAGACCGTCGCGCCGACCGGCAGTGCCGCCGTCGGCTCGTAGCGCGGGGTGAGGTCGCGCGGCCCGGCCGGGGGCAGGTCGGAGGCCACCGGGATGCCGTCGGGGTGCGGACCAGGTGCCGCCGCCAGCCGAACAGCTTCTCGCCCTTCGCCGGGCACGCGCCGCAGTAGACCCGCCCGCGCACCGTGCGGCGGCGCCCGGCGTGGGCGCGCTTGCACGCCGGGAACAGGCAGGCTGTCGATCAGGAAGCAGTCGCCGCGCGCCAGCAGCTCGGCCAGCGTCTCCTAAATCAACCGGAACCAGTCGGCCAGCATGTGCGGCCGCCGGTTACAGCGCGCCGGGCTGAGCGCGCCGGACAGGTAGCCCTGGCGCTGGAGCGTCGCCAGCGCCAGGGCGTGGCGGCTCCGGAAGTGCCGCGCGGCGACCACCGCCACTGTCAGCACCTCCGCGTCGCCGACCCCGACCAGCGGGTGGTCGCGATGCCCCAGGGCGCGCATCGTCTCGTCTATCACCGCGTACACCGCTACAATGAAGGCGTCGTCCATGCGCCCCCCGACCGAGAGCAAGGTGCCTCAGCAACACCATTCTCGGCCGGGGTCGCATGGGCGTCGACGAGCAATCGGGGGAGGACCGTATCCGGCGAGAGGAGAGGGTGATGGCGGAGATGTCGGTCGCGGGGCGCGATGCTTTTCTGGAGCAGACGCGTATCGGGGTGCTGGCGACGCTGGATGCGGGGGGTGCGCCGCTGGCGATCCCGATCTGGTATGAGTGGGATGGGGCGCGGGCGCGCATGTTCTCGTCGGGTCGGTCGCCGAAGGTGGCGCGGCTGCGGCGCGACGGGCGGGTTTGCCTCACGGTGGCGGAGCCGGTGGGGGTGCCGGAGGCATGGGTGGCGATCGAGGGGGCGGCCACCATCGAAGAGGGGACGGGGTTCGCGCTCGCGCAGCGCCTCGCGCCCCGGTATTACCCGGCTGAGCAGGCCGAGCGGACGCTGGCAGCCTGGGAGCGCGTTGCGCCGGACTGGGTGACGATCGTGATCGAGCCGCGCCGCATCCGGTCATCGGCCCCGGAGTGAGCGCGAGGGGACCGCGCGTGGGGGCACGCCGCAGCGCGCCCGTGTCGTGTGGCAACCGCTCGCCAGGGACACCGGGCGGTTCACGAATCGCCCCTAGTTTGGCCTGGGTTGCTTCGCCGCCACCATCGCCAACGCCAACCAGGGCGTGTCCTCAGTTGGGGAGGATGGCGGTGGCGGAGAGGTAACCCCCCGCCTCCGCCCGCCCCGCCCCACCGCGAACCCACGAAGCCTACCACAACTGAGGATACGCCCTAGTTTTA
>JAUJMV010000069.1 GCA_030446685.1 Thermomicrobiales bacterium | reverse complement strand
ACGCGCACCTCGCGCTTGGTGATCAAGCCATCCCTCGGGGTCCGCCGGGCGAAGGATTCATCTGGTAGTCCGGGCGCCCAGCCACCCGACTGTCCCTCGGCCAAGCCCCGGTCCGCCGAATCCACTTCGCTGGTCGGCTCGTCGGTGAGCAGCAGCAGGACGTTGAGAGGATCGAAGCGCTGGTCCGACAGGGCAGCAAGCCGGGTCTCCGTCACCCGCTCAGCGTCACCGCCCAGCCGTTCGCAGACGACGGCACGCCGGTCCGGCAGTCCGGCGTCGAGCAGCGCGCGCGCGATCGCGGCGGGGGTATGCTCATCGTCGGTCAAGATCGCGATCTTGCCGTGGCATCGGGCCGCGTCGACGACCGGGGCGAGCGCGCGGCCGTGGACGCTCACCAGCCCGGCGTCCTGCCACGGCTCGGCGATCCGCGCCCAGGCCAGCTGTATCGCGCCGACGTTCGGGTGGACCCGCAGCCGATCTGCGGGCAGATAGCGGCGCAGGGTGCCGCCGATGCCGTAGAGGAGCGGGTCGCCCGAGGCCAGCACGACCACATGCCGGCCCGCGTCCGCCGCCGCGCGCAGCCGGGCAGCGAGCGCGTCCATCCCGCCGCGGATGACGAGCCGCTCGGCGGGATGTTGCGGGAAGAGTGCGAGCTGCCGCTCCCCGCCGCAGAGCACGTCTGCGCCTTCCACGATCGTCGCCGTCTCGGCGGTCAGGCTGCGTGGGCCGCCGTCGCTGATCCCGACGATCTCGATGGGCGACACGACCCTCGTCATGACGCTACCCCGCCCATCGTCCCGGCCGCCCGGCCGAGCACCCGCCCCCCGAAGTCAAAGAGCACGGCCTCGATCCGGAGCCGGCCTTGGACGTGGTCGACGCAACGGGCGTGCGTCAGCGCCGCGAGTTCCCCGTAGAAGGCTACCTCGAGCCCCGCTTCCTCGACCAGCTCGCCGACGTGGCGCGCGGTGTTGGCGCCGCGGATCGCCGCGTGCAGGTCCGGCCCGGCGCCACAGCCCGCCGCGACCTCCGCTAGGAACGCGGTGTCGACCTGGTTGCCGGCGACGTGCGTCTGCATGCGGCCCTGCGCCAGCTTGGCGAACTTGCCGACCATGCCACAAACCGCGGCCCACCGCACCCCCGCGCGTTTGCAGGCGCGCAACGCGTCGCCGGTGAAGATGCCCATCTCGACGAAGGCGATCGGCGGCAGGTGCCCGAAGTAGCGCATCGCGAATTTCTCCGAGCGGCTGCCGGTGCACAGTGCCACTTCCCGCTGGCCGTTGGCCGCCGCCACCTGCACCGCCTGCACCACGCTCGCACGCCACGATGCCGTGGAGTACGGCTTGACAATTCCCCAGGTGCCGAGGATAGAGATGCCGCCGATAATCCCCAGGCGCCCGTTGAGCGTCTTCCTGGCGATCTCCTCGCCGCCCGGCACGGTGATGGTGACGCGCAGCCCGCGCCGCGCCAGCGCGGCGCCCGCCGCCTCCGCCACCTCGGCGACGATCATCTGCCGCGGCACGGGGTTGATCGCCGGCCCGCCGACTTCCAGCCCCAGCCCCGGCAGGGTGACGACCCCGACCCCCTCACCCCCCGCGAGCGCGATGCCCGCGCCATCCTGCCATTCAACCCGCGCGTGGATGAAGGCCCCGTGGGTGGCATCCGGGTCGTCGCCCGCGTCCTTGACCACGGCGCAACTCGCCCAGCCATCGCCCGTGGCCCAGCGCACCGGCGTGAAGGTGGCGGTCCCGCCGATCGGCAGCGCGATCGTGACGGTACCGGGCGAGACGCTCCCGACCAGCGCGATCGTCGCCGCTTTTGCCGCCGCGGTGGCGCACGAGCCGGTGGTGAAGCCGGTCCGCAGGCCCCGGCGATCGCGCGGGGGCGGGGCCAGATCCTCGTCCATTACCGGCCGTCCTCTGCCAGTTCGAGCAGCGCGTTGACGATGGCGGCCGCGACCGCGCTCCCGCCTTTGGGGCCGACGTTGCTGATCCAGGGCGTCCGTTCCGGGCGCATCAGCGCCGCCTTCGACTCAAGGGTCGAGACGAAGCCGACTGGCACTCCGATGATGGCCGGCGGCGCGATCGCGTCCTCATCACGGAGGCGCAGGACCTCGAAGAGCGCCGTCGGGGCGTTGCCCACCACGTAGAGCGCGCGCGGCAGGTGTGGTGCCAGGAGCCGCAGCGCCGCCATCGTGCGCGTGATTCCCGCCTCCTCCGCCAGCCGGGCGGCCGCAGGGTCATCCACCGCGCAATGCACCATGCCGCCGAGCCGTCCTACGCGCGCCGACCCGATCCCCGCCGCGACCATTCGCACGTCGGTCACGATCGCTGCCCTCTCGCGCAGAGCGGCAATCGCCGCCGCAATCGCCTGGGGGTGGAAGCGGAGCATGGAGACCCACTCGAGGTCGGCGGTCGTGTGCACGACGCGCCGCACGATCGGGTAGACATCGCCCGCGAGCCCGTAGGGCGCCAGGAGCGCGTCGATCCGGCGGAAGCTCTCCGCCGTGATCGCGGCTGGGTCGGCGAGGAATCCACTCATGGTGCGGCCGCTCGGCCCTTGGCGTTATCGACCACGGCCGCGAGGTGCTCCCGCCAGTAATGGGTCGTCTTGGCCACAGCGGTGATCACGCTCTTGATCTCGCCCGCGAGCTGGAAGTCATCGCCGGCGGGGATGAACAGGATGGTTCCGTCGGCGCGTGCCTGCACGTTCTCGCGCCCGATCGCCTCCGCGAGCCAGCACGCCATCCGCGGCGAGGTGCAGCGCGCCGCGATCCAGCCCGGCGCCGCGGCGTATGCCACCAGCCCGCTGACGTCCCCCACGCCGCGGATGATCTCCGCGACCGCGAACCGATAGCCAACGCTCGCGGTGTCCGCGGCCTCCCGGGCGGCGAGGAATGCGTCGGCACCCCGGTGCGGCGGCCCCCCATCCTGGGGCAAGGCGCAGAACGTCGTCCACATACTGCCCCAGTCCACCCTCCCATCGGTCGTGAAGCGCAGTGGCGCGGCCGCCATCGGCGCCGCCCGCTCGTCGTGCACCGGCCCGGTCCGCGGCCCAGCACCATGACTGTGCCCCCGCAGCCCATGGCTGGCGTCTGAGAAGCGGGCCGCCCCAGCCTGGGCCTCAAAGCCGACGAGCGGCGCCCGGTAGACGCAGGTATCGCAGCCCATGGTGACGCGGCCAGTCTCCGCTTCGCGCACCCGCTGCGCCAGGAGCTCGCCCAGCAGCGGATCGCCGCCGAGGTGCGGGGCGACGGCTAGTTCGATCGCGGGATAGTGTGCGGCCTGCTCGCGCACCTGCTGCCTGATGCGCTCGACCAGGACCCCCGTGAAGAGGAAGAGCGGGGCCACGACGATCCGCCGCGCGCCGAGCGCGGCGCAGCGCGCGAGGCCCTCGGGGAGCGAGGGGCGCGCCAGGCCGGAGAACGCGCACTCGACATTCCGCCAGGGACGCCCCTCCCACAGCAGGCGGCCGAGCTTGTAGAGATCGGCGTTCGCGTCCGGGTCGCTGGTGCCGCGTCCGACCAGCAGGATCGCCGTGTCCTCCGGCGGTACCGCGCTCGCGTCGACCGCCGCGATCCGCTCGTCGAGCACCCGCAGCACGCGCGGCTCCACCCCGAAGGGCGCGCCGTACCGGATCGTGACCCCTGGGAAGCGGGCGCGGGCCACGTCAACCGCGGCCGGCAGGTCGTTCTTGATGTGGCCGGCACCGAAGAGGAAGGCGGGCGCGACGACGATGTCCCGGCTGCCGCCCGCGATGACCGCCTCGAGTGCCGGGAGCACCGGCGGATCGGCGAGTTCGAGGAAGCCGGGCGCTACCCGGCGAGCGGGCCAATGTGCCGCGACGTCCCGAGCGAATTGGAGGAACTCGGCCGCCCCCGCGCCGTCGCGGGTGCCGTGCCCGATAATCAGCACCGCCCGCGTCACCGGCTACCTCGCGTGCCCGCGGTGGCCGGGGCATTGGGCGCGGCGGGTGCTTCGCTCGGGCGCGATCGCTGCTCAGCGTGCTGGTCGCGTATTTCAGCAGATGTGCGACGAAGGGAGGGTGGAAACGTCGGTGGGATGGGCATGCTGCGCTCCTGACCCTTTCACGCGAAGGTGACGGAGGTGCCAGGGACGGCGGGTATCCTGGCTTCGCGGGAGGCCCGCGGTACAGTTGCGCGACAGCGCCGGACTTCGACCGGCTTCCCCCATTGTGCCCCGTGCATCCGGGCGTGGAGCACCGTCCTTGGTAGGCTATTTGATTATGCGGCGAACTGTACCGCCAACGCCGCGATCTGTCAAACGCGCCATTGGTGGACCTGGCGGGAACACGATCCATCGCCCACCGTGTCCCGTCGCACTAGCGCCTGGGGTATCATTGCACCTCGGAAGGGGGGGCGATGGCGGCGAGCGACGAGGTCTTCCTCGAAGGGTTGCAGTTCTACGCCTACCACGGCGTCAACCCGGAGGAGCGGGCGCTCGGCCAGCGCTTCCTGGTCGACGTCGCGCTGGCGACCGATCTCCGGGCGGCCGGGCGCGGCGACGATCTGGCGCGGACGATCAATTACAGCGCCGTCTACAAGCGCGTGCGCGCGATCGTCGAGGGGCCGCCGCGCCGGCTGATCGAGGCGGTGGCCGAGGAGA
>JAUJMV010000031.1:55285-73131 GCA_030446685.1 Thermomicrobiales bacterium | reverse complement strand
CGGCCGGGCCGGCGGGCGCTCACCCTCCCCCACCTGCTGCTCGCCCCGCCGCCGGGCGTCGTGGTGCGCCCTGCGAACGGCGACACCCTCGACTGCCGGCGGGCCAACCTCGTCGCGGGTGGACGGCCACGCTCGCGCCCCCCGACGCCGCTCCGGGTCGACGGCGAGGTGGCGTATCTGCTCCTCGACAGCGGGCGCGAGGCGGTCATCGACGCGGCGGATGCGCCCCTGGTGGCCGGGCGGCACTGGTTCCTCCGCTGGAACAAGCGTGCCCGCGCGCATTACGTCACGACGCACTGGCCCCTCGCCGACGGGCGCGCGACGACCCGGACGTTGCAGCGCGTCGTCATGGATCCGTCGGCGAGGGCGCTCGTCGCCTTCCGCACGCCCGACACCCTCGACTGCCGGCGCGCGAATCTGCTCGTGGTGTCGGACCGGGGCGGCCCTGCCGAGGGCGAGCGGCGCGCGCAGCGCAACTCGAAGACCGGCGTTCGGGGCGTCAGTTACGTCGCGGCGCGGGACCGCTACGTGGCCCGCGTGGAGCGGGGCGGCCGGATGCGCCAGCGCGTCTTCCCGGCCACGCCCGAGGGTCTCGCCGCCGCGGCAGAGGCAGTCCGAGAGTTGCGCCAAGCACTGGCCGAGCGGGAGGGGTGCGATGACCGATGACCGGGACGCGCGGGCGGAGTTCGCCCGCCCCTACTTCACCCGCCAGGCGCAGCGCGGCCGCCGCGTCATCTTCCGCTGGCGTCCCGCGGATACCTCGCCGGCCAACCCGCTCACGCAGCCCTGGCCGCTGGCGGACGAGCTGATCGAGGGGGTCGAGTTCGGGAGCGAAGAGGCCGCGCGGCGTTTCGACCTGGACCGGGCGGCGGGGCCGAGCGGCCGACCGGCCGGCGGCGACGTGGCGGACGACGGGCCGTGGTTCGAGTTCTTCACCTGGGAGGCGGCCGAGGCCTGGCTGCGGCAGGACGAGACGTGAGCGCGCTGGACTCCGGAGACCGTGGCACTCGTCGCCGCGCTCGGTGGGTCCGATTGGTAGATAGCTATGGAGCTATTGTCCAAACGGGAGGTGCAACTATGCGCGGCGTCATCACTCCGATTGAGACTATTCGTCGGCAGCGGGGCGACGAGGCGGCCCAGCGCGAGACGGCGGCCGGGCGCCAAGCGGCGGCCGCCTTCCTCGCCTACCAGCGGGCGGTGGCGGCGGGCGAGGACCTGGCGGCGTTGGACGATCTGCTCGCGGAGCTGGAGGCAGGGACGACGGAGTACCACGAGGCCGTGAGAGGCAATTTCCGGCGCTGAGCGCCTTGCGCGCGGCCCATCGCGGTTGCCCGCGGCGCTCGGGTGGCCCTACACTTGCAAACCGGGCTTGTCGCCCGTTCCCACTTGCACAATGCGGCGCCGGGCGCCCCAGGAGGATGTGCCGTGTCAGATGTCCGCACCGATATCGCCGCGCTTGACCGGCTGGAGGCCGTGCGCACCATCCTCCGCGTGCTCAGCCGGGCCACCGGGATGCGGATCGCGCTGGTGGCGCGCGTGACCGAGGGTTCGTGGACGGCGTGCGCGGTCCTGGACGAGGCGGGCTTTGGCCTGCGCCTGGGCGACGAACTGCCGCTCCAGACGACCTATTGAAGCGTGGTCGGGGGTGCGGTCGCGCCCTTGCTGATCACGCACGCCAGTGCGGACCCCCGCTTCCGCGAGCACCCGGGGCTGCAGCGGCACGGCATCGAGAGCTACATCGCGGTGCCGCTGCATCGCCGTGACGGCAGCTACTTCGGCACGCTATGCACGCTCGACCCGCGGCCGACCGCGCTCACCGACGAGGCCTTCGCCGTCTTCCACCTGCTGGCGGACCTGATCGCCTTCGAGCTGGAGGCGGACGAGCGGCAGCAACGGCGGGAGGCCGAGGTCCGGGCCCTGGAGGACTTCGTCGCCATCGCCGCCCACGATCTGCGCCAGCCCCTCACCGCCCTGGCCGGGCGGATCCAGCTGCTCGCGCGCAAGCTGCGCCGCGGCACCCCGGCGGCGGAGCTCGCCCAGGGGGTGGAGATCCTCGGGGCGCAGGTGCGCCGCGCGGTCGCCCTGAGCGAGGTGCTGCTGGACGTGGCGCGCATGGAGGCCGGGGGCTTCACGCTCGCGCGCCAGCCGCTGGACCTGGTGGCCCTGGCGCGCGAGGTCCTCGACGAGGTGCGGGCCACCGCCCCGGCCCACACCTTCCTGCTGGAGGCCCCGCCGACGCTGGTCGCCCCCGCGGACCCGCGCCGGCTCGGCCAGGTCCTCCGCAACCTGCTGGAGAATGCGGCCAAGTACGCGCCGCCGGAGAGCGGGCCGGTGGTGCTGCGCCTGGAGGCGGCGCCGGCCGACGCCCCCGAGGCCATCCGGCTCAGCGTGCGCGACGCCGGCCTCGGGGTGGAGGACGACCAGCTGGGGCGCATCTTCGAGCGCCGCTACCGCGCGCCGCGCGCGGAGGCCGAGGGCATCGGCGGCTCGGGCCTCGGGCTCTACATCGTGCGGCGGATCGTGGCGGCGCACGGCGGGATGGTCCACGCCGAGCGCGCCCCCGAGGGCGGCCTGCTGGTGCGCCTCGATCTGCCGCGCGTGTAGCGGAACAGGTCGCGGCCCTGAGACAGCTACGCGGCGTCACCAGGGCGGTAGGGCACGCAGATCCGCAGGTCGTTGTCGAAGTAGTAGCCCTGCCGGCTGTGCAGGATGGGGCAGCGCATCCCGTGCTCCAGCGTGGCGAGATCCTTGGTGATCTGCCGCTCGGACAGGCCGTAGTGGGCGGCGAGCTGCTTACGCGTCCAGTGGCGCGGCTCCTCCAGCAGCAGCCACATCAGGTCGAAGAGACGCTCGGTGCGGGCCTGCTCGGTCGTGGCGGTCATGCATGCTCCCTGCGAAGCGCGGCGCCAGGCAGCGACGCCGCGCCGGGTGAGCGACGAGGCGGAAGGGAACAACAGTCCGTACTACGGGGCCGCTGCGGGGTCCGGCAGCGGGGTGGGCGGGCCGGCGTGCCGCCGCAGCAGGGTGAGGAGGCGGTCCGCGAACGCCGCGTCGCAGGCGTACCCGCGGCGGGCGTTCTCCGGGTCGCTGCAGGGGCTGTAACGCGCCGCGAAGGCGCGGAGGTCCTGCGCACTGTGATAGACCTTGCTGGTGCCGACGTACTCGAACCAGAGCCCGAGGCCGGCCTCGGCGGTGGGGCAGGCCCCCCACTGGTGCCCCAAGCTCGCGGACCCCGGCGCGCAGCCCCAGCGCGCGGCGTGGGGGCGCATCCCCGCCCAGACCACGTTGCCGCAGTTCCAGTTGTCGTCGGCTGGCGTGTTCGGGCCTTCGGTGCAGAGCCCGCTCTCGTGCGCCCAGACGACGATCAGCAACGGATCCACATTATACTCCTGGCCCAGCGCGAGGATCAGCGCGCCCTGGCCGCGCAGCGGGCTGGCGGGCTCCAGGCTGGCGAGCAGGTGCTCGATCCGCGCCGCGTCCGAGGGGCCAAAGCCCAAGTCGCGGATGATCGGCGGCCCGCCGATCGTCGCCGGGTAGACCGGCGCGGGCGGCGGCGGGGCCGCCTCGGTCGGCGCGGCGGGTTCGCCGCCCGCGGAGCCTGGTAGCAGGGGCGGGTCCACCGGCGGGGCGGGCGCCGGGCCCGCGGCCACCGGGGGCGCGGCGAGGTCGCGCCCCTGGACGAGCGCGCCGGAGCCAGCCGGCGGCGTTGCGCGCCATGCCCGCCCCTGCCCGACTGCCAGCGCCCGTTCCACCCTGCCGCCGTGTCGAGGCGCGCGGTTCCGGTCTCGGCCGCCTGTGCCTGTGCCACGTCACGACCCAGCCCGCCGAGATCGACGCCGGCGACGTGATCCTCGGTAGATCCGACCGGCGTAGCGCGGTGTAGAGCGAGGCCACATTCAGGGCCAGCAGGACGGCGACGAGGCCGCCGCCGATGACGAGGATGCGGTGCCGGCGGTGCTCGATGGCCTGGTGGGCTTGGGCGGCGGTGTCCGCGCGCCGGTCAGCCGCCGCACTCTCCGGAGGCGCGCTTGGCCGCGATAGCAAGGCGGCAGATTCGCGCGGTAACAACTGCATGTCGATCCTTCGTGTACCTTCAGTCGCGTGTCGCGGTCAGAGCGGAGCAAACGCATCGACCCCCGCGGCCAGAAGCACGCGGGATGCCATCGCCCGACGCGGTGGCGGCGCTACTCCGCCTCGCCGGCCTCCTGTTGTCCTTCCTGTGCTTGACGTTGTGGCGGGGCAGACTCTTGGCCGGCTCCCTGCATCGTTCCTTGCGGGCGCGCAGCGGCTCCAGGTCGTGCGCGGGTCGATCATGTGCGCGTGGCGCTCCGAACTTGATCGACCGCAGCTGGCCATTGCGGATGAACTGCCGGATGCGCGAGTCCGTGACGCCCAGCTCGTGCGCCGCCTGCTGCGTTGTGAGGTACTGGCGCCCTTCCGTATCCATGCTCCAGATATTAACGGGTTCGAGAATTGCCTGTCAATCCCTTGACGGATATTAACGATTACGTTAATATATAGGGGTAGGAAATGGCGCCGGGGGTCGAACCTCCCAGAACCACCCCCGGCGCCAGTGGAGTACCGGGGCCGAAGCCCCAGGAGGCAAGGATACCATGGTCAAGACCTCTTCTCCAAGCCCCAGGAAGCGCGCGAACTCGAGGCCTGCGCCCGCGCCCGCCAGTGCGGCATCAAGGTCGTCGTGGCGACGGTCGCGCGCCGGTACACCACGACGAGCCGCGCCACCGGCGAGGCGTACACCATCGAGCGGCGGGCGGAGCGCGAGGGCTGGGACCCGGCGCCGTCGCCCGCTGCACCGGGTGGCGCGCTACTTCCCTGGGGGCGGACGCGCCGGCCGCCCCGGTCGTGGCGCCCTCGGCCGCCAGGCCCGGAAGGCGGCGGCGCTGGCCGACCTCTACGGCGACGTGGCGTAGGGCGACGGGCGGGGCCGGGGCATCCCCCGGCCCCCGACGCCGGGGAGGGGACCGCCGATGTCCGTCAACGACCTGATGACCGCCCTGATCGACGAACTGGCCGACGGCGACGTGCTGGAGGCGCTGGCGCAGCCGCTCACCGTGGCGGCACTGTGGGACGACCTGGCCCGGCTGAACGGCGAGGAGCTGCCGCGCTGGGTGGCGGCGGTGCTCGACGACGGCGGCCGCGGGCCGCGCCCGCTGCCCCTGGTGCGCACCGCGACACGGTACGAGGAGGTCCGCTGATGCGCTTCCGGGCCGGGTGGTCGCCACCCCCGGCGCGCGCTCGACGCCCTGGCCGGGGCCGGCTGTCGGCCCGACGAGTTCCTGGACCGCCACGTCGCCGGCGACTGGGGCGAGGTGAGCGCCGCCGACGCCGCGGAGAACGCATTGAGCCTGGCGCGCGGTCGATCCTTTCCGCCTACCGCTACGACCCGGCCGACCACCAGGCGAAGGTCTGGATCATCACCGAGGCCGACCGCAGCACCACCTGCAGTATTCTATTACCTTCGGATTACTGACCGCCGCCGGGGGGCGTCCTGCTTGACGGGCGTCCCCCTGGTACCGACCGCCAGCATTCCATGCAAGGAGCGCGATCTTTGACCTGGGGGTACGTCGGCATCGTCGGGGCGCGCCTCACCTTTGAGTACGGCTGTACCGCACGGTAGAGGGAGACGCGTGACGGGCATAACGGCTGATCGCATACTTCGACGATCGATCCACATCATTTTATGATGGGTTACAGCCTAGTCGATATGATTGCGCGGGGTAGAGCCGCGCCAGCTTGGTGCAGGCTGGCGGTGAAGCGCCAGGCCACGGTCGCCTTGGCGGCGTTGCGGTCCTGCTCCCAGGCGGCGACCTCGCGCGTGAGCACGTACAGCGAGATCGAGCACTGGAGGACGCTCCACTCGACCTCCGCCTTTGAGATTCCACCGCCGCAGGATGCGAACGCCTCCGCCGGGGCGACGCCCGGTACAGCGCCGCCGGGGTGCGGGTGTTGAGGTTGTCCAGCACCACCCGGCCGCGCGTGGGGATAGTCCTCGTCCACCAGGCGGCGTATCTGCTCGGCGAAATCGGCCGCGGTGCGCCGGGCGGTCACGGCGACCAACAGGCGGACCGCCTTGGGCTCGAAGGCGATGAACAGGTGCTGTCCTCGCGCTTGAGCGTGCGCCTTGATCTCCGACACCAGTTGATCAGCTCGACGAAGCACACCACCGGCTCGGCCGGGTCGTACGGCTCCGCGTACAGGTCGAGCACATCCTCCATCGCCGCCACGTACTCCGCGCCCACCGTCGGTGTTCAGCTTGCGTCCAGGGCTTCACGTTTAGGCGCGCCCGCCGCACCGTCTCGTCGTCGACGGCCCACGCCGCACGCCACCAGCTTGTCCGCGAGGAGTTGCATCGTCCAGCGCTTCCGGCCGGGCGGCGGGGCATGCAGGCCATTCGCTCTCCAGTGCGCCGCGCCGGGGCGGGCCGCTCGCCCAGCGCACGACCTTCAGCCCCTAAAGAGCCACCACCGTGTCCACGCTGCCGCGCTCTTCCCCGGCGGCGACCATTCAACCGTCCCACGCGTCCAAGCAGCGCGCGCTTCAGCCGCCGCAGCCGACCCCTGACGCGTCACCCTCCAGGTCCTGCTCCGCCGCCATCAGCGCCACCACGTAGATCTTCGCCATCGCCCACCTCCTCGGCAACCGTGACCGCCGGGGCGGGTACGACGGACTAGCGAGGATGGTTAGATTCGCCATTTCCACGAACGCAGATCAATCGGAGATCGATCGAGCGTGCATGAACGAACGCTCGGCAGTTAGCCGAGCGCCTGGACGTTTCTCTTCCGACTGCCCATGGCGATCAGTGACCGTATCCGAGATGCTTTGAGACCTCTCGTGTCGGATACGATAGGCGCGCTATCGTCGGCAGGTGCTAAGAAACGTCAACACCTTTGATGAAGCGGTCGGATACGATAGGCGCGCTATCGTCGATGGTTACGATTATCGCTCGCGGGGGTCCGATCGAGTCGACCTCGTCGCCTTTTCCGACCCTAAGCGACACGACCTTCAGACCTCCTGCATCGCAGCCAAGGCTTTCCGGACCATTCAACCGTCACACTTGATATAGCCAAGCGTACTTCTTGGCAGTGCCGATTGTTCTTGTGCCCAGGGAACGCGACGTTGAGATGTGGTCTATACAGGCACCCAACCGGGAATCTCGGGCAAGCGTGATCGACCGCATCGGGTACGACAGACTTGTGCCGTACTTCCACGAACGCAGATCCTGGCTCAGAGCAGACCTGATCATTGCTGCGAAGAACGGACCTAGACAGGCAAGTTTTCTCGACATAGACCCCACGCTGCTCCCCTTGCGTACGATGCGACTAGAGACCTCCTCGTGTCGCTAAGACAGCCGTACGGGTGGGTGCTCAGGCGGCAGGTGCTAAGAAACTGTCAACACCTTTGATGAAGCTTGCTCTGCAATTGCTGGCCGCAGCGATTCTCGCGGATAAACGGGCGCTCGGTAACGGGAAGACGATGCACTCTGCCGAGCTTCTAGGCGAGGCAATGAAAACAGAGCGCGTACCAGCAGAGCTCTCTTCGTTGAGCCGATGGCGGTGACATAATGCTGCAAGAACTTCGCCGGCAGATCACGTTCAGAAGCTTCAGAATGAGATGCTAGGGCACTTACCTTCGTTACGGAGGAGATCAAGAACAGGTCTACCACGCCACCGACTATCGCCAAACGCATAGTCGGTCGTCTCCCAGTTGAGGAAATCCCCCCCGAATCACGCATCGTACTGGACGGCACATGCGGCTCCGGAAGCCTTCTGTTGGCGGCATTTGAACGGCTTCAGGGGCTGCTGCCAGCGAACTGGCCCCATGAGCGAGCGCACGCGTACCTAGTCGAGCACCTCCAAGGCGCGTTGACCGTGACTCGTTTGCAACAGAGGTCACGCTGACCTGACCCTGGAATCAGGCCGCTTGGGATGAGAGGTCCGCGCTAGCCGCAAGCCGTTGCGCGAAGACCGCCGGTGCGACCTGGCCGAGCGCGCTGTGCGGCCGGGTCGTATGGTCATCGTCCCGCCAGGCCTCGATGAGCCGCCGCGCGTCGGCGAGGCTGAGGAACCGGTGCTGGTTGAGGCACTCGTCGCGGAACTTGCCGTTGAAGCTCTCCAGGTGGCCGTTCTGCATCGGCCTCCCGGCTCGACGAAGTCCAGTCGCACCCCGTGCTGGTAGGCCCAGGCGTCGAGCACCTGCCCAGCGAACTCGGGGCCGTTATCGACCCGGATCGTCGTCGGCCGCCCGTGCCGCTCGCAGAGCCGGTCGAGCATCCGCGCCACCCGCGCACCGGGGAGCGAGGTGTCGACCTCGATCGCCAGGCATTCGCGGGGTGCACAAGTCTACGATATGCAGCGTGCGGAAGGCGCGCCCGTTGGCCAGCACCTCCTGCGTGCAGTCCATCGCCCACTGCGCACCAGCGCGCTGGGCGCGGCTGACACCGGCCGCGCGGCCCGGGCGATCCGCTTGCGCTGTCGCCGCCGCACCGCCAGCCCTTCCTGCCGGTACAGGCGATAGACCCGCTTATGGTTGACCGCGCCGAGTTCGCGCCGCAGCAGCACGGCCAGCCGGCGGTAGCCGAAGCGCGGCTGCCCCGCAGCCAAGGCGCGCAGGCGCTCGCGCACGCCATCCTGCGCGCGGCGGGGCGCGTGGTCGCGGATCGTGGCGCGGTGGCGCTGGACCAGGCGACAGGCCCGCCGCTGCGAGAACCGGTGGTGCTCCTGGAGATACGCCACCGCCCGCTGCGCGGCGGCGTCAGCTCGTCTCCTCGCAGCACATCCTTGCGCGCGGTATTGTCCAGCGTCAGGTCGGCCACGATCTGCTTCAGGCGGCGGTTCTCATCTTCCAGTTGGCGGAGCCGCTGGATCTGGCTGACCTCCACCCCCGTATTGCGCCTTCGGGTAGAACGTCGCCTCGCTGATCCCCTGGCTGCGGCAGAGCTCAGCCACCGTCTGGCCCGCCTCCGCCCGCCTGAGCACGCCGATGATCTCGCCCCTCCGTGAACCGCGTCTTCTTCATGAGCCCGCCTCCGTAACCCTCCGTTACGCGGGAGTCTCACACCAGACGGCCTAACTCACGGGGGTCAGGTCAGATCGACACCGGCGGACTCCCGCCCGCCGCGTCTCGATGGGGAACAACTCGGCCGCCGGGTGCATGGCCCTGTCCTTTCTCCCCGCCTGGGGGGTGTGCTGGGCCGGCCACCGCGACCGGCCCGCGTCAGCTGCTACTTCTTCGCCGCGCGGCGCCGCGACTGCTCGCCCAGCGCCAGCCCCTCGGCGTAGGCCTCCTCCGCGGTCGGCTCGCTCGCCCCGAAGATGGGGTGCTCGACCGCGAAGAGCTCCCGGACACGCCGCGCCTCGGCCCGCCCGAAGTACCCGGTCATGTAGCCGAGGTTGCTCGCCACGATGTCCTCGGGCGGGTCGTTCGGCGCCCGGTCGGGTGCGTCCCGCACAAACGCGACGTAGCCGCGCTTGAACCGCTGGGCATCCTTGGGGTTGTCGATCGCCAGCACGGCGTCCATCAGGTCGCCGTAGTTGTGGCCGCGGGGGCACTCACCCCCGCGCCGCGCGATCGCCGCCGCGATGCGCTCGTCGAAGAACCGCCGATCGTCCGTGTCGTCCGCCGGTTGGTGTTGCGCGGCCCGCTTCGACAGCGGATCGGCCCCGGCGGCGTCGGCATCGTCATGCAGTTGCTCGCGCCTGGCTTCCCACATGCTGCCCTCCCGGTGGGGTCGCGGCCCCCTCGTCAGGCGACGCGCGTGCGCCGCCCCTCCTTTGCCGTGTCCTCAGCGGGCGCCAGTTCGCGCAGCACCGCCCGCACCCGCCGCCCCGCGGCCGCCGTGAGCCGGTGGGCCAGGCAGACGCGCCGCGCCAGCGAGAGGCGCGTCGGCGCGGGGTGCCGCTCCACCAGCGTCGCCCCGGCCAACTCCACCGGGCAGAGGACTGCCAGCACCGGCGCTGCGGCGTCGTGCGCTGCCAGCAGCTCGGGCAGCGCGGCGCCCAGCTCGCCGAGGAGCTGCGCGGCCTGGCCGCCCACGTCGGCCAGCGTCACCACCGGTTGCCCCTGGGCGTCCTCGACGGCGTAGACGCGCCCCCGCTCGCCCCCCTCCACCCGCAGCAGCCAGGGCGCGGGGTGGGCGGCGAGCAGGGCGTCGACGGTGCGGAGGTCGGCGCTTCTCTGGCGGAGCATCAGGCCACCTCCAGGGGGCGGAGCCGCCGCACCGCCGGCGGCGGGCCGTCGGTCAGGCCCGCGATGTGCCCGAAGTCCCAACCCTCGCGCTCGGCGCGCAGCGCGACCGCGCCGAGGTGCTTGCAGACGCCGTGGTAGCGGTAGCCGGCGCAGTCGCAGCGCCAGCCGTCCCGCGCGCGGCGCAGCGTGTACTTGCGGTCGTCGACCGACTGCGAGTGCGTCTCGTACTCGCGCGCCACGACGACGGCGCTGGTGCGCACGCCGAGCGCGAGCGCCCGCTGCTCGGCCGCCAGCAGCCGCTCGGCCGCGGTCGGCGGCCCGGCGTGGTGTGTGCTCGACTGGCTCTTGCGGGCGCGTTCGGCCATGTGCGATACTCCCTTCGGTTGGCGAGCCGGGGCTTCGGTGACACGCTCCCCGCCTCGCTGGTTCGGGTCAGGCGCTCCTCTGCAGGGGGGGCGCCTCCTCTTTGCCCGCCTCAGTCCCGCCGGCGCCCCCGCGGCACCGCTCCAACTGCCCGATCGCCTCCGCGTTCCCGCCCAGCACCAGGGCCGCGTCCCGTAGCAGCTCCAGCCCCTGCGCGTAGAGCAGCAGCGCCCGCTCCTGGTTGTCCCGCAGCGGCGTCGGGCTGCGGTAGCCCTCCGCGCTCAGGGCGCGGCGTCGCCGTCCCTCCATCCTCGGTCGTGCCTCCTTCCTCGCCTCGATAAAATGATCCGCTGGCCGATTCTTGCCCTACGCTGTCGCGAGGGTCGGGAAGTAGTCAAACGATCCGCCCCGCCGGGGCTGCCCGGCCCATCGCCTCCGTTTGCCACTCAGAAGGGCGGGGCGGATCGTCGGACTCGTGGTTGGGGGCCGGGCGCGGGTCGGCCACGCCCTGGAGGTCGTACATCACCGTGATCGTCCGCCCGAGCTGCTGGCTGAAGAGGCGCGCGAGCGCGCGCAGATCGGCGTCCGTGCCGCGACCGGCCTCGATGCGCTGGTAGGTGCTCAGGCAGACGGTCCAGCCGAACTTCCGCAGTTGGCGGACGGTCTCCGCCTGGGTCCACCGGCATTCGCGTCGGATTTTGGCGATGGGGGTGCGATTGTAGGTGCGAGCGGGTGCGGCGGTCATGATGTCGCCGTCTCAGTCGGCTCGTTATCGGCGGGCGCGCCTTGTTCTTCTGCCTGCCGCCCGAGCTTGATGAGATCCGCGACGCGCTTCGATGGGGTGACCCCTGCCCGCGCCGCCTCGGCGCGCAGCAGATCAACCTCGGACCCGGCGAGCGATACCGTGATCGACTTTGCGCGGATGCCGTGCGCTTGACGCCGGAGAACTGCGGGGGGATCGTGCGTAGCCGCCATACCGATCTCCTTGTATCAGTATCATATATCTCGGTAGCAACTATTGTCAATACCGATTCGGTACAAATATCAATATGCTCGGTAACAGGAAGAGCGAAGGTGAACGGATAGGTGCTGTGCTCGATGTCGCTCGGCGAGAAGCTCAAGGAGCTACGCACAGGCAAAGGGTTTACCCAGGAGCAGTTAGAGGAACTGTCCGGGGTGAGTCAGGGCACCATCAGCGGCCTCGAGAATGAACGCCAGGAGCGCACGAGCTACGAGAACATGCGCAAGCTGGCCGATGCGCTCGGGGTTTCTGTCAACGTCTTCTTGCTTGCGGCTGGCCTCATGGATGAAGAGTCCCAGCCGGGTCCCCATCTGAGCGAAGAGGATCGGCGTATCCTCGAGTTAGGGCGACAAATGTTGACTCTCGTTGAGCGCCAAGCGCCGCGTCGTTCGCGCGCGGTGCCGGCGCGTAACGTTGTACGCCTGCCGATTCGCAACCCCATCCCGGCGGACAGCGCGCGCTCGGATGACACGCAGGCCGAGGATACCGTCGAGGTGCCGCGGTGGATGGTCGCCGACGCCGGCGATCCCGTTGTCTTCCGCCTCTCCGGTGACTGCTTGCGCGGTGAAGGACTCCGCAAGGGTGATCTCTTGATCGTCGACGCGGCCAACACGGAGCCGCAGGACGGGGAGATCGTCGCCGTGCGCCTCAATGGTGAGGAGACCGCCAAGTGCTTCTTCCGGGTGGGCAAGCGGATCGAGCTGCGGCCAGCATCACCCGGCTATGACACCATCGTGGTCACGGACAAGGACGAGCTGGAGATTATGGGCGTCTATGTGACGTTCCTCCCAACGGCGAAGCGGGGGCGGGGGTAGGGTGAGGCAAGGGCAGCAATAGGGCGGTGTGCGATGGGGTTTCGGTTTCGCAAGAGCTTCAACCTGGGCAGTGGCGTGCGGGTCAACCTGAGCAAGAGCGGCCTCGGGATGAGCGTCGGCAGGAAAGGGGCGCGGTACTCCGTCGGGCCGAGCGGCCGGCGGGCCACATTCTCGCTGCCCGGCACGGGCCTGTCGTACCAGACGAAAACGCGCGGCGGCAAGCGTAAGCGCAAATCGGCCGGCAAGGGAAGCCTTCTCGGCTGGTTGTTTGGCCGCTGATCACGGCGGCGATACGGAGGCGCCTAGGCTCCAGGACGCGCCCGCCGATGCCGCCGGGCAGCGTGCAACCGTGGGGCGGGGGCGATAAGGGGAGAGGGGCGGGGAATGACGGCTGGACCGACAGGGACGGGACCGCAGGGCGAGGGTGCGCCGTATCCGCACGTCTCGGGGCCACCGCCCCACCCCCGCCGGGGCCGGGCGGGCCGCGGCGGGCGCGGGGAACCGGCTGCTGCTGGGCATCCTCGGGCGCCCGCCGCGGCGCTCCTCATCGGCGCCCTTATCGTGTTCCTCGCCACGCGCACCGCCGACACGGGCGGTGCCGACGGTGGCCGTCCCGGCGACGGCGACAGCGCGGCCGCGAAAGAAGGTTGCGCCTATGGCCCGCTGACGCGCCCGCTTGGGTGCTCACGGCTGGACAGGTGATGTCGGGACCGAGGAGAGAACAGGATCATGCGACGAGTGACGTTCGCGCTGGTATGCGCGCTTCTGCTGAGCATCGGCTTCCTCTCGCCTGCCGCCGCGGCGCAGCAGACCAGCTCGACTATCGCCGTGTCTTGCGCCACCGATCCCGAGCAGGTGATGACCACCAAGCAATCTCGCCACCACGCTCAACGTCGTCCAGATCGCAGCCTCGACGACTCAGGCACCGAAGAGGTGGTCCTCCCACGCGGACTGCCCTCCCAGGTGCCGGTCGGCCAGAGTATCACCTACACCGCCGGCAGCGACGCAACCGGCAACGTGCTTGTGCGGGAGAACATCTTCGACGACGAGGAGGATGATGAGGGCGTCCGGGTAAGCATCGGGCCGAGGGCATTACCGGGCAGACCGGGCCGCAGACGTTCGACGTGCTGTGCCGAGGGGAGCGACCTTCACCTGGCACGACGGCGACCGCCACGCGCACGACGCCGGCGACCGCCACGCGCACGACGCCCGCCGCGGCGACCGCCACGCGCACGACCGCCGCGGCGAGACGGCCACGCGCCACGCGCACGACACGCCGCGGCGACCGCCCGCGACGACGTTCGCCGCGGCGACCGCCACGCGCACGACGCCCGCGCGGCACCGCCACGCGCGCCACGACCGGCACGACGGCGACCACCGCCCGCGCCACGACGACGGCGACCGCCACGACGACGACCGGCACGACGCGACCACCGACCGCGCCATGACCGGCACGACGGCGACCACCACGGCGATGCCGAGCATGCCGAGCAGCGGTGCGGGCGGTGGTCGGGGCACCGCCGTTCCCGGCGCGGCGTTCGTCCTGCTGGCCGGCGCGCTGGCCGCCGCGGCGGGCACGGTTGCGTTACGGCGCCGGCGGGCCTAGGGAGCCTCATTCTCGGAGTTTTCTCAGCTTCGCCATGCACGATCGCAACTACCAACAGGCACGCGCCGACGCGCGCTGGTACAGCCGCTCCTGCCCGAGGAGCGGCTGTACCTGGCGACGGTGTCCCTCCGGCAACGGCTCGATCCCGCCTGGTCCGACGGGCGGCGGCGCGACAGGCTCGTCGTCGCCGAGGCCAGGCTGCTGGACGAGATCGCGCGCGACATCGCCGACCTCCGGCAGCGCCGCCTCGCCCTCACGGAGCGCCAGTGCGCCGTCGTCAGGGGGCGCCAGTACGGCCGGCTCCTCGCCTCCATCCGCAGCTCCCACCGCATTGTCTGGTCGCCGGTCCACTTCTTCGACTCCGGGGCAGATCAGGACGAGGTGGTGTTCGGGCGGTTCGTGCCGCGCGACGAACCGCCCAGGCCGGGGAGGGGACGCCGGGGTGAGGCCGCTGGAGGCGGACGGCGGCGACGGCAAGGGGAACATTCGGGAGAGGAAGCCGGGGCCCGCGATGCACGATCTCGCCTACCGCGACGCCGTGGCGGCGGCCATGCTGCGGCCGCTCACGGCGGACGAGCACCGGTACCTGGGGTCCGTCCGTCACGAGCAGCGGATCGGTCCGGGGTGGGACGCCGAGACGCGGCGGTTCGTGCTCGCGGGTGCGGAGGCCAGGATGCTCGCGCAGGCCGTGCGCGCGATCGTCCAGGCCCGCAGCGAGCGCGGCGCCCTCCTCCGCGAGCGCGCGGCGTTGCAGGATCGCCAGACCGCGCTGCTCCTCACCGGCATCCGCGACGCGCACCGCATCGCCTGGTCGCGATCGCGTCCGCGCCGGCGGTGGGGGCACCTCCTGGACGAGGTGCTGACCGGGCGGTTCGTCCCGCGTGATGAGCCGCTGGGGCCGGAGGAGGAGACGCTGGGGTGAGCGCCGTGGGGGGGCGCGGCGACCCCGGCGACCTTCTCCTTGTGGCACGAATGGACCCGGCGATGGGCCGGTTTTCGGCGGCGCGGCAGAGACTTCCCCGCGGCTAGTCACCGGGTCGTTGCCAAGGAGAAGGTCGCGGGTTCGAATCCCGTCTTCCGCTCCACAAGTTTCCTAGCCGTAGAGCCAAATAGTGAGGAGGGCGGGGGTGATGCCACCCCCGCCCTCCTCGTCACGGTGAGTTACTGCGGCGCCGGTCACTCGTTACGCCCGCGCAGGAAGGCGTCCCCGATCACGGCGGCCCGGCTGCTGTCGTTCGGGAGCCAGTGGGTGTAGGTGTCGCTGGTGATCTGGACCGAGGAGTGGTCGAGCATCCGGGAGCTCATCACTACGTCGGGGCCGCGCCGGAACATCAGCGTGGCGAAGGTGTGCCGCAGGTCGTGGATGCGCCGGTCGGGGAGGCCGGCGTGCCGCAGGAGGGCCTTGTAGTGGCGGTCGAGGTTGCGCGGCGTGATCGGCGGTCCCACCGACGAGGCGAATACCGGCCCATGCTCCCGCCAGGCGTCGCCGGCGCGGTCCCGCTCGCGCACCTGCCCCGCCCGATGCGACCGCGGTGGCCGCAGCAGCTCCTCGGGCAGCCGCAGGTCGCGGCGGCTGGTCTGTGTCTTCCGCAGCGGTTTCAGGCGGGGCGGCTCGCCGGGCAGATGCTCTAGCTACCGGCGCACCCGGAGCGTCGCGCCCGGCCAGTCGATGTCCTCCCAGAGGAGGCCCGGCAACTCGCCGCGTCGCAGGCCGAGCGTCAGGGTGACGGCGTACAACGCCGCCAGCCGATGCTCCGCCACCGCGTCGAGCAGCCGGCCGGCCTCCTCCGAGAATGGGTGGATTTCCCCGCACCGCACCTTCGGTGGCGCCGCGTCCACCGCCACGTTGCGCGACAGGCGGTGCTCCCGAGCGTCACGCCGGAGGCCACGAACTACCGACTAGCCTGTCGCTACTCCCCCCGCCGCCACCGCTGCGCGGTCCTGGTCGCCGCCGTGCGTCTCCCCGGCGGCCAGGAGTTCGTGCAGCACCTGGGCCGCGCCGCTGATGCGCGGCAGCGTCTCGCGCAGGCGGCCCGCTTCGATCTCCAGTTCGTTGAGTCTGGCCTGGCCGGCCTCGAACTCTGCTTGGAGTTCCCGCAGGCGGGCTTCGGCTCGTGCTTGCAAGGTTCACCCCTTTCGTTCGGTCGGGGCGCCGCAGCGGCGCGGACAGGCGGGGATGTAGCGGTCGAGGAAGATGCCGCGCGCCTGCAACTCCGGGTAGCCCTCGTGCAGGCCCCGCTCGAAGCGGTAGCCGAGCAGCGCGCCGAGCGGCTGCCCCTGGCGCACCCCGTCGAGTAGTCAGAGCGCCAGGCGCACCCGCTCGGACGAGAGGTTGACCGCCAGCGCGTCGCCGTCCCCGGCGGCCAGGCGGGACAGGAAGCCGCCGCGCAGGATCGCCGCCGTGGTCGCGTGGGCGAGCGAGGGGGCGTGGACGAAGCCCCAGTTGCCCGCCGAGCGGTAGAGCGGGCGCGGCACCTCCGGGTCCGGCGTGCCGGCGGCATCGGGCAGGCGGGGGAAATCCGGCTCCGTCGGCAGTATCTCCCGGCGCGGCGCGGCCGGGGCCAAATCCTCCACCCAGCCGTAGCCGCCCAGGGCCACCCCGCGCGTGGCGCGGGGTCCAGTCCCGCGCCCGCGCCCCGCCTAGGGGAGCCAGACGCGCGCGTGGATCTGCAGCCGGTACGGCTTCTGCAGCATGATGTAGGCCATGTGGGCCGCGTCCCGCCCCCACACCACCGCGCGATCCCGCCTCTCCCGCTCGATCTGCTTCGGCGACTTGACCTCCGTCGGGTCCGGGTCGGCGAGTGCGGGCGCGGGCGTGAGGGTGATGTGGCCGCTGCCGTCGGCCCGCGTGGGCGCCAGCGGCCAGGACAGCTCGCGCCAGGTCGTCGGCGCCCCCCCGCTGAGGTCCAGACCGAAGCGCGGCTCGGTCGGGTGCTCCTCGATGACGAAGAACCAGCCGGGGTCGCCCGCCGGGACCGTCTCCGGGAGCGCGAACCCGAGGAGCGTCACGCCGGGGGCCGGGGTGACGCGCAGCACCGGCAAGTCCGGCGGGCGCGCCTCGTCCACCACCGGCCGCGTCCCACCGCCCGCGCCGTCGGGCCACTTCGCCCGGGCCGCGTAGATCAGGGCGGTGGGGTAGCGCGCGAGGAGGTCCCCCTTGATCAGCAGCATCAGCAGTTTGCCCCCGCGGTCCGGGGGGAGGTTGCCGCCCAGCGCGCCCCGCCACCCGGCGATCGGCGGCATGTCCCCCGGCACCTCGCGCCCGCCCTCGCCGGCCGGCGCGAGGCCGTCCCCCGCGCCCCAGAACTGCCGGAAGTAGGTGCCCCAGAGCGCGGTGGGATACTCGCGCCAGAGCAGCTCACGGCTCAACTCGTGGTTGAGCCCCACCATGTAGGACTCGATGAAGCGCGCGTTCGTCCGGAGCAGGGCGATCGAGTTGTGCGGGATGCGGTCCAGCCCCGGCAGCAGCAGATCCTGGAAGCGGTCCCGCAGCGGCTCGTACATCGGCCGGGGGAAGCTGGGCACCACCGTGACCGGCGCGAGCGGGTCGGGGCGCTCCCAGAGATCGGCCCGCTCCGGGGGCGCCTCGACGCGCACCCGGGCCTCCGCCACGAAGGTGGCGCGCGGGTCGAGCTGCCCGAGCAGGGCGGCGGCCGCGTCCGCCCGCGCCGTGACCGCCAGGCCGGGGCGGGTGGCGGCGATCACGGCGCCCGGTGGCGGCGCCACCTCGACCGTCCCCGCGGTGATCCGCTCCAACAGCCCGGCCAGTTGCCCCCCCAGCGGGCCGAGCGGCCGGGCGATGCGCCGGAAGGGGGCCGAGACCAGGGCCTCGAGC
>JAUJMV010000031.1:0-55185 GCA_030446685.1 Thermomicrobiales bacterium | reverse complement strand
CGGGCCGAGCGGCCGGGCGATGCGCCGGAAGGGGGCCGAGACCAGGGCCTCGAGCAGCGCGTCCCGGTCTCCCCCGGCCGCGCGACGTTCCCTTCCGGGCGGGGGCGCCGCGCGCGCGGCCGGGGCGGGCGCCGCCGCGGGCATCACCGGCCGGATGCGCAACGCGCGTGAACGAGGTGAAATGGCTCCGCTTCAGGGGGAGGATTTTGTCAGGCGGCCAGCAGGAGCGGTCCCTCCTCGAAGACTACGGGGCAACGGTAGCCGAGCGCCAAGTGGCGGCGCTGCCAGTTGTAATAGACCGCTGGGCGTGCCGAAGAAGTGCTCGGCGAGCGGGCGGCCCAGGTCTTGGCCTTTCCTGACCCGCCCGCCAATTGCGCTCATCGGAGGGATGGGAGGATGCGATCCCGTAGGCGATGCATCGGCCGGGATTCCATCGTCCGAGCGGGTGTCCGTGCTGCCGTTGGCGGACCTGACCTTGGGCGAGACTGTCGGCGAGCAGCGGGAGCGCCCGCAGATCCGCTCAACCCGGCAGCCCCTCGCCGATGCCTTGACGCATCTCGTCGCTGCCGCGCGCTACGCCCCGTAGACGAAGGTGTCACGGGACAGCAAGCGCACACCGACCACCGCGTCCCGGTACGAGGCGGAGTCCTCGCGAGGGCCACGGGCCCGAGGAGGGCGGGGGGGGTGAGGAGGATCGTTAGGTCGTTAACGTGAGGTGGCGACCGCCGAGGGGCCGACGACGTTGCCATCACGGATATGGGGCAGTCCTCGTCGGCACGGCAGGCCCGTGCAGCATCCCCGCACAGACGCGGTGCGATCGGGTCTTGCGCCCGGTCGCGGAAGTCGGGATACTGCGGCACACCGCGATCGGCTCGCGCGATAGTTGCCCAGTCGCCCAAGCGAAAGTAAGGTTTCTGAATAGGAGGAGTGCCATGGCCGCGTCGACCACACCTGAATTCGTTGCGTCGCGCGCCGTCGGCGAGGCGACCGTCACCGCGATCTCCGACGGTTCCGGGCGCTCGACGATCCTCCGGTCGCTGTCCGCGCCGCGGGAGATCTGGCGCCGCGAGGTCGACGCCGATGAGCACGACGAGGTCGTCCTGGGCTACAACGTGGCGCACGTCCGCCTCGGCGCGGCCTCGATCCTAATCGATCTCGGCTTCGACGACCCAGGGCCGGGGTCGCAGTGGGGGCCGCCGCGCCACCGGCGCTCGCCGGGCGTGCCCGCCGGCCTCGCGGCGCTTGGGGTCCGGCCGGAGGCGATCACCCACGTCCTGATCACCCACGCGCACGGCGATCACATCGCCGGTGGCGCGATCGAGCGCGACGGCCGGCGCGCGCCCCGCTACCCCAACGCGCGACATTTCCTCGGTCGTGCGGATTGGGAGGGCAACCCGGCGCGCGCGCAGCCCGATTCGCTCCTGGCACGACACATGGGGCCGGTTGCCGACGCGGGCCTGCTCGAACTGGTGGACGCCGAGCGCGAGGTCGCGCCGGGCGTGGCGATGCTGCCCGCGCCCGGCGAGTCCCCGGGCCACTGCATCGTCCGCGTCGCCTCGGCGGGGGCTGCGTTCTACTTCTTGGGCGACCTCTTCCACCACCCCTGCGAGGTGGCGCACCTCGATTGGGTTTCGGACGGGCGCGACGCGGCGGCGATGCGCGCCTCGCGCGAGGCCCTGATCGCCGCCGCGCTGCCGTCCGACGCGCTGCTGATGACCACCCACATGCCGTTCCCCGCGTTCGGTCGCCTGCGCGCGACCCCGGACGGCGTCCGCTGGGTGGAGGCGTAGCGCCGGGAGCGCGGGCGTTAGCGCGAGAGGGTGAGGCGCCGCACGCCCCCGTCGGCCAGCCCGAGCAGCAGCGGCGCGCCCGGGACGAGGCCCGCGGGCGCGGCGAGCGCCGTCAGGCCCCGCTCGGCCGCCGCGCCTTCGCGATCGGTCCAGGTCCGGCCGCCGTCGCGCGAATCGAGCAGCGCCGCGTCCAGCGCGGCCAGCAGGCGCGGCGTGGCGGGATAGTCGGGCGCGAGCAGGATCGCGTTGACCGCGTCGCGGACCGTGCCGCCGTCGAGCCGATCCCAGGCGGCGCCGCGGTCGGCGGAGAGCCAGACGCCCGCCGACTCGCTGCCCGCCGCGATGATCCCGTCCGCGGGATAGCCCGGCGACAGCGCGAGGCTGAGGATCGGCGCGAACGCGGACGCGGCCTCCACCTCGCGCCAGGACCGCCCGCCGTTCGCGCTGCGGAAGAGGCCGCTCGCCGTCGCGGCGTAGAGCGTCTCGTCGCGCGCGAAGTCCGGCGAGGCGACCAGCGCGAGGACGCCGAGGTCCAGCAGGCCGAAGTTCCAGCCGGACCAGGACGCGCCCCGGTCGGCGGAGCGGAGGACCCCGTCCTCCACCGTCCCGGCCAGCACGACCCCGTCGCGCGCGTAAGCGGGCGAGACGACCAGCGCCGAGACGACCGGCGGCGGCGTGGGGAGCGCGGCGGCGAGCCAGGTCGCGCCCCCGTCGCGCGAGCGCAGCGCGGCGCCGTGGACACCGGCGAACACGGTCCCATCCGACGCGAAATCGGGCGACAGCGTTACGGCGGTCGTGGTCAGGGGCGCGTCCAACCCCAACGCGGTGTAGGCGGGGCGCCAGGTCGCGGCGCCGTCGTCGGAGCGGTAGAGGCCCGACTGACGCGCGGCGAAGCAGATCCCGTCGCGAACGAAGGCCGGCGACGGCGCGAGCGCGAGGACGAGGTCCGCCTCGCGGGCCGGCGCCCCGTCTCCCCCCGCCGGCGTCGCGCTCATGGGGTGAAGACCTCCTCCGGCTGGCGGTGGTGGACCAGCACGTCGATCGTCAGGGCGAGCGCCGCCCCGGCGACCGCGCCCCGGACCGCCGCCCGCTGTGCCGCGGCCGCGTCGACGATGCCGGCCCGCGCCATGTCCGCGACTTGCCCGGAGGTGACGTCCAACCCCCAGCCCGGCCCGGCCCGCTCGATGCGGGGCAGCAGCGCGGCCAGGTCGTGGCCGGCATTGGCGGCGAGCGTGCGGATCGGCGCCGCCAGGGCCTCGGCGAGGATCGCGCGGGCGGCGCGCTCGTCCGGGTCGTCGCCCCAAGCGGGCGCGTCCAGCAACCGCCCCCGGCAGGCGAGCAGGGCCGCGCCGCCGCCCGGCAGCACGCCCTCCCGCAGGGCGCCGCGCAGGGCGGCGGCGACGCGCTCCGCGGTCGCCTTGCGCGCGTCGAGCGCCGGCTGGCTGGCCCCGCCGACCCGCAGGATCGCCGACCCGCCGAGCAGCAGGCCGATCCGCCGCCGCAGCCCCTCCCGCGCGGGCGAATCCACCGCGGCGAACGCCGCGCGCAGCCCGGCGATCCGCCGTCGGAGGGCGCGCGGATCGCCTTTGCCGCCGACGACGCCGAAGAAGTCGGCGTTGGCCCAGGCCCGCCGCACCCGGCCGAGGTCTTCCGCCCGCAGGCCGCGGGTCGTGTCCCCCGCCGCCCTCAGCAGCGGCCGGCCGCCGGTCAGCGTGGCGAGATCTTCCAGCGCCGCCCGCGCATCGGCGTCCATGACCGGTGTCTTCACGGCGAGCGTGTCGAACTCGCCCGCCCGGCGGTTTACCAGCAGCAGCGCGACGGCGCCCTCGGCGAGCTCGCGCGCGACGACGACCAGCGCCCGCGCCCCCGCCCCGCGCGCGAGTTCGAGCGCCGGCACGAGATCCGCGGGTCGCTGACGGCGAGGTCACTGAGCAGGACGGCGGCCGATTCGACGCGCGCCTCGCGCCGGGCGGGGTCGGTGAGGAAGCCGGGCGACAGGAGGCCGCCGTCCCAGTGCATCCCCTCGACATATTCGCGCTCCAGCCCGCGACCGTGGCCCGACCGCACCTCCAACTGCCCCCACTCGCCGATGATGTCGAAGATCTCCCCCAGCAGCGCGGCCAGTTCCCGGTCGGCGCCGCAGGCCTCCGCGACCCAGGCGAGGCCCGCGCGCCCGCCCACCGGCGTCGCCAGTCCCGCCAGCTCGTCGAGGACGAGCCCCAGCCCCCGCTCCAACCCCCGGCGCAGGCGCATCGCGTTGCCCCCGCCGGCGAGGTAGCGCAGGCCCCCGCGATAGACGGCCCCGAACAGCACCGCCGCCGTCGCCGTGCCGTCGCCGGCCTCCTCGTGCAGGCGCCAGAGCAGGTTGCGCAGGAGCATCGCGCCCATGTCGGCGTCGCGATCGGGCAGGTCGGTGAGGCGGCGCGCGATCACGCCGCCGCTGTCGAGCAGTTCCGGCGGCTTGCCCCCGAGCGCGGACGCGACCGCGACCAGGCGGGGGCGCGGCCCCAACGTCGGGCGGATCGCCGCGACGAGTTGCTCGATCCCGCGCCCCAAGCCGCGCGAGGTGGCCGGCTGGAAGACCACGGGCCGCAGGGTGGGCGGGTAGGGGGTGTTCCTCCGCCCTCACGCCTCACGCCTCGCCCCTCGCCCTTCGTCCCTCGCCCCACGCCCCCGTCCTTGTTCGTCGCTCCCTACCCGCCTCCCCGCCTATTCCGCACGGACCATGCGGTCGTGCAGCCAGTCGAGATCCAGGCGCTGCTCGACCGCGTCGGAGAGGGCGTTATTCGCCTCCACCTCGGCGATCCGGCGCATGCCGACGATTGCCGTCGAGACGTTCGGGTCGGAGAGGACGTAGTTGAGCGCGATCGCGTGCAAGTCGAGGTACTGGTCGATGTCCGGTCGGGCGGCGCGCATGAGCTTCTGGAAGATGCCGCTGGAGAGCGGGCGCATCAGGACGACGCCGACGTTGCGCTCGCGGGCCAGCGGCAGGATGTTGTGCCAGGCCGCCTGGTAGATGAGGTTGTAGCGGATCTGGATCACGTCGAAGAGATCGGTGTCCAGGAAGGGGCGCAGCGTGACCGGCTCCTCGGCGGTGATGCCGATGAAGCGGATCTTCCCGTCCCGCTGGAGTTGTCGGTAGGCGTCCAGCGGCCCGCCCTCGGTGATCCAGCGGAAATCGTCGGGCGTGTAGTCGCCGCCGTGGAACTGCAGCACATCGAGATAGTCGGTCTTCAGGCGGCGCAGCGAGCCCTCGACCCGCCGGAGCACGTCGTCCTTGCTCTTGCCTTTCCACTCGGTCTTGCCGGCGAGGTAGACGCGGTCGCGGCGGCCCGCCAGGGCCTCGCCCATCAACTCCTCGCTGCGCCCGTCGCCGTAGGACGGCGCGGTGTCGAAGTAGTTGTAGCCGAGTTCGACGGCGTGTTGCAGCGTCGCGATGGCCTCGCGCGTCGTGTCCTCCGCCCAGGGGTCCCAGACCTCGTTGTAGTTGGGGATGCCGAGCGGCGCGCCGCCGCAGCCGACCTCCGAGACGCGCAGACCGGTGCGCCCGAGCGTGCGGTACCGCATGGCCGATCGATCCTTTCCCGCCGCCCGTTCCCTCCCGGCTGATGCGCCGCCGGGCATTCTCGCACACCCGACCGCCGGTTGGAGGCGACGCACCGCTATTCCACCACCACCACCTCGTGGTCGGTCACCGCTGGGACCGCGAAACGGACCCAGCCCGCCTCGACACCGGTTGCCGCCGCGTCGCCCGCGACCAGCAGCCGCGCGCTCGCGCCGCCAACGCCGTCCGGCAGTTGCGCACGCACCGTGAGCGGGCCGACCGGGATCAGTTCGTGGATCGGCGCGCGCCAGGTCCCGGCGCTGGTCAGGTTGACCAGGTGCAGGATCAGCCGGCCGGGCTGGCGGTAGAGGTGGCAGTCGATCAGCCCCGGCCCCTCAACCCCGAGCGGGATCCGGTCGGCCGCCACCCACCGGGCGAGGTTCGCCAGCAGGTCGGCGTGGTCGGGCAGGTTGTCGCGCCCGAAGCAGCGGTCGAGGTCGGCGGCGAGGTAGGCCACCCGGCCCCCGCCGCCCGGCGCGTGCAGCACCAGCGCCGGCACGTCGCTCCTGGGCTGGCGCATCCAGGAGAGTTCGGGCGGGTAAATCGGGAAGGGCGGGACGAAGGTCGCCGGCACCTCCGTCCCGGCCGCGGGGCGCACCACCTCGATCCGCCCCGCGAAGGGCAGGATGTCGGTCTCGTCGAAGCCCCGGAGCGCCGGGTGCCGCTCGCCCGCGATCGCCGGCTCGGTCCCGACCTGCGGGCCGTAGACCCGGGCGCGCAGCTCGGGCGTCAGCCGCAGGTAGGTGTGCTTGGCCCACTCCTCCCAGCTCGGGTCGGCGGCGCCGGACGAGCCGTGGTGCGCGCCGGTGGCGTGCGCGCCGAAGAGGTCGGCGAGGGCGAAGTCGGGGCGGCGGTCGCCCCACTCGTCGTAGAGGGTGCTCTCGCCGGTGGCGAGCAGCCCGCCGCCCGCCTCGACGAAGCGCCGGATGGCGGCGCAGTGCGCGTCGGAGAGCGCGCCGAGGTTGGGGAGGATCAGCGCCGCCAGCCCATGCGCGGCGGCGTCGCGCGCGATGTGGTCGGCGTGGACCGGCAGGTAGGGGATGCGGGCGCGGATGAGGGCGTTGGACAGGCCGCGCTGCGGCAGCCCGACGCGGTCCTCGGCGGCGTCGCGCCCGTAGAAGTCGACGTTCTCCTGCGTCCAGACGACGCCGACGGTCGCCACCGGGCGGCGGTCGATCAGATAGCCCTCGTGGGCCTCGTGCCAGCGGAAGAGCGGCTCCGCGGTGCGGTACTGGCGGCGGTCCTCGTGGTAGGCGCCGATGTGGTGCCACCAGGGCTGGATGCCGCCGGCGAAGCCCTCCAGCGCCCACATCCGCGCCTCCGGCTCCGGCTTGCTGCCGACCCGGAAGGTCGGCTGGCCCGCGCCGTACAGCGCGGTGCTCTCGGGGATCAGCTTGTCCCAGCCGAGGAGGCCGTGGATCAGCTTGCCCGCCTCGCCGTTGCTCCCGAAGCCGCGCGCGTTCGCGCGGGACTGCGAGTCGAGCATGAGGATCGCGGCGCGCTCGCAGACGGCCTTGTAGTCGCGGAAGCGGGTCGCCTGCGCCAGCAAGTCGCCGCTGTTCATGCCGAGCCAGAGGCAGTCCGGCCCGCCCGCCTCCCGGGTCACGCGGTTGTTCAACTCCCAGATCGCGACCCGGCGCGCGTAGTTCCAGCCGATCCACCGGCGGTAGGCCGGGTCGTCCCAGTCGGCCACCCGCGGCAGCGCGTGGCCGGTCGCCGCGCGGAACTTGGTCGCGCAGTTGGCGCAGTAGCAGATGCGCGCCCGTTCGAGCCCGCTCCAGCTGTTGTCGGTGAGCCCGTCCGGCGCGCTGCGCTCGATGATCTCGCGCAGGACGTCGGTCAGGTGCTCGTCGTAGTAGGGGCTGTTGACGCAGGCGATGTAGAGGTCGCCGGCGCGATAGGGCCGCCCCGCCGCGTCGACCGTGAACCAGTCGGGGTGCTCGATGTAGAACGGCTCGTGGGCGCGATTGGAGTCCATCCGCGCGAGGACGGCCAGCCCCTCCTCGCGCGCGGCGGCGACGATCTCGCCGTAGAGGTCGCGGTCGCCCAGGTGCTCGGCGCGGTGGTGCAGGGGGAACTTGCTGGGGTAGTAGGCGACGATGCCGCCCGCGTTGACGATCACGCCCTGCACGCGGGTCCTGCGCCAATGCGCGCGCCACCAGTCGCCGTCGTAGCGGACCGGGTCGAGCTCGGTCAGGTTCGTCTGCCCCCAGCGATAGCAGCGTTGGTGCCAGGGTCGCGTGTCGCCGGCGCCGGCATTCATCGGATCCTCTCTCCAATCTTCGGGGACGGTTCAGCGTGCGGGCGTGGCGATCGGGAGGACAGGGCGAGGACGGGCGCGGCGCGGTCACCCCGCGCCGCGCGCCGCGCCTACTTGATGCCCGTCATCGTGATGCCCTGCAGGAAGTATTTCTGCGCCGCGAAGAAGACGACCAGGATCGGGATGATCGAGAGGGTGGCGCCGGCCATCAGGACGTTGACCTGGCTGAAGAACTCGCCCTGGAAGAGCTTGAGCGCCACCGGGAGCGTCTGCAACTCGAGGCTGTTGAGGAAGATCAGCGGGCCGAACAGGTCGTTCCAGGAGTCGAGGAAGGCGAAGATGCCGACCGCGGCCAGGGCCGGCTTCACCTGGGGCAGCATGATCCGCCAGTAGATCTGGAAGGTCGAGGCGCCGTCGATCCGCGCGGCGTCCTCCAGCTCCTGCGGGATCTGCTTGAAGAATTGCCGCAGGAGGAAGGTGGCGAAGACCGAGTGCAGCACCTTCGGCACCCAGAGCGGGTAGTGGGTGTCGATCCAGCCGATGTTCTTGTAGATGATGTAGAGCGGGATCAGGGTGACGATGCCGGGGACCATCAGGGTCGCCAGCAGCACCGAGAAGGCGAAGTCCCGCCCCCAGAAGTCGAGCCGGGCGAAGGCGTAGGCGGCCAGCGAGGTGACGAGGAGCACGCCCGTCACGGTCAGGAACGCCAGCTTGACGCTATTGTAGAGGAAGAGCGGGATCACCTCGAAGACTTCCCGGTAGTTCTCCCAGCGGAAGTGGCGCGGGAGGAAATCGGGCGGGAGCGAGAGCACCAGATGCTCCGGCTTGAGCGAGGCGGTGACCATCCAGAGCAGCGGCGCCAGGAAGGCGACCGCCAGCGCCGACATCAATGCGTAGAAGAAGAGGTTCACGCCGAACCGGCCCAGCATCACCGTCGCGCGCGCTTGGTTGCCCGCCCGCGTCCGGGCCAGGGCCTGACTGACGTTCGCCATTGCGGCTACCTCCCTTGCGCGACCGCAGGTGATGGGCTGGACGAAGCCTGTGCGCCCCACACAAGCGCGGCATTCGTCCAGCGCGATCCGCGACCCCTGCCCGGCGGTCTTCAATAATCCTCGCCACTGTGGTTCGCGCTAGTCGTAGATCACCCAGCGCTTCTGCAGTTTCCACTGGACGAGCGTGATCAGGGCGATGGCGGCGAAGAGGACCCAGGCCATCGCCGAGGCGTAGCCCAGCCGCGAGTTCTGGAAGGCGTTCTGGTAGAGGTAGTAGATGTAGACGCTGGTGGCCCGCGCCGGCCCGCCGCCGGTCAGCACGTAGATGATCCCGAAGACCTGGAACGAGGAGATGAACTGCGTGATGGTCAGGAAGAAGATCGCGGGGGTCAGCAGCGGCAGCGTGACGTAGCGGAAGCGCCCCCAGGTCGAGGCGCCGTCGATCTTCGCCGCGTCGTAATAGATCTCCGGGATGCCCTGCAGCCCCGCCAGCAGGATGATCATCGGGTAGCCGACCCCGAACCAGACGCTGACGATGATCACCGCCGGCATTGCCCAGGTGGTGTCGGTCAGCCAGGCCGGCCCGCCGATCCCGACGAGCGAGAGGCCCCAGTTGATGATCCCCCCCCGCGGCGAGAAGAAGAAACTCCAGACCAGGCTGACCGCCACCACATTGGTCACGACCGGGATGAAGTAGGCGGTGCGGAACCAGGTCACCCCGCGCATCGGGCGGTTGCACAGCAGCGCGAGGGCGAGCGCCAGGCCGATCGTCAGCGGGATGTGCCCGACCACGTAGAAGAGGGTGTTGAGCACGCTGCGCCGGAAGAACTGGTCGCGCGTGAAGAGGCGCTGGTAGTTGAAGAGCCCCACCCAGTCCGGCTTGGTGAGCCCGTCCGCGTTGGTGAACGAGGTGTAGAACGAGATGAGGATCGGCACGAAGTAGAAGGACAGCACGCCCACCACGACCGGCGCGATGAAGAGCCAGCCCTCGAGATTCTGCCGCACCCGGCGTCGCGAGAACCGCGGCCGGGTCGCCGGCCGCGCCAGCGCCTTCGCCTTGACTGCCATACCGCCCCTCGGGAGGCGGATGGGCGGGGAGGCGGGGTGGGAGGGGGGCGCCAACCCGCCCCCTCTCCCACCTGTCCGTCCCGCCGCCTACCCGCCTGCGCTAGAACTTACCGCTCAAGGCCTCTTCCACGTCCGGGCGCACCCGGTCGAGCACCGACTTCACGCTCTCCTGGCAGGTCCAGGCCTTGTCGAGCTCGTCCCGGTAGATGTTGCGGGCGTTCTCGGTGTTCTCGGTGAAGTTGACGACGGTGGCGTGCTCCGTGGCCTGGACGAAGAGCTGGATGTTGGCCGGGTAGCTCGATGGCGGCTCCTTGCCCGGCTGGATCAGGTCGGCGGCCGCCTTGTAGGCGGGGATGAAGGCGCCGCGGGCGGCGAAGATCTTCGCGCCCTCGGGGCCGCCCATGAACTCCAGCAGCTCCCAGGCGCCGTCGGGGTTCTTGGCGGGCTTGGTGACCGCGAAGCAGATCAGGCTGCCCTCCGACTTCTGGGCGACGTTGCCGGGGATCGGCGCCACGTCGAACTCGAAATGGCCCGGCTCACCGACCTTGGGGATATTGCGGCGGAAGTAGTTGATCGTGCCCTGGGTGCGGGCGGCCATCGCGACCTTGCCGCCGACGAAGAGATTGTTCCCGAGGTTGGGCACGCCCGGCTGGTCGACCAGCCCGCGCTCCGGCTGCACCTGGTGCTTGCAGGTGAGGTCGGCCAGGAACTGGAGCGCCTCGGCCCCCTTGGGGCTCGCCAGGGTGAACTTCTTGCCGTCCTCGGAGTAGATGCCCGACTCCACCCCGTTGTTGACCGCGAAGGTCTGCTCCATGCCGGTGTCGTCGTAGACCAGCGCGCCCCAGCGCTCGCCGGGCTTGGTCAGCTTCTTGGCCGTCTCCAGGAAGTCGTTCCAGGTCCAGCCCTGCTTGGTCCACTCCTTCGGGGGCAAGGGCACGCCGGCCTCTTTGAACGCATTGACGTTGTAGAAGATCAGCCGCGGCTGGTTGCCGAGCGACCAGGCGGTGTACTGGCCGCTCGGCTGCTTGGCGAAGTTGTAGATCGGCGCGAAGTAGTCGTCCGGCTTGATGTTGTCGCGCTTGAGGTAGGGGGAGAGGTCGCGGACCTGGTCCTTGATCGAGTAGTAGCGCACGAAGTCGTCGTTGACGCGCATGATGTCCGGGGCGGTGCCGCCGGCCAGCATCGTGCGCACCTTCGTCTCGTACTCGTTGCCGGTGCCGGGGTTGGGGACGTTCTCCACCTTGCGCCCGGTCTGCTGCTCGTACTCCTTGATGACCGCCTCGATCGGGGTGTCCCTAATGTCGTCCCAGTTCATGAAGCTGGTCACACCGGCATCGCGGGCCGGCGCGGCGCCGACGACCGTTTGGGCCGCCGCGGTCGTCGGCCCTCCGCCCGCCGTGGCGGGGGTAGTCTGGTCGCGCGGGTTGGAGCCACAGGCCGCCAGCGCCGCCGCTCCGCCCGCCGCCGCCATGCCCGTCAGGAAGCGCCGCCTGGTGACTCGCGAGGTCGCATCGCTGGTCATGGAACTCTCCTCCTTGCGCCCGTGCGTCGGCCCCGCCGACATACCGATGGACCATTCACGCCCGGCGCCCGGTAAGGTAACCGCCGCGTCGGTTGTCCTTCCCGGACTGGCAGCGCCGCGAAACGAGAACACGAAGGCTCGGTCACTTGTGCCAGTTGCCCTATAGCAGAGACGTCACTTGTGCGCTGTTGATGATGTATGATAACGTTAGCATGTCGGCAATACGCTGTCAAGCGGTCGTGGAGGGGGACGTTCTCACGCCCGAACGGTGAGGACCGAGCTAGGTTCTTGACACGCTATGTTATCGTTAACATATTCTGGGCGGCTGAGCGCGACGACTCCTGGGCAAGCCGGGAGTCGCGGCCGTAGAGACCGAAGGAGGGCAGACGATGGCGATGACCCAGGCACGACCAGCGAATGCGACGGCAGCCCGCCAGGGGCTCGTGGACTGCGACGTCCACGTCTTCCCGCGCAGCACCGACGAGCTGAAGGAATACTTGCCGATGCCCTGGCGCGACCGCTACTCCGGCGGCGGCCGCGGCTTCTTCGGCAACCCGGTCCACGGCTCGCGCCTCGACAGCAAGCCCCCCGCCGGCGGCCCGCCCGGCTCCGACCCTGATTTCCTCCGCCGGCAACTGGTGGACGAGTACGGCCACGCCTACTGCATCCTGCTGCCGCGCGCCTTCTGCAACCTCCACCCCGATCCCGACTTCGGCACGGCGATCGCCGCCGCCTACAACGACTGGCTGGCCGATACCTGGCTCTCGAAGTACAACCACGACGGGGTCTTCAAGGGCTCGATCACGGTCAACACCCAGGACCCGCCCGCCGCGGCGCGCGAGATCGCGCGCTGGGCCGGGCATCCCCATTTCGTGCAGGTGATGACCGACTCCGGGGCCCGCGCTCCTTTCGGCCAGCGCCAGTACTACCCGATTTACGAGGCCTGCGAGCGGCATGGCCTGCGCTTCGCGATCCACCCCGGCACCGACGGGATGGGCATCAACGTCCAGCCGAGCCCCGGCTACCCGACGCACTACATCGAGTGGCATACCTGCCTCTCGCTGGCCTTCCAGGCGCACCTGGTCAGCTTCCTGACCGAGGGGGTCTTCGAGCGCTTCCCCGGCTTCGGGATCACCCTCACCGAGGGGGGCGTCTCCTGGCTGCCGGCGCTGCTGTGGCGGCTCGACGCGGAGTGGAAGGCGCTGCGCTCCGAGGTGCCGTGGCTGACCAGGGCGCCCTCCGCCTACCTGCGCGACCACGTCCGCCTCTCCAGCCAGCCGCTCGAGAATCCGGACAATCCGAAGCAGCTCCTGCAGATCTTCGAGATGATGGACGCGGCGCACACCCTGATGTTCGCCAGCGACTACCCGCACTGGGACTTCGACTCGCCGACCCACGCGTTCCCGAAGCTGCCGGAGGACTTGCACCGCCGCATCTTCTCGGAAACCGCGCGGGAGTGGTACGGGCTGGCGTAGAGGGGGTCGAAGGTCTGAGCGTCGAACGTCAAACGTCGGGCAGGCCGGATACGGGCCATCGGCGCCCCCGCATGCTCAGAGACGTTCGACGTTCGGACGTTCGACGTTCGACCGGAGGAACCATGGCACGGCACGTTGTCGGGCGGGTGAGCGAGTTCCCGCCGGGCGCCCGCAAGATCGTCGAGGTCGAGGGGCGGTCGATCGGGGTCTTCAATGTCAACGGCGCCTTCCACGCCCTGCGGAATAGCTGCCCCCATCAGGCGGCCCCGCTCTGCCTGGGGGCGATCAAGGGGATGACCTTGCCCTCGAAGCCCGGCGAGTATATCTGGGCGCGCGAGGGCGAGATCCTGCGCTGCCCTTGGCACGGCTGGGAGTTCGATCTCACCACCGGCCGCTCGATCTTCAATCCGCACAAGATGCGCGTGCGGACCTACGCGGTGACGGTCGAGCCGGACGGCGGCGCGGCGCAGGAGGAGGAGGACGAGGCGGTCGAGACCTTCCCGGTGACGGTGGAGGACGGGCTCGTCATCCTCCACGCATAGATCGGGCAGCGGATTCCGCGCGACACGCGGTTTCCCGTGACGGAGAGCGGCACCGGCCTGCGCCGGTGGCCGCTCTCCGCGCTCCGGGAGGGATTTCCTCGTCCGGGACGGCGCGGAGTGGACATAACACGTTGACAAGGGAGGCATCTCTACTGTACGTTGTGAGCAGCCCGCCGGGCCGGTGAGACTCGTGGGGCTCTAAGGATGACGACTGGTGGGTCCGGACCGCGGCGTATCCGGGGGATGATCCGATGGCCGCGACCATCACCATCAAGGATGTCGCGAAGAAGGCGGGCGTGTCGCTGATCACCGTCTCGCGCGTGATCAACGGCCGCGGCTATGTCGGCGCCGACACGCGGGCGCGGGTCCAGGCGGCGATCGACGAGCTGCAATATGTCCCGAATCAGATGGCGAGCAGCCTGCGATCGCAGCAAACCGACACGCTCGCGCTGATCCTGCCGGATATCACCAACTCCTTCTGGACGACCATCGCCCGCGGGGTGGAGGACGAGGCTTGGTCGCGGGGGTATGGGGTCTTCCTCTGCAACACCGATGACGATCCGGGCAAGGAAGCGCGCTACATCGACATCTTGCTGCGGCGGCGCGTGGAGGGCATCATCATCGTGCCCACGCCGGAGAGCGTCGCGCAGGTGGAACGCTTGCAGCGCCGGGCGATTCCGTTCGTCGTGTTGCACCGCAAGCTGGAGGGCATCGACGCCGACGTGGTCCGCAGCGACAGCCGGGGCGGCGCTTTCGAGCTCACCAGACGCCTGCTCGACGCCGGCTCGCGGCGTATCGCCTACATCGGCGGCCCGCCGACGCTCCTGCTCAGCCTCGATCGCTTGGAGGGGTATAAGGAGGCGTTGGCCTCGGCCGGCGTGCCGGTCGATCCTCACCTGATCAAACTGGGGGCCTACGGCCAGGAGACCGGTCTCCGCGCGGCGCAGGAGCTGGCCGCGGCCTCACCGCGCCCGGAAGCCCTCCTGATCGCCAACAGCCGGTTGGCGATCGGCGCGCTGCACGCGCTGGCGGAGGCCGGGCTGCGTGTGCCGGAGGACATCGCGGTCGCCGCGTTCTACGACATCGCCGCCCTGGACGAGTACTCGCCGCTGATGACGACAGTCAGGCAGCCGGCCTATGCGATCGGCCAGTTCGGTGTGCGTCGGCTGCTCGAGCGCGTCGCCGGCAAGCACCTCCCCGTCGAGGACATCGTCCTCCCGAACCAGATTACAGTCCGCCAGACGCAGCCGCGCAAGTTGGTGGCTCCGACCTGAGGGCGTGCGCCGCTCGTAGCACCGCCGAGAAGCCGACGACCTCCGGCTACTGCGCGTGGTCAGCGAGTCCGGTAGCACCCGAGGGAACCGTGGATGAGCCGGCGGGTTGAAGGATGGGCGGGTCCTGCACCTCCTTGCTGATGTCTGACGTCAGCTGGGGGAGGTGCATGGACCCGAGCGGCCAATTCCGCCACAACCCGGCCGGCTGGGCCTACGGGCGCCGGGGCGAGGGGCACCTCGTGATCCATAGGCAACGGGAGCGGCGGTACAGGTGTGCCCGTCGCGGCAAGACCTTCAGCGCGACGACGGGGACGGCGTTGTACCGCGCGCACAAGGCGGCCGGGGTGGTGCGCAGGTGGCGATGCTGCCGGCGCATGGGTGCCCGCCGCGGGCGCTCGTCGCCGCCTGCGGCTGGGACGAGCGGACGGTGGCGCGCGACCAGGCCGAGGCGGGCGCGCAGTGCCGCCGGGTTCACGAGCACGTCGTCGTCGCGGGCCGGGTGGCGTCGGGGCAGGTGCAGGCGACGAGTTGCGCGTGCGGATCGTCGGTGGGGTGCTGCGGGTGGCGACGGCGCTGACCGTGACGAGCCGGCTGTGGCTCGGCGGGGTGGTCAGCGTCCGCCGGGACCGGCCCCTGATCCGCACGCTGCTGGCGCGGGGGCGCGCGGGTGGCCCGACCCAGGCCGTCCTGCTGTGCGTCGACGGCCTGGCGGGCCACGGCTCCCAGGCGCGGCTGGTCCTCCGCGAGGCGGCGCCGACCGGCAAGGCGGGCTGGCCGCGCTTGGTGTTGCCCGCGGGGGTGCTGCTCGCCCAGGCGGGCAAGCGGTACGCCAAGCGCCGCGTGGTGGGCGTGGCCGGCGGGTCGCGCAGGGGGCGGCCGAGGCGGTGCAGGCGCGGCTGGTGGCGCCCCAGGGGCGCGCCGCCGCGATCGACACGGCCTTCGTCGAGCGCCTCAACGCGACCTTCCGCGCGCGCCCGACCGTCCTGGTCCGGCGCACCCGCGCGGTGGCGCGGCAGGCCGCGACCGTGGGGGCGGGCCTGTGGCTGGTCGGCGCCTGCCGCCACTGCTGTTGGCGCCACGACCGCCTCCGTCACCGCCGCCGGGCGACCGACCCACCGGGCGGGGAGCGGGTCGCGCGCGCCGGCCCAGGCGGCAGGGCTGAGCGATCACCCATTCAGTCGTACCCCTCAGGCAATGGCCGTGACCGGCGTTGCGGCGCGCACCACGCCGGGCGGCTTCCCCATGGCGGTCGCGAGGGTCCAGGCGAGGATGCGGCGCAGCAGCGGCCGGGTGCGCCCGCTGCCGAAGCCGGCGTGACAGTCGGGGTCGAGCGTGCCGAGCAGCAGGCGCCCGGCGAAGCTGCGCTCGTCGATCCCGAGCACGACCTCCCCCGCGGCGTCGCGCAGCAGTGGCTCCAGTCCGGGGTAGGGGGCAAAGGCGCCGTGGGCGTGCCAGCGCACCTCGGCGGGCGTCAGGCCGCGCACGATCGGGTGGTCCCCCAGCACCAGCGTCTCGACGTCGACCTTGCGCCAGCGCCAGTCGCCGCGCGGCAGCCAGGGCAGGGTCGGCTCCTCGAAGGAGACGAGCGTGCCCCCCGCCGCCAGGTAGGCCGTGATGCGCTCCCGCGCCGCCAGCAGCGCCGCCTGGTTGCTCTCGCGCGGCACCCAGAGGGCGCGGTAGCGTTCGAGCGGCAGCGCGGCCAGCTCGGCGGCCGGGACGGGGGCGAAGTGGTCGCGGAACTCGCGGTCCTCGTAGAAGCCGCGCTGGAAGTGGACACCGGAGAAGAGCCCGGCGATCTTCTCGGACTGCGCCACGCGCCGCCCCTCGGCCCGGTTGCGCCGCGCCTCGGCCTCGGCCCAGGCCACCACGCGCCCCAGCACCTCGCGCGCGACCGGCGTGCCGTGGAAGGTGTGGGTGTCCGGGTCGAGGTTGGTGCTGGCGAGGATCGTCCCGCGCGTCGTCGCCCGATCCAGGTAGGTCCAGACGCCGCCCTCGTCGTTCGTCACCAGCACCTCGGCCCCGGCCGGGGCCGCGAGGTGGCCGTGGCAGCACCAGCGCTCGTTGGCCGGGTGCCAGTGCAGGTCGTCCGCGCCGAAGCCGGCGAAGATCGGCCCTCCGGCGACCACGACGGGGCGGCGAATATCCGCCGGGCACTCCTCGCGCCAGGCGCAGCCGGGGAACCAGTCGGTCCACAGCTCGCCGAAGGCGACCAGCACGCCCCCGGCGTCGAGGAAGCGCGCGATCTGCTGGCGGCGGGCGCGGAGCACCTCCCCGTCGCTGCTGCGGGGCGCGAGGAGCACGTCGTACTCCTCCAGCGCGACCGCCGCCAGCTCATGAATCGGCAGGCGCTCGAAGTCGGCCAGTGGCTCGCCCGGCCGCGACAGCGCCTCCTGGTAGCAGACCCCGTTGTAGATGAGCCCCGTGCGAATCGCGTCGGCCATGCGCACCCTCTCCCTGGTTGGCAAACGGACAAGGCGCCGTGGATCGTTGCCCTGTCGCCTGCTGCCTGTCGTTCGCTATCCGTCGCCGTCAGATCGTCTGGTTGGCCAGCCTCAGATGGTGGAGGGTGTAGCGTTCCAGCGCGCGCGCCTGCGCCGCGTCGAGGACGTCGCAGGCCCAACCCCAGTGGATCGACAGCCAGTCGCCGACCCGCGCGCGGTCGGCGAAGCCGCGGTCGTCGACCTGGCGGGTGATCCGCGCCGGCTGCGCGGGGCCGAGCGCGAGCTTGCCCTCGACCAGCAGCAGCGGCTGCCGCGCGACGACGAAGACCGGCCCCTCGATCGCGGTCACCCGGCCCCAGCTGACGCGGCAGTTGTCCATCGTGTCGAGGCTGTGCTCCAGCTCGCCGGCGCGGCTGTGGACGTCGAAGACGTGGAAGCTGTGGTGGGGGCGCGCGCCGGCCGGCGCCTTGCCGAGCACCAGTTCGCGCGCGCGCGGGCTGAGTTGCTTGCCGTAGCGGGCGTGCAGCGCGTCGTAGAGCTGCCGCACCTCGACCCGCTCCAGCAGCGCGTTGCCGATCCAATAGGCCTCGACCACGCGGCGATCGAAGGGATCGGCGATGCCGTTCTCCCGCGCGATCAGCGCCAGGTAGGGGTAGGCGCCGGTGAACTTGCGCAGCAGGGGCGGCACGCCGCCGTCGGTCTCCCCGGCGACCGCATGCTGGAAGAGGGTCGTGTTGTCGTCGCCGCCGCAGTAGCGCAGGCGGTTCGGCATGAACGCGTAGCGGATGAAGAGCAGGGTGCCGTCGAGCGGCACGCGCGGCGCGGCCCCTCCCTCGCCTTCGGTCGCCTCCGCGCCGAGCAGCGGTATCGCCATCGGCTCAGCCCCCCGCGGCCCGCGCCGGCGGCGCGAACGCCAGGAGGTTGTCCACCGCGTCGGGGTCGTCCAGCAGCGCCTCCAGCGCGGCCAGGAAGTCGAGCGTCTCCCGCGCCTCGGCCGCGCTCAGGCGTTCGATCGCCGCGTCGGCGTGCAGGAGGACGTAGTCGCCGGGCTGGAGACCCGTCAGGCCGGCGCAGGCCACCTCGCGCGGCCGGCCGTCGATCAGCACCTCGGCGCGATCGTCCCAGACGCGCACTACCGGCCGAGGGATCGTCACGCACATTGCCGCCTCCAGGGGCGCGGGCGCGGCGCCGAAGGGGGCCGCCCCGGCAGCGCTTGTCTCTACGGATGCGAACCCAACTATACCGCGCCCGCGCCGCGTCGGTCCAGGCGCGCGGGCCGGACCCGGCCCGCCTTACGGCGTGGGCGGAACGGCGCCGGCCGGCTCGGACAGCCACTCGCCGACGATGCGTGGGAAGTCCTCGGCGACCCGGTCGATCGCGCGCGCCACCGCGGGCGTCAGGCCCTGGAGGAGATCGTCGACGGTGGCGACCTGGCAGCCGACGACGAGGACACGCGGCGGCAGCGCCCCGACCGCCGCCGCCAGCGCCAGCGCGTGCGACGGCTCGGCGTAGTGCGTGTCGGCGAAGAAGTCGCGGCGGATCTCGTCCGGCCACCCCGACGGGTCGACCCGCTCCGGCTCCAGCAGGAAGATGGTGCCCGGCGCCGCGCCGCGCTCGACCGCGTCGACGACGATCAGCGCGTCGTAGCCCGACAGGAGTTCCTGGACCAGGTGCATCCCGCCGATGCCGGTCTCGATGATCGTCAGCGCCGCGCCCGCGAGTTGCGGCGGGCGCCCCAGCAGCCGCCGCGCGACCTCGACGCCGAAGCCGTCGTCGCCGCGCAGGAGGTTGCCAACCCCGGCGATCAGCACACGAAGCGCATCCCCCTCGTCGAGAACCGGCATGCGGGCTGTCCCGTCCGGCACCGTTCCTCCCCTGACAGCGGTGGCGATCGATCGTCAGGACCGATTACTGACCGCGATTCGCCGGCGGTCGTTGCACGCTGGCCCGGGCACGTTCACCGCCACGCGGATCACCCGTCCCTCGAGCGCCACCGGGAACGACGCGAGGCCCGTCCCCCGATGTCCCAGACGCCGGCCGGTGCGCGCGGCGAAGCGGCAGCCGTGCCAGGGGCAGACGATCGCCTCGCCGTCGAACTGCCCGAGCGCGAGCGCGAGCGGAGTGTCGGGGCAGGCGTCGCGGTAGGCGAAGATGTCGCCGCCGGCGTTGCAAAGGAGCACCGCCTCGCCGGCCACGCGCACGCCGCTGAGCGTGCCCGGCGGCAGATCGTCGAGGGCGGCCGCGTCGTGCCACTGCGGCGCTCGCGCAGCAGGCGGCTTGGCTTGCGCCGCGAGGACCGGCAGGGCGCGCTTGCCGCCCAAGTGCCCGGCCTCGAGCTTGGCGGGCGCCGGGACGGGCGGCCGGAGTGGCGCGGGGGGACCCTCGACCCGCAGTTCCCGAAAGCCGGCCAGCCCGTCGCGCAGCGCGCCCTCGACGACGCGCTCGAGCGTCACGGTCGAGCCGGAGCAGTCCTGGCACGATCCGCTCAGGCGCACCGTGACGACGCCCTCGGCGACGGCGAGCAGTTCGAGTTTCCCGCCGTGCGACTCGATGTAGGGGAAGACGGCTGCCAGCGCGCCCTCCGCCCCTTCCCGCTCGGACTGGGGCAGCAGGTCGTAGAGGAGCAGCACGGTGCGGACCACCCGGTCGTTCCGCGCCCGCGCCCAGACCGCCTCCGCGCCCGGCGTCTGGAGGAGCGCCGCCAGCCGGCCGAGCGCCGCGCGATGCAGGGCGTCGACGCCGTCGAGCAGGGCGAAGACGCGCTCGCGCACCCCCGCATCGGGATGCTGCGCGAAGTCCTGGATCAGCCCGTCAACCCACTCGCCGAGATCGGCGAGGTCGTCGGGCGGCGTGAGCGCGCTACCGGGCGGCGCGTCAGTCATCGCGATGAGCCCTTCCACTGTGCTTGCGCCCCGGGACCGTCAGGGGCCGACTGCGGCGCCGACGCGGCCAGGTTTGCCGGCTCCGCTGTTCAGGCTGCCGGGATTTTGCACGCCGCCGCGCCGTGAACCTGGCAGGAGCAGCCCGGCCCGCACTCGCCATGCGCCGCGCCGGTCAACTCGGCGAAGTCGTCGGCGAAGACGCGCGCGCCTTCCTTGCCGCCCTCCTCGGTGAGCCGGTAGCGGGCGTCCTCCCCCGCGCCTTCCTGAACGAGGTAGCCTTCGGCGGCGAGACGCGCCAACTGGTGCCGCAACACGGCCGGTTCGGCGGCGAGGAAGCTGCCCAGGTCGGCCTCCCCGGCGTCCGGCATGATGCCTTCGCCGCGCAGCCAGAAGAGGACGCCGAGGATCTCATCGCGCCAGCGCAGCGCCTCGAGCGCCTCGCCACCTCCACCCATCCTATCGCTCGCCATCTGGCTCGATCTCCTCCCGACAGGCCATGAAGGAGCGCCTAAGCGTCGACCGGCGGGGCGCATCGGGCGCGAAGGTCGGCGGCGATCCGCCCGATCGCGCGCTCGACGCGCGGCGAGAACCCCTCGCCCCAGCCGTCATCCTCGGGCTCGATCTCGATGACGATCACCTCGGGCGGCAACGCCTCGAAGTGCGCGCAGATGACCAGCAGGTTGTCGAGGCTGATCACGCCCGTCACCGCCTCCGCGACGCGCCCCTGGACCAGTTCGGGCGGCTCGGGCTCGTACCGCCAGCGCCGCCGGTAGACCTGGCCGGGGAACCGCGCCGGCCGGGCCATCGCGCCGACGACGAACAGGCGCGCGAAGCCCGCCTCCCGCAGCCGGAAGATGGCGTCCATCGGCCCGTAGCTCAGATCCTCGACCTCGACCTCGGGGGGCCACTCCAACTCCAGCAGCGCATCGACGACCGCGTTCCCGGCCGAGAGATCGCGCAGGTTGCGATACCCGACCCCGGCGATCAGCGTGCGCGGGAGCGGCGCGCGGTGGCTGCGCCACTCCTCGAACTGCTTCCGCTCGTCCACGCTCCCCACCCGTTAGTCCACGCCGCAGGCGCAGGTGTTGACCTCGCGGACGATCGTGCGGTCGCCGGCGTAGACGTGCGTCGTGCAGGGCATGCAGGGGTCGAACGAGCGGATCGCGCGCAGGATGTCGATCCCCTTGAAGTCCTCCGGCTTGTCGAACGTCTCCAGCAGCGGCGTGTTCAGCACCGCCTCCTCGTACGGCCCCATCTGCCCGAACGGGTCGCGCGGCGAGGCCATCCAGGTCGAGGGGGTGATGATCTGGTAGTTGGCGAGCTTGCCGTTGTCGATCACCGCGTGGTGGGTGAGGTAGCCGCGCCCGGCGCCCCAGAAGCCGACGCCGATCTGCGTGCCGCGGCGCGGCAACTCGAACGGCGTGCTGACCGCCGTCTGGCCCTCGCGCAGCAGCGCCAGGCCGCGCAGCCAGTTCTCCATCGCCACCAGCGCGGAGTAGGCGACGGCGTAGGCGCGCGCGCGGTTGCGCTCGAGCGCGTTCCACTCCCGCGGGACGTGCCACTCCAGCTCGAGTTCGGGCTTGACCGCCTTGGGGAGCCGCAGCTTGAGGCTGTGGCCGGTCGCCTCGATGAAGTCGCTGTGCGGCCTCTTCCGGGCCACGGCGGTGTTCCACATCCGCGAGTAGGGGCCGGTCTCCATCGCCAGGCGGTCCCAGCGCGGGGCGGTGTCCCAGGTGTACTTCTCCTTCCAGTTGATCCCCTGCGGCCGGGGCTTGGTCTCCTTGTTCCACGGGTGGTGCGGGCTCAGCGGGCCGCCGGCCGGGTCGATCGGGAAGCGCCCGCCGTCCCAGCCCTCGTAGAAGGAGTGCTCGACGAACTCCTCCAGCCCCATGTTGATGTCCTGCAGCTTCGTCGTGCGCAGCTCGCCGTCGACGATCACGCCGGGCGTCGCCCAGCGCCCCTCGCCCCAGTCGTTGCACCCCGCATAGGTCGCGTCGTACAGGTCGGGGTCATCCCACATGCCGGTGTCGATCAGGTTCTTGCGGCGCGCCCCGACCTTGGCGTACGCCGGGTTGGCGCGCAGGAAGAAGTCGAAGACGTCGTCCCAGAGGAGCGCCACCTTCTTGGCGTAGTCGAAGAGCTTCACCAGCCGCGAGTAGTACTCGTTGAAGGTCGTCAGGGAGACCGTCGTGCTGACGCCCCCCGGCACGATCGTCTCCGGGTGCGGGAACTTGGCGCCGAGGATGGCATAGGCCTCGCGGGCGACGCGGGTCATGCCGAGCGCCTCCAGGTAGAGGCTGCCCTCCAGCGGGTTGAGGTCGGCCATGATCGCGCCGACCGTGGCGTAGCCGTGGACGCCGCCGTGCTCGGTCGGCGTGCGCCGGGCCAGCGCCCAGAGCTCCGGGTTGGTCGCCTCGACCGCGGACTGGGAATAGTCGGGGCCGGCGAGGAGGAAGAGGTGCAGCGGGTGGTCGTAGAGGAACTCCGCGGACAGCAGCAGGTTGCGGACGATGACCCCGAGCGGGGGCGGCGTGATGCCGAAGGCCATCTCCAGCGCCAGGGCCGAGCAGGTCGCGTGGACGCCGCCGCAGACGCCGCAGGCGCGGCTGCTGATGAAGATGGCGTCGCGCGGGTCGCGCCCCTTGAGGATGACCTCGTAGCCACGGAAGAGGGTGGCGACGGCGTTGGTCTCGACGACCGTGCGCTGCTCGAGATCGGTGACGCTGTGGAAGGCCAGCGCGCCGGCGACGCGCGTCACCGGGTCGAAGTTGACCTCCTTGAGGTGGCCGTTGCGGGCCAGCAGATCCGCGATCTGCCCCTCGGTCAGGTCCTTGCGCGGCTCGTAGCCGTAGGGGTTGGCGACCCCCTCCCTCAGGTAGGGCTTGCCCTCGGCGTCGAACTCGACCGGCAGGTTCTTGAAGCACATGCCGCGCTACCCCTTCCGAGTCGCGGATTGGAGAGTGCGGATTGCGGATCGACGAGGCTCGTCAGCCGCGCACCACACCTCGCCTGCGTCCTTGTTCCGCAATCCGCACTACCCCTTTCTCAACGCCTCATCGACCTGGGCCAAGTGCCCGTCGACCGAACCGAGCCCCTGGCCCACCGCCGTCAATCCCGCATTGATCCGGTTGATGTGCCCTTCGAGCGGGGCGGTCTGCGAGTCGATCGCCCGCAGCCCCATCGTCACCTTGGCCAGGCTCTTCTCGACGCTGACCAGCGAGTTGCCGATTTGCACCAGCGCGGCGGCCAGGGCGGCGACCAGCGCCAGCACTTCGGTCAGCGAGAGGATCGTGAGCGCGCGTCGCATGATATCCCCCCTCCTACTGCGCGCTCGGCCCCGCCGGCGCGGCTGTCGCCGCCGGCTCGCCCGGCTTCGCGCCGTTCAGGGCCTGGTCGATGGCGGCCGCGTGCCCGTCGATCGACTGCGCGGTGGCGAGAATCTGGCCGGCGACGCTGTTGGTCTGCCCCAGTTGCCAGATCGCGGCGGTGTTGCCGGCGATCTTCTGCCCGGCCTCCCAGATGTCGGCGGCGTAACGGTCGATGCTGCTGGCCGCGCGGATGATCCGCAGCAGCAGCGCGGCGACGACGCCGATCACGACCGCCCCGATGCTCAGCGCCAGGACCCACCAGCGGGTCGTCGTGTCCGCGGACTCGAGCATGTGAACCTCCTTCGTCAGTGCTGAGGGCCGAGGGCTGGGCGGCCCGATCTCCCGGCCGCGCAGCTTGCCCATCCCCGCCCCCTACGCGGCCCTCCGTCCCCAGTCCTCAGTCGTGGAACTTCTCGTCCTCGCTGGTGCGGCCCGGCCGCTCGCTGCCGGCATACTGGAGCTTGTCATAGAAGAAGTGCGCGACCTTGCCGGCCACCGTCGGCTCCCCCTTGTGGCGCGCCCAGCCGCTCGGGACGGCGCCCTGCCTGTCCCACAGCGGCTCGCGATTGCGGTCGCGCTGGCTGATCTGGCGCAGCCGACGGATGCCCCCCCCGACGATGCGGGAGGTGGTGCCCGAGACGAGCGAGCCCGGCGGGGCCTTGTAGAAGGGGGCGAACTTGTCGGGGAAGCCGGGCATCGTGCAGCCGATGCAGGGGCCGCCGACGTTCATGCAGCCGCCGAGGTGGTTGATCGCCCCGCGCGAGGTGATGTTGCACTGCACGACCGGCCCCCAGCAGCCGATCTCCACCAGGCACTCCTTGCCGCCGTACTGCTCGGCGAAGATGCCCTCCTCGTAGTAGCCGCCGCGGGTGCAGTTGCGGTGGACCGTCTCGCCGAAGAGCCAGGCCGGGCGGCCCAGCTCGTCGAACGGCGGCAGCGGGCCGAGCCCCTGGAGGAAGAGGAGCACCGCCGCGACCGTCTCGGTGAAGTTGTCCCCCTGCGGCGCGCAGCCGGGGACGTTGATGACCGGCAGGCCGAAGGTGCTCCGGTAGTCCTTGCCGAGGAAGTCCATCAGGCTCATCGAGCCGGTCGGGTTGCCGGCCGCGGCGGGGATGCCGCCCCAGGTGGCGCAGGTGCCGATGGCGATCGCCGCTGCCGCGCCGGGCGCCAGGCGCGCCAGCCACTCGTTCATCTTGGTCGGCCGGCCCGCGCCGTGGTCGTTCATGCCGCCGGTGCCCATCGCCGAGAACCAGCCGTCGCCGGAGAGCCGCTCGTCGGGGACCGAGCCCTCCAGGACGATGACGTAGGGCGCGTCGAGCTTGCCGTGCCAGGCGTCCTCGAAGTGCCTGACGAAGGCCTCCCCGGCGTCGACCGACAGCACCGGGTGGTGCAGGATCAGCCGCGGCAGGCCGGGGACGGCCCCGAGCAGGAGCGATTCGACGGTCGGCTGGGTGGCGCCCAGGGTGGAGATGGAGCAGCCGTCGCAGCTCATGCCGGCCATCCAGAAGGCGTAGACCTTCTCCAGCGGCCCGAGCGGGTGCTGGGGGCGCTCCACGTTCAGCATCTGTCCGGTGCCGGTGACGTTGCCGGCCTCCTGCGCGGTCGGCAGATCGTGACCGCCCTCCACCGGGGCCGCCGGCGCGGTGACGCGATCCTGCCAGCCCTCCTCGGCGACGCCCCCGGGTACTCCTTGCTCTTCCATGCGGGACTGCATCGATTGGTCGCGCCTGGCGCGGTCGGGGTCTTCTCGCATCACCAGCCCTCCTGCGCGTTCGCCCGCGGCACACAGCCCGAACTAATCGGCGACACGATCCGCGCGCGGCGACCCGGCGCTGGCGAGCAACTTCGCGGCCAGCTCGCGCAGGGCGACGACTGCCGGCGCCTCGGGGGTGCGGTCGAGGGGCGCCCGCCCCTGCCGCTCCGCCTCCGCCACGTCGCCGTCGAACGGCACGACCGCCACGACGGGTAAATCCTTCGCCGCGCAGAAGTCGCGGATGGCGGCCTCGTCGCGCGCCGACTGCACCTTGTTCGCGACGGCGTAGACCGCGGGCACGCCGAGGTGACGGGCGAGTTCGGCGACCCGCCCCGCGGCCTCGAGCGACTTGAAGTAGGGCTCGACGACGATCAGGAGGGTGTCGGTGTGCTCAAGGGTGCCGCGCTTGAGGTGCTCCAGGCCGGCCTCCATGTCGGTGACCGTCTGGGCCCCGTCCCGGTCGGCGAGGTGCTCGAGCATACCACGGACCGTGGTATGGGCGCTGCAGTTTCAACCGGCGCCGGCCTGGTGCGCCTCGACGCGCCCGATCAGCAGCAGCGTCACGCCATCGGGCGCGGGGGCGCCGTACTCGGCGACGATCTGCTCGGGTGCCACGTCCATGCCGACCGAGTACTTGCCCTCCGCGGTCTCGGTGTGGTGGACGAGCGAGAGCGGGACGGACCCGATCCCCGCCGCCGCACCGGGATCGACGCCGAGATTGACGGCGAGGTTGGGGTTGGGGTCGGCATCGATCGCCAGCACCTGCTGCCCGGCCCGTGCCATGAGCCGCGCCAGTGTGCCCGCGACCGTCGTCTTACCCGACCCGCCCTTCCCGGCGACCGCGACCTTCATGCCGGCTCCTCCTCCCGTTCCGATCCTTCCGCTGCGATATCGTCCGGTGCGGACTCGAACTGCGCGATGTCCTCCACCCACGCCAGGCCGTGCGGTCGGGGCGGGGCGGGCTCCGGGAACCCGGCAACCTGCTGGAGCGCGAGCCGCTGGATGGTCGCGTGCAGGTAGGGCCAGAGATCGTCGAAGGTCCAGCCTTCGCGGGCGAGGGTTGTCATGGCGAAGCCTGCCTGCAAGTCGCCCTGGCGCTCCGACAGCGCCGCCGCGACCTCGCCGGCCAGGGCGCGGCAGGCGCTCTGCAGCAACTCCTGATCCGGCTGGCGGATGACCGGGACCGCCGGCGCGTAATAGCGCTCGGCCGCGAAGCGCTTCTCCACCTCGGCGACCTGGACCTCGACGATCAGCCCGTCGCGGAGCCCCCGCCGGACGTGCTCCAGCACCGTCGGCTGCGACAGGTCGAAGGCGTGGGCGAGCTGCGCCACCGTGCGCGGCCGGTCGGCGAGGGCGGCGATCAGGCGCTCGCGCGTGGTCGGCACGGCGGCTTCCGGCGACGCGAGGGCCGCCGAGGGTGGCGCCGGCACCTGAATCTGCTTGGACCAGTGGAGCTGCTTCCGCCTGGGTATACTCAATTATACCGCCTTTTAGGTGCGAGGCTAAGTAGGCGCTGGTGACCTTATACCACCCGCCGCGTACGGCGTCAACTGCGGTAAGCAGTCCGCTCGGTACTGTCAACATGCGCGCCGGCGTCGCGGGCGGGCGATACCGCGCGCATGAAAGATGGTCGCGCGTTCCCCGACTACGCCGGCCGGCGCGTCGTTGACGCGCACGGCGACGACATCTTGAGCACCCAGACGATCGCGATCGGTCGCCTCGCCGCCGGAGGTGTACAGGCGCCAGGCGTCCAGCAGCACGCCGATGTTCCCGGTCCCCACCGCGCCCGCCAGCCCGCAGCGCCCGTCGAGCGTGTGGATGAACGCATACCGGCGGCGGGCGCGCGAGGTCGCCGGGCCGATGCACTCGATCCCCAGGCAGCAGTCGTAATCGCGCAACACCGCACGGCCCCGGGCGGATCCCCGCGCCCGCGAACAACGCGCGGACGTAGCCCACGCCACGGGCTGTGGCGAGCGTCGCCGCCTCGCGGATAGTGCAGTCGAGCCCGGCATACCCGGCCTCCCCGGCCAGGGCGATCGCCTCCTGGAGCGACAGGCCGCGAATGCCGATGGCGCCGGGGCTGAGGCTCGTGGACAGCGCGCCCTCCCGATCCTCTCCGCCTGCCGTGCGCGCCCGGCCTGCCCGGGCGGGATCCCTCAGCCCAGGTCCCAATGTTCGTCGATGCGCTGCTGGTAGGCGCGCCGCTCCCCCGAGAGGATCGCGTCCACGCGCACCGCTTCGCCGGTGTAGGCGGACTCGTAGGCGGCCTCGCAGATGGCCAGCGCCTGCAGGCCCTCCCAGCCGTCCACTTCGGGCTTGGCGCGGCGGCCGCGGATGGCCTCGGCGAAGTCCCAGATCTCGATCGCGAAGCCGTCCATCGTGCCGCGCGGGAAGAGGGTTTCGCGCTCCTCCTCGCCCAACCGGTCCAGGTACAGGCGCTCCAAGTCCTCCAGCGCGCGCGTGGTGCCGTCCCGCCGGGTCACCTCGCCGGACTCGATCAGGCCGGAGCCGGGATTCCGCCAGAACAGGTGGAAGATCGACGGCCCGGGTTGCGAGGTGTCGTGGAGGGACCCCTCACTCCCGTAGAACACCACGTTGCCCAGGGGCGCGCCGGGGGCGGCCATGCTCCACGACCACATCCCGACGACGCCATTCTTGAACGTGAGCGTGACGAAGGCGGTATCCTCGCGCGTCTCCGCCAGGGTCCGGGGGGACCCGGCGCCGACCTCGCGCAGCTCGGCGTAGACCTTCTCCACGTCGCCGAGGAGGTAGCGGATGCTGTCGCAGTAGTGGAAGCCGCTATCCATGACCGGCCCGCCCCCCGACATCAGCCGCTCCCGGCGCCAGGTCGGCGCCGACGGCACGGCCGGGCCGGCGGGCTGCGAGCGCGGGGCGCGCGTGTACTGGTGGAAGAAGGTCAGCGGGGCGCCGATGAGCCCCGACTCGCGCAGGATCCAACGGGCGGTGCGCTGCCCGATCAGGCGGCGATAGGGCACCGCGGTGGCCAGCACACGGCCGGTCCGGTCGGCGACCTCGGCCATGCGGCGACCGGCGCGGATGGTGATCCCCAGCGGCTTCTCGCAGAGGACGTGCACGCCCGTTTCCAGCCAGGCGATCGCCGTCCCGTGGTGCAGGCCATGCGGCAGGCAGATATCCACCGCGTCGATCGCGCCCCGGCGCAGCAACTCGCGGTGGTCCGTGTAGATGACCGGGCGCGCGCCGAGGCGCGCCTCGGCCTCCCGCGCCAGGCCCCGCGCGGCCGCGTCCCGGGTGTCGCAGAGCGCCGTGACGGCGATGCCGCCCAGCCCCCGGTCCCGGAGCTCGGCCAGCGCCAGCAGGTGCCGCTTCGCGACCGCCCCGCACCCGATGATCGCCAGCCGCAGCGCGTCGTCCGTCATCGCCCCCCCTCAGAATGTCGTCTCCAGGTCCAGGGCGCGGCCGCTGCGCGCCGACTCGACGGCCTTGAGCATGATCTCCAGGGCGTGCCGGGCGTGCTCGGCGCTCGGCACCGGCCGCCGGCCTTCGACGACGCAGTCGGCCAGGTGCTTGACCAGGATGGCCCGCCGGTAGCGGTGCCACTGCTCTTCGAGGGGGGTGGCGGCGCGCGGGCGGGGGGTGATCCACCCGTCGACGCCCGGCGCCGCGTCGAGCCGGAACAGCTCCAGCGGCGGGTGCTCGGCGCCCTGCTGCTGGTTGTAGAGGTTGAGCGTCCCGGCCCGGCCGAAGATCTCGATCTGCGGGCTCTTCGCGGCGTTGACGTTGAAGGTGCCGTCCACCACCGCGAAGGTCGCGCCCCCGAAGTCGAGCATCATCAGGGTGTTGTCGTCGGCGGTCACCGCGATCTCCGTGCCCTTGAAGGGGCCGCCGCGCACCGTCCGCGTCGGCTCGGTGATGCCGGAGAAGGCGACGACCCGCTTGGCCGGGCCGAGCAGGCCGGTGATGTCGTGGATGCCGTAGACGCCCATGTCGAGGAGCGGGCCGGAGCCCGCCTGGTAGAACCAGGTCGGGTCGAGGGGCCAGGCGCCGGCGGCCGGCCCGCCGTGCGAGGCGCGGACGCGGGCGAAGCAGGGCTTGCCGATCGCGCCCGCGTCGAGCAGCGCCTTCGCGTCGACCCGGTTCTGGTAGAGCAGGTTGGGCGGCGCGACGACGCACGTGAGCCCCTGCCGCTGCGCCAGCGCGATCAGCGCGTCGGCCTCCTCCAGGGTCGCGGCGAGGGGCTTCTCGACGACGAGGTGCTTGCCGGCCGCCAGGATCGTCCGCGACGTCGGCCCGTGGACCGGGATCGGCGTCAGGTTCACCACCAGATCGAGGTCGGACTGCTCCAGCATCGCCTCCAGGCTCGCGTAGACCTCCGGGATGCCGTAGCGGTCGGCGACGGCCCAGGCGCGCTCGACGACCGGGTCGGCGACGGCCACGGTCGTCACCGTCTCGGGCATCGCCATCATGCCCCCCAGGAAGCCACCCGTCGCGGTGGCGATCGTCCCGGTCCCCAGGATGCCCGCGCGGAGCGGTAGTCGCGCCATGCCCCCCCCTTCAGCGTGTCGCGCCCCGGAGGCGCGTGGTCGTGCCGGGCGCCGGTGGCCCCTCAGCGCCCCGCGGCAGAGTCGCACATCCCGCCTACCCGCGCGCCGCGCGGGGCGCCGCCCCGGTCGGTTGGCGGGGTCATCGCCCGCGGCCGGGGCGCGCGGGGGGGGCGATACCGGGCGCCACCGCGCGACTACTGAGTGTCACCCTCCGCGGTGCCGTGCGGTCGCGAGGCTGACGGAGGAGCGGGCGGGGCACGCGGCGGGGCAGGGCGCCGCCGCCGCCGCGCCGCCAGCATCCCGCGCCCCGCCGCAACAAACCACCGCCTAAACCAAAGCCCAGGTGAAAACTACATGGGCGGAACTGGTTTGACGTCGTATGAGCCCCGAGTGCGTATCACCCATGTAGATCCCATTTGCGCTTTGGTTTAGGTTGCCGCTCTCGTAGTCCCACAGTTCGTAGGCCGTGACCATCTGCCCTCCTTCGTCTGGTAGCGGCGGTTCGACCGGCACAACCGCCAGCACAGACCAGCGTAATCCGTAAGCTATTGGAGGCAGCCCTAGGAGGGCTGTGTCGCCGCCGCCAGGATCTTCGCCGCGGTGTGCCAGAACCGCGTCGTGGCCGGCACGCCATACTTCCGCTCCAAGTGGCCGTACCCGTTCCCCGGCCGGCCGGCCACCAGATACCATACCACGAACAGTTCGTTCGGGGTCATCGCCACCAGCTCGAAATCACCCTTCGGTGTCTTGTGGGGGAGGGTCGTTTCGACGGCGACCGGTTCCGCCAGGAAGCTCACCGAGAAGCGCATGTCCGGCCGCAAATCGATGCCCGCAAACGGATCCAGCGCCATGACCGCCGCGAACTCCTCCACGGTCCGCAGGCACGTCGCCACCTCGTACCCCAGCGATGTCCGCAGGTGCCGCTCGATCCGCCTCGTCGCTGTCGAAGTAGACGTTGCCGCTCTGGATGTAGGACCCGACGTTGGCCAGGTTGAGGTCGGCGAACAGGCGACGCAGGGCATCCATCCTGACCTGATGCCCGCCCACGTTGATCCCGCGCAGCAAGGCGATATAGCGCATCATCCCCCTCAGTCTCCGAAGACGCCGATCCCTACCGGCGGCGCGAAAGGAGCCCGCCCCGCCCCTGGATCGGCGAGTCGATGCGGTGCAGAGTGTAGCACGCGCGTTCGTTTAGCGGTGTGTCAGGGTGGCGATGCGGTGACGCCGGGGCTCACACTCGACCGACGAGGGGACCACCGCGGCGCCGGCGCTCGGGGTGGGCAGGCCGCGACAAGGCGCATCTGGTTGCTCGTGGTTGCACCGCGCGGGCAGGGTGCTATCCGCGTAAGTACAACGGGGCGCGGCGATACCGGCCAGTGGTCACGTCGCGATAGGCGCGTCGTGTCGGTGGTTCCACCGCGTGCCTCGCTTCCGTTCAGTGGCGGGCGTCGCGCAGGGCCTCGTAGCCCTCGCGCAGGGCGCTGGGGCCACCGACGTTGCCGGGGAAGACGGTGTAGAGGAGGCCGGGCCAGCGCGCCTCGGGGTNGGGGTGAAGGTCCGTCCCCCCCGCGCCCCGCCCCGCCTCAGTGCCCGTCCACGCTGATGCGCAGGTACCAGAACCAGAGGCCGGCGGCGGTCGTGCCGGCGAGGAGGAGCGCGACCGCGACCTGGCCCCAGCGCCCCGCCCGGCTCAAGCGCGCCAGCGTCAAGCCGGCGCCGATGGCGACGATCGGCAGCAGGTAGTAGGCGTAGCGCACGTAGACGTTCAGCAGCAGCCCCGCCAGCGCGAAGAGCGCCGCCACCCCCCACCAGAGGAGGCTCGCCAGGCGCAGGCGCGCGGCCTCCTTCGTCCCGCGCATGAAGTGGAGGCCGACGAGGGCGAAGACCGGCGGCCAGAGGTAGTAGTAGCCGACCGCCTCGCGCCAGAAGCCGACGAGCCCACCCCCGATCAGCGCCGGCACGGTCGTCACGCGGTAGCCCTGCAGCCCGATGATCGGGTCGTCGATCGCCCCGCCGACCCGCCAGCCGGGGGGCGCGGCGGGGCTGGCCGTCGCCGCCGTTGCCCCGCCCCCGAGCCTGGTCTGCACCGTCTCCCAGCCCTTGGCGAGCATGTCGGCGGCGACATAACGATAGAGGATCGCGAACGCGGCGACGCCGGCCAGCGCGACGACCGCGGCCAGGACCGGCCAACTCCCGCGGAAGCGCGGGCGGAGCGCCAGCCCGAAGAGGACCAGCGCCCCGCCGAGGGTCGCCACGGTGAGGACGAACTCGCCGGGGTGGGAGAGGAGCCCGAGCGTGGCGACGAGCAGGGCCAGGGCGGCGATCGCCGGGCGGCGCAGCCGGTCGTAGGCCAGCGTCAGCAGGGCGAGGATCGCGGTCAGGCACCAGGCCCCGAAGACGTTGGTCGCGATCCCCCAGGAGAAGGGCAGATAGGCCATCGGCACGATGGCGAAGACCCCCGCCGCCAGCGCGCCCGCGCGCGGGTCGCCCGTCGCCTTGCGCGCGATCAGGTAGACCAGGCAGAGGCGGGTCGCCTCGGCGAGCGCCAGGAAGAGGAGGATCGTGTGGCGCGTGTCCGGCGCGAGGGCGCGCAGCGGGCGCATGACGAGGTAGGCGGTCGGCGGGTAGACCGTCTCCCGCGTCCCCCACTCGCGCGACTGCACCTTCAGCAGGAGCATGCCGCGCGTGTTGACATCCTCGAAGCGGTTGGCGTGGAAGCCGAGGTCGACGACCCGCGTGTGCGGGTGGAGGTCGCCGCCGAAGTGGACCACGAAGAAGAGCGCCGCCAGCGCGACCGGCCAGCGGATCTCCCCCGCCCCGAGCCGCAGCCCCGCCAGGCGGTAGGCGGCGGGCAGCGCGAGCCGCAGCAGGACCGCCAGTGCCAGCCCGGCTAGCGCCGCGACCAGCAGGCGGTCGGTCCAGACCGTCAGCCAGGGCCGGTTCACCACCAGCAGCGCCGCCAGCCCCGCCGCCAGGATCGCCCCGCCCCCCGCCGCCGCCCGCGGCCCGAACCCCGCGACCGCCGCCAGCAGATACGCCAGCGCGACGATCGCCAGGACCCGCAGCGCCTGTGCCCACGGCGGCAGCAGCAGCCCCGGATCGCCGGTCGGCGTCACCGTCGCGCGGTCGAGCGCGACGCCGAGCTGCCGGCGGTCGTTCGGCGGCTGGAAGGTGCGGCTCTCGAGCCCGACGATCAGGTCGCCGTCCGTCACCAGGCCGGCCGGGATGTCGAACGTGTAGTCGCGCAGCGCCGGCTCGGGCGTGAATTGCGCCAGGTGCTGGCCGTTGATCGAGACCGCGACCTCCGGCCGCGGGTTGGCGCTGCCCCCCAGGTGCAGCGTCAGCCGGTACGGCCCGCGCCCCAGGCCCGGCAGCCGGATCTCGCCGCTCGCCGTCGTCCAGCGGTAGCGGCCGGCGGGGCTCTGCTCCGGCCCGTGCATCCCGGCGACATAGGGCTTGTCATCGGTCAGCGTGCCGACATGGACGGTATGCCCCAGCCGGACCTGGTAGACGCTGAAGAGCAGGATCGCCGTCAGCGCCAGCAGGGCGAGCCCGTATGGGCTGCGCGCATGCGCGAGGGCATGGCAGCGGGCGGCTTCAACGGCCTCGATGATCGTGGCGCGCGCGTTCTCCTTCATCACGCCGGAATCCTAGTGGATCGGGCGCGGTGTTTCAACTACGGCGCCGGCGCGTGCGGGTAAGAGGCGATGGAGCGCGTGGGGCAGGGTTGGTGCATAATGGGGCCGTCCGCGGGTTGAACGCACCGTGCGATGGGGCGGGTGCTACTNCGGGCCAGCGCGCCTCGGGGCCGAGCCGCCAGAGCGGGACGCCGGGGAGGAGCTGGCCGAGGACGGCGATGCGCCGGGCGCCGAGGGCGTGGGTGGCGAGGTCGTGCGAGGTGATGCCGCCCTTGGCGATGACGAAGCCGGGGCGGGTGGGGAGGGCGGCGGTGATCTCGACCAGGGCGCTCGAGACGGCGCGGCCGATGGCGAGGCCCTGTTCCGGGGTGTCGCCGGGGACGTGCTGGCGGGCGGTGAAGAGGACGGCGTCGCGGCCGTCGCCGAGGGCGTCGGCGAGGGCCTGCCCGGCGGCGCGCAGGGCGGCCGGCCGGCGACCGTCGAGGAGCGGGGCGATCGGCAACTCGACGTAACGGAGGTCGCCGGGGGCGAGGAGGGCGGCGAGTTGCTCGCCGGTGCGCCCGACGTAGGAGCCGGCGACGATCAGACCGGGGCCGGGCGGCTGGTTGCCGGGGGGGCGGAGGTCGGCGCCGCGGAGGGGCGGGCGGGGGGCGATGCCGGCGCGGGTGCGGAGGAAGGAGGCGGCGGTGCGGTAGAGGAAGCGCCGCCCCTCCGCCTCGACGCGCAGGAGGGCCAGGGTGACGACCTCGAGGTCGCGCTCGCTGGCGGCGTTGACGACGACGGGGCGGTTGCCCGCGACCGAGCGCAGGAGCGCGGCGACGGCGTCCGGCCCTTGACGGCGGATCGTGTCGAGGTCGAGCGCGGCGACGGCGTCGGCGGGGACGCGCCCGCCGGTCTTCTCGGCGACCCAGCGGCGCAGGTTGGACTGGCGGTAGCCGAAGGCGCGGTCGCGGGCGAACTCGGTCAGGGCGGCGGGGACGAAGCGGTCGCTGTCGCGCACGAGGTGGACGTCGTCGACGGTGACGCGCCCGCCCTCGAAGAAGGCGGGGATCAGCAGGGTGGCGTCGTAGGGGCCGAGGGCGGCGGCGAGGGCGTCGGTCTCGGCGGGGAAGTGGCCGCGGAGGGTGGAGTCGCTGCGGCTGATGACGGCGAAGGGGCGGCCGGTCGCGCGGGCGGCGTCGGCGAGGCCGGCGGCGATCTCGCGGGTGGTGGCGGCGGCGGTCGCGGCGTCGCCGGCGCGGCTGTTGGTCAGGATGGCGAAGAGGGGGCGGGGCTCGGCAAACTCGCGGCGCAGGAGATCGGGCGTCCAGGCGGTGAGGGCGGTGATGTCGTGGACCGTCTGCACGCCGGTCGGGTCGTCGTCGAGCGAGACGACGACCTCGCCGGAGCGGGCCAGGTGGGCGCGGATCTGCTCGCGCAGCCCGGCGTCGGGCCACTCGGGCGGCAGCGCGGCGAGGAGGGTGTCGGCCGGGATCGGGGTGTCGTTGGGGACGGTCATCGGTGCTGCCTCCCAATCGTTCAGGGCGCCGCCGCGCGCGGCGGCGGCCGGCGGACTCAGCGCTGCGATGCGCGGAAGCCGGCCGCCCGCGCGTCGGCCTCGGTGGCGAAGCAGGCCTCCGGGTTGGTCCGGTCGTAGAACTGGCCGGTGGGGACGTGGTAGATCCGCTCGCCCCGGTCGTTGATGTTGCCCTTGATCGGGTAACCTGCCGGACAACCCCGTCCCTGCGGCGCGGCGCGGCCGTTCCCCTCGCCAGGCGGCGGTGCCGTGGCGGGCGCCGGTGGTGGGGTGGGGGATGGGCGGGGTCGGGGCGTCGCTGTCGGCGGCGGGGGCGTGGGCGGGCGAGCGGTGGCGGTCGGCGGGAGCGTGGCCGTCGCCGCTGGCACGGGCGGCGTGCGGGTGGGCGGCGCCGTCGCCGTTGCCGGTGGGGTGGCGCTGGCGGTCGTTGTTGGCGTCGGCGTTGCGGCGGGCGTGGCGGTTGGGGGCGCGGCGGCCGGCCGGGTGGTGGTTTGGCCGATGGTCGGTGGGTTGGCGACGCTGCCCGCTGGGGGCGCGGGCGGGGGGCCGCAGGCGCCGAGGAGGAGGCCGCCGAGGAGGCCGGCGACGGCGAGCGCCAGTGGGCCGCCGGGCGATGCGTGCCCAGCGCGCGGGGCGCGCCGTCGCGGGCTGTAGGGGCGGGGCAGGGTCATGGGGTCTGCCGCTTCCCGCGGGGGTTGGCGGTCACAGGTTCGGCCAGGTCTGCCCGTCCGGTTCGTCGGGGCCGAGCCGCTCCTGCCGCTCCCGCGCCATGATGGCCGCGATCTTCCGTTCCTGCCACTCCTTACCGAAGACGTCGAACGCGTGTGCGGCGAGGCCGATGCCCCAGCCGAGCAGGGGCCAGAGGAACCAGAGGTATGCGGGGGAGGTGAGGAGGTTGATGGCGAGGAGGAGGGCATTGACCAGGCCGTAGGTGACGGCGTGGCCGTAGAGGCCGTAGCGGGCTTCGACCCGCTCCTTCACGCGCCGGTACCGCTCCTGGTCGGATCGATCGAGCATGGCCGCCTCACCTCGTGCCGCGGTGCCGCGCCCGCGTGCGGTCCGCGCCACGGCCTGGTTGTCCTCCGGCCGATGGGACGGTGCGAATACCGGGGCTATTCTATACCGGCAGGGGCGGGTTGGGAAACGGCGGCTCCCGGACCGCGGGTCGGGGTCCGCCAGTATCGGCGCCCGCGCCGCATATCGCGGCGACCGCGCCCCTCGTGGCCTCAGATCGGTGCCGACGCGCGGCGGGTTGCACTACCTCGTCGCGGTCGGCGCGCCGCCGGTGGGGGGGTGCGGGTGGGGGTGCGGGTCGTCCGGTCGGGGGGCGGTGGATTGGCCCGGCGCGGTCGTCCCGGTCGCCTGGGACGCGGCCCCGGCGCCGGTGGCCTGGGTCGGCGCGGCCCCCGCCGATGGTCGGTGTCGGGTCGCCGCCGCAGGCGGCCAGCAGCGCGGCGATGCCGATGATCACAAGTCCTCGTTTCATCTCCCCCTGTCGTGCCGACGGGTGCCGCCACCCGCTGTGTGGCGTCTGATCACATCCCGCGCGCAATCATGCTACGATGATTGGCGGTGTTGTAAATCGGCATCCGCTGTACGGATGAGCGGATACTCCGAATGGAACGGGGGAACTGGGTAGCAAGGTAGGCGGTGAGGCCCGTTTGCGACGACCTGGTTCCGCTACCGGCGCTGACTCGTAGATCCGCTCCATTAATTACGACTGCTCGTGCCTACCCTCTGTGGGATCGCCCAGAGTGTTGTCGCTCCTCATCACGCAGTACCTCAGTGGGCCAGTTCCTGCACCGCGACGTTGACCTCACCGATCGCGGCACTGGTCGGCAGAGGGATGAAGTCGCCGTCCTCGATCGCGCCCTCCAAGTGCAGTTCGATGGTTCGCGGATGCCGGCGAAGCCGTCCTCCGCGTGTTCCTGACGGTGACGCACCCTGGCAGATCTGGGACATAGGCCCCGTAGCTGCTGGCCCTTGTTCGATGATGACGAGATACCGCAACTCGCTTCCTCCTCAGCTCTTCGTCCAGCCCGCCTGCCTCTGGATGCTGGCCCACGTCCCCGGCGGGATGTCCGCCGCAACTTCGTCATCTGGCGGGGCCTGCGTGGGCTTGGCACCTGTGGCGGCCGCGCTATCGCGGGTCTGCGGGTTGGTATAGCGTTTCGAGCAGCCGCCCGACTTGCTCGACCGTCAACGCGGGGCCTTCTTCGATGGTATCGTACACGACCATAGTGCGCGATGCCGCGCGGTTAGGGAGGACGTTTGCTCGGCGTGGTACCACCGTGTGAGCCGCCTGACGCGTCTGCCTGCGGCGGGGCGGTAGGCATCGCGGTCGTGCTGGCGACCATGGCCCCGGTTGTGCGCGCCATTGTGGGGATCGTGCCGCAGCGCCTGCAGAGGATTTCGAGGTTGTCCGGGTGATTATCCCAGGTGCGGCCGTTTTTGTGGTTGACGATGTCACCCGTCGGCTTCGGCGTCACCGGGGAGCGGTGCGGTATTGCTCGTACTCGATCACCGAGTCGTCTGGTTTTGCGGCGCTGGCGCTCGTACAGCCAGGCGCGCATGAACGGCGGGACGGCGCGGCCGATGTATCGGTGCCGTATTTTCCATGCTCGATGAGCGTCGACGCGGTACCTTGCCACCAGCGGTTCGCATCGGCTATGGCAGAACTGTTGATCAAGCGGGCTTGCTGGCGAGGATAGGCTCGCCGCACGACCTGCACGCGCTGCGCGGTTTTTACGCTGTGGCACGTCGTTCCCGCTATCGAAGGATGCAAAGGATGGCCACAGGCCGCGACTATAGCGGCCTCGAAGGTAAGGCGTGCCTCAACAAGAAACGCCGGACGCCCGCATGAAGTGGGTGAGCGGCGCTCTACTCTTGCCCCTGCGGACAGTCTTGAAAGCATGATGGGACGAATCCAGACGACAGCTCGGTTGGGAACCAGGTACTCTACCGACTGAGTTGCCCGCGCTACCTTCGTCACCGTTGAAAACGGCTTGCCACTCCCGCCGCTTCGCCCAGACTACCCGCCATTCGTGACCACGCCGGCTACTGACGACAGCAGCACGAGCATGGTGTCGGAGAGGTAGGAATAAATGTGCGAACATTTGTCATAGGAGAAGGCTGCCACTTATAGTCGGCACACAATAACATAGCGGTTTTGATATGTAGCCCCGTTACGGGAAGGGGAGTCTATGGCAGTGCAGCAGGCACAGCAGGCGTACAGCGTAAACGGAGGTTAAGATCTTGCCCCCGCGCCCGACCGTGTACCAGGCACTCAGGCGGAACGAGTTGCCGTCCTTCCGTCGGCGGCAAAACTTGGCATTTCGCGCGCGGTAGAACGGCGTTGGGGTGAGGGAATACCGCGACCCGGACGCCGGCCAGCAATTAATAGGAAGGCCCGTGCTTGGGGCACGGGCCAGGACAACGGGAGATTAGGGCACCCGAACAAGAGAACCTGTTGCGACGCGAGCAACACCAAGAGAAGCTGCCAATCTCCCCGCCTCTGGGGAGAACGAATGGGCACACAGCACGCGATAGTCCACCCTGCGCCTATTACGGCGTAACCATTGGCGCTGGCAATGCCGGCGCACATCCGGCGCCTACAACGCAACAATCTACCAACAGGACGCGGCAACGTTTGCCGAGCGCCCCGACACGCGCCGGTTTGTCCGGCGGGCGGTTATCGGGGAGTTCTGGCCGTATGCCGTAGCCTATAGCGACCATGTATCGTGTACCGCGACGGGGTCGGCAACATCGTCAAGGTCCCCCTTCTCGCGCGGCGTGCGCCATTATACCCTCGTGGCCGCCACCGACGCGCTTTTCCGGCAACTCACCAACTACCAGGGCCACCTCAGAATCCCCATAACCTTGATGCGTACTTCTATGACCGGCTCTGGCGCTTCGAGCCGGTCCAGGACCAGCACGCTGACCGGAGGAGCGGGCGGGGTACCTGCGGCGGCGGTGGCGGCCTCAGAGCAGGCGAAAGGGGGCGCGAGGTACCGGTAGACGCGCAGACCGCGCCGACCTCGCTGCCGGACACGGCGGGGCGCGGTTCCGGGCGAAGCCTGCTTACGGCGGCCACCGTTCCAGAGGCCCTACGCGCCGTGGATAGTTGGTTACGTGGAGCGCGAGGACCAAGCCCGGCAAGGACGAGGAGACGAAGGTAGCGACCAACCCGCGCACGGGCGGGCCGGCCTCGACCACGGACAGGCGAAGACGCGGGGTGCACGTTCGGAGCAGGCGCTTGCCGCTGTCTGGCAGAACACGGTGCGGACGGTATTGGTTTCGTGCTCCATGAGGCAGCCGGCTTTGCGGCCTGTGACCTCGACAACTGCATCGACCCCGACACGGGCGCGAGCGCGCCGTGGGCGGCGGCGCTTAGTGCGCGGCTTGCTTCCTATACTGAGGTGTCACCTTCCGGTACCGGCCTGCACATCCTTCATCTGGCCATGCTGCCGGACGGCAAGGGCCTCGGCACCGGCTTTGGTGCTGGGGCGGCTTGTACTCGACAGGCTGTTATCACTGTCGCGAACACTACCTCCTGGCACGCCGCGCACCATTGGAGAGCGGCAGAGGTGGTAAACGCTATCATCGCGGAACGGGCCGTGGCGAAGGTCACAGCCGCTGCTGTGTGCCGACAGCAAGGAAAGCCGGCGGTCCGCAGCGATGAGGAAGTTATCCGCCTCGCCCGGAGCGCCAAGAATGGCGAGTTCACGCAACTGTGGGCGGGCGAGTGGGAAAACTTCAATTACGCCTCACAGTCGGAGGCAGGGATTGGCCCCGGGGCGCATCCCGGGCTTTTATGCCGTGGCTCGGACAGCGCCGAACAGGTTGAGAGGTTGTTCGGGGAACCCGGCCCTCGCACAGCGTGGGCGAAGTGGGCTGAACGCGACGACTACCGAGAAGCGACCGTCGCCGGCGCACCGGCGGCGGCAGGAGGAGTTCTATACGCCGGCGGCGAGAAGAGCAGGTACGACCTTGGCGACGACTGGCCGGCCCTGCTCGGTAGGCGCTTGTCCACCATCCAGCCGGAGCGAGTGGACCAGCCGGTGGTCAGCGCATCCTCGATGCGGTGCTCGCTGGCCGCTGACGGCGACCTCGGCCTCGGCAAGCGGGCCTGTGGTGGGCAACGTGACCTCGCCGCGCGGCTGAGTGCCGCCACGCCCTGCCGGACGGCATGCCCACCGTGGCCGGCGGTGTCGTGCTGCTGACGGCGGAGGACGGCATGGCCGATACCGTCGCCGCGCCTGCTGGCCGCTGGCGCGTCCTCGACCGCATCGTTGACGCCTTCTGTGGTGGGCGAAGATGGCGGCTGGCGAACCTGAGCGACCTCGATTGGCTTGGGGAGCGGAACATTCGTGGGGCGTGTCCGTCGCCGGCTGACCATGATGGCCTTCCGTCCGAGAAGCTGGCCAGCCGGCAGCGACCAAGAAGTCCTAGCGCCCTCGGCCCGGTGGCGAAGTTATGGCGTACACCGGTGCGGTAATCGTCGGTGTGCGCACTCGACAGGTGGCGGTGAACGCCCTCGCGTGTATCGAGAGCACCATTCTGCCAAAAATCCACCCGTATCTTGCCATGAATCGTTATCTTCGGTGCCCACCAGGTCTTCACCAGACAACCGGTTTCCCCAGCACCACCTTGCCAGCCACCTTCAGGTAAAGATAGAGGTTTCCACCTGCAGGTTAACTCAACACAACCGCCGCCACGATCGCCAGCGCGATAGCGTCAACGATGCGGTCAGTGACGGCACCAGCGGCCAATAGGCGCAGACGTAGGTATCGGGCCAGCGCGTCCTCGCCGTCAGCAGCGGTTTGCACTGCCGGGCCACGGTAAGGAAGCGTCCGGCGTGGCTGTACCCACGCGCGGTGAGGCCCATTGTTGGCGGCACTTTGCCGAGGTTGGCAGTTGCCGTCAGCTGAACGTGGAGGCTGCCGTAGGCGCCCGCCACAACCATTCATCGCCTGGCTGGCGGTGATGCCACGGAGGGTAAAGTCAACAGGCGTCGCGGAATCGCATATCCTTCCGCTTTCGCCCGGCAGAACTCCTGCCGCCGAGCAGGTCACGCACGCCCTTCTCCGAGAGTCGTTTGCACTCCAGCCCACTTCGCCCGCCGGGTGAGGCCGGATCTTCTGAACAATCCCTTCAACCTGTTCGCAGCAGTTTTTACCCGCAAGCCAGAAGGAAGCCCAGACGGCGGCTCCGCCCGACCGTAGAGGCGGTAATTGGTGCTTTTCTCCATCGCCCGCCCGGCAGCGGCGGAATCTCTTCGCCTGCAGCTCGGCGAGGCGCGGATAACTTCATCGCCAGTGACCACGCCGGCTCTGCTGCTCGTCAGCAAGCGGCCGTGACCTTCGCCATGCCCGTTCCGCAGCTGGATAGCGTTTACCACCCTTTGCCGCCCTCACCGCGCGGCGTGCTGGTAGTGTTCCTGCGGATGGTGAAGTAACGGCTCGTCGAGTACAAGCCGCCCCCAGCACCAGGCTTTCAGCGCGAGGCCTTGCCGTCCGCGGCCCGGATGAAGATGCGTGCTGGCACGTAGCGGTGACACCCTCAGCAGGAAGCGTAAGCCGCGCCACTAGCGTTGCCGCCCCATTGGCGCCGCCGCGCCCGTGTTGAAGCCGATGGCGTTGTCGAGGTCATGGCGCTGTTCACGCCTTGCGGAGCACGAAACCAATACCGTCTGCACGGTGTTTCTGCCAGACGGCATAGCGCCTGCTCGAACGTGCCCGGCGTTCGCCCATCCGTGGTCAGGGAGAAGCGGCCCGCCTGCGCGGTCGAATTTCACCTTCGTCCTTGCCGGGCTTGGTCCTAAACTCCGCTTAACCAACCGGGTTATCCACGGCATGTAGGCCTGGAACGGTGGCCGCCGTAGCACGAAGTGGAACGCGCCCCGCCGTCCGGCAGTTAGTGTCTGGCGAAGCGCGGTTCCCAGCGTCTACCAGTACATCCTTGCCCCTTCGCTTCCATTGCTCCCTGTGATGACGTTGCATGGCCGCCACCAGCCCGCTCCTCGGGCCGGCGTCTTCGATAGTGGAGAACGGCCTGCTGGCGCCAGAGCCAACAGGGCAGCCACCGGAGATGCGTTGCAGGTTGGTGGCCTCTGCAGTTGGTGGAGTTGGCGAGCGCGCCGGTGCGCTACGAGGGCAGGTACGCGCACGCCGCGAGAGGGGGACCTTGACGATGTTGTACGACCTCGTCGCGTACACGAGCATGGTCACAGGCTACGGCATACGGCCAGAACTCCCCATAGCCGCCCGCCGACAAATCAGCGGTCAGCGCCCGGCAAACGTTGCCGCGTCCTGTTGGTAGATGGTGCGCTTGTAGTGGCGCCGGATGCAGCCGGCGTGTCCAGCGCCAATGGCCGCGCCAACAGCGCGGTGGACTGCTCGCCAGGCGAAAGCCACCGTTCTCCTTCAAGAGTGGTGTAGATCAGCGGCTTCTTGCGTTGGCATCAACCTGTAACAGTTCGTTCGGTGCCTAACTCTCCGTTGTCCTGGCCTGCGCCTGGCGACACGGGCCTCCTTACACCCTGCTGGCCGGCGTCCGTCGCGGTATTCCTCCTGCCAACATGCGTTCTATCGCCATGGTGCGCGAGGCACGGGCGACCTTGCCGCTGACCTTGATGATGTCCTGTTCCGCCTGATGCCTGCACACGGCTTCAAGGCGAGGCCAAGAATTCTTCGCCACCTCGGTTACGCTGTACGCCTGCGCAGCGGTGCCTGCTGCACTGCCGCGACCTCCTGAACGCCACATATCAAACCGCCAGCAGTTGTGGTACGTTGGTCTTGCGGCGATGGCGGCAGAAGCCTTCACAGCAACGTCGCGCGATTATCCACTTCGACACCCTGCGCGGCTATCGCTGGCAATGCGGCTGAATGGCATATTCAGCACGCAAGAAGCGGCGGAGTGGTGTTGTTTTTGCAGCAGCATAGCCGATCGAGCTTGGCCGCCTCCCCTGGTGCCGGGGTGCCGCGCCCGGGTGCGGTCCGCGCCACCAGCTTTTCATCGCCGGGGCCGCTGGCACAGTGCGTACGCCGGTAACATTCTATACGGGGGGGGGCCGGTGTGGAAACGGCGGGTCCCGGACCACTGGTCCGGGACCCGTCCGGGTTTGGCTCCCGCGCCGCATGTCGCGGGCCGCGTCCCTCGTGGCATCGCGATCGGTGCCGACGGGCGCGGCGGGGCTGCACTACCTCGTCGCGGTCGGCGACGCGCCGCCGGTGGGGGTGCGGGTGGGGGTGCGGGTGGTCGTCGGTCGGGGGGCGGTGGATTGGCCCGGCGCGGTCGTCCCGGTCGCCTGGGACGCGGCCCCGGCGCCGGTGGCCTGGGTCGGCGCGGCCCCGCCGATGGTCGGTGTCGGGTCGCCGCCGCAGGCGGTCAGCAGCGCGGCGATGCCGATAACTACAAGTCCTCGCCTCATCTTCCCCCCTACCATGCCGATGTTGCCGCCACCCGCTGTGTGGCGGTCTGGATCACATCCCGCGCGCAATCATACATGGATTGGCGGCGTTGTAAATCGGCATCCGCTGTACGGATGAGCGGATACTCCGAATGGAACGGGGGGAACTGGGGTAGCAAGGTAGGCGGTGAGGCTCAAGTTTGCGACGACCTGGTTCCCAGTCAGGTAGGCTACCGGCGCTTGACTCGTAGATCCGCTCCATTAGTTACGACTGCTCGTGCCTACCCTCTGTGGGATCGCCCAGGAGTGTTGTCGCCCCTCATCACGCAGCATTCCCAGGGGCTGGGGCAACCGCTTGCACCGCGACGTTGACCTCGACTTCGATCGCGGCACTGGTCGGCAGAGGGATGGGGTCGCCGTCCTCGATCATGCCCTCCAAGTGCAGTTCGATGGCCTCGCGGATGCCGGCGACAACGTCCTCCCGCGTGTTCCCGACGGTGACGCACCCCGGCAGATCTGGGACATAGGCCCCGTAGCTGGTTGGCCCTTGTTCGATGATGACGAGATACCGCAACTCGCTTCCCTCCTCAGCTCTTCGTCCAGCCCGCCTGCCTCTGGATGCTGGCCCACGTCCCCGGCGGGATGTCCGTTGCCAACTTCGTCATCTGGCGGGGCTTGCGTGGGGCTGGAATTCGTGGCGGCCGCGCTATCGCGGTTCGCGGGGTTGGTATAGCGTTTCGAGCAGCCGCCCGACTTGCTCGACCGTCAACGCGGGGTTCTCTTCTTTGATGGTATCGTACACGACCTTGAGCAGCGCGCGATGCCGCGCGGTTAGGGGGAGGGACGTTTGCTCGGCGTGGTACCACTGTGTGAGCCGCCTGATTTCCGCCCGTTCGGCGGCGGGGCGGTAGGCATCGCGGTCGTGCTGGCGACCATGGCCCCGGTTGTGCGCGCCATTGTGGGGATCGTGCCGTTCGCAGCGCCTGCAGAGGATTTCGAGGTTGTCCGGGTGATTATCCCAGGTGCGGCCGTTTTTGTGGTTGACGATGTCACCCGTCGGCTCCCCGGCGTCATCAGTGGGGAGCGGTGTGCGGCATTGCTCGCACTCGATCGCCTGTCGTCCGGTTTCGCGGCGCTGGCGCTCGTACAGCCAGGCGCGCATGAACGGCGGGACGGCGCGGCCGATGTACTCGCGCTGGTACTTCTCCGGACACTCGACGAGCCAGTCGCGGACGCGGCACTCTCGCCACCAGCGGTTCTTGCATCGGCTATGGCAGAACTGTTGACTGCTGGGCTTGCTGGCGGGGATAGGCTCGCCGCACGACTTGCACGCGCCGCGCGGTTTCTTACGCTGTGGCACGTCGTTCCCGCTATCGAAGGATGCCGAAGACGGCTACAGGCCGCGACTATAGCGGCCCCCGAAGGTAAGGCGTGCCTCAACAAGAAACGCCGGACGCCCGCATGAAGTGGGTGAGCGGCGCTCTACTCTTGCTCTGCGGTGCCAGTCTTGGAGCGGGCGATGGGACTCGAACCCACGACAGCCTGGTTGGGAACCAGGTACTCTACCGACTGAGTTACGCCCGCGCGTCTCTCGTCTACACGGATTGTAGCAAAGGGGGGGGATTTGGGCAAGGGGGGCGCGGCGGGTATTCGCGCGCGATCGGCCGGGCGAGGTGCGGGGCGATGGGAGGGCGGTGCTGCTTGCCCGAGGGGCGCGGTGTGGTATAGTGCCGCCCGTGGGGGAAGGCGTGGGCCGGGCGCTTGGCAAGGGCGCCCGGTTCGGCGGTCAGCGTACAGGTGAACGGCGGCGCGAGCGGTCTCCGCGTGCGGCGGCGGGCGCGGTGTTCGGGCTGGCGCGGGGTCCGGGGCCGGGTCGGGTGGGGCGCAGGAAGCGGGGGGTGGGATCGTGGCGGTCGTCTCGTATGAGAATCTGCGGGCGATGGACGTGTTCGACAAGAACGATGTCGTCGTCGGCATCATCACCGATCTGGTCATCGACACCGAGGCGAACGACGTCTTCTACGCGATCATGACGCCGGCGGGGATTCTGGAGGCGCGCGGGCTGGGGCAGGCGCGCTTCCCGGTGCCGTTGCGGGCGCTGGAGTTCCTGGGGGACCGGCTACGGCTGCCGCTGGAGGCCGATTTCATCCGCAAGGCGCCGCCGATCGCGCCCGACCAGCCGCTCCGCGTCGGTGGTGAGTAGGTGTCGATGATGTTCGGCTTGGGGGGGGTGCCGCGGTAGGGGTCGAGCTTAGTGCGCGGTGCGTGGAGCGCGAGGCCGGGAGGGGGGCAGTCGCCAGCCACTAGTAACAGACGGCCCAGCACGAACCGGAGCGTCCCGGCCCTTCCTGCAGCGATTTTCGCTCGACGCTCGACGCTCAACGCTCGACGCCCTACGCCCCACGGCCCGCGGCGCGCGGCGCGATGGCGACGCGGCGGAGGTCGCCTTCGCCGCTGCTCTCGGTGGTGACGTTGGGGTCGTCGCGCAGGATCAGGTGGACGATGCGGCGCTCGTTGGGCGGCATCGGCTCGAGCTGGATCGCGCGGCCGCTGCGCGCGACCTGCTTCGCCACGCGCTCCGCCAGGCCGATCAGCGATTCCTCGCGGCGGCGCTTGTAGCCCTCCACGTCGAGCGAGACGCGGGTCCACTGGCCGAGGCGGCGGTTGACCAGCAGGTTGACCAGGTACTGCAGTTGCGCGAGGTGCTCGCCGCGCCGCCCGATCAGCATGCCGAGGTCGTCGCCGAGGACGTCGAGCATAATCGTGGGCGGCTCCTCGGGGTCGGGCTCCAGCGTCGCCCGCTGGCGGATGACGCGGACCGTGAAGCCCATCGTTGCGAGGAGGTCGCGGGTGATCGTCATGGCGAGGGCGGTCGCCTCGTCAGCCTCCTCCGGCTCGTCCGGCTCCACCGGCAGGCCGGACAGGTGGGCCGGCGGGGCGCTGGCGGCCGGGCGCGGGCGCGGGGCGAAGCCGCGGCCCCCGGATGGGCGGCCGGTGGGCTGCGAGGCGAAGCCGCGCACCGTCACGCGGACCAGGGCCTCTTCGTCGTAGCCGCCGGCGCTGTTCGACGGCTCGGCCAGCACCTCGATTTCGACCTCGTCGCGGGTCCGCCCCAGTTGCTCCAGGGCCAGGCGCACCGCCTCGTCCACCGAAATGGCCTGAATCTCGACGCTGTTGCGGCGCTCCATATCCTCTCCGCCCCTCCTCCCTCTTGCCCAGCGCCCGCCGCCCCCGGGGCGGGCGCCCGCGCGTGGCCCCCCTTCAAGGCAGCGCCGGGGCGGATGTAGGGTCCGCCCCGGCGCGCACGATGATCAGCAGTCGTCGGTCCTCAGCGAGACTTGCCCCGCGGAGCGGTCACCCGATTGTCCCTCCAACTCCCGGCTTCGTCAACGGCGGTTCCGGTTGCGGCGCGGGACGAGCGGGCCGTTGTCGCCGGTGGTGGCGGTCCCGTCACCGCCGGCCGGTGGCCCCTCGGCGCCGGACGTGCGGTCCTTGCCGTTGCTCCTGACCGGCGCCTGGGTCGCATTGGTGTAGACGATCCGGGAACTGCGCCGTGGGGCCCTGGCCTCGTCCGGGCCGTCGCCGCCCGCCGACTGGGCGCCGGGCCGGCCGTTCGCCTTGACGCGCCGGTCGCCGCCGCTGGTGACGACGACGCGCGAGCCGTCCTTGGCGGCGCCGGACGCGCCGCCGGCCTCCGCCGCCAGCCGGCGCTGCTCCTCGGCCTTCTGGAGCTGCCGGGTGAGCAGGCCGAACAGCCCGCCGCTGGCGGCGGGCCGGCGGGCGGCGTCGGAGCCGGTGACGATGACCTTGCTCTCGTCGATCTCCTCATCGGTCGGCGGGGTCCAGCGGACGACCTCCGGGAGGAAGGGGAGCCACTCGCGCAGGGCGCCCCAGCCGGTGATGAAGTACTGCTGGATCGCGCCGAAGATGCTCTGGGTGGCCCAGTAGATGACCGGGCCGGCGGCGAAGCTCCAGCCGAAGATGATGACCGTGAGCGGCAGGAACTGCATCATCTGCAGCATCATCACCTGCTGCGGGTCGGTCGGCTTCATCTTGCCGGTCGGCATCGACATGCGGGTCTGGATCAACTGGAAGAAGGCGGCGGCGAAGGGCAGGATGTGCAGCGGATCGGGTTGGGCCAGCGAGGGGAGCCAGAGGAACGGCGTGGCGAAGAAGCCTTCGCCGGCCTTGGAGAGGCCGTCGATCGCCTGGTAGAGGGCGATGAAGATCGGGATCTGGACCAGCATCGGGAAGCAGGAGGCGAGCGGGTTGACGCCGTGCTCCTGGTAGAGGCGCATCGTCTCGGCGGAGATCTTCTGGCGGTCGTCGCCGTGGCGCTTCTGTAGCGCCTTGATCTTCGGCTGCAGGCTCTGCATGGCGCGACTCGACTTGAGCGAGCGCACGGTGAGCGGGGTGACGAGGAGCTTGACGATGATGGTGAAGAGGATGATCGCCAGGCCGGCGCTGTTGGTGAGATCGGCGAGCGAGTTCAGGCCGAACTTGATGAAATTGACGAACGGATCCCAGCCGGGGACGATCGACGCCACCACGGGCGTCAGGGACGCGAGGGCGAACGGGCCGAACTCTGCCACTCTCTGGTGCCTCCTGCCCGGCTGGCGGCGCGACGGCGGGGGGGCCGGGCGCGACCGCCGCGACGGGGTGCTGTCTGGTCACGGGTGTCGCGGCGCGGGAGAGCCCCGCTGCACGCCGCGCCTCTACCGATAAGATACGCGCGGGCGTCGCGCCGGTTACGGGCCGGCGGGGCGCCTAGACGGGGTCGTAGCCGCCCTTGCTGAAGGGGTTGCAGCGCAGGATGCGCCAGGCGGTCAGCGCGCTCCCCTTGAGGACGCCGTGCTTGTCGATCGCCTCGTAGCCGTACTGCGAGCAGGTCGGGTAGTACTTGCAGGCGGGCGGCAGCAGTGGCGAGACGCCGAGCTGGTAGAAGCGGATCATCCAGAGCACCAATCGCTTCACGGGTTGCCCGCGCCCTCCGCCGGTGCGCGACCGGCCTTCGCCCCATTGGTGTCCCGCCGCGCCCCGCGCGGGCCGCCCTCCCCGTCGCCCGCGGGCGGGGCGAGCAGGCCGGCGCGCGCCAGGAGGGCGGCGGCGGCGTCCCGCGTCGGCTCGAACGGGGTGGCGGCCAGGGGCGGGCGGACGATGAAGGCGAGGTCGTGGCCGGGGGTGAGTCGGCCGGCGCGGTCGAACTGCCGCAGCACCTCGCGGAGCCGCCGTTTGACCAGGTTGCGCGCGACCGCCTTGCCGACCCGCTTGCTGACGATGAAGCCGTAGCGGTTGTGCGGCAGCCCGTTCGGCAGGACCAGCAGGGTCAGCAGGCGCCCGCCGACGGCCCGGCCGTGGGCGCGAATCCGCCGGAAGTCGCCTTCCTCGCGGAGGCGCAAGCGTCGCTCCATCGGCCTGCCCGCCCCCCTCGCGCCCGCCTCCGCCGGCCTCAGGCGCGGCGCAGGCCGCGCTTCATCGCCTTGCCGGTGCGCTGCTCGCTGACCGTCAGGACGTGGCGCCCCTTGGCGCGGCGGCGCTTGAGGACGTTCCGCCCGTCCTTGGTGAACATGCGCAGCATGAACCCGTGCTTGCGGAGGCGCGGGCGCCGCTTCGGTTGCCAGGTCCGCTTGACCACGATTCTTTCCCCTCATCCCTAGTGGTCGGCAGTGGTCGGCGTGTCCGCCGGCCCCGACCGGTGCTCGCGCTCGTGCGCGAGGTTGGCTGCAACTGGCGACCGGCGAGACCGGCAGATGGGCATACGAAAGCCTGGGCGGCGCTCGCCTGACCATAGGCGATTATACGTGCCGCGCGGCGGGGGTGTCAACGCCGTGGGCAGGGGTGTACGGGCATTCACCGTGAGGAGCGCAACCTGCCCGCCTTGAGGGGTATGCAACTGAGTTGTATAATCAAGGGGTATGGAACTGCTCGAGTTCGTCTACTACCCCAACGCCGTGCGGCCCGATCTGCTGGCCGACGAGGATTGGCAGGCGGTTGAGCAGGCGTTGCTGGCGAACCCGGCGGCGGGAGCGGTGGTAGCCGCGACGGGCGGCGCGCAAGCTACGGGTGGCGCCGCGTGGGCGCGGCAGCGCGGCGGCGCGCGGACGATCTACTACTACGCCGGCGAGCGCGGGGCGCATCTACTTCCTCAAGACCTGCGCGAAGAATGAGCAGGCCGATCTGTCGCCAGCGGACAAGCGGGCAATCCGCGTGGAGGTCGCGCGGATCGTCGCCGGGGAGGAGTGAACGATGGACGATGGTCTGACGCCCCTGGGCCGGGATCTGGTCGAGAGCCTGCGGCAGGTGCAAGCCTACGAACGTGGGAGCTGGCCGCTCGCACCCGCACCTACCGTCGCGATGGCGACGACTGGACGCTCGTCGCCGACGAGGTGACGACCGGGCCAGCGGCACGCGCCGCCTACCGCGAGGCCCGCACCACCGCCGTTACCCCGCCACCGGCTTACGACGGGGCGCGAGTCCGCGCCGTGCGCGAGCGGCTGCACTCGCAGCGGGTCTTCGCCGGCGCGCTCAATGTCAGCCCCGGCACCGTCCAGGCTTGGGAGCAGGGTCGTCGTGTCCCGGATGGCCCGTCGCTGAGGCTGCTGGAAATTGCCGAGAGTCACCCCGACATCCTCCTCGCCGCGGTTCGCTCGACCGGCCGCATTGCGGCTGGGTAGTAACTACTCCCCGCGCCGGTAGGAGAGAGGCGCCGGGATCGCGTGGGGAAGGCGGCCGGCGACGATTCGCCGGCCGTCGCGGCGCGTGCGGTGGGTGGGCGATGGTCTACCGTGCCGGCGTGGCGACGGTGAGGACCACGACGCCGGCGGGGAGTTGGCCGCCGGCGTCGCGCAGCGCGGTGTCGAACCGCGCGCGATCGATGACGTGGACCTCGACGCGGTTCTCCTGCAGGTTCAGCCGCACGGTCGCCGGCACGGCGACCGTGCGGACGAGGCGCCCGGTTTCCGCCAGGGCGGCCTCCAGCTCGGCCAGGGTCCAGCGCGCCGCGCGCACCTCGACGAGGTCGGCGAGCGGCCCGCCCGCGATGTAGGGGCGGATCGTCCGCTCGCCGTCGCGGGTGAACTGGACGACGATGCGGTACGCCGGGCGGTGCTCGACCCAGAGGCCGGCGAAGGTGTCGCGCTCCCCGGCGGCCAGAGCCGCGCCCAGTTTCCCGATCGGCTCTTGCAGCCGCAGCCGGCGCTTGGCCTCCTCCAGATCGACGCCGAAGGTGTTGGCGTACTCGCGCGTCGGTGTCGAGCCCGTCCGTTGGAGGCGGCGCGGCGGCCGGCGGGCGGGTGGCGGTGCCGGCGCGTGGCGTGGCCGCGGAGGGTGACGCCTCAATTTCGCCGGCGAACCAGTAGGGGCCGGGGCAATGGGCGGGTGGGGCCTCGCGCAGCAGATGTTTGGGCATGCCCTCGATGGTCTGAATCTGTCCGCCTCCCATCCTCACGCGCTCCCCGACCCGCGCCACCACTCGCCCCTCGGCGTCGACCATCCGGATGTCGCCGCCGTCGGTGCGCAGAGCGACCTCCGGCGGCCAGATGATCAGGTCGCTGTCGCCGCGTGGCTTGGTCACGCGCAGGCAGCCATCCACCAGGGTCAGGGTGCCTTCCAGCAACGCGGCCATTGTGGCCCGCGGGCCCACCACCGGCGCGAGCTGGGGGAAGGCGACCGCCGGTGTCCGGGTCGCGGCGCCGCCCGGCGTGGCGGTCGCCCGATCCTGCTTCAGGATGTCGCCGGTGATCAAATAGGGGCCGGGGCAGCGATCGGGCGGGGCCTCGCGCAGCCCTTCCTGCCGATGGTGTTGAGCACCCCACCACTGAAGGCTACCTGTTCCCCGGTGCGTGCTATCACCCGCCCCGCGGCGTCGACCACTCGGACATCGCCGCCGTCGGTGCGGAGGGTCACCTCCGGCGGCCAGATGATCAGGTAGCTGTCGCTGCGGGGCACGGCCACGCGCAGGCAGCCGTCCACCAGGGTTAGGATACCCGCGAACGGCCCCGCGGTCAGCTTAACCCGTTCGCCCACCACCGGCGCGAGTTGGGGAAGGCGATCGGCGGCGTCGGGGTGGCGGCACCAGCCCTGGTCGCCGTGGCCGGTGGCTTCGCGTCGCTGTAGCCGCCGGGGTTCGGGGCGCCGTGGCGGTAGTGCGACGTGGCGACCATATCCGCGTCCAGGACCTCCGCCCGCGCTCGACGACCTCGGCGTGCCCGGCTCCCGCCGGGATTCGCTCGATGGCGTAGGTCAGTTCGGCGCCCCGCGGTACCTCGACCCGAACCTGGTAGGTCCCACGGCCCGCGCAGGGCTGTGGCGCGCGCGGGTCGTCGCCGCAGAAGAAGCGTTCGCCCCCGCCACCTCCGGAGTAGCTGTAGGAGACGGAGAAGTCGTCACCGGGGAGACCCCGTCACCCGCGGTGAAGAGGCTCAGGCGGAAGGTCTGCGTGACGGTGCCGGCGTGCGGATCCGGCGTCGGGCCGTCGGTTCGGGTGCGCAGGATGGTGATCTCCCCGGCCGTGCCCTGCCCAGGGTACGACGCGAGCACGCCGCCGAGGAAGGTGACGGTTACCCGCTTCCCGACTTGCAGGTCGCCGAACGCGCGCGGCACGGTGTCCTCCGCCGTCCGCTCCAGGATGCGCGTGCCGGGGGTGACGGTGGCAAAGTCTTTGTCGCCGCCGTAGGGATCGTCCGGGTGCTCCTCGACGAGTATCCGTCCCAGCCCGCCGCTGGGTTCGATGCGGGTGATCGTGCCGGTCATCCAGTTGCCGACCTCGCCCGTAGCGGCCGGAGTTGCCGGAGATGCGTTCGCGCGGGTGGTGGTCGCGGCGGCGGTGGGCGCCGTGGCGGGCTGCGGCGTCGCCGTCGTCGGGGCGCCGCACGCGGCCAGCAGGGCGAGCAGGGCGGTGGCGAGCAGCGCCCGGCGACGGAGCGCGGGATGCGCGGCGCCGTGCGCGGTGGTTGATGACCGGCCTCATCGTCCTGCCCCCTCCCCGATCTGCTCCTCGCGGCTTCCTGCACCGATAGATGCGCCGCCGGGGGCGATAGTTCCACGGTCGGTGCGGCGGCGTGGTCCTCGCATGATAGGGTGCGGAGGCGGGGAGGCGGGGAGGCGGGTAGATGCGGCCGCCCCCACCGTTGGGGAGCGGTAACCAGTTCCACCTCCCCGTCCGCACCGGTGCGGCGCGGTCGCGCCTTTGTCTCGTTCGGGGAGCCGTGTTACTATTATTGTATAGCGCCAATCAGCAGTTTGATACGACCTGGAGCGTGGACGGCGGGCGGAAGGCAACGGGGAGGACCGGCGCGGGCGGGCCGCGCGCGGTCCGGCGGTGCGACGCGGCACCCGTGGACGGGCGAGAGGGGACAGCGCAGATGGCGAAGAACGATTTCGTGATCCGCATCGGCGGCGAGGCCGGTGAGGGGGTGCAGAGCACCGGCGACCTGGTGGTGCAGGTCGCGGCGCGCGCCGGGTTCTACGTGCTGACCAGCCGGATCCCGCCGGCCGAGATCAAGGGCGGTCTCTACGAGTACCAGATCCGCCTCGCCAACGCGCCGCTCCACTCGCAGGGGGACGAGGTCGACATCCTGCTGGCGTTCAACGAGGAGGGCTACGACAGCGGGATCAAGGTGCTCAAGCCGGACGGCCTGCTGATCTACGACTCGGCGGAGTTCACGCCGCCGGCGGACAGCGGGGTGCGGCAGGTGGCGCTGCCGCTGACCGAGATCGCCAAGACGCAGCTCAAGTTCGCGCTCGGCAAGAACGTGGTGGCGGTCGGGGCGGTCGGCGCGCTCTTCGGCCTGCCGGTCGAGCACGGGACGCGGCTGCTGCGGGAGCGCTTCGGGCGCAAGGGCGAGGAGATCGTCGCCAAGAACGTCGCGGCGCTGGAAGCGGGCATCAACTACGTGCATGAGCACGTCCCCGGCTACGAGCAGTACCAGCTCGCGCACGACTTCGACAAGCAGCCGGACGTGATCGTCGTCACCGGGGCGCAGGCGATCGGGCTCGGCACGCTGGCGGCCGGCTGCCGCCACGTCTTCGGCTACCCGATCACCCCGGCCTCGGACGTGCTGGAGTTCCTGGCGGCGGAGCTGCCGAAGGTCGGCGGGGTGGTGATCCAGGCGGAGGACGAGCTGGCGGCGATGGGGATGGTCGTCGGGGCGGGCTACGCCGGGGTCAAGTCGATGACCCCGACGAGCGGCCCCGGCGTGAGCCTGATGACCGAGCTGCTGGGTCTGGGGATCATGGCGGAGATCCCGCTGGTGCTGGTGGACGTGATGCGCGCCGGCCCCTCGACCGGGATGCCGACCCGCCACGAGCAGGGGGACCTCTACCTGGCGGCGTTCGGCGGACACGGCGAGGCGCCGCGGATCGTCCTCGCCTGCACGTCGGTCGCCGACGCCTTCTACCAGACGGTCGAGGCGTTCAACTTCGCCGAGAAGTACCAGGGGCCGGTGCTGCTCCTCTCCGACACGGCGCTGGGGACGCGCTCGGAGGCGATCCCGCGCCCGGACCTCGCCTCGCTGCGGATCGTGGATCGCCAGACGCTGGCGGGCGGCGGCGACGGCCACGCGAGCGGGGCGAACGGCAACGGGAGCGGCGATTTCTACAACTTCCGGGAGGAGGGCGGGCGCTACCGGCGCTACGACGCCTCCACGCCGGACGGGGTGGCGCCGATGGCGATCCCCGGCGAGGCGGGCGGCGAGTACACCGCGACCGGGCTGGAGCACAACGAGTATGGCCGGGTGCGCTACGACGTGACCGCGCACACGACGATGACGGAGAAGCGCTTCCGCAAGCTGGAGGCGGCGGTGCGGGAGGCGCCGCCGGCCTACCGCTACGGCGACCCGGAGGCGGAGGTGGGGATCATCACCTGGGGCTCGACGGCGGGAACCTGCACCGAGGCGGTCGACCGGCTGCGGGAGCGGGGCGTCGCGGTGGACCTGATCGCGCCGAAGATGCTCTGGCCGCTGCCGATCCACCAGCTCGAGCCCTTCATCGCGGGCAAGCGGCGGGTGCTGATCGCGGAGGTCAACTATCAGGGGCAGTTCGCCGACTTGCTGGCGGCGCGGCTGCCGGGCGACTACGAGCGGGTGGTCGTCTACGGCGGCCAGCCGTTCACGGTCGCGGAGATCTGCGCCCAGGTCGAGCGGGAGGCGGCGGTGGCGGCCGACTGAGGGTTGAAGGTTGCAGGTTAGAAGGTTGCAGGTCTATCCCTCAACCGATCGGACCCAACCCGCAACTTTCAACCTTGAACCTTCAATGGCGAAAGGATAGGCGGATGACGGCGACGGTCGAGCGCAAGGCGGACGAGTACAAGAGCGAGGTGAAGGTCACCTGGTGCCCCGGTTGCGGCGACTTCGGGGTGCTCAACGCGACCTACAAGGCGCTGGCGGAGCAGGGGTACGACACGAAGGACGTGGTGGTGGTGTCGGGGATCGGCTGCTCCAGCCGCTTCCCCTTCTTCGTCTCGACTTACGGCTTCCACGGGGTCCACGGGCGGGCGATGCCGATCGCGACCGGGATCAAGCTGGCGCGGCCGGAGCTGGAGGTGATCGCCTTCGGCGGGGACGGCGACGCCTTCGCGATCGGGGCGGGGCATTTCGTCCACGCCTGCCGCCGCAACATCGACATGTGCTACGTGATCATGGACAACGCGGTCTACGGGCTGACCAAGGGGCAGTACTCGCCGACCGCGGCGACCGGCTACGTCTCGAAGACGACGCCGGAGGGGTCGAGCGAGGCGGGGATCAACCCGCTGATGCTGGCGATCGCGTCGGGGGCGACCTACGTGGCGCGCGGCTTCTCCTCGAAGCCGAAGGATCTGACGAAGCTGATCGTGGACGGGATCAACCACAAGGGCTTCGCGGTGATCGACGTCTACAGCCCCTGCCCGACCTTCAACAAGGTCAACACCTTCAACTACTGGAAGGAGGAGTGCGAGCCGCTCCCCGCCGACCACGACCCGAGCGACATGGGCGCGGCGATCGCGCGGGCCTTGCAGCCCGACCCGCTCTACCTGGGTCTCTTCTACCAGAAGGAGGGCGACAGCTTCGACGAGAAGGTGCGCGCGCGCGCGACCGGCGACGCCAGCCAGACGCGGGGGCTGGTGGAGAAGCTGATCGCGAAGTACGGGTAG
>JAUJMV010000003.1:345400-377322 GCA_030446685.1 Thermomicrobiales bacterium | reverse complement strand
GGCGATGCTGGAGCGGCCGGCCGGGGAGCGGGCGGGGACGGCGCACCACGCGCGGCTGCTGGCGCGGCTGGCGACGCGCGAGGCGACCGTCGGGATTATCGGGCTCGGCTACGCCGGGCTGCCGCTGGCGGTCGGCTTCGCCGAGGCCGGCTTCCCCACCATCGGCGTCGACCTGCGCCCCGACCGGGTCGAGGCGCTGCGGGGCGGGCGCTCCTACGTCGGCGACATCGCCGACGCCACCCTCGCGCCGCTCGTCGCCGGGGGGCGGCTGTGCGCCACCGCCGACTACGCCGCGCTGGCGGCGGCCGACGCGATCACCATCTGCGTCCCGACCCCCCTCTCCAAGACCAAGGCGCCCGACATCTCCGCGATCGTCGGGGCGATCGAGGCGCTGGCCCCCCACCTGCGCCCCGGCCAGCTCGTCGTCCTGGAGAGCACGTCCTACCCCGGCACGACCGAGGAGCTGCTGGCCCCGGTGATCGCCGCCCGGGGGCTGGCGGTCGGCGAGGAGGTCTTCCTGGCCTTCGCCCCCGAGCGGGTCAACCCGGCCGACCCGCACTTCGGCACCAAGAACACGCCGAAGCTGGTCGGCGGGCTCACCCCCGCCTGCCGCGACCTGGCGGTCGCCCTCTACCGCACCATCGTCGACGAGGTGGTGCCGGTCTCGTCCACGCGGGTGGCGGAGACGGCGAAGCTGCTGGAGAACACCTTCCGCGCGGTCAACGTGGCGCTGGTCAACGAGGTGGCGCTGATGTGCCAGCGCCTCGGGGTCGACGTCTGGGAGGTGATCGACGCGGCGGCGACCAAGCCCTTCGGCTTCATGCCCTTCTACCCGGGGCCGGGGCTGGGCGGCCACTGCATCCCGATCGTGCCGCACTACCTCGCCTGGAAGCTGAAGTCGCTCGGCTACGAGGCGCGCTTCATCGCGCTGGCCGACGAGGTCAACGCCGCGATGCCGGCGCACGTCGCCGGGCTGGTCGCCGACGCGCTCAACGACGCGGCCAAGCCGGTGCGCGGCTCCCGCATCCTCGTCCTCGGGGTGACCTACAAACCGAACGTCGCCGACCTGCGCGAGTCGCCGAGCCTGGAGGTGCTGCGCCTGCTGCGCGCCAAAGGGGCGGACGCGATCTACCACGACCCGCGCGTGCCGACCCTGGCGCTGGAGGGCGAGCCGGACGGCCCGCCGCTGGAGAGCGTCACGCTCGACGCGGCGGCGCTGCGCGCGGCCGACTGCGTGGTCATCGCCACCGACCACCGCGAGTACGACTGGGCCTGGATCGCCGCGCACGCGCGGCTGATCGTCGACACGCGCAACGCCACCGCCGGCCTCGCGAACCCCGCCGCGCGCATCGTCAAGCTCTAGCGCCGCTATCCCCCAGCGGGTTGCGTCACGGGGCGCGGGCAATGCGGCGCTTGATGTCCGCATGGACCTCGTCCTGACTCCTGGCCGCGTCAACGAAGGAGGCGTCGGGGCGCTCGAGCCGTTCGAGAAACGCCCAAACGTCCAGGAGTTGCCGCGATAGCTCGGGTGGCTCGCGGTGGGCCGGATGGCCCGGATCTTCGGCGTGTCGTCGCCGGATCCGTTCGATGCAGACCTCTCTCGGGCAGCGCAGGATGATCGGCAGGATCAGCGCCTCCGGATGGCGCGCGCCGATCGCGTCCAGACGCTCCCACTGGAACGCCCAGCCCATGCTCAGGTCGAGGATGGTCGAGACACCCGACCGGACGAACTCCTCGCAGAGGGCGAAGAGCACGTCGTAGCCGATCCAGTAGGCCTCAACAACACCGGCCCTGACGCCCTGAGACCCCTTGATCGTCTCCCCGATGTCATCGGAGCCGAGTCTCGGGCGGCCCAACTCGGCCGACAGGCGCCGGGAGTGGGCGGTCTTCCCGGCGCCGGCGAACCCGCCGATGACGATCACGGCCGGTCCGGCGTTCCCCATCGCTTCCATCCGCCCACCCTCCGGCTGTGCGGATCGCTACCACGCCGCGTATTCTACCGCCCCGCCCACGGTCGCGCCGCGCGATGGTTTGACGCGCGCCAGGGTGGCGGCTAGAATTGTGGCGCACTGCAAGCGAGGGATGGTTTGGGGGAACGGACGATCGCGCGGCCACGGTCGGCGCCAGGCAAGCGGAGACGGGCGCCCGCGCCGCAGGCGCCGCGCGCCGCGCGACCCCATCCCCGCCGGGCGGCATCGCCCCTCGCCCCACTCGCCCCGCCCCTCGCGCTGCTTGCCCTCGCGGCCGTCGCGCTGCTGCTCGTCTACGCCCGCCCGCTGACCTACACCATCACCGTCGGGGAGGAGGGCGACCGCGCGGCGACGCGCGGCTTCTTCGGGCGCGAGCGCAGCCCCGCTGGAGTTCCCTTCCGCTGGACCGGCGAGCGCGCCACGCTGATCTTCCGCGGGGCCGGGCTCGCCTTCCCCGCCAACCAGCCGGTCGCGCTGGAACTGCCGCTGGTGGGCAGCCAGCCCGCCGGCGCCCCCCCGGCCCGCGTGACGGTCGCGGTTAACGGGGCCGCGGCGGGCGAGGCCGCGATCGCCGGCGAGGAGCGCCTCCGTCTGCCGGCCGGCGCGGCGTTCCCCGGCCCGGTCGATACCCAGGTGACCCTCGGCGCGGAAACCTTCACGCCGCCCGGCGACCGGCGCGCGCTCGGCGTCGCCGTCCTCGGCCCGGCGCGGCTGGCGCAGGAGCCGGGGCCGGGGATCGCGCTGCCCCCCTGGGGCGCGTGGTGGCGCTGGCTCGGCGCCGTGCTGTGCGGCTACGGGGCGGCGCTGGGCCTGACGCGGCGGCAGGCCGGGCGGCTGCCGGCGGCGCTGGCCGGTGGCCTGCTGGTCCTGGCGCTGACCGGCGCGGCCCTGATCGCGCGCCCCCTCTTCTGGCAACTGCTCCACCTGCCGCTGCTGGCCCTCGCCCTGGCCCTGCCGCTCCTCTGGCGGCGCGCGATCGCCGGCGCGGCATCGCGCGCGGTCGCCGCGGCGGGGCGGCGGTGGGGGCTCGGCCGGCCCGCGCTGGCCCTCGCCGGGCTCGCCCTGCTCATCCCCGCGCAGGCCCTGCTGACCGCCGGGCGCGCGCCGTTGGTCGCCCTCGCGCTCTACGCGGCCGGCCTCGCCGTCACCCTATCGGCGCTGCTGACCGGCGAGCAGCGCGCGGACGGTTCGAGGGCGGACGCCCCGCTCCCCTCCCCCACAGTTGGGGGAGGGGCCGGGAGTGGGGGCCTCGGGCGCGGCGAGTTGATCGCGCTGGCCGGCGTCCTGGTCCTGGCGGCCGGGGCGCGCTTCTACCGCCTGGAGGAGATCCCCTTCGGCCTCTGGCGTGACGAGGCGCGGCACGGTAACGAGGCGCTGCGCATCCTCGCCGACCCGGACTACCGCCCGGTCTACATCCCGAACATCTCCCTCCCCGGCCTCTACCCGCTGACGCTCGCCGCCGCCTTCCGCCTCTTCGGCGCCGGCGTCGAGAGCCTGCGCGGCCTGACCGCCGGCGCCGGGGTCGCGGCGGTCGCCGCCCTCTTCGCGGTCGCGCGGCGGCTCTGGGGGCCGCGCGTGGCGCTCGTCGCGGCGTTCCTGGCGGCGGTCGGCTCCTGGCGCGTCAGCATCGACCGCCTCGCCTTCGACACCGCCCCGACGACCCTCTGCACCCTGCTCGCCCTCTACGCCTTCCTGCGCGGCATTGACGCGATCCGCCAGGAGGCCCCCCCGGCCGCGCGCTGCTCGCCTTCGCGGCCGCGGGGCTGGCGGCGGGACTGGCGGTCTACAACTACTATCCGGGCCGCTTCGCGATCGTCGTGCTGGCGTTCGGCGCGGCGCTGCTGCCCCTCTGCTTCGGCCGCCGCGTCGCCGCGCGCGCGCTGCCGGGGCTGGCCCTGCTCGTCGTCGTCGCGGGGCTGACGCTGATCCCGCTGGCACGCTACGCGGTCGAGCGGCCGGACGAGTTCTTCAAGCGTTCCGGCCAGGTCTTCCTCCTCTCGCCGCAGTATCTCGAAGGGCTGACCGAGCTGGAGGCGGTCGAGCGCAACGTCGCGCGGCACCTGGTGATGTTCAACTGGCAGGGCGAGCCGAACGCGCGGCACCACGCGCCGAAGTGGCCGATGCTCGACGCCGTGACGGCGCTCTGCTTCGCGCTCGGCCTGGCGCTGGCCGTCGCGACGACCCTCGGCGCCGCCCCCCTGGCGCGGCGCTTCTCCGCCGCCTTCGCCCTCGGCTGGCTGACGATCGGGCTGGTGCCGAGCGTCGTCTCGGCGGACGCCCCGAGCGCGGTGCGCGCGCAGGACGCCGCGCCGGCCGCCTACCTGCTGGCGGCGCTCGGCTTCGTCGCCCTCTGGCGCGCGCTCGCGGCCCCCGAGTTGCCCGCGGCCGCGCGCCGCGCCGTCCCCGCCGCGGCCGCCGCCGCGCTCGTCCTGGCGGCGGGGATCAACCTCTGGCTCTACTTCGCGCGCCTGCCCGGCGACCCGCGCGTCCTCGACAAGTTCCAGTACGTCGGCGAGACCCGCGCCGGCCTGCTGATCGCCGCCGCGCACGGCCGCGACCCCGCGCTCGTCGCCTACCTGCCCCGCCCCTACGTCCGCGACCGCGCCGTCGACGAGGTGCTGCGCTTCACCGCCGGCGACGCGCCCCTGCGCGAACTCCCCGCCGACGGCGCGCTGCCGCCCGGCCCGGCCCTGATCGCCGTCCCGCGCGGCGAGGGCGGGGCGGACTTCGAGCGCCAGCTCGCCGCCGCCCGCCGCGTCGCCGCCGCCTCCGGCCTGCGCGAAGTCCCCGGCGCGACCCCGCGGCGGCGGCCCCCGGTCTACGTGGTGTTCGTGCGGTAGACGCGTGGGGCGTGGGCTCCGATCGAGAAGTGGACACCCGTAGGCGGAATGCCGGGATAAAAGTGTTACACCGCCGCCCGTAGTAGAACCCAGTCGAGTGACTGGGGGTTGCCGCCCAGAACCCAGTCGAGTGACTGGGGGGAAGGATGTTACGGCGGATGGAGCGCAGCACGATCCACCTCCGCGAAGCGGGGCGGAGTATCCGCCAGATCGCGGCGGAGGCGGGGCGCAGCCCGACGACGGTCAGCCGCGTCTTGCAAGAGCCGGTCGAGCGCCAGCCGGCCAAGCGGTACGCCGCTCGAAGGTTGACCCGTACCGCCCGCAGATCGAGGGCTGGCTGCGGTAGGCGGCGGAGCGGATGCTGGATCTGGCGCGCCGATCCCGCGCACCGTACCGCGGGCAGAGTGTCTTCCGCGGGTATGTCCGCCGGGTGCGCCTGGAACAACAACAACAACAGGCCACGTCCGAGGCCGATCCGCTTCGAGGGCCTGCCCGCGGAGTAAGGTCGATTGGGGCGAGGATGTTCACCCAGCAGGCCCCGGCCACGCGCTATCTCGCCCAGCCGCTGGTCCCACCCAGGATATGCGGCAAGAGACCCTCTTCCGTCGCGTGCCTCGCCGCGCTCGGCGGGTGCCGTGGGTGCCCGTCTTCGACAACATGAAGACGGTGACGAGCGCGCGACGCCGGCGGCGAGGCTGGCCGCCGGCGCTGCGCCCGCTGGCCGCCGAGTGCTTCGCCCTGCGATCGGGGCGGGGAACCAGGAAAGGCGCGTGGCGTCGCTGGTGAAATGGGTCAAGCCCTGCCGGCGGGGACGCGCCGATCTCGACGCCCAGGGCCGACTGGATCGCGCAGTCGAACGCCGCCCCTCCGCCGCGACCGAGGGCGTCTCGCGCGCGCCCCCTCCGCGGCGCGGCGGGAGGCTCAGGCGACCGCGCGCGACTACGGGCTGCTGCAGCCGGGGCAGGTCTCGGCCGAGGCCCTCGTCGCCGTCAACGGCAATCGCTACTGGTGCCGGTCGCCCCGTCGGCGCGCCGGTCACGGCCCGCGTGCCGCGCGCCTCTGGCGCGACGCCACCTGCCGGGCCGACCGCCCGCGCGCGCCGGACGGGGGCCGCCGGCGCGTGATCGACCCGGCGCACGCCCTCCAGGCCGGACGCAGGCGATGCTGTATCGCGATGTGCTCGTCGCCCTGGGCGGGCGGGCACCCGCCTTCCTCGGCGCGCCGCGGCGTGACCGGCTGCGCGAGCAGATCCCGGCGGTCTACGCCCTCTACGAGGAGTACGGCCCTCCTGCGATGACGCTGGCCGACGAGGCGGGCACCTACGCCGGAGAGGGCGCTGCACACGCTCCTCAGCGACGGCAGCCCGCCGTGCTGCTCACCGTGCCCGGCCTCGCCAGGCGGAGGTCGATCGCCTGTTGAGCAGCCACGAGGCCTGGGTCGAGCGCGCTGCCCGACGCCCGGCCGACCGCCCAGCCGACGCTCGCCACTCTTGAGAGCGCCCGCCCCGAGGCGCCAGCCAGGCCGCCGCCGTGCTCCCGCAGCCGCGCGCCGCCCGCGAGGAGGCTGCCCTACGGCGACTTCCTCAGTGGGCTCCTCCAGGAAGAGGTGGCCGCCCGCGCCGACGCGTCCGCCCAGCGCCGCCTGCGCCAGGCCGCGTTCCCGTTCGCGGCGACCATCGAACGCCGCTTCCGCCCTGTTGTCCGATCGTCCTGCGCTACCTCGACCCGACCTTCGTCGAGCAGGCGGGCACGCTCACCCTGGTCGGCCCGCCGGGCCTGGGGAAGATCACTGCGATCCGCGTCGCCACGAAACTCGTGCAACTCGGCTACACCGCGCGCACCGCCCAGCGCCTCGCCAGCCAGCGGCGACGGCGACGCCGGTGCCAGCGCCTGGCGCGGCTGCGACCGCGACGCGCGTACTGGACGAAGGGGGCTCCGCCCACCACGCGGCCTTCGGCCCCGCCCTCTATGAACTCGTGGCCGCGCCCCATCCCGCAACAAGAGCCTCACCGAGTGGGGCGCTGCGCGCGCATGTCCCTGGCCGCCGCCATCGTTGACCGGCTCTGCATCACGGGCAGGTCTTCTATCCCGTGCACGAAAGACCGCCCACCGCGCCTCGGCACCGAGGAGCAGCGCGCTGAGTGTCCACTTTTATTTCGGCGACAATCGGCACCGACGCGCGTGGGCCGTAGGCCGTAGGGCGCGTACTGGGCAAAATGCAGGGATGTCTTGCATACGCCCAGGCTGGCCCGGTTCGGACGTATGCGATATGCCCCTATGTCTACCAAGAGATCGGCCCACCGCCCACCGCGTACGCGCCAAGCTGCCGGGCCAGGTCGAGGAAATCGGCGGCGACGAGGTCGCAGGCGGGGTCGGGCGTCCGTTCGGGCCGCCCGTCCGGGCCGAACTCCAGCGGGCGGGTGACGAAGGCGGTCCGCAGCCCCACCGCCCGCGCCGCGCGCAGATCGCCGCCGTGCGCCGCGACCATCATGACGCGCTCCGGCGGGAGATCGAGCAGTTCGGGGGCCAGCCGGTAGACCGCGGGGTCCGGGCTTGTAAGCCCGCGCCGAGAGGATGCAGTCCCACGGCAGCCCGCCGTGCTTCGCCATGTTGACCAACAGCGCGACGTTGCCGTTGGAGAGGGTCGCCAGCGTGAACCGCGCCCGCAGCGGGTCAGCCCCGCGACGCTGTCCGGCCAGGGGCGCAGCCGGTGCCAGACGCGGTTGAACGCGGCCTTGTCCGCCTCGCCCAGCGTCGCGATCCCGAACTCGGCCAGCGTCTCCTCCAGGGCAGCGCGTCGAGCCGGGTCCAGGGCAGATCGCCGCGCCGCACGCGCTCCATCGCCGGCGTAGCGCCCGCGCCAGACGTTGGCGAAGCGCGCCCAGTCCACCGCGAGCCCCCGCGCCGCGCCCAGGCGCGCGCCCTCCTCGACGATCGAGCCGTGCCAGTCGACCACCGTCCCGAAGACGTCGAAGACGAGCGCCCGCACGTCCGTTCCGCCGCCGTCCACGGCCATGCCCCCCCTCCTTCCTGTCCCCGTCGCGCCCGCGCGAGGACTTCCGCGGCCCATCATACCCGATGGCGGCGAGGGGCCGGCGCCGGGGCGGCCGGGCGTCTGGACGCACGACGGGCGGGGAGCCACGCTCCCCCGCCCGTTCGGGGCGACCGCTCTTGGTCCATGCCCGGCGGCTACAGCGCGGCGTCCACCTCGAAGCCGCCCGCCAGCCCCCGGCGCGGGAGGGCGCCGCCCGCCTCCGCGCCCGTCAGACGCCGGAGGCCGTCGATCGTGTAGGGTGGGACCTCGGGGAGTCGCGACCAGTGACCACGCCGCCGCATCAACTCGGCGAGACGCGTCGCGGCGTCGTCGCCCTCGATCTTGCTCTGCAGCCAGCCGTCACTGAAGAGATAGGCGGTACGTTGCTCATCCTCGACGATGAGCGCCGTGGTGCCGCCACGGTACCCACAGCGGTACCGGACGTAGTAGTGCATCGGCGTCGTCCTCCCAGGCGTGTCTCCCTGCTGCGATGCGCGAAGCGACGAGGGTCAAAAACGGTAGCAAATACCGACGAGAGTATAGCATTTCGACATGTCTGTGACAAAGGTCAGCCGCGGCGGCGGCTTCGGGGCGCTGCCCGGCCCCGCTGCGGCGCTACTGGTGGGGGCTGTCCTCGCCCCGCAGCAGTTCGAGGCCGTGCGGCAGGACCGGCAGGATCACCGCCAGCGTCTCGCGCACCCCCTTCGGGCTGCCGGGCAGGTTGACGATCAGCGTGCGCCCGCGCGTCCCGGCGATGCCGCGCGAGAGGATGGCGAAGGGGGTCTTGGCGACACTCGCGGCCCGCATCGCCTCCGCCAGCCCCGGCACGACGCGCTCGATCGCGTCGCCGGTCGCCTCCGGGGTCACGTCGCGCGGGGCCAGGCCGGTGCCGCCGGTGGTGAGGATCAGATCGATCTGGCCCGAGTCGGCCCAGGCGCGCAGCCGCGCGGCGATGACCGCCCGCTCGTCCGGCACGACCCCATATCCGGGGATGACGTGGTCGAACCCGGGCTCCGCGGCCAGCGTCTCCCGGATCGCGGCCGCGCTCAGATCCTCGGGCCGCTCCCCGCGACTGCCCCGATCGCTGACCGTCAGAATGGCGACGCGGAACGGCATTCCTGCCTCCATGACGAGTGCTGAGTGCTGAGTGCTGAATGACGCGGCGAGGCGCTTGCCACCGGCCGGTTTCCATAGGGGCATTGTACCAATTGCCGGAGCCGGGCGGCTCCAACCGCCCCGCCCCGTCCACTGGGGACGCGACCTTCCCGCGCCGCCGTCCCAAGAACGAATCTTGCGGTGCGCGGAGGGGAGAAGTGGCGCGATCACGATCGCTAGCCAGGGAGAGTGGGCGATGGCACGCTACGGGAAGACGACGAAGCTGGCACCCAAAGACGTCATCCTGCGGGCACGCGAGCACTTCGGCCCGGAGGGCGAGGTCGGGCTGCCGATCGACCGGGAGTCGTGGAACGAGGTGCTGTTCGAGGGCGGCGGGGGCAGCGTGGCGATCACCGCGCTGCCGCAGCCCGGCGACCCGCGCAAGACCGACGTTGAAATCCTCTCGCGCGAGTACGACTACTGGGCCGAACGCTTCCTCGGTAAGCTGCCCAACGCCTGACGAGGACTGAGGACTGAGGACTGAGTAAGGCGCATCGATGAGCGGTTCTCGAAAAGGTTGCGCTGTGCTCCGGCGTCGTCCATAGGGGCGTTCAACTGAACGCCCAAAACCCGGCCCTGACACCGGCTCAACCATACCGAGAACCGCTGTAGTCCTCAGTCCTCAGTCCTCAGCCCTGAACGACGTTGGCGGCGAGGTAGGCGGCGTAGAGGCCCAGCAGCAGGAGCGCGGCCGGGCGACCCAGGGGGTTGAGGCGGAACAGATCGAGCGCCCCGTCGAGCGCGAGCGGCCGGAAGAGGGCCGCCAGGCCGACGACCAGCAGCAGGACGAAGATGTTGCTGCCGAGCGCGTTGGCGGTGACGACGCCCGACTGCCCCTTGAACCCCGCCCTCAGCGCGACGACGTTGTCCGGCAGGGTCGTCCCGAAGGCCAGGACGACCGCGCCGAGGACGACCTGGGGGATGCCGAAAGCGCGGCCCGCCCGCACCGCCGCCTCGACCACCAGCGTCGCCCCGAGCAGGATCGCCCCCAGGCCGAGGGCCAGGATCGCCAGCTCGATCGCGAGCGGGCGCGCCTCCCCCGGCCCATCGTCATCGTCGTCGTCGGCGGCGAATGGGGGCGCGAGGAGGCCGCGCCGGATGACGATCACGATCGAGGTGGCGTAGCCGGCGAAGACGAGTAGCAACCCCGCGCCCTCCGCGCGCCCGACCCGCCCGTCGGCCAGGAGGACCGCCGCCAGCGCGGTGACGCCGAGCAGCACGAAGGCGTAGCGGCGGCTGGCGCGGTCGATCCGCAGCGGGCGCCCGACCACGCCGAGCGGGAACGAGCCGAGCAGGTTGGCGACACACGAGCCGACGACGTTGCCGAGCGCCACCCCCGGATAGCCCCCGGCCGCCGCCACCAGCACGACCAGCAATTCCTCCCACTCCCCCCCGGCGGTCAGCAGCCCGACGACGCTCTCCGGCGCCCGCCAGCGCCGCGCCAGGGCGCCGATCCGGTCGGTGAAGGCATCCGCGCCCCATTCGAGGAGCGCGATCCCCGCCAGGAAGGCCAGGAGCCAGGGGAGGAGGATCACGGACGGTGGAGGACGGAGGGGCGGGGGGCGGAGACGGGGGGCGGAAGGCGGGAGGCGGGAGGCGGCAAGGGCGCCGTGCCTCGGAAAGACGCCCGCCCCTCCGTCGCCCCTCCGCCCTCCACCGTCACAGTCGGGTGGCGAGCCAATTGGCGGCGGCGGCGGTCCAGAGATCGACGTGGGAGAGCCCGACGTGGGTCGCGCGGCGCAGGGAGAGGAGCGTCTTCGGGCAGGAGAGGGCGTCGTAGAGCCGGCCCGCCTCGGCGGGGGGCAGGATCGCGTCGAGGCCGGCCCGGACCACCAGCGTCGGGCAGCGCACCTCGTCGACGAAGGGGACGCAGGAGAGTTCCTCGGCGCGCGCGCAGGCCGCCGACGGATCGATCCCGCAGAGGGCGGCGATCTCGGCCATCACGAAGGGGTGGACGTGGTCGACGTAGGGCGGCGGGTGGAAGGGGGGCGTCACCGAGACGCAGGCGGCGACCGTCGGGTTGCGCGCGGCGTGGTGGATCACCTGCGCCCCGCCGAAGCTGATGCCGAGGAGCGCGACCCGGTCGGCGTCGAGGCCGTCCCGGTCGGCGGCCCAGCCGAGGATCGCGGCCGTGACGTCCTCCTGGCCCCGGTCGAGCGCCACGCGGCCGCGCAGCTCGCCGCAACCGGGGCCGTCGAAGGCGAGTGTCGCCAGGCCGCAGGCCAGGAACGGCTCGCTCCAGAGGGTCATCTCCTCCTTGACGAAGCCCGCCCCATTGAAGAGGACGACGAGCGGCGCCGGACCCGCCAGCGGCTGCCCGGTGGGGCCGGGCGGGCGGCGCAGGTAGGCCGGCAGTGGGGCGGTCGGCCAGGGGATCGTCACCGGCTCGGCCGGGGGCGCCAAGTTCGGCGCGGCGCGGGCGAAGGCGGCCAGCCGCGCGTCCTCGAGCTCCCGCTCGGGCATCCCGCCGCCGCCGATCGCGGCCTGGGCGAAGCCGTAGGCGAGCGCGGCGTTGCGCCAGGACACGGCGGCGCGCTCGGGCCGGCCGGCCGCGTCGGCGGCCCTGGCGCGCATCTCCTCGCGACGGGCCTCGACGGCCCAGGCGCGCGGCCAATCGGCTATCGAGCGGATCGCGCGCAGCGTCCCGGCGACATCGTCGGGATCGAGGCCGGCGAAGAGGAAGCGCCGGCGCGCGGCGGGCGGCAGGATGTCGGCGGAGAAGACGCGCAGCGTCGCGTCGATCAGCGGCGGCTGGCCGAGCAGGACGCCGAGCCGGAACGACAGTTGCGAGAGCTCGTCCCACTGCCGGGCGCGCAACTGCGCCAACTGATCGAGACCGTCGCGCGCGCTGCGTAACGGCGTCAACCTTGCCTGGAACATGCGCCCCGCCCTCCCCGCCTCACCGCTCCGTCAACCGTGCCGACCGGGGGCGCCGCCGGTCGTTGCCCCCTCCCATTCTACTTGCCCGCCCGCCCCTCCTTCAACGCGCGCCCTACAGTGGGGCTGACAATTGCGCGTTGAAGGGTGCAAGCTGGAGGTCGCCTGGGGGCGAGGGTGGGCGGATAGCCGGCCGTTGGGCTTGGACCGCCGTACCACGTCACCTTTCCACCTGCAACCTTGAACCTTCGACCACCCATCAGGGCGCACTGGGCCGATGGGATCCGAATACCTGTTCTAAAGGCCAGGGCGGGCGGTGTTCGCTCGACCCCCGCCGCGACTGGGCCTCCGATGGATGTCGCGCCGCCGTGCCTGCCCTAGACTGAGAGCATGGGGACGGGACTGGACCCGTCCCGCAGCGAGGCGGAGGAGGAGAGCGGCGATGCATCACATGATTCGCGAGGACCGCCGCGGCATGCTCTCGTTCCACGAGGCCCTGTGGCTGCAGGAGCGCACCGCGCGGGAGCGCCCAGCGCCCCGCGAGCGGGCCGCGGCGGTGCTGCTGGCACTGGCGACCCGGCTGGCCCCGACGGTCACGGCGGACGAGCGCAAGCGGAGGGCGGTGGCGCGCGCCGCGTAGCGATACGCGCGTACAGCCCACCGGCCCCCGGCAATGAAACAGGCGTCGTAGCACGCCGAGAGGAGCAGACGGTGGAGCAGCTGTACGTGGCGGAACGGATCCATCAGGCGCGGCTGGCGGAGTTGGCGCGGCGGCACGCGGCACGGCACGGGGCGGACGATCGGCCGCGCCGGGTGCGGTTCGACGCGCGCCTTGGCCTGGTGGCCTCGCTCTTGCTGGCCTTCCGCGCCGGCTAGCCGGGCGGGCGGCTAGCGTGATACCCTGGCACACGCGATATGAAAGCGGGGCGCCCACCGGGCGCCCCGCCTTCCATTGAGGCGCGGTGGAAGTGAGTGAGGCGCGGCCGGTGTGAGGCGCGGCCTGCCGTCACAGGGGGCGCTACCGCCGTAGGAGGAGCGACTGGAAGTGCAATTCCCCATCCCGGTCAACCAAGATCCGCTCGGAGGATAGCACGCGGAAGAACGGTCGCACGGCCTGCTGGATGCCGTCGTCGGTGTAGAAGGAGAAGAATCGCTTGGGCTCGTGCCAATCGTCGTCCCACACCCCTTCGGAGTCGATGCCCCCGTACAGGCCGAGGAAGAACAGGCCCTCGGGCCGGAGGACCCGCTGGATCGCCTGCAGGACCGCCGGCAGATCGCCTTTCGGCACATGCAGCAGACAGTTGAGCGCGTAGACGGCGTCGAACGACGCCGGCGGGAAGCCGAGGCGCAGGAAGTCCCGCTCGTAGGCCCGCAGCCCCTTCCGCCGGCACAGCGCGACCATCTCCGGCGACAGATCGGTGCAGGTCACGTCCAACCCGTGCTGCTGGAAGAACAGGCCGTCCTTCCCCGTGCCGGCGCCGATCTCGAGGAGGGTCCGTTTGCCCTCGTCGCGCAAAGCGGCGAGGAAGTGTTGCCGTTCCTCCTCCTTCCAGGGGGCGGGGCTACTCTTCTCCCGTTCCCCGGCGCCCCGATTGTACGCGTCGCGCAAGCCGACGATGACATCGTCGTACACAGCACGGCTCCTCATGTCCCTTCGCGCACGATGCGGCGCGGCGATAGCGCGAGGGCAGGGCTGCGGGTGCATCGTATGGCCCCCCGACTTGCTGCCCCAAGCCCCCGCTCAATACGCCGAATCCCTCCCTCGATGTCTCGACGGGGTCCGATCCGCGCGCTCGGGAGGCTCGCGCATGGGCCGCGCCGGGCGGCGCCGGCCCGCTACCCCGCGCCCGCGCCCCCGCGCAGGTGCCGGTCGAAGAAGCCGAGGAGCAGCCGGCGCGTCGGGCTCAGGTCGGGGCCGTCCGGGCCGACCAGCGCGCCGAAGTCGTGGCCCACGCCGGGCAACGGGACGAACGTGGCGTCCGCCCCCGCCCCTGTCAGGGCCTCGTGCAGCAGCCGCCCCTGGCCGACCGGGACGGTCTCGTCGCGCTCGCCGTGGACGATCAGGAACGGCGGCAGCGCCCCCGCCCCGGCCGTCGGCACGTAGCTGATCGGGTTCGCCGCCCGCACCACGTCGAGGCGCTCCCGGATCGGGCCGCCGACCAGCCGGGCCTCCGGCGAGTCCGGCGCCTCGTGCCAGCCGCCCATCTGGAGGAAGTCGGTCGGGCCGGAGAGCACGCCCACCGCCCCCACGCGGCTGGAATAGCTCGGCGAGCCGCTGGCGCCCTCGAGCGCCGGGAGGTCGCCGGTGACGCCGAGCAGCGCGGCGAGATGCCCCCCGGCGGAATGCCCCCAGACGCCGGTCCGCTCGGGGTCGAGCCCGCGGTGGTCGGCGACCGCCCGGAGCCAGCGGATCGCCGCCTTGGCGTCTTCGAGCTGCGCCGGGAAGATCGCCTCCTGGCTCAGGCGGTAGGCGATGCTGACGGTGAAGAAGCCGCGCTCGGCGAGGAAGCGGTTCCGCCCCGGCCCCTTGCTCCCCCCCATCCAGCCACCGCCGTGGATGTAGACGACGACCGGGGCCGGCGCCGCCGGGCGGTCGCGCGGGCGCACGATGTCCAGCAAGAGCGGCCTCCCCCCAGCCTCGCCGTACTGGATGTCCACCTCGACGACCGCCGGCCGCGCCGGTGTCTCGCCCACGCCGCACCCCCTCGCCCAACCGCCGGAGCCCGCGGCCACCCTACCACACCGACTCGGCCCCCACAACGCGCCGCCCGCTTGACGCGCCGCCCGCCGCACGCTACCATTTCACTTGAACGGTCAATCAAGGTCGACGTGCGGGCGATGGGCGGTGAGGAGCGATGGCGGAGGAGACCGACCGGCGCGGGCAGATCCTGGACGCGGCCTTCGAGGAGTTCGCCAACAAGGGCTTCCGCGGGGCGACGATCAAGAGCATCGCGCAGACGGCGAAGCTGCAGTCGCCGGCGCTGATCTACTGGTACTTCCCGACGAAGGAAGACCTCTTCCAGGCGGTGCTGGGGGCCTACGCGCCGATCATGCGGGCCGTCCTCGACCCCGCGCCGCTGCTGGAGCGCCCGCCCGAGGAGGTGCTGCCGCTGCTCGCGCGCGCCTACCTGGCGACCGCGGACCGGCCGCACGCGGCGCGGCTGCTCCGGCTGATCATCCCGGAGATCGTGCGCCGCCCCGAGATGGCGGACCTGATCGGCAAGAACGCGATTGGGCGCGTCCTCGGTTTCCTGACAACCTATCTCGCGCGCCAAGTCGAGGAGGGGCGGCTGCGGCCGCACGACGTGCGGGCCGGGGCGCGCGCGTTCATGGGCATGCTCCTCCCGCAGATGGCCGGCAAGCTGCTGCTGCCCGCGCTCCAGGCCGACGGCCTGACCGACGAGGAGCACATCGCCGCGGCGGTCGACATCTTCCTGCGCGGCCTGCGCCCGGACGCGCCCCCGGCCGACGCGGGCGCCTGACCTCCTCCCCCTCCCGATTGAGAACCGCGGGCGGCTCCACCGACACGGAGCGTGTCCCGCGCCCAGGCCCTCTCCCCGCCGGATCGGCGTTCGCTGCGCACCCGTCCGGCCTCCACCACGGCGCGCCCTTCCCCCCTCTCGGCACTTGACTAGTCGTTCAATCAGGTATATGCTGGGCGTGGTTGAACGATCAATCAAGCCGAAGGAGGTCGGGATGGCAACGACCCACAACGTCACAATGAGCGCGACCCCGCGCGATGCCGGGCGACGGGGGGCGGGGGAGGCGAGAGCACAGGAGCCGGCGATCGAGGTCAACGGATTGACCAAGCGGTACGGCGCCTTCGAGGCGCTACGCGGGGTGGACCTGGCGGTGCCGCGGGGCGCGCTCTTCGGTCTGGTCGGGCCGAACGGCGCCGGCAAATCGACGCTGATCAAGGCGCTGGTCGGCGCGCTGCGCCCGTCGGGCGGAGGGGTGCGCGTGCTGGGGCTGGACCCGCTGCGGGAGCGCGCGGCGGTGCGGCGGCAGCTCGGCTACATGCCGCAGTCGCCCGCGCTCTACGAAGACCTCTCGGCGCGGGACAACGTCGCCTTCTTCGGCGGCGCGCACGGGGTGCCGGACCTCCGCCGGCGGGTCGAGGAGGTGCTGGCCTTCACCGACCTCGCGGCGCGGGCAGGGGACGGCGTGGCAACCTTCTCCGGGGGGATGAAGCGGCGCGTCTCGCTCGCCGCGGCGCTGATCCACCGGCCGCCGGTGCTTTTCCTCGACGAGCCGACCGCCGCGGTCGACCCGGCCCTGCGGGCGCGCTTCTGGGATCTCTTCCGGAGCCTGGCCGCGTCGGGCGTCACGCTCTTCATCAGCACGCACCTGATGGACGAGGCGCTGCTCTGCGACCGGATCGCCATCCTGCGGCGGGGCCGGATCATCGCCGCCGACACGCCGCGCGGCCTGCTGGAGCGGGGGCGGACACGCCTGACGGTGCGGCGCGGCGGCGTGGACGAGGCGCGGACAATCGGCGGGCGGCCGGAGGATCTGGCGGCGGCGCTGCACCCCTACGGCCTGGCGCGGGAGATCGGCGCGGTGGCCGTGGAGGCGGAGTCGCTGGAGACGGTCATCCTCGGCCTGATCGGCGAAGAGTGACGGGTGGTGCGCAATGGGTGCTAAGAGCAGGGGGAGGTGGGAGATGAACCGCACGCTGCGTGTCGCGCGCCGGGTGTTGCAGCAGCTCCTGCGCGACCGGCGGCTGCTCGGGTTGTCAATCGTCGCGCCGCTGGCGATCGTCTACCTGCTGAAGCTCTTCTTCGACACCATGCCGCCCGGCTTCAACGTCGCCCGCTACGCGGTGCCGGTGGCCGCTTTCCTGGTCCACTTCCTGGCTTTCCTCCTCTGCGCGATCGTGCTGGTGCAGGAGCGCACCGGCGGCACGCTGGAGCGCCAGTTCATCAACGGCTTCCGCCGCCACGAGATCATCGGCGGCTACCTGCTCGGCTATCTCGGGCTGGCGACCCTGCAGGCGGTGGCCGCGCTGGCCGAGGTGGTGCTGCTCTTCGGCCTGGACTACGGCGCGCGAACCCTGCTGGCGCTCTTCGCGGTGGTCTGGGCGCTGGCGATCGCCTCGGTGATGCTCGGCATCTTCGTCTCGACCTTCGCCCGCCGGGAGAGCCAGGTCTTCCCGTTCATCCCGCTGATCATCCTGCCCTCGGTCTTCCTATCGGGGCTGCTCTTCCCGTTCATCCCGCTGATCATCCTGCCCTCGGTCTTCCTATCGGGGCTGCTAATCGACAGCGACCGCCTGCCGGCCTGGGCGGAACTGCTGGGCCGGCTCCTCCCGCTGCGCTACGCCAACACGGTGATCCAGGAGCTGATCCGGCCGGGCGGCGCGCTGGGCAACGTCTGGGGCAGCCTGGCCGCCCTCGGCGCCTACAGCCTGGTCCTCCTCCTCCTCGCCTCGCGCACCCTGCCCGAGACGGAGTGACGGTGTCGCCGGGCGCTCGCGCGGGCGCCCGCTAGCCAGCAGCAATGGCATCAGCCCAAGCCGGGGGCGCGGCTCTCCTCGACCAGAGGGTCCACCCCCGGGAGTGGGCGCACAGGGGGAGGGAGAGGTGGTCGCGCCGGCCGTGGTAACATAGCGCTCACCGGCTCGTTCGCGGCGCTCCCATCGCTGTCCGTTCCCGGCGCTTTCATGGAGGAGGTGACTAGGATGGCGCGTGCCATGCTCGTCCCGCTCGACGGCTCCCCGCTCGCCGAGCGCGCCCTGCCCTACGCCGAGGCACTGGCGCGGAAGACCGGGGCGCCGCTCGCTCTCGTCCGCGCCGTGCCGTTCCTCGCCCGGCCGGCGACCGATGAACCCTACCCCACCCTGGCCGAGGCCCGCGACGCCGCCGCCCGCGAAGCGCGGGACTACCTGGACGGCGTCGCCGCTCGGCTGACCGCGCGGGGCGTCGCGGCCGAGACGGCCGTGCCGTACGCCGACGAGGCCGAGGGGATCATCGAGGAGGCCCGCCGGCGCGGGGCCGACCCGATCGTCATGGCGACCCACGGCCGGGGCGGGCTGGGCCGCTGGGTCTACGGCTCTGTCGCCGAGGCGGTGCTGGCGCGGACGCCGGTCCCGCTCCTGCTGGTGCGCGCCTGGGCGCCGGAGGGCGCGGCGGCGCTCGCCGGCGACCGCCCGCTGCTGCTGGCGCCGCTCGACGGCTCCCCCTTCGCCGAGGCGGCGCTGCCGGTCGCCGAGGGGCTGGCCGACCGGCTGGGCGGCGACCTGCTCCTGCTGCGCGCCGTGCTCAGGCCCGGCCCCGACTTCGGCCCCGGCTGGTTCGCCGCCCCGCTCCTCCGCGACGAGCCCGCCGCGGACGAGGGCGCGGCCCGGGACTATCTGCGCCGGGTGGCGGAGGGGTTCGCGCGACGGGGGCGGACAGTCCAGACCGAGCTACGCGCCGGCGCGCCGGCGGAGGTCATCGCCGCCATCGGGCGCGAGCGCGGCGCGGCGCTGGCAGTGATGGCGACGCGCGGCTACACCGGCGCGGAGCGCGCCCTGCTCGGCAGCGTCGCCGACGCGACCCTGCGCCACGGGAGCCTGCCGCTCCTGCTGGTGCGCCCGCCGGCGCCCGACCCCCCCGCGACCGCCGGCTGACCGCCGGATCGCCGCCCGGGGCCTGGCGGTCGAGGAGGGCATGGCCGCGCCGGGCGCGATCCGGGGCGCGAGAGTGGGCCGGCCGCGCTACTCCTCGCCGATGTCCTCGTGCCAGACCGCGGGGTGGGCCGCGATGTAGTCGGCCAGCAGGCGGATGCACTCCGGCGACCCTAGGTCGATCACCGCCACCCCGCTCTCGCGCAGCCAGTCGAGCCCGCCCCGGAAGTTGACCGACTCGCCGGCGACGACCGTCCCGATCCGGAACTGGCGCACCAGCCCGCTGCAGTACCAGCAGGGCGCGAGGGTCGTCACCATGATCGTGTCGCGGTAGCGCCGCTGCCGCCCGGCCGCGCGGAAGGCGGCGGTCTCGGCGTGCATCGAGGGGTCGCCGTCCTGGACGCGGCGGTTGTGGCCGCGCCCAAGCACCCGACCTCGCGCGTCGAAGAGCGCGGCGCCGATCGGGATGCCCCCCTCCGCCAGCCCCCGTCGGGCCTCCTCCAGCGCCACCGCCAGCAGTGCGGCGTAATCACGTCCCGACCCCATCACCCCCCTCCCACCGACTATCCAGCACTTCCGGGCGCATTGTATGCGCTGCGCGCGACTGGTGCGCCGCGCCCTGGGGGGGAACACGCCCGCGCCGCCCCCTTGACAACGCCCGCCCGGTCGGGCATAATCGTGACACCTGAATCACTCGTCATGTTGGAGGTGGCGTGGAGCCGGTGACCGATCGGGGCTGGGCGACGCGGCAGCGCCTCCTGACCGCCGCGGAGCGCGTCTTCGGCGAGCAGGACTACTTCCGGGCCTCGATCGGCGACATCGTCCGCGAGGCGGGCGTCGGCCAGGGGACCTTCTACCTCTACTTCAAGTCGAAGCTGGACTGCTTCCGCGAGCTGGTCCGCTGGCTGGGGCACGAGCTGCGCGCGGAGGTGAAGCAGGCCGGCGCGCGCGCCCCGTCGCGCATCGAGGTCGAGCTGGCCGGCTTCCGGGCCTTCTTCGCCTTCATCGAGCGCCACCGGCAGGCCTACCGCATCGTCAAGCAGGCCGAGACGGTCGACCCGGCCGTCTACCGCGAGTACTACGAGCGCTTCGCCGAGGGCTACCGCGACGCGATCGCCGCCGCCGTCGACCGGCGCGAGTACGCCCCCTACCGGCACCCCGAGGCGGTCGCCTACATGCTGATGGGGCTCGGCGACTTCCTGGGGATGCGCTACCTCCTCTGGCAGGAGGGGCCGGTGCCCGACGCGGTCTTCGCCGACCTCGCGCTCTTCCTGCGGCGCGCGCTGCTGGCGGAACCACTCGACGGCGCGGCGGCGAGGGCGGACGGGCACTCGACACCTGCGGTGGCCGCCAGTGCCGTGCCGGCGACGGCCGGCGGCGACACGGAATAGCGCGCGGGCCGCGGCGCGCCATCGAGGATCGTCCTCCCCGTTCTCGCGGGGGAGGAAGCTCACGGAAAGGAAGGCGGGGAGATGGCACGGCGAGCGGAGATCCGGCTGACACGACGCGTGCTCCTGGGCGGGTCGGCGGGGCTGGCGCTGACGGCGCTGCTGGCGGCCTGCGGCGCGGAGGAGGCCCCCGCGACGAACGCCCCGACCGCGCCGACGGCGACGACCGGCGCGGCGGCGCGGGCAACCACGGCCGCCCCGGCGGCGACTACCGCCGCCGCGCCGGTCGCGATCAAGGACACGATCAAGGTCGGCATCGTCACCTCGCGCTCGGGGCCGCTGCAGTCCTACGGCGAGCAGTACCTCGACGGGCTCGAACTCGGGCTCGACTACGCCACGCAGGGGACCGGGCAGGTCAAGGGCCACAAGATCGAGTTCGCGATCAAGGACGACGCCGGGGTGCCCGACACCGCCGTGGCCGCCGCGAAGGACTTCATCGGCCAGGGCATGAAGATCCTCGCCGGGTCGGTCGTCTCCGGCGTGGCCCTGCAGGTCGCGCCGCTGGCCGAGCAGAACCAGATCCTCTTCATCAGCGGCCCGGCCGCCACCGACGGCGTCACCGGCATCAACGAGTACACCTTCCGCTCCGGGCGGCAGTCCTACCAGGACATCCTCACCGCCAAGTCCTTCCTCGACACCCCCAGGGGCAAGACCGTCCTCGTCTTCGCGCAGGACACCGCCTTCGGCCAGTCGAATGTCGCGGCGGTCAAGGCGGTCCTCGGCCCGGAGGGCGCGACGGTCGATCAGCTCCTCGTCGCGCAGGACGCCAAGGACTTCGCCCCCTTCGCGCAGCAGATCAAGGATCGCAAGCCCGACCTCCTCTTCGTCGCCTGGGCCGGCACGACCGTCACCCCGATGTGGACCGCCCTCGACGGGCAGGGCGTCCTCGCCAGCACCAGGGTGGTCACCGGCCTCGACCAGCGGGTCTCCTACCCGGTCTTCGGCCCCGCCGCCGACAAGCTCGCCTTCCTGTCGCACTACGTCTACCAGGCGCCCCAGAACGACGCCAACGCCTTCCTGACCGAGCGGCTGAAGGCGAAGGGCAAGACGCCCGACCTCTTCACCCCCGACGGCTTCACCGCCGCGCAGATGATCGTCCGCGCGATCGGCGAGGCCGACGGCGCGGACGTCGACAGGATGCTCAAGGCGCTCGAAGGCTATTCCTTCAAGGGGCCGAAGGGCGACTACACGATCCGCAAGGAGGACCACGCCCTCCTCCAGCCGATGTTCCAGGTCAAGCTGGTCCGGCAGGGCGACGCCTTCGAGCCGCAGCCAGTCAGCACCCTGGCGCCCGACCAGGTCGCGCCCCCGGTGAAGAAGTCGTGACGGGTAGGGAGTCGGGAGTCGGGAGTAGAGAGTAAAGAGTGGAGAGTAACATCGTTACTTACCGTCTACTCCCGACTCCCGACTCCCGACTCCCGACTTCGGAGGGCGCATGACCGCCATCCTCGAAACACAGGGCCTCGGCCTGCGGTTCGGCGGGGCGACGATCGTGGACGACGTGTCGCTCAGCGTGCCGGAGGGGCTGTTCGTCTCGATCATCGGGCCGAACGGCGCCGGCAAGACCAGCTTCTTCAACCTGCTCAGCGGCCTCTACCGCCCGTCGGCGGGGCGCGTCTTCCTGCGCGGCGCGGACGTGACCGCGCTGCCGCCGCACGCGCGGGTCCGGCGCGGGCTGGGGCGCTCCTTCCAACTGACGACGATCTTCCCCGGCCTCAGCACCCTGGAGAACGCCCGCCTGGCGGCGCAGGCCGCCCGCCCTGGCAACTTCGCCCTCTGGCGCGGCGCCGCGCGGGACCGGGCGGCGCTCGACCGCGCGGCGGCGGCGCTGGCGACGGTCGGGCTGCGCGGGCGCGAGGGGGTGCCGGCGGGCTCGCTGGCCCACGGCGACAAGCGCAAGCTCGAGCTGGCGCTGCTCCTTTGCACCGAGCCGGCGGTCCTGCTCCTCGACGAGCCGACCGCCGGCGTCAGCGCCGAGGAGGTGCCGGTGATGCTCGACGTGATCCGGCGCATCCGGCGCGAGGAGGGCAAGACGATCCTGATGGTCGAGCACAAGATGGACGTGGTCCACGACCTGTCCGACCGCGTGGCGGTGCTGGCGAACGGCGCGCTCGTCGCCTACGACACGCCCGACGCCGTGATGGCCGACCCGTTCGTCCGCTCCGCCTACCTCGGCGTGGCCTGACGAGTGCTGAGTAGTGAGTGCTGCGTGATGAGTAGGGCGTGGGCCGGTCCGTCACCCCTTGTCGTGCGCCCACTCCCTCCACCCAGGATCGGGGTGAGGGCTGGGGTGGGGGGCGTCCACGGGACCGGGGAGGGGGGGCGATGACCGCGACTGCCGCCGGTCCGTCCGCGAGCGCCGTGGCCGGCGAGCCGATCCTGCGGCTGACCGACGTCCATACCTTCATCGGCGAGTCGCACATCCTCCAGGGCGTCTCTTTCACCGTCGCGCCGGGGCGGGTGACGGTGCTGCTCGGGCGCAATGGCGCGGGCAAGACGACGACCCTGCGCTCGATCCTCGGCCTCGCGCCCGCCGCGCGCGGCGCGATCGCGCTCGACGGGCGGGACATCACCCGCGAGCGCCCGCACCGGATCATCCGCCGGGGCGTCGGCTACGTGCCGGAAGATCGCGACGTCTTCGGCGGGCTGACCGTCGCCGAGAACCTGCGGCTGGCGCAGCGACCCGGCGCCCCGCGCGAGCGGCTGGCCCTGGTCCACGACCTCTTCCCGGACCTGGCGCGGCGCGCGGCGCAGCGGGCCGGCTCGCTCTCCGGCGGGCAGCAGCAGATGGTGGCGATCGCCCGCGCGCTGATCAACGAGAACCGCCTGCTGGTGATCGACGAGCCCTCCAAGGGCCTCGCCCCGGTCGTCGTGACCCAGGTGACCGAGGCGCTGGCCGCGATCAAAGGCACCACCACGATCCTCCTGGTCGAGCAGAACCTGGCGATGGCCCGCGCGCTCGGCGACGACGCCGCGATCATCGACGACGGCCGCGTCGTCCACACCGGCCCGATGGCCGCCATCGCCGCCGACGAGGCGCTCCAGGCGCGCTACCTCGGCGCCGGCGCGCGCAATTGACGATTGCGGATTGCGGGTTGACGAGAGTACAAGGTCAGCCCTTCAACGGTTAGTGATTGCATGCCTACTCCGCAATCCGCAATCCGCAATCCGCAATAGGCAGGGGGTCGCATGAGCACCTTCATCCTGATCGCCCTCACCGGGCTGGCGCTCGCCGCGATGTACTTCCTGCTGGCGGCGGGCTTGTCGCTGATCTTCGGGCTGATGGACGTGCTGAACTTCGCGCACGGCGCCTTCTTCACCTGGGGCGCCTACGCCGCCTGGTGGACGATCGGCCAGGTCTCGCCCGGCGCGCGCGGGAGCACGGGGGGCTTCCTGCTGGCCCTGCTCGTCGCGCCGCTCGTCGGCGCGGCGCTGGCGGCGGCCGTGGAGGTCGGGCTGCTGCGGCGGCTCTACGCGCGCCCGATCTACCAGGTGCTGGTCACGCTCGGGGTTGGGCTGGCGCTCAGCCAGCTCACCTCGGTCATCTGGCGGCCCGACGCGCGCCCCTTCCCACAGCCGGCCTGGCTCGCCGCCACCAGCACCGTCCTCGGCGCGCGTGTGCCGAACAACCGCTTCCTGCTGATCGGCGCCGCGGTCGTCGTCCTCGCCGGGATGCTCCTCTTCCTCCGCAAGACCCGCTACGGCCTGGTCGTGCGCGCGGGCGCGGAGAACCGGGAGATGGTGCAGGCGCTCGGGATCGACGTCGACCGGGCCTTCACCGTCGTCTTCGCGCTCGGCGGGGCGCTGGCCGGGCTCGGCGGCCTCTTCGGCGCGGCCTACTTCGGCGCGATCGACCCGCACCTCGGCTCGGTCAACCTGATCTTCGCCTTCATCGTCGTCGTCATCGGCGGCCTCGGCTCAATCGGCGGGAGCGCCCTGGCGGCGGTGATCATCGGGCTGGCGCAGCAGTTCGGCAACTACTACACCACCTGGGCCGGCGACTTCGTCGTCGTGCTGCTGCTGGCGGTCGTCCTGCTGGTCCGCCCGCGCGGCCTGCTCGGCGCGAAGCATTAGCGCGGCACGGGCAGACGATTTGGGATCGTAGGGGCAGGCCCCCGTGCCAGCCCGCGTGGCCGACCTCCGGCGTCCTCGGCGGGCCACGGCGGTGGGGCGGTTAGGGACGGCGCCTGATCGGCCGCGCCGGTGGCGGGCCGCGCGGGCCGGCACGGGGGCCTGCCCTTACAAGGTTGGGCGATCGCCATTACCCGGCAGGTTGCCCGGTCTCGCACTGGAGGAGCGCACGCCGATGCGTGGAGAACACGAGTTGATGGGCGTCCACGAAGGGCTCGGGCGCTATCGGGCACTGATCCCGGTGGCGGTCCTGGTCGCCCTGCTGGCGGTGCCGGCGCTGCCGCTGCGCCTGCCGGGCCTCTTCGACGGGCCGCTCAACAGCCCCGGCAACCTGCAACTGCTGGCGGTCGGCTTCGCGCTCGGCATCGCCGCCCTCTCCTACAACCTCCTCTTCGGCTACACCGGCGTCCTGTCGTTCGGCCACGCGCTCTTCTTCGGCGCCGGGGTCTACCTGCCGACGATCGCGCTGCGCAAGTGGCGCTGGGATCTCGGCCCCGCCCTGGCCTTCACCCTCCTCGCGGGCGTCCTCCTGGCGCTGGCGGTCGGCGCGCTGGCCCTGCGGACCAAGGGCGTCTACTTCGCGATGGTCACCCTCGCCTTCGCCCAGGCCGGCGCGGTCCTGGTCGGCAAGGACCCCGGCGGGCTGACCGGCGGCGAGGAGGGGCTGAGCCTGCCGACCCGCCCGCTGCCGCGCTGGATGGTCGGCGTCGTCAACACCGACAACCTCTACTGGCTGACCCTGGCCGTCCTGATCGCCGTCTACCTGCTCGCGCTGCGGCTGATCACCTCGCCGGCCGGCCACGTCTGGCAGGGCATCCGCGAGAACGAGGGGCGCGTGGAACTGCTGGGGCTGCGCCCCTATCTCTTCAAGCTCCTGGCCTTCGTCATCTCCGGCGCGCTGGCGACGGTCGCCGGCATCGTCTACCTCTTCCTGCTGAGCGGAGCCAACCCGCGCGCGGTCAGCGCCGACTTCACCGTCACACTGCTGCTGATGGTGATCATCGGCGGCAGCGGCTCACTGTGGGGGCCGGTCGCCGGGGCGCTGCTCTACCACTACCTCAACGTGCGGCTGACCGTCTGGGCCGGGACGCCGGCGGTCGCCGGGTTGCCCGCGATCCTCGGCCAGCCGCTGCGCGACCCGCTCTTCATCTTCGGTATTGTTTTCATCCTGCTGGTCCTCTTCTTCCCGCGCGGCCTGGCCGGCGCGTTCGCCGGGCGGCGGCTGCGCCCCCTCGCGCGGGCGCTCGGCGGCACGGTCCCGGCGCGCGAGCCCCGCCCGCGGGGAGAGATCTGAGGGGTGCCCCCGGCCCCCAACGTTGGCTTGCGAGGGTGGGGTTTCCGCGGTGGGGGGAGCGGCTGGCGACTGAAGTCGCGCCTGCCGGCCCGCGGGCCACAAAGTCCCCCGCCGGGGACTGGGACCGCTGAAAGACCGATGCCGATCAAAGTCGCCTCGGCCTTGGCCCTGGTTCCAGCCTCCGGAGGGAGGCTTCGTGGCCCGCGGGCCGGCAGGCGCGACTTCAGTCGCCAGCGCGACTCTACCTACCCCCGTAAGCCCAACGTTGGGGGGCCGGGGGCCGTCACCTCCACGGGGGCATACACCGCAGAAGGGGGAGCCATGGAGCGGAAAGTCTATCGCAGCGAACTGACCCCCGTGAGCTTTCTCCGGCGCAGCGCCTTCATCTTCCCGGACAAGACCGCCGTCGTCCACGGCGACCGGCGCTACTCCTACCGCCAGTTCGCGGAGCGGGTCGACCGCCTCGCCTCCCGCCTGCGCGCCGACGGGCTGCGGCCGGGCGACCGCGTGGCCTTCCTCTGCCCGAACATCCCCGCCCTGCTGGAGGCGCACTTCGCCATCCCCGCCGCCGGCGGCATCCTCGTCGCCATCAACACGCGCCTCAGCGCGGCGGAGGTCGCCTTCATCCTGCGCGACAGCGGCGCGCGGTTCCTCTTCGTCGACGCCGAACTGGCGCCGCTGGCCGAGGGCGGCGCCCCCGCGGGCTGCGCGGTCGTGCGCGTGGACGACACCGGCCGCCCCGGCGACCCCTACGAGGACTACCTCGCCGCCGGCGCCCCCGCGCCGGTGGCGTCCTGGCTGGCGGACGAGGAGGAGACGATCGCGATCGACTACACCAGCGGCACGACCGGCGGTCCCAAGGGCGTGCAATACACCTTCCGCGGCGCCTATCTGAACGCCCTCGCCAACGTCATCGGCCTCGGGCTGAACGGCGCGAGCGTCTACCTCTGGACGCTGCCGATGTTCCACTGCAACGGCTGGTGCTTCCCCTGGGCCGTCGCGGCGGTGGCGGGGACCAACGTCTGCCTGCGGCGGGTGGAGCCGGGGCGGGTCTGGGCGCTCTTCGAGGCCGAGCGGGTCACCCACTACTGCGGCGCGCCGACCGTGCAGATCGGGCTGGTCAACGATCCGGCCGCGCGCCCGCTCGACCGCCCGGTCACCTTCTACGTCGGGGGCGCGCCCCCCTCCCCGACCCTGCTCGCCCAGTCGCACGCCCTCAACCTCCACCCGATCCACGCCTACGGCCTGACCGAGACCTACGGGCCGGCGACCCTCAACGAGTGGCGCCCCGCCTGGGACGCGCTGCCGGAGGAGGAGCAGGCGCGCATCCGCGGCCGCCAGGGGCAGGCCCACGTCACCGCCGACCTGGTGCGGGTGATCGACGGGGCCGGGAATGACGTGCCGCGCGACGGCGCGACGCTCGGCGAGGTGGCGATGCGCGGCAACACCGTCATGAAGGGGTACTACAACCAGCCCGAGGCGACCGCCGAGGCCTTCCGGGGCGGCTGGTTCCACTCCGGCGACCTCGGCGTCTGGCACCCCGATGGCGCGATCGACCTGCGTGACCGCAAGAAGGACATCATCATCTCCGGCGGCGAGAACATCTCGACGATCGAGGTCGAGCGCGCGATCGCCCGCCACCCCGCCGTGCTGGAGTGCGCCGTCGTCGCCATCCCCGACCCGCGCTGGGGCGAGCGGCCCAAGGCGTTCGTCACACTCAAGCCCGGCCGGGCGGCGACCGCGGAGGAAATCATCGCCTTCTGCCGCGAGGGGCTGGCGGGGTTCAAATGCCCCGCCGCCGTCGCGTTCGGCGACCTGCCGAAGACCTCGACCGGCAAGGTGCAGAAGTACGTCCTGCGCGAGCGGGAGTGGGCCGGCCAGGCGAAGCGGATCAACTAGGCGCGCGGCCCCTTAACGCTGGGGAGAGGCTCTCGGGGAGCACCAAACTTTCAGAGAAGTGACCCGTCGGCGTCGGCTTCTGCCCCCCGAAGTTGGAGGGGCGGGGGGCGTCCCGCAAGAAGGAAGGCACGATGATCGTCGAGGACGGCGCCGCGACCCGGCTGCGCGAGCACGAACTGGCCGTGAACGGGATCACCCTCCACCTCGCCACCTGGGGCGTACGGACCACGCCGGATCGCGCCGTCCTCCTGGTGCACGGGCTGACCGCCAGCAGCCGCTACTGGGCGGAGTTCGGCCCGGCCCTCGCCGCGCGCGGCTGGTACGCGATCGCCCCCGACCTGCGCGGGCGCGGCCGCAGCGCCAAGCCGGCGCACGGCTACGGCCTCCCCTTCCACGCCGACGACCTGCTGGCCCTCTGCGACGACCTCGACCTCCCGACCGCGCACCTGGTGGGGCACTCGCTCGGCGCGCTGATCGGCCTCTTCCTCGCCGCGCTGCACCCGGAGCGCCTGGGACGCCTGGTGCTGGTCGACGCCGGGGGCAACCTCCCGGCCGACACGGCGCAGGCGATCGCCGGCTCGCTGGCGCGGCTGGGGACGCCCTACCCCTCGCTGGACGCCTACCTGGGCGCGATGCGCCGGTCGCCCCTCTGGTCCTGGAACCCGTTCTGGGAGGCGTACTTCCGCTACGACGCCGAGGAGCGTGCGGGCGGCGGCGTGGTCTCGCGCGTGCCGAAGGGGGCGATCGCCGAGGAGAACGCCTGCAACGCCGCCATCCGCACGGAGGTCCTGCCCGACTCCGTCCGCGCCCCGACGCTGATCGTCCGCGCCACCACCGGCCTGCTCGGCGCGGATCGCGGCCTGATCCTCCCGGCGGAGGAGGCGGAGCGGCTGACGCGCGTGATCGCCGGCAGCCGCCTCGTGGAGATCCCCGGCACCAACCACTACACCGTCGTCCTCGACGGGCGCTTCACCCAGGCGGTCACATCGTTTCTGGCCGCTCCGGAGTGACGCGGCCTGCGGCATCGCTCCCCTCCCAGGATTGGGGGCGGGGTTGGGGGTGGGGGAGACCGATCCTCCCCCTATCGGGAAAGTGAGTGGTGAAGATGGACGAAGCCGCGCCCCTCCCCGGCATCACCGCGCGAACGGTCCAGACGCCGCGCCTGCGGACCGCGCTCCTGGCGGGCGGCCCCGAGGCCGGCGCCTCGGTGATCTTCCTCCACGGCAATGTCTCCTCCGCCCGCTTCTGGGAGGAGACCCTGGCCGCGCTGCCCCCGGCCTACCGCGGGCTGGCGCCCGATCTGCGCGGCTTCGGCGACTCGCAGACCTTGCCGGTAGACGCCACGCGCGGCCTGCGCGACTTCTCCGACGACCTGCACGCCCTGATCGACACCCTCGGCCTGGCCGCCGCCGGTCGGCGGGTCCACCTGGTCGGCTGGTCGACGGGCGGCGGGATCGCCATGCAGTACGCGATCGACCACGCCGAGCGGGTCGCCTCGATCGTCCTGGTCGCGCCGCTGGCCCCCTACGGCTTCGGCGGGACCAGGGACGCCGCCGGCACGCCCTGCTGGCCCGACCACGCCGGCTCGGGCGGCGGCACCGCCAACCCGGAGTTCGTCCGGCGCCTCGCCGCCGGCGACCGCGGCGCCGAAAGTGACACCTCGCCCCGCACCGTGCTGAACGCCTTCTACTTCAAGCCCCCCTTCCGCGCCCCGGCCGCGCGGGAAGAGGTCTTCGTCTCATCCATGCTGAGTACCAAGACCGGCGACGGCAATTATCCGGGCGGCGCGACCCCGTCCGCCAACTGGCCGGGGGTCGCCCCGGGGACGACGGGCGTCAACAACGCCCTCTCGCCGCGCTACTGCGACCTGAGCGCCTTCGCCCGCATCGCGCCCCGGCCGCCGGTCCTCTGGGTCCGCGGCGCCGACGACCAGATCGTCTCCGACCGGTCGCTCCTCGACTTCGGGACCCTCGGCCAGCTCGGCGCGGTGCCCGGCTGGCCCGGCCCGGCGGTCTTCCCGCCCCAGCCGATGATCGCCCAGACGCGCGCGGTGCTGGACGCCTATCGCGAACAGGGCGGCGCGTACCGGGAGGAGGTCTTCGCCGGCTGCGGCCACTCGCCGCACGTCGAGCGGCCGGCGGCCTTCCGCGACCTCCTCCACCCCTTCCTCGATCGCCACAGCCGGGGGTGAACCACCGACAGCCCCCTGAAATCGCCCCGCCGCTGGCGCGCCGCGGCCTGCGCGCGCCCCCCCTCGTCTCCCAACCTTGTGGGTAGCCAGCGCGCGTGGATCGGGCGGCTCCCCCCAAAGTTGGGGGGCGGGGGGGGCGCTCCCGGCCAGCCTCCGCCGCATGGAGTGTGCATCCGCCCTGACGCAAGGAGCCGGGCGCGCGCCATCTCCCCCTGCCTCGCGGTACAATATCCGGTACTGGCGAGGAGGCTGACCCGCGCGCTCGGCGCCGACGCCGACCGCGGCGCGCGACCGAGGGAAGGTCGGGATGCAGGGGATCGCGCACTGGATCGAGAGCCGGGCGATCAGCGCGCCGCACGCCCCCGCGCTGGTCGGGGAGGCGCGGCGCCGCACCTACCGCGAGATGGCCGCCGACCTGCGGCGCATGGCGGCGATCCTCCGGGCGCGTGGGATCGGCCAGGGCGACCGCGTCGCGATCCTCGCCGCCAACAGCGTCGAATACCTCGAACTGCTCTTCGCCGTCGCGGCCCTCGGCGCCATCGCCGTGCCGCTCAACATCCGGCTGGCCGACGAGGAACTGGCCTACCAACTGGCCGACAGCGGGTCGTCCCTGATCGTGGCCGACCCCGAGCACGCCGGCCGCGCCGCCCGCCTTCTCCGGCACGACACCCCCCGCGCCGCGCTCTGCCTGGCCGAACTCCCGGCCGGCGCCGGCGCGGAGCCGCCCCCGCTCCCCGCCGTGGACGCCGCGCTGCCCTGCCTGATCTGCTACACCTCCGGCACCACCGGCCGCCCCAAGGGGGCCGTCCTGACCCAGGAAAACCTCTTCTGGAACGCGGTCAACGACACGCTGGCCCTCGAACTGACCGCCGCCGACCGCTTCCTGGCCCTGCTGCCGCTCTTCCACATCGGCGGGATCGGCGCGTTCGCCCTCCCCGTCCTCTTCGCCGGCGGCACGGTGGTCGTGCCGCGGCGCTTCGAGCCGGGCGAGGCGCTGCGGCTGATCGCGGCAGAGCGGATCACCGTCCTGATGGGCGTCCCGACGATGCACGACGCGATCCGTCGGCACCCCGACTTCCCGCGCGCCGACCTCGGCGCCGTCCGCTGGTGGTACAGCGGCGGCGCCCCCTGCCCCCCGGCGCTGATCGAGGATCTCCTGGCGCGGGGCCTCCCGTTCGGCCAGGGCTACGGCCTGACCGAGACCGCCCCCACCGTCCTGATGCTCGGCCGCGGGGACCATCGGGAGCGGGCCGGGTCGGTCGGCAAGCCGGTCCTCTTCACCGCGGCGCGCGTCGCCGGGCCGGCCGGCAAGGACGTGCCGGCGGGCGCGGTCGGCGAACTACTGGTCCGCGGGCCGAACGTCTTCCGGGGTTACTGGAACCAGCCCGAGGCGACCGCCGCCGCGTTCCGCGACGGCTGGTTCCGCACCGGCGACCTGGCGCGGACCGACGCGGACGGCTTCTACCATATCGTCGGCCGCCGCACCGACCTGATCATCTCCGGCGGCGAGAACATCTACCCATTGGAGGTCGAGCAGGCCCTCGCCCGACACCCCGCCGTGGTGGAGGTCGCGGTCGTCGGGGCGCCGGACCCGCGCTGGGGCGAGGCGCCGGTGGCGTTTGTGGTCCTCCATGCCGGGCGGCGCCTGGCGGCGGAGGCCCTGCGGGAGCACTGCGCGGCGCGGCTGGTGCGGTACAAGTGTCCCAGGGAGATCGCCTTCCTGCCGGAGCTGCCGCGGACGGCCAGCGGGAAGGTGGCGAAGGCGGCGCTGGCCCGCCGGCTCCGCGAGGGGGCGCGGCCGCCGTCGCCGGTGGCCGAGTAGCGCGTCGCCGCCGGCACGCCGGCGGTGAGGGAGGAGGGGCCATGCGATCGATCGATCTCTTCGCCGCGACCGGCGACGCCGTGGCGCGGATCGCGCTCGGCGACGGCGCGACCCCCCACGTCACGCTCGGCCTGGTGGGCAGCGGCGCCCAGTGCGTCGTGGTCGACCCGGCGGACCCGCGCCGCGCCTACGTCGGCACCTTCGACGACGGGGTCTACCGCACCCTCGACGGCGGGGCGACCTGGACCCCAGTCGGCGCCGGCATCCCGCACCGGCGCGCGCTCGCCGTCGCCATCTCCCCCAGCCACCGCGCCGGCGGGCGCTCCGTCGTCTACGTCGGGACGGAGCCGAGCGCCCTCTTCCGCTCGGAGGACGACGGCCGGACCTGGCAACCCTTCCCGGGCCTGACCGCGCTGCCAAGCGCGCCGACCTGGTCCTTCCCCCCGCGCCCGCACACCAGCCACGTCCGCTGGATCGCGCCGCACCACCGCGACCCCGACCTCCTCTTCGTCGGCATCGAACTCGGCGGCGTGATGCGCTCGCGCGACGGCGGCGCGACCTGGGAGGACCGCAAGCCCGGTGCCTACCACGACGCCCACGCCATCCTGACCCACCCCCTGGCGCCGGGGCGGGTCTACGAGGCGGCCGGCGGCGG
>JAUJMV010000003.1:341429-345300 GCA_030446685.1 Thermomicrobiales bacterium | reverse complement strand
GTCGCGCTGCCGGGCCTGCTGGCGCTCGCCGAGGCCGCGGGGTGATTGCGTCCCGGCGGCGGTCTCCAACCCGGCGGCCCAGGCGGCTGCGTTCTCGCCTCTGAACCGTCGGAGTTCGTCCCGCGGGAGCGCCCCCTGGCCCCCCAACTTCGGGGGGAGAAAGAGCGCGGCCTGCCCCGTGCCGCACTGGAAGGTAGGGGCTTTCCCCACGTCCTCTCCCCCCAAAGTTGGGGGAACGCGGGGGCGCGTCCCTTGCCCCGCCCGCCGCGCCGTGCGACACTGCCGCAGGCGGACAGGATGATCGGCAGGAGGGTGACGATGGCCGCGACGGTCTACGGCGCCGGCGAGTACCGTTTCCGCGTCGAGCCCGGTTGGGGCCGCGGGCCGGGGGGCGTGCCCGCCTTCGGCCTCGTCTCGATGGTCGCTTGCGACGCCCGGGACCGCGTCTACGTCTTCCAGCGGGCGCCCGAACCGCTCGTCCTCGTCTTCGACCCCGACGGGCGCCTGGCCGGGCGGTGGGGCGCCGGCGCCTTCCGCCACCCCCACGGCATCTGGATCGCCCCCGACCAGACCGTCTACTGCACCGACCGCGAGACACACACCGTGACGCAGTGGACCCTGGAGGGCGCGCCGCTGCGGACCTGGGGGACCCCCGACCGGGCGGGGGCGCCCGGCCAGCCGTTCAACGAGCCGGCCCGGGCGATCGTCGCGCCGGGGGGCGACCTCTTCGTCGCCGACGGCTACGGGCAGCGCCGCGTCCACCGCTTCGCGCCCGACGGCGCGCTCCTGCGCTCCTGGGGCGAGCCGGGCGTCGGCCCCGGCCAGTTCGGCTGGCCGGTCCACAGCGTGGCGCTCGACGCGCGCGGCCGGGTGCTGATCGTTGACCGCGAGAACGGGCGCGTGCAGCACTTCACCCCCGACGGCGCCTTCCTCGGCGAGTGGGGCGGCCTCGACGCGCCGAACGACCTCTTCCTCGCGCCCGACGGCACGATCTACCTCGCCGAAGGGGGCGGGCGGATCACGATCATGACGCCGGACGGCGACATCCTCGCGCGCTGGGGCGAGCGGGGCGACGCCCCCGGCCAGTTCGCGGCCTCCCCGCACGCCTGCTGGGTCGACTCGCGCGGCGACCTCTACGTCGGCGAGGTCATCGCCCCCGACCGCTTCCAGAAATTCGTCCGCGTGTAGCGCCACGTCTCCCGGCCGGGCTGCCGATGGTCGCGCTCCCGCCCGCGACCCCGCGTCGGCCCGCCCCGGTAACCCTCGCGCGCCGAGGAGTCCGCCCCCTGTAGCCCGGACCCGCCCTCCCGCGTAGATCGGGGTGCATGCGCCGGCGCCGGACCGGCGCGTGGAGGCCGCCGAGCGAAAGGGTCCGACCGACGATGCAGTGGCCGATCACCCCCGACCCGCGCCCGCCCGTCCGCACGCTGCTGGTCGCGGTCGCGCTGACCCTCGCGCTGTGGTTCATCCCCTTCGCCGACTTCCTCGCCTACCCGTTCCGCCTCTTCGTCACCTTCATCCACGAGGGCGGCCACGCGGTCGCCGCGCTCCTCACGGGGGCGGACGTGCGCGGCCTGCGGGTCGCGCCGAACGGGGGCGGGCTGGTCTACACGGTGGGCGGCGGCCCCCTCTCGGCGCTCTTCGTGGCGAGCGCGGGCTATCTCGGCGCGATGGCCTACGGCGTCCTCCTGCTGGCGCTGATCCGGCGCGCGGTCGCGGCGCGGGCGGTGCTGGCCGGCTCCGCCGTCTACGTGCTCCTGCTCGCCCTGGTCTTCGGCTTCCCCAGCCCCTTCACCCTGGCCGCGGGCGTCCTGCTCGCGCTCGGCCTCGGCGCGGCGGCGCGCTACCTCAACCCGCGCTGGGCAAGCTTCCTGGTCGGCTTCCTGGCGGTGCAGTGCGTCGTGAACGCGATCTTCGACCTGCGGACGCTCCTCGCCCTGTCGTCACCACTCGCCCCGGGCGCGCAGACCGACGCGGCCAACATGGCCGCCGCGACCGGCCTCCCCGCGTTCTTCTGGGCCATCCTCTGGACGGCCCTGGCGCTCCTCATGCTCGCGGTCGCCCTGCGCGCCTACGTCGCCGACCGCGCCCCCGCCGCTCGCCTCACGCGCTACCCGCGCCGGCTGCCGGATCGCTGGTGACGCGGCCAGGTCGCCCCCCCCAACCTTCGGGAGCAGGACACCCTGAGCGTGGTAACCTACCGGGTAGGCGCCCATCCGGCCCCGGCCCCACTCCCCCCAACGTTGGGGGGGCGGGGGGGCGTCCCCGCCGCAGCGAAGAATGATGGAGGCCACATGCTCAGGGTCAGCGACAACCGGCGCTTCCTGGTCCGCGACGACGGCTCGCCGTTCTTCTTTCTCGGCGACACCGGATGGACCCTCTTGCAGCGCCTCGACCGCGAGGAGGCCGACCACTACCTGCGCGACCGCGCGGCCAAGGGTTTCACCGCGATCCAGGTGATGGGCATCTCGGAGTTCGACGGCCTGACCGTGCCGAACCCCTACGGCGATCTCCCGCTGGAAGGGGGCGATCCGGCGCGGCCGAACGACGCCTACTTCCGCCACCTCGACTTCATCGCGGACCGGGCGGCCGCGCTCGGCCTCTATCTTGCCCTGCTGCCGACCTGGGGCGACAAGGTCGGCCCGACCCTCTGGGGCACCGAGCGGGAGGTCTTCACCCCCGAGAACGCCGCGCGCTACGGCGCCTTCCTCGGCGCGCGCTACCGCGACGCCCCGGTCATCTGGGTCCTCGGCGGCGACCGCAACCCCGAGAACGACCGCCACCGCGCCACCTGGCGCGCGATGGCCGAGGGCCTCGACCGGGGCGACGGCGGCCGCCACCTGATGACCTACCACCCGCAGGGCGGGGCCTCGTCGTCCGCCTTCTTCCACCAGGAGCCCTGGCTGGACTTCAACATGCTGCAATCGGGCCACCGGCGGCGCAACCGCGACAACTACGCGATGATCGCCCACGACTACGCCCTCGATCCGGCGAAACCCTGCCTCGACGGTGAGCCCTGCTACGAGGACCACCCGGTGCGCCAGGAGGAGGGCCACTACTTCGACGCCGACGACGCGCGCAAGGCCGCCTACTGGGCGCTCTTCGCGGGCGCGCACGGCCACACCTACGGCGCCAACGGCGTCTTCCAGTTCTGGCGCCCCGGCCAGCCGGACCGGTTCGGCGTGCGCCGCCCCTGGCGCGAGGCGCTCGATCTGCCCGGCGCGGCGCAGATGCGGCACGCCCGCGCGCTGCTCGAATCCCGCCCCCTCCTCGCGCGCGTCCCCGACCAGACGCTGCTCGCCTCCGACCCCGACCCCGGCGCCGGCCCCGACCGCGCGCAGGCGACCCGCGCCGAGGACGGGAGCTACGCCTTCGTCTACAGTGCGTCCGGCCGGCCGGTGACGGTCGATCTCGGCAAGCTGTCGGGCCCCACGGTCGCGGCGCACTGGTACGACCCGCGGACCGGCGCCGCCCGCGCCATCGGCCAGTTCCCCACCGGGGCGCCGCGCGAGTTCGCCCCGCCCTCCAGCGGGCCGGGCCACGACTGGGTGCTGGCGCTGGACGACGCGGCGCGCGGGTTCGCCGCGCCGGGCGGCGGCTGACGCGCCGGTCGGCCAGGCGGCGGCATGGGCGGCTACGACATCGCGGGGCTGCGGCGCGAGGGCGTCGAGTTCGGGCCGCGGGCCGAGCCCGCCCCCGACCTGCTCGCCCGCGTCGCGGCGCGCTTCGCCCTCGGCCCGGTGCTGGCGGCGACCGACATCGGCGGGACCTACAACCTCAACCTGCGCGTCGCCACGGCGACCGGGGAGTACGTCGTCCGCGTCCACCGGCCCTGGGTCGGGGCCGACCGGCTCGCGCTGCTGCACCGGAT
>JAUJMV010000003.1:309617-341329 GCA_030446685.1 Thermomicrobiales bacterium | reverse complement strand
GGCGCCCACCCACGGCGACTACGGCGGCGAGAACGTCCTCTTCCAGCACGAGCGCGTCGTCGCGATCCTCGACTTCGACTTTCTGGCGATCCGCGCGCGGGTCTTCGATCTGGCCTATGCGCTCTTCTGGGCGCTGACACGCCTGGAAGGGTCGGAGCCGCCGGAGCGCCGCCCCTGGCAACGGGCGCGGGAACTGCTGGCGCGCTACAACGCGGCGACCACCCAACCCCTGACGGCAGAGGAGATCCGCGCGCTCCCGCTCGCGATGGCTTGCGTGCCGCTGTACTGGCTCGACGAAGCGCGCTTCCTGCCCCACCCCGCACGGGCCGTCGTGGCACAGGCCGACCACATCGAGTTCGCGCGCTGGCTGTACCACCACTGCCATGAACTGCCCTGGTTCTTTACATAACTTTCTCGTCGTGCCGAAGGCCGCTGGTCTCCTCGGCAGCGCGCCCACCCCTCTCGCCGGGAAGGGGAGGAGCAGGGCGCCCGGCGCCACGTTACAGGCTGGAGCAGTTCTCGACGAAGGGGAGTTCCGCCTCGGCGTCGCTGTAGGGGTGTTCGACTGAACGCCCCAAGCCCTGCCCATGCACTCGCTCAACCGTTGGCAACAGCGGTGCGGGGCCGCGCGATACCTACGCGCCGGGCGGACCACAAGCCGTTGCCCGCGCGGTCGTGCTTCGGCATCGCCAGCCGCGGTCCACAGGCTGCCGGGGTTGCCAGGATTCGGGGTCGCGGGCAGAATGAAACGGGCGGTCAGCGCCGAACGCCCGGCAGCGTGAGGGGAGGAGATAGGCGAGTGGATGCGCCCGGCTGAGGAATGCGCGGAACCGGTGGCTGGGGCGCGGACGCCTCGCGGCATTCCCCTGACGACCCCGCCGGTGTCCGCCGACGCGCGAGCCACACCCGCGCCCACTGCGGGCGCGTCGCGTGACCGCTGGGTCGGGATCGGCGCGACGATGCTGGCGGCGATCAGCTTCGGCGTGCAGGGCGTTCTCGGCAAGTACGCCAGCGCCGGCGGCGCGAGCGTCCCGACCCTGCTGACCCTCCGCTTCGGCGTCGCCACGCTGATCGTCTGGGCGCTCTTGCTGGCGCCGCGGCTGCGGGGCGGACCCGGCCTGCTGCGCCAGCCGCGCCGGCGGCTGCTCGGCTTCGGCGTGTTGGGGCTGCTCTTCGTCACCAACTCGCTCTTCTACTTCCAGGCGCTGGCGTTCCTGCCGGTCGGCACCGCCACCCTGCTCGTCTACCTCTTCCCGGCCCTGGTCGTGCTCTGGTCGGCCCTCTTCTTCGGCGAGCGGCTTACCCGCGCCAAGCTCGGCGCGCTGGCGCTGGCCCTCCTCGGCTGCGCCCTGACGATCGACCCGGCGGCGGCGCTCGCGGCCGGCGCTGCCTTCAGTTGGGTCGGCGTCGCCCTGGCGCTCGGCTCCGCCCTCAGCAACTCCTGGTACGCCACCCTGGCCGCGCCGCTCGGGCGCGGCGTGCCGGGCGTGATTGTCACCGCCTACAGCCTGCCGGTCACCGCCGCCTGCTTCGGCGGCGCCGTCCTGGCGACGCGCGGCTTCAGCGGCGGCATGTCGCCCGGCGCCTGGGCCGCCTGCCTGGCGATCGGCGCGCTGACCGGCGGCGCGATCGCCCTCTTCCTCTTTGGCATCGCGCGGATCGGCGCCAGCCGCGCCGCCGTCGTCGCCACCAGCGAGCCGGCGACCGCCGTCCTCCTCGGCGCGCTCCTCTTCGCCGAGCCCCTGACCCCGCCCAAGCTCCTCGGCGGCGCCTGCATCCTCGCCGGCGTCCTCCTCGTCAGCCGGCAGCAAGGGGTAAGGGCGTATGAAGGAGGAAGGCACGCGGGAAGTGGCTTCCGGCGCCGCTCAGACGCAGGCAGCGAAACTCCATCAGGCGTTCGTTGACGGTCTTCGCGACCGGGGCTTCTTGCCGGCCGCGCGCATCGAGGCGGGCATTCCGCGCGGTGCCGAGCCATCTCTTCCTACCGGGCGTGCCACTCGAGACGGTCTACCACGACGAGGCAATCGTCACCAAGCGGCTCGGTCGTCTCCGGCCAGCAGCTCCTCGATGCCTTCCCTGATGGCCGACATGCTGGCGGCCCTCGACCCGCAACCCGGTCAGCGCGTACTTGAGATCGGGGCCGGAACGGGCTATAACGCCGCCCTCCTGGCGCGTCTGACCGGCCCGACCGGCCAGGTCGTGACGGTAGACATCGACGACGATCTCGTGCTGGGAGCGCGCGACCACTTGCGCGCCGCCGGCTGCACGTCGGCGCAGGTCATCCGCGCCGACGGTGGATTGGGCTACCCCGCCGCCGCGCCCTACGACCGGATCATCATCACCGCCGGGGCCGATGACATCCCGCCGGCCTGGCGCGAGCAACTGGCGCCAGGCAGGGCGCTTGGTGATCCCGCTCACGCTCGCGCCGGTCGATCCCTTGCACAATCCCCAGTTCTTGCTCACCTTCGAGCCAACCGCCGACTACGTGACCAGTGTAGCCGTCCGCCAATGCGGGTTCATGCCCCTCCGTGGCGCCTTCACCACTGAGCCCCCGCGCCTGCTCCCGCTCGGGCCGCAGGCGCAACTCTACAGCGGTAGCCCGGACCAAGTCGACGTCGCCGCCGTTCGACAGGCCCTACGACAGACCGGGCGGGATCGGTCAACAACCATACGTGTCGCCGCGAGAGAGCATCGGCCTCCGGATTTGGCTGGCGCTGCGCGAGGCCGTCGCCTGTCTCCTGTACGCACGCGGTGCGTTTGTTGAGCAGAATGCCAACTCTTTCGCCGGCGCGAGGGCTCACCACCTTTGTCGGGCTTGCGGACGGCGGAACCACTGTGTCCTGCTGCACCGTCCCGATGCGATAGCGTCCCGGGGTATGCCCGAACTGGTCGGCATGCCGGACAATCAACTTTCCGACCGCCTGATCGCCCAGATTACGGCCTGGGAACGCGCCGGTCGGCCGGGGAGGGGGACCGCATGGGGCAATCGCGGGCTTTCGTCGGGCTTGCTGAAGGTGTACCAATGGCGCACGAAGCCGTCATCACCCGGCGTTGGGCGCAGCTCCTGCTGCACCGTCCTACCGGTAACACGCCGCGCGTCTGCGGGTCCATGCCCGCAAACTGGCTTCTCGCGCGGCGGCGGGGTATCGACAGCCCGCCCACCAACAGGTACCTTCCTCTTCCCGGCGTTTCGGCCTGGATGATCCGTGCCGGCACCGTCTGGTCGCGCCAAACACGAGGGAACGGGCCATGGGAATGCGCCGGGCGACCGGGGCTGACGGTGGGGACCGCGCGCACTCGGGGCAAGCTCGCGGGCACGGCGACGGGGTGTCGCACGAGACGAGCGGAAGCCTACATGCGAGGAACGGAACATGTACAGTCGTTATGGATGGCGCACGAAGCCGTGCACGCACCCGGCGTTAAGGGGCGCAACCTGCATCGCTACCACCGAGGCCCGGCTGGTGAAGCTAGCGATCCCGGCTACCGGTAACACGCCGCGCTTCGGCCGTCCACCGCGCGCCGAGGAGATACTTCGGTCAAACTGGCTGGTCACGATGACCCGCCAGCCGGCAAGCGGTCCATTGCCGCGGCCTGACCACAGCCTGGTCCCCCAGGAACGCCCACCACCAGGTACCTTCCTCTTCCCAGGCGTCCCTTCGCGGTACGGCGCTTGACCGCCGTGCCGGCAAAGCTACACGCATACTGTTGCGCCAGGCCAAACACGAGGGAACCAATGGAAGCGCATGGCATCCGGGCCTGGGTGTAGGCCAAGAGGCGGGTCCGGGGCCAGCGCCGTGGGCAAGCGCGGGGACGGGGGCATGGGCGAGACCGAGGAACTGCATGGGGATCGCCGGCCGCGGTAGCAGCAACCGGCCACGCGTTGACCGCCGTCAACACGTCAGCTACGCCGGGATCCCGGCTACCGGTAACACGCCGCGCTGCGCGGGTCCACGGCGACGGGGACAGCGTGTAGCGCACGAGGCGTCCCTGCCTGACGAGCAGCGAAACACGCCGCATGGCATCGATCCACCGGCGCGGGAATGGCAGCCGAACCGGCCACGACCGCGCGCACGCGCTCGATCGGGCAGGAGTGGCGGGGTCCACGGCGACGGGGTGTCGCACGGATCGATCACGGCAGGGCCCCACGATCGGCGCACCGGCGTCCGCACGCTGTTGCCGGGGTGACAGTCGTTATGGATGACCACCCTGGGCAAGTCCTCGCAGTCGTGGACGCCGTGCAGCGCGGAGAGGATCGTGTCGTAGCGCCCGCGTAGCCCTGCCGGCACCTGCTGCTCTACGGCGGTGATCTGCCCCAGCGCGAAGCGGATCTCGTTCGCCGGCAGCATCCCCGCCCTTGGTAGGCCGCTCCGGGGGGTGGCAACAACCGAACCGAGCGCGTGGAGCCGCCCGAGTGCTTCTCCGAGGAGACCCAAGCTCGCGGGCGCGAACGCGATGGCGGCGCCCTCGATGAACGTGGTCACGATGACCTGCCAGCCCTGGTGCTCGACCACGGCCGCGCCGTCCCGCGCGCCTGACCAATCGCGGCGCCGGATAGCCCTGCTCCCCCAGGAACGACAGGACCGCCGCCTGGCCGAGCGCGAACGCGCGATCGTGCCTGCCCCCCACCGGATACGCGCGGAGGACCCACGGCTCGCCGCGCCCCCGCTCTACGCGGTAGGTGCGCTTCTCCGCCGTGAGCGCAAGGGGCTGCAGCGATAGCCCCGGGGCAGCATACTGTTGCGCCAGGAGGCTGCCGAACGGCTCAACCTCTTGCTGATGCATTGCGCCCCGCACCCTTCACCCCTCAGCCCTCCGCCTTCCCCCGCGCTCCCAGTGCCAGCCCGTCCGCTCCTGGTAAGCGCGGCCGACGGCGAGGATCGCGTTCTCCGCCCCCGCGCGACCGAGGAACTGCATGGAGGTTGGCAGGCCGCGCTCGCCGAAGCCGGTCGGGACGCTCAGGGCCGGCAGGCCGACCGTACTGCCCGCCGGGATCAGCGGCGAGCGTCCGCCGCGCGCGAAGTAGGCGCTGAAGCGCTCGCCGATCGGGCTGGCGACGACCCCCGTCGTCGGCGCGACGATCGCGTCGTAGCGCGCGAGGAGGGCGTCCCAGTCGCGGGCCATCCGGCGGCGCAGGCGCGTCGCGTTGAGGTAATCCTTCGCCGGGACCAGCCGCATCGCGTAGCCCCCGACCCGGTCCTCCGGCGCGGTCAGCTCCGCGATCCGGCCGCTGGTGACGAACTCGTCGAACGCGCTCGACGCCTCGCCCGCCAGGATCGCCCCGATGATCGGGCCGTAGGGATAGTCCGGCAGGTCGATTTCCTCGATCGTCGCCACCTCGCGCAGCGTGTCGAGCGCCGCCGCGAAGTTGGCCGCGACGGGCGGCTGCGCCCCTCGGTCGCGCCGCGCACCGTCGCCAGTCGGAAGCCCCCAGCGCGGTCGCGCTCCGGGGCGTAGCGGTAGGGCGCGTCGAGCGTCGTCTCGTCCTCGGGGTCGCGCCCGGCGATCGCCGCCAGCACCAGGCCGCAGTCGTCCGCCGTGCGGCACATCGGCCCGAGCTTGTCGAGGGTCCAGCAGAGCGCCATCGCCCCCGCCGGCTGACCCGCCCGTAGGTCGGGCGCAGCCCGGCGACGCCGCAGAACGACGACGGGGTGAGGATCGACCCGCTCGTCTCCGAGCCGATCGCGAACGGGACCGCGCCCGCCCCGACCGCCGACCCCGACCCACTCGACGACCCGCCGCTCCAGGCGTCCGGGTCCCAGGGGTTCAGCCCCGGCCCGGTGAACGCGGCGTCCGGCTGGTCGTAGCCCATCCCCCGGCCAGCTCGACCATCGCCAGCTTCGCCACCAGCACCGCCCCGGCGGCGCGCAGCCGCTCGATCACCGCGGCATCCCGATCGAACTGCTGGTCCCGCAGGGGCGCCGCGCCCCAGGTCGTCGGGTAGGGCGGTGCGGTGGCGAGCAGATCCTTCGCGCCGTAGGGGATGCCGTGCAGCGGCCCCCGGTCGTGCCCGGCGGCCAGCTCGCGCTCGGCCTCGCGCGCCTCCGCCAGCGCCCGCTCGCGCGTCAGCGTGACGACCGCGTTCAGCCGCCGCCCGACCGTATCGAGGCGGTCGAGGAAGTATTCGGCCAGCGCGGTCGGCGTCGTCTCCCCGCGCGCAGCATGCGCCCCAGTTCGCGGACCGAGGCGAAGGCGAAGCGGTCGTCGGTCTCCCCGACGTTCGTGATCGTCGCGCTCATCGCACCCTACCCGAATATACAACCGTCGCGTCCGGGGCGCCGTACGTCCGGTGCGGCGACTGCCGCTCGTGCCGCTTGCGCGCCCTGTTCGTCCTCCGGCGGATGCCACCCGGCCGCAATCCAGAGCTCGCGCGCTTCTACCAGTTCATCCCGGTTGAGTTGCAGCGCCGCCACCGTGGCCCGATCGGTGGCCGTCCGCCCACGATTATCGACCTCCGGACTCCCAGCCGAAATGCCGTTCCACCGCCGGAGGCGCGGATTGAAGAGCGGGGCGACCTCACCCATGACGGGATCGCGGGCTTGCGTGCGCGCCTGCTTGAACCCGTTGCACGGTTGGCAACACGGCCAGAGATTCGTCTCGTCGTCCGTCCCGCCCCGAGCGCGGGGCGTCAGGTGATCGAGGATTAACCGCACGCCGATGATTCTCTGGCTACTGCGGCAGTAGCCACACCGATAGCTCGCCTGGGCGAGGAGTCGGTCGCGCAGGTTCGCGGCGTCAGCCGATGTCACGCGCCGTCAACCAGCGCGCTGACGTCTTCTCCACGCTCCCGTAGGGGTTTCAGCGCCTTGGCCGCGCAACACGGCCCGGTCGTGGTGGCGGATCAAGCCGCGCGCCACCCTTCCTCGGCCATCGTCAGCCCCGCGCGCTGGCGCTTCTCGTTCAGAGCCGCCAGCACAAGAACCTCCTCGGTCTCGGCCCCGCGCCGGACGAGCTGCCAGAGCGTCGCGGTGTCCAACAAGGTGAGCGCGGCGAGCATGGCTTGCCGTTCCTCGGCGGGGTGCTCGCCGTCCGCGAGGGTGGCTTGCAGCGCTTCCACCACCACCTCCTCGACGCTGCGCCGTGTCCGCTCGGCGCTGTCGCGGAACGGCTCGTAGGTCTCCCGCGGGACGGCGATGGTGATGGTCCGATCGGTCATCTTGTCCACCTCGCTGGGGTCCAATTGTACCAGAGATCGGCGCTTTTCGAGGCCGGGCGCGTACATCGGCATGGCCTCGATCGCCGAGTACGCCTACCCGATCTGGATAGGGGACACGCATGCCTACACGCGGCGTCCGACCCCGAAAGCCCACCTCCGATGGGCCGCGTGCTTCAGTGCGCCGAATACAGGCGCCAGCCCCTGGCGAGGTCTACAGGGACGCCCTCGCGGCGCCCTCCCGCCCCTGGCACCATCCTCCGCCGCCGCCGGGTCCGTCCTGGTGCGGGCCGAGTGTGCGCCCGGCGAGTCGGTCCCGCCCCGGCCCCGGAGGCCGCGCGAACGGTGAAATGACGAAACGAACCCAGCCGGACGGCGACGTTTTCCGCGCCAGCGCAAGGAAAACCGGCGCCACGACCCGTGATCGGAGGCCGCGAAATGCCCCCAAAATCCCCGAAAACCCGCGATCGATCCCGATTTGCCACCGGCGCCCTACGGCCCGTCGTATGCGCGGCGGCGCCGTCGGGCCCACGCCAGCCCCCGGAGGGCGCTACGACGCCCCCACCGGCTCAACCCTCCCGGTGCGGATGGGCTGAACGTGAAGTCGGGCTCGTCGCCGTTCTCCAGCGCCGCCGCCGCGCGCCGCGAGCTGTGCCGAGCCGTCCACCTGCCGCCCGAGCTGCTCGCGCACCCGCGCCCGCCCCGCCTCGTCCAGCCGCTCCCGAACTGCGCCTCCACGATCGCGAGCAAGTGCGCGATCCGCGCCTCGCGGTCGGGCGCCGTCGCCGCTCCCGCCTGTTCCCGCGCATCCTCGCGCGCCGTCTCCGTTTGCTGGCTCATCGATCGTTCCTCACCATCGTAGCCGCTCTTCCTCATCTTGCCCCGTCATCGTATCACGTCATCGTATCATAGGTCAGCACGACCGCCGGGGCGTGCGCGCCGCGTTAACCGGGGGACCTCATGGACTGGATCTTTCGGCTGTCGGAGGCGTTCGACGCCATCGTCTTCGGCAACGCGATCTCCGCCGATAGCCACTATGCGCGCCACTACCCCGGCCTGCGCGATGCTTGGCGCCCGCGGCTCGGCGACGACGGGCTGGACCGGATCGAGGTGGCCCGGGGGCTCGTCTCGGCCTCGACGCTCGCCCACCTGCTCGCGTACCTCACGGTCGCCACGCTCGATGACGTGATTGCTTCGCGGACTTCCCGGCGTCGGCGCCCGCATCGCGACCGCGCTGCGGCGCGACCGATCCATCCGGTGAGCGGCCGCACTTGCACCAAAACCAGCTCGCCGCGCGCCCGCCCTCTTCCGCGCCGCCTTCGAGCGGCTGCGCGCGGCCGGCTTTGCTCGCCACTGGCGGGCCACCGTGCGGCCGGGGCTGGCGGACGCGGCAATCCGGCTGTCGCAGGACATGGCCGCCTACCCGCTGGACCCGATCCGCGAGCGGTTGCGCTGGTTCCTGGGCAACGACCAGGCGCCGCCAACGGGCGCGATCTTCCTCGCGGCCTACGTCAAGCCGATCGCCTTCACCCTGCCCGCCGGCGCCCTCGTTGCCCACCCGGAGACCCTGCCGTCCCCCGCGCAAGTCGCGCGGCTCTCCATCCACGAGTCGCTGCACGGGTTCCCCGGCTCGCCGGCGGCCCTGGCCGAACAGGACAAGCCGCCGCGACCTGCGCTTCGCGCGCCAGTACCGGGAACTCCTCGAGCGCTGGCACAGCGGCCCCGAGGAATTCCTGGTCAGCGGCGCCGAGGCGTACCTGACGGAGCAACTCGGGCTGCGTTCTCACGAATGCCTGGCCTACTTGCGCCGGCAGAACGGCGGGATGCCGCTGGCGATCGCCGTTTTCTGCGGCTGCGCGAGGCCGATCCGGGGGCGGGCTGGCCGGGGTTCGGGCCGTGGGTGGCCGAGGAGTTGCGTGCGGGGCGGATACGGCCGACCGATGGCGTAAAGCGCTATTCGGTAGCCTGTCCGCCTCGCCGATGCCGGCGCGGACTTTGGCAATCAGCTCGTCGAGGTTGAACGGCTTTTCCAGCACGTCCGCCCGCAGCTCGCGCAGGTGCGCGGCCTTCTCGCGCAGCGCCCGGGCGTCCGCCGAGCAGACGATCGCCGGAATCCCGGCGGTGGCCGGGTCGAGGCGCAGCACTTCCAGCAACTGCCAGCCCGACTCGGGGTGCTCCATGCGGATGTCGAGGATGATCAGGGCCGGCTGCTGCTCCTTGAGGGCGGGGTAGGCGTCGCCGCCCACCGTGTGACTCGTCACCCGGTAGCCCTCCTCGGTCAGCAACTCCTGCATCAGGTCGAGGAACGTGGTGTTGTCATCGACCACCGCGATCGTCTTGGATGGCATCACACCCCCGGCCTAGTCGACGGCTGTAGCGTTCGCAGCGCAAGTGTACAGCAGTGTGACAGAGGTTGGCAAAAGGAGGGGCCTCGAACAGGGTGCGCCTGCCTTGACGATCTGACAAGTAGCCGCTATAATAGAACATAGGTTCTAGTGTTGGACCGCGCTACCGGATCGAGGAACACAAGATGACCAATCGCGAGATCGCCCACATCCTCTTCAATATCGCCACCCTGCTGGAGCTGGCCGAGGGCAATCCCTACCGCATCCGCGCCTACCGCCGGGCGGCGCGCGGGATGCTGCGCCTCTCCGTCGAGGCGCGCGACCTGCTGGCCCAGGGGCGGGAACTGCCCCTGCCGGGGCTCGGCAAGCGCCTGCGCGAGAAGATCGGCCAACTGATCGCCGGGGGCCGCATGGCCTTCTACGAGGAGCTGATCGCCGAGCAGCACCCGGCGATCCAGTCGCTGATGGCGGTGCCGGGCGTCGGCCCGAAGACCGCCTCCCGCCTCTTCACCGAGCTGCACCTCACCTCGCCCGAGGCGCTCCTCTTCGCCGCCCGCCGCGGGCGCGTGCGCGAGCTCTGGGGCTTCGGGCCGCGCCGCGAGCAGCGGCTGGCCGAGGCCGCCGCGACGATCGTCACCGGGGGCGAGCCGCCCCTGGCCCCGCCGCCCGGCCCGGCGCAACTGCCGCTGGTCCCCGCCACCGCGGCCGCGGCCTAACCCCCGCCCCTCGCCTCCCAACTGCTGGGAGGAGCGACAAGGTATGAGCCGAGGCGCTCCCCCCGGGATCGGGGGGCCGGGGGGCGTTTCGTGTACGGAATGGTGATGGAGCAGCTCGAACTACACCCCGCCGCCCCGATCCTCCCGCCCGACGCCGCGCCCGCCGCCGACAGCGAGCCGGACGATCTCTTCGCCGCGCTGGCCGGCGACGACCCCGACGACGATGCCGGCACGATCGACGTGCCGGCGGAGTACGCGCTCCCCTACACCCCCGAGCTGGCGCTCAAGCCGCGCGTCTACCAGCAGGAGGCGCTGGCCGGCTGGGTCCGCAACGGCGGGCGCGGCGTCGTCGTCCTGCCGACCGGCGCCGGCAAGACGGTCGTCGCGCTGATGGCGATCGAGCGCCTGGCGGTGCGGACGCTGGTGATCGTCCCGACGATCGAGCTGCTGACCCAGTGGCGCGCGGGGATTGCCGAGCGCCTGGGGCTGGCCGAGGACGCGGTCGGCATCATTGGCGGCGGCAAGCGCCTCCTGCGCGACATCACCGTCATCACCTTCGATTCCGCCGCGATGCCCTCGCGCAAGCTCGACGGCTTCGGCCTGCTGATCGTCGACGAGGCGCACCACCTCCCCGCCGCCCACTACCGCCGCATCGTCCACAAGGTCGCCGCGCCCTACCGCCTCGGCCTCTCCGCCACCCCCGAGCGGCAGGACGGCCGGCACCGCGACCTCGACACCCTCCTCGGCCCGGTCGTCTACCACCGCCTCCCCGCCGACCTCGCGCGCGACCGCCACATCGCCGACTACGTCGAGCGGCGCATCCACGTCAACCTCTCGCCCGAGGAGCAGGGGCGCTACGATCTGCTGATGGCCGAGTTCCGCTGGTACCTGGCGAAGAACAACATCGCCGCCGGCCCGCACTTCTACCAGGAACTGGTGCGCCGCGCCGGGCAGGACCCCGCCGCCCGCGCCGCGATGCGCTCGCACCACCAGGCCCGGATGATCGCCCTCAACGCGGAGGCGAAGATCGCCGAGACCGCGCGGCTGCTGGCCCAGCACCGCGACGACAAGGTGATCATCTTCTCCGAGTACAACGCGCTGGTCGACGAGATCAGCCGCCGCCTGCTCCTCCCGGCGATCACCTACCGCACCGAGCCGGGCGAGCGCCGCGCGATCCTCGCCGGCTTCCGCGAGGGCCGCTACTCGAAGCTGGTCACCGGCCGCGTCCTCAACGAGGGGGTCGACGTGCCGGACGCCAACGTCGCCATCGTCGCCAGCGGCTCGTCCGCCACCCGCGAATACATCCAGCGCCTCGGCCGCATCCTCCGCCCCAAGCCCACGCAGGCGATCCTCTACGAACTGATCACGCGCAAGACCAGCGAGGGGCAGACGGCGAAGCGCCGCCGGGGTGGAGTTGGTCGACAGGCTGGAAGTCGGAAGTCGAAGGTCACGGGGGCGGAGGCGTAGGGCAGAAGCGCTGGAGGTCGTCAGGCACGCCCTGACTTTCGACCTTCGACCTTCCGACCTTCGACCGCCGCCCGGAGGGAGGCAACAATGGCGTTTCGCGCCCAGGACCTGCGCAAGACGGTGCGCCGCGACAAGGAGGGGGACGGGCTGCGCCGGCTCTACCCACGGCTGCTGCGCGACGACGCGATCCGGCCGAAGGTCGGGATCGGTATCCGCTTCTTCGAGACGAAGCTCGGCCTGCTGCGCCGCGAGCTCGACAGCGACGCGCTGATCCAGCTCTTCGGCGACCCCAAGGTGGCCCGCTGCCTCGTCGGCTGCCTGGCCCGTTGGTACCGCTACCGCACCCGATCGTTCGCGGACATCGTCGGCGACGAGCGGGCGGCGGCGCTGGCGGCGCGCGGCCTCGCCACGCCGCGCGACCTGCGCGCGCTGGCCTACGCGCGGGCGAACGAGGCCGGCGGCTTCGTCGGGCCGGCCGATCGCGCCCGTTTCCTCGACAGCCTGGCGCCGGAACTCGATCTGGTGGAGGCCGAGCAGTTGCTCTGGCTCGACGCGCCCGACCAGGCGGTCCTGGTCCGCGTCGGCCCCGTCCCGACCGCCGACGAGGTGCTGGCCCTCTTCAACCTCCGCACCCTGGAGACGCTGCTGCGGGTCGCGCGCGTCGCGCGCCTGGCGTTGCGCGGCGATCGTGGCCTTGTCGAGGCGGTCTGCGCGCGGCACGGCGTGCGCGCGACCGTCGCCGGGCGCCTGGTGACGCTGCACGGCAAGCAGGACACGCTCGGCTCCTGGACGCGGCACGGCGCGCGGCTCGCCCGCGCCGCGCTGACACTGCTGGCGGCCGGCGCGCTCGGCGCGGGCGAGGCCGACGTGCAGGTCGGCAACGAGGCGTTCCGCGTCGAACTCGACGACCGCGTCCTGGCGGATGCGCTGCCGCCGCGCGGCTGGTCCGCCCCCACCGCCACCTGGGAGGCGGCCGAGGGGTTCGTCGCCGGGCTGGTGGCCGAGCGCCGTGCCGGGCGGCTGGCCGGCTGGCGGCTGCGGCGCTGGCCGGACCCGCTGGCGACCGAGCGGGGCGCGCTCTGGCCCGAGTTCGCGATCGCGCGCGGCTCGATCCAGATCGGCCTGCTGCCGCTGCCGGCGGCGCAGGTCCGCGCGGAGGGGACCGCGCTCGCCGCGCTGGCCGAGCGCGTCCCGGTGATCGTCCTGGTCAAGGGCGCGCTGCGCGAGGCGCCCGCCGGCCTGACCGTCCTGCGCCTCGACGGCCGGGACGCCGCCGCCGGCCTGGCCGATTACCTGGAGCGCACCTTCCCGGCCGGCGCGACCGACACGGCCCCCGCCTGGCTCCTGGCGCTGGCCGACGCCGCCCGCGCCGCCGGCTCGCTGGCCGAGTCGGACCTGGCGCGGCGGCTCGACTGCGCGGAGGAATTGGTCGCGGGGCGGCTGGCGGGGCTCGCCGGGCTCGACACCGACGTCGTCTACCTCGACGGCTTCGGCCTCTGCTCCGACGTCTTCCTCGCCCGGACGCAGGCCCTCCTCGAGGAGGAAACCGCACGCAACGGCGGGCGGCTCGACCTCGGCACCCTCGGCCGCAAGCTGCGCGCCCTGACCGGCCGCAACGAGGGCCTGCACGCCCTGATTGCCCACCTCAGCGGCGACCTCCAGCGCGCCGCCTGACCCGCATCAGAGAGCGGAAGAGGGCGCTGCTCGACCAGAGCAGCGCCCTCGGCGTCCCAGCATCCGCGGATCGCCTTCCGCCTCCGGGATGACGACGCACCTACCACCCGCTACTGGTCGCTCCCAACTCCGTTGCCCACCCCAGTGTCATGGAGATTGGGACGATGCCGCCCCTGCTTATCCTGAGCCGCAGCGAAGGATCAGTTTCTCGGGCGCCGGACGAAGCTGTCCGCCACTCGGCTACCACGGAGCGCGATCCTTCCCCGCGGCTCAGGATGACGGAGGCCGCGCCCGGTCGTCATCCAACATCGACGGTTCAACTGGTGTGGGACCAACGCCCGTGCTCGGCTTACCGCCAGGGGCAGGTGGGGAATGTAGCCATCCAGGCCACCGGCAGCTCTCCGCGTTGTGCGGAGAGCCGGCGGCGGCACGGCTTTATGGCCGCGGAAATTAGCGGCACGCCAGGTGTGGGTTCGCTAGTCGGGGAGCGCCAGGCCGGTCAACAGGAGCGCCAGCCCCACCAGCAGCATCGCGATGTCCATAATCGTGCCTACCTCTGCGCGCCGCGCGGGACACGGCGCGCAATCACCAATACACCTGGCATCCGTAACGCAGGAATGGTGCCACGCCGACAAAGGGCGGATTTCGCGACAGGCGCCCCGCCGGCCGGGGACGGCCGGCGGGGTAAGCCCCGACCCCTGGCCGCACCAGTGGGTCGGGGCTTTCGCATATCGTCACTCCGCGTCGGCAGGAACTTGCCGCGGGCCTCCAGGCGTGGTGGAGCCCGGAAGGTCTCAGGAGGAGCGCGCCGAGTGTCCTTTGCTACCCACCGTCGCGCTCACCCGGCCCCGCCGGACGCGCCGTCCACCGACGCCGGCAGCGCGTCCCGGGTCCGCTCCAGCGCCGGCCCGTTGCCCGTCAGTTGTGGCAGCAGTTGCGCCAGGACCAGCGTCGCCAGGGCCGATTGTTCCTGGCCCTCGCCGCGCACCAGGACCGGGCGCGGCGCCTGCCGCGCCAGGCGCTCCCCGACCTGCACGCGCCGTCGCGCCAGCTCGTACTGCAGCACCGCCCGGTTGTCGCGGTAGCTCTGCCCCAGGTGGCGCAGCGCCTTCGCCTCGTTCTCGGCCGACGTCAGCGCCGCCCGCCCGCGCGCCTCGATCTCCCAGCGCACCCGCTGCGCCTCCGTCTCCTGCTCCTCCAGCATCTGCGCCACGTCCTGCCGCGCCTTGTTCTGCGCCGCCTTGACCTCGATCAGCCGTGCGTCACGCTCCTTCTTGGCCCGCTCGATCTCCATCAGCAGCGTGTCGATCCGTTGCTTGCGCACCAGCTCCCACTCGCGCTCGTAGGCCGCCAACTCCTTCGCCACCCGCTCGCGCGTCGCCAGGTGCTGCTGGTACTGGTCCGGCAGTTGCACGTCCGGGATGTTCGCCCCGATGATCCGCACGCCGTAGCGCGCGAGCTGGCGGTTGAGGGTCTCCTGCATGTCGCCGACGTCGCTGCCCCGCAGATCGTAGGCGCGCTCGGTCCGCACCAGCCGGCTACGCTGCCTGATCGCGTCCTGCACCGCGCTGCTGAGGACCAGGTCGAAGTTGCTCGCCCCGATCGTCCGCACGAAGGCGGTCGGATCCTCGATGCGGAACTTCAGGAAGAACTCGATCGCCTTCAGCGGCACGTTCTCCTGCGTCGGGCAGGCGACGACCGGCGCCAGGTAGGGGATCTCGGTCGAGGTGTCGACGATGAACTCGACCTTCTCCCAGGGCCACCACAGGTAGTGGCGCCCCGGCGCGAGCGTCCCGACGATCTTGCCGTAGCGCGACAGGATCCCGGTCGTCCCTTGCTCGATCTCGACGATCGCGCCCCGCCAGAGCCAGAGCAGGGCGACGGCCGCCACCAGGGCCGCGGCGCCGCCGAGCAGCACCTTCAGCCCAACCGGCGGGATGAAGACCGCCACGCCGAAGAGGTAGAAGGCCAGCCCCAGCAGCCCCAGCCAGCCGTAGCGCCGCCGGTCGCGCGGGATCACCACCGGCACGAGCTGCCCCTCGTCCCCGGCCCGGAGGAGTTGCCGGACGTTGGACCAGGCGGCGACGACCTCCTTGATCCGCGAAAACTGGTGCGCCCCCGCCACCGCGCTCATCGCCGCCCCTCCTCATCGCGCCGCGCCCCCGCGCCGTTGGCCGGCGGTTCGAGCCCCCCGCCGTCCGGCGCCGCCGGCCCCGCCTGGCTGATCCGCTCGACGCGCCCCTGGATGCGCTCGTCGGTCACCGACTGCCGGATCGCCGCGACCTGGCCCTCGTCCGCCGCCCCGGTCGCGGCCGGCGGCGTGGGGGCCTGGCCCGCTGCCCGCTCCTCGGCCGTCAGCCGCGCGATCCGCGCCGCGCGCTCCTCGATGCGCGCCTCGATCGCGCCCTGGCGCTCGCGGATCGCCGCCATGTCGGCCGGGGTGTAGAGCCCGTCGTGGCCGGTGCCGATCAGCTCCCGCGCGATGCCGAGGAAGTCGATCGGCTGGCTGCCCCCGCCGAGCTGGATGACCTGCGGCAGCCGCCCGCCGACCCCCTCCAGCCGCTCCAGCACCTCCTGCTGGAAGCGGTACTCGAGGATCTCCGGCGCCGCCGCGGTGCTGACCGCGCGGATGTCGAGCGCCTGGGCCTCCAGCAGCGCCGCGTTGGCGTTGGCCGCGCTCTCGGCCTCGACCAGCCGCTGCCGGGCGTAGGCGTTGGCCCGGTTCATCTCGCGCTCGCGCGCCGTGTCCATCTGCGCCTGGTAGGTCGCGATCTCCGCGCGGATCGCCGAGAGGGTCTCGCGCAGTGTCGCCAGCGCCTTGTTCAGCTCGCCCTCGTTCTGCTCCTTGCGCAGTTGCAACTCGTACTGGTAGGTGTAGGCCTCCTTCGCCACCCGCACCATCTCCGGCGCGGCCAGGTCGATCCGGTACTCCTGGCTCGAGGGCTCGGCGTGGGTGATGTTGGCGTTGGTGAAGCGCACCGCCGGCAGGAACTGATCGTTCAGGCTCCCCAGCACCCCCTGCGTGCTCTCGCCGACCAGGTCGTAGATCGCCTCGGCGCGCTGCTCGTAGATCAGCGCGCGCGTCACCTCGCTGATCGCGTTCTGCAGCTTGTCGGAGAACCCCTTGACGCCGCCGAGCGTGAAGATGAACTCGGCGGGGTCCTCGATGCGGAACTGCAGGAAGAGATCGACCGAGGCGGTGACCCGGCTGGCGGTCGGCGCCTCGCGGATCGGCGCGTTGTAGGGGTACTCGCGGGTGGTGTTGACGATGTAGCTGACCTGCTTCCAGGGGTTGAAGAGCAGCGTGCGGCCGGGGCCGGCGATCTGCTCCAACCTGCCGAAGCGGGTGATCAGCGCCTGGCAGCCGTCCGGCACCATCACCAGCCCCTGCCGCCACCAGCCGAAGGCGACGGCGGCCAGCGCCAGGAGCCAGAAGTGCGGGCCGAACAGCGCCAGCGCGACGCCGACCACGCCCGAGGGCGCGCCGAGCAGGACCGCCGCGGCGCTGCCGGACAGGCCGAGGAGCGCCAGCAGCACGACCGGGATCAGCCAGAAGGCCGAGCGCCGGTTGGGGATCACCACCGGTGAAATCACGTTGGTGAACCGCCCCGAGGTCTCGTGCTCGGCGAAGCTGCGGTTGACGATCTCCGCCGCGTCGGTCAGCGCCGCCGGGCGCTGGTCGATCCGCGTCCCCGGCGACTCGCCGCGCTCCCTGGCCGCCAGGAAGTCGCGGGGGTCGATGCGAAACTGCTCGAAGCGCTCGTCCCCAGCCAACTGGGCCACCGCCTCCCGCGCCCGCTGTCCGATGCTCATCGCCCGCCACCTCCTGCCCGCTCCAACCCCGCCCGCCCGCTCTGCCGCCGCCCCCGCCGTAGCGCCGGCGGGGGCGGGTCAACGCCCCCGCCCCCGTCGCGGTACCCGCGGGATCGGGCCGCGGCCCAACGCTGGTCTCGGTTTCCGGCCTTCCCCCACAGGTACGACGGCGGCGCGGGGAAGGTTTCGCCCCACTTGGAAGGAGCTCCGGGCGGGGCGGACGAGCCTGTTCCTTTGGCCGCGGGGGCGCGTCGGTGCCGCGGGGCCGGCATCGTTAGCGCAGCGGGGCGCCCCCGCGGGCGGCGTCGGCGACCACCTGGTCGATCGGCGTGTCCTCGTGCGCGCCGTGGACGGCGCCGCCGGTCTGCCGGGCGCGGGTCGCCAGCCACTCGGCGCCGATGATCCGCCCGATCTCCGCGACCGGGATCGCCAGCAGCGCGCCGAGGATGCCGAGGAGTTGCGCCCCCACCAGCACCGCCACGAAGATCGCCAGCGGGTGCAGCCGCACGCTGCGCCCGTAGACGACCGGCTGCAGGATGTTGTTCTCGACCTGCTGGTAGACCAGGAAGAAGGCCAGCAGCGCGCCCGCCTTCCACGGCTCGGCCACGAAGAGGGCGGTGAGGACGACGATCGCCGCGCCGAGCGTCCCGCCGACCAGCGGGATCAGGTCGAAGAGCGCGACGACCAGCGCCAGCACGACCGCGTAGGGCACTTGCAGGATCGTCAGGACGATGAAGGTCGAGACCCCGGCGATCAGGCTGATGACCAGATTGCCGTTGATGTAGCCGTGGATCGCCGCGGCCGACTGGTCGAGGATGCGGCGCAGGCGCGGGCGCTGCGGCGCGGCGAAGAGGCGCAGCCCGGCCTCGACGAAGCGGTCGCTGTCGAGCAGGAGGAAGAGGGTCAGCAGCAGGATGCTGATGAAGGCGGTGATGCTGCTGACGATGCCCCTGGTCACCGTGAGCAGCGGCTGCACCGCCGCCCCCAGGCGGCTCGGCAGCGTGGTGAGCTGCTCGCGCAGCGTGTCGTAGTAGTCGCCGAAACCGAAGCGCTCGGCCAGCCCCCGCGCCGCCTGCTCCGGGCCGCCCGGCTGTTGGGCCAGATCGGTCGCGTAGTCGATCAGCTCGTCGAGCTGCTCGACCAGCGGCGGCACCACCAGCGCCCCGAGCGCGGCGAGCACCAGCAGCAGCGCCAGGTAGACGAGCAGGATCGCCACGATGCGCGGCACGCGCCGCCGGTTGAGCCAGTTCACCGCCGGGCTGAGGGCCACCGCCAGGAAGAGCGCGATGACGAGCCAGCGGACGATCTGCTGGAGCAGCCAGAGCAGGTAGAGCCCGCCGACGATCGCCAGCGCCGTCATCACCACGACGAAGACCGTGCGCGCCGTCACCTGCGACGGCCGCATCGGCGGCAGCACGCCGCCCTCGCCGGTCATCGGTGTCCCCGCCTCCGGAAGCCCCTCGCGCATGCCCTATCCTTGCTGTTACATCGTGGCGCGGGGGCCGCCCGGACCCCCGCGCCATCACAATATCGCTGGTTGACCGATCGGTGTGGTCCCCGGCCGCGCGCCGTCAGCGCGATGGCCGGATGCGCCAGCGCACCCTGCCGCCCTTCGCCGGGGCGGGGGCCGCCGCGCCGGGGGCCGCTTCCCGACCGGCGCCGGGGCCGGCGGCGTCGGCGAGCACTTCCTCCACCGGTGCGTCCGTCGCCTCCGAGTGAGGTTCGCCCCCGGTCTGTCGGGCGCGGGTCGCCAGCCACTCGACGCCGATGATCCGGATGATCTCCGCCACCGGGATCGCCAGCAGCGCGCCGAGGATGCCGGCCAGTTGCGCGCCCGCCAGGACTGCCAGGAAGATTGCCAGCGGGTGGAGCTTGACGTTCCGCCCGAAGATGAACGGCTGCAGGACGTTGTTCTCGATCTGCTGGTAGATCAGGTAGTAGATCAGGAAGAAGAGCGCCAGCCGTGGCTCGACGAAGAGTGCGACGAGGCTGACGATTACCGCGCCGAGCGTGCCGCCGACCAGCGGGATCGGCGTGAGGATCGCGATGATCACGCCCAGGAGTAGCGCGTAGGGGATGCCGAGGATCGAGAGGGCGATGAAGGCGGCGGTCCCGGCGATTAGCGCGAGCGTGCCGCTCCCCTTGATGTAACTCGAAATGGCCCCCGCCGACTCCTCCAGGACGCGCCGCAGCCGCGGGCGTTGGGGGGCGGCGAAGAGCAGCAGCCCCGCCTCGACGAAGCGCCGGCCGTCGAGCAGCAGGAAGAAGGTGATCAGCAGGATGCTCAGGAACGCGGTGATGCTGCCGACGACGCCGGTGGTGAACGCCAGCAGCGGCCCGGTGGCGTTGCCCAGGCGGCTGGGCAGGGTGCTGGCCTGCTCGCGCAGCGTGTCGTAGAACTGCCCGACCCCGAACCGTTCGGCCAGGTTCCGCAACCCTTCCTCCGCCCCGCCCGGCTGCTGGGAAAGTTCGGTGGCGAACTCGACCAGCGCGTCGACTTGCTCGACCAGCGGCGGCACGACCAGCGTGCCGAACAGGCCGAGCGCCAGCAGCAGCGCCAGGTAGACGATCAGGATCGCCAGCGAGCGTCGCACACGATTCCGCTCCAGCCGGTCGACGAGCGGGGTGAACGCGACCGCCAGGAAGATGCCGATCACCAGCCAGCGCACGATGTCCTGTAACTGCCAGAGCAGGTAGAGCGCGCCGAAGAGCGCGAGCGCGGTCAGCAGGACCACCAGCACGGTGCGCGGCGTCACCTGCGGCGGCGGCTTAGAGAGCGGCGGCAGGACGCCCCCCTCCCCGGTCATCGGCGTCCCTGGTTCCGGCAGTCCCGGCTGCATGGCTCCTCCCGTGGTGGGTGCTGAGTGGGTGATGGTCCGCCAAGATCGGCGAGAAGGCCAACCGTCCTCTACGCACATCCCATACCATGCGGCGCGGTCGGCGGGTGGCCTCAGCGGTCCAGCGCCTCGCGCAGCGCGGCGGCGCCGCGCGCGAGCAGATCGTCGGTCGCCTGGGTGCCCATGTGGCCGATCCGGAAGACCTTGCCGGCCAGCTCCCCGTAGTTGCCGCCGACCGCCATCCCCCACTCGCGCAGCCGCCGGTCGAGCGCCGGCCAGTCGGTCCACTCGGGGACGTTGATCGCGGTCACCGTCGGCGAGCAGTCCTCCTCGCGCCGCGGGTAGAGGGTCAGGCCCAACTCGCGCGCGGCGGCTCGCCAGCCCCGCGCCACCCGCGCGTGGCGCGCGTAAACCGCGTCCAGCCCTTCGGCGAGCAACTGCCCGCAGGCGGCATTGAGCGCGGCGACCGCGTGCCAGGAGTGGGTGTAGGGGAAGTAGCCCGTCTCGGGCGCGCGGCGGAAGGGGGCCAGCGCGTCGTAGCCGGCGTAGCCGACCCGCTCGACCTTCTCCCAGCCCCGCTCGCTCACCGCCACGATCCCCAGGTCCGGCACCGTCGCCAGGCACTTCTGCGTCCCCAGCAGGCAGAAATCGATCCCGGCCGCGTCGCTGTCGAGCGGCGCCCCGCCGATCGAGGAGACCGCGTCCACCACGAAGAGCGCATCCGGCGCGACCTCGCGCAGCCGCCGGCCGACCGCCTCGACCGGCGTCAGCGTGCCGCACGGCGTCTCGCAGTGGACCATCGTCACCAGCGTCGGCCGGTAGTCGCGCGCCGCCGCCGCGACCGCGTCGGGGTCCGGCACGCTGTCGTAGGGGAAATCGACCGTGCGCGCCTCCGCCCCGGCGATTCGCGCCATCTCCGCGAAGCCGCCGCCGTAGAGCCCGCTGTTGACCGCCAGCACCCGGTCGCCCGGCCCCAGCGCGCTCTTGATCGTCCCCCAGAGCACGACCATCGCCTCGCCCAGCGCGATCGCCACCTGGTTGCGCGTCCCCATGATCGCTTGAAGCTGCCCGGCGGTCGCCCGGTACAGCTCGCCGAACTCCGGCTCCAGATCGGCCGACGCCCAGTCTTGCCCGTAGGCCGCCAGCGTCTCCGGCGCGATCCGCACCGGCCCCGGCACCAGCGGAATGTCGTAACGCTTCATGGTCCCTCCCGTTCGTCCTCCTAATGCGCGATCAAGCTCGTCTGGTGCATCGCGTCGTGGAAGTGCCGCCAGGTCGTGCCGGTCTGGTCGGCGGCGTTGAACGCCTCGGCGAGCGACCAGGGGTCGTGCTCGGTCAGCGCGATCACCGCGCGGCGGTGGGCGGCGCGATCGACGGCGGTCTGGCTGAGGACGATCGCCTCGTGCAGTTGCGCCGGGGCGATATTGCTGAGGATCAGCAGATCGGCGTGGGTGAGCTGGAACGCGGCGGCGTTCGTCACGTTGGAGGCGATCGCGAACTCGCGCTCGCGCCGATCGACGACCAGGGCGCCCTCCGGCGCGCTCGCCCCCTCGCGGAGCGCGGCGTCGCGCGGCAGGGCGATCGTGCTGACGTAGGCGTGGATCGCGAAGTCGCGCCAGGTCATGTGGTGCAGCGAGATGAAGGGGCGGTAGGGGTCGAGGCGCTGCAGCATCAGGCGGAGGATGCGTCCGCCCCGGCCGCGGCTGCTGTTGAAGATCAGCCAGCCCTGCCCCTGCTGCAAGCGCCCTTCGAGGTCGTCGAAGTAGGCGTTGAGGCGGCCGAGCAGGTCGGCGTCCTGCACCGGCACACTGCGTCCGCCATCCAGCATCTCGTCGCGCATCGCGTACCTCCTGGCCTGGTCCTTGCGTCGCCCCGCTCTCGCGTGCCGCTCATTCCCGCGCCGATGGGGCGAGCGGTGCGGGCGTTTCCGTCTAGAACGTTCGCGGCTCGGAGTCCGTTCCCGGCCCGCCGCCCGGCGGGCGTATTCCCGCTATAATAACGGTAGCGCCCGGCCGCGTCACCGTGGACGCGGCCCCGCGCGGCCCTGGTTCGCCGGGCGCCGCCGCTCGGAATCCCGCCGCACGATCGTGCCCTCCCGGACTGGTGGGGGGCGGAGGAGGCTCGATGCTGCGCCGCTTGTTCATCTACCTGTCGACCCAGCAGTGGGCGTATCGCCTCTTGCTCAGCAACCGTCTGACCCGCGCGATGGCCTGGCGCTTCGTGGCGGGCGAGGACCTCGAGACCGCGCTCCGCGCCGTCCGCGACCTCAACGCCCGCGGCATTCGCGCCGCGCTCGACCCGCTCGGAGAGAACGTCGCCACCGAGGCGGAGGCGGTCGCCGCCGCCGACGAGGCGATCGCGATCCTGCGGCGCATCGAGGAGGCCGGCGTTGACGCCTACCTCTCGATCAAGCTGACCCAGTTCGGCCTCGACCTGGGCGACGACCTCTGCCGCGCCCAGCTCCGCCGCGTCCTCGACTGCGCGCGCGACCTCGGCCACTTCGTGCGGATCGACATGGAGGGCTCGGCCTACACCCAGCGCACCCTCGACCTCTTCGACGAGGTGCGCCGCGAGTACGGCCCGGAGACCGTCGGCACGGTCATCCAGGCCTACCTCTACCGCAGCCAGGCCGACATCGAGCGGCTGATCCCGACGGGGGCGCGCCTGCGGCTGGTCAAGGGCGCCTACAACGAGCCGCCCGAGATCGCCTATCCGGCGAAGGCCGACGTCGACCGCGCCTACCGCATCGAGATGGAGATGCTGCTGGCACGCGGCTGCTACCCGGCGCTCGCCACCCAGGACGAGCGGCTGATCGGCCGCGCCCAGGGCTTCGCCGCCGCCGAGGGGATCGACGAGTCGCGCTTCGAGTTCCAGATGCTCTACGGCGTCCGCCGCGACCTGCAGGAGCGCCTGGCCGCGACCGGCTACAACGTCCGCTGCTACGTCCCCTACGGCACCCAGTGGTACCCCTACTTCATGCGCCGCCTGGCGGAGCGCCCGGCGAACGTCCTCTTCATCCTCGGCAACCTGCTGCGCCGCTGAGTCGCGGGGCGCGGGGCGTGGCGCGAAGGGGGGCGGGCGACGACCAATGCCCCAGCCGGCGCCGCTGCCCTCAGTCGCCCCGCCGCCCGCGGCGCGCGCCGGCCAGCCCAGGCGGTGGATCGCCCCCGGGTGGCCCCGACCACCCCGTCGTCGCGGCCCGCGTCCCCAGCCCTGCGCGCCGCGGGGGGCCGGCTCGGCGCGGGGGGGTGTGGGGGTGAAATGGGGGGATTCGGGGGCGGTCGCAGCGGCGCCGAAGGGCGGGATTTCTCTGCCATAGCAAGGAAAAGAGCGGCGCTGACGCGGGTTCGTTTCGTGATTTTCATGTTTTCCACCCTTGGTGTGCTGTCGGTGGCCGGCGCGCGGCGCGCGCGATGGTCCGTAGTTACCGAACCCGCGGTGAGGGGGGATGCGTGCCACGGTGACGCAACAGCCTCATCGACCATCCGGGGTGAGGAGGGCCGCCGCGCGCGGGCGGCCACCGCGGTCAACGGCTGGGTCCCCGGCCACTGGAGCGGCCGGGGCGGCACCGCGCGGGGCGCGCGGACCAGGGCCTGTCTGACGGAGGGGTTCCGCGTCGATCCGCCCTGTCCGCGGCGTGAATCGACGGCGAGCGACGGGCGGGGATGGCGCGGCGCGGGGAACGTGCCGAGGCGGCGTGGGCGCACCGCCCGGCCTCACGGCACGAGGATGAGCTTGCCGGCGCGCCCCCGGTCGGCGAGGGCGCGGTGGGCGTCGGCGACCGCCGCCAGCGGGAACGTGCCCCCGATCGCCACCGGGTACCGGCCATCGACGACGCCCGTGAAGGTGGCCCCGGCCCGGCGCAGGAGGTCATCGCGGGTGGCGATATAGTCCTCGATGCTGGGCGACACCACGTACTTCGAGTAGAACAACCAGTGCGCGGTGTCGAAGGTCGTGACCGGGCCGCTGGCCGCGCCGCAGAGGATCAGGGCGCCGCGCGGGCGCAGGCACGCGATGCCGCGCGCGAACGTCTCCCGCCCCACCGAGTCGTAGACCGCGTCGACGCCCGCCCCGCCCGTCAGCCGCCGTGCCGCCGCGACGAAGTCCTCGTCCCGCGAGATGATGACGTGGTCCGCCCCCGCCGCGCGGGCGGCCGCCGCCTTGGCCGGGTGCGAGACGACCCCGATGACGGTGGCGCCGCGCGCCTTCGCCATCCGCAGGGCGAAGGCGCCCACCCCGCTGGCCGCCGCCCGGAACAGCACCACGTCCCCCGGCCGGATCGGGTAGGCGTCGTGGGTGAGATAATGGCCGGTCATTCCCTGCATCATCGCGGCGCAGGCGCGCGCGTCGTCCAGCCCGTCGGGGATGGGCACCCAGCGGTCGGCGGGGGCCACGACGTACTCCGCGTAGGCCCCGTCGATGACGGTGGCGACGACGCGCTGCCCCACTGCAAAGTCGGTCACGCCGGCGCCGAGCGCCGCCACCGTGCCTGCCGCCTCCTTGCCGAGTCGCAGGGCAGCGGGCGCGTGAACGTGCCCTCGCGGAAGCCGATGTCGGTGAAGTTGATGCCGGCGGCCGCCACGCGCACCAGCAGGTTCCCGGGGCCGGGCTCGGGCACCGGGACGGTCTCGACCCGCAGCACTTCGGGGCCACCGTGCTCACGGATTTCGACCGCCTGCATCGGCCCCCCTCCTGCAAGCGATGGGGCGTTGCTGTTGATCGAACCACGCGGGCCGCGCCGCGTCAAGCGCGGGGTGGCGCGGGCGCACGACGGCCGAGGGGTCTGCTGGACACGCCTCCCCAAGGCGGGATCGGCGCGACGGGCCGGCGGGCGGTCCCAAGCGCCGCCGCGCCGCCACCCTGCGGAACGGCTGTAGCAGGTTTGCCACGGGCCGTAGCGTGCGGGCACATCTCGCCAGGGCGCGTCGGCCCGCAGCCGCCAGAGAATCCCGTTGGTGACTTGCCGATGAGCCCGCCACTGCTTGCCTCGTCGCCCGTTCTCGGGCAGGAGCGGCCGCCGCCGCGCCCACGCGCCAGCCGTCAGTTCGCCTCGCCCGCCCATCTCCCGCTTGCCCCAGTCCCATACGTCGCACGGGAGCGAGCCTACTCGTGGCAGAGCTGAACCACCAGACAGGCCCTCGGCTGATGCGGCCGCTGACCTTGCACGGACCCCGGCACGGCGCGATTGTGCGCCGCCGCCCGGCGTGATATGCTGCGGGTGTCGCTCGTATACCAGGAGTCGCCCGCGCGAAGCCCGCAGCCGGAGCCGTGGCCAGGTCGGTCACGGCGCGGGGATGTCCGTAGCAGGGAAAGGAGCCGGGGATGCAGGACCCACCACCCTTCTATTCGCCGCAGAACGTCCAGCCCCAGGAGGACAGCGACAAAATCCTCGCCGCGCTCGCCTACGTGCTGACCCCGATCATCTCGATCGTCGTGCTCGTCACCGACATGAAGAACAAGCCCTTCCTGAAGTACCACGCCTACCAGTCGCTCGTCGTCGGGATCGCCCTGGTCGTCGTCTACACCATCCTGGGGATCACCGTCGTCGGCCTCTGCGCCGCGCCGCTCCTCTTCGTCGCCCAGCTCTACTGGGCTTATCAGGCCTATACGAAGGGCGTCTTCACCATCCCGGTCGTCACCGACCTGACCGCCAACCTCTTCAAGGACTTCCCCCGGCCGGCGGCGTAACACCGCCCGCGGGACGGCGAATGGACGGCGGGGCGGCGCGGTACTCACCACGCCGCCTCGTTACGTCTGCCATTGCCCGCGCGGATCAGCTGCCCAGAGGGGTGTTCTCGGTGTCACCGGGCAGATCGCCGTGGGTGAAGGTGAGCGCGGGGGCGGAGTGATCGGCGCTGAGCGGGCGCAGTTCCGTCAGCAGGGCGGTCGCGTCGGGGTGGGGCCAGCGGGCGTTGAGGACCTCGAAGTAACTGATGTAGGTCCGCCCGACCAGCAGGGCCGGATCCTCGCGGAAGTAGGGGAAGGTCGCGGGGCGGCGCCTGGGTCTGGAGCAGCAACTGGGCCGATTGGACCAGCGATGGCACCGGCCCTGGACGATCTGGGCGCGGCTGGATGGCTGGGCAATCGTCGGGTGGTCGGGCGGGGTATGCACCTTCGGTGGCGCCTCCGGCACCAAAACCTTCCCGTAGGCGCGCGCGGCGCGCCCGGTGGCGGATGATTGAACGCGGGCACGGTGGCGTATGGTCTCACAGCCATTCAGGATCTCCCCAACGCTTGAGGAGCGACGCTGGGGCGAACAACTGCGGGCCATGCGCCACCTCCTCCCCGGCACACCGCTCCCCCGGCCGGCCGATCCGGAGGGGCGAGGATTGCTCGCCGAACTAATCGACCTGCCCGACGACGCGCGCGGCTCCGCTGGCTGATGGCAGAGCGGGGCCATGTGGCCGCACTGATCGCGCTGCAGCAGGTGCTGCAGAGTGTCGGGGGAGCGCGGCCGGCCTGCGGCGCAACATCGCGCAAGGGTGGGCCGGCGCGGACGAGGGTGGCTATGTGCGCCTGCTGGCGCGGGTCGAGCCACTGGTCCGACTGGCGGACGGCCCCGCCCCGGCGCGGACCAATTGCGGGAGGCGCTGGAGGCGGTGCGTGCTCAGGTACCGCCTCCTCCCGCGGACGCCGAGGATTTGCAACTTCTCGGTGAACTTGCGCCCGCCCGCGGGAACGGACCCCCTCCGCTGGCTCGCGGTGGAGCGCGGTGAGGTCGCCGCCCGCATTGCCCTCCGCGTCGTACTCCAAGCCAGCCGCCCGCCAGCCCTCCTGCCACTCGGACGCCAACTCGCACGCCGACGCCTACGCCAGAAGATACGCCTGCCGAACGGGCTCCGCGTCGCCGTCGAGGAACTCGTCCTCGGCGCGGGCGCCTTCGCGCTCACGGCCCACATTCGGTTTGCTTGGAAGCCACTGCCCGACGGAGGAGTGGCTACTGCCCTCCTGGGCCGGCTTCGATCGCGTCGTGGATGACTTAGGGTATCACTATCTGGTGGAGCAGGCGGACCAGCGGGCCGGTACCCACGGTGCGGTACCGCCAACGCCTACGCATGGCGTGCTACCCGGCGGTAGCCACCACAGCGACCACACTGACGTTCAGTGCCTTGCCGGCGACCTTGACCTTCCTCCGCTCGCGGCCGGCTGCCCCGCCCCTGCCGCTCCCGGACGAGCCGCTCGGCGACGTCACTTGGCAAGTAGCTATCCCGCGACACACCAATACCGCCAATCCAATGAGGTAAGCACGGGGGAGCGTTCAGAAGGTATGACCAGGGTCCCCGTATGCGTTCATGTTACGAACGGCGAAGGTCGCCTCGACGGAACCGCCCTCCCCCGTACGCACCCATCCGCCTCTCCGCCGATCCGCCCTGCCTGTGCCCCATCATGCCGCCCGCCCCGGTGTGGCCTCGCGCAGCAGCGCGGTCAACTCGCGGTTGTGCTCGAAGGTCAGCAGCGCGACGGTCAGGACGGTGCGCGCGTCGAGCGGGCGCCCGTGGCGCAGGTAGGCGCGGGCGAGGTCGGCGTGGCCCGTCGAGGGCATCTCCCAGAAGCCCGGCGCGGCGGTCGGCTGGACCGCCGGGTCGGCGGCGAGCGCCGCGGCGAACGCCGCGACCGTCCTCGCCCGGTCGTAGACGAAGGCGGCGGCGACGGCGTCCGCGCAGTGCTGCCGGGCCGGGTCCGCCCGGTCCGCCACGGCGCGGAGAGTGGGGTGGCGCGATCGTCGCCGCGCGACCCGCCGTCCCGCTGCCGTCCCGGCACGTCCCGAGCGGCCGGCGCCGCGCCCGCCCTGGTCGCTGTCGCGCTCGCGGGGGCCGCGACGCCCTCCGACCCCGCGCCCGGCTCGGGCTGGTGGGCCGCCGGCCGCCGGTCGCCGCTGATCGCCTGGTACTGCGCCACGACGCCGCACGCCAGCGCCACCCCCAGGCTGACCAGCAGGGTGAGGCGCAGGCCCCAGGCGTCGCCACCCCGGCCGGCGGCGCGTCGAGGACGGTCGTGGTCCTGCCGGCGGCGGTCGCCGCCTCGTGTCCCGGCTCCCCAGACGGCGCGGCCAACGCCGCCGGGGTCGCGACCGCCCCCAGCAGCAACAAGCCCAGCAGCGGCGACAGGAGCATCCCCTTGCGGCCCACGATCTCCCCCTCATCCTCGTCCCGCGATCCTTCCGCCCGCTCGCCCGGCGTCAGGCGTCCCCCGGTAGCCATGCCGCCGCAGGATTGTTCGTGCCTCGGCGACCGGTAGCGCCGCCGCGCGTGGTGGCCGTCGCGCCCGACTGTCGGCCGCGCCGCGCACAGCGCGTTGATGACCGCCTCCTCGGTCGCCTCCACCGTCGCCGCGAAGAGCCGGTCGAGGACCGGGCTCTGCTCGTTCAGCACCGACGCCGCGCGCACCGCCGGCGTGGCCTCGTGCGGGATGCGGTCGGCGGTCGAGAAGGCGATCGCCAGGTCGCCGCTGCCGTGCCCGCCGTGCGTCCCGGTGCGCGCCAGGCCAAGTGGCACGCGCCGGCAGAGCCGTCCGAGCTGGCGCGCGTCGAGCGGCGCGTCGGTCGCCAGGATCACGATCACCGAGCCCTGCTCGCGCGGCCCCAGGCCGGGCTCGCCCGCACCCGCCTGTCGCGATTCGGCCAGTTCGCGGCCCACCGGCGCGCCCCGATCAGCAGATCGCGGCGGCGCCCGAAGTTCGCCAGCACGAGCGCCCCCACGGTGTAGCCCGCCCCCGCCGCCCCGTCGGCCCCGGCGAGCCGCGAGGCTGAGCCGATCCCCCCGGCGTAGCCGTAGGCCATCATGCCGGTCCCGGCGCCGACGTTCCCCTCCGGCACCGCGCCCGCGCGCGCCCCCGCCAGCGCCGCGCGCACCTCCGCCTCCCCGACGTGCCGCCCGCCGATGTCGTTGAGGTAGCCGTCGTTGCACTCGGCGACGACCGGGTTGACCGTGCCGGTGGTGACGCCGATCGCCGGGTGCCGCTCGATCATGTAGCCGACCAGCGCGTCGGCCACGCGCCCGACGTTGAGGGTGTTGGTCAGCAGGACCGGCGTCTCCAGTTGCCCCAGTTCGGCGATCTGCACCAGCCCAACCGTCTTCCCGAACCCATTGAAGACCGCCGCCGCCGCCGGCACCTTCGCCGCGAAGAGGTCCCCCTCGTGCGGCAGGATCGCCGTCACGCCCGTGCGCACCGGCCCGACGCCGCGGATCAGCGGCCCCGACCCGCGCGCGATCGTCGCGTGCCCCACGCGCACCCCGCCGACATCGGTGATGGCGTTGCGCGGCCCCGGCGGCAGCGCGCCCAGCGCGATGCCCACCTCGCGCGCTCGCGGGCGGCCCCCCGGCTCTGACTCTCGCACGGCCCTGTCTCCTTCGCCGCCGATTGTAGCAGAAGGGGTGTACGTACACAAGGGGGGCGGGGGCGGATGGGCGGTGGAGTGGGTCACTGTTGGCGCGCAGTTGGTGTGGTCCAGCCCGCGGCGGCGGCTTCGTGGCCGGCAGGCCCGCGAGACGCCGGTTTCAACCGGCGACCACATAACCGCCCGCCGGCCCCCGCCCACGCCCCTATCTGGTATGCTTCGGGCGTGGGGGCGGACAGCTCCCAGCGATATGCTTGGCGAATGGGGAGGGCGGATGGCCGGGGCGATGGACGCGCCGGAGGCGGGGGCGACCGGCGCGGCCGGGGGCGGCGCGACGGGGCAGCAAGGGTTGAGCGCCGACGAGGGGATCGCGAGGCTGGCGGCGATCCTCGCCGACGCCGAGCGCCTGGTCGCCTTCACCGGCGCGGGGATCAGCACCGAGTCGGGCATCCCCGACTTCCGCTCGCCGGGCGGCATCTGGAACCGCTACAAGCCGATCGACTACCAAACGTTCCTCGCCTCCGACGAGGGCAAGCGCGAGTACTGGCGGCGCGGGCGCAACACCTACGCCGTCATCCGCGAGGCCCGCCCCAACCCCGCCCACCTCGCGCTGGTCGAACTCGAACGGCGCGGCATCCTGCGGGGGGTCATCACCCAGAACATCGACGGCCTGCACGCCGCCGCCGGCACCTCGCCCGAGCGGCTGGTCGAGCTGCACGGCACCGCGCACCGCGTCTACTGCATGGCCTGCGGCGCCCGGACGATGCGCGACGAGGTCTCGGCCCGGCTCGACGCCGGCGAGGCGATCCCCGCCTGCCGGCGCTGCGGCGGCGTCCTCCGCGCCGCGACGGTTGCCTTCGGCGAGCCGCTGCCCCGGGAGCCCTGGCGGCGGGCGCTCGACTGGGCGCGCGGCAGCGACCTCTTCCTGGTGATCGGCTCGTCGCTGGTCGTCAACCCCGCCGCGCAACTGCCGCTGGCCGCCGCCGACGCCGGGGCCTACCTGGCGATCGTCAACCAGACGCCGACCCCGCTCGACGGCGCGGCCCAGCTGATCCTGCGCGGCCCGGCCGGCGCGATCATGGAGCGGGCGCTGGCCGGGGCGCGGCGGCGCCTCGACGGCGAGGCCGCGCGATGACCGCGCCGCCCCCCGCCGGCGGGCCGCTGCCGCTCGCCGTCCTCCTCTCCGGCGCCGGCCGCACCCTGGAGAACCTGCTGGCGACGATCGCACGGGGCGAGCTGGACGCGCGGGTCGCGGCGGTGATCGGCAGCCGGCCCGGCCTGCGCGGCCTCGCGGTGGCCGAGGCGCACGGCCTCCCCGCCGTCGCGGTCGACCGGCGGCGCTACGCCGACGACGCGGCGTTCACCGCGGCGGTCTTCGCCGCCCTGGCCCCCCACGCGCCCGAGTTGCTCGTCCTCAGCGGCTTCCTGCGCCGGCTGGTGATCCCGCCCGCCTGGCAGGGGCGGATCGTCAACATCCACCCCTCGCTCCTGCCGGCCTTCGGCGGGCGCGGCTTCTACGGCCGCCGCGTCCACGAGGCGGCGCTGGCCTACGGCGTGAAGATCACCGGCTGCACTGTCCACTTCGTGGACGACGAGTACGACCACGGCCCGATCATCCTCCAGCGCGCGGTGCCGGTCCTCGACGGCGACACGCCCGACAGCCTCGCCGCGCGCGTCTTCGCCGCCGAGTGCGAGGCGTATCCCGAGGCGCTCCGCCTCTACGCCGGTGGGCGGCTGGCGCTCGACGGCCGCCGGGTGCGCGTGCTCGAACCGTCCGCCGCGCGCCGCTGACCGCGGCGGCGGCTCCGTGGCCGTGGCGGGTGTTGCCGTCGCCGCGAGTGGAGGTCTCCGCCCCGTGCAGGCCGTCTTCTTCGACGCCAGCGGCGTGCTCTACCACCGTCGGGATGGTCGGGCAATCCTGCGGGCCGCCCTGCGACGGCAGGACCGGCGGCCGCCCTGGGCGCGGGCCAGGGGCGCGGTCACCCTCTTCGACGGCGTGCCGGAGACGCTGGCGGCGCTCCGGGCGCGCGGCTTCAAGATCGGCGTGATCACCGACACGTCCGTCTCGACCGCCGAGAAGCTGCGCTGGCTGCGCGATGCCGGGCTGGACCTCCCCTGGCACGCCTTCGCCAACTCGCGCGAGGTCGGGGCGCGCAAGCCCGATCCCGCCATCTACCGGTTTGCGCTGGCCCAGGCCGGCGTCGCGCCCGCCGCCAGCCTCTTCGTCGGCCACGCCGCCCACGAGCTCGACGGCGCGCGCAGGGTCGGGATGGCGACGATCGCCTTCAACCCCGACCCCGGCGCGCGGGCGGACTACCGCATCGCCCGCTTCGCCGACCTCCTCGCGCTCCCCGTGCTGGCGGCGCCCGCGCC
>JAUJMV010000003.1:290587-309517 GCA_030446685.1 Thermomicrobiales bacterium | reverse complement strand
GATCGCCGACCAACTCCCCGCCTACCTCTGGACCACCGACGCCGACCTGCGCCTGACCTCGTTCCGGGGCCGGGGCTTCGCGGGGCGCGAGGCGGAAGTGCGGGAACGGCTGGGCCTGACCCTCTCCCAGTTCTTCCAGACCGACGATCCCGAGTTCGCGCCGATCGCGGCGCACCGGCGCGCGCTCGGGGGCGAGCCCGCCGGGTACGAGATCGCCCTGTACGGGCGGGTGTTCCAGGTGCGGGTCGAGCCGCTGCGGGACGGGCGGGGCCGGATCACCGGCTGCCTGGGGCTGGGCGTCGACATCACCGATCAGAAGCGGCTGGAGGAGGCGCTGCGCGAGGGCGAGGCGCGCTGGCGGGCGGTCGTCGCGGCGTTGCCGGTCGGCGTCGTCCTCGCCGACCGGGAGCGGCGCATCATCGCCTGCAACCCGGCCTACGAGCGGCTGGTCGGCTACCGCGAGGCGGAGCTGCGGGGGCGGCGCTTCCCGATCGCCACGCACCCGGACGACGCGCCGGCGGACATGCCTCTCTACCGCGCACCGATGGCGGGCGAGCGGGACAGCTACCGGATCGAGAAGCGCTACGTGCATAAGGACGGCCGGACGGTCTGGGGCCGGCTGACCGTGCTGCCGCTGCAGGACGCGGCGGGCACGTCCGATCGTGCGATCGGCTTGGTCGAGGACATCACCGAGGTCAAGGCCCTGCGCGACCTCCTGCGGCGCCTCCTGGCCCATGACGATGCGGGGGCCGCCGACAGGACCGCCGCGCGCGCCTTGCTCGGCCCGGACACCCCCGACCCGCCCGGCGCCCGCCCGCCCGCGCCGTCGCCGCCCCGTTCGCGCCGCCGTGACAACGCGCCCGACGACGCCCCGGAGCCGCCCGAGTTGACCTGGCGCGGGCGGCAATTGCTCATCCTGCTGGCGGGCAACAAGGACAACAAGACGATCGCGAGCACGCTGCGCCTGTCGGACAAGACGGTGCGTAACAACCTCAGCGACCTCTACGACAAGCTCGGCGTCCACTCCCGCGGCGAGGCGGCAACCTGGGCGCGGCAGCGCGATCTCGGCGGCGACGCGCGGCACTGAGGCGCGGCGCGCGCACTCAGAATGCCGCAGGACAATTGTCCCGGTTTTCGGGACGATCTGTCCCTATGCCGCGCCCGCCCCGAGGCGTAGAGTAGAAACCAGCGACAGCAACGACAACCGAATAGCGGAGACATCTTTAGGGGCAGATGCCCGCTGTGTATACGCAATCTTGCGGTTCACAGCAGCCTCGTTACCGATACCCCTGTATACACTCGCAGCAGTGCACGACCGAGACGTCGCTTGCCATCTGCCACACATGACCGGGTGGGGCAGATGGGGGCATCTGTTCATCGCCTGGCAAATTGCTCCGGCCATACGCTCGAGCGGCTGGACCACCTTGACCGCGAGGCGGAACTGTGCTGGCGCGGCGCGCATCGCCGATCGCCGCGCTGACCCGGACGACGCGCCGGCGGACATGCCTCTCTACCGCGCGCCGATGGCGGCCGCGAGCGGGACAGCTACCGGATCGAGCGCTACGCGCATCGAGCACGCCGGACGGTCTGGGGCACCGCCCTGCACCGTGCTGGCGCGGCAGGACGCGGCGGGCCCGTCCGGGTCGAGCGATCGGCATGGTCGGGAAGGGTCATCACCGGCTGCCGTCAAGGCCCTGCGCGACCTCGCGACGTGCTGGGCCTGCCTCCTGGACACGGTGGCGGCGATCGCTACCCTGCACACCGTCAGCGGGACCTGCCGGTGCGCGTGCTGCAGCGGGTGCCCGCGGCCCGCCCGGCGCCCGGGCGCCCGCTCGTCGGCACCCCCCGTTCGCGCCGCCGTGACAACGCGCCCGACGCGCGGGTCGGGGCCAGCCGCGCCGAGTTGACCTGGCGCGGGCGGCAATTGCTCATCCTGCTGGCGGGCAACAAGGACAACAAGACGATCACTACGACCACCGCCGTGCGCCTGTCGGACAAGACGGTGCGTAACAACCTCAGCGACCTCTACGACAAGCTACAACGTCCACTCCCGCGGCGAAGCGGTGCTGGCAACCTGGCGCGCATCGCCGACCTCGGCGGCGCCGCGCGGCGCTCGAGGCGCCGTGTGCCCTCGGCAGAGGCCAAGCAGATCGCCGCCAGCGACAATTGTCCTGGCTTTCGGCGCGCGCGATCGGCTGACCCGCCAACCCGCCAGGGCTGGGCGCCGGGAGGCGTAGCCGCGAGAAACCAGCAATCGAGCAACCTTGACGAACTGTTCGAGTTCGTGCGGATCCACATCCCGCCGGGGCAACCTGGCCGAACGCCGTGTACCGCTGGTCTTCGCCCGGCTCGCAGCAGCCTCGCTTACCGACGGCTCGCGCGTATACACCTCGCCTCGCTCTTCCTGCGCGACCGAGCACGGGCCACCACCGCCATCCTGGACACAAATGACCGCCCCTGCTGCGCCACCCGCCCCGGTCTGAACAGTTACTGTAGGTTGGGCGCGCGTCCACCGGCCCTAGAAAGACCATTGAGCGAAGGAAGTTAGCACAGTGGGAAGTGATCAGCAAGGCCGAAGAAATCGTCGCGAGTGATACGCAGGCACATGGCCGCCCAACGCGCGGCGAGGTCGAGGGCAGCCCGAAAGTGGTCTGCGGCGGAACAGACCCATAGTGACGGGGGCGCACGCGAAATCCCTGGGTAGACGGATAAAGGAAGTGAGAGGTACGATGCATGCTCTTCAAAGGCGACCGCCTGATCTCTGCAAGAGCCTTGACGATGGAGTTCGTGGAAGGGGGCCACATACTGCGCCGTTGGAAATTCTTGGCCGGGATGCTGACGATCGGTGCCCTATTACTGGCGAATCTCTCCGCGCCCAGCACGCCAGCGCACTTCGGCCCATACCATCTGAACCATGGCGGGAAATCGTCTACCCCTCGGTTCGCAACGGCGTTCACCAGCGTCGTGTGGAATGCTGCGGCCAATGCCCTCGACCACCACGATAATCGGCTCAACCTCAGCTGGGTGTACTGCGCGACCACGCACCCGGCTTGGAACTTACAGCCTATCCAGAAAGTAGGCGATGATGGCGGATCTTGCCGCAGACGATCAGGCGGGCGGCGAGCTGGACGAAGCAGTTCGTTTTCGGCCCGATCCCACGATTCCTTCGCCGACAACAACCGCGTGCCCCACCTCGACCACCTGCGCCGCGGGTGATGCCGCGCCGGGTCGCCCGGCGCGGGCAGGGGCTGCTCGGCGCTCGCGCTTCGGCACGGATGTCGGGTGTAGCCGCGCGCGGCGCCGCCGCGCGGCAATTGCCGATCCCTTCGTAGCCGCGGTCGAGCCCTGCTGCGCCCCCGGCCCGTGGGGTCGGCAGGCACCGCGAGCAGGCGGGCATCGGCAGATCCACCGGTGCTTCATATCATTGAGCGAAGTTGGCGCCGGAAGGACGAGCGCCAGCAAGAACGTCCCGGCCGTCGGTCAGCAGGTGCCAGCGGTCGCCCAACCGCGGTCGGTGGGGTCGCCCCGGTCGCCTGAGAAGCCAGCCCTTTTTCCCCAGCGGAACCTTGACCGTATTAGTCGGCGGCCTGCCACGCGAAAGCCCCACCTCGTCGTCGTACACCGCCAGCAGGTACGCCGCCTTGGCGAGGCGGCGTTGCTCGACCCACTCGAGAAGGGCGCGTGGACCGTGGACTTGGCCCCGAACGCGCGCGGGAAGCATCGCCCACTGGCCGCCGTTGCGCGCCAGTGCTGACGATCGGTGTCGAAGAGCGGCGAATCGTCCAGCCGCGAGCACGCCCCGGCTCTTGCGCGGCTTGTCGATCTGAACAACAGCGGAAATCTCGCCCCACGGCGCGTCGTCCGCGCGCCACACCAGCGCCGTCCTGCGGTTGCTGCGCCGCCGGACCACCACGATAATCGGCTCAACCGGGACTGGGTGTACAGCGCCCGACTTTCTGGATAGGGTGTTGACGTCTTCGACTTCAACGAGGGAAATGCCAACAACTGGTGGCGGTTTCTACCCCGAGGCGTCGGGCCATCATATCACCCACGGCCACGCCTGGTCCAACACTGGTTGCAAACACCGGCTGGTATGACTGGGTGCTGGCGGTCTGCCGTCAGGAGATCGGCCACGGTTGGGGGCAGGAGCACCACCACCACCTACGTCGACAGCTGCATGGGGGAGGGGTACGACGACGCCCCCTGGATGCCCTGGTTGAGCGATCACGACTGGTCAGACTTCTACGGTCAATACCGTTGGCACTGAGGTCAGGCCGGGGTACATCAGGTGATATCTGCCCCACGCATAGAGTACGAAGCGGGGGATGCAAGCAAATGCAACACCTGAAGCGGCATCCGTGGACCATCGTGTGGGCGATCACCACCGCTGCGCTGGCGATCGCACTGGTTGGGCAGACGGCCAGCCTGCGGACCCGCCACTCTGCCGAAGCAGAGGGCTTGCACTTCACCTGGCGGTTCCATCCTAAGAGCATACAAAGAGCGCGCGATAAAGCGCACCACGTCGTCCTGGTGACCGTCCTGTCCGCCGAGCGCATGGAGGATCTGGCTTACCCTGTAGCAGGCGAACCCAACGGCGTAGTGCGCTTGCCAGCACAGCGCGCGACATGAGTGACGAAGGTCTGCCGCGGCGAGGCCACCATCGGCCAGACGGTGACGGTTTTCCAGATGGGCGGTAGCACGGATATACAGCCCGATCCCCCCATTTCGCCCACGACGATCCCCTATAAGCCCGGTGAGCGTTACGTCCTATTGCTAGAGCCTGGGGTCAGGGCCTTGCTCCAGACCGTTTCACCCGAGGGGCGCTACCGGATCGAGCGGGACAGCACGGTGACGCCAATGGCGGCCAGGCACGAGGGCAGGCGGACAACCCCGTCGTGCGGGATATTCGAGCAAGTCCTGCCCATCTGGGGCTCCTCACCGCACCGTGGCTCGATATCATTACGGCATGTGGCTTTGGTGCTCAGGGCCGCCATTCAGCTTGCCTAAAGGTGCAGGCGTACCACATGCATGGCCGATCGTACCTGCTCTCGATTGGAACTTTCCCGGTAGGCGGCTCATCTTTGTCATCAGGCGATGCGACAAGAAGCAAGCGACGTAAAGGGGCATGATTCGCCGCCCCAGATGCGCCCATCCGCGAAAAGGAGCATCGTGCCAGTTCTAGATCATGTATTCCCACGGGGTCTCATGGCGCTGCCACTATTGTCCTTATCCTGGGGCTTGTGGCGTGCGGTGTCCCGCAGGGTGGCCCCGTGGTAGTAGGGACCTCACCTACGACGACCCGCACGGCAACGCGGGGGCAGCCGCCCCACCGTCGTTGACGCCCACCGGCGCGAGGCAGACGGCGATCGGCACGAGCGGTCGCACCGCAACCGCGTCGCGCGCCGCCCGGCGCCGACCCAACCCAGACCGCCATCGCCCGAACCGCCATCGCCGAAAAGGTCGGCCGATGCCCACCCCCGAGGGCCACACTTACATTTGGGGAGCAGACGCTGGTGGGCGTGGCGAGCTATTACACCTGGTCGTCCACAGTAGGCGCGCGCCCATCGCGACGCACCCGGCATTCCGGTCCCAGACGAGACACTCACCGTCCCCCCGAGGCCATCTTAACCTTCGTCTTCGGCGGTGCGAACTCCGCCAGCCGCACTCACCGCGCGGCCATACCCCTCGCAGATCAGCCCCAGTGCCTACCAAACCATCCGGCACGATGCATCCCGCACGGCCGGCCAGCAACGCCCCTTCCCCTGCACCTATCGGAGCACCAGGCCGAGATCATCGCCGCCTGGTTCCTGGCGAGTATGTCATCGCCGTCGAGGTACTGGTCAACAGCAGCCGGGAATCATCGGAAGAAGGTACCATCCTCTACAGCTTCCACCTGAGGTGCGGTAGTCGGGGGCAACGATCAGAGGTGAACCACCGCGCGCTCCAGGCGACTGTCCGGGTGCGCCTCCGCCAGCCCGATGGCCGCGAGGGGCGCGCGCCATCGGGCTCAATGTCGGTGGCGCCGAGCGCATCGAGGTCGACGTCGGCGGCGTAGGCGGCACCTTCTGCTACACGCAGCTTACCGGCTGGTCCCTGGCCGCGCGACAGCCGTAGCGCCGTGGTAGGTGGGCTGAAAATGATCCGCGGTATTGGCCAGCCGAGCCTGGGGCAGGCACCGTTTGATAGCGAAGGTTTCGAGCGCCTGAAAAAGCGCCGCCCCGATAACCGGGTGCTGGGAATCGTCAGCACCGACGTAACCCTGGACTCGCTTCGTACCAACGGCTGCGGCATGACCGACGCGTCTTCGCCGTGGACGCTCTTCAGCATGTGATCACCAAGGAGGTGCAACGGCAACACCGAAGCGTACCTGCTGGGAGGATCAACATTCAGGGTTCTGGCTGTACTGGGCGATGGCAGACATTGGGCTGGTCGACAGTCGGTAAGCTGGATGGCCGTTCGTCCGACCAGCCTTCCGCACCCTGATACCAACAGGTGCATGACGGTCGGACCCGGCGAATGCCAAGTCCGACCGCGCTGCTACATGCTCGGTGCAAAATGCTACACTGAGCGCTGAGGATTGCATGGCACAACATCTAGTGGTGATGCTTGCAGCGGCCTCACGCTGTATCTGCATCTTGTCAATAGGAGCAGTGTGATGGCCGAAACGCTCTTACGTCGTGCCATCTATACTATCGTCATCCAGGCTGTGCTCGTTGGTCTCCTGCTGTTCTCGATCGCCAAGGCCTCCTGCTGACCATGAATATCCCCGGCACTGGCTCCTCGGCGGCTGGCAGTATCGCTACGGCGTTGCCGCCGAGGCGTACGGCGACTACGAGGTGACCTACGACTACCCCCTCCGCTCCGCTGCGGACGTGCAGGCGGCGGTCGCGGCACTGAACCAGGCCACCGATCAGCTTGCCGCCAGCGGCGATCCATTCAACGTGACGCTCGTCTTCGCGCGCCCGCTCCCCGCCCGACGAGTTCACCGCGTTCGCTCGGACGTACGGCCTCGCGCCTACCGGCAGCATCTTGCGTGCCGTTGACGCTAACGGTGGTTCGAGCACGGTTGATTCCCCGACCTGAATCGGATTAGCAGTGGCAAGCCCGCGATCCGGGCAGCCCAATCCGCACGGTGCGCCTTTTTGGATCCAAGAGCACTGGCGAACGCCCAGGGCGGTCGCGGGGAAGCCGGACGGGTGTCTACAATACAGACGTGACCGTGGACGCGGCGACCACGCGCGCCTCAAGCAGGATGGCCGCGTCTACGCCTTTGATGTCCTGCCGCAGATCCTGACCACGACCGTGCAGCGGCGCCATCTCGGCCTGCGCCCGTCGCGGGTGCAGGTGCGACCTCGCTGCTCTATCCCGCGATGGAGCGATTCGGCCTCGTGCAGCAGCTGCAAGCCCTCCGCTCGGCCACTCGTTGATGCTTTCCTCCGTGTCGGGCAAGATGAGCGCCGTCAGATCACTTCCTGTTGGGTGGCCACCAGCGTAAGCGCGTCTCACTGCGGTAACGCCACCGCAACCGGCGACATGGACTCGTCGTTCTTGTGGCAGCAGGTGTACGACAAGGCGCGCGGGCGGAGGCGGGGCGGCGATGAGCAGGTTCGGCGCGCAACTCTTCGGCTTGGTCACGGTCCTGCTCCCGCTCGGCCTGCTGGTCGCCGCGCCGGTCGCGGCCTTCGTCGCCGCCGGCCGGCGCCCCTGGTGGCAGGTGCTCGCCGCCACGCTCGGCGGCTACCTCCTCCTCGCCCTCCTCGTCGGGGCCTACGCCTACGCCGTCGTGCCCGCCGACTACACCCGCCGCCACGCCTGGACCCGGCACCCGGTGGCGAGTTCGCTGGGCGACCAGCACGGCCATGTGCTGGGGGTCGCCGAGGCGCGCGCGGCGCGCGCCCCCGACGAGCTGGCGGCGCGCGCGAGCAGGTCGGGCGGGAGCGCCGGGAGTACCTGGCCGACTGGCTGCGGCTTACGCTCGCCGGCCTGTCCCTGCCGATCCTCGTCACGCTCTGGTGGGGCAGGCGGGGCCGGCGAGCGGGGGGCGCGGCCTCACCCCTGCTGCCCCCGCTCCCTCCGGTGAGGGTCGCGTAATCGCTATTCCTGTCGGGCCGTGGAGGCCCGATGAACACGGTGGTGCGCTGGGCGCTGCTCTCGTTGGTCGTCCTGGCCGGCGCCATGTGCGTTGGATGCCATCCTCGTCTACTGGTCCTCTGCACTGCTGCGGCGTGACGTTCAGTAGCAACTTCGAGGGGCATGATCGTATTTGCCGGTGGGGTCATCCCTGGAAGACCAGCTGGGTTGTCGCCCAACGAATATGCGGGCACGCGCCGCGCGCTGGCTGAAGGTCAGCTTCGTGCTCGTCGCTCGGGTTCGCGCTCGTCTTCGCGGTGGTGGCCCTGATCAATGAAGATCCTCGCAACTCCTGCCCCGGCAGACCGTAATGGCGGGGTGGGCAGGCCGACAACCATGCGTGAAGCGCACCACCGGCGGCGCCCGCGCGGACGCGCTGCCGGCCACCTATTGACGCCTCCCCCGATTCCGGCAAGATGAGCGCCATTGACGACCTTCCCCGCCGGGCCGCCCGCGCCGCCGCGCGGCGCGTCCGCCGGTCGCCGGGCCGCTCATCGAAGGAGGCGCGACACCATGCCGATCAGCGCGGACGACCTGCGGGCCGCCGTTCCCGACCTCACCGGCACGCTGCGGCTGCCGGGGCTGGAGGGGCCGGTCGAGATCGTCCGCGACCGGCTCGGGGTGCCCCACGTCCGCGCCGGCTCGACCCACGACGCCTTCTTCGCCCAGGGGTTCGTCCACGCCCAGGACCGCCTCTGGCAGATGGACTACGACCGCCGCCGCGCCCAGGGGCGCTGGGCGGCCTGGGCCGGGCCGGTCGGGGTCGAGCAGGACCGCTTGATGCGCCGCCTGCGCCTCGCCCGCAGCGCGGAGGCCGACTACGCCGCCTTCGACCCCGAGACGCGCGCGATGTTCGACGCCTACGCCGCCGGGGTCAACGCTTTCATCGAGACAACCGATCGGCTGCCGGTCGAGTACCGCCTGGTCGGGGCCGCGCCGGAGCCCTGGCGCCCCTGGGACTCCTGCGCCGTCTACAAGGTGCGCCACGTCCTGATGGGCGTCTGGGCGCAGAAGCTCTGGCGGGCGCGACAGCTCGAAACCGTCGGCCCCGAGACTTTCCAAAAACTGCGCGCCGGTGGGGCCGTGCCGGGGCCGCTGGTCGTGCCGCCGGGCGCGGAGTACGCCCCCGCGCCCGCGGACGCCGCGCCGGCCGGGGCCGCGGCCACCGTCGGCCTCTGGGAGTGGGGCGGCGGGAGCAACAACTGGGCCTTGCACGGCCGGCGCACCGCCTCCGGCCTGCCGCTGCTGGCCGGCGACCCCCACCGCGCGCCGGAGGTGCCGAACGTCTACTACCAGAACCAGGTCGCCTGCCCGGAGTTCGACGCGATCGGTTACTCCTTCGCCGGCCTGCCCGGCTTCCCCCACTTCGGCCACAACGCGCGCGTCGCCTGGTGCATCACCCACGCCGGGACCGACTACCAGGACCTCTACATCGAGCGGTTCGCGCCCGGCGACCCGACCCGCTACGAGTACCGCGGCGAGTGGCTCCCGGCCGAGCGCGCCCGCGAGACGATCGAGGTTCGCGGGGTGGCGCCGGTCGAGATCGACGTCACCGCCACGCGCCACGGCCCGATCGTCGCCGGCGACCCCGCCGCCGGCCACGCGGTGGCCCTGCGCTACACCGCGACCGAGGGGCCGAACGGCGGCTTCGCCGCCTTCCTGCCGATGCTGCGCGCGGCGACCGTGGACGAACTCGACGCGGCGATGCGCCCCTGGGTCGACCCAGGCAACAACTTTCTCATGGCCGACCGGGACGGCGCGATCGGCTACCTGCTGCGCGGGGAGGTGCCGCTCCGCCCGCCCGCCAACGGTCTGCTGCCGGTTCCCGGCTGGACCGGCGAGGGGGAGTGGCGGGGGGCGATCCCCTTCGCGGAGTTGCCTCGCGCCCGCGACCCGGAGACCGGCTTCATCGCCACCGCCAACAACCGCATCGTCGGCAACGACTACCCCCACTACCTGGCGACCGACTGGGCGCCGCCCTACCGCGCCGAGCGGATCAACACCCGCCTCGCCGCGCTGACCGAGGCGCGGGTGCCGGACATGGCCGCGATCCACGCCGACCGCGTCTCGCTCCCCGCGCGCGCCTTCGTCCGCCTGCTGGAGCGGGTCCGGCCCGCCGACGACCGCTCCGCCGCGGCGAGGGAGATCCTCCTCGCCTGGGACGGCGTGATGGAGCGTGACGCCGTCGCCCCGACGCTCTACGCCGCCTGGCGCGAGCAGACGGTCGCGCTGCTCCTGGAAACGCCCGCCCTGGCGCCGCTGGCCCGGATCCCGCCCGCCGAGGAGCCGCTGCCGCTGCGGGTCTACCCCGTCGCCGCGCGGCTGCGCCCCCACCTGCTGGCGCTGATGGTGAACGACGACCGCGCCCTCCTGCCGCCCGGCGAGGACTGGCCCGCCCTCCTGGCGCGGGCGCTGGCCCGCGCCGTCGCCTGGCTGGAGTCGGCGCTGGGGCCGGAGATGGGCGAGTGGCGCTGGGGGCGGCTCCACCGCACCGCCCACCGCCACACCCTCGCCGCCACCTTCCCCGACCTGGCCGATCTGCTCAACCCGCCCGCGGTCGCCCTCGGCGGCGACGGCGACACGCCGCAGGCCGCCGCCTACCCCGGCCTCGGCGGGGCCGGCTTCACGATCGTCAACACCGCGGTCGCGCGCTACGTCTTCGACCTCGCCGACTGGGACCGCAGCGGCTGGATCGTCCCGCTCGGCGCCTCGGGCCACCCCGGCAGCCCGCACTACGCCGATCAGCTCCAGTCCTGGGCCGACCTGCGCCTCCAGCCGATGCCCTACTCGCGCGAGGCGGTCGACGCCGCGGCCGAGACCCGCCAGCGGCTGGAGCCGCGGGCGTAGCGGGACGGGGGCCGCGCCGGGCGCGGGGCGGATCGAGCGGAGGGCACCATGACCGCGACCGAGCACACCCTCGACCGGGAGACATGCCGCGCGGTGATCGAGACGCTGCTGCGCGAGCTGCGCGCCCGCTACGTCTACCCCGATGTCGCGGAGCGGATGGAGGCGGCGATCCGCGGGCGGCTCGGCGCGGGCGAGTACGACGCGATCGCCGCCGGCCCGGCCCTGGCCGAGGCGCTGACCGCGCACCTCCAGGAGGTCGGCCGGGACAGGCACCTGCGCGTCTCCTGGGAGGAGGAGCCGCGCCCCGTCCGCGACCGGGAGGGGCCGGACCCCGAGGAGCGCGAGCGGTGGCGGCAGGCGGGGCTGCAGCGCAACTTCGGCTTCCAGCGGGTCGAGCGGCTGGCCGGCAACGTCGGCTACCTCGACCTGCGCCAGTTCGCCTCCCCCGCGTTCGCCGGCGAGCTGGCGGCCGCGGCGATGACGCTGCTGGCCAATACCGGGGCGCTGATCGTCGACCTGCGCCGGAACGGCGGCGGCGACCCGGCGATGGTCGCGTTCCTCACCACCTACCTCTTCGATCACGAGCCGGTCCACCTCAATTCGCTCTACTGGCGCGACGGCGATTTCACCCACCAGTGGTGGACGCTGCCGTGGGTCCCCGGCCCCCGGTTCGGCGGCGCGAAGCCGGTCTGGGTCCTGACCAGCCGGCGGACCTTCTCCGGCGGGGAGGAGTTCGCCTACAACCTCAAGACCCGTGGGCGGGCGACAATCGTCGGCGAGACGACGGGCGGCGGCGCGAACCCCGGCGACCACCACCAGCTCGACGCGCACTTCGCCGCATTCATCCCCAACGGCCGGGCGATCAACCCGGTCACCGGCGCCAATTGGGAGGGCGTCGGCGTCGCGCCCGACCTCGCCGTGCCGCCGGAGGAGGCGCTGGCGGTCGCCCACCGCGCCGCCCTGCGGCACGTCCTGGCGGGCCTCGGCGAGAATCCGACCGGACCGCGCAAGGCCCTGCGCGAGGAGGCGCGCGCCGCACTGGCCGAGCTGGGGGACGGGCCATGATCCGCGGCCACCTGACGATCCTGCGCCCGATCGAGCGCGAAGACCTCGACGCGCTCTGGCGCTGGCAGAACGACCCCGAGGTGATGCACTACTGGGCCGCGCCGGCGCTGATCTCGCGCGACGAGCTGGCGGCGCGCTACGGCGGCGGCCTGAGCGGCCCGACCGGCCAGGCCCACTGGCTGCTGATCGCCACGCACGAGGGGGAGCCGATCGGGCGGATCGGCTACGTCGACCTCGACCGGCGCAACCGCCGCGCGGAGCTGGCGATCCAGATCGGCGAGCGCGCCTACTGGGGGCGCGGCTACGGCGGCGACGCCATCGTCGCCTTCCTCGGGCACCTCTTCCACGAGCTGAACCTGCACAAGGTCTGGCTGCGCGTCGAGGAGTACAACGGGCGCGCCCGCCGCGCCTACGAGCGCTGCGGCTTCCGGCGCGACGGCGTCCTCCGCGAGCACACCTTCCTCGGCGGGCGCTACTACGACGCCATCGTCATGTCGCTGCTCGAGGACGAGTTCCGCGCCGCGCACCCGTTCGTCCCGCCCGGCGCGGCCGATCCCGGCCCGCCCTGAGCGTCCCGCCGCCCCGCATCCCTGGCGCGCGCCCGATGGTCCGGAATGTGCGTGACCGGGAGAAGTGACACCTCCGCGCACACAAGCGCACCGCCGGCCATAAGCCGGCGGTGCGCTAAAGGAGGGAAGGGGGTGGGAATGAAGTGAGCGAGGGACGGCGGACATGCTGGCCGGGAAGGGGAACTTCGGGTGGGCCGGTGTGGGATGCGCCAGGGGAACCATTCAATTGTTTGTGTCCGACCCACCCGAAGGTCTACGCGCATAGTACCAGGACGCGGCTTTGCTGTCAATGGGGTTTACACCTGTATCCGATGATGACGGCGAATTCTTGACCGATCGGCTATCATAGAGGCGGAGGGGTGGCAAACGGGGGGAGGGGAGAGGAGTGCCGATGCGGAAGGAGTGGGAAGTCGACGAGCAGGCGGTCGGGGAGGCCGGCGGCACGGACGGCGAGCGGCCGGACGCGCCCGATCCCTTCGGTGACCGCGCGCATCCGGCGGAGGGGCCGATCGACGGGGATTTCCCGTTCACGCCGCCGAACCGGGGCGCGATCTGGATGCGCCTGGCGCTGAATGCGTCGCAGGTCGCCAACCTCTGCGGCGTGACCCTGCGCCAGGTCATCCACTGGGCCGAGCAGGAGTACCTGCCGCGCTCGCCGCACGACCGGAGCGGCTTCACCGGCCACGCGGTTGATATTTGACTGCTGATCAAGGAAGCCCGCGGCGCGGGCATCTCGCACAAACGAGCCGCTGAGCAGGCCCGGCGCTTCCTCGCGGCCGAGCTGCGGCGCGAGCACGGCGTGCCGCAGGTCAATGCCCCCGACCTGGCGACGATCGCGGCGCAACTGCGCCAGATCGAGCGGACCGCCCAGGCCCTGCTCGACCTGATCGAGCCGCGCCGGCCGGCGGGGCGCGACCCGGACGACGACCGGGAGGCCGATCCCGTGGACGCGACACCGGCGCGGTCGGCGTCGCGCTAGTCCGCGCCGGCCGGTTGGCAGACCGCGGCGCGGCGGCGAGGCAAGGGAAAGCAGGGCCGCGAGACGAAATAAGGCGGGGGCGTGGCCGGACAATCGGCCACGCCCCCGCCTTCGGCGGTGTCCACCCGCCGCCGCGCTCGACGGGGATGATCGTTACGGTTCGAGACGATTGCGCCACGCCCGGCGCCGGGTCTCCTCGTGTGCCTGACCCCCGCCCTCATACCCCGTCGCGGCTGTCGCCGTGATGGGACTTGGCGGGGACGGAGTGGTGTCGAGGGCGGTCGCCGGTGTGCCTTCCAGGAAGCGCATAATCCCGTCCGCGAGCGCCAGGGCGATCGCGTCCTGGCGACCGATCAGGGTGGCACGGTCGGCGGGGTGGGTCAGGAAGCCGAGCTCGAAGATCGCCGAGGGCGTCTGCCGGTCGATGATCGAGGTGTACCGCTTGGCGTTGTAGGCGTAGTAGCCGGTCATGTTCCAACTGACGCCGGGATCGCGCGGCAGGCCGATGGCGGCGTCGTAGGCGTCGCCCAGGGCCGCGATCAGCGCGTCGTCGCGCTCGGGGATCAGGCTCTCCCGGTAGCGCGCCAGCTTGTAGCCGCGCAGGCCCGCGTTGGCGTTGGCGTCGCAGTGGATCGCGACGAAGGCGTCGGCGCGGTAGCCGGGCGGCACCGCGGCCGGCAGGATGTCCACCGCCACCCCGCGCGCTGTCAGGATCGCCGCCGCCCGCCGCGCGATCGCCTCGTTGACCTCGACCTCGCGGTAGCCGCCGCCGCTGCCGCCCACCTGCCCGCGCAGTCGCGCCTGGTCCTCCGGCAGTTCCTCGATCCGCAGGTGCCCGACCTGCAGACCGACGCGCCACGCGGTGGCCGGCGTCGGTTCCCCGGCCCCGGCGATGCCCGGCGGGAGGGCCAGCAGGCAGACCAGCAACACGAGCGGCGCTACGCGTCCCATCCTCATCGCTCGCCGTCCCCCCACCTTGTCGTGCGCATCCATTCTAGCTGACGCGCGCGTGGCGTCGCCGGTTCCAGACAGCGGCTCCCCCCTGCGCTACAATGCGCCCGCGATGCGAGGCGGATCAGCCCCGCCCTCCGTCGCCCGGTTTCACTGAGTACGGCTGCACGGGCCGGCCCTGCCGCGGCCCGTCCTACTCGGCACGCATTACGCAGCACGCAGCACTGAAGGAGCGGAGCGACGATGGGATCGGGACGAGACGAGCGCGCGGACGAGCGCGAGGGGGCCGTGCGGCGCGAGGATCTGCGCGGCACCTGGGCGATGGCGCGCGAGGCCGAGCTGTCCGGGGCCAGGGCGAAGGAGCTGGCCGAGCAGGCGAAGCTCCACGGCCTCGACGCGGCGGCGAGCATCCGCGACCGCTCCCTGACCCTCTTCCGGCGCGGGCGCTGGGGGCCGGGCGCCGGCGGCACCTTTAGCGGCGTGCCGTTCCTGGAGGACATGCGCCAACTCGGCGGGCAGGACGTCGCCTTCGTCGGCGCGCCGCTCGACGCCGGCACGACCTTCCGGCCGGGGACGCGCTTCGGGCCGGAGGCGATCCGCCGCATCTCGACCCTCGGCGGCTCCTACAACGCCGGATGGGGTATCGACCTCAAGGAGTCGCTCGACATGATCGATGCCGGCGACATCCAGGTCATCCCCGCCAACCTCGAGAAGAGCTTCGACCAGATCGCCCGCGCCGTCGGCTACATCCACGAGCGCGGCGTCTTCCCGGTCGTCCTCGGCGGCGACCACTCGATCGGCTACCCCGACATCCGCGGCCTGGCGCCCTACATTGACGGCAACGTCGGCATCATCCACTTCGACCGCCACAGCGACCTCACCGAGTCGACCTACGACGAGCGGATGCACGGCTCCCCCTTCTTCCACGCCACCAACATCCCCAACGCCCCCGCGACCAACCTGGTCCAGATCGGCATCGGCGGCTGGACCGGCTCGAAGCCGGGGATGCGCGTCGCCCGCGAGCGCGGCGCGACGGTGATCACGATCGAGGACATCGAGCGCTACGGCATCGAGCGGATCATGGAGTTCGCCCTCTCGGTCGCCTGGCGCGGCGCGCGGGCCGTCTGGCTCTCCTTCGACATCGACTCGGTCGATCCCGCCTTCGCCCCCGGCACCGGCACGCCCGAGCCGGGCGGCCTGCTCCCCCGCGAGGCGCTCAAGATGGTGCGGCTGGCGGCGCGCGAGGGGCTGGCCGGGATGGAGCTGGTCGAGGTCTCGCCCCCCTACGACGTGGCCGACATCACCGCGCTCCTCGGCGGGCGGGTGATCATGGACGTCCTCGCCACCCTGATCGAGGCGCGCAAGCTCGGCCGCCCCCCGGTCGCGCGGCCGGACGAGCCGACCGCCGACGAGGTCCCCGCCCCCGAGCCGCAGCCCGGCGGCTGACCCGCGTGCGGCGTGCGGCGTGCGGCGTGCGGCGTGGGACGCGAGTCATGCCGGCCCCGGACGCGCGGGCGATCCGCGCCGCGAGTGAGCCGATGGCCTTGACCGACGGGCGTGATCTCTCCCTGTCATCCTGAGCGCGGCGAAGGATCGGTTCACGCGGCGCTCGCGTGGCGGATGGCTTCGTCCGGTGCCAGAGAAACCGATCCTTCGCCGCGGCTCAGGATGACGGGGCCAAGCCGTCGCCTGACCCGGCAGGCCGCGGTGGTGCCTCCGGCCCTAGCGCGCCGGTCGCCAGCTCGGCGAGCGGCCGCCGGTTGCCAGTGGCCAGGCGTCGGCCGAGCCCGTCCCGGAGACGATCTCGAGCTTGTTGGACCAGGCGAGGGCGAGCCAGCGCCCATCGGGCGACCAGCGCACCGCCACCTCCCCGATGGCGAAGCTCTCGGCCAGCAGTGACGCTTCGCCGGTCTCGACGTTGACCAGCCGCAGCCCGCTGGTCGCCCCGCCCGCCCCACCACCCGGCCCGGAGAACGGGTAGACGAACCGCGTGCCATCCGGCGACCAAGCGCCACCACCGGGATAGGGCTGCGCGCGGTCCTGCCAGATGACGCGGCCGGTCCCGTCGACGATGACCATGAGTGAGGAATCTCCTCGCCCCTGGCTGCCGCTGCTGAACGCGGACACATCGGTCAGCCAGAGGGCGATCCGCTCGCCGGACGGGGCCGCCAGCCCCCAGATGACCCAGCGTCGTGGCGCCGGCTGGCCGTCCGGCGCGGCCCGTGCCGACAGGTCGGCGACGGTGGCGACCGTCCGGCGGGCGCCGCTGTCGGCGTCGATCGCCAGCAGGCTGGTCGGCGCCGCGGAGGACCGCCCACTCGACGTATCAACGGGCTGGAGGTCACCCAGGGTGTAGAGCGTCGCCCCGTCGGCGGACCAGCCGAGTGGATTGCTGGTATCCGTCGTCAGCTTGCGGGCATCCCCGCCCGTCGCGTCGACCGTCCCGATGCCGCTCTCGTCCCCCTCGGAGGGCTTGCCGTCCCCGTCGCTGTCCTGGTAGACGCTGAGCGCGAGCCGGCCGCGCGCGGACCACGACGCGGAGTAGGTCTGCCTCCTCAAGGTGATCTCGGTCGCCCCGCCCTCGTCCAGCAGCCAGGTGGTGATGACGAGCGGTTGTCCGGGGCCGCTGCCGGAGCTGGGGCTGGGCGGATCATAGGTCGCCAGCGTGAGACGCCGCGAATCGGGCGCCCAGGCGAAGCCGCCGGTCTGCCCGGCGAAGGTGGTATTCCTCAGCAGCCGGCCGCTCGCCGTGTAGAGATCGACCTGCGACGGCCCGTTGCCGCGCGCGCCCGCCGCCACGAAGCGCTCGCCATCGGGCGACCAGAGCACCGAATCGTAGATCCCCTCGGCCAGCAGCCGCCGGTCGCTGCCGTCGGCGTTGACCGCGATCACGCCGGACTTGCCCTCCAAGCTCCCGATGTAGAGCAACTGCCCGGCGCCGCGCAGCTCGGCGACCGGCGTGGGGCTCGGCAGTGGCGCCGGCGTCGGGCTGGCGCGGGCCGTCGGGGCGGCGGTGGGGAAGGCGACGCGCTGCTGCACCGTCGGCGTCGGGGTCGGGATCGGCGTGGGGGTGGGCGGGACCGGCGTCGGCGCGGGGGGCGTGGACTCGAAGAGGCAGCCGGCGAGGGCGAGGGCCAGCAGCAGGATCGGGGCGATCCCGGCTCGCCGCGCGGGACGGCGCGTCATCGGCCGAAGAAGCGTCATGCCGCCCCCCTCCCACGCCCCGCGCCCGCTTCCCATCGCCGCCGCGCGCCGCCCCCGGCCCGGCGGGGGTGGCGCCCCGCCATCAAGTTGCCGCGGGTGGCTCCGTCAGCGTCTCCGGCGCGGCCCCCTCGCCCTTGCCGCCCTCGGCCGCCTCGCGCCGCGCCTTCGCCGCCGCCTTCGCCGCCTCGGTGATCCGCCGCCAGCCGCGATAGCCCCGCACCGCCGCCGTCAGCGCCACCGGCGCGTAGCGCGGCGTCAGGTGCGGCGCGATGGCCCCCACCACCGGCGCGGCCCCGACCAGGACCGGCCCGCCCCACCGCCGCAGCGAGCGCGGCTGGCCGGCCTCCTGCGGCGGCGGCGCGACGAAGGTCTGGATCGGGAACCAGCCGCCGCGGCTGCGGCTGTAGCGCAGCGCCACCCCGCCCGCCTCCTTGACCAGGACCACGCCGCCCGCCACGTCCCAGATCTTCGGCGCGCGGAAGGCGGCGTAGTGGAACCCGCCGGTCGCCACCAGCCCCATCTCGTAGACGATCGAGCCGAGGCTGCGCGCCTCGCCGAAGTGCCGCCGCAGCGGCCGCCCCGCCTTGAAGCTGAACCAGAAGCCGAGCGGCAGGCCCGCCAGCAGGTTCGGCCCCGGCGTGGTCGCCGGCCCGACCCGGATCGGCTCGCCGTTGCGGAACGCGCCCCCCCCACGCCGCGCGTGCAGGGTCTCGTCGGTCAGCGGGAAGAGGAGCACGCCGACGACCGGCCGCCGCCGGTGCAGCACGCCGATCGAGACGGCGAAGAAGGGCAGGCGGTTGATGAAGTTGAGCGTCCCGTCGACCGGGTCGACGATCCACTCGAACTCTGCCTCCCCCGCGACCTCCTGCCCCTCCTCCCCCAGCACCGCGTGCGCCGGGAAGCGCGCCGCCACCGCCTCGGTGAGGTACCGCTCCACCTGGCGGTCCACCTCGGTCACCGGGTCCCGCCCGCCCTTCTGCTTGTAATCGATGTCGAGCGGCCCGCCGTAGCGTTCGAGCACGATCCGCCCGGCCCCGGCGATGAACTCGCGCGCCGCCGCCTCGATCGCCGCCAGCGTGGCGTCGTCGGGGAACGGCGCGTCCGCGACGCCTTCGTCCGGCCCTGTGGGTGGCGATTCAGTAGCGATCGGAACCCTCCTTCGGTTGAGGACGATCGACCACAGAG
>JAUJMV010000003.1:269406-290487 GCA_030446685.1 Thermomicrobiales bacterium | reverse complement strand
GACCACAGAGGACACAGAGAGAATTGTTGTTTCTCGTGCCGGACCTGAAAAAATGGTCCTCCGTGTTCTTTGTGATCTTTGTGTCTCTGTGGTCGCTCGTCCCTCTCAGCGCGCCATGCTGACGCCCTCGACCTCCTCGCAGGTGCCGGCCGCCACGTCGAAGATGCGGCGGCGCTGGCGCTTCAGGTCGGCCCCGAGGACGTGGATCGACAGCCCGTCCTCCGGTCCGAGGACCTCGATGCGGTGGATGTCGTGCGGCGGCAGCAGCGGGTAGGTCGCGCCGTGCGTCAGGGTCTCGTCCGCGACCAGCTCGACGTCGCAGCGGCCGGGGGTGTCGCCGTGATCGAGGCGGCGGTAGCGGGTCGTGCGCTGCGCGCCGGAGTAGACGCCGATCAGGCCCCAGGTGACGTGGTCGTGGACCGGCGTCGGGTGGTCGGGGCGGAAGAGGACGCCGTAGATGTTCAGCGAGCCGTCGTCGTTGCGGTAGTAGCGGAAGCCCGGCCGCCCGCCGTCGACCGTGGTGGCGTAGCGCGGGTCGGTCCAGCCGGGGCCGGCGAGCGCGTGCCGCAGCAGCGGTTCGAGCTGGCGCACCGCCGCCTCCCGGTCGGTGATGCCGCCCTCGACCTCCATGATCGCGCGGGCGTCGGCGATGAAAGCGTCGACGCCGTACTCCGTCGCGGTGCCGCTCATCGGTCCGTCTCCTTGCCGTGTAACGCGCGGGGCCGGCCCGCGATCCCCTGCGATCCTACCACGGCGGCGGCGGATGCGAAATCGGCGCCCGCAAGGCGCATCCACCCCCGTGCGTGGATGCGCCTTGCGGGCGATCGTCACAGCCACACGATGCCTTTCCATGCTTGCTAAGAACGGGCAGTCATGGTACTGTGAACGCGAAGGGTTCGTATATGCGAATGCCTAAGGTTCAAGTAATGGAATCAGGCGACAGGGGGAGTGCTGGCGAGATGGGGGTGCTGGGGCGAAGGTTCGGGTTGTCCTGCGGCGCGCGCGCGTTGGGGGTGCTGGTGGTGCTCCTGACCCTGGCGGCCTGCGGCGGGGCGGCGCCGGCGGCGACCGGGCAGAGCGGCGAGGGCGCGGCGGGCCAGCGCGCGGTCGGGCACGCGCTGGGCGAGACGCGGGTGCCGGCCAACCCGCAACGGGTCGTCGTGCTCGACATGGGCGAGCTGGACATGGCCCTGGCGCTCGGCGTCGAGCCGGTCGGGTACGCCACCTACACGGCGGGTGAGGAGCTCGCGCCGTACCTGCGGGACGGGATCGCGGGGAGCACCTGGGTCGGCACGGTCCAGCAGCCGAATCTCGAGGCGATCCTCGCCCTCAAGCCCGACCTGATCCTCACCAACAAGCTGCGCCACGAGGCGATCTACGACCAACTCTCCCCAATCGCCCCGACGGTCGTCGCCGAGACCGTGCGCGGCGAGTGGAAGAACAGCCTGCGGCTCCACGCCGAGGCCCTGGGCCGGACGGCGGAGGCCGACCGGATCATGGCCCGCTACGAGCAGCGGCTGGAGGAGTTCAAGCGGGCGATGGGGCCGCGCCTGGCGGAGACCGAGGTCTCCCTGGTGCGCTCCTTCCCGGACCACGTCCGCATCTACATGAAGGACTCGTTCATGGGGACGGTCATCGCCGACGCCGGCCTGCCCCGCCCGCCCGCGCAGGACAAGCGGGTCTTCATGGAGCAGGCGTCCGAGGAGCGCATCCCCGACCTCGGCGGCGACGTGATGTTCACGATGTACTGGAACCGCGCGCAGGGGGAGCAGCTCTCGAAGCTCAAGAACCACCCCCTCTGGTCCCGGCTCGATGTCGTCCGGCAGGGCCGGGTCTACGAGGTTGACGATCGCGTCTGGGGGACGGGGCTCGGCCCGCTGGCCGCCAACCTGATCCTCGATGATCTCTTCAAGTACCTGGCCGAGGGGCGCTGAGCGCCGATCGGCGCCGGTCGCGAGCGCGGGAGGGGGAGGATGATGGCGCGACGCTATGGACTCGGGATCTGGCTGGCGGTCGCCGTGCTGCTGCTGACCGCCTGCGGCGGCCCGGCCGCGCCGGGGGCGGACCCGGCCGCGGGGGCGGGCGGGGAGCGCACGATCCGGCACGCGCTGGGCGAGACGAAGGCGCCGGCCAACCCGCAGCGGGTCGTCGTGCTGGACACCGGGGCGCTGGTGGACGCGATCGCGCTGGGCGTGAAGCCGGTCGGCGCCGCCCTCTTCGGCACCAGCGACCTGCTGGGCTACCTGGGGGCCAAGACCGAGGGGATCAAGGACATCGCCACGTCGGAGGAGCCGAACATCGAGGCGATCCTGGCCTTGCAGCCCGACCTGATCATCGGCTCGAAGGATCAGAACGAGAAGAGCTATCAGCAACTGGCCCAGGTCGCGCCGACGGTCCTCGCCGCGGCGGAGCCGGGCGCCGAGTGGAAAGCCTACTTCCGCTTCGTCGCCGAGGCGCTGAACCGGCAGGCCGAGGCCGAGCGGCTGATCGGCGACTACGAGGCGCGCGTCGCCGAGTTCCAGCGGCGGATGGGCGACCGCCTGGCGCAGACCGACGTCTCGATCTTCCGCTCCCGGCCGGAGGGGGTGGACATCTACTCGCAGCAGACCTTCGCGGGGACGGTGGTGCGGGAGGCCGGCCTCTCCCGCCCGCCGGGGCAGGACAACATGACCAAGTTCTCCGAGCGCATCTCGGTCGAGCTGATCCCGCGGCTCGACGCCGACGTCATCTTCTGGGTCGAGCGCAACGAGAAGGAGGCGGCCGGCGGGCGGCAGTTCCGCGAGCAGCCGCTCTGGGGGCAACTGGAGGCGGTCAAGGCGGGCCGCGCCCACCGGGTCTCCTGGGACGTCTGGGTCGCCGGCTGGAACATCACCGGGGCGAACCTGATCCTCGACGACCTCTTCACGTACCTGGTCGAGGGGCGCTGATGGCCGGGGTGGGCGCGGGAGCCGTGGGGACGGGGGTCGCCAGGGGGCGGCCGTCGCTCGCCGTCGGGCTGGCGCTCGGGGTGGCGCTCCTGCTGCTCTGCGCGTTTGCCAGCCTCTCCGCCGGCGCGTCCGCGGTCAATCCGGGGGCGGTCTACGCGGCGCTGGTCGCGCCCGACGGCTCGAACGCGCAGGTGATCGTGCGGACGATCCGCCTGCCGCGGACGCTGATCGCCCTGTCGGTCGGCGCGGCGCTGGCGGTGGCGGGGGCGCTGATGCAGGGGCTGACCCGCAACCCGCTGGCCTCGCCGGGCCTCCTCGGCGTCAACGCGGGGGCGGCGCTGGCGGTGGTGCTGGCGGTCTTCCTCTTCGGGGTCGGCTCCGTCACCCTGCTGACCTGGTGCGCCTTCCTCGGGGCGGGGCTGGCGGCGGCGGCGGTCGCCCTGCTCGGGGCGCTCGGGCGGGGCGGGGCGACCCCGCTGAAGCTCGCCGTCGCGGGCGCGGCGCTGACGGCGTTCCTCTCCTCGCTGACGACGGCGGTGTTGGTCCTCAACGAGCGGACCTTCGACGAGGTGCGCTTCTGGCTGGCCGGCTCGGTGGCCGGGCGGGACCTGGGCCTCTTCCTGCGGGTGGCGCCCTACCTGGCGCTCGGGCTGGCGGTCGCGTTCCTGCTGGCGCGGCGGATCACCACGCTGACGCTCGGCGAGGAGGTCGCGCGCGGGCTGGGGCAGCGCACCGCGCGGGTCAAGCTCGCCGCCGCCGGCTGCGTCGTCCTGCTGGCCGGCGGCTCGGTGGCGGTCGCCGGGCCGATCGGCTTCGTCGGGCTGGTCGTGCCGCACCTGGTGCGCCCCTTCGTCGGGACCGACTACCGCTGGCTGCTGCCCTACGCCGCCGTCACCGGGGCGGCCCTGCTGACCCTGGCCGACATCGGCGCGCGGCTGGTCCTGCGCCCGGTCGAACTGCCGGTCGGGGTGATGACCGCGATCCTCGGCGGGCCGTTCTTCGTCTTCCTGGTCGGCTGGAAGGTGCGGCGATGAGGGGCGCGGCGGCGCGGGGGCCGATCGTCATCCGGCCCGGCCGGCTCCCCCTCTCCTGGACCGTCGACCGGCGCGTGCCGCCGGTCCTGCTGCTCCTCGGGCTGGCGACGGTCGTCGCGACCGTCCTCAGCGTCGGCTACGGTCAGTACTTCATCGCCCCGCTCGACGTGTTGCGGACCTTCCTCGGCCTGGAGACGGGCAACCCGAACCACCCCTTCGTCGTCACCACGTTGCGCCTGCCGCGCGTGCTGATCGCCTTCCTGGTCGGCCTGGCGCTGGCGCTGGCCGGGACGATCGCGCAGGGGCTGGCGCGCAACCCGCTCGCCTCGCCGGACATCCTCGGCGTCAACGCCGGGGCCAGCCTCGCCGCCGTCGCGCTGATCGTCCTCGCCCCGGCGGCGCCCTTCTACCTGGTGCCGCCGGCGGCGTTTGCCGGCGCGCTGGTCGTCGCGGCCCTGATCGCGGCGCTGTCGCTGCGCGGCGGCGGCTCGCCGATCCGGCTGGTCCTGATCGGCGTCGGCTTCGCGGCGGTGGCGGGCGCGCTGACGACCGCGCTCCTCACCCTGGGGCGGACGCTCTTCGCCGCGCGCGCGCTGATCTGGCTGGCGGGCAGCGTCTACGGGCGCAGTTGGCGGGAGCTGTGGGCGATCCTCCCCTGGCTGGCGGTCTTCGTGCCGCTGGCGCTCCTGCTGGCGCGGCACCTGGACGTGCTGCACCTCGGCGACGACGTGGCGCGCGGCCTGGGCAGCCGGCTCGCCCTCTGGCGCGGCCTGCTGCTGCTGACCGCCGTCGCCCTGGCGGGGGCGGCGGTCGCCACCGCGGGGGCGGTCGGCTTCGTCGGCCTGATGGCGCCCCACCTGGCCCGGCGGCTGGTCGGCCCGGCGCACGCGGGCCTCCTCCCGACCGCCGCGCTGACCGGCGGCCTGATCGTGCTGCTGGCGGATCTGGCGGGGCGCGCGCTCTTCGCCCCGGTCGAGCTGCCCTGCGGCGTGATCACCGCCATCATCGGCGCCCCGTACTTCTTCTATCTGCTGTACCGGAGCGGGGGTTCGTAGGCGGGTAGGCGGGTAGGCGGGTAGGCGGATAGAGGACGAGGGCTCCACGATCAGCCATGCGGCTGCCACTATCAACTACCCGACTGCCCGACTGCCCGACTGCCCGACTCGCAAGGAGGTGAGCCCGTGAGCGTCCTGCAAGCCCGCGACATCACCCTCGCCTACGACGGCGTGCCGGTGATCGCGGGGGTCGATCTGCCGGTCCCGCCGGGCCAGATCACCGCGCTGATCGGCCCGAACGGCTGCGGCAAGTCGACGCTGCTGCGCGGCCTGGCCCGGCTGCTGAAGCCGCGCGCCGGGGCGGTCTACCTCGACGGCGCGGCGATCTCCGCCCTGCCGACCAAGGAACTGGCGCGGCGGCTCGGCATCCTGCCCCAGAGCCCGACCGCCCCGGAGGGGCTGACGGTCCGCGACCTGGTGGCGCAGGGGCGCTACCCGCACCAGGGCTGGTTCCAGCAGTGGTCGCGCGAGGACGAGGCGGTCGTCGCGCGGGCGCTCGACATCACCGGCACGACCGCGCTGGCGGGGCGGCCCCTCGACACCCTCTCGGGCGGGCAGCGCCAGCGCGCCTGGATCGCCATGGCGCTGGCCCAGGAGACGCCGATCCTGCTGCTCGACGAGCCGACGACCTTCCTCGACATCGCGCACCAGCTCGAGGTGCTGCACCTGCTGGAGCGGCTGAACCGCGAGGAGGGCCGCACGATCGTGATGGTGGTCCACGACCTCAACCACGCCGCGCGTTACGCCGGGCATCTGGTCGCGATGGCCGAGGGCCGGATCGTCGTGGCCGGGCCGCCGCGCGAGGTGCTGACCCCGGCGACGCTGCGGGAGGTCTTCGCGGTCGAGGTCGACATCCTGACCGACCGGCGCACCGGCGCGCCGATCTGCGTGCCGTATGGTCTGTGTTCACCCGCCGCGCCGAGTCTCGGCGCCGCGCCCGGAGGCGAGCGTGCCCACCAACCTGCTGTCCGGTAACGGCCCCTGGGGTGCCCCCTGCGGCGCCTGCCGGGACGACCTGGCCTCCGGGCTCTGCTCGGTCGTCTCCCGCGCGCACGACGAGGATCCGATCGGCTCGGCCCCGAGCCACCGGCGCTACCTGCTCGTCGAGGTGGCGCCGCCCTGGGCCGGCGCGATCGACGCGTCGCGGCGGTTTCCCCCCGTGCTGCGCGAGCTGGGCGAGGCGATCGCCGCGCGGGGCATCCCCTTCCGGTCGATCGCCGTCGAGCCGGACGCCGAGTACTCGCGCCCCGGCCACACCCGCGCGATCCTGCTGTACCGGCCCGACGGCCCCTTCGCGGTCTACGACCGCGAGGAGTTCCTGGTCCCCGACGACCGGCTCGGCCCGCTGGTGGCGGCGCTCTTCCTGCGCCCGGCCGAGCTGCCGCGCTTCGCCCCCTGGCGGCAGGGGGGCGCGGGGGTGCGGGACCTGCTCGTCTGCACGCACGGGACCAAGGACGCCTGCTGCGGCAAGTTCGGCTACCCGCTCTACCGGACGCTGCGCGACCGGTACGCGCCGGCGGCGGGCGGGCGGCTGCGCGTCTGGCGGGCCAGCCACATCGGCGGGCACCGCTTCGCCCCGACGCTGGTCGACTTCCCGGAGGGGCGCTACTGGGCGCACCTGACCCCGGACGCGCTCGACGCGCTGGTCCGGCGCGAAGGTTCCCCGGCCGCGCTGCGGCGGCACTACCGCGGCTGGGGCGGGCTGGACGGCGAGACCAAGTTCGTGCAGATCGCCGAGCGCGAGATCCTGGCGCGCGAGGGCTGGGCCTGGATCGGCTACCGGCAGGCCGGCGAGGTGCTGACGGCCGATGAGCGCGGGACGCGCGCGACCGTGCGCATCACCTTCAGCAGCCCCGATGGCCACCGCGCCGGCGCCTACGAGGCGACCGTGGAGGCACACGGCAACGTCCCGCTCGTCTCCTGCCGCGCGCGGGACGAGGCGCCGGACAGCCTCGACCAGTACCGCGTCACCCGCCTGGTCGAGCTTGCGGCCCCCACCACCGGCCCGGCCCCCGATGCCGCGAGCGGGGAGCGCGCCGCCTGACGGGCGGGCGCACGGCGCGCGCCGCGACCGGGTCTGGTTGGGGCGGCCCCTACGGGGCGGCGTCGGGCAGTGGCCGGAAGGGCAGGATGCGGAACGAGGCGCGCGTCCGCAGGGTGTCCGCCCCGCCGGTCGCGGCGCGCGCCTCCGGTGGCAGGTGCCAGGCGTTCGGCGTCATCGCCACCAGGTCGCGCAGCGCCTCGGGGTCGAGCGTGATGTCGTAGTCGAGCGCGCGCGTCGCGAGTGGCGCGAACCGGCCGGCGAGCCGCTCGATCACCCGCCGCTCCTTCTCCTCCTCGATCGCCAGCAGCCGGAAGGTCGCGCGCACCTCCCGCAGATGATCCGGGCCGGGGATGACGACCAGCAGCAGCCCGTCCGGCGCGAGGGTCCGGCGGAACTCGTCCGGATTGCGGGGCGCGAAGATGTCGAGCAGGACGGCGCAGGCGGCATCCGGCAGGGGCAGCCGCCGGTTGATGTCGGCCACGGCGAACGCACACTCGGGGTATCGCCGCGCCGCCGCCCGCACCGCCTCCTTCGACACGTCGACGCCGCAGCACCGCGCCTCGCCGGAGCCGCCATCCGCGAGCAGCGCCCGCCGCAGCCGCCCCAGGTAGTATCCCTCGCCGCAGCCGGCGTCGAGGATCGCCGGCTCCCGCGCGCCCGCCCCGGCGGCCGCCCCCTCCCGCAGGTGGCGCGTGGCCAGCTCGTTGAGCGCGTCCGACAACGGGTCGTAGTAGCCCCGCTCCAGGAAGCGCCGCCGGGCGGCGACCATCGCCCTGGTGTCGCCGCTCGCCTCGGGCCTGCCGCCGCCCTTCCCGCGCGCCGGGAGCAGGTTGACATATCCTTCGCGCGCGATGTCGAAGGCATGCCCCCGCGGCGCGCAGCGCGTTGGCGCTCCTGGTCAGCGGTCCGTCGCAGATGGGGCAGCGCAGCCAGCCGTCGGGCAGCATGCGGTCTCCTTCTCGTTGAGGAGAGCGTAGCACACGGCAGGGCCGCGCCTGCGGTCCCGATCGCTCATTGGGGGAGTGGCTGGCGACTGAAGTCGCGCCTTTCGGTGCCGCGGCACCACGAAGTCCCCGCCGGGGACTGGGATCGGTGCCACGCCCAGGACTGCAGAATGCGTCTTTCGCTTCGGAGCAGCCCCAGTCCGGCGTGGCCGGACTTCTGGGCAGGGCGCGACTTCAGTCGCCAGCCCCGCGCCGGCGCCGATTGCGCGCGCTGCCGCCGTCTGCTACACTGCGGCCAGGTGAATAGCGCAACGGCAACGACGGAGAGAGTAGCCGCGCGCGCGCCGCCAGGAAGGGACCGCCACCGACTGCGAGCGGTCCCCGGCGGGTACGCGGTGAAGTTCACTCCGGAGCCGAGCGGTGAAGTCGCGTCTCGGTCTGATCGGGCGCGCGATGCGTAGTCGTTTCTGGTTCGCTCCACCATTATCGGGAGCGCGTCCCGCGGGCCGGAAGTGTCCGTGCTGGACGACTGAGATGGTCGGGCGGCGGCCAAACCTCCCCCTCGGGCGGCGGCCAAACAGGGGGCCGGGTCCGGTACCGCGTGGTCGCCCCTCGCCCCTGTGCGAGCGCGGCGATTTTGTTTCCTCCCTAACGGCCGCGCCGCGGGCGGGCGCCTGGTTTACCGCCGCCCTGCTGTTGGGCTGGTTGACGCGGGGGTCGGAGGAGGGCAGCATGGCGCAGGAGACCGAACCGGTGACCGGCCTGGACCGGATCGCCGAGATCGAGCGGGAGGCGACCGAACGGCTGGCGGCCGTGGCGGACGAGGCCGCGCTGGAGGGCTGGTATCGCGAATACCTCGGGCGGAAGGACGGCCGTTTGAGCGGCCTGCTCCGCCAGATGGGCAAGCTCGACCCCGCCGAGCGCCCCCGCTTCGGCGCGGCGGTCAACGAGGCGAAGGAGCGGGTGCAGGCGGCCTACGAGGGGCGCCGGACCGCGCTGGAGACGGCGGCGCTGGGAGCGCGGCTGGCGGCGGAGGCGGTTGACGTGACCCTCCCCGGCCGGCCGGTCGAGGTCGGCACGCTCCACCCGACCACGCTGATGACCCGCGAGTTGTCGGAGATCTTCGCGCTGCTCGGCTACCAGACGGTCGAGGGGCCGGAGGTCGAGGAGGCGCGCTACAACTTCGACCTGCTGAACATCCCGCCGAACCACCCCGCGCGCGACATGTGGGACACCTTCTACGTCAACTCGTCGCATGGCGAGATCGTCCTGCGGACCCACACCTCGCCGATGCAGGCGCGGACGATGCTCGCCCAGGACCCGCCGGTGCGCGTCGTGGTGCCGGGGCGCTGCTACCGCTACGAGGCGGTCGACGCCTCGCACGAGTCGATCTTCTTCCAGTTGGAGGGGCTGGCCGTCGACGAGCAGATCACGATGGCCGATCTGAAAGGCACCCTCACCGAGATGGCGCGGCAGCTCTTCGGCGCCGAGACCAGGGTGCGCTTCCGCTGCGACTTCTTCCCGTTCGTCGAGCCCGGCGTGGACTTCTCCGCCTCCTGCCCGGCCTGCGGCGGCAAGGGTTGCCGCACCTGCAAGGGGACCGGCTGGCTCGAACTTGGGGGCGCGGGGATGGTCCACCCGAACGTGCTGCGCAACGTCGGCTACGACCCGGACCGCTACAGCGGCTTCGCGTTCGGCCTCGGCATCGAGCGCATCGTGATGGTCAAGTACGGCATTGACGACATCCGCAACTTCTACGCGAACGACCTCCGCTTCCTGGAGCAGTTCGCTGGGACGCGGATCTGACGGGGTCGCAGGTCCGAAGGTCGAAGGTCTCGCACTTCAACATCTCGCCCTATCCGGGACGCGCCGGTCCCACACAGAGAGACCTTCGACCTTCGACCTTCGGACCTGCGACCGAGCGAAGCGAACGGAGTGAGCGCGAGCGATGAACGTGCCGTTGAGCTGGCTGCGGGATTTCGTTGACGTAACGTTGGGGCCGCGCGAGCTGGCCGACCGGCTGACGATGGCCGGGGTCGAGGTCGAAGCGATCCACCAGATCGGCGCCGACTGGGACAAGGTCTTCGTCGGCGAGGTCGAGCGGGTCGCGCCGCACCCCAACGCCGACCGGCTGGTCCTGGCGACGGTGGCGGCGGGCGAGCACCGCCTGACGGTGGTGACCGGCGCCCCGAACATCGCGGAGGGGCAGCGGGTGGCGCTGGCCCTGGTCGGCGCGCGCCTGTGGGACGGCCACGCCCCGCCGGGGGCGGAGCCGAAGCGGATCACCCTGAAGGCGAGCGCGATCCGCGGCGTGCCGAGCGAGGGGATGGTCTGCTCCGAGAAGGAGTTGGGGCTCTCCGAGGAGCACGAGGGGATCATGGTCCTGCCGCCGGACGCGCCGGTCGGCGCCCCGCTGCGGGACTACCTCGGCGACACCGTCTTCGAGCTGGAGATCACCCCGAACCTGGTCCACGACTTCTCCGTTCTCGGCGTGGCGCGCGAGGTGGCCGCGCTGACCGCGGCGCGGCTCCACCCGCCGGCGGTCCCCGCGCTCCCGCGGGGGGGGGGCGGGGGGGCCGACCTGGTGACGGTGGAGGACCCGGACCTCTGCCCGCGCTGCACCGCGACGGTGATCGAGGGGGTGACGATCGGCGCGTCGCCGGAGTGGCTGAAGCGCCGGCTGACGCTGGCCGGGCTGCGCCCGATCAACAACATCGTGGATGTCACCAACTACGTGATGCTCGAGTGGGGGCAGCCCCTCCACGCCTACGACCGTGACCGCCTGGCCGGCGGGCGGATCGTGGTGCGCCGCGCGCGGCCGGGCGAGCGGCTGGAGACGATCGATCACGTCGAGCGGGTGCTGGACGACCGGATGCTGGTGATCGCCGACGCCGAGAAGCCCGTCGGCCTGGCGGGCGTGATGGGCGGCGTCCATTCGGAGATCGCCGACGACACGACCGCCGTCCTGCTGGAGGCGGCCACCTTCGACATGTACGCCATCCGGCACGCGGTCCAGACCTTCAAGCTGCCGAGCGACGCGGCGGCGCGCTTCGGGCGGGGCCTCGACCCCGAGCTGGCCTGGCCCGCCGCCGAGCGCGCGGCGGCGCTGATCAGCGAGGTCTGCCCCGGCGCGCGCGTCGTCGCCACCGGCGACGTCTACCCGCGCCCGGTCAAGGAGCGGGTGGTGGATCTGCCGTACGGCGAGCTGCAGCGGCTGCTCGGCGTGACCTTCCCGATCGAGCGGGTGCGCGAGGTGCTCGAACGGCTCGACTTCCGGGTCGCGATCGACGAGGCGGCGGGCGACGGGCGGGGGCCGACCCTGCGGGTGACGGCGCCGACCTACCGCCAGGACGTGACCCAGGCGGCGGACCTGGTCGAGGAGGTCATCCGCGTCATCGGCTACGACACCCTCCCCGCGACCCTGCCGGAGGGGCGCACGGTCGTCCCGCGCCGCGACCCGACCCGCCTCTTCGCCGACCAGGTGCGCGACATCCTGGCCGCCGCCGGGCTGCACGAGATCGTCAACTACTCGCTGACCGACGAGCCGGCGCTCGACCGCCTGGCGCCGGGCGGCGGGTGGACGACCTGGTGGGAGGGGCACCGACCCTCGTTCGACTCGACGCGGCTGGTCAACACGCTGCGCAGCGACTGGCGCATCCTGCGCCCGACGCTGATGGCCGACGCGCTGGCGACCCTGGCCGAGAACCGCAAGTACCGCCCGAGCGTGCGCCTCTTCGAGGTCCGCCCGGTCTACCTCCCGCGCGCGCTCGACGCGCTGCCGCACGAGCGCCCGACCCTGGCGATCGCGCTGGCCGGCGAGCGCGCCGGGCGCGGCCTCTACGTCCCCGACGGCGCCGCCGGGCAGGACCTCGACTTCTTCGACCTGAAGGGCATCGTCGAGGCGCGGGCGGTCCGCCTGCACCTGGAGCGGGTGGGCTACACCCCGTCCGACTACGCCGCCTTCCACCCCGGCCGCGCCGCCGAACTGCGCGCCGGCGGCGACCTGGTCGGCGTCTTCGGCGAGGTCCACCCGGCCGTGGCGGCCGGTTTCGGCCTGACCGACGGGCGCGTTTGCCTGGCCGAGATCGACCTGGAGGCGCTGGCGCGGGCCGTGCCGCCCCGCCGCGCGTTCCGCGCCGCGGCCCGCTTCCAGCCGGCGGTGCAGGACTTCGCGGTCGTCGTCGACGAGGCGGTGCCGGCCGGCGCGGTGCGGGAGACGATCCTCACCGCCGCCACGCCGCTGGCCGAGTCGGCCCGCCTCTTCGACATCTACCGCGGCGAGCCGATCCCCGCCGGCAAGAAGAGCCTCGCCTTCGAGGTCACGTTCGCTGCGCCCGACCGCGCCCTCGCCGACCACGAACTGACCCGCCTGCGCGAGCGGATCGCCGGCACCCTCCAGAAGCGGCTGAAGGCGACGCTGCGGGCGTAGGGCGTGGAGCGAGGAGCGTAGAACGTAGAGCGAAAGGGCGCGGGAGTAGGGCGCGGGGCGCGACCGGCGGCGAGCAGCCGGCTGCGGTAGCAGCCGGCGAATACGCCTGGACTGCCACGCCCTGCTCTCCTCCCCTCGCGGGGGAGGGGCCGGGGGAGAGGTCGACCCGCTGCCGTAGAACACGCTCCCCGTGCCGGCGGGACCGCGCCAATGAGGGGCGGGAGCGCCGCTGTCTCGCCGCCGGCATTGTGCGTATGGCACGGGTTGTGCTACCATTTGCCCAATCCGTGAGAGACAGCCCTCGTTCCTGCCAGGTGTGCGCCGCCAAACCACTCGTCGCGATGTTCCGGTGCCGTCCTGATCCGCACCTTCGCGACCGAGCAGCGTTCGGGCAACAGACGCGGCGCACGACCCGCCCAAGCCAATCTGCTGTCACGCAGTCGTAGGTGGCAATCGCGCGCACCCGTCTGGGGGGCGTGAGCGGAAGCGATAACGCGAGGAGGGCAGTCATGGCGCGAGTACCGATGCACGGGCGGACGTTCACCCGCCGGAACTTCCTGTATCTGACCGGCCTCGCCGCGACCGGCGTCGCGGCGACCGCCTGCGGCGGCGGCGACGACGCGCTGCCGGGGCAGACGCCGCGCGCGGTTACCCCCGACGCGCAGTCGACAGCGGTTGGACAGGCGCCCTGACGATCCAGCAGACGGCGGTGGCCGCGCCGCAGCCCAGCCCGGCGGTCGCGAACCTGACCCCGACCATCCCCAAGCAGTTCAAGGAGGCGCCGCAGTTCGCCCAACTGGTGAAGGACGGCAAGCTGCCGCCGGTGGATCAGCGGCTGCCGAAGACCCCGCTCGTCGTCAGGCCGGTCGAGCAGATCGGCAAGTACGGCGGCACCTGGCGCACGACGATCCTCGGGCCGGCGGACAGTGTCTGGCTCAGCCGCACCGTCGGCTGGGAGAACCTGCTGCGCTGGGACATCGAGTGGCAGCAGGTCATCCCCAACTTCGCCGAGACGATCCAGCGCAACCAGGACGGCAGCGAGTACACCTTCAAGCTGCGCGAGGGCCTGAAGTGGTCCGACGGCGCGCCGGTCACCGCCGACGACGTGATGTTCTGGTGGGAGGACGTCACGCTCAACAAGGAGCTGAGCGCCCGGCGGCGTCCCGCTCTTCATGAGGGCCGGCGACAAGCCGGGGACGATCGAGAAGATCGACCAATTCAGCTTCGTGGCGAAGTTCCCGCAGCCGCACGGCCTGTTCATGGTCAACCACGCGGCGGGCGGTATCGGCCTCTACCCGAAGCACTACATGCAGCAGTTCCACAAGAAGTACAACACCACCAACCTCGACCAGCTCGTCCAGCAGAACAACGCCGAGACCTGGGTCAAGCTCTTCCAGACCATGGGCACCTCGATCCCCGGCCAGCCCTATGACGCGGCCTGGTACAACCCGGAGCGGCCGACCCTCAACGCTTGGAAGCTCGTCCAGGGGTTCGCCAATACCACCCGCCTGGTCTTCGAGCGCAACCCCTATTACTTCAAGGTCGACCCGGCGGGCAACCAACTCCCCTACATCGACCGCGTCACCTTCGACATCATCCAGGACCGCGAGGTGATGGTCCTCAAGGCGACCAACGGCGAGATCGACATGCAGGACCGCAACATCAACACGCTCAACAACAAGGCGGTCTTCACCGACAACATGAAGAAGGGGACTACCACTTCTTCGAGACGATCCCCTCGAACATGAACCAGGCGGCGATCACCCTCAACCTGACGCACAAGGACCCGGTCAAGCGGCAGATCTTCCAGAACAAGGACTTCCGCATCGGGCTGTCGCACGCGATCAACCGCCAGGAGATCATCGACGTCGTCTTCGTCTCCCAGGGCGAGCCCTGGCAACTCGCCCCGCGCAAGGAGACGCCCTGGTTCAACGAGCGGCTGGCGAAGCAGTACACCGAGTACGACCTGAAGAAGGCCAACGAGCACCTCGACAAGGTGGCGCCGCAGAAGGACGGCGAGGGCTTCCGGCTGGGGCCCGACGGCAAGCGCATCTCCTTCAACGTCGAGGTGACCGCCGGTTCCCCGGGGGCGGAGGCCGCGCCGCAGGCGCTCGAGCTGGTCCAGGGCCACTGGCGCAAGGTCGGGATCGAGATGCAGGTCAAGAACGAGGACCGCGCGCTCCTCTACACGCGCAAGAACGCCAACGAGCACGACGCGGTCGTCTGGGCCGGCGACGGGGGCCTGAAGGACGGGCTGGTGGAGATGCGCTACTACTTCCCGTTCAGCTTCGAGTCGAACTTCGCCCAGGCCTGGACCGCCTGGTACAACCCCGGCGGCAACCCGCGCACCCAGCCGGAGGAGCCGCCGGAGATCGTCAAGAAGCAGATGGCGCTCTACGACCAGATCCGGGTCACGCCGGACGAGGGCAAGCAGATCGAACTGGTCAAGCAGATCATGGAGATCGCGGCGGACCAGTTCTACGCCATGGGCCTGGCCCTGCCGCCGAACAGCTACGGCATCGTCAAGAACAACATGAAGAACGTCCCGGCGAAGATGTACTTCACCGGCGGCCCCTGGCTCAACCCGGCGGCCACCAACCCGCAGCAGTACTTCTTCCAGTAGGCCGCGGGCCGCAGGGCCGGCGTCGCGGGTATCCCGAAAGCGTGACTCCTGAATGGGCGGGGGCGGGTGACACGAATTGTCGCCCGCCCCCGCCCATCAGAGCGACCACGGGCGTACGCTTCCTTCGGCCCACCGCCCACGGCTCACCGCCCACCGCCTACAGCCCGCGCACCTCGTCCCGGCGCGCGGCGAGCGCGGCGTCGCCGGCCGGCAGCAGGCCGGGGTGCAGCAGGCCGCAGAGGAGTTCGAGGCCGTCGATCAGGCGCGGCCCCGGTCGCCCGAACGACGCTTCCAGCAGCGCGTAGACGCGGCCCGCGCAGACCGCGCGTAGGCCTTCCAGCCGGGGCGCGCGGCGATCTTCGCCGGCGCGACCAGCTTCCGCGCCCCACACCAGCAGACGATCGCGACCTCGGGGTCGGCCGCGCGGGTCGCCGCGTCCTCGACGACCAGGCTGGTCCGGTCGGCGTCGCCGTGGAGGTTCCGCGCGCCGGCCAGCGCCAGCAGGTCGGTGATCCAGCTCCGGCGGCCGGGGCTGATCGGCGGGCGCGGCCACCACTCCCAGTAGACGACCGGCCGCGCCGCCGGGTCCAGCGCCGCGGTCGCGGCTTGCACCGCCGCGATCCGGCGCTCGAGATCGATAACCAGCGTGGCCGCCGCCCCTTCCGCGCCGGTGACCCGCCCGACCAGGCGGATGTCGGCCAGCACCTCGCCCAGGCTCTGGGGGTTGAGCGTCAGGAAGGGCAGGCGGCGCGCGGCCAGCGCGGCGACATTGCGCTCCATCCCCGGCACGCTGAGCGAGGCGAGGACCAGATCCGGGGCGAGCGCGGCCACGCGCTCCACGTCGATTTGCAGGTCGCGCCCCACGCGCGGCAGCCCCGCGACCGCCGCCGGGTGGTCGGAATCGTCGTCCGCGCCGACCACGCGCGGGCCGAGCCCGAGCGCGAAGAGGATTTCCGTGTTGCTCGGCGCCAGCGAGACGATCCGTTCCGGGAACCCGGCAACCTCTGCCATCTCCCCTCCCCCCTTCCATGCTCGGAGCGCGACACCTGTCCGATGGTATGGTGGTAGGATGCTCGCGGCGCCGGCGGCAGACCTCTCCGCAAGGGGGATGCCCCTGCCGCCACGCGGCGGGCCGGGGGGTGATCGATCAGTGAGGGAGCGAGGGCGAGCGATGATTGTGGTCATGAACAGGCTGACGGTCCCGGCGGGCTATGGCGATCGCATGGCCGGGATGTTCCGGGAGCGCGCGACCTTCAGCCAGGCGCCCGGCTTCATCGACTTCGCGCTGCTGAAGGAGGAGGCGGGTGGGGTGGGCGGCGACCAGGAGCGCTACGTCGTCCTAATGCGCTGGGCCGATCATGCGTCATTCGACGCCTGGACCGCCGGGGACGCCTTCTCGCAGGCGCACCGCGGCACCGACCCGAACAGCCCCGTCCGCGCCACGCTGGAAACCTACGAGGTGCTCTTCGAGGAGCGGGCCAACCAGGGGTAGGTTCGCCCCGCCGGCCCGGTACGGCTGGCGCCTGAAGTCGCCGGCATGCGGCCCGACCCGACCGGATGCTCGCGATACCCCGGTGCGAGCGTTTCCGCTGTAGGCAGTGGGTCGGCTCAACAGGTACACTCCCCGCGCCAAGTTCTGGGTGCGCCGTATCGCGGCGCGGCGGGGTTGCCGCGCCGCGCTGGAGAAGGATTGTCGATGGGATCGTTCCGGCTGGCCCGGCGCCGGGGCGGGTGCCACCTCGCCCTAGTGATGATCGTCGTGTGCGCGTGCCTGCTCCCGCCCGGTGTGGGGGAGCGCGGGGCGTCGGCCGCGCCCGCGACGCCGCCCGCGCCGACGCCGGTCGTCAGCCGCGACGCCCCGGCGTTCGCCTCGGCGGGCGCGAGCAGCGCCCGGCTGGCCGACGACACCGACTACAGCAGCGCCTGGCGGCCGGGGACGACCGGGGCCTGGCTGGCCTACGATCTGTCGGGCCTGCCGCGGGAGCGGCGCGGGCGGGTGCTGCTCGCCTGGTACGCCGAGACGGACGTCTACGACCACAGCTTCTTCGGGGACGACGCGCCGCCGCTGCCGGTCGACTACCGGGTCGAGGCGCACCCCGCGCCGGGCGGGGGCGAGCCCCCCGCCACCGGCTGGGTGACGCTGGCGACGGTCGCCGGCAACACGCTCCACTCGCGCCAGCACCCGCTCGACCTGGCCGGGCACAATTGGGTGCGCCTGGCGATCGACGGCGCGGGCAGCGCCGGCCTGGCGCTCAACCTGGACGTGCATGACGCGAGCCAGGGCGCCGACGACGGCTGGATCTTCTTCGGCAGTTCCTCCAATGCCACGGCGATGGACCACAACGCGCGCGGCCCCGGCACCTTCGCCCAGCAGATCGCCGAGCGCGCGCCGGGGCGCTTCCCGCCGCAGGAGAACGGCGGCATCGGCGGGACGACCAGCGGCGACGGGGCGCGGCTCCTGCCGGGCTGGCTGCCCCTCTTCCCCGGCCGCTACGTCGCGCTGACCTACGGGCTGAACGACGCCAACTACGCGGCGCCCGGCGCGGTCGATCCTGACGCCTTCTACCGGAATTACGTCGACATGGTCGAGACGGTCCTGGCCGCGGGCAAGGTGCCGGTGATCTCGACGGTGCCGTGGGCGCGCACCGCCAGCGCCCGGGCGAACGTGCCGCCCCTCAACGCGCGGCTGGGGGCGCTCTTCGCGGCCTACCCCGAGATCGTGCGCGGGCCGGACCTCTACGGCTTCTTCTCCACCAACCAGGGGCTGATCTCCGACGACGACCTGCACCCCTCGGACGAGGGGATGACCACCTATCGGCGGCTGTGGGCCGGGCGGGCGGTGGCGACGGTCTACGATGGTGGCGCCCCGACCCGGGAGTGCTTCGCCGAGACCGGCCATTGCGTGCAGGGCCGGTTCCTGGCCTACTGGCGCGCGCACGGCGGGCTGGCGCTCAACGGCCTCCCGCTGACCGAGGAGCGGGTCGAGACGCTGGAGGACGGGCGGGACTACACGGTGCAGTATTTCGAGCGGACCCGCCTCGAATACCACCCCGAGAATCCCGCGCCCTACGACGTCCTGCTCGGCCAGTTCGGGCGCCGCATCCACCCCGCCGACCCGGCCGCGCCGCCCCTGCCGGACGCGGTCTACTTCGACGCGACCGGTCACAACCTCTGGCGGGGCTTCCTGGCCTACTGGCGGGCGAACGGCGGCCTGGAGCAGTTCGGCTACCCGATCTCCGAGGAGATCCGCGAGACGATCGGGGGGCGGGCCTACACGGTGCAGTACTTCGAGCGGGCGCGCTTCGAGTACCACCCCGAGCACGCCGGCACCCCCTACGAGGTCCAGCTCGGCCAGTTCGGGCGGCGCATCCTGGAGGGGCGCTGACGCCCGAAGGCGCGGGACTGTGGGGGGTTGCTTTGGATGGATGAAGTTGTCATCCGTGATCTCGATGAAGCAAACAACGCGATTCTGGAAGCGGCGACCGGGACACGCGAACTGACTTCGCTTGAACTGCGACAGATACTCGGGTACGTGGCGATGGCCGGCTTTGCCCCAGCACCGTTGGCGCTGGCAGGCGGCCGTTTGACCGGCATCACCTGGCAAGGGCGTGTGCTGAGGGGGAGCGATAGGTTGCCGTCAGCGGAAGTGCATTACCTGCGCCACGTAATCGCGCGCCGCGAGTGGCCCGTCGGCACGACGCTGAACGACTACCTCGACAGCATCCGTTCGGTGATCACCGATCCGAGCAGCGGGGTGCTGACAAGCCACCTGCACAACCAACATTGGCAAGTTACGGTTGTGCGCCAATCCGGAGCAGCGCGCGGGCCGGAGGGATACGCGTGGGTCATGGTAGAATATCGGGTGGCAATCAAGCATTGGGTTACCGCGTTCCAACCGGCGCAAGGCTTGAACGCGATCGTCCAAGACCCGGAAAGGCAGCACCAGCGATGGCTACGACAGCCGATCTGACGCGACGCATCGACGTGGGGCTGCGCGAGATCGGCGCCGAGGCCGATTTCTTGCCGGAATTGGCGGCGGGGTGGGCTGGGGAATCGGCCGCCGAGCGGGACGTGTGGTACCTGGAGTGGCGCGAACTGGTGGGGCGGCTGGAGGAGCTGGAACGATCGTACCGGGCTGGCGCGATGACCGCCGAGCAGCGAGGGCGTTATCGAGAACTGCTGGAGAAGCTGCGCGCCTCCCTGCCGCTACTGGAGCGACTCGGCCTTCCGTCCCCTACCGTGTCACTGGTGATTTGAGCATCCACGCGGGCCTATCGTCAGCAAAGCAGGAGCCGGGCGGAGACCTCCGCCCGGCTCCCTGCGTGCGTCCCGCTCTCTGCTCTCTGCCCGGCGCTACCGCTCGTTGCCCCCGTCGCCGTCCCGGCCGTCGGCCGGGCGGCTGGTGGTGTCGATCGGGCCGGTGGCCGGCCGGTAGGTGGTGAGGCTGGCGGGGCGGGCGCCGTCGGCGCCGTTGGTGTGGCCGTTGCCGGTCCCGTTCGCGGCGGCGCGCTCGATCGCCTCGCCGATCCCGGGGACGGCGGCCATCAAGTCGCCCACCTTCAGGCCGGTCAGCCCCTCGAAGACCGCCGGTGTCTGCGCGATCATCTTGGCGATGTCGGAGACCATCTGACTCGATCCCAGCCCACCGCCGCCATCGCCGCCGGTGGAGACGATCGTGATCTTGTCGACCTTCGACAGCGGCTCGCTCATCGCGCGGGCCAGTTCGGGCATGCTGGCGAGGAACTTGTCGAGGATCGCCGCCTGGTTGTAGCCGCCGTAGGCGTGCGCCTTGACCTCCATCGCCTCCGCCTCGGCCTGCCCCTTCGCCAGGATGATCTCCGCCTCGGCGGAGCCGCGGTTGCGGATGACCTCGGCCGCCGCCGCGCCGCGCGCCCGGTCGATGTCGGCCTCCGCGAACCCGCGCGCCTTCTCGGCCTCGGCGCGACCCCGCGCCTCCAGGGCCAGCCGCTGGCTCTCGGCGGCGGCCAGCGTCTCGATGCGCTGCCGCTCGATCTCGGCCGCGCGCAGCACCGTCGCGATCAGCTCCTTCTCGCGGCGCAGGATCTCGGTCTCCTGGACCTTGACCTGCTCCTCCTTCTCGATGCGCTGCACGCGCACCTGCTCGGCGATCACCTGCTGCTGCATCACGTTGGCCTGGATGTCGTAGGACTTGTCGGTCGTCGCCTGCTGCGCCTTGACCGTCGCCTCGTACTGCGCCCGCTTGAGGTCGAGGTCGCGGACCGCCTCGGCCTGCTTGGTCTGCGAGATCGTCTGCGCGATCACCCGCTCCTGGTCGGCGGCGGCCTGGGCGATCGCCGCCTCGCGCATCGCCTGGGCGCGCTTGATCGCGGTGTCGCGCTCGGCCTCGGCGGCGGCGATGTCGGCCTGCCGCCGGATCAGCGCGATGTCCGGCTTGCCCATGTTGGCGATGTACTCGTTCTTGTCGCGCACCTCGCGGATGGTGAAGGAGATCACCTCCAGCCCCATCTTGTCCACGTCGCCGGCGACGTTGTTGCGCACCCGGTCGGAGACCATCTCCGGCTCCTTGACCAGCGACTCGACGGTGAGCTGGCCGATGATGCCGCGCAGGTGGCCCTCCATCACCAGCCGGATCAGCCCCTCGCGCTCCAGCGGGGCCTTGGTCAGGAACTGCTCGGCGGCGGTGCGGATGCTGGCCGGGTCGCTCTTGACCTTGATCTGGGCGACCGCCTCGACGTTGACCGCCACACCCTGGTTGGTGTAGAGGTCCTGCTGCGGGGCGACATCGAAGCTCATCAGCTCCAGCGAGAGTTCGCGCGCGCTCTGCACCAGCGGCAGGACGATCGTGCCGCCGCCCTGGACGATGCGCGTGCCGCCGAAGCCGTAGACGATCAGCGCGTTGTTCGGGCCGACCTTGCGGAACATGCCGGCGAGCGTCACGATGAGCACCAGCAGGACCGCGACCGCCAGCGCCGCGAGGATAATCGGGCCGGTCCACTCACCCATGGCTGCCTCCCCCTTTCAACCGAGTGCTGAGTAATGAGTG
>JAUJMV010000003.1:265813-269306 GCA_030446685.1 Thermomicrobiales bacterium | reverse complement strand
TGAGTAATGAGTGACGGGTGCTGAGTAACGCGTGGTGAGCGATGAGTGCTGAGTGGAGCCGTGCCCATTCGCCACGGAGTGCCGACCGGCTCAAGCCTACTCAGCACTCAGCACCCATCACTCAGCACTCCTACGGCGGCGGCGGGAGGGAGGTCGGCTCGAACGGCTGGCCGCGGAAGGGGCCGTCGCTCGCGGCCCCGGCCCAGGGGCGGACATAGGCCAGGCCCCCCTCGTAGCGGACGATCTCGACCTCGGCGCCGACCGGGATCGGCGTGCCGTCGAGGCTGCGCGCGCCGTCGACCAGTTGCTTGTTGTCGAGCACGTAGACCACCTCCCCCGTGCCGCCGGGCCGGATCGGCGCGGTGACGCGCGCGATCGTGCCGCCGTGGTGGTAGTTCGCCGGGTCGAGGCGCGTCTGCCCGCGCCAGAGGACCTTCGCCATGAAGAGGTAGATCAGCGCCCCGCCGGCCAGCCCGGGGATCGCGGCGACCAGGAGGCTGACCGCGGCGCCGGCGCCGAAGTAGACGCGCGCGACGTACCCCGCCGCCCCGAACCAGGTGAGGAACATCAGCACGGTGCTGGCGTTGACGACCGCCGGGTTGCCGGGCGCGGCGTCGCCCCCCTGCTGGCCCCCCGCGCCCGCGTCGCCGTCCGGCAGGTCGAACTCCAGGTCGCCGCCGGGCAGGTCGGCCTCGCCGCCTCCACCGCCGAGCAGCAGCGAGGCGACGCCGAAGATCAGGCCGAACGCGAAGAGGAACAGGTAGACGCCCGCCAGGGTGTCGGACGGCCAGCTCACGCGCGTCCCCCCTACGCTCCACCACTCGCCGCGCGCCCCACCGGGCGGGGGCCGTGCCGCGCGGCACGGGCCAGCCAACCGACCCTGTGCCAGAGACCGCCATCCGCCGGGTCTATCCGCCTGCTGTTCACACCACAGATACGCGGCCTATCGGCGGACGGTTTCACCGCCGCGGTCGGCGTCACCCCCGCCCGCGCCGCGGCGGACTGGTGACCGGCTCGACCGGCCGCCCCTGGAACGGCCCCGCGTCGTCGAGCGGGTCGGCGGGCTCGACGTAGGCCAGGCCGCCCTCGTAGCGGCGGATCGCGACCGGCGCCCCGGCCGGGATCGCGGCGCCGTCGACAGCGCGCGCGCCATCGACACGCCGCTTATCGTCCAACGTGTAGATGATCTCGCCGGTGCCGCCGGGCCGGATCGGCTGGGTGACCGTCGCCGGCGTGCCGTCGAGCAGGTAGTTGGCGGGGTCGAGCGCGGTCTGCCCGCGCCAGAGGACCCGCGCCAGGAAGAGGTAGAGCAGCGCCGCGCCGAGGGTTCCGGCGATGGTCGCCGCCAGCAGGCTCGTCCCGGCCGTCGCGCCGGAGTAGGCGCGCAGCGCGTACCCGGCCGCCCCGAACCAGGCGCAGAAGACCAGGATCGTGCTGAGGTTCAGTGGAGCAGGCGCTCCAGCCCGGCCGTCGCCCTTGCCTGGGGCGTGACCCGCCTGCGCGTGGCCGCCGTGGCTATGGCTCGCCGGCGCGTGGCCGCTGTCGTGCCCGTGTCCGAAGTGGCCGTGCCCTCCCGCGTGTCCAGGCCCGACGTGGCCGTGCCCCGGCAGGTGGACGTGACCGTGCCCCGCCCCGAGCAGCAGGGAGGCGAGGCTGAAGACGAACCCGAAGGCGAAGAGGAAGAGGAAGACGCCCGCCAGCGTATCGGCCGGCCAACTCATGGCTCCTCCGCCGGGCCGCGGCGCCCCAGGGTCGGCGCCCGCACACCCCAACCGGGTCGCGCCCTGGCGCGTCTGTTGTCCCTACCTATACATACGTCCTCCCAGGGGGGAAGTTACGACCCGACCGGCCGGCATTGCCGGCCGTCCACACCGAATCGTCGCCGGCGGATCGGGGTCGCGGCACAGGCAATGCGAAAGCGCGCGTGGCGGCAAGCGGACGACGAGGCAGGAGCCGCCGGGTTGAACCCCGCCGGCTTCCCGAGGCACGACAACTCGGAGCAGGACCGGAGATCGGACACCACGGAGAGGGGATAATGGCGCGCGGCAAGACCCTGGCATTGATTCTGGCCGGCGGCGCGGGCGGGCGGCTGGAGACGCTGACGCAGGAGCGGGCCAAGCCCGCCATGCCCTACGCGGGCGTCTACCGCCTGATCGACTTCCCGCTGAGCAACTGCGCGAACAGCGGCCTCGCGGACGTCTGGATCGTCGAGCAGTACCAGCCGCACTCGCTCAACAGCCACCTGGCGAACGGGCGGCCCTGGGACCTCGACCGCACCTACGGCGGGTTGCAGATCCTGCCGCCGTACCAGGACAACGCCTCCGACGAGGAGGAGGGCGGCTTTGCGGAGGGGAACGCCGACGCCATCTACCGCAACCGCGCGCTGATCCGCGCGTTCGCCCCCGACACCATCCTCGTCCTCAGCGCCGATCACGTCTACACGCTCGACTACCGCGACGTGCTCGGCCGGCACCGCGAGGCGGGGGCCGACGTGACGATGGTCACCACGACGGCGCCGGAGGGCGACGACCCCAGCCGCTTCGGCGTCGTCCAGGTCGGTGACGACGGGCGCGTGACCGACTTCGCCTACAAGCCCGAGCAGCCCCGCGGCGATCTCGTCACGACGGAGGTCTTCGTCTACGACGCCCGCGCGCTCCTCGACACGCTCGATCAGCTCGCCGGCGAGGCGGAGGGGGGCGAGGACGGGCCGCGGCTGGCGGACTTCGGGAATGGGCTGCTGCCGCGGCTGGTCGCGGCCGGGCGGGCCTACGAGCACCGGCTCGACGGCTACTGGCGGGATGTCGGCACGATCGCGAGCTACTGGCGCTCGCATATGGAACTGCTCGACCCCAAGCCGCGGCTCGACCTCGACCGGGCGGACTGGCCGATCCGCACGCGCAGCCACCACCGCCCGCCCGCGCGGATCGCGGCGTCGGCCCGCATCGACCGGAGCCTGATCGCGCCGGGCTGCGCGGTGCGCGGCACGGTCCTGCGCTCCGTCCTGGCCCCGGGCGTCGTCGTGGCCGAGGGCGCGACGGTGCGCGACGCGATCGTGCTGCACGACACGGTGATCGAGGCCGGGGCGACGGTCGACTGCGCCGTCGTCGACGAGCGGGTCCGGGTGGGCGAGGGCGCGCGGATCGGCGCGCGGCGCGAAGCGGCCGGCGCCGAGCGCGGGGGGCCGGGCGCGACCCCGGAGATCGCCGCTGTCGGGATGCGCGTCACGGTGCGCGCGGGGGGCGCGGTCGCGGCGGACGCCCAGGTCGCGCCGGGTGAGACGGTCTGAGCGGCGGCCTGTTCGTCAGTCCGCCGGGCCGGCGACCGGTCGGTGCCCCTCGGCCAGGTCGCCCCCCTGGGCGCCGCCGGCCAGCTCCTCCAAACCGCGCCCGCGCGTCTCCTCGCCGAGAATCGCGACCGCAACCGCGACGACGAGGAAAGTGACCATGAACATCGCGAAGACCGCGCTCTGCGCGAACCGGCCGGGCGCCGTCAG
>JAUJMV010000003.1:218147-265713 GCA_030446685.1 Thermomicrobiales bacterium | reverse complement strand
CCAGGCGGCGCTGAAGTAGCCCGGCACCTGCGCCAGCGTGATGATCAGCACGTTGCGGAAGGCGCCGTTGAGGTTGAAGCCGCGCGCGACCAGCAGCGTCGGGAGCCAGGTGAAGACGCCGTAGTAGGAGAAGACGATCCCGAACCAGAGGATCCAGAGCATCGTCGTGCGCCGCCGGTAGGGCGCCGACCAGAGTTCGATGAAGCGCTCGATGAAGGGCCGGGCCCGGCGCGCGGGCGGTTCGTCGGTCAGCGCGCCGCCCGGCTCCACGCCGCTCTCGCGCTCGATCGCCGCCAGGGTCGCGGCGGCCTCGTCGCGCCGCCCGACCCCGGCCAGCCAGCGGGGCGATTCCGGCACCGCGCGGCGCAGATAGAAGACGTAGAGGGCCGGGAGCGCGCCGATCGCGAAGGCCCAGCGCCAGCCAGCGGCGACGTTCGGGACGACGAAGAAGCCGATGATCGCCGCGGCGATCCAGCCATAGGCCCAGAAACTCTCCAGGATCACGATCAGCCGCCCCCGGTGCCGGGCGGGCGACAGCTCGCTCACCAGCGTCGAGGCGACCGGGAGTTCGCCGCCGACCCCCAGCCCCACTAAGAAGCGGAAGACCAGCAGCGACCCCAACCCCCAGGCCAGCGCGCTGAGGCCGGTGGCGAGGGCGTAGACCACCAGCGTCACCTGGAAGAGCGCCTTCCGCCCGAAGCGGTCGGCGAGGACACCGGACAGGAGCGCGCCGAGGAACATCCCGGCGAACCCGATGCTGACCACCAGACCGCGCTCGTTCGCCGACAGGCCCCAGTCGCGCGCGATCGCGACGATGGCGAAGGAGATTAGTCCCACGTCCATCGCGTCGAAGGCCCAGCCCAGGCCGCTCGACACGACGAGCCGCCGGTGGAACCGCCCGAGCGGGAGGCGGTCGAGGCGCTGCGCGACGTTCATCCTGCTATCGCTCCTTCCCCGGCGGGTACCTGGCGGCCGATAGGGCCATCGCGGCGGTCTCCGCGCCGCGCCGGACGCGGCGCGGAGATCGTGTACATCTCACACGAATCATACGCCACGATCGGAGGAGGTGCAAGCGGCGCGCCGGCGGTCGCCCGCCCTCAGGGCAGCCCCTCCTCGTAGATCCGGCGCACGACCTGCTCGATGTCCGGCTCTTCCAGGGTCAGGTCGCGGATGCGGTAGCGGGCCGCGACGCGGGCGATCAGGTCCGGCGCGCGGATCTCCTCGCGGCGGAAGGAGAGCCAGAGCCGCGGCCCCTCGCGGCGCTCCAGCCGCGCGCCCGGCACCGCCGGGCAGGCGACGTCCTCGTCGAGGTCCACGATCAGGCGGCGCTCGCCGCCGTACCGCTCGGCGATCGCGCCCACGCCGCCGTCGTAGAGGAGCCTCCCCCGGTCGATGATCAGCATCCGCTCGCAGAGCCGGGCGATGTCGGCCATGTCGTGCGTGGTCAGGAGCACGGTCACGCCCGCCTCGCGGTTGAGGTCGCGCAGGAAGGCGCGGATGCGCTCCTTCGCCACCACGTCGAGGCCGATCGTCGGCTCGTCCAGGTAGAGGATCGCCGGGTCGTGGAGGAGGGACGCCGCCAGGTCGCCGCGCATCCGCTGGCCGAGCGAGAGCTGGCGCACCGGCGTCTCCAGGAACGGCCCCAGGTCGAGCAGGTCGGTGAAGCGCCGCAGGTTCTCGCGGTAGCGCGCCGCCGGCACGCGGTAGATGTGGCGCAGGAGGTCGAGGCTCTCGATCAGGGGCAGGTCCCACCACAACTGGGTGCGCTGGCCGAAGACCACGCCGATCCGCCCGGCCAGCCGCCGGCGCTCCCGCCAGGGGACCAGGCCGTCGACCGTCACCCGGCCGGCGCTCGGGACCAGGATGCCGGTCAGCATCTTGATCGTCGTGCTCTTCCCCGCGCCGTTCGGCCCGACGTAGCCGACCATCTCGCCGCGCGCCACCGCGAAGCTGATGCCCTCCACCGCGACGACCTCGCGGCTGTCGCGCGCCACCAGCCCGCGCACCGCGCCGAACAGGCCCGCCCGGCGGCGGCGCACCCTGAACCGCTTCTCCAGCCCTTGCACGTCGATCAGCGCCACCCATCACCTCGCGCTCGGCCACGGCTTCGGGGTCGCCTCGGGGCCGCCCTCCCGATCGCTAGGGGCAATCACCGAGATAGGCCACGGTCCGCCCGGCGTCTACCACGTCACCCTCGATGAGGAGGCGCTTCACGGTCTCCGGCCACATGGTGATCCCGGGCAGTTCCGCGAGCGGCACCCAGCGCACGCCGATCTGCCCCGCGTCGGGCAGCGCGCCGGCGCCCGGCTCGGCCCCGGCCTCCGGCGTGCAGCGGTAGATGCCCTCCACCACATGGTCGCCGGCGCCCTCGACGGGGAGGTGGTTCCGCGCGATGAACTCCCGCACCCACAGCAGTCCGTCCACCCGGACCCGCAGCCCGGTCTCTTCCAGCACCTCCCGGCGCACCGTCTCGCTCAGCGGCTCGCCGAACTCCTGCGTGCCGCCGGGGAGGAGGTACACCAATCGGCCGTCGAAGCGGCACGCCTGCAGCAGAACCGTTCGGTCGCGCAGGATCAGCGCCTTGGCCGAGTTGCGGATGGCCGGTCGGCGATTGTCCACTTCGCGCTCTCCTTACCCTATCCAACGCGGCACGTCCCTACCCGCGCCCTCCCGCTCAACTCCCGGTGCTTTGGTAATGGCGCAGGCCGAGCCGCCAGACGGCGAGCCCGGCGGCGAAGAACCCGGCGGCGACCACCGGCGCCAGGAAGGGCAGCGCCGCCGGCAGGCCGAGCGGGTCGGGCTTGCCGAGGATGTAGAGCGCCGGGTAGTAGCTGGTCAGCGCCAGCGGCACGGCGTAGAGGAAGACGGCGCGCAGCCAGGGCTCGTAGATCGGCAGGGGGTAGCTGGCGAGTTCGGTGCCGCCGTAGGTGAAGATGTTCTGCGCCTCGGTGCTCTCCACGGTCCAGAAGCAGACCGCCGCGCCGACGATCAGCACCGTGAAGAAGACGAGCGCCGAGCCGGCGACGGCGGCGAGGAAGACGGCGACCTTCGGCGCGGTCCAGGCGAGGTCGAGCCAGCGTGAGGCCAGGGCGATCGCGAGCGCGCCCTGGGCGACCCGCCCGATCCGCCGCAGTTGCACCCGGTGGCGAGGACCTGCACGAAGGGCGAGACCGGCCGGATCAGCAGCCGGTCGAATTCCCCCTCCCGCACCAGGCCCGCGACGCGGTCGAAGCCCTCGCCGAACAGCTCGGTCAGGCCGAACGCGATCGAGACCAGGCCGTAGAGGAAGGCGACCTCGCCCACCCGCCAGCCGGCCAGGTCGGGGAAGGCGCCGAAGAGGATCAGGATCGCCAGTAACTGCACGAAGGTGCTGGCGAAGCTGGCGGTCAATTCCAGCAGGAAGGAGGCCCGGTACTGGAGCTGGCCCCGCAGCCTGGCCCCGGCCAGCCGCAGGTAGAGCGCGGCGTCAGCCACCCTGCACCACCACTTTCCGCGCCGCCACCCGGAAGAGCAGCAGAGCCGCGGCGACGAAGGCCGCGGCCCAGAGCGCCTGCCGCGCCAGCAGCAGGGCGATCTCGACCCCCTGCGCCCGCCCCAGGAAGACGGTGACGGGGACCGCGATCAGCCCGGCGAAGGGCAGCGCCTCGACGATCGCGCGGAGGCCGGGCGGGAAGAAGGCCAGCGGCACCAGGAAGCCGCTCAGGAAGTTGACGAAGAGGAGGACGATCCCGTTGAGCCCGCGGATGTCGGTCATCCAGAACGCGCCGAGGTTGATCAGGAAGCGCAGGGCGAAGCTGAGGACGATCGCCAGGAGGAGGCTGGCGGCGAAGAGGGTCCAGGTGGCCGGGTCGCGGGGCAGGCGGATGCGGAAGAGGGCCAGGCCGATCGCCAGCGTCGGCAGCCAGCGGAAGAGCAGGTGGTAGGCCGCGCGCCCGAGGTCGCGGCTGAGCCAGAAGCCGAAGTAGTTGACCGGCCGCGCCAGGTCGGTGGCGACGCCGCCGGAGCGGATCGTCAGCGCGATCTCCTGCCAGCCCCAGAGGGAGACCGGCATGATCAGCGCCTGGGTCAGCCAGACGTAGGTCAGCGCGTCCTGGAGGTCGTACCCCTCGACGGCGGGGCGGGCGCGGTAGAGCGCGATGAAGACGTAGGAGCGGAGGAGGCCGAAGAAGGCGTTGGTCAGCAGCCCGGCGAGGTTGGCCGCGCCGTACTGGCGGTGGCGCCGGTACGACTTCTGCATGGCGGCCAGGTAGGCGCGCACGGCGATCTCCTCGGCGGTGCGGCGGGCGTGTGGCCCGGCAGGCTCTCGGCGGCGGCGGTGGAACGAGCACGGTCGGCCCCATAGGATAGCCGGTCGCCGCCGGGCGGCGCACTGTGCGGATGGACAGTCGCCGCCCTTGTGATCAGGCGGGCAGGTGCGGGCAGGCTGGCGGACGGCGGGGGCGCGGGTGGCGGGCGGGGGGCCGCCGGTTGAAACCGGCGTCTCACGGGCGCCGCGGCCACGAAGCACCCCGCCGCGGGCTGGAACCGCCTGCAACGCGAGGGTCTCCAAGAACGGGCGATAGCCGTATTGGCCGCCGTTGCCGCGACGGCGGGCTTCGTGGCCGCAGGCCCGCGCGCGCGCGGGTTTCAACCCGCCGGCCCTCCCCAGGCGCGCAACTCGGCGAGCAGGGCGGCGCGGCGCGCGGGGGTGGTGAAGGACGCCTGGATGGCGTTGCGGGTGAACGCGAGCAGTTCGGCCGGGGTGAACCCGAGGGCGGCGGCGATGGCGTACTCGCGCCCGATGGTGGTGCAGGCGTGGACGGGGAGATCGGTGTTGAGCGTGGCCGGGATGCCGGCCTCGACGAACTGCCGGATTGGGTGCGCCTCGTACGACGGCGCCGCGCCGAGGATGACGTTGCAGGACAGGGAACATTCGACGGTGGCGCCGCTCCGAGCCAACGACTCGAGCAGGCGGGCGTCCGCGGCGGCGTAGACCGCGTGGCCGATCCGGGTGACACCGGGGACGCGCAGGGCCGCCGCGAGATTGGCGGTCGAGAACTCGCCGGCGTGGACGGTGATGCCAAGTCCGGCGTCCCCCGCGCGCCCGGCCCAGCGGTAGGCGGTTGCCCAGAGGGCGGGATCGGCCTCGGTGTCGTAGGGATCGACGCGGAAGTCGACGCCGCCGAGTCCGTCGCGCGCCAACCGCAGGCATGCGTCCAGTTGACGCTCCGTGGCGGGGAGCCTCGCGGGGTCCGAGACCAGACCCAGGTAGCCGATCGCCTCGGCGCGCAGCCGGGGGTAGCGCCCCTGGACGCGGCGCTCCGCCTCGCGGAACAGGGCCATGAAGTCCGGCCGCATCAGCGCCAGCCCGGCCGCGCCGAAGCGCACCTCCACCAGCACCGCCCCGTCGGCGGCGCCCTCCTCCAGCAGATCGGCGACCTTGGCGATGATGTCCTCGGGATCGTCGCCGGGCATGCCACCGAGGGCGAGGGCATCATCCGGCGCGTAGATGCCCGCCAGGCGACCGAAGCCCGGCGGAGTCTCGGCGAGGAGTCGCCGCGCCGGTTCCCGCCAGTCGTGCGGGGGCCGCCCTGGCGGCGCGCGACGACGCGATCGAGTCGTGCCCGTTCCTCCTGGTGGACGTGCAAATCGGCCTTCGGCAGCGCCGCGATCGTCGGGTCGATCGGCACGTCGGCGAGCGGGGCGATGGCGGCGCCGGTCATGGCGAATCCTCCCTCGGGACGCGCGATCGGCAACATGACGGGGGAGCGGGGCTGCCGAGCGCGCCGCCCTCGCAAGTCACTACGCCCCGAGCCCGAGCCCGCACCCCGCCCATTTGTCACTCATCACTCAGCACTCAGCACCGGTTCACATCCACCACGACGCGCCCGCGCACCCGCCCCGCGAGGATCTCCGCGCTGAGCCGCGGCGCGTCGGCCAGGGGGACGGTTTGCGTCATCCGGTCGAGCGCGTCGAGCGGGAGGTCGCGCGCGAGGCGGGACCAGGCGTGGCGGCGGCGCTCCGCCGGGCAGAGCACCGACTCGACGCCGACCAGCGCGACGGCGCGCAGGATGAAGGGGAAGACGGTCGTGCGGAGTTCGATGCCGCCGGCATTGCCGCAGCAGGCGACCGTCGTGTTGTAGGCCATCGTCGGCAGCAGCGCGGCCAGCAGGTCGCCGCCGACCGTGTCGACCGCGCCGCCCCACCGCTCCGACTCCAGGGGCCGCGCCTTGCCGACCGGCAGCGCGTCGCGCCCGACGACCTGCCGCGCGCCCAGGTCGCGCAGGTAGTCGTGGATCGCCGCGCGCCCGCTGATCGCGGTGACGTTGTGGCCGAGGCGGGCGAGGAGGGCGACCGCGATGCCGCCGACGCCCCCCCGGCCCCGGTCACGGCGACCTCGCGTCCGTCCGCGCCCGGCGCCAGGCCGCGATCCTCCAACGCCAGCACGCAGAGCATCGCGGTGAAGCCGGCCGTCCCGATGCCCATCGCTTGCCGCGTGGTCAAGCCGGGCGGCAGCGGCACCAGCCACTCCGCCTTGACCCGCGCCAGTTGCGCCAGCCCGCCCCAATGCCGCTCCCCGACCCCCCAGCCGGTCAGGAGCACCTTGTCGCCGGGTTGGTAGTCGGGCGAGTCCGACTCCACCACGGTCCCCGCGAAGTCGATCCCCGGCGCGATCGGGAAATCCCTGGGTCGGATGATCGGACCCTTGCCGGTGATCGCCAGCGCGTCCTTGTAGTTGAGGCTCGAATACTCGACCGCGACGGTCACCTCCCCGCGGGCAGGTCGTCGCGACCGAGCCGCCGGATCGCGTGGCGCGTCTCGCCCCCCTCCTGCTCGAGGATCAGGGCCGCGAACGTCTCCTGGTGCATCGGTTCCCTCCCTGCCGTGCGATGCCGCCGCGTCGCGCCGCGGCGCCCGGCGCACAGTGCCAGGGACGGAGCATACACGGCCCGCGCGGGCGGGGCAAAGCGGGCGGCCACGGGTGCTACAATGGTCGCCGGAATGGGCCGCGACGATGCACAGCGGAGGGAGCGATGGAAGAGCAGCAGCCGTCCGGCGGCGCGGGGCAGGCGCCGGCAGCGGCCGAGCCGGGCGCGGCGGAGGGCCGGCCGGCGGGTCCGATTGGGCGCCGGTCGAGCGGATCAGCTGGTTCCCGATCCCCGACGAGGCCGACCTGGACCCGCGCGTGGCCGCGCTGGTCGCGCGGCAGCGGGAGAAGCTCGGCGCGCCGAACAACGTCGTGCGCGTCCACGCCTGGCGCCCGGAACTGCTCTTCCGCTGGCTCGACCTCTACGAGTACATCGGCAAGGGGCCGTCGGGGCTCAGCCGCGTCGAGCGCGAGATGATCGGCCTGGTCGTCTCCGCCGAGAACCGCTGCACCTTTTGACTGACCAACCACGGCGCCGAGTTGCGGCGCCTGACCGGCGACCCGGTGACCGCCGAGCGGATCGCGCAGGACTACCGCCGCGCCGGGCTGGACGACCGGACGCGCGCGATGCTCGACTACGCGCTGAAGATCACCCGCGCCTCGGTCGAGTGCGACGAGGCCGACATCGCGGCGCTGCGCACGCACGGCTTCAGCACGGAGGACATCGCCGACATCATCGCCACGGCCGCGATCTACAACTACAACAACCGCGTCGCCAACGCCTCCGGCTACCTCTCCGACCGCGCCTTCTATGGCGTGTTCCGCTGAGCGGCCGCGCGGGACCCTTGCACGGTCGCGGCGCCGGGCGCGCCACCCACCGCCGTGCGGGCACGATCGGGCCGATTCGGACGGGCAAAAGTGCCGTTCGGCGGCCTGGCCCCTTGCGCTCGGCGGGGGGAAGGTGTACTATCGTTCTACGGGACAAGGGAATAGGGGAAGGGCGGTGGGGCTGGCACAGTGCCAGCCCCGAGCCATCTCTCGCGATAGGCCGTGGCACGGGACTTGCAATTAGCGCGGTGCCCCACCTGGGGCGCTTAACAAGCGAAGAGCACGCGTGACGCGGGACGGGATAGTCTTCATTTTCTCCCCTGGCGAGACCATCCTCTACGATTCCTCTTTCTTCCCCTGTAAACCCCCTGTCCTATCCGCCGTGTCACCCATTGCAGCACAGCCCCGGCGCTTCGGCTTCCGGGGCTTTCGCTTGCCCGCCAGGGGCGCCGGCAGGCCCTCGCGGCTCGAGCAACCGGGGACGATGGTCCGCGTCGGGATGGGATACCGCCGGTGGCGCGAGCCCGGTGGCGCGAGCGTGGAAGGGGTGCGCGCCCGGGACCGCCGTCCCCGCGCGGCGGGAGGCGGCAAGCGGAGAGCGATTATGCCGATCTCGCGGCGCCGAGCGGCGCGCGGGGTTGGCCCTTGCCGGGGGCGGCGTGAGGCGGCCGACAAACCGTCGCGGCTGCCCGCCACCGACGGCGCCCTGGGCGGCGCCACGGTGACGGGGTGGCGTCGGGATCGCCGGTAGAGGGCGGATGGCTTACCCTGCCGCGGACTCCATTCTCGCGGGCGGCGGCAGCGGCGTGACCGCGCCGCCCACCGCGCTGGACACCACCACGTCATCCGGCTCGATCAGCCACTGGGCCGGCGCCGGCGCCGGCGCGAGTCCCTGCCGCAGCCGGTCGGCGTCGAGGGCTGCCCTGGCCTCTCGCCAGCACTGCTCCGCCGTCCGGCAGGCCGCCTTCAATTGGGGATAGGCCGGGTGGTCTTGGGGCGTCCCGCGCAACGCGACGTAGATGGCGCTGAAGACGCTGAACTGCTGGCGCTCGGTCTGCAACAACCTGCCATAGCTGTCCATGGGTTCCTGCCTTGCCTGGGCCAATCCTGCCTGGAGAGGAGCAATTCGCGTGCCGAAGGCGCGCGGGACTGGCGGAAAGCGGTGCCGGGCGTGGCTGGCCGGCGCGGCGCGGCATGGGGGCCGGGGGAGGCGGCGGGGGCGCCGGCCCTTTCGCGCATCCCGCCGTGCCGCTATCCTACCCGCACACGGCCGAACGCGCCAGTCCGCAGTTGGGGGAGGCAACGACGGTGGAATATCTGTGGGTGGGCTTGGGTGGCTTCTGCGGCGCGAACCTGCGCTACGCGCTCGCCCGCTGGATCGCCGCCCGCGCCGACACGGCGTTCCCCCTGGCGACGTTCGCGATCAACCTGACCGGCAGTTTCGCGATCGGGGTCGTCCTGACCCTGCTCAGCGAGCGCTTCGTCGCCGATCCGGCCTGGCGCCTGCTGCTGGTCGTGGGGTTCCTGGGCGGCTACACCACCTTCTCGAGCTACACCTTCGAGGGGCTGGCGCTGCTGCAAGCGGGCAACTGGCCGACGGCGCTCGGGTACATGGTCGCCAGCAACGTCTTGGGGGTGGGCGCGGTCTACGCGGGGATGATCGCGGCGCGGGCGCTCGGCCGCTGAGCGACGATGTTTCAGATCAAGGGTTGCAAACGGGGCCACGACAGCCCTGACACCGGTGGGTCGTCATGGTGGCAAGAAAATCGCTTGTGCGGGAGTGGGTCGGGTTGATCGTCGGGGTCGCGGCCCACTACCGGTTGCGCGATCGATTGGATGGAGACCCGGCGTCGTGCGGGTGGCGCCCCGCGAACCGTGCGGTGGGCGCTTCACGTACCGGCCACCGGCGGGCCGCGGACCTGCACACGGGCGCCGACGCGCTGGGGAGGGAGGCAGCATGGACGGGGGGAACAGCCGCCGGGGTAGCAGGCCAGGCGCCGGGGGCGCCGCGAACCTGGTGAAAGGCGCCATCGCCGGCGCGGTCGGGGTGTGGCTGATGGACCAGGTCGGGTGGGGCCTGTACTTGCGCGAGGACCCCGCGGCGTCCCGAAAGGAACAGGCGGCGCGGGTGGGGGGTAAGGACGTCGCCCACGTTGCCGCGGGCAAGCTGGCGCGGGTGCTCGGGCGGACGCTCACGCCCGCGCAACCGCATCCGGCGGGGCTCGCGGTCCACTATGCGCTCGGGGTGGCGCCGGGGGCGCTCTACGGCGCGCTCCGCCGCCGCGTGGGCGGGCTCGGGGCCGGGCGGGGGCTCCTGTACGGGTTGGGCTTGTTCCTCGTCAACGACGAGCTCCTCGCCCCTGCGCTCGGGCTTGCCTCCGGACCCCTGCAGTATCCCTGGCAAGCGCACGCGCGCGGGCTGGTCAGCCACCTGGTCCTCGGCGCGGCCACGGACACGGTCCTCGAGGTCCTGGACCAAATCGGCTGACGGGGCGCACCACGCACGGCCCCCGCCCTCGCGTGGAGGGAGGGGCGCGCGGCTCGACCACGCGCCTCGCCGCGCGTCGCCGCCAGGTGGCGTCGTCGCCGCGGCAGGGGTCGACGAAAGCACGGCAGGGACTCGACCGTCGGAACCACGGCGCCTTGCTCGCCGGATGCTCCGCCGCGGCAGTCCTGCCACCATGGCGCCCCGCGGGTGTCGAGGCGGTCGGGGCCCAGTTTGAGAGGGATTGCCGATGCCGCACGACGCCCGGTTGGCGTTCGCCCTCGCGGTGGTCGCGGTGGCGGGTGTGCTCAAGGGGAGCATCGGGTTCGGGGCGCCGCTCATCGCCGTGCCGCTGCTCGCCGCACTGTTCGGCGCCAGGGCCGCGGTCGTGCTGCTGTCGCTGCCCCTCCTCGCCGCCAACGCGGCGGTGCTCCTCGGGCGGCCGGTCGACCACGCCGCGATCCGGCGCTTCGTGCCGCTCCTGGCGACTCTGGTGCCGCTGACCGCCCTCGGCGGGGTGCTGCTGGCCCGGGTGGACCTCGCCGCCCTCACGGTCGTCGTCGGGGTCGTCACCCTCGCGTTCGCGGCCCTGTCGGCCGCCGGCGTGCGGCCGGACGTCCCGCCGCGGGCGGAGCGGGCCCTGTCGGCCCTGGTGGGGGCGGGCGCCGGCCTGTTGAACGGCGCGACCAGCATCCCCGGGCCGATCTTCGCCCTCTACCTGGCGGGGTTGCGCCTCGACAAGCGCGCCTTCGTCTACGGTATCACGGTCCTGCTGGCGGTCGGCAACGTGGTGCAGGTCGCCACCTACTGGCAGCAGGGACTCTACGCGGGCAACCGCCTGCTGGGCTCGGCCGCGCTCGTCCCCGCCATCCTGCTGGGCCAGGCGCTCGGGCTGCGCCTCCAGGACCGGCTGGACCCGGTCAGATTCCGCCGCGCCGTGCTGGTCGCCGTGGCCGTGGCCGGCGCCAACCTGCTCGCGCGCGGCCTCGGCCTCCTGTAGCGGCGTGCCGATCGCGCGCCGGTCGCGGCCGGGATACCCGGCGGACGACCACCGCGGGAAAGGCCAGAAGATTGCCAGGAAAGCGCAGCCGCCCAGGCCCCGACACCCTGACACGCAGGCGAGGCAATGCGCTGCGACGCGGCATTCACGCCGCCCGGGGGACCAGCGGCGCGGCGTTAGGGGGCGGGTGGGCGCGGCACCGCGGGCGTCAGGCTGTAGCTCGCCGGGTCGAAGCGGCGGGTGCGCAGCCGGTACTCCCAGGTGAAGCCCGGCCAGAGGGTGGTGTTGCGGCCGCGGGCGTCGAGGTACCAACTGGCGCAGCCCGACGCCCAGACCGTCCGGCGCAGGCGGCGTTGCAGCGCTTCGTTGTGCCGCTCCTCCACCTCCGGGCGCACCTCGACGGAGGCCAGGCCGCGCCTGTCCATGAGGCGGAGGCAGTCGCGGATGTAGGCCACCTGGGACTCGACCATGAAGACCATCGAGCTGTGGCCGAGGCCGGTGTTCGGCCCGAGGAGGAGGAAGAGGTTCGGGAAGCCGGCGACGGCGGCGCCGAGGTAGGCCCGCGGGCCGTCGCGCCAGGCGTCGGCGAGCGAGCGGCCGTGCCGACCGCGCACGCGGCCGGCGTACGGCGCGTCGGTGACGTGGAAGCCGGTGGCGAAGATGATCGTGTCGATCGCGCGCTCGGCCCCGTCCTCGGTCACGATGCCCGCCGGCCGGACCTCGCGGATGCGCTCGGTGACGACCTCGACGTTGTCCCGCGTGAGGGCGGGGTAGAAGTCGTCGGAGAGCAGGATGCGCTTGCAGCCCATGCGGTAGTCGGGGGTCAGCTTCGCGCGTAGCGCGGGGTCGGGCACCTGTGCCGCCAGGTGCGCCAGGGCCACCCGCTCCGCCTCCGCCATCATCCGCGGGCGGTAGACGAGGGCGAGCGCGCCCCGCTCGCGCTGCCAGTAGATCGCGGCGCGCACCAGCCGCTGGGCGAGCGGGAGCGCGCGGTAGAGGGCGCGCCGCCGCCCCGAGATCGGGCGGTCCAGGCGCGGCACGACCCAGGGCGGGGTGCGCTGGAACAGGGTCAGCCGGCCGACCCGCGGCTGGATCCGCGGGACGAACTGGACCGCCGACGCGCCCGTGCCGATGACCGCCACCCGCTCCCCGGTCAGGTCGTGCTCGTGGTCCCAGCGCGCCGAGTGGAAGGTCGTCCCCGCGAAGCGGTCGAGGCCGGGGAGCGCGGGGATCGCCGGCTCGCTGAGGGGGCCGGCGCCGAGGATCAGCACATCGGCGGTGCGGGGGCCGGCGGTGGTGGCGATGCGCCAGCGCCGCGCCTCGTCGTCCCAGCGGGCGTCGCGCAGCTCGTGATCCCAGAGGGTGTGCGGGCCGATGCCGAAGCGCTCGGCGCAGCGGCGCAGGTAGGCCTGGATCTCGGACCACGGCGAGTAGCGGCGGCGCCAGTCGGGGTGGGGCAGGAAGGAGAACGAGTAGAGGTCGGATTGGACGTCGCAGGCGCAGCCGGGGTAGGTGTTGTCGCGCCAGGTCCCGCCGCCCTCCGCCGCCCGCTCGAGCACGACGAAGTCGTCGATCCCCGCCCGCTTCAGCCCGATCGCCATGCCCAGCCCGGAGAACCCGGCGCCGACGATCGCCACCCGCGTGTGCCGCGCGCGCCCCGCCCCCGCGTCCGAACCCCCCTCCGCGACCGTCGCCGCCGGGGCCTCCGCCGCCACCATACCCTGCTCCTCCTCCCATGCGGCCGCGCCGACCCCGTCGCCCGCCGTCGTCCCGGCCGCGCCGCCGGGGGCGGGCCTAGCCCGCGGCGGGGGTGGACGCCCCGCCGGTGCGGGCGATGAAGGCGATGGCGACCCGCGCCAGCTCCTCGCCCCGATCTTCCTGTAGGAAATGCCCGGCGCCGCGGATGATCGTGTGCGGCTGGCCCCTGGCGCCGGGGATGCGCTCTTGCATCGGCCGTTCGGCGCCCCGCGTGATCGGGTCGCCGTCGCTGAACGCCGTCAGGAACGGCTTCTCCCAGCGGGCCAGCAGCGCCCAGGCCCAGCGGTTCGCGGCGGCGGCGGGATCGTCGGGCGAGGCCGGCACCAGCACCGGGAACTGCCGGGCGCCCGCCTTGTACCGCTCGCTTGGGAAGGGCGCGTCGTAGGCCGCGGTCACCTCCGGCGTCAGTTTGGTGGCGCAGCCGGCGCCGACGATGCGCCCGATCGGGAGCCGGGGCGCGAGCTGCGAGAAGAGGCGCCAGAGGCGGAAGGCGCGGCCGGGCGGGTCGTCGTCGGTCGGCAGGGCGGTGTTGGCGGCCACGATCCGCGCGAAGCGCGCCTCGTTCTCGGCGGCGAGGCGCAGGCCGATCAGCCCGCCCCAGTCCTGGCAGATCAGGGTCGTCCCGCGCAGGTCGAGCGCCTCGATGAACCCGCGCATCCAGGCGACGTGCCGCGCGTAGGTGTAATCGCGGCGGCGCGCGGGCTTGTCGGAGCGGCCGAACCCGACGAGGTCGGGGGCGATGGCGCGGAAGCCGGCCGCCGCGATCGGGGGGATCATTGTGCGGTAGAGGTAGGACCAGGACGGCTCGCCGTGCAGCAGCAGCACGGGGGGCGCGCCGGCCGGCCCTTCGTCGACATAATGGAGGCGCAGGCCGCCGACGTGGACGTAACGCGGCGGGAAGGTCCAGCCGGGCAGATCGCGGAACCGCTCGTCGGGGGTCTGCAAGACATGCATGGCGCGGCACTCCTCGCATCGGCGCGCGGCGGCGAAGCCCGCCCCCGCGGACGACGCCCAGGGACATTATAGCGGCAGGCGGCGGCGCGGGGGCGATTGCCGGGGGTGCGGTTCAAAGTCTTGCGTCGCCTGCTTGGGGCGCTTCAGCAGGCCGCGTCGGTACTCGAGACTCCTCCGGTGTACGTACTAGTCGCGCAAAACTTTGAACCGCACCCGATTGCCGGGGCGTTGCGGCGGGCAGCCACCGCAACGCCACCGGGACCGGGCTGAGACGGCGTCCCGGTGGCGTTATGACCGCTCGTCTCAGCCCGGTCCCGGTGGTGGGGCCGGGCCGTCGCGCGTTACGCGAGCACGAGCGCCTCGGCGTAGATCAGCCGCCGCGCCCGGTTGGGCGGGGTGGCGCCGCCGGCGGCGACCGCGGCGTCGTCGAGCCAGGACTCGAACTCGCGGATGACGACGCGGAACTGGCCGGGCTGGCGGTCGGCCGGCAGGGTGATCCGCCCGCCCCAGAGCACGCGGGGATCGCCGGCGGGCAGGTCCAGGTCGCGCTCGACCGTCGCCAGGTTCGGGGGCGCTGGCATCCAGCCGAGGTCGCCGTCGACGTGCGGCCGGCGGGTCTCCACGGTCACGTCGAAGTCCGTGCCGTCGACCTGGGAGACGCCGAGGGCGTTGGCCTTGCCGCGCAGCGTGATCCCCGCGACCGAGAGCCGGACGAGGCCGCGCTCGTAGGGGTCGCTGGTGGCGACGGCGAAGCGGTCCGGCGCGGTCTGGACGAAGTCGGCCAGCACCGGGCGCGACAGTTCGCGCCCCGACAGCGCGTTCGGCTGGTAGCGCGCCAGCGAGAGCCGCGTGAACGCGCCCCAGGCGTCGTCGTTGTCCGTGCTGCCGATAACGCCGTCGAGGTCGAATTCGAAGTCGCAGAACCAGAGCTTGCGCTCGCTGTCGAACTGCACCGGGAAGGCGTCGACCGACACCCGCTCCCCCGGCGGCAGTTCGGGCAGGGTGGCGCCACCGGGGACGCTCGCCCCGTTGTAGCCGAAGAAGAACGTGGTCGGGTCGGCGTTCCCGAGGACGACCGGGTCGTTGCCGACCTGGGTGATGTACGGCCGCACCGCTTCGTTCGCCCCGTTGCCGGCGGCCCGCAGGACGGCGAGCGCCTCGCCCTCGCCCGAGGAGAACCAGGGCCGGTCGAGCCAGACGCGGACGCCGTGCCCGCGGCGACTGCTGGCGGCCAGGTTGGTGTCGGTCTGCCGCTCCCAGCCGAAGGTCGGCAGGATGTAGAGCACGCGCGGCGGGGCCGGGCGGGCGGTGCTCGGCAGGCTGATCGTGAACTCGTCGCTCTCGCGGTTGAAGCCGCCCGGCGCGTTCGGCGGGAAGAACTCGCGATGGCGCGAGGTCCCGACCGCCTTGTAGCGGATGACGCGGTGCTTGGTGTCGGCCAGCCCATGCCGCGGCGTCGCGCCGGGCGCGAAGACCAGCCGGTCGTCGTCGAAGCGGTAGCGCGCGACGGTGAGGCCCCCGGCCTTGATCTCGGCCTCCTCGATGCTCGCGAAGCGCCGCTCCTCGGGGGCGGGAACGCGCAGATCGATGACCACCGTATCGTTGGCGCGCGTGCGCGGGCCGGCCTCGCTGAGCAGATCGACCGGCTCGTCCCAGCGCGCCCGCAGCGCGATGTTCGCCGTGGTCGCGCCGTGGATCTGCAGCTCCCCGTTGAAGGTCGCCAGCGAGGCGCCCCCCGCGCGGGACGCGGTCAGCCGGCGCCAGGAGGGGCGGCCGAGCGGCTGCTGGACGGCGTGGATGAACTGGATCTTGCGCGCGGGCGTGAGCAGGGCGTGGCCGCCCTCGACGGCGAGCTGCGCCAGTTCCGCGATCTGCCCGGCGAAGAGCGACACCGAATTGACCTCGGTCCCGTCGAGGTCGGCCAGGGACTTGGCGAGGCGCCCCTCGAGGTCCTCGCGCAGCCACTCCCAGACGCCCATCAGCTTCAGGTCGTCCCTGGTGAGGAACGAGCTGAGCGGCACGCGCGCGCTGGCGCCTTTCGGCAGGAAGACGGTCAGGACCCGCGTGGCGCGGTCCCAGGCCGGCGGCCCCGCCCCGTCGCGCACGACGATGCGGAAGGGCTGGTAGTTCGGCCAGGCCGCGCCGACGCCCCAGTCGAGCAGCGCGGCCGAGGGGCCGCCGAGCGGGTGGTCACCATCCGGCGTGTAGACGAGCTTGCCGGCCGCGTCGATCCGGCCGACCGCGCCCTCCGGCGCGCCCGGCAACCCGCGCAGCGCCGGCCCGCGCGAGAGCGGGTCGGGCAGATAGGGGAGCGGGCATTGCGCCGCCGGCTCGACCGGCTTGCCCTTCACCGGGTCGAGCTTCAGTTCGCCGGCGTCCTTCTCCTTCAGCACGGCGTAGAGGTCGGCCCGCGGCGCGCCGTTCGGCCCGTCGAGCGCGCCGTTGGTCTCGGCGAAGAGCGCGCTCACCCGCGCCGGGACGACGTGGCGCTCGGCGATGGCGGCGCTGACCGCGACATCCTTCGCGGGGTCGGTGTTGGCGGTGCGCAGCACCAGGCGGTCGACCGACTCGCCCGGCGTGGTCGGCTGCTCGACCGGCGCGCGCGGCACGAGGATCGGCGGGGCGATCGACTCGTAGCGCAGGTAGGCGTAGGCGCGGGGCGCGGTGGGCAGGCCCAGGTCGGGGGCGGTCTCCAGGCTGACGCTGTTGCCGGCCGGGTCGACGGTGCGGGCGCGCATGCGGAAGCGCCGGCCGAAGCGCAGCCCCGGCAGCGAGCCGGCGACGGGCTTGAAGTCGACCCGCAGCTTGAACGGGGTCAGCGCGGCGTTGTCGGGGTCCTCCGGCGTGGCGCCGCCGTCGACGCCCCCGACCCGGCCGGGGCGCGGCGCGCTGAGGCACCAGCCCTCCCAGCGCACCAGCGCCTCGTGGAGGTAGAGGTCGTTCGGCGCGCCGGGCGGCGGCTCGGCGGCCTCGGCCAGGGCCGGCTCGACGCAGCCCTCGTCCTCGATCGTCTTCGTCTGGCCGAGCGTCTCGAAGGTGTAGCTGCCGACGCGGCGGCAGAGCGAGCGCCAGACCTTCGTGCGTTCGTCCCAGACATCGACGCGCAGGCCGCGCGCCAGGTCGTCGGCGAAGAGGGTCACGTCGCCGCCGGCCTCGATCGCGGCGTTGTTGGCCTGCGCCCGGCCGAAGAACTGTTTGGTCCGCAGCGCCTGATCCTCCTCCACCAGCGCGATCCCGGCCGAGCGCAGGGCGGGCGGCCCGTCGCCGAAGCGGTCGTGCTCGTGGCGGGCGGCGGACAGGCCGGTGTTGACCAGCTTGAGGGCCGCGCCATCGAGATCGAGCGGCACCAGGTCGTAGCGCGCCTCGTCGAGCGCCAGCAGGCCGTCGACGATCGCGCCGCTGTTGGAGGCCGGCTGGAAGCGCGCCGCGTCGAGCGTGACGGCGGTCTTGGGGGAGCGGTTGACGCGCGACCGCGCCGGGCGCGGGCGCGAAGGTCGGGAGGACCTGCACGGCCGTGACCGTCGGCGGCACGCTCGCGCCAGGGCAGGGTGAGGTCGAGCACCAGGCCGAGTGGCGCAGGAGCGTCGGGTAGTCGCCGAGCGCCGAGAGCGCCTGGTGGAAATCGAGCGTGCGCGCGTGCCCGGCGGGATCCTGCGGCAGTTGCGCGCGATCCTCCGCCGGCCGGCGGTGGAACAACAGGGCGCGCGCGGTCACGTCGGTCGGGGTCAACTCGCCGGCGGGCAGGTTGAGCTTCGCGCGCGCGCCGGCCTCGGTCGTGGCGTTCCAGGGGACCATCCAGTTGTCGAAGCCGTTGGGGTCGGCCAGTCCGCCCTCCCCGTTGGTGAAGGTCGGCCAGCCTTCGGGGAAGCGCGTGCCGTTGTCCTGATAGGTCTCCTTGATCCCCGCGTGGACCTTGCGCGCCGGGTAGGAGACGATCTGCCGGCCGTTGTAGTTGTCGAAGGTGTGCGCGCGGACGAAGGTGTCGGGGTTGAAGAGCGCCTTCCAGAGCGTCGAATCGAGCTTGCCCTTGTCGACCGTCGCGTCGAGCGTGGGGCCGCCGGCGAACTGGACCTTGAAGGTCGCGGTCTGCATCCGCGCCGGCCAGTCGACGAAATCGGGCCAGAGTTTGAGCGTCTCGCCCTCCGCGGCCGTGGCGCGCAGCCGCGGCGCGACGAAGACCGAGAGCTTGAGGACTTTGCGGCCGTCCGGGAGCCCGGCGAGGCCGTTCGGCAGCGCGGTCCAGACGATCGTTTGGCTCGGCATGATGATTTGCTCCTCTTCGCGTTGTTCTTTCGCGTGTCCCCGTGGTCAACGGCGCCTCGTCGGACAGGCACGTTGGGTCGGTAGGGGCGGGTTTGAAGGCACGCCGCGCCGCAGCGCGGCCCGCCGCCGTGGCCTACCTGTAGCGTTGGTCACCCGCGGCGCGGGGACGGCCCTGCGGGGCCGCGGACGGGTTTCAAACCCGCCCCTACGCCAACAGGGGTCCTCTGGCCCGCCGCTAGGCGAAGGCCGCCACATACTGCTGCCAGTGGGCCTCGTCGTAGATGTCGCCGAAGGAGGCCCCGCCGTCGCCGAGGGCGCGCGCGCGCGGCGGCGCTCGCCGCGCCGTCCAGCAAGGACGGCCCCTCGATGGTGCGCTCGACCTTGAAGGTCACCGTCTTGGTGAAGAAGGCGATCTTGGCCTTGGCCGTCACCTTCGCCTGGCCGTGCAGCAGGTTCTGCTGCGCGTCGTAGGTGAGGCCCAGGTAGACCTCGATCGAGACGCCGACCAGGCCGAGCACGCTGACCGAGCCGCCGTAGCGCAGGTAGGCGGTCAGCTCCACCCGCGCGGCCTCGCCGTCCGGGCCTTCGGCCAGCTTGAAGTAGATGCCGCCCATGATCCAGACCGCCGCGCGCGCGACGCCGAGGTTGACCGCGGCGTTGCCGCCCATCTCCAGCGCCGCCTCGATCGCGACAATCCGGTCCATCGCGACCTCGATCCCGAGGTGGCCGCCGCCGCCGATCGCCAGCACGCTCAGGTTGAAGGGGTTGTTGCGCGTGCCGAAGCTGAAGCGCACCGCTGCCGCCCGGTCGTCGAACGGCAAGCTGAGGCCGCCGTCGAGGATCACGTTCTGGAGGGTGAAGGCGCCGAAGGCCAGCGGCGGCAGCGCCAGCGAGTAGCCGATTTCGACCCCCTGCGCGGTCACGTCGAGCTTCGGCAGGTCGCCGAGCACCCCCGGCGGGATCTGCTTGCGCAACTCGTCGAGGAAGTTCAGCTCCTTGCGGAAGACGACCGGCCCGGCCCCGGCGACCGAGCTGGGCGGGGCGAGCGCCGGCTTGACACTGGTCTTCTCGCCGCTGCGCGACTGGAAGGTCAGCGACGCGAAGTTGATCGTCAGGATCTCGAGGAAGGCGATCGAGAAGTCCTTCAGCGTGCCCTCGACGCTGTAGGTCGGCGGCGTCGGCGGCCCGGCCGGGACGCCCTGCGGCAGCTTTTGCTCGATCCGGGTCTTGATCGCCATCGTCGCCGCCGTCGTCGCCCCCCCCGATCCGGTGATGCGCCGCGCCTTGAAGGGGCCGAAGTCCTTGATCGCCGGCTGCCAGTCGAGCCGCGCGACCAGCGTCTCCGGGACGCCGGCGGCGTTGCGGACCGTCTCGTTGAGCAGCTTCGGGACCTTCTTTAGATCGAAGCCGGCGGCCAGGATATCCTGGAGCGGGATCGTGCCGAGCAGCCGGGCGTTGGCCGGGATCGGTTTCTTGATGTCCAGGTCGTCCAGTATGCCGTCCGCCAGCTTGGTCAGGTCGCTGGCGACCGCGCCGGCCGTGCGCGAGACGCCGGTGAACTCGAGCGCGGTCCGCGCCAGGCCGCCGGCGGTCTCCGGGGTGAAACTCGTCGGGATCGCCTGCTTGAAGGACATGAAGACGCCGGCCTGGTTGCCCGCGCCCTGGAGCGCGCCCGCCAGGTAACGATCGAAGAACTTCACCTCGACCGCCCCCACCGCGCCGGTCACCGCCTCGACCGCGGGGATGCGCGCGGCGACCTCCTGGATCAGCGGCAGGAACGGCGCGTCGCCGTTGACGCCGACCGGCACGCTCCGCTGCGTGTCGAAGAGGATGCGCTCGGTGGCGAGCGTGGTGTCCTCGCTCGTCGGCGACGCCGGGGGCGCGTAGGCGATCCCCTGGCCGGCGACCGCGGCGGCGCGGCGGGGAGTGCCCTGGGGCGTGGTCTCGCTCGAGTAGGCGTTCTGGGCCACCAGCATCCCCACGGGCGAGTTCACGACGTTGTTGGGGACGAAGGCCATCGGCATGGTCACTTCGGTCGTCCGGCCGGCGGCGTCGGTCACGGCGACCGGGATCTGCAGGTCGGCCAGCGGCGTCTTGGTCCTGAGCCAGAAGGCGCCGGGCGTGCCGAGGGGGCTGGTGGTGTCGAGATCGGGCGTCGTGTGCAGCAGGATCTTCACGCTGCTCAGGGGCATCTCGCGCCCCTTGTTGGTGAAGTTGCTCAGCGCCTCCGGGCCGTCGAAGCGCTTCTCGGCCTCGGCGATCACGACGAAGCTGCGCTTGCGGAGGACGGCGGCGGGTCGCGGCGTCGTCCCCGCGTTGGGCGCCGCCGGGAGGATCTCGCGCTCGCTGGCGGTGACCTGGATCGCGCGGTGGCCGAAGGGCAGCAGCACGCCGGCCACGTCGACCCGCACGTTATGGTCGCGCCCGAGCGTGGCGAGGTGCCGCCAGGCGCCGACCGAGAGCCCCGCCGGCGGTTTCCAGGAGCCGCGGGCCTTGATGTAGCCGCCGAGCGGCGTCAGCATGAACTGCTCGGCGGTGACCGGCCGCGTGGCGGCGCCGAGGGTGAAGTCGGAGGTCAGCCGCACGATCTCCCGGCGCTGGGCGGGGGTGATCGAGGCGTCGATCGGGAAGGGCGCCGGCGTGTTCGCCGGGAAGTCCGGCGACCAGACCGCACGCAGCGCCGGATCGACCTGGGGCTGGTCCTTGACGCGCAGCCGGGTGTGCCAGAGCTCGGTGCGCCCCCGGTGGGTCACCGGCTTGCTGGCGTGCTCCCAGACCGCGGTGCGGTCGGGGGACATGAGCAGCCGGTAGGGCATTTCGATCGCCGTCTGCGCCGCGCCCGGCTCGGCGATCGGCGGCGGCGGGATGGTCTCGGCGGCGGTCGGATTCCGCGGGAGGGCGGCGGGAACCAGACTCGGCTCGAAGCGCTTCCAGTCGAGCAGGCTCTCGACGGTGTAGAGGATCTCGTTCAGGCCGGACGGCAGGCGGAAGGCCAGGCGGGTCGCCCCGGCGAGCCGTGCCTGCGCCGGGCGGAAGACGGTCGGCGGGGGCTCGCCGAAGCTGAACGCCCGCTCGGCGAGGTGCTGCGGCGGGAAGGTGACGATGATCAGCGCGGGCGCGTTGGCATCGACCCGGACCAGCTTCGCCGGGCGGCCGGGGCCGGCGTCGACGCGGAGGTTGACGAAGTCGAAGTCGAGCTGGAGCAGATCGTCCGGCCGGGTCAGCGTCAGGTCGTGCGGGCCGGCGCCGATCGGGGTGGCGATGGTCAGCCGGCCCCCGAGCGTGTCGCCGATGAAGACCCGCGGGCCGATCGCGGCGGCCGCCACGCCGCGCGGGTTCGGTGGGGTCGGGATGAGGCTGGTGACCTTGCGCGCGACCGCGTCGATCACCGCGACCCCGTCCGGGGTGTCGGCGTAGACCTGGCGCGTCTTCGGGTCGAAGGCGAGGTGGCTGGCGTCGCGATGCAGGGGGATGTGGTCGATGATCTGCAGGTTGCGATCGAGCACGGTGATCTCCGGCGACGGTCCGCCATTCCCGAGGTTGGCCACGAAGACGTGGCCCGAGATCGGATCGGCGACGACGTCTTCGGGGTCGGAGCGGAGCGGCGGGATGGTGGTCGGGACGCCGACGGCGTGGGTCAGCCCGTTAATCGGCACGACCTGCATGGTGGTCGTGCCGTTCTCGATGAGCACGGTCGTGGCGTAGACCCGGTCGGCGGCGTCGTCGACGCAGATCCCCGTCGCGCCCTTGCCGACAGCGATCTCGGTCAGCAGCGCGTCGCCCGTGCCGTTCGCCCCCGGCCCGCTGATGACCTGGATTTTGCCCGAATGGTTCGAGACGTAGGCCCGGTTGCGCTCCGGGCTGACGGCCACCCGCAACGGCACGAAACCCAGCGAGATGGTCTTCCGGACGGCCCGCTCCTTGGTGTCGACGATCGAGACGCTGTAGCTGTCCTGGTGGTAGTTGACGACGTAGGCCCGGTTGCGCAGCGGGTCGACTGCCACATGGCGCGGCTGGTGCCCGACCTCGATGCGCGCGACCTCCTCGCCGGTCGCCGCCTTCAGCACGACGAGGTGGCCGGGCGCCAGCGACTTTTTCGGCTCGTTGACATCGACATGGTAGAGCGTGGCGTAGATGTGGTCCGCGTCCGCGCCGATCCCCTCGACGGCGGTGGCGAGGCCTGGAGGGTCGGTCGGTCGCTTCAGGCTGAGCGTCTGGGTCTCCCAGACCGGCGCATCGGTGAGTGTTCCCGTAACCATGCGATCTCCCCGCTCGGCGATGTTCCCGGCGCGCCGACCGCGCCGCGCCGGCGCTTGCCCAGGCCGGCGGACCGAGCGTAGCGGGCGGGGGTCTACAAAACGTCTACAACCATCGCCGCGACGGCGGGTCGTCCAGGACAAGCAGCCCCATCCGCGCTGTAGACGTTTTGTAGACCCCCGCCCGCTACAGTCCCCTCGGGCGCCCCGAACGCCGCCGTGCGTCACGACGCGCGCCGGGGCCGGAGGCGAGTGGGCGCGGCGATCCCCGCGCCGACACCATCGGCGCGCACCATCAGACCGATCGGCGCACGATCGAGACAACGCTCGAGGAGGAGAGTGCTATGCGCGTATTGTTCAGTTGTGTCCCCGCCTACGGACACCTGCTCCCGCTGATCCCGCTGGCGCGGGCCTGCCGGCGGGCGGGGCATGAGGTCCTGGTGGCGACCGGGCCCGACCTCTGCCCCGAGGTCGAGCGGCTGGGACTCGCCGCCGCGCCCACGGGTCTGTCGCTGGTGGAGATCGCCGCCAGGTATCGGGCGGCGTTCCCAGGGGTGGAGGCGCTGCCCGCGGACGAGCAGATGCGCTACGACCTCCCGCACGCGTTCGTGGGGATCGCGGCGCGGACGCGGGCGGCCGAGCTCGTCGCGCTGGCCCGTGACTGGGCGCCCGATCTGATCGTCCACGAGTCTTGCGAGTTTGCGGCGCCGATCGCCGCCGCGCTCGCTGGGGCAGCGCGGGCGATCCACGGGCTCGGTGTGCCGGTGCCGGCGGGCCTCGCGGCCCTGTGCGCCGGTGCGGTGGAGGACCTGTTCGCCGAGTGGGGATTGGACCGGGCCACCGCGGAGTCGCTGTGGGCGGCGCCCTATCTCGACATCTACCCGCGCGGGCTGCGGCCGGAGGGGGCGTTGGCGGTCACGGACATCCGGCCGCTCCGCCCGGGGCCGGTCGAGCCGCCGGCGGGCGGGCGGCTGCCGGACCAGCTCGACCGCCTGCCGCACGACCGGACCGTCTACGTCACGCTGGGGACGGCGTTCAACGAGGTCCCCGGCGTCTTCGAGGCGATTCTCGCGGGCCTGCGCGACGAGCCGGTCAACCTGATCGTCACCACCGGCCCAGGGGGCGACCCCGCGCGGTTCGGCCCGCAGCGTGAGGGAATAGTGATCGAGCAGTTCCTGTCGCAGGCGCTGGTGCTGCCGCGCTGCGACGCGGTGATCTCCCACGCCGGTTCCGGGACGGTCCTCGGGGCGCTGGCGCACGGCCTACCGCAGGTGCTGCTCCCCCTGGGGGCCGACCAGTTCCTCAACGCCGCCGCCTGCGCTGGGGCCGGCGCCGGGACCGCGCTGCAGCCGGGCGAACTCACGCCGGAGGTGATTCGCGCCGCCACCCGCCGGATCCTCGCCGAGCCGGGCTCCGGCGAGCGCGCCCACGCGCTGGCGGCGGAGATCGCGGCGATGCCCGATGCCGACGCCGTCCTCGCCGACCTGGCGCGCGAGGTCCGGCCCCTGGCGCGCAGCCGCTAGTCCCAGGCGTGCGCTCACCGCTGTAGATAGATGATGGAGGAGAGCAATGAAGACGATCGGCGTGCTCGGCGGGATCGGCCCGCAGGCGACGATGGCGTTCGAGGCGCGCGTCCACGCCGCCGCCCAGCGACTGATCCCGCCGCGCGGCAACGCCGGCTACCCCCCGATGGTTGTCTACTATCTCCGCCAGCCGCCGGTCGCGGTGCGCGACGACTTCCTGCCAATCATGCCGCTCCGGCCATCCGAGGGGCTGCTGGAGGCCGCGCGAGCCCTCGGCACGCTGGCCGACTTCCTCGTCGTCACCAGCAACGGGGCGCACGCGATGCGCGCGGCGATCGAGGGGGCGGCTGGGCGCCCGCTCCTCGGCATGATCGATGTCGCGCTCGACACGATCCGCGCGCGCGGCTGGCGGCGGGTCGGCGTGCTCGGCCTCGGCGAGCCGGGGGTCTACCTCGGCCCGCTGACCGAGCGCGGCCTCGCCGCCGAGACGCTCGACGCCGAGGACCGCGCCCCCCTCGATGGCGCGATCTTCCGGCTGATGGAGGGGCGCGCGGGCGCGGCGGAGCGCGCCGCGGCCGAGGGCGCCGTGGCCGCGCTCCGCGCCCGGCGGGTGGACGGCGTCATCCTCGGCTGCACCGAGATCCCGCTGCTCCTCGGCGCGGCGGCGACCGCGCCGGACCTGCTCGACCCCGCGCCGCTGCTGGCGGAAGCCGCGGTGCGACACGCCATGGGAGGAACTCTGGCTGGCGCGGCGGCCGACCAGCCGGGAGGGGTCGGCGCGGTCGCCGCCCTCGCGCGGTAGCCGGTGGATGGCCCCGGACGGGAGGGAGCGGACGGAGGAGACAATGGCGGAATCCCAGACCACCCAACGCCCGATCGATGACTTCCTGCTCGGCGGCCCGGCGGTGGAGCCGACGCCGCGCTGGGTCCGGGTGCGGTTCGGCGGCGTGACCGTCGCCGACAGCAAGCGCGTGCTCCTGCTGCGGCAGTACGGTCCGGGCCCCCAGGCCGACGACCCGTTCGGGCTGCCCACCTACTACTTCCCGCGGGACGACGTGCGCGTGGACCTGCTCGAACGCGCCGCGCCCGACCCACGGGAGGGCGACACCGCTCGCTGGACGGTGCGGGTCGGCGATCGCGTCGCCGAGCGCGCCGCCTCGATGCCCCTCGCCCCGCCGCCCGACCGCGCCGCCCTGGCCGGGCACCTCACCTTCGCCTGGGACCAGATGGACGCCTGGTACGAGGAGGAGGAGGAGATCTTCTGCCACGCGCGCGACCCCTACAAGCGTGTCGACACGATCCCGAGTTCGCGCCACGTCCGGGTCGTGGTCGCGGGCGAGACCGTGGCCGAGACGCGCCGGCCCACCCTGCTCTTCGAGACGAGCCTGCCGACCCGCTACTACCTCCCGCCGGAGGACGTCCGCCTGGATCTGCTGGAGCCGAGCGACACGACGAGCCGCTGCCCCTACAAGGGGATTGCGTCGTACTGGTCGGCGAAGATCGGGGACCGGGTCGCGCGCGATGTGGTGTGGGGCTATGCCGAGCCGATCCCGGAATGCCCGAAGATCCGGGGCCTGCTCTGCTTCTTCAACGAGCGGGTCGATCTCTACATCGACGGCGAGCGCCAGCCGCGCCCCCGGACCCCCTGGTCCGAGGACGACGACGGGGCGACCTCGCGCTAAGTGAGCCGGCGCCCCGGTCTCGCCCGCGCGGCCCGTGGCCGGGCGCGCCGATCGTAACCAAGGGCGCGTGGCGACCGCCGCCGGCGAAACTGGGCTCCGAAAGCGAGTGGCGCCCGCCAGCGGAGGTCGTGCGGCGGGAGCGGCCCGGCGAGCGGCCGGACGGAGGAGGCGTGGCCGACGGACGCGCAAAGGGAGGAGGTCGGCGATGGGCACGGCACAGGGGCAGGGCGGGCTGTGGGGCGCGCGAGCGCGCGACTACGCCGAGCTGGTGGAGGGGCTGTTCCGCCCCGCCTTCGAGGCGGTCTTCGCCGAGGCGGGGGTCGGGCAGGGGACCAGGCTCCTCGATGTGGGCTGCGGTCCGGGGTTGGCGGCCCAGCTCGCCGCCCGGCGCGGCGCGGCGGTGGCCGGCCTGGACGCGGCCGAGGCGTCGGTGGCGCTCGCGCGCGGGCGCACGCCGGGGGGCGATTTCCGTGTCGGGGAGATGGAGGCGCTGCCCTGGCCCGACGACCACTTCGACGTGGTGACCGGCTTCAACGCCTTCCAGTTCGCCGCCGATCCCGTCAACGCGCTGCGGCAGGCCGGGCGGGTCGCCAGGGCGGGGGGGCGCGTGGCGATGCTGGTCTGGGGGCGCGCGGAGGACTGCGAGGCCCCCGCGGTCGTGGCCGCCGTGGGCCGGTTCCTGCCGCCCCCGCCGCCGGGGGCCGGGCCGCCGCTCCCGCTCGCCGAGCCGGAGCGCCTCGAGGCGCTGCTGGAGCGGGCGGGCCTGGCCGCGCTGGCGGGCGGCACGGTGGACTGCCCCTTCGCGTTCCCCGACCTGGACACGGCGGTGCGCGGGATGACCTCGGCGGGGCCGTTCGTGGCCGCCGCCCGCAGGGTCGGGGACGAGGCGGTGCGCCGGACGGTCGCCGGGGCGCTGGTGCCGTTCCGGACGAGCGCGGGCGGCTACCACCTGCGCAACCGGTTCCACTTTGTGGTCGCCGCGGCCTGACCGCCCCCGCGCCTCGCCGGCACACTTGCGGGGCGCCACGGCTTCTGATCGGGGTTTGCACTGCTGGCATTCACCCTCCCGATCCCGTTCACGTCGGCCATCCTGCCCTGTCCCTTGGACGTGGCCCTGCCGTCGCCGCGCTGCCGCCCGCGCCATCCGGGCGCTGCGATCAAGAGCGCGCCATGGTGCATTCGCCGGCAACGACCTGTAGGGGTGAGTGTCCGTCGGGAAGCCGCTGTAACCGTCGAGGGCCGATGCGCTTGCAGGGACCGCGGCCGCGTCCGCGCGGCGTCGCCTCCCCCTCGTGATAGCGGGGCGGGCGGTAGGCTGACGGGGTGTGGCCGGCGGCGCTTCCTCCCGGTACAATAGGGAGACGCGGGCGCGGTGCGGGTACGGTAGCCGGGATAATCGCCACATGGAAGTACCGACGATTACCCTGATCGTCACCTATCTGGCGCTGGGTGGCGCGGCCTTCGGGCTGCTGCAATTCGGCGTGGGCGCGCTGCTCTGGGCCGATCAGAAGCGGCTGATCGCCCTCGGGCTGGTCGCGGCCCTGATGGGGCTGTATCTGGGGATGTGGGTCCTATCGCTGATCGTCGCCCCTCCGCCAGCCTGAGAAGCCCGATCCGCCGCTGTAGGGCCGGAGGCGCGGACGCCATCGCGCCGATGCTGGGCCGCCCTGAAGTCGCCGCCTGCGCCGCGTTCTGGCGCGAAGAGGGTACCCGCGGCAGGATTCGAACCTGCGACCGTCCGCTTAGAAGGCGGATGCTCTGTCCCCTGAGCTACGCGGGCGAGTATGGGCCACCAATGCCGACCGAGGCGGCGAGGGGATCGTACCAGAAGGGCTTTCCCGCTTTCAACCAGATCGCCGCGCCGGATTGGGCGGACACCGAGCGGCGAGGGGCTGGCGATGCGAAGCGAGCGCGAGGCGCTGGGGTAAGCTTTCTGGCGGCGTTCTCGCCCGCCGTTATCGACCGGCTGCTGCCGAAGGGGAGCGCTTCGCCATCCCGGCCGGGGCCACATTCCACCACCTACTACCAGGAGGATCAGCCGGGGCGCGCGGCGCTCGTCGTTCCGGGGCTGGTGCGGCTCTATCCGACCACTCTGGAAGGCGCGCGAGACAGCGCCCGTGCCGCCGGGGCGGGCATTTGTGAACGAGGCGACAATCCCCCTTGAATCTCCACGCGGTTGATGGGAGAATATGGCAGTAGAGTATCTATCGCGCCGTAGCAACGAAAACGCCGTTGCCCGACGGGCGGGATCCGCTTCGGACACCCGATTTCGTGCAGTCGCCGGCCCCGGAGTGGGTCCTCCGCGAGGACTTCCGGGATCGCCCCTGGTGTGGTAGCTTCTGGCCCAGTTCTGAGGATCGCTGCTGGCGGGGTGTGACGGTCCCGCCCGCCGCTGGAGGAGTCGCCGATGCGCTTCATGCGAGTCCAGACCCCGGACCTGGAGTGGTATAAGAATAATGTGCCCTGCCAGGTCGCCTGCCCGGCCAAGACCGACATCCCGCGCTACATCTCGCTGATCGCGCAGCACCGCTACCGCGAGTCCTACGAGGTGAACTGCGGCTCGAACCTCTTCCCGGATGTGCTCGGGCGCGTCTGCTCCCACCCCTGCGAGACGGTCTGCCGCCGCAAGAAGATCGACGGCAAGGCGATCGCCATCCGCGACCTCAAGCGCGTGGCGGCCGACTACCGCGACAGCATCCCCCCGGCCTACGGGCCGGTGCAGATGATGCGCGACAACGGGCGGGTCGGCGTCGCCCCGAACATGTGGAAGCTGACGCCACCGAAGCAGGAGAAGGGCAAGGTCGCGATCGTCGGCGCGGGGCCGGCCGGCCTCGCCTGCGCGCACGACCTCGCCGCGCGCGGCTTCGAGGTCCACGTCTACGAGGCGCTGCACGCGGTCGGCGGCGCGCTCTACATCGGCATCCCCCCCTACCGCCTGCCGCGCAAGTACGTCTACGACATGCAGAAAGACCTCGAGGAGATGGGCGTCCGGTTCCACATGAACTGCGAGGTCGGCAAGCAGATCGACATCCGCGACCTGCTGCCCGGCGCGAACGGCCATGTGGCGACGGTGCTGGCGGTCGGCTGCATCATCCCGAACCCGATGGGCGTCCCCGGCGAGGACCTGGAGGGGGTCGAGGGCGGCTCGCTCTTCATGAAGCGGATCAACCTGGAGCCGCACACCAAGCTGCCGCCGCGCGTGGTCGTCCTCGGCGGCGGCTTCACCGCGATCGACTGCGTCCGCTCGTCGGTGCGCCTCGGGTCGGAGAAGGTCTACATGGCCTACCGCCGCACGATCGCCGAGATGGGCGCGACCGAGGAGGAGATCGAGGGCGCGGAGGAGGAGGGCATCGACGTGATGACCCTGACCTCCTGCATCGAGGTCCTCGGCGACGAGCACGGCCGGGTGCGCGGCGCGGTGATGCAGAAGAACGAGCTGGGCGCGCCCGACGCCAGCGGCCGCCGCTCGCCCGTGCCGATCCCCGGCTCGGAGTTCGTGATCGAGTGCGACCTGGTGGTGCCGGCCTACTCCCAGACGCCGGACCTGCACTGGCTGCCGCAGGAGTTGCGCGAGGAACTCGGCCTGCGGGTCAACCGCAACAACACGATCCCCGCCAAGAACCGCAAGGCGCACAGCACCGCCGCCGCCGGCGTCTACACGATCGGCGACCTCGCCAACGGCCCGCGCACGGTGATCGAGGCGATCGCCGAGGGGCGCGAGTGCGCCACGGCGATCGACAAGGCGGTGGTGGAGCTGCAGGGCGAGATCAAGACGCTCGAGCCCTTCTTCCGCGCCGCCGACTACACCGAGATCCCGCGCCAGAGGATGCCGGCGATCGCGCCGGAGCTGCGCAAGGACTTCCTGGTCGAGACCGACCTCGGCTACACGCCGGAGCAGGGGGACGACGAGGCCAAGCGCTGCCTGCAGTGCCAGATCAACATCCAGATCGACCCGAACCTCTGCATCGAGTGCTACCGCTGCGTGGAGTACTGCCCCTACGGCATCATCCACGTCCAGGCGATCCACCAGACGATCGGCGACCGCCACATGGAGGAGCGCGCTGCCGAGACCTACGGCGGGGCCTGGGAGGAGCTGGTGGCCGCCGCGCCAGTGCCCGGTGAGGAGATCCCCGGCATCGTCTTCGCGCTCGACGAGGAACTCTGCATCCGCTGCGGCATCTGCGAGAACGTCTGCCCGACCAACGCGCTCTCGATGAAGAACTTCGAGACCTGCGACACCGGCAGGCAGTTGCTGGTCGGCGGCATGGCCGGGACGACCTACTAACCGCCGGCCGCGGGTTTGCAGGCCGCAGGCCGCGCATCCAGCGGTCGGGGCGCGCAGTTTGACAAGCGAGTCCGCGACAGGCAGCGGCGCCGCCGGGGGTGGTGTTGCTGCCTGATCCGTTCCCTGGTATATGGTATATACCTTTGCCGGGACGGGCGATAGCAGCGCGGCGGGTCGCCCGCGGGTGGGGCGGCCGGAGGATGGGGCACACGAGTGGGGGCGTGGCCGGCGGCGGGTCCGCCGCCGGCCGGTAGTGTGGTTGGAGGACTGGCCTTGAGGCGCGAGAGCACGCTCGTCGACCGGATCACGCGATCGCAGCTCTACCGCTCGATCGTCCGCAGCGGCTACCCGGACACGCCGCGCAATCAGGCCCTGGTGGTGCTGGGCAATGTCTATCTGCACCTGCACCCGGTGCGGCTGCGCCGGCACGCGCTGGCGATCCCGTACACCTTCTGCCTCGGCGGGCTGTCCTTCTTCATGTTCCTGCTGCTGACGGTCACCGGCGTGATGCTGATGTTCTACTACATCCCGTCGGTCGATCAGGCGCACAGCAACATGCTCGACATCCAGAGTTCGGTGACGCTCGGGCAGCTCCTGCGCAACATGCACCGCTACGCGGCGCACGCGATGGTGATCGTCGTCTTCCTGCACATGTGCCGCGTCTTCTACACCGGCTCGTACAAGCCGCCGCGCGAGTTCAATTGGGTGATCGGGGTGGTCCTGCTCTTCCTGACCTTCCTGCTGTCGTTCACCGGCTACCTGCTGCCGTGGGACCAGTTGGCCTTCTGGGCGATCACCGTCGGGACGCAGCTCGCGCAGTACGCGCCGCTGGTCGGCCCGCAGATCCGCTTCCTGCTGATTGGCGGCTACGAGGTCGGGCAGAACGGCCTGCTGCGCTTCTACACGCTGCACGTCATCTTCCTGCCCCTGGCCACGGCCCTGATGATGGCCGCGCACTTCTGGCGCATCCGCAAGGACGGCGGGATCAGCGGCCCGCTGTAGAGTCGAAAGTGCTGGGTGCTGGGTGCTGAGTGGGCAGGCCGCTGGTCGGCAATGAGCGCCGAAGAGCCGAGTCCACCCAGCACCCAGCACCCAGCACTCATCACCCATCACCGGAGGAAGCGATGGCGACGGTAGAACGGCCCGACAGGCTGCCGGAGGACGCGGGGCGCGAGATCCCGGTCGAGATGGAGAAGACGTACCGGCTGCTGGCGCTGGTGCGCGGGCAGACCTTCGCGCGCCCGAAGTACGTCGAGGGCGACGAGGTGATGGTCTGGCCGGACCTGGTGGTGATCGAGGCGATCTCGGCGCTCGTCTTCACGCTGCTGCTGCTGCGGTCTCGATCGCGGTCAACCCGCCGCTGCTGGTGGTGGCGAACTCGGAGCGCACCCCGAACCCCTCGAAGGCGCCGTGGTACTTCCTCAACCTGCAGGAGCTGCTGCTGCACATGGACGCCTCGCTGGCCGGCGTCTTCGTGCCCGGCCTGGCGCTGGTGCTGCTGGCGGCGATCCCCTACATCGACAAGAGCCCACTCGGGCAGGGGGTCTACTGGTACACGCCGAACAGCAAGACGATCGCCAAGTTCTCGGCGGTCTTCACCACCGTGGCGCTGCTGCTGCTGATCCTCCTCGACGAGCCGGCGCGCACGGCCGCGGACGGCAGCCGGCGGCTGGCGCTGGGCTTCTGGCCCGGCTTCGGCATCCAGGCGACCTTCACCAACCAACTCAACTTCCCCACCTGGTTCGCCAACTTCCTGGTGCCGATCGTCGTGATGGTCGGGCTCTCGGCCCTGCTCGTCTTCATCGTCAAGCGCGTCTGGCACGCCGACACGCGCGAGGTGATGATCGCGCTCTTCACCGGCTTCGTCGCCTCGTACGTGGTCCTGACGATCATGGCACGGCATTCCGCGGTCACGGCATGGAGCTCTTCTGGCCGTGGGAGATCCCCTTCCACCCGGAGGGCGTCTAGACGAGTTATAAGGACTGCGGACTGCGTGAGCGGTCAATGGCAGTAGCCCCACGCAGTCCTCAGTCCTCAAAGGAGCGAAACGGCGATGCGAGGAATCCTCCAATCTATACCGACGCGGCTGGTGCGGGCGGCGCTGGTCGCGTCGCTGGCGCCGAGCGTGGCCAGCTTCATCGCCGGGCGCTACGAGTCGTCGCCGCGCACCTCGCGGCGCGACTTCCTGCGCTGGACGGTGGCCGAGCCTCGACCTTCTTCCTGGTCGAGGGGGCCGCGGGCTTCGTCGCCTTCTTCTGGCCGACCAAGATCGGTGCCTTCGGCGGCGAAATCCAGATCAGCCGGGACGCGATCCCCCGGTCGGCGCGGCGCCGATCGTCAACCGGGAGGGGAAGTTCTGGCTGATCCACAATGAGGACGGCGTGCTGGCGCTCTACTGGAAGTGCGTCCACCTCGGCTGCACCGTGCCCTGGAACCAGCCATCGGGCGAGTTCCAGTGTCCGTGCCACGGCTCGATCTACGACCGGCGCGGTGTCCGGCTCGCCGGCCCGGCCCCGCGCCCGCTCGATATCATGCGGATCACGACCGCCGGTGAGGGCATCACGGTGGATACCGGCGAGATCATCATCCGCTCCGAGTACGATCCGAGCCAGGCGACCAAGATTTAGGGGCTCGGCGCCCGGCCGCGCGTTGCCGCGCGATCGCTCGGTGGCCGACCGCGGGCAGGTTCGTGAGGGAGGTTTTGTGGACGCGATCGGACGCCAGGTGACCGCCTTCGTCACCCTCTCCATGGCGGTCGGGCTGATCCTGCTGATGTATCTCATCTTCGAGCCGCAGCGGCGCGAAGCCTCCGCCAACGAGGCCCTGGAGGCCTCGGCGGAGCGCGGCGCGCACCTCTTCGCCGAGAACTGCGTGGTCTGCCACGGCGTGACGGGGCAGGGCATCGCCCGCGCGGGCTTCCCGCTCAACACCGAGGACAACCAGTTCCCCGACGAGGAGCGCCATGACTTCCTGTACAAGACCATCGCGCAGGGGCGCAACAATAGCACCGGCAACCTGCCGAACATGCCGGCGTTCCTCCTCGACAACGGTGGCCCGCTGAACGCGCAGATGATCGAGGACATCGTCAACTTCATCGGCTACGGCGACTGGAGCGCGGTGCCGCGCATCGTCACGCAGGAACTCGGCACCCCGATCGCCGCCATCCCGCCCCCACCCGACCTCGGCACGCCGATCCCGCGCGGCCCCGCCCCCGCCGCAGGCGGGCCGGGCAGCGAGGAGCCCGGCGCGAAAGTCTTCGCCGCTCATTGCATCACCTGCCACCGCATCTCGCCGGAGTTCCCGAGCGGCGGCGGCGTCGGCCCGAACCTGACCGGCATCGCCATCCGCGGCAAGATCCCGACCAGCATCAAGGACGACCCGAGCGCGGTCTCCACCGATGTGGCCGGGTTGACCCGCTGGATCCGCAACCCGCAGGACATCCACCCCGGCACGGCGATGCCGGGGTTCACGCAGGAACAGATCAGCGAAGCGGACATGGAGCAACTCGTCACTTGGTTGCTCAAGCACAACACGCCCCCCGAACCGCGCCGCCGTCGGTAGCGGCGCCCCGATCGCCAGCGTAGCGCGCCGGACGGACGGCGCGAGGGAGGAGCCCGTGATCTTCGGCGAGATCAACGAACTGCTCGAACTGGTCATCATCATCCCGGTGATGTTCCTGGGCATCTACATCGTCTACCTGATCCAGAAGCAGACCTCACGGTAGGGAGGACTGAGGACTGAGGACTGAGTGGGACCATTCCCATCTGCTGCCACCGGTGACCAGTGGCGGGATCGCTCAGTCCTCAGTCCTCAGTCCTGACTAAGGGTCGTATGCGCGAGCGATTCCACTGGTGTGAGCGGTGCGAGCGGACTTTTCTGCCCCCCGACCTCGGGGCGGGTGATGTCTGCCCCCATTGCGGCCAGCCGACGAAGCGGATTAGCTGGCTGACCGCCGCGCTCCGGAAGGTCGGGCAGGGGACGGGCAACCGCTCGGACATCCAGCAGAAGCATCTGCAATTGATCCAGGCGATCTGGACGGCCGACGGCATGGGCCAGCGCTACTTCGAGATCTGCCAGCCCGGCAGCATGTACTACTCGCGCTTCGTCCGGCAGGTCACCGAACTGATCTGCCGCGGGCTCGAGGAGGGCTGGATCGAACTCCGTCTCCCCGTACAGCCCCTGCTCTCCGGCGGCAAGTACGAGCTCGTCCACCACGACCCCGAGCGCTTCGTGCGGGAACTGCAGCTCCTCTTCCCTGCCAAGAGCGGCGAGCGGCCGGCAGCGAGCGACGGATAGGGGCGATCGGCCGGATCGCCCGCTCCCAGATTCGTCGCTCGTCGCTCGTGCTTCGTCAGGGGTTGGGCCGGGTGTCGACGCTGCGGACCCAGCCGATGTCCCCCCGCTCCGTCTGGAACTTCCACCAGGTCACGTCGCCGACCCGCTCCTCCTCACCGAAATAGATCAGCCCCGTGCCGGGCGGCAGCAGGGCGAGCTGGGCCGCGCCCGCGGACGGGCCGGCGCGCAGGTAGACCGGCTGCCCGGTGTCGGCGACGGAGTGGGTGGCGGCGAACGTCGGCGGCGTGGGGGTCGGGCTGGGCTGGCTCAGCGCCGTCGGGGTCGGGGGTTGCGCCGGCCCGCGGGGCGTCCCGGTCGCCGTCCGGCTCGGCGTCGCGCCCGCGCGGGTGGCGATCCCGGCGATCGGCGAGCCGGACGGCACGCCGGCACGCCCGGTGAAGTCCGAGAGCAGGGGATCGATCTGGAAGAAGATCCAGATGAAGGCGCCGACGGCGAGCGCCATCGCGACCGCCATCGACACCCCGATCAGCATGCCGCTGCGCCGCGTGTGCTGCTGCAACCGCTCGTTCAGCCCGGTCTGGTCAACCATGCGCCCCATCGGTGTTCGCCTTCTCCCCGCGTGCTGGTCCTGCACCGGCAGCGATCGCCTGCCTCGATCATCACCGAACGTACGCGCGCAATCGCTCCCGAGGGCTACGCAACCGGGGGCAGTATAGCAGCAAACGCCCGGCCCTTGGGCGTTGTCTGCGCCACCTGCTCTTCTCCACGCGGAAAAGGCCAAGGCGGCGTTCCGCGCGGCCCGATCGGCGTGGCCGGCCATGAGCACTTCGCGCCACTCATGCCAGCGGGGCCTCGTCACGCCGCGCCTGAGGCAAGCACGGCGAGACCCGCACGACGCCGGGCGTGGCGTCCGGCAGACCGGCGGGCGCGAGGTAGCTCCGCGCCGACCCGGCAAGGGGGCCGGATGCCGAGCCGGTCCACCACCGGGCGGCGGGGACACCGAGGCTCCTCCTGGCAGCTGCCCCCGAAACATGGGAAAATTGGCTTGGGTTGCCGTGGCCCGGCCGCGGCGGTACGGGATTGACACGCGGGATCAGGTTCGGTCGCGAATGGCAAAGACAGCGCTGCCGGTGGTGACATCATCACGACCGGCGATGACAACCGATACGGCGACACCGCCGGGGCCGGGCTGCGCGCTACGCCCGGCGCCGATTGTTGACGAGGCCGATGGCGGGCGGATCGACCTGGCGGCGGCCTTGGCGCGCGCCGCGCTGCCGCCCGGGCAGGGGCGGTTGGCGGTCGTGGCGATGAGCGGCGGCGTGGACAGCGGCGTCTCGGCGCTGCTGCTGCGCGAGGCCGGCTACCGCACGGTCGGCATCAACATGCGCCTCTTCACCCCCGACGAGGGGCACAGCCGCTGCTGCTCGATCGACGACATGGAGGACGCCCGCGCCGTCTGCCGCCACCTCGACATCCCCTTCTATCCGCTGAATATGGAGCGCGAGTTCGTCGGGTCGGTGATCGAGCCCTTCGTCGACGCCTACCTGGCCGGGCGCACGCCGAACCCCTGTCTGGAATGCAACCGCAAGCCGAAGTTCAGCTTCCTGCTCGGCCGCGCGCGCGCCCTCGGCGCGGCCTATCTGGCGACCGGCCACTACGCGCGCGTCGAGCGCCGCCCGGACGGCACGGCCCTCCTGCGCCGCGCGGCCGACGAGCGGAAGGATCAGTCCTACGTCCTCTACACCTTCACGCAGCGGCAGCTCGGCCGCATCCTCTTCCCGGTCGGCGCGCTGACCAAGCCGGAGGTGCGCGCCCTGGCCCGGCAGCATGCGCTGCCGGTCGCGGCCAAGGCCGAGAGCCAGGACATCTGCTTCGTGCCGGACGGCGACTACGCCTCCTTCGTGCTGGGGCGGCGCCCCGGCGCAGCCCGGCCCGGCCCGATCGTCGATCCGGGTGGGCGCGTCCTCGGCGAGCACCGCGGGCTGATCCACTACACGGTCGGGCAGCGCAAGGGGCTCGGCGTCAGCGCCCCGGAGCCGCTCTTCGTGATGGAGCTCGACACGGCGCGGAACCGCCTCGTCGTCGGCACGCGGCGCCAGCTCGGCTTCGTCGCGCTGACCGCCGGGGCCGTCAACTACATCGCCGGGGCGCCGCCGGACGGCCCGATCCCGATCCTCGCGGTCCTGCGCTACCAGGGGCAGGAACTGCCGGCGACGCTGCACCCCCTCGGCGGGGATCGCGCCCGGATCGCGTTTGCCGACCCGCCGCGCGCGGTCGCGCCCGGCCAGGCCGTCGTCTTCTACGACCCCGCCGACCGGACGATCGTCCTCGGCGGCGGCACGATCGAGGGGGCGGAGCGCCTGCCCGGCGGCGAGTAGCGAGAGTAACGCGCCGCCGCCGTCTCCCACATCCGGCGTGGCCCCATCCCTGACGACACAGTACGGCGATCCGCCTGCCGCGGCGGGCGGCGACGTTGCGACGCGGCGGGGCTACTCTCCTTTCGTCCGCTGCCCCCGGCGGCGTCGCGACGGCAGATCGCCTCGTGGAGGCCCGTCTGTCCGCTCGATAGAGTTCCCAGTCCGGTAGCCGGTTGTCGAAGGGCGGGAGCAGACGCCGTTCCCCACCGGTGGGCCGGCTCAACCACCCGACCACCCGACTACCCGACTGGGAACTGGTGCGTCCGTTCCGCCGCCCCTCAGTGGTGTTAGAATAGCCCCCGCCCGGCGGCCGGCGGTGGACCGGCCTTGCCCTCGGCTCGACCCTATGGCGCGGATTTTGCGTTGCGGGCGCGAACAGGAGCATGTGGTGGAACGATGTCTCCTTCGGTAGTCCTTAGCCTGCTGCTCGGCAGCCTCTATGGCTTGCTCTGCCACGCCTTCGTGGGGCGGCACTGGCGACAGCTACCGGTGTACTGGCTGGTGGGGTTGCTCGGGTTCTTCGCGGGGTACGCCGCGGCGGTGTTCGGCGGGATCGAGCTCGCGCGCCTCGGCACGGTGCCACTGATCGAGGCGACGCTCGGGTCGGTCCTGGCGCTGGGCCTGGCGGCCCGGTTCGGGCGGCGCGGCGCGGGGACGGGGGCGCGGGGGGCGCGATAGGGTTCCGCGGGGTCTGGTGGCAGGCCGGGAACTGGCGGTCCCGGCGGGGGTGAATGGAGGCGTTGGGCGGATGAGAGGAGGGCGCGCGTGAAGAAGTGGGCGATCATCGGCGGGGTCGTCGCCGCCATAGTCCTGGCGATCATCATCGGCCTGCTTATCTGGGGGGCCGAAGGGCCGATAACCTACCGGCTGGCGCTGGTCTCGATCATCTTCATCTCCCTCTTCGCGGTGATCAGCACGATCATACTCGCGGCGATCCTCGGCGCGATCCTCTGGCTCGTCCTCACGTTGCGCAACAAGCTGATCCCGCTGCTGGACAACCGGGTCGTCCCGCTGCTGGAGACGCTGCAGGAGACGGCGATCCGCGTGAAGGGGACGACCGAGTTCGTCACCGACCAGGCGGTCAAGCCGGTCATCGGCGTCTCCGCCACCATGGCTCGGATGCGCGCGATGACCAAGACGGTCACCGGCGGGCGGCGCACCGTGGTGAAGCGCAAGCGCAAGGAAGTCGCGTAACGCCGCCAGCGCGGACGGCTCCGCGCGCCGCGGCCGTCGTCGCGGTCGGGAACTGAGGGGGGGGCGGCATGGTCAGGCAGGACGATCGCCTGCTGGCGGAGCTGGAACGACTGCGGCGGCAACTCGCCGAACGGCGGGATGGGGGCGGCGGGTCCGGTTTCCTCGGTGGCCTCGCGCTCGGCCTGATCGTCGGCGGGGCACTGGCGCTGGCCTTCGCGCCGCGGGCGGGCGAGGAGACCCGCGAGCAGTGGCGCGAGACGAGCATCGAGCTGAAGGACCGCGCCTCGCGGGTCGCCGAGCAGGCGAAGGACCAGGCCGGCGCCCTGCAAGCGCAGGCGCAGGGCGCGCTCGGCGGTGTCCGAGAGCGCGCGCAGACACTGGGCGAGACGGCGAAGGACCAGGTCCAGACCGTCACCACCCGCAGGCAGGGCGGCTCGCCCGATGCGGAGCAGCCGCGCCCGGCGACATCGCGGCGCGACGATGAGGCGATCGACATCACCGCCGGCCGCGCCCGCGGGGCGCCGGCCCACACCGAGGGGGGCGCCACAGTCGGCCAGCGGGAGGCCCGGGAGGGCGCCAGCGGCACGCCCGCGAAGACCGGCCGTGGCTCACAGTCGTAGCGCGGGGTCGTGGCGGGCGAGCAGGGCGGCGCGACGGTGACAGGGTAGAGGGAGTTGATGCGCAACCCGCTGAACCTGCTGCTGCTGCTGATCCCGCTCGCGCTCCTCGCGCGCTGGCTGCACTGGCCGCCCCTGGTCGTCTTCGCGGCGAGCGGGCTGGCGATCGTCCCGCTGGCGAAGTGGATGGGCACCGCCACCGAGGAATTGGCCGTCCACGTCGGATCGGGGAGATGAAGGACAAGATGGACCTCAGCCTGGGGATCGCGATCGGGTCGAGCACGCAGATCGCCCTCTTCGTCGCCCCGGTCCTGGTCTTCCTCAGCCTGTTCGTGCCGGAACACCTGAACCCGCTCTTCACCTCGTTCGAGCTGGCGGTGATCGCGCTAGCGATCCTGATCGTCAGGATCATCTCCATCGACGGCGAGAGCAATTGGTACGAGGGTGTGCGACTGTTGGTTGCCTATGCTATCACCGCCGTTGCCTTCTTCCTGATCGTCTGACAGGAGACGCGGCGAGCGCCGCCCACACCCTCACAGCACGGCAGCCACGGCCCGTGGCGGAAAGGATGGTAGATGGACTGGCTGACCTCCCCGACATCTGGATCGCGCTCCTGACCCTGACCGCGCTGGAGATCGTCCTCGGCGTCGACAACGTCGTCTTCATCTCGATCCTGGCGGGCAAGCTCCCGGCCAATCAGCAGCAGCGGGCCAGGCGGCTCGGCCTGGGGCTGGCCCTGATCACCCGCATCCTGCTCCTCCTCTCGCTGTCCTGGATCATCGGCCTGGTCCGGCCCCTGTTCACTATCGTCGGGCAGGAAATCTCCGGCCGCGACCTGATCCTGATCGCCGGTGGCCTCTTCCTGATCGCCAAGAGCACCTACGAGATCCACGAGAAGCTCGAAGGGGAGGAGGGGCACGACAGCGCGAGAGTGCCGGCCTCGTTCGCCGCGGTGATTGTGCAAATCCTGATCCTCGATGTCGTCTTCTCCCTCGACTCAGTGATCACCGCGGTCGGCATGGTCGACGAGATCGGGGTGATGATCGCCGCCGTGGTGATCGCGATCGGCATCATGCTCCTCTCGGCGGAGGCGATCAGCGGCTTCGTCAACCGGCACCCCACGGTGAAGATGCTGGCGCTCAGCTTCCTGCTGCTGATCGGCATGTCGCTGCTGGCGGAGGGCTTCGACCAGCACATCCCCAAGGGCTACATCTACTTCGCGATGGGCTTCTCGGTCTTCGTCGAGGCGCTGAACCTGCGGTCGCGCGGCAGCAAGCCGGTCCATCTGCACGAGCGTTACGCGAAGGATGGGCGGCAGGCGGACCTCCCGGCCGACTGAGGGGCTGGGGCGTCATTCCCGAGCCGGGCCGGCGAGCAGGCGATGGCGTGGCGCGACGGAGGGCAACGCCCCGGCCGGCTCGATGCGTTTCAGCCGCGACCTCGCCGCCGCCCTATAGCGGTTCGCGAAACGATTGAACCGGCCACGCGTGTCCGGTGTAGGGGCGTTCAACTGAACGCCCAGAGCCTTGCCGGAGCACCGGCCCAACCATTGCGAAAACCGCTGTAACCTGCCTCCTCACCGACGCACCCCGCGGCGCGCGCGGCCACCACAGGCGGGCTGAGGAGCGCTTCACCTGGAACGGCACCGCGCGGCGCACCGCCGAGCTGTACACGGCGGTGGGCCAACAGGCGGATGGGCGGGCAGGGCGCGTAGAACTTTCCGATGGTTATCGGCCTCTTCTCCGATGGAATCGGAAGTTTGGCGGAGCGGCGGCTGCCGGTGAGGGGCGCGATGCGCGGGTATTTGTCGCGGGTGCTGGTCGCCGGCCTCCTGAGCATCCTCTGCCTCGCCGCGCTGCCCGCGCGGGCGTGCTTCGCCTGCTCCTGTAGCCCACCGGAGACGCCCGATGTAGCCCTATCGCGATCGGCAGCGGTCTTTCGCGGTCGTGTTACCGCGGTCTCCGAAGGGCGGTCCAACGATCTCTTCGGCACGCCATATCGCCAGGTGATCTTCCAGGTCGACACGGTCTGGAAGGGACCAGGCGCCGCCGAGATCGTCGTGAACACCCGGATGGGCGGTGCCGACTGCGGCTATCGCTTCGCGCCGGGCCAGGTGTACCTGGTGTACGCCTATCAGGACAGGGGGCAATCGTTCTTGCCGGCTGGGCTGTCAACCGGCCTCTGTGCTCGCACACGCGCGATCAGTCAGGCGTCCGCAGATTTGAACGCGCTTGGTGTGGGTACGGCGGTCGCATCACCAGCACCGACAGCTCAGGGCGGGAGAACCGGATTAGTCCTATTCGGCAATCGGCCTTTTCGCGGGTGCGACGGCACTTGCCGGCGCCCTCCTAACATGGCGCCTCCGGCAAGCGAGACAGCGGGGAAGCGCGCGGGGAGGCTGAGATGCGCGAGCATTTGGCGCGTGGGCTGGTCCTCGCGGCGCGCTGCCTCTTCACACTGCCGACGCAGACCTGCCTCGCCTGCTCGTGCGCGCAGTCGAGCGCTCATGAGCCGCCTTCCGTGGATTCGTGGCTCCGGTCGGAGACGATACCGAGATTGACAAGCAACTGTCGGTAGATTTGCTGCATAGTAGCCGGTGGAACCCGCCCCTTGAGTTCGCCTTGCTCGAGTGCCTCGCGCGGCACCGGTTGCGCGAGGTGTACTTTGACGATGGAATCACCAGGCTGCCCGCCGACTTGGTCCGGTAGGAAGAATTCGCAGGGCCGCTTGCGACTGGTCTAGCTGGACATCGGGGCGACGAGTACGGATGGGCAATGCTGCATCAGGGCGTACTCGTCACCTTGCAGGACGAGTGTGTAGCGGTTCGGGCGGGCGGCGCGAGTGCGATCGGCCGCGTCGGCGAAGTGAACGTAGCTGTCCGCGATGTAGTAGACCTCGCCGCGGCGGATTGTCACCGGCAAACCCGCCTGCCTGAATGCGCCCCGCACGCCATTTCACTCCCGCTCGTTATCCTGCCGTTCATCCATGTCCTCGGCAGCGCGGCGCAGCGGCGCGCGCGCGCGGTCATAATCTCCCGATCCTCCTCGGCGCTCGCTTCCGGATCGCCCCACTCCACGGGCCCTGTGGGAGCAGCGAGCATCGCCAACGCTCGCACCGCCGGTTCAACAAGGAGCGGATACTCGTCGTCCGCCGGTTCAGCCTCCGCGGCCCCGATAGCCGCGAGATCGGCGCGCAACGCTTCGACGTCCTCCCGAATGACGAAATTTCGACCGCTCGCATCATCGCGCACCCAATCGAGCGCGCGCTCGTCCACCCAACGGTAAATCACTGCCCGTGATACCCCGAGCAGGTTGGCCGCCTGGCCGATCGATACGAGGTCGTCTGGATTGAGCGATCGCAGCTTCGCCAGGGCAAGCATTTGCCCCAGAGGCTGCTCCCAGAAAGAACGCGGCACCGTGTAGAACTCGGCGCCGACCGGCCAGAAGAGGAGCTGTAGCACGCTGGTGGTGGCGCCGAGGATTTCCTCGCGGCTAGCCTGCTCGATCCCACGGGAATGCGCGCAAGCCTGGTGAGATCTGCCCCTAATGGGCCACCACGAAGCTCCCCCAACGTGAACGTTGTGGATTTCGCCGGATTGAGCATCGCAATGGCTCGGTAATACTGGGAGTAGACGAGTTGCAGCGCCTCATCGATGACCGCTTGGTATTCCTCATCCTCCCCGCCGCGCGTGGCGGTAGCTGGCGGGGTGGTTCTACCAAAGACAAATCGGGTCTTCGTATCTCGGATCGGGTCAGACGCTGCTGCATGCCCCCGCTCCCTTCTGCATCCACGATAATCATACCACCCTGTGACAGCTCTACATCATCAACTTCGGTGTTCCCATCGCCTGCGATCCTCTGCTACCTTGGCGCTAGCGGCAACGGTACCGTGACCGCAGATGAGGAGGGTGTCCGATGGCGACCGCACCGCCGCGCGAGCGGCGCATCCCGCTGGAGGAGCTGTGCCGGCTCCCGTCGTTCTTCGTGCCGACCGTCTCCTGGCAGGGGGATAAGGTCGCGTTCTACTGGGACAAGACCGGGCGGATCGAACTGTACGTGATGGACCTCGCCAGCCGCGAGGTGCGGCAGATCAGCCACGGCGAGGTGCCGCGCGCGGTCCGCGTCGGCTTCGTCTGGGACCGCGACGACCGGACGATCGTCTTCGGCAAGGACCGCGACGGCAACGAGCAGCACGACCTCTACCGCATCGACGTGGAGACCGGCGCGGTGACGCAGATCACCGACGACCCGACCGCGCAGGAGTACCCGGTCCAGTTCAGCCCCGCCAACGACTGGATCACCGTGGCGGCCAACAAGCGCCACCCGGACGCGCCCGACGATCCGGGGCAGATCAACCTCTGGAAGGTGCGCCCCGACGGCTCCGAGTACACCCCCCTGACCCGCTACCCCTTCCCCGCGTTCGGCGGCGAGTGGAGCGACGACGGCCAGTGGCTCAGCTTCAACACCAACGAGGACCCCGCCAACCTCAAGAACCGCGACGGCTACCTCGTCCGCCCCGACGGCACCGACGCTCGCAAGGTCTTCAGCGTCCGGCCGGGCTCCCAGGACAGCGTCGGCGACTGGCACCCCGACAGTCGCCGGATCGCCGTCACCAGCGACGCCTCCGGCGTCAACCGTGCCGGCGTCCTCGACCACGCCAGCGGTGCGGTCCAGTGGCTCAGCCCGGAGGGGGTGGACGAGAGCGCGGGCGGTTTCTCGAAGAACGGCCGCTTCCTCGCCTGCCTGCGCAACCAGGAGTCGCAGATCCGCCCGGTCATCTACGACCTCGAGACGGGCCAGGGGCGCGACCTCGACCTCCCCGCCGGGCTGGCGTTCGGCGCGCAGTTCATCAACGAGGACCGGCAACTGCTGGTCACCTACAGCACCGACACCACCCGCGCCAGCCTCGTCGCCTACGACCTGTCGAGCGACACCTACGAGACGCTGCTGGCCCCCGAGTACGGCTCGATCGACCCGGCGGTCTTCGTCCACGCCGAGCACGTCACCTACAAGAGCTTCGACGGCGCCGACATCCCGGCGATCCTCTACCGGCCGCGCGACATCCCCGAGGGCGCGAAGCTCCCGGCGCTCGTCCACGTCCACGGCGGGCCGACCGGGCAGTGGTTCCGCGGCTTCGACCCCTTCGCGCAGTTCCTGGTCGACCGCGGGCTGGTGGTGCTGGAGCCGAACATCCGCGGCAGCACCGGCTACGGCGTGGCCTTCCGCGACGCCGCACTCAAGGATTGGGGCGGCGCCGACCTGGAGGACGTGGCGGCCGGGGCGGACTACCTCAAGGGCCTGCCCTACGTCGATCCCGACCGCCTGGTCGTCTTCGGCGGCAGCTACGGCGGCTACATGACCTTCATGGCGGTGACCAAGAAGCCCGACTACTGGCACGCCGGCGTCGCCTGGGTCGGCATCACCGACCTGCAGCGGATGTACGGGCAGAGCATGGAGCACTTCAAGTACTTCCTGCGCGAGCAGATGGGCGACCCGGAGGAGAACGCCGCCCTCTGGGCCGACCGCAGCGCGATCAACTTCGCCGAACAGATGACGGCGAAGCTGCTGATGGTCCACGGGGTGAACGACCCGCGCTGCCCGGTCGACCAGTCGCGCATCTTCCGCGACCGGCTGATGGAGCTCGACCGGCGCGAGGGGACCGACTTCGAGTACGTCGAGCTGACCGACGAGGGCCACGGCAGCAACGACATCGCGCAGAAGATCCGCACCTTCAGCCTGCTGGCCGATTACCTCGACCGGGTGTTGTAGCCCGCACCCCCGCTGGTGTGCGTCACACTCATTGTCCCGCCCCCGCTCCCAAGACTGGGAGCGGGGACGGGGCGGCGATGCGGGATCGCGACCCTGGAGGGCTGTGCATGAACGCCCGACGCCTGACCGAGAGGCCGATCATCCACCCCGGCCTGGACCCGCGCATCGGCGGCAACATCAACGGCCCGTCGGTGATCCGCGTGCCGGAGTGGGTGGCCGACCCGCTCGGGCGCTACTATCTCTACTTCGCGCACCACCAGGGCGGGTTCATCCGCCTGGCCTACGCGGATCGCATCGCGGGGCCGTGGACGGTCCACCCGCCCGGCGTGCTCGACCTGGCGGACTCGTTCTTCGATCGGCACATCGCCTCGCCCGATGTCCACCTCGATCGCGAGCGCCGCGCGATCCGGCTGTACTATCACGGCTGCTGCCTGCCCGCGCCGCCGCACCAGTTCACGCGGGCGGCCCTCTCCGCGGACGGCCTGACCTTCACCGCCAGGGAGGAGATCCTCGGCGTCTCCTACTGGCGCGCGTTCCGGTGGCGCGGGTGGCATTACGCCCTGGCGATGCCCGGCCATTTCTACCGCTCGCGCGACCCCCTCTCCGGTTACGAGCAGGGGCCGACCCTCTTCACGCCCGACATGCGCCACGCCGCCCTCCAGCTCGTCGGCGACACGCTGCGGGTCTTCTACACGGTCGTCGGCGACTGCCCCGAGCGCATCCTGCTGTCCACGATCGCGCTCACCGACGACTGGCACGCGTGGACGGCCACCGCGCCGGTCACGGTCCTGGCGCCCGAGACCGATTACGAGGGCGCGAACCTCCCCTTGATCCCCTCGGTCCGCGGGGCCATCCACGAGCCCGCGCGCCAGTTGCGCGACCCCTTCGTCTTCGAGGACGAGGGGCGGACCTGGCTGTTCTACGCCGTCGCCGGGGAGCAGGGCATCGCCGTGGCCGAGTTGCTGGAGGACGGGTAGGGCGATGCGCCGATCCGGGCCGATCGGCGAAGCGGAGATGGTGGCGGTCTTCCTGCGGACGGAGATCGCCTCGGCCCGTTTCGGCGGGTGTATCCTCGCCGCCCTCGCGCGGGACGGGCGGGACCGGGCGATCGTCGAGCGGCCCGACACGGGCAACGCGGCCGAGAACGCTTACCGGCGCGCGGTCCTGGGCGAATGCCGGGGCTTCGGGCGGGACGCCGCGCTCTTTGAGGGGTTCCCGGACGACGTCCGGTGGGAGCGCGCCCTGGCGAGCGGGGACGACCTGGCGGCGGTCCGCTACATCAAGTACGACTACTGGATCGAACTCTCCGGCGGCTCGCGGCTGGCGCCCGACGCGGCGGGTCGCATCCGCCGGGGGATTGAGATCTTCCGCGTCCCCAACGACGGCTTCTGGCGGGTCGCCGACGCGATAGAGGCCGGCGCGACGTTCCCGGAGCTGATCCTGGTCGGCGCCGACGAGCGGTCGCCGCTGGTCGTGCTGGAGGGGCACGCGCGGCTGACCGCGTACTTCCTGCGCCCGGAGACCATGCCGCCGGCACTGCCGGTCATCGTCGGCTATTCCACGCGGATGGCGGACTGGTCCCTCTACTAGCCCGCCCCCCACAATCCCGGCCGCTAGCCGCTCGCGCCGTCGGCGAGCGCGGCCCAGACCGCGCGCAACCGGTCGCGGCAGCGCGCGGCGAGCGCTATCTCCCGGTCGCGGTGCTCGTAGCCGGCGGAAGGCTTCCCGGCGTTGTGCGCCGCCGACCAGCGCACCGTGTCGCCCAGCCACTCGTCCAGCGGCGTCGGGGTGAAGCCGAGGTCGCGGCGGGCGGCGGCGATGTCGCAGGGGCTGGGGCCGCCGCCGAGCGGCGGGGCGTAGTCGGGCAGGCCGGCGGCGCGGATGACGGCGGCGGGCGCGGCGACGACCTCCGGCTCCCGCCCGAGGAGGCGCCCGACCTCGACCGCGAAGGCGCGCGGCGAGAGGAGATCCGGCTGCGCGGCGTTGTAGGCCCTGCCGTGCGCCGCCCGGTTGCCGAGCGCGGCGACGTAGAGCCCGGCCAGGTCGGGCGCGTAGGTGTGGGTCACGACCGCGTCGGCGCTCTCGGCGGGCAGCAGGATCGGCCCGCCGTCGAGGACGCGCTGCGTGTGCCACCACTCGCGCAGGGTGTAGTCGCGCGGGCCGAGGACGACGCGCGGGCGGATGACGGTCCAGGCGAACGCGCCGCCCGCCTCGTCGCGCAGGACCGCCTCGGCGCGGCGCTTGCCCTCGCCGTAGGCCCCGTCGCCGGTGTAGGCGAGGTCGGCCTCCTCCTCGCGGATCGGGTGGAGCGGGAAGGGGCGGTGGTAGACCGAGCCGGTGCTGGTCAGGAGGTACTGCGCGATCCGCCCGCCCGCCGCGCGGACGATCGAGCGCACGTCCTCCGCGTCGTAGGCGATGTTATCGATGATGGCGTCGAAGCGCGCGCCGCGCAGCCAACCCTCGAACCCGGCGCGGTCGGCGCGGTCCCGCGCGACGTGCGCTACACCGAGCGGCAGGTCCGGCGGTGGCTGGCCGCGCGTCAGGGCGACGACCTCGTGCCCCGCCTCCGCCGCCCGCGCGACGATCAGCCGCCCGAAGAACCGCGTCCCGCCGAGCACCAGCACGCGCACGAAGCACCTCCGGGCGAAGTCGTCAGTCGTCGGTCGTCAGTCGTCAGTAGGGTGGGGTAAGGGCCGGTCGGGTGGCTCAGGTGCGGGCCTGGGCGGGCCTGGCCTCGCGCGTCGGGGCGGGCAGTTCCTCCCCGGCGCGCTCGCGTCCCTCCGCCTCCCGCCCTCTGCCTTCTGCCCTCTCCGCGAGCAGGCGCGGCTCGAACGCGGTCGCGAGCAGCGTCGCGCCGCCGAGGAGCGCGGCGATCGCGTTGAGGACCATCGCCTGGCCGTGCAGCGCGCCGTAGGCCTGCCGCGCCGGGTCCTCCCGCGGCGTGGTGACGAACGACGGGACGCGCGCCTGCGCCGCCTCCATGCGCGGCAAGAGGCTGAAGTTGGCGTAGAGCGCGATCGCCAGCGCCACTGTCAGCAGCCCCGCCGCGACCCCAACCACGCCGCGCCGCCCGCCCTGGGCCAGCCGCGCTCCGACCACCGCCAGCGCGACCACGATGCAGACCAGTTGCACCGCGAAGTAGCGCGGGAAGAGGTCGCCGAGGAGCCGCGCGGCCGTGTCGCGGTCGAGGTCGGCGAAGACGACCGGCGTGTTGATGAAGGTGAAGAAGAAGACCATCCCGCCCCAGACCGTCAGGGCGAAGAGGAACGCGAAGTTGAGCAGGGTGCGGCCGGCGCTGCGCATCGGTGTGCCTCCCGAGTGGTGTCCCCTGGCGGCTCGGCGCTGAGCCCCCTGGAGTCAGGATAGGCGACCGGCGGGCGCGCCGCAAGGGCG
>JAUJMV010000003.1:213506-218047 GCA_030446685.1 Thermomicrobiales bacterium | reverse complement strand
GTAGCCGTCGAGGCTGGGGAAGCCGGCGAACTTGAGCATGAAGTGCTCGACGCCGAGGGCGATGAAGCCGTTGAGTTCGGCGGCGATCTCGTCCGGCGTCCCGGCGACCCGGTAGAGCTGGGGCCGCATCGGGTCGCGGCGCTCCACCTTCGCGGGGTCACGGTCGATCGCCACATGGCCGTAGTAGGTCAGCGTGATCTCCGCCGGGTCGCGCCCGATCTCCGCGCAGTGCCGGCGCAGGATCTCGACTTTCCCGCGGTAGGTCTCGATGGGGCTGAAAGTGCCGTTCCACCAGTCGGCCAGCTCCGCCACCACGCGCAGCGTCTTGCGCTCGCCGCCGCCGCCGATCAGGATCGGCGGCGCGGGGTCGGGGCGCGGCTCGCAGTACGCCTCCTCGATTTGATAGTGCTTGCCCCGGTAGGAGGCGGGCGAGTCGCGCCACAGCGCCCGGATGATCTCGACCGCCTCGCGCAACTCGGCGATGCGGGTGCCGGGGCTCGGGTAGGGGAAGCCGTAGGCGCGGTACTCGTCCTCCTTCCAGCCCGCTCCGATTCCCAAGATCAGCCGCCCGCCGCTGAGGTATTGCAGCGTCGCGGCCATCTTCGCGGTCAGCGCGGGGTTGCGGTAGGACTGCCCCAGCGTCAGCGTCCCGACCTTCAGGTGCGGGAACTGCGCGGCGGCGTAGGTCAGCCCCGTCCAGACCTCCAGCGTCGGCAGGGCCTCCCACTGGAAATGGTCCTCGACCCAGAGCGTCGTGAAGGGCGGGCGCAGCGCCGCCAGGAACCGCCGTTGTCCTCGCGCAGCGCCCCGCTGTTCCCCGGCGTGCGCGTCGTCGGCTGCAACACCCACCCGAATTCGACCGCCATGATGCTTCCCCTCTGTAACCCCGGCGTGGTTGTGCAGGGGCGTTCGACCGAACGCTCGCCGCCCCGCAAGGCGGGCTCCTTTACCCCGCCTGTGCCTCACCCCGTTCGCGATCGGCATCCCGACGCGGGCGTTCACGCCCGGAGGGCAGCTTTTGGGTTAGGCCGGGGCGATTTCCGGCGCGCAGAAGAGGTAGATCAACTCTTTCACATGAGCCTTGGCGTCGCTCAGGCGCACGCTCTCGTTGGCGCCGTGCGCCTTGCTCTCGCCCTGGCGCCCGAGGCCGACCGTCGCGATCTGGTCGGTGCCGAGCGTCTCGGCGACGTTCGCCATGTCGGTCGAGCCGCCCGAGCCGGTGCGGACGAAATCCTCGTCGCGGTAGCCGTGCAGGCGCTTGAGGATCTGGACCAGCTTGTGGGCCAGCGGGTGGTCGGCGCTCTGGCGGTAGGCGGGGTACGCCTTCATGAACGCGACCTCGACGCCGAGCGCCTTGCTCTGGGCCTGCCCGCGCGCCACCGCCTCGCGGATCTCGCGCTCCACGTCCTCATACTGCTCTTCGGGGATGAAGCGGCGGTTGACGACGAGGGTGCAGGTGGCCGGGACGATGTTCGACTTCACGCCGGCCCCGATGATGTCGAGGTTGAACATCGGGCGCAGGCGGTCGGGGGCGCCGGGCGCGGGGGCCAGCGGCAGGGCCGAGCGCCGGGCCTCGACCTCCCGCTTGAGCGCCAGCAGCTCGACCATGATCGGCACCATCTCCTCGATCGCGTTGACCCCCAGGTAGTTCGCGCCGGAGTGGCAGGAGCGCCCCTTGACCGTGATCGTCACGTCCACCGCGCCGTTCGACCCGAGGCGCAGGAGCGGATCCTGGCTCCCCTCCAGGCAGAGCATCGGGGCCTGCACGTACCCCTCCTTGGCGAGGTGCCAGATGCCGGGGTAGACGCCGATCTCCTCGTCGGTGCAGAGGCAGGCGGTGATGTCCCAGACCGGCTCCAGCCCCTGCTCCTGCATCACCTCCAGCGCGGTCAGCAGCGTCCCGATCGTCCCCTTCATGTCGGCGATGCCGCGCCCGTAGATGCGGCCGTCGTGGACCTCGGCCCCGAACGGGTCGTAATCCCAGCCCTCCTCGATCGGCACGGTGTCCATGTGGGCGTAGACGCTCAGCGGCGGCTTGCCGCCCTTCTTCGTCGCCACCAGGTTGACCCGCGCGCCCTCCAAGGGCAGCGGGATCGCCCGCCACAGCTCCTCCGGGATGACGACGCGCTCGGTCTGGAAGCCGAATTGCTGGAACTGCGGCTCGACCAGATCCACCAGCGTGTCGTAGTTGCGGCCGGGCGGGATGGAGTTGTCGATGCGGATGATCCGGCGCAGCCGTTCCAGCAGCGCCCCCTCCTTCGCCTCGACCGCCGCGAAGACCGCGTCCCAGTCGATCTCCCGCCCCGGCCCGGTCGCCCGCGCCCCCGCCTCGGTCGCCATCGCGCCCCGGTCATCGCGACGTAGTGCCCGCGGGCGCGCAGTGCCCCCACCAGCCGCGCCTTCTGGTCCGGCGTGATCCGCCCGAAGATCGTCGCGTCCTCCGCGACCTGGCCGAGCCGCGCGTCGTCCAGCCCGTCGAGATCGCCGCCGGAGACCACCCGCAACTCCCCGCCGAGACCGGCCTGCGCGGCCAGGGCGGCAACCGCGGCGGGGTGGTCGCCGGAGATGACCTTCAAGCGCACGCCCGCCGCCGCGAAGCTCCGCAAGGTGGCGGCCGCCTCGGGCCGCAGCTCGTCGCGCAGGGCGACGTAGCCGAGCGGTTCGAGGTCGGCGGCCAGGGCGGGGTGTCCCTGCGAGTCGTGCGGGGCGGCCCCGCCCGGCGCCCGCGCGAGGAGGAGGACGCGCAGCCCACGCGCGAGCCAGCCCCCGACCGGCCCGTCCGGCGCCGCCAGGCGCGGGATCAGCACCTCGGGCGCGCCCAGGACGTAGGTTCCGTCGTCGAAGGTCAGCGCGCTCCACTTGCGCGCCGACGAGAACGGCACCGCCGCGCGGACCGCGCGCGCCTGGCCCGGATAGGCGGCGAGGATGGCCGTGCTCGTCTGGTTGTGGCCGGATGCGCTCGCGACATAATTCGCGAGGAGGCGCGCGAAGTCCGCTTCCGGCAGGGCGGGGGCGTGGATCGCTTCGACGGCGAGGCGGTTGGCGGTTAGCGTCCCGGTCTTGTCGAGGCAGAGCACGTCGACGTTGGCGAGCGACTCGATCGCGTTCGGCTGCTGGATGAGGGCGCCCCGCCCGGCCATGCGCACCGCGCCGATCGCGTAGGCAACCGTGACCAGCAGGAGCAGCCCGTTCGGGATCAGCCCGGCCAGCACCGCGCCGATCTGGACCGCCTCCACCAGGCGCAGGTCGGTCACGACGGTCGCCAGGGCCACGATGAGCCCGAGGAAGGCGACGATCAGGACGAGCGCGCGCACGAGCACGTCGATCTCGCGCTGGAGCGGGGTGTACACCTGGCGGAAGGCCCGCGCCCGCGCGGTCAACTGGTTGGCGAAGCTGGCCGCGCCGACCCGCTCAGCCACGTAGCGCGCCTCGCCGGCGACGCAGACCGTGCCGGAGGAGACGGTGTCGCCCGCGCGCTTGGTCACCGGCTCGGCCTCGCCGGTGAGCGATGCCTCGTCCACCTCGATTCGCCCCGCGCCGACGATCCGCCCGTCGGCGATGAGCTGGTCGCCCGCGCGCGCCAGCACCAGGTCGCCCCGGACGACCGCGTCCGGGGCGACCGTGCGCTCCCGCCCGCCGCGGATCACGACCACCCTCGGGCGGACCAGCAGGGCGATGCGGTCGAGCGCCCGCTTGGCGCGCACCTGCTGGACGGTGTCGATCGCCCCGTTGACCAGGACGATGCCGGCGGTGAGCACGGCGTCGCTCACGCGGCCGAAGCCCACCAGGGTGGCCGCGAGGGCGACCAGGACGCCGTTGATCGCGGTGAAGAGGCTGGCCCGCAGGATCTGCCAATAGGAGCGGCCGGTGGCCGGGGGGGTGGTGTTGCCCTCGCCGCGGGCGTGGCGGGCCAGCGCCTCCTCCTCGGACAGACCGGCGGTGACGAAGGCGCCGCCCGGCGCCCAGGCGTCCGACTCGGCGACTGGCGCCACCGGGGGGCCTCCTTGGCGCGTTGTGGCCGGCAGCGTGTCGGGGCGCGGCGCGCGCGCCGCCGGCGTTCCCGCCGCCGTCCCACCGTTGTGCGCCGCCCGGCGGCTCCTTGTCCGATCTTCCATCGCGACCATCGCTGCACCCCGCGTTGACTGTGTGGAGGGTCCGCCCCCGAAAAGAGCCGGCGAGACAGGTCTCACGGGAACCAATCTAGCGGCGAGGTATGCTGGCTTCATGGCGGATCTGTGGCGAAAAGATGGGGAAAGCGTGGCCGCTGTGTCGTGCCTGCCATCGGCAAGCGTGCCAGCGCCGATCCTCTGCCGCGGTTCATTTGTGCTGAGGCGGTGGCGAGTGTGCCGGCGGTGTCCCGGGCGATGAGATTGAGGAGGCCGACGATGACGCGTTCGGCGCCGGCAGCGCCGGACGCGCCCAGGAACAGCACCCCGAGCGCCAGGTTCGTTCGCGAAGGCCTCCGTTCCAGTTGCGGCGTCCTGCCAGGGTGCATCGCCTCCTTGTTCTCTGCCGCACGGTGGTGTGGTTCCGGGGGAACA
>JAUJMV010000003.1:174886-213406 GCA_030446685.1 Thermomicrobiales bacterium | reverse complement strand
AGGGTGCATCGCCTCCTTGTTCTCTGCCGCACGGTGGTGTGGTTCCGGGGGAACACGATCCCGTGCCCCCACAAATATCGCCCCGGGCGCGGGCGCGGGCATCGCCCGTGCGATCGAACGCGGCGGGGCACCAGCGATGGGGCGCGGCCTCCACCGAAGGGATGATCGTCGTCGTCCGCCGCAGCGCCAGCTCCACCCTTTCTCGTCAGACACCCACCGTTGCGCACTTCCACCGGGCGCGATGCGGCATCGGTATAATGGGCGAGCTGAGACGAACGGGATGGTGTCGGGGCGAGTCGGGCGCGGCGGCGTCGCGGCGGGAAGGGCGGGAGGGAGTCGGATGGAGGTACGCGAGATCAGGACGTTCGTCACCTGGGGCGCGCCGCGCAACTGGGTCTTCGTCAAGGTCCTCACCGACGCCGGGATCCACGGCTGGGGCGAGGCCACGCTGGAGGGGAAGGAGGAGACCGTCCGTGCCTGCGTCCACGAACTCGGCCGGGGGCTGATCGGGCAGGACCCGCTGGCGGTCGAGCACCACTGGCAGGCGCTCTATCGCCACGGCTTCTGGCGCGGCGGGGTCGTGCTCAACTCGGCGCTGGCCGCGCTCGACCAGGCGCTGTGGGACCTGCGCGGCAAGGCCTGGGGCGTGCCGGTCTACCGCCTGCTCGGCGGCCCCACCCGCCGGCGCGTCCGCGTCTACACCCACGTCGGCATCTACAACCCCGCCGAGATGGAGGAGGACGCGCGCCGGGCGGTCGCCGACGGCTTCACCGCGATGAAGACCGGGGCCTGGGCGGGCGACACGGCGCTGCCGGAGGCGGAGGCGATCGCCGCGTTCGCCGAGCGGGTGGGGCGGCTGCGCGCCGTCGTCGGCCCGCGCGTGGATATCATGATCGACAACCACGGCCGCAGCCGCCCCGCGACCGCCGTGCGCCTGATGGACGCCCTGCAGCCCTTCGGTCTCCTCTGGCTGGAGGAGCCGACCCCGCCCGACGACATCGAGGCGCTGGCGCGCGTCCGCGCCGCCGGCCCGCGGATGGACCTGGCGACCGGGGAGCGGCTCTACTCGAAGTGGGAGTACGTGCCGCTCTTGGAGCGGCGGCTGGTCGACGTGATCCAGCCGGACCTCTGCCACGCCGGGGGGCTGACCGAGTGCAAGAAGCTCGCCGCGCTGGCCGAGGCGTACTACGTGCAGGTCGCGCCGCACAGCCCGCAGGGGCCGGTCTCGACCGCGGCGGCGGCGCACCTGGCGCTGGCGATCCCCAATTTCCTGATCCTCGAGTTCGTCCCGTCGGCCCCCTTCCGCGACCGCATCCTACGGGAGCCCTGGGTCGTGCGTGAGGGCCATCTGGAGGTGCCGGAGCGGCCCGGCCTGGGGGTCGAACTGGACGAGGACGCCCTGCTTGCCAGCCCGCCGCAGCGAGTCGGCGTCCCGCGCGGCGCCTGGGCGGCCGACGGCAGTGTGGCTGACGTCTGACCGCGGCGGCGGGGAGCGGCCCCCACCCTCCCTGAACCCGCTCCCTCCGGGATTGGGGGCCAGGGCACAGACGTTCTCGGATCGATCCTGCCTGTGGTGGGAGGAGCCCCCCCGCCCCCCAACTTTGGGGGAGCTACGGGGTCCGACGGAGGAGGCTCCCCCAAAGTTGGGGGGGGGGGGCGCACGGCCGGCGAGCCTCTGCGCGTCAGAGAACACATTTGCCCTGCCGGGGGGGCGCTCTCGTGTTGACAACCGGGCAGTGGGGCGCATACTGCGGGGTAACAGCAGCATCACCACATAATGCGCGAGAGGTAGGCAATGAGCATACCCACTACAGACCAGGCCGAGCGGCTGTTCGACAGGGCGCGGGGCGTGCTGGCCGGCGGCGTCTCGGCCTCGATGCGCCTCCACCCCTACCTGGGCCGGCCCTTCTACCACGATCGTGGGGAGGGCCCCTACATCTACGACCTCGACGGGCGGCGCTACATCGACTTCAATGGGTCGAACGGCGCGGCGCTGCTCGGCCACCACCACCCGGCGGTGCGGCGGGCGGTGCAGGCGGGCCTCGATGCCGGCATCATCGCCGCCGCGGAGACACCGTTCCACCAGCAGTTGGCCGCGAACCTCGCGGCGATCGTCCCGGCGATCGAGCGCGTCCGGTTCGCCAGCACCGGCACCGAGGTCACGATGGTGGCGGCCCGCCTGGCGCGGCAGGCGACCGGGCGGACCAAAATCCTCAAGTTCGACGGGCATTTCCACGGCCTGTCCGATCTCTTCCTCTTCAGGCGGCAGGCCGGCGAGGTGGTCCCCTCCTCCGGCGGCGTCCCGGCTGCCGGGGCGGAGGACGTCATCATGGCGCCCTGGAACGACGCCGCGGCCTTCGACGCCGCCCTGGACCGCCACGGTCCGGAGATCGCGGCGGTGATCTGCGAGCCGGTCTACTACAACGCCGGCTGCGTCCCGCCGGCGCCCGGCTTCCTCGAACTGCTGCGGCGGCGCACCGCCGACGCGGGGATCGTCCTGATCTTCGACGAGGTCCTCTCCGGCTTCCGCATGGCCCTCGGCGGCGCACAGGAGTGGAGCGGGGTGACGCCGGACCTCTGCACACTGGCGAAGGCACTGGCGAACGGGATGCCGCTCTCGGCCGTCGGCGGGCGCGCCGATCTGCTGGCGCTGCTGGCGCCGGAGGGGCCGGTCGCGCACAGCGGCACCTACTCGGGCCACCTGCTCAGCGTGCTGGCGGCGCTCGCCACGCTCGACGCGCTGCGCCGGCCCGGCGTCTACGACGACCTGAACGCGCGGGCCGACCGGTTCTACCGCGAGCTCCAGGCGATCTTCGACCGCCACGGCCTGCCGGCGCGCGTCCAGGGGCTCGGCGCGCGCTTCGGGCTCTACTTCGGGCGGCGCGAGCCGGTGCGCAGCGCCGCCGACGCGGCGGCGCACGACCACGATCTCAACCGGCGCTTCGTACTCGGCTGCCGCGAGGTCTACTTCCACGGAGCGTGGGGCGGACGCCCTGGCGTCTACTGGAGCGTCCACGAGCGAAAGAACGATGGCTGTCGGGAAGTAGGCCAGACACCCAACCAGGGGCCGCCGGGCAAGGGGATGGGGATGCGCCGGCGTTGCTCGCTCGCGCAACACGCCGGACGTGCTGGCGGACGCGGCCTGCTGCGCGGCGATGGAGTCCGCGACCACGCCGGCCGCGGTCCACCGTGGCTGGCTTCCTCGACGCGGGCCGGGAGGACGGTGGGCCGTGCGCCGCCGAGCCCTCCGGCGATCGCGCCGTGGGCGCGTAGGGCGCCTGCTCGCCGCGCGCGGTCCCTGGGACGGCGTGCTGCTGGCCCTGCACGGGGCGGCGGTGACCCACGGCGCGGACGGCGAGTTCGCGGCGCGCGGTCCGCGCCGCGGTCGGCCCGCTCGTCGCCCTCGACCTGCCCCAACTGCGCCGCGGCTCGTGTGCTCGTCATCTACGGCCCACGACGCCCGCGCCCGCGCCACGGCCCGCGCACGTCGCGCGCGCGATCCGGGCGAGATGCGCCTGGCGTTGCTCGGCGTCAGTCGTCCGAGACGAACACCTTCGCCGCGGATCGGACGGACTACGCCCGGTGCTCTCGCGCGCGGTGATGGGCTGCGCGGCGAGATGGGCATGATCGTCCGCGACCACGCCGAGGCGCAGCTCCACCGTGGCCGGCTTCCTCGACGCGGGCCGGGAGGACGGCGTCGCGGTCGTGCCGCTCCTCTACGCGCCCGCGCGAGCCCGGCGCGATTCCGGCCTGATCGCGGGCCGACGCGTTCGAGCGGATCGCCGGCGAGGGCGGCGCTCGACCTGCTCGCCGCGCGCGGCCGGCCGGCTCCCTGGCCGACGGCGTGCTGCTGGCCCTGCACGGGGCGGCGGTGTCGAGGGCGGACGACCACCTGGTGCTGACGCGCGCGGATCGGCGAGTTCGCGCTCGCGGCGCGGGTCCGTCGCCAAGCGGTCGCCGCCGGCCTACGTGCCGATCGCGGATCGCCCTCGACCTGCACGCCAACCTGACGCCGCGGCTCGTCGAGCCGCAGGCCGCCACCTGAGCTGACATGACCGTCCTCTGAAGATCCGCACCAACCCCCCTGGGCCGCTCGACGCGCGCGCGCCCGCGCGTGGACCGCGATGGTACGCTTTCGCGCATCGTCGCGCGCACGGCCGCGCCCAAAGCGCGCGTTCCGGCCGCGTTAGGGGCGCTGGTGACGCGTTCGTCAACGTCGCCGCTCGTCGTCAACATCGTCCGGCAGTTCACCGGCGAGGAGCCGATGCGGGGGCTGATGCGCTGGGGTCGCGTGGAGGAGGCGCGCTCATCGCCCGGCACCCGGCGGATCCTCTCCGCTGCGCGGAGGCACACTCCCCGATCGATTCAAAAGCCGCGCGCGCGGTGATGGGCTATCCGGCGCGGGGCGCCGACGTGCCGGAGATGGGCATGTCCTTCCGTGGCGGTCCACGACGGCGACGCGGACGCCGCGCGCGGGGCCGCCCTGCGCGCTGACCCTGGCCGGCGGCGGCCTCCTGCCCTGCGGCGACCGGCGCGCGACGTTCACCGGACGAAGCCATCCCGACGCGCCGGAGGCGCGGCGGCGCCGACGACCGCCGCCGCGGTGGACCCTGGCGGTCCCGCGCGGGCGTGCGGAGGTGCTGCTGGACGTGGGCGACAACATCGGCGCGGGCAAGGTCACGGCGGCGGTGATGAGCTCGACGGTGCTGCTCGATCTGGCGCGCGGCGGCTCGGCGTGCCTACGCCGGACTGATCCTCCCGGAGAAGATGGCGACGCTCTACGACCCGGCGGCGGTGATCGAGCAATGCGCGGCGGCGCTCAAGACGTCAACCAGCGCGTTCACCGATCTCACGCCCTGGCGACGTCGGGGGCAAGACCGACGACCGCAACGTCAAGATCAAGAACAAGATCTACGGTGCCGCGTCCGTTTCATCCGGACCAGGCGCTCTTCTTCCGCGACGACTGGGCGGCGAAGCTCGCCGACGGAACGCCGATGAGTTCGAGGACCCCAAGCGCCCGACCCACGGCGGGTGGCGCTTCTTCCGGATGATGTTCCGCGTGCCGAACGTGGCGACGCGGGGACCACAGCGGTGCTGGAGAAGGCGGCGATCGCGGACGACCACACGCTCTCTGGTGCTGACCAAGACGGCTTCGCGCGGATCGGCAATGGACACCAGCATCGAGCAGATGTACGCGCGCGACGATCCTCCCGCCCGGAACGGCGGCCAGGGTACCGCAGGTCGTCGTCGCCACGGTGGGTAAGGACAAGCGTCGTCTCGCCGCGCCCGGCCTACGCGCTACGGCGCCGGGGGTCGCGGCGGAACTGGTGCCGGTCGACCGACAAGGGCCGGGCCGGATGGGCGCCACCGCGGCCGATCTCTCCACCTTCCGGCTCTGCGCCGATCGGTCACGACGCCGCCGCCGACCGCGACTGCCAAGGCGGGGGAGCTACCCGTTCGAGCCGCAGGCGATCATCCTGGGCCGGGAGTTCAGCCGACCAGTGCCGAGTGCCGAGTGCTGAGTGCTGAGTAACGAGTGCTGAGCGGTGGCGGAGGGCGGTGTCAGACTCAGCGCCAGGCCCCGCCGCCTTGGCCCTCACCCGTCGCGCTCCCGCAGCCAGTCGAGGACGAGGCGCTGCATCTCCGGGCCGAAGTGGTTGTAATCTTCCGGGGACCGCTGGTCCAGCCACTCCGCCGTGTCGTGGCGCGCGTAGGCGCGCCGCGCCGCCGCGACCGCCCCCCTCACCGCCCCGTGCGGCGCCTCGCGGTCCAGCAGCGGGCTGACCACCAGGAGCGGGCGGGGCGCCACCGCGGCGTAGAGGTGCTCGGTGTCGTAGGGGACTTGCCCCTCCCGCCCGGCGAAGAGACCGAGCCGCGGCAGGAGGAGCTGCCGGTGCGACCAGCGCCGGATGCCACCCGTGCCGGCGCTGTCGGTGTCGCCCCGGAAGGGGGGCGGCCCGGCCACCGCGACCAGTCCCGCCAGCCGCCCGTCCAGTGCCCCCAGGTGGGTCCCCACCAGACTGCCCAGGCCGTAGCCGAGCCCCCAGATTCGCCCCGCGTCCACGTAGGGCTGCGCCGTCAGCGCGTCGATCGCGGCCCCCGCGTCGCGCACCATCTTGCCGAGGAGCGACCAGCGGGGGTGCCGCCGGTAGAACCCCTCCGCCTCCTCGACGCGCCGCCCGCAGCCGATCTGGTCGAAGCCGAAGACCGCGTAGCCCGCCCGCGCCAGTGTGCGGAAGACCTGCTCCCCGCGCTTGTAGGCCGCCACGTAGCCCAGCGGGCAGGAGAGGGGGTGCAGCCAGAGGACGGCGGGGGCGGCACGGCCGGATGCGCGCAGCCCGGCGGGCAGGAAGATGTCGCCGTTGATGTACTCGCCGAAGACAATTTGCTCCTTCTCCACCCCCTCGCCGGGGTCGGCGCGGCGCAGCAGGGCGGCGACGTGGCCCACCTCCCGGCCGTAGCCGCCGCCCGGATTCGCCGCCGCCGGCGGGGCCTCGCCGAGCATCCAGCGGACCCGGTCGCGCACCTCCTCGCGCTCGCGCTCCCAGGCCGCCCGGTCGCCCGCCGGCGCGGCGCCGTCCGGGGCGGGGGGCGGCCCTTGCCCGGCGAGATCGGCGTTGGCCGCCCGCCAGGCGTCCCAGTTGTCCGGGTGGAGCGGGCGCTCCGGGAAGGGAGCCGCGCCGCGCCCGAAGTGGGTGTCGCACCAATCGAGATACCGCTCGATGACCGTCGGATCGGTCTCGTGCCCGCCCGGCCGCCAGAGGAGCCGCAAATGCTCCGCCGCGCCCAGCAGCCGGTAGACCCGCCCGGCCGCCAGGTAGGTCTGCTGCATCGCCCAGGTGCTGTCGCAGCCGTCGTTCAGGGCGACGCTCAGGAGGCACGGGCGCGGCGCGCTGAGGGCGACCAGCTCGTGCAGATCGACCGGCAGCCGGTCCTCGCGGCCGGTGAAGGATCGCAGGCGCGGGTGGAACCAGTCGGGAAAGACGCGCGTGAGCAGCTCGATCCCCTCGCCGAAGTGCTGCTCGGAGCAGTAGCGCACCGTCGCCGCCCCGCCGACGCCGGAACTACTCGAGATGACCGCCGCGATCCGCTCGTCGAGCGCCGCGGCGATCAGCGACTGCTTGCCGTTGCGCGAGTGGCCGGTAAGGGCGATCCGCGCCCCGTCCGCCTCCGGGACGGTCGCCAGGTAGTCGACGCAGCGGCTGGCGGCCCAGGCCCGCCGCGTCAGGCGCGACCAGTCGTAGCCGGGGTAGGCGTCGAGGAAGGAGTCGGTGTCATCCCGCGAGTCCGCCCCGGCGTAGACGCAGGCGAGGTAGCCCCGGCGCAGGGCGATCAGCGCCCAGGCCCGGTGGTTGTGCTGGGTCATGAAGACCGGGAAGGGGCCGGGGCCGGGCGGGATCAGCAGTTCCAGCCCCAGCGAAGCCCGCCCCGCCGGCCCGAAGGAGAGGCGCACCTCCCGCGCCGTCGCGCCGCCCTCGCGTCGCTCGCCCAGCGTCTCGGCGCGCACCCTGTCCGGGGGCGGCGGCACCGCGCCGAGCAGCCACTGGTGGAAGAGGGCCAGCAACTCCGCGCGCCGCGCCCGCCAGTCCTCCGCGGTCGCGACCGGTACGGCTTTCCCCTGCACGGTTCGCGTGAGCGGGTCGGGCAGCTCGGCGCAGGCGGGGAGCGCGTCGAAGTCGGGGGGGAGTTCGCCGGTGCGCGCCAGCCACGCCTCCCACGGCGCGCTCGGCGGCAGGATGCGGCGCAACTGCTCCAGCAAGGCCCGGCGCTTCGCCAGGGCGCCGGCCCCGGCGTCTTCGTGTGCGGCGCGGGACCGGAGTTCGAGATCGTCCATGATCCATCCTTTCAGCGAAGCCACCGCGCATGCGGCCAGCCACGCGAGCGCGGAACCGGGCGGCTGGAACGACGTTTCCTTCCATGCTTGGATGATAACACCCCGACACGCAGGACCGATCGGGAGAGACAGCGCATGACCGAGGATACCCGCCGGCACGACAGTTGCAGCGCCTGCCAGACCGTCAGGCCGCCCGCGGTCACGATGACGCTCGACGGCCGGGCGATCGCCGGCCTCTGCGCCGCCTGCGCCCGCGCCGATGACCACCTCGCCCGGTTCGTGGCGACGGCCCGGCGGGTGGCCCGCGGGGTCGATCCGGACGAGGCGCGGGCTGGGGTGCTGCTGCACCGGGCCGAGGGTCTGCGCGACGGGATCAGCGCCGTCCGCTTCGTGCGCGCCGTGCCGCCCGCCTTCCGCCGCCCCACCGACGGCGCCCTGCATGAGCGATCGGTCAAGGCGGTGGACGAGCCGGCGCCGGTCAGAGCGACCGCGCCCACTCCCCCGACCCGCTGGCAGCGGCTGCGCGCGCTGCTGCCGCGCTCGCCCGCTCCCGCCTCACGACAGGCGACTCCCAATGCTGGGAGCGGGAGGGGAGCAGGACGTCGTGAGGCGCTGCGGGTGAGGGCCGCGCGCCGGTTTGCCGGCGGCGTGGCCCGCCGCGGCATCAGCATCCCGCCGCCGGCCACGGTGGACGACAGCCGCGCCGTGTCTCTGCCGCGCCGAAGGGGGAGGCTATGGATCGTCACCAGTGGCGCGGCTGGCGCCCGCCGCGGGTCGCGCTGCTCGTCCTGGCGGTCGCCCTGGCCCTCACCGGGTGTCTGCTCGACTCGCCGCCGGCGCCCCCGCCACGCCGACGCCGACGCCGCCCCCCACCCCGACCCCGACCGTCCAGGCCCGCGTCGTCTACCCCACGGCCGTCCCGACCGGCCTGCCGGCGCCAGCGCCGACAGCCGCGCCGACGCCGGTCGCCGAACTGCGCGGCGCGGGCCGGCTGCTCTACATCGGCACGCTCGACGGGCGGGCCGGCGTGATCGCGGTCAACGCCGACGGCACCGACCGCGTCCTGCTGGCCGAGGGGACGTACCGCTCCGCTACTTGGGCGCCAGACGGCGCGCGCTTCGTCGCCACCGGCGCTACCGACAGCGGTCCCGGCGGCGGGCCGATTCAGGTCGATCTGTACGCTGCCGACGGCCGGCGCCTCCAGCGCTTTGCGTTCGAGGGTTTTTCCGGCGGGCAATCTTGGAGCCCGGATGGTCGGCGCTTGGTCCTGGCCGTCAATACGCCCCCGGCCAGCAACACCACGCCGGATCGCTCCACCAACGCCACCTGGCTGCTGGACGAGGACGGCGCGCGCGAGCTGACGCTCGGCGGGCAGACCTCCCTGGGCCGTGGACGCCGGACGGCGGCTGACCCTCGCCGTCCTCGACGATACCAGCGGTGACGGCGGGTTCGACCCGGCCGCCGATCGCCTCGCGCTCTGGACGGTCGACGCGACCGGCGGCGACCCGCGCCGGCTGGGGCTGGAGGGCGCCTACCCGCTCGACTGGACCGCCGACGGGCGCACGCTCTACGCCGTCGGCGGCTTCCAGGCCGTCCGCAGCCCCGAGGGGTACACCTCCCAGTGGCCGACGAACGTCCTCGCGCTCGACATGGCCGGCGGGGCCGTGCGGACGGTGATCACGATCGACGAACTGGTCACCCGGCTCCCGCGCGGCGTCGACCCGCCGCCGACCTTCCGGCTCGGCTGGGGGCGCGTCTCCCCGACCGGCGACCGCCTCGCCCTCACGCTCCAGGGCGTCCCCGGCCGGCAGGGTCCGCCGCCCTTTACCCTGGTGGTCATCGACGGCGCGGGCAACCCTGTCTGGCGGGATGATACGCCCGCTGGAGGGTTCCTGCAGGGGATGACCTGGTCGCCGGACGGGACGCGGCTGGCGGTGCTCACCGGTCAGGTGGGACCGTCCCGGGGCAACGCGCCGGTCGCCCTCCGGGTGATCGCCGTCGCCACCGGCGCGACATTCACCATCCTCGATTCCACCATCCCCAACGCAGGGGGCATCCCCGACATCACCTTCCGTTGGTCGCCGGACGGCCGCTGGCTGGCGCTCGGCCGGGCCGGCGGTCTCACCATCGCGGCGGCGGACCCACCGGCGCGCTCCTGGATGCTGGCCCCCGGCGGGCGCGCGCCGGACTGGCGGCCAGCACCGGGGCGGTGAGACGCCCGCCGGTATACCGCGCGCGATCGAGCGCCGCGGCGGGCGACCCACCCGGCATCGTCATGGAGGACAGCCGATGCCCCTGCCGATGGTCCACCTCGCCGTCGCCGTCCGGCTGCACGAGCCGCGCGGCGCGGAGCCTTCTCCCGCCTTCCTGCTCGGCAGCATCGCCCCCGACGCCATCCACATGCGCCCCGGCGCCGGGCGGGGGAGAAGCACGGGGCCCACCTGCTCGACCGGCCCGCCACCGGCGACCGCGACCCGATCGCGGAGCTGCGCGCCGGCTACCGTGAGGCGGACGCGGCGCTCCGAGACTTCGCGGACGGCTACGCCGCGCACCTCCTCACCGACCGGCTCTGGAACGCGCTGCTCGAACGCGACTATAAGCCGCGCCTCCCGCCGGACCTCGACCCCGCCGAGCGGCGGGCGCTCTACTACCGCGAGATGGACCAACTCGACTTCAATCTGTACCACCATTCGCCCTGGCGTCCGCGGGTCTGGGCGCTCCTCGGCCAGGCCCCGCCGCCCGAGTTCGCGCCGCTCCTCGCCGCCGAGGAGATCGGCCGCTGGCGCGACCGCCCGCTGGCCTGGTTCGAGGCGCCGGAGAAGGAGCCGCGCATCACGCCGCTCTACCTCACGGACGCGGCTATCCACGCCTTCATCGAGCGGGCGACGGATGCGGTCGTCGCGGCCCTCGCCGATGGCCGGGAAGCTCCAACAACAGCGCGCTGACGCCGACTGGCGGCCAGTGGCGGTGTTATGGCATTTCGACGCCGCGCGCGGCGACGCTACGGCAGCCAGTATTCGAGTTGGATGTTGTCCGGGTCGCGGAAGGCGAGGTACCAGTTGCCGGTCGGCGCGAACTGCTCGACGCCGCGCGTCTCTGCCCCCGCGGCCTGGAGATCCGCCGCGAGCGCGTCCAGGGCCACGCGGCTGGGCGCGGTGAAGGCGAGGTGGTCGAGCCCGACGCGGAACTCGCTGAAGCGGTCGCCGGCGACCGGCCGGCGCGACCCGAAGAAGAAGAGCATCACCCCCCGACGGTGCAGAAGAAGCCGCCGCCGGGGATGTCGGGCATGTCGATCGTCTCCAGCCCGAGCACCCCGCCGTAGAAGGCGCGCGAGCGGGCCGTGTCGGTGACGGTCAGGATGACGTGGTTGAGTCCGGGTGTCTCCATCGCTCTCCTCCTCACCTGCTCGACATACGACTGCCGGCTATCGTTGCATCACCGTCTGCAACCCGATCATGCAGCGGAAGCGGCTATAATCGGTCCTAATCGCCGGCGAATCTTCGAGGGTGACGGGGCGCGATGTACCATCCTACGACGCGGCTGCTGACGGCCCCGGAACTGCTGCAGGCCCACGAGCGGCTCAGCGGGGCGGAACTGGCCCGGCGGCTGGAGGTCCACCCCGCAGCGTGCGCCGCTACGTGCTGATGTTGCAGGATTTCGGCATCCCGGTCGAGGCGGCGCGCGGCCCCGCAGGCGGCTACCGCCTGCGCGCCGAAGCTCCCGCCGCTGATGTTCATCGACGAGGAGGCGTTCGCGCTGACGCTGGCCCTGCTCGCGCTGCCCTGGCTGGGCCTGGCGGTCGCCGCGCGGCGCGCGCGCGCGCGAAGCTCGAGCGCGCGCCCTGCCGGCGGCGTTACGCGAGCGGGTCCGGGCGGTGCAGGCGAGCGTCGCCCTGCAGATGCCGGCGTCGGCCGCGACCGCGGAGGGCGCCCTGGTGGTCCTGTTCGGCGAGGCGGGCGGCAGGGGCGGTGGGTCTGGCTGCGTTATCGCTCCAGCGCGGCCGAGGAGATGGAGCGGCTGGTCGATCCCTACGGCGTCGTCTACTGGGCGCGTTACTGGTATCTCGTCGGACATTGCCACCTGCGCGCCGATCTGCGCCAGTTCCGGATCGACCGGATCCTCGCCGCCGCGCCGCACGACGAGACCTTCCCGCCGGCGGCGGGTTCGACAGCCTCGGCTACGTGGTCCGCGCGGTCGCGACGATGCCGAGGCGATGGCCGGTCGAGGTGCTGCTGGCGCTGCCCCCCGAGGAGGTCCGGCGCCGGGTCCCGGCGGCCTACGGCACGCTGGAACCGGCCGCCGGCGGGACCACCTGGCGCTGCCAGGACGATGACCTCGACGGCGTTGCCCGCTTCCTCATCGGCTTGGGCTGCCGGCTCCGGGTCCATCAACCGCCCCAACTGCGGGAGGCGCTGCGACGGATCGCGCGGGAGATCGCGACGGTGACCGACGGCGCCTGAGCACGGGGACCGGGGTGAGCGGGCGGGCCTGCGCCGCGATACGTCACCGGCGGCGCTCGACGGCGCCGGTGCTCGTCCATTACCCGCCGCCCGGTGTGGCGGAGTGCTGGTCATGCTGTCCTGCTGGCCGGACGATACGAGGCGAACTGGCCCTTGGCACAGTGCCGATCGGTGTGGCCACCCCGTAGACTGGCTTCCTGCCACGACACACCCCGACACCCGACAACGAGCGACGCTTGATGACCCACGAGCGCGGCCATCTTCAGGACGGGGAGTGCTGCATGGCGTCGGCGATCGAGGCACGCCAGCTCACCAAGCGGTTCCGGACGCCGGTGAGGGCGCCGGGGCTGGCGGGGGCGGTCGCGCACCTGATGCGGCCGCGCTACCGGGAGACGGTGGCGGTCGACGCTATCGACCTCGGCATCGCAGCGGGGGAGAGCGTCGCCTACGTCGGCCCGAACGGGGCCGGCAAGTCCACCACCTTGAAGATGTTGACCGGCGTCCTCGTGCCGACGAGCGGCGAGGTGCGGGTGCGCGGGATTGTCCCGCACCGCCGGCGCCAGGAGAATGCGCGCAACATCGGCGTCGTCTTCGGGCAGCGCACCCAGTTGTGGTGGGATCTGCCGGTCCGGGAGTCGCTGCGGCTGCTCGGCGACATCTACGAGGTGCCGGGGGACCTCTTCGCGCGCAACCTGCGCGAGTTCGTCGAGTTGCTCGATCTCGGCCCGCTCCTGGCGACTCCCGCGCGGCAGCTCTCGCTCGGCCAGCGGATGCGCTGCGACCTCGCCGCCTCGCTGCTCCACGCCCCGGCGATCCTCTTCCTCGATGAGCCGACGATCGGCCTCGACGTGGCGGTGAAGGCGCGCATCCGCCAGTTCGTCCGCCGCGCCAACCGCGAGCGCGGGGTCACGATCGTGCTGACCTCCCACGACCTCGGCGACATCGAGGACCTCTGCGACCGGATCGTGATGATCGACCGCGGCCGGATCGTCTTCGACGGCCCGTTCGCGGCGCTCCGTGATCGCTTCGGCCGTGAGCGGACCCTGCGCCTGGTGCTGTCGGAGGCCACGCCGGCGGCGGCCCTCGGCGCGGCGCGGGAGCGGGCGCGGGCGGCCCTGAGGGATCTGCCGACCCTCGGTGTCGAGCAGCCGGAGCCGCACCGGCTGACGGTGCGCTTCGACGCGACCCTGGTCGGCGCCGGGGCGCTCGTCGCGCGCCTCCTGCCGGTGCTGCCGGTCCACGACCTGCGGATCGAGGAGCCGAGCGCCGAGGCGATCATCCGCCGACTCTACGAGGGTACGTTGCAGTTGGAGGAGGCGCGATGACCGCGGCGACCGTCCCCACTGTCCCGGACACGGCCGCGATGAGGACAGCGCCGCGGCCGAAGTACCTCGCGCTGGCGCTGACCGCGGCCCAGCAGACGCTCGCCTACCGGGGCGCCACGATCCTCAACATCGCCGCCGGCCTCGCGCAAGTGGCGGTCCTCTACTACCTCTGGCGGGTCGTCCTCGCGGCCGAGCCGGGGTGGGCGGCTTCGACTGGGAGCGGATGCGGACCTACGTCCTCCTCGCCTACGGCGTCAACGCGCTCCTCGCGTTCCCGGCCGAGGCGCGGCTGTTCGGCGCGATCAGGAGCGGGCAGGTGGCGGTCGAACTGCTCCGCCCGACCGATTATCTCAAGGCGCAACTCGCGCAGGCGGTCGGCAGCGCGGCGGTCGAGGGCGGGTCCGGTGCCGCCCTCACGCTCGCGCTGGGCCTCGCCGTCTTCCGGATCGCGCCGCCCGCGTCGCCCGCCGCGGCGCTGCTCTTCCCGGTCAGCGTGGCGCTGGGGTTCCTGGTGAAATTCCTGATCAGCTACCTGACCGGGCTGCTTTGCTTCTGGACGCTCAACGCGGTCGGGCTGCTCTGGGCGCGCGCGGCGGTGACCAACATCCTCTCCGGCGCGCTGATTCCCCTGGCGTTCTTCCCCGACTGGCTGCGGGCCGCGGCGCTGGCCGCCCCGTTCCAGGCGATCGTCCACACCCCGCTGACGATCTATCTCGGCGAGGCCCGCGGCCTGGCGCTGGCCGGGGCGCTCGCCATCCAGGGGGCTGGATCGCCGCGCTCTGGGTCCTGGCGCGGATTCTCTGGTTCCCGGCCGTGCGGACGCTGACGGTGCAGGGGGCTGACGATGCTGTCGCGGCTCGGGCGCCTCGCGCGCGTCTACGCCAGGATCCAGCTCCTGAACCTGCGGGGCCAACTGGAGTACCGGGCCGACTTCTGGATCGGCGTGGTCGGGGTGATGCTGCTGTACGGCGCCGGCTTCGTCTTCGTCTGGGCGCTCTTCGGGCGCGTGCCGCGCGTTGCCGGCTGGAGCCTCTGGGAGGTGGCGTTCCTCTACGCGCTGGCGATCATCCCGCGCGGGCTGGTCCTGCTGCTGGCCGACGGCCCATGGCGGCTGCGGGAACTAGTCCATTCGGGGAGTTCGACCGGCTGCTGATCCGCCCGCTCTCCCCGGCTCTGCAAGTGGTGACGCAGATCTCCAGCCTCTACGGCCTCGGCACCGTCGCGCTGGGGGCGGTGCGGTCCTGCTGCGCGCGATCGCGGAGTTGCGCCCGTCCTGGCACGCCGGGCACCTCCTCTTCCTCCTCGCCGCCTTGCTCGGGGCCACGCTGCTGATCGCCGCGCTCGACTTCGCCACCCACTGCCTCGTCTTCTGGCAGCCGGCGGCGCACAGCGCGTTCCCGGTCCTGGTCGGCAACCTGATCGAGTTCGCGAAGTTCCCGCTGCCGCTCTACGGCCAGGCGGTGCAGCTCGCGCTGACCTGGCTGCTGCCGGTCGCCTTCATCAGCTACTACCCGAGTCTGGTGCTGCTGGGCAAGCCGCAGACCCAGCCCTGGCTCGGCTACGGGGCGCCACTCGTCGGCCCCGCGGTCGCCCTGGTCGCCGGCCTGATCTGGCGTCGCGCCCTGATGCGCTACGAGGGCGCCGGGCACTGAGCGCGCGGGGGCGTGACGGCCCGGCCGCCGGCTCCGCGACGATCCTTGCGCTTGCCCCGGAATCCCGTCGTGCCGTGTTGGGGGGGCAATCGCGCGCGCGCTGGTTGGCCAGCCGCGGCGGGGTCCGCCGCGACGATCTGGGGCGTCGTGGCGGGTTTGGTATGAGGCGTTGTGGCCGGCGCCCGCCCGTGCGATACTCGCGTCCCTGGGCAGCCGGACCAGGGGACGCGAGCGTGGGAGGGGGCGCCATGGCGGGCACGATCTCGGTGGGGGACTTTCGCGGCGGCTTGCTGACCGTCCTGGAGGAGATCTTCGAGCGGGTCCACGGCTACCTGCTCGATTCCGGCACCTCACTCTTCGAGACGCTGGCCACGGTCTCCGCCGAGGAGGCCTCGCGGCCGATCTCCGCCCACTCCGCCAACCTGGCCGCCCAGGTGAACCACGTCCGCTTCTATCTCGACGTGCTGATGGAGGGCGCGCGGACCGGGGAGCAGAAGCCGGCCGACTGGGATGCGTCCTGGCGGGTGGGGGCGGTGACGGACGAGGAGTGGCGGGACCTGATCGAGCGGCTGCGGACCACCTACGGGCAACTGCGGGAGTTCGCCGACACCTTCGACGGCTGGGACGCGCGGTTCGTCGGCGGCGCCTTCGCCCTGGTCGGCCACTGCGCCTACCACCTCGGCGAGATCCGACAGGGGCTGGGCGTCCTGCGCGGCTAGAGGCTGCGACGGGATAGACCCGGAGACGAGGAGCTCGAAGGCTTCTTGTTGCCACCGCTCCAGAACCTCGGCGAGCGCCCCCACCGGCGAGAGGAGGCGGCTGACGATGATGGTGGTGTCAAGGACGACTCTCACGCCCGGCGGGACTGCCGCACGGCCGCGATGGCCTCTTTGGTGAGCCGCTCCGCCTCGTCGGGGGAGAGGTTGACCTGCTCGGAAACCGCGCGCATCTCGTCGAACAACGCTTCCCGATCGCGCTTCCAACGCGCATAAAGCGCGATGGGGACGACGGCCGCGACCGGTTCGCCGTGCATGCTGACCACGTAGAGGTCGCCCCTACCGGAGACATCTTTGAGAATCTTGCCGAGTTGGCGGCGGGCGTCGAAGGCCCCGACGGTCTTCTCCATGGTATTCATTACCTTTATCGCCGGACGGGCTTCCGCCAAACACCGCTAGCACAGTCCGCGCTTTCTGTGCTAATAGGGGCATCCGGGGCATCGCTTGTCAACCGCCGGCCGCGCCGGGTCGATCGGCACGGCGGTGCGAGCGGTGCGGGGGGGCTCTGCCGCCACCGCCCGTGGCGCACAACACCGTTTCGTTGGTTGTCAGTCCCCGGTCACGCCCCCGGCTCGCCCAGCCGGCCGTAGCTGACGATCTCGGACAGCGGCTTGCGCCCGCCCGCGGCCGCGCCCGGTCGCGGATCTTTGGAAGTGACGGGGTAGCCGAGCGTCACCACCGAGCGCGCGGTCCGCTCGGCCGGGATGCCCAGGATCTCCTTGCCCTGCCGCTGCTGCGAGGCGTCGCCGAACCAGGCGGTGCCGCCGCCGAGCCCCAGGAGGTGCGCCCCGATCAGCAGGCGCTCGGTGACGCGCCCCTCGTCGTAGGCCTCGGCCGTGTCATTCGCGCCGTCGAGCACGATGGCGATCGCGAGGGGCGCATCGGCCACCCAGTTGATCGCCGCGCGCACCTGGCTGATCCGCCGCAACTGCTCCTTGTCGGTCACGACGATGAAGTGCCAGGGCTGGGTATTGCGCGAGCTGCCGGTCCAGCGGGCGATTTCGAGGAACTCGGCCAGCACGTCGTCGGGGACAGCATCGGGCCGGTACTGCCGAATTTGCCGGACCTTGCGCATCTCCGCGGTGGCCTCGCGCGCGTTCGTCAGCGTTCCCATGGATGCACTCCCCTTTCAGCGATCCCGACCTGGACAATGCTGCCCGCCTGCCGGCGCGGTGGCAAGGCCAGCCGGGCGGGTTTGAAACCCGCCCCTACCGACATCCCGCGGCGGCCCACTCATCCAACATTAGCGCGCGTCGAAGACCTCGTCCACCTCGACCGTAAACTCCGGCAGCAGCGCCGATGTCGCCCGCGCGCCGCGCGGGAAGACTCCGTGCTCGATGTAGCGGCCGTCCCGGAGCGCGAGGACCGCGATCGTGCTGTCCAGCGGGTTGACGATCCAGTACTCCGGGATCCCGGCTTCGGCGTATTCTCGGCGCTTCTGCACCAGGTCGCGCGCCGGCTTGTCCGGGCTCACGACCTCCATCACGAGGTCGGCGCCGTGCCAGTACCGATCCTCGCGGCGTGGGTCGTCGCGGTCGAGCAATACCAGGACGTCCGGCTCGCGGAACTTCCCCGACGGTAGCCGCAGGCGGAGCGGGGAGAACCGCACGATCCCGCCGCGAGGCTCGAGGTGCGCGAGTAGCGCGCGCGCGAGCAGGAAGAGGATGCCCTGGTGACGGTCCGTCGGCATTGGAAGCACCTCAATGGAGCCGTCCGTGAACTCGATCAGCCGGCTGGTGCGATCAGTCAGCCAGAGGTACTCCTCCTCGCTCCAACCCCCCTGGGGGGGCAGCAGCTCGAGCAGGACTTTGCGGAACTCTCGTTGTGACGTCATCATCGCGAACTGCTCCTCCCGGCGCGGGCGACTGCCTCCCCGCAGTATAAGCTCTCCCGCCTGTCGTTGCATGGGGCCGCGCGGCCCTTCCCGCGCACTTCCGCCCCGCCGGGGAACGTGGTAGGCTGTCGCGCAAGAACCGGCGCTTCACCGAGCGATCCGCACAACGCCGCGCGCGAGGAGGGCAGACACGATGGTGGTATCCCCGACGGCCCCGGCGCCGCAGGCGGCCGGGCCGACGACCGAGCCGGGCGCGGGCGCGCTCGAGGCCGCGACCCTCGCCCAGTTCCGCAGCGCGTTCGCCGCGAGCCCAATCAGCCGGCTGGCGCAGAACGCCGTCACCCAGACGACGATCGACGACGTGGCGCTGGACCGCGCGGTCGTCGCCGGCACCGATCACACCTTCTCCCACCGCCTCGATGATTGGGCGGTGACGAACCAGCGGAAGAGCGGGCGCTGCTGGCTCTTCGCCGGGCTCAACCTCTTGCGCGTCGGGGCGATGCGCCGGATGGGGCTGCGGGAGTTCGAGTTCAGCCAGAACCACCTGCTCTTCTGGGACAAGCTCGAGCGGGCGAACTTCTTCTTGGAGGCGATGATCGAGACCGCCGGCCGCGACCTCGACGACCGCACGGTCGGCTTCCTGCTCGACCGCCCGCTCGACGACGGCGGGCAGTGGAACATGTTCGTCAACCTCGTCCGCAAGCACGGCCTCGTCCCCAAGGCGTTGATGCCGGAGACCGAGAGCTCGGGCAACACCGCCCGGATGAACGCGATCCTGCGCCACAAGCTGCGCGAGGGCGCCCGCACCCTGCGCGACCTCCACGCGGCCGGCGCCGGCGCCGACGCGCTCCGCGCCGCGAAAGAGGAGATCTTGGGGGTCGTCCACCGCGTCCTCTGCATCCACCTCGGCACGCCGCCCGAGCGGTTCGTCTGGCAGTGGACCGACCAGGATCGGGGCTTCCACCGCACCGAGGAGCTGACGCCGCAAGGGTTCGCCGCGCGGTTCGTCGATCTGCCGCTCGACGAGTACGTCTGCCTCGTCCACGACCCGCGCCGCACCAGCCCGTTCGGGCGCACCTTCACGGTGCAATACCTCGGCAACGTCGTCGGCGGCGCGCCGGTGATCTACCTCAACGTCGAGATCGATCTGATCAAGGCGATCGCCCAGCGCGCGATCGTCGGCGGCGAGCCGGTCTGGTTCGGCTGCGACGTCGGCAAGATGATGCGCCGCGACCTGGGCCTCTGGGACCGGGACCTCTACGACTTCGAGGCCGTCTACGGCACGACCTTCGCGCTGGACAAGGCCGCCCGGCTCGACTACCACGACACGCTGATGACCCACGCGATGCTCTTCACCGGCGTCGATCTCGTGGACGGGGCGCCGCGCCGCTGGCGGGTGGAGAACAGTTGGGGCGACGAGGGCGGGCAGAAAGGCTTCTATACGATGAACGACTCCTGGTTCGCCGAGTACACCTTCGAGATCGCCGCGCGCAGGAGCGCCCTGCCGGCCGACCTCCAGGCCGCACTCGACCGCGAGCCGATCGTCCTCCCGGCCTGGGACCCGATGGGGGCGCTGGCGCGGTGATGGGAGTCCCCGGCGGCGGGTGGCCGACGGGTTGAAACCCGTCGCTAAGGGCCTGCGGGCCACGAAGTCCGCCTTCGCGGACTGGGACCATTGCCAAATCGAGGGCTTCCTCGGTTGCCACACTCATGGAGAGATTCCAGTCCACGGAGGTGGGCTTCGTGGCCCGCAGGCCCTTAGCGACGACTTGAGTCGTCGGCCTGGTCGGCGAATGGTAATCGCCCGTAACGTTCACAGGAGTGATCATGGCAACGCCCACAACCGCCGCCCGCTTCGAGGATCTGCTGTCCGTCCGCGCCGCGATCGGGCGCGGTGGCCCCGCGCCGGGCGGGCAGGCGGGGCGGAAACCGGGGTACGAGTTCGGCAGCGGCCGCCCCGACCCGGCCTCGTTCCCCTACGACGGCCTCGTCGTGGCGACCGCGCGGATGATGGCGGCGGAGGGCGCGGACGCGCTCACCTACGGCGATCCGCAGGGGTACGTCGGCCTGCGCGAGTTGATCGCGCGGAAGCACGGGCGCTTCGAGGGGCTGGCGATCGGCCCGGAGGATCTGCTGATCATCAACGGCTCCAGCCACGGCATCTCGCTGGTGATCGGCGCGTTCGTCGACCCCGGCGACCCGGTCATCTGCGAGGCGCCGACCTTCTCCGGCACCCTCAACACCCTCCGCCGGCACGGGGCGGAACTGCACGGCGTGCCGCTCGACGCCGAGGGGCTGCCGCCCGCCGCCGTCCGCGAGCGGCTGGAAGCGCTGCGCGCGCAGGGTCGCCCCTGCAAGCTGCTCTATCTGATGCCCAACTTCCACAACCCCGCCGGGCCGACGCTGCCGCTCGCGCGCCGCCGTGAACTGCTGGCCGTGGCGCGCGAGTACAACGTGCCGATCCTGGAGGACGACGCCTACGGCGAACTGCGCTTCGAGGGCGAGGCGCTGCCGTCGCTCTACGCGCTCGACGAGGACGGGATCGTCACCCGCTCGGGGACGCTGTCGAAGATCCTCGGGGCCGGGGTGCGGCTCGGCTGGCTCCTCGCGCCGCGCGACCTCCTGCCGATTTTTCAGAGCTTCAACTTCGGGGGTGGGGTCAGCCCGTTCACGTCGCGCGTCGTCACCTACTACCTGCGCGACCACCTCGAGGAGCACGTCGCGCGCCTGGTCGAGGTCTACCGCGCGAAGCGGGACGCGATGCTTGCCGGGCTGGACGAGGTGCTGGCCGACACCGACGGCGAGATCAGCCGGCCGGCGGGCGGCTTCTTCATCTGGCTGCGCCTGCCGTCGGGGACCGACCGCGCGAAGCTGGCGCGCCTCGCCGCCGAGTCGGGCGCCGGCTCGGTCCCCGGCACGTCCTTCTTCCCGAACGGCGGCGGCGAGGGGTACATCCGCCTGGCCTTCAGCTACGAGTCGCCGGAGCGGTGCCACGAAGGCGCGCGGGCGCTCGCCGGGGCGATCTACCGCTCGATCGACTGAGGGCCGGGAGGAGCGCGGGGTGGACAGGCAGGCGCCCAGGGCCGGCTTCACCGATGTCGACCGGGAGTCCGACCCGCGGTTCTACATCCGCTGCCTGGATGCCCAGCACGCCTCGGCGTTCAAACAGCGCTACAAGCGCCGCACGTTCGACTTGCTCGAATTGCGGCCGGGGCAGCGCGTCCTCGATGTCGGCTGCGGCACCGGGCAGGACGCGCTGGCGCTGGCGGCTGCGGTGGCGCCGGACGGCCGGGTGGTCGGCCTCGATTTCAGCCGGACGATGATCGACGAGGCGCGCGGGCGGAGCCGGGGCAAGGCCCTGCCGGTTGCCTTCGTGCGGGGCGATGTCCACCACCTGGCCTTCGCGGACGACGCTTTCGACCGCTGCCGCGCCGACCGGACGTTCCAGCACCTGCCGGAGCCGCGACAGGCCCTGGCGGAGATGGTCCGCGTGACGGCACCCGGCGGGATCGTGCTGATCGTCGAGCCGGACCACGAGTCGCGCCTCTTCGACAGCCCCTACCCGGACGTCTCGCGCCGCTTCTTCGCCTTCCGCAACTCGAGCCTGCGCCAGCCGGGCGTCGCCCACCAGCTCTACGCGCTGTTCAAGGAGTTCGGCCTGACCGAGGTCGCGGTCGAGCCGCTGACGGAGATCGCGACCGAGTACGCCAGCATCGCGCACGTCGCGCAGTTCGAGGGCGGGATGCGGATCGCCCAGCGGTACGGCGTGGTCACCGAGGAGGAAGCGGACGCCTGGCTCGCCCACCTGGCGGAGGCCGATCGCACCGGACGCTTCTTCCACGCCTTCACCTACTTCATCACGACCGGCCGCAAGCCGGCCTGACGCCGGGGTAGCCCGCCGTACACCGATCCCGGCATGGCGCGAAAGGGGGCAACGGATGCATGGGCCGCACGGACTGGGCTTCGCGGCGCACCGCCCGGTGGTGCTGGGGGCGCGGGGGATGGTCGTCGCCGGACACCCGCTGGCGGCGGCGGCCGGGCTTGGGGTGTTGCAGGCGGGTGGGAACGCGGTCGACGCGGCGATCGCCACGGCCGCGGCGCTCGGCGTGGTCGAGCCGCAGATGTCCGGGCTCGGCGGCGACGGCTTCATCATGATCCACCGCCGCGACGCCGGGACGGTCGAGGTCGTCAACGCGACCGGCGCGGCCCCGCTGGCGGCGACCCGCGCGGCCTACGCCGACGGTATCCCGCTGCACGGCGCGCGCAGCGTCTCCGTGCCGGGGCTAGTCGACGGCTGGCTCGCCGCCCACGCGCGGCACGGCGCCCGGCCGCTCGCCGCGCTCTTCGCCCCGGCGATCGGCCTGGCCGGTGACGGCTTCCCGGTCTCCCACAAGCTCGCCGCCTACCTGGAGGCGGCGCCCGCGCTCGGCGACTTCCCGACCTCGCGCGCCGTCTTCTGGCGCGATGGCCGCCCGTTGCGCGCCGGGGAGATCCTGCGCCAGCGCGACCTCGCGCGCACCCTCGCCGCGCTCGCGGAGGGCGGGCGCGACGCCTTCTACACGGGGCCGATTGGCGAGGCGCTGGCGGCGGCGGTCGGGGAGGCGGGCGGCCCGCTGACCGCCGACGACCTCGCGGCGCACCGGGCGCGCTGGCAGGAGCCGATCGCGACCGACTACCGAGGTTACACCGTCTACGAGGCGCCGCCGAATTCGAGCGGCCACATCCTGTTGCAGGAGCTGAACCTGGTCGAGCCGTTCGACCTCGCCGCGCTGGGGCCGAACTCCGCCGAGAGCGTCCACCTGATGGTCGAGGCCAAGAAGCTCGCCTTCGCCGACCGCGAGGCGTACGTCGCGGACCCGGAGTGGATCGACATCCCCCTGACCGGGCTCCTCTCGAAGGAGTACGCCGCCGCGCGCCGCGCCGCGATCGACCCGGCGCGCGCGGCGCGCGATGTTGCCGCGGGCGATGCCGGGCGCTTCGGCCCCGCCGACGCGCGGGCCGCCGCACCAGCCCGCGTCGTCGCCGAGCGGCGCGAGGACACCACCTGCTTCGCGGTCGTGGATCGCTGGGGCAACGCCGTCTGCCAGTTGCAGAGCATCCAGTCGAGCTTCGGATCGTGCCTGGTCGCCGGCGACACCGGCATCCTCCTCAACAACCGGATGACCTACTGGCACCTCGATGAGGGGCACCCCGACCGGCTCGAACCGGGCAAGCGGGTGCGCCACACGATGAACCCGGTCCTCGTATTCGCCGGGGACGAACTGCTCCTCGCCCTCGGCACGCCCGGCGCCGACACCCAGGTGCAGACGAACCTGCAACTGATTAGCCACCTCCTCGACCACGGCATGACCGTGCAGGAGGCGGTCGAGGCGCCGCGCTGGCGGCACCGGCAGATCGGCGGCGAGTCGACCGTGCCGCACGGCACTGACGATGTGCTGACCCTGGAGGATCGCTTCCCGCCCGCCGTGCGCGACGACCTGGCCCGGCGCGGCCACGCGCTCGAGATCATCGGCCCCTGGGAGGCGGTCGGCAGCGCCGTCGCCATTCGCCGCGACCCCGAGAGCGGCGCGCTGCACGGCGGCGCCGATCCCCGCCGCGACGCCTACGCGGTCGGCTGGTGACGCGGCCCCCGACCGCGCCCCTCGCCCGACCCCAACCGCGTCGGTACCGCGTCCCACCGCGCGCGCTCGGCGGGACTTCGCGGGCCATCCGCAGCCCGTGCCCGCGTTGGCACGGCGCGTGCAACTCGGCACTGGGCGGCGGTGGGCGCGCCCCGGTGGTCCCCGCTGCCGGCCTCGGAGGAGTGGATCGGTGCATTCGTCGAAGGAACTGACCAGCGACGCGTTCTCGTTCACCGTGGACGGCGCCGCCGCCAGCTTCGCCGACGTCTTCCCGGACTTCGAGGCGCGCGACCGGCTCGGCGTCGTCGTGCGCTCGCCCGGCGGCGCGCTCGGCGCCAGCGCGCTGATCCTCGCGACGATCACGGCGTTCTACGACTTCGAGCGCGCCCGCGCGACCGACTTCTTCCGCTACCCCGACTACTTCGTCTTCCACGTCGGCCGGCGGGTCGGCCCCTACGCCATGCTCGACATCTGGCCCGATCACAAGGAGGTCGCGATCCCGGAGGGCGACCCGGAGGCACTGCTGCGGGCCATCAACGACCGCGCGGTCACGCGACTCCTCGTGGAAGACGGCCCGCCCGGCGCCCCGGCCTTCGAGCGGGTCACGCTGGCGAGCGTCGGCCTGCACACCGCCCTCGCCTACGCGACGGATGGCCGAGCGCGCGACGCCGACGTGCTGGTGGCGGGCAACGCGATCACCGAGCGCTACGTGGCGGCGGTGCTCGACGGGGCGGCGCCATTGGGCGACGACGAGCGGGCGACGCTGCGCGCCCGTCGCGCCGCACTCCTGGCGGCTGGCGCCCCGCGCGAGTGGTATCGCCGGCTCGGGCGCGAGGAGACGCTTGGCCTCCTGGCCGGCGGCGCCGCGCCGCGGTCGAGTTCCGGAGCGGCGCCGGTCTCAACTCCGCAGGGAGCGTCGTAGTTGCCAACAGGGCTCCCCGGGCATGCCCCGCCGGTCGCCCGCTCCTCCGTCGTCCCGCGAGCTACGCCCGGCGACCTGTCAGAGGCCATGGACGCGGACGTGTGGATGGCCGTCGGCAAAGCGCCGACAGATCGTCTACAGCCCCCGTGAGGAGGACGGTCGCCCCTCCGAGATNCATCGGCCAGCAGGGTGAGCACCGTACCCTTGGCCGTGCCGGTGATGCGGCAGGTCGCCCGGATCGAGTTGCCCTCGACCAGTGCCCGCAGGACGTGTGACCGGCGCTCGCGGCTCAACCTGTTCATACTGACCTTTATACTTGAACGGACAAGCATTGTCAAGGTGTTTACGACTGGGATCAGGTGTGCTATAATGCTCGTGTGGCCCGGTTAAACGGGCAACGGCCCGCCGCATCACCTTTGCAGGAGGTGACACGGCAGGCCGCCGAAAAGCTTTTGGCTTTTCGCTAAGCCTTAGGCTTTTCCGAGCATGGGGAAGGACAGAATCGGGGCATTAACCCGCCTGTACCATCCCCACACGGTCATGACGCTTGTCATGCTCGTCCTTTCCGGCGGCGGGGGTTCCTGTCCCCCATCATGAGGCACCTCCGGGTTCCCCGCCGCCAATTTCCTTCCTTTGCGCCAACCGAAACTGATCGGCCGTCCTTCGCGCCTGTCCGCGCGCAGCGTGCCCGTCCACGTCAGTGTACTACGGCTGTCCATCATCCGTCAAGCCCCTCATCAAGGGGGTGTTGGACACGTTCGCCATGGAGCCCGTTGACCGCGAGCGGGGCGGGTGGTACACTGCGAGACAGGACAGTAGCGAAAGGAAGAAATGGTGGGCGAACAGGTAGCCGATGCGATGGTGATGAACGTCGGCGCGAACGGCGGAGGCTTCCAGTCGTCGAATCTGGCCCCGGCCAATCACGACCTCGACACGACGATCGCGGCTGTACGCCGATTCCGCGACAGTGAGCTTGTCCGCCCAGCGGTGGCGGAGCTTGCCGAGGCGCTTGCCGCCATGGAAGGGAGCAGCGCGAATACAGCGAAGAACAAGGTGTACACGGCGGCGAAGTACGGCCTCGTGGGGTTGGAGCACGATCGCGACAGAGGACGTAACGCGGTTGTCCTGTTGCCGCTCGGTGAAGACGTGCTCGACCCGCAGAAGGCGCGGGTAGCGAAGGTGCGCGCCTTCCTCAATGTCCCGGTAAATCGCATCATTTACAGCCTGTTCAGTAGCCGCCCCTTGCCCACGAGCGGCGCGGAATGGGCCCACGTTATGCGCGAGATTGTGCGTGTCGCCGCGGGGCAAATCGGCCCCGCCCGGCGATCGATCATGCGCTCGGCGCGACAGGCGGGGCTCCTTGAGCAAACCCCTGACCGCCTCGTGATTCCCCCGGACGTGTCTCCAATGATTGACGTACCTCTGGTTGATGTACCTTCCCCGGAAGTGGAGGATGACAAGTTGCGTGAGGGTGACGAGTTGCATCAGGAGGAACGCGCAGTGAGCGTTCATCACGCGAACGGACTAACGTCCGCCGCAAATCCGCCCGCGCCTGTGGTACAGCCAGTGGCCCCTGTGGTCGATCACGCACCGCAGGCAGCTACGGTTGAAGCTGCACGCCGCCCCGTTCCCGACCCCGCCATCATCGAATGGTGGCTAGTGAGGAAGCCGCGCACAGGCGCGTCCAAGGCCAAGTGGGTGAGCTGGCTCAAGTTCCTCAATGATGCGCTCGATCTGGAGTTCGATGATGACGACACGCGCGCTTGACGCGTTGTGGCATACTTGGCATATGACGAAGCCATCAGGCACTAAACGTCCGCGCGATTTGAACCAACTCGCCGCCGCCATCGTGGACGCGGCGACGGACGAGGCCGCGCCCGAGCCGGTTGGCGACGGCAAAGACCCCGCCGCCGTCGCGCTCGGTCGCAAGGGCGGCCAGAAGGGCGGCGCGGCCCGCGCCCGCGCGCTCACCCCCGAGCAGCGCCGCGAGATCGCCAAGAAAGCCGCCGCCGCCCGGTGGGGCAAGCGTGAGCCCGGTGACTGACAACCAAGAGGCCGCCGTCTACCGCTATATCCTGGAACATGGGCCGATCACAGTGGCGGCAATCGTCGATGGGCTTGGGATGGACGCGGCGCTGGTCAGCGCGATCATCGCCCGGTTGCTCGACACGCATTTCGTGATTGTGGCGAGCGTGAACGCCGATGCTGAGCCGCTGTACGACGCGGCACCCTCGGTGCAGTGAGTACCGGCCTGAGCATCCCCGGCGAAAACTCCTCTCAGTCAAATTGGCCCACTACCGCCGCCCCGCCGCCCCGCCGACTGAGCGCCCCGGTGCAGCCCGTCAATAGCGGGCAATATCGGGCAGGAATAGCAACCCAGCGAGGTCGTCTTCCCGACCGACACCAATCAGTACGGCACCCTCTTCGGCGGGCAGGTTTCCACCTTCTTGCTGAACGCATTGGTGAGGCGCGTGAAGCGGCGCATCTGCATCCGCATGGTGAGGTTCTGGCATGACTGGTGGAGATGTGCGCCGCGTCGGGGTTGCCGGTGATGCGCTGCTGCTCGGCCCCGATGCACGTCGCGGGCTGTAGCGCCGCTCGTTCTCCGGGTCCGCCTCGTACATCTTGATGGAGCATCGCGGCGTAATCAATGTCCGCGCCGAACTCTTCCACCGGCAAGGCTTCCAGATAGGGCTTGTGGCCGTCCGTGGTGAGTTGGACGCGCCTGGTGAGGCGGCTGGCGAGGTCGAGCATGAACACGTTGGCGGTGTCGGCGTTGCGGTTCCCACCATGAAGGAAGGGACGAGCTTGAGGTCGGCGTCAATGGCCGTCCACGTCCACACGTCGCCGTAGCCGAATTCGCCCTGGTGTTCCTCGGGGACGTTCTTCTCTTCGCGTAACAGAAGGCCCAAATTCAGCCAGTAGGCTGGAGCCGCTTGCAGGGGAGATTCCGGCAGCGCGCGATCCGATAGTCGAGACAGGCTGCGCCCGTCAATGATCGGTTAGGCGACCCCGGCCTCCAGGATCGAAATGCCGGCGCCGGTGTCGATCTCGCGCTCGAGGCATAAGCCTGACTCGGTGAGGAGTGCTTCATACTCCTGCCGCGTGCGTTGCCGGCCGCCGAGCAGCGCCAGCATGTGAATGTCCAGCACCTTCGACCAGTCGGGGCCGGGATCGTCGGGGACGATCGTCTCGATCAGCAGCACCTTGGCGTGCGGCGGGGCGGCCCGTCGAATCCTCTGGAGAATGGCGACGGCCTCTTCGTCCCCCCAGTCGTGGATAATCTCCATGAGCAGATACGCGTCGCAGCGCGGCAGGGCAGCGCGGAAGAAATCGCCGGCCTGGAGGGTCAGGCGCGCCGAGGCCACGCCCGCCGCCTCCTCGATCACCTGCGGCAAGTCGAACAGGACGCCCCTGGCGCTCGGCTCAGCGTCCAGGACGGCACGCAATAAGTGACCGCTACCCCCGCCGATATCCCCGACCAGACCAAAGCCCGAGAAGTCGTAGGCGGCGAGGATTCCTGCAACGGTGCCGTGCGCCTTGGCGCCCATCGCCGCGTTGAACACGCGACCCGCTTCCGGATGCTGCGCCAGGTACGCCCAGAACCCGTCGGGGAACACCGTGGCCGTCGCCGGAAGCCCGGTCCGCACGGAATGCGCAAACGCCTCGAAGGTCGCCCAGAATACCGGCAAGCCGAACATCCGGGCGAAGGCACGCATGGACTGGGGGTGGTCGGTCCGGAGGAGTCGCGAGGCCGGTGAGTGGCAGAACTGGTCACGCTGCATCGCGAACACGCCGTGTGCCGCAAGCAGGCGCAGGGCGCGGGAGAGGGCGTCGGGGTGGGCGCCGACCGCCGCCGCGAGGTCGGCGGCGGTGCGCGGCGTCTCGTCCAGCGCGTCCGCGACGCCGAGGTCGGCAACAACGTGCAGGCAGCGTGGCAGACAGTAACCACCGGCTATTTGTTGCACCGTGGCGAATGGATTCGCCTCGACCATGGTCACCCCTCCTCACGCCCGTGGCGTGATACACTAGGCAATGTCTGCAAGCACCCTTACCATAAGGTAACCGGATTATAAGCTACCCTTAGGAAGGTGTCAAGCCCCGATGCTGGACTCTCCTCGCGACCTTCCCTCAACCGCGCTGCTCCGCACCGCCTACAACGCGTTGGCGGCTCGCATCTTCGCGTCGGTCGTGTCTGGGACGGAGTTCGCTGACCTCCGCCCCTCCCATGGCAACGCAATAGAACCGCTCGAAATCGAGGATGGGTTACGGCTCACCGACCTCGCCACGCGCGCGGGCATTACCGCACAGTCCATGGGCGAACTCGTTGACGACTTGGAGGCGAAGGGCTACGTCGAGCGTCGACCAGACCCAGCCGATCGGCGCGCCAAGCGCATCTACCTGACCGACAGGGGACGAACGAACGCCCGCGTAGCCAAGCGCGCGACGGCCGACGTGGAGAACTACTTGGCAGCCCTTGTGGGACAGCAACGATACCAGCTGCTACGACGCACCCTCGAGGACATCATCGCCGCGGAGGCTGGCGATGACGGACAGGGCTAAGCTGCGGGGATGTCGCGTCTATAGATAGCCGTGGACGTGCGTGCGTATTACTCCTCGCCGCACTGGTGGCTATCCTGTTCATCGCGCCTGTCATCCTTCTGCCGGCTGGACCTGTTGCGCCCGGACACGACATGCGAGGCTGGCCAGCCCCCGGAGCGAGCGTCCCGGCGGTAGGAGTGCCGCGTTGCTTTATGGCGTTGGCATTCGGGCCGCTTTCCCCCTCGTTTGTGCCCGTCGCCCCCTGTACGTATACTGCGCGTCAGGCGTGGGAGTGCCGGCTCCGGTCCTGCTCGGCACTCCCCAAGGCACCTGGCCGCGACAGCAGGAAGGGGGCGTGGCATGAAGCGGCAGTGGACGGCGGACGAGCTGGTCGAACACTGGACCCTGCACCCCAGCGACCTGGCCCTCCTGGCGAACAAGATGCCGGCGACCCGCCTCGGCTGCGCGCTGCTCCTCAAGTACTTCCACCACGAGGGGCGTTTCCCGCCGCATAAGGGGGACATCCCCGCCGCGGCCGTCGTCCATGTGGCGCGGCAGCTCGGCGTGCTGCCCGAGCTGTACGCGCAGTACGACTGGGCCGGCCGCACCATCGCGGCCCACCGCGCCCAGATTCGCCAGGCGCTCGGGTTCCGCGAGGCGACCGTGCAGGATGCCGACGACCTGGCCTCCTGGCTGGGCCGGGAGGTGCTGGCCCACGACCAGCGGCCCGAGCACCTGCACGCCGCGGTCTACGCGCGCTGCCGGGTCGGCCGGATCGAGCCGCCGTCGGCCGGGCGCCTCGAGCGCCTGATCCGCTCGGCGCTGCGCACCTATGAGGACGGGCTGTATCGGGCCGTGCTGGGGCGGCTCGCGCCGGCGGGGCTGGCGCGGATCGACGCGCTGCTCGCCCCGACCGGGGCGGCGGACGAGGCGGCGGAGGCGACCCGGCCGGGCACGGGCGAACCCGAGCGCCTGACCTTGCAGGACCTCAAGACCGATCCCGGCCGCCTGAGTCTGGACGGCGTGCTGACCCAGATCGACAGACTGCGGCGGGTGCGCCTGGTGGAGGTGCCGTCGGACCTCTTCGCGGGTATGGCACCCCGGGTGGTCCAAAGGTATCGGCAACGCGCCGCAGCCGAGGTGCCGAGCGCCTTGCGGGCGCACCCGGACCCGGTCCGGGCGACCCTCGTCGCGGCCCTGTGCCTGCTGCGCGGACGGGAGCTCACCGATGGCCTCGTCGATCTGCTCCTCGCCACGGTCCACAAGATCGGGGCGACGGCCGAGCGCAAGGTCGAGAAGGAGCTGCTCGACGACCTCAAGCGGGTGACCGGCAAGACCAACCTGCTCTACCACATCGCCGAGGCGTCGGTCGCACAGCCCGACGGGGTCATCCGCGACGTCATCTTCCCGGCGGCCGGCGGCGAGCAGACCTTGCGCGACCTGGTGCGCGAGTACAAGTCAACCGGACCGGCCTACCGGCTCCATGTCCAGACCCACCTGCGGGCGTCATATCGGGCGCATTACCGGCGCGCGCTCCCCGCCCTGCTCGACGCGCTGGAGTTCCACTCCAATAATGTGGCGCACCGCCCGGTCATCCGCGCGCTCGACCTGCTCCGGCGGTACGCCGGCAGCAAGGCCCGCAGCTACGGCGAGGCGGAGGATGTGCCCATCGACGGTGTCGTCCCTCCGGGGTGGGCCGCCGCTGTGACCCGGACCGACGGCAAGGGCCGCGCGCGGGTCGACCGGATCAATTACGAGATCTGCGTCTTGCAGACCCTGCGCGACAAGTTGCGCTGCAAGGAGGTCTGGGTCGTCGGGGCCGATCGCTACCGCAACCCCGACGAGGACCTCCCGGCCGACTTCGACGCGCAACGGGCGGCTTACTACGAGGCCCTGCGCCAGCCGCTCGACGCCGACGTCTTCATCACCGGGTTGCGGGACGAGCTGGCGGCCGCGCTGGCGGCGCTCGATGGTGCGATGCCCACGAACGCCGCCGTGCAGATCCTGCCCCGGGACAACGGCTGGATCAAGGTATCGCCGCTCGAGGCCCTCCCCGAGCCCCAAACCCTGGCCCAGTTGAAGGGCGAGATCGGGCGGCGCTGGCCGATGACGAGCCTGCTGGACATGCTCAAGGAGGCCGACCTGCGCGTCGGCTTCACGCGCGCCTTCGCCAGCGCCGCCCAGCGCGAGATCCTGGACCCCGAGGTGCTGCAGCGGCGCCTGCTGCTGTGCCTCTACGGGCTCGGCAAGGCGGTCAAGACGATCTTCCTCTGCGCCTACTTGCGCGACCAAGCCGTTCGGCGCGAGGTCCACGCAGGGCTCCAGGTGGTCGAGAATTGGAACAGCGCCAATAACTTCATCCACTACGGGAAGGGCGGGGAGATCGCGACCAACCGCCTCGACGACCAGGAGGTCGCCGTGCTCTGCCTGGCCCTCGTGCAGAATGCGCTCGTGCTGATCAACACGCTGATGATCCAGCGCGTGCTCGCCGCGCCCACCTGGCGGGCGCGCCTGACGCCCGAGGATCTGCGCGGCCTCACGCCGCTGATCTACGCGCATGTGAATCCGTACGGCGTCTTCCGCCTCGACATGGACGAGCGGCTGGCGCTGGAAGAGCTGGAGGTCGCGGGATGAACGAGGCGCACGAGGCCGGCCAGAAGCGCACGCCGGCACGGCAGAAGGCCCAGCAGCTGGCCCGCCACCTGCGCGGCGAACGCCCCGACTACGCCTACTTGAAGCAGGTCTTCCGCCACCTGCGCGGGGAGTTGGCGATCGCCATCCCGCGGGCGCCGCAGCGCCTGCCGCATGTGCCCAGCGAGGAGGAGCTGCGCCGCTACTACCAGGTCGTGTGGCAGACCCGGAACTCCGGCGACCTGGTGCTGATCAAGACGCTCTTCTATACCGGGGCGCGCGTGAGCGAGCTGGTGAACATCCGCCTCGCCGACGTCGACCTGGACCGCTGCCAGATCCGCATCAATCGGGGGAAGGGGGACAAGGATCGTGTCGTCCCCTTCCCCGAGCCCTTCAAGGAGACGCTGGCGCTGCACATGGCGCGCCTGCACGAGCGGGGCGCGACCCACCTGTTCGAGTCATCGCGGAAGAAGCCCTACAGCGCGCGGGGCGTGCGGCGGATGCTGGAACGCTACGCGCAAGCGGCGGGACTGGAGCAGACCGTCTCGCCGCACCAGCTCCGCCACTTCCTGCTCACCTGGCTCAAGAAACAGGGCATCGACGACGCGCTCATCCAGCCGTACTCTGGGCATACCAGCCGGAAGTCCCTGGAAGTCTACTCGCGCCTGGCGATCGGCGAGGCCCAAGAGGAGTACAACAGCGTCATGGGCCGATTCCCCATCTGAGGGCAAACTGCGGCTGATGACAGCGACCGTTACATCAGGCCGATATGCGCCCGTCCCTGTTGGCCTGACGTACATACGGCAGTGCTAATGCCAGCTGCACCCTTCCGCGGCTGGCGCAGGTGGGGATAGCGGCGCCGGCACCACCGTTGAGGTGGCGGCAACGCGCGCGAATCGGCCGTCTGCGGGCAAATCGTGCGCTTCAGGGCGACAAGCGTCAAGAATAAGGTGCGATTGCCCTGGGGAGAGGAGATCGCCAGGGCGTGGTCGCGGGTACGCGGGAGGGCGCGCTGAGTCGCTAGGGGTCAGGCCGTGGCCGGACACCGGCGGGAACTGACGACCGAAGTTGCCAGTTCCCCCACCGGCCCTACTCCACACCCGACTCGCTGCCCGATCCCAGCCGTACCCGTGCCACGTCCCGCGCCCGACTCCAAGAATATCGGGAAAGGAGGGCTATCGCGTCGTCCCTCGAACTATGCGGCCATCTGCGCCATCCGGTCGCACGATTCGGCGCAGCGGCGGCAAGCCTCGGCGCAGTCCTTCATCTGCTGGTCGTCGCCGAACCGCTCGCAGTCCTCGGCGCAACGCGCGCAGACCTCGGCGCAGACGCCGCAGGTGCGCGAGTGGAACGCCGAGCCGCGGATCATGAAGTTGGCGCTCGTCTGGCAGATCTCCGCGCAGTCGAGGAGCAGCCCGATGTGCGCGGGCGCGGCGTGCTCGCCCCCCATCTGGAGGCAGTGGGCGACCGTCTCCAGGCAGAGGCGGTGGCAGGTGAGGCAGTTCTCGATGCACTGCTCCATCTCGTCGCCCCCCGCGTCCATCGCGGTGGTGTCGGCTTGCGACATCGTATCCTCCTTCCGTCTCGCTCGTGGCGGCGCGCGGCCCGCCGATGCCCGGTCACCGCCGCACGTCCCGTGCCGCCCACACCGCGCGCCGCAACAGTTCAGGTCGGGTACTCGGCGAGCGGACATCGGCGAGCCCCCCGCCCGGTCGTGCGGCCGCCACCCCCCATCCGCCTGCTCCCCCCCGCCAGGCGGCACCGCCCGCCCCCGCCGCCGGGTCCGATCGGTATCCGGGCGCGCACGCCCCGACCATCGCGCGGGCGTGATCAGTGGCGCGAAATGGTGATTTCACGAAACGAACCGCTCTCGACCACTTCGATTATGGCGTGCTAGCAAGGAAAATGACCCCATCGACGGGTCGGGAGGACGACCGGAATGCCCCCCAAATCCCCCCATTTCCCCCCCGCGCCGTGTCGCGCCTGGGCGCGGCGGCCTCGCCCCACCTCGGTTCGGCCCATCGGTCCCTACGCCCCGCCGGCGGGCAAACGGCCAGGCCATGCCGAACTGGTGCCGCGCGCCGGCCTCCCCGGCGCTGGTGCTAGAATAGGGGAAAGGCTGCGGCGGGTGGCGCGTTGCCGCGCGTCGTGGGCGCGGTCGAGGGCGGGGAGGTCTGCTGGTGCGACGCGGGTGGTTGGGGCTGCTGGGCATCGCCGCCGGGGTGTCCGGGGTGGCGCTGGCGCGGCGGGAGTTCGGCCCGCTGCCCCGGCGGGTGACGCTGATCTTCGACGGGTCGTGAGACTTTTGAACGTGGTCGGTGCGCCTCGTGCGGGCGCTCGACCGCCACCATCGCGTGACGATGGTGCCCTTCCAGAAGCCCGGCATCCCCGAGGCGCACGGCCTGACGGTCGCGCAGTGCGAGGGGGCGGCGTGGGCGATCGCGCCGGACGTCCGGCGCCACCGGGCGGCGGCGGCGATCGAACTGGTGCTGGCGGTCGCGCTCGGCACGGGGCTGCCGCTCTGGTTCTACGCCATCCCCGGCGTCCGCCAGATCCAGGAAGGGGTCTACCGCTGGGTCGCGGCCAACCGCGGCCGCTTCCCCGGCGACACACCCTACTGCGAGCAGTTCCCCGACGAGTGCGGCAAGACGAGGTGACGATCGACCACAGAGACACAAAGACCAAAGGACACAAAGAACAACAGTCTGATTCTCGACGCTCGATAGTCAGATCTTCGACTCGTCTCTGTGCCCTTTGTGGTCTTTGTGTCTCTGTGGTGAAGAGAAGGAAAGGAACATCCGATGACGACGGTGACGGCGGTCCCGACGCGGGACCAGGTGCCGGTCGAGGAGACCTGGGATCTGACGGCGCTCTACGCGAGCGAGGCCGACTGGGAGGCGGATGTCGCGCGCGCCCGCGCCGCCCGCGACGATTTGGTCGCGCGGCGCGGGACGCTCGGGGCCTCGGTCGAGGCGCTGCGCGGCGCGCTCGACGCGGAGGCGGCGCTCAACCGGATCATCGAGCGGCTCTACGTCTACGCCATGCTCCGGCGCGACGAGAACACCGCCGACGCCGACGCGCTCGCCCGCTTCGACCGCGTCGCCGCGCTGGCGACCGAGATCGGCGAGGCGACCGCCTTCGTGACGCCGGAGATCCTGGCGATCCCGCCCGACACGCTGGCGCGCTACAGCGCCGACCCCGCGCTGGCGGTCTACCGCCACAACCTGGAGGACATCGCGCGCAGCCGCCCGCACGTCCGCTCGGCGGAGGTCGAGGCGGTCCTGGCGGCGGCGGGGGAGATCGCGCGCGCCCCTGGGGGCGCCTTCACCGCGCTCGACAACGCCGACCTCAAGTACGGCACGATCCGCGACGAGGCCGGGGCCGAGGTCGAGCTGACCAAGGGGCGGGCGCAGAAGATCCTCCAGGGGCGCGACCGGGACCTGCGGCGCGAGGCGGCCGGCAAGCTGGCGGCCGCCTACGACGCCCACCGCACCACGCTGGCCTCGCTCTACGGCTCGGCCGTGCGCCGCGACGTCTTCTACGCGCGCCAGCACGGCTACCCCTCGGCGCGCGACGCCGCCCTCTTCGGCAACAACATCCCCACCGCCGTCTACGACGCGCTGATCGACGCCGTCCGCGAGGCGACGCCGGCGGTCGGGCGCTACCTCGACCTGCGCCGCCGCGTCCTCGGGGTCGACGAACTGCACGCCTACGACCTCAACGTGCCGCTGGCCGAGCTGGCGACCGGCGATATTCCCTACCGCGAGGCGGTGACGATGACGCTGGAGGGGCTGACGCCCCTCGGCGACCGCTACGTCGCCGACCTGCGCCGGGGGCTCAACTCGCGCTGGGTCGACGTCCACGAGACGGTCAACAAGCGCTCGGGCGGCTACAACATCGGCCCCTACGACGCCCACCCCTACATCCTGCTCAACTGGAACGGTACGATGCGCGAGGTCTACACCCTCGCCCACGAGGCCGGCCACGCGATGCACGGCTTCTACTCCAACGCCGCCCAGCCCTACCCCACCGCGAGCTACACGATCTTCGTCGCCGAGGTCGCCTCCACGGTCAACGAGATGCTGCTGACCTGGCGCCTGCTCGACCGTGCCCGCAGCGACGCCGAGCGCTTCGCCGTGCTGGCGCAGTTCCTCGACGACGTGCGCGGCACCGTCCTGCGGCAGACGATGTTCGCCGAGTTCGAGCGCTGGACCCACGCCCAGATCGAGGCGGGCGCGGCGCTGACCGCCGACAACCTGAGCGCGCAGTGGCAGGACCTCTACGCCGCCTACTTCCCGGCGGTCGCGCGCGACGCGATCACCGCCATCGAATGGGCGCGCATCCCGCACTTCTACCGCGGTTTCTACGTCTACCAGTACGCCACCGGGCTGGCGGCGGCGATCGCGCTCGCCCGCGGCATCCGCGAGGAGGGCCAGCCGGCGATCGACCGCTATCTCCAGTTCCTCGCCAGCGGCGGCTCCGACTACCCGATCGAGCTGCTGCGCCGGGCCGGCGTGGACATGACCACGCCCGAGCCGGTGCGCGCCGCACTGGAGGAGTTCGCCCGCCGCACCGACGAGGCGACTGCCCTCTTCGAGGCCGGGGCGGTCGCGCCGCACGCGGCGGGGTGAGCTGAGGGGCGTGAAGCGCGGAGCGTAGCGCGTAGAGCGAGGGGGCGGGGCCTCCGGGGCGGCGGATGCCCCGCCCCGTGTCGGGGGGCGAGCCGCGTTCGCCCCTCGACCGGTTCGTCTGCTAGACTGCGCGGTGGTCGGGCGGTTCGCGCGGCCAGACGCGGGGATTGGGGGGAGCGGGCGGCGGGCGATGGCGGCGGAGCGACGGACCTCGGCGGAACTGCGGGTGTGGCGGCGCAACCTCTACACGATGTGGGTGGCCCAGACCCTCTCGATCGTCGGGTTCAGCTTCACCGCCCCCTTCCTGCCCCTCTTCCTGCGCCAGCTCGGGCTGACCACCACCGACGAGGTGATCTGGTGGTCGGGGCTGATGAACGTCGGCAGCGGCCTGGTGATGGCCGTCTCCGCGCCGCTCTGGGGGGCCATCGCCGACCGCTACGGGCGCAAGCCGATGGTCCTGCGCGCGATGTTCGGCGGCGCGGTGATCATCGGGCTGATGGGGCTCGCCCCGAACGTCGCCGTCCTGCTGGGGCTGCGCCTGGTGCAGGGCCTGCTCACCGGCACCGTCACCGCCTCGGTCGCGCTGATCGCCTCGATCACCCCGCGCGAGCGGCTCGGGTTCAGCCTCGGGCTGATGCAGACCGCCGTCTTCACCGGCAGCTCGCTCGGCCCCTTCATCGGCGGGGTCACCGCCGACGCGATCGGCTACCGCCAGTCGTTCGCCCTGACCGGGGCGCTGCTCGGGGTCGCCGGGGTCCTGGTCCTCTTCCTGGTCCACGAGCGGTTCGACCGTGCGGCGGCGGCGGGCCAGGGCGGCGCGCCCCTCTTCCGGGGTATGTTCGCGCCGCTGTCGAATCCGCTCCTCGTCTCACTGACGGTGGTGATCTTCCTGCTCGGCGCCGGCACCATGGGGATCGCGCCGCTGCTGCCGATCTTCGTCGAGCAACTGGCGGGCAGCGCCCAGAACGTCGCCTCGCTCTCCGGCGCGACCTTCGGCATCGCCGGGCTGACTGGAATTCCTCGGTCCAGGGGTAGCCGAAGACGGGCAACCCGCCGCTGGCGTGCCAGAAGTCCCGGAAGGCGCCGGAGAGGTTGTGGCCGGTCTCGGGGAAGTAGGTGGCGCCCGGCAAGGGCTCGGCCCGCGTCGCCGGCGTGCTGTTGACCAGTTGCATGTAGTAATCCCAGTTCCAGTAGGGGCCGGGATCTTGGTGGTTGTTGCGCCCTCCATACCGGCCCAGGTCGTCCGGATCGGGGACCTCGTTGTGGCCGATGATGTGCTGGCGGTCCATGGGGATGCCGTACTTGCGGCAGATGGCACGGGTCAGCGCCGCGGAGGTCCGGTACATCACGTCGGTGTACCATGACTTATCGCCGATGTAGGCTTCGTGCTCGATGCCGATCGACCAGGTGTTGTAATCCCAGTTGCCGGCGTGCCAGGCGATGTCCTGCTCGCGCACCATCTGGGTGATCTGGCCGTCGCGCGAACGGATGACGTAGTGGGAGCTGGCCCCTGAAGCCGGGTTCTGGAACCAGTTGATCGCGCTGGTGTACGAGCCTTCCGTCGTGTGGATGATCACGTACCTGATGGGGTACTCACCCGGCCGGCTCGCGACGCTGTAGTTGCTCGACGAGGCGGGGACCCAGAGGGCCGAATCGTAGTCGGACGCCTGGGCCGAGGCGACCGTGGCGTACTCCCCGACCTGGGGGACGATCTGCTGGGCGGCGACGCTGAGGGTTTCGCCCTGCGGACTCTGGCCGCTCAGGCCGGTGCCGAGCAGCCGAAAGACCTCGTCGGCGTAGAGGCGGGCGACGGTGTCGCTGGTGGCGTTGCTATAGCGCGCGACGACCGGGTACCACGCCCCCAGATCCTGGCGGTCCCCGCCGGCCAGGCCGTGCTGATCGGCGAGGGCGCGCAGGACGGCCGCCCCGCCGCGGATGTTCTGCGCCGCGTCGATTTGCAGCACCTGCTCCGGAGCGTGGAGCAGTGCGGCCGCTCTGCCGAGGGTGCGGGCACGGGGGTTGTCGACCAAGTGCATCAGTCCGTAGCCCTTGTCAACGCTGGGCTTGCCGCCGTGGTCGTCGAAGTGGGTTTCGGCGTAGGCAATGGCGACCAAGAGGTCGCGGGGAACGTCGAACTCCTGCGCCGCCCGCTGGAACGCGTCGTTGAGCGGTCCTGTGGCGTGGGGCTGGGCCAGGGCCTGGGGGACCGGCGCGGCCGAGCCGACCATTACTACCCCACCATTACTACCCCCAGGAGTAGCAGCGCGGCTACCCGATGGCTGACGAGACTAC
>JAUJMV010000003.1:165939-174786 GCA_030446685.1 Thermomicrobiales bacterium | reverse complement strand
ACCATTACTACCCCCAGGAGTAGCAGCGCGGCTACCCGATGGCTGACGAGACTACGCAACACGACCATCCTCCTCCTCTACGGCCGGCGGCGCCGCCAACCACCCCAGGTCTTCGGGTGTAATGTCAGAACCTGTCCCCTCCTTCCCCCACCCGCGGCTGCCGAACAAATGCCCGCGAGCGCCCCTATGATGAGCCAATCCCCGCGGGCGTCGGCGCCGGCGCCATGCTCGCGCTTGCCTCACTACAGGGGGCAAAAAGAGAACGACCCTCGCGCCGGCTGGCTGGTCCGGCAAAGGACGGTCGTTATCCGAGATTCGCTCGGTTCGGCCCACCAAGTATGGTGCCCTGCTGCTGCCACTCCCACTATGCGCATGGAGCAGAAAGGACTATGCTGATGACACCGCAGTATGCCCACCACCTGTCGCTGTAGCGCATCCTCCGGCCCTACGATGCCCCCCCTTATGGAAGTGCAGCTTACATTCGTACGTGGCGCGGCTATGGTGTGCCGACCCCTCGGGAGAGGCATAAGCTAGCACAGCCACCCGGCGGCGTCAACCCCCGTGGGCCGACCACCTAGAGCGCTTTGCGAAAAGGTTGCGCTGATGGTACCCTTGTGGCATGAGAGCCTATTCGACCGACCTCCGTCAACGGATCGTCGCCGCCGTGGATCGGGGCCTGCCGCGCGCCGAGGTGGCGCAGACCTTCGGCGTCTCGCGGGCGACCATCAACCGCTACCTCAAGCGGCGTCGCGACGGCGGCGACCTGGCACCGCGCGCCTCGCCGGGTCGCCCGCGCACCATCCCCACCGGCCGGCACGCGCTGCTCGACGCGCAACTGCGCGCCCACCCCGACGCCACGCTGGCCGAGCACTGCGCGCGCTGGCGGGAGGCGCACGGCGTCACGCTGAGCGTGGCGACGATGCAGCGCAGCCTCGCGCGCGCCGGCTGGCCGCGAAAAAAAAGTCGCTGATCGCCGCCGAGCGCGACGAGGCCACCCGCGCCGCCTGGCGGGTGGAGGCCGCCCTGTTCGACCCGCGGCGGTTCGTCTTCGTCGACGAGTGCGGCGTGCATCTGGGGCTGACGCCGCGCTACGCCCGCGCCCCGCGCGGCGAGCGCGCCTATGGGGTCGCGCCGCGCAACACCGGGAGCAACACCACGCTGCTCGCCGCGCTCTCGCTGGCGGGCGCGGGCGCCGCGATGACGCTCGACGGGGCCGCGGACGGCCGCGCGGTCGAGGCGTACGTCCGCGCGTGCCTGGCCCCGACGCCGGTGCCCGGCCAGATCGTGGTGCTGGACAATCTGGGCGCGCACAAGGGGGCGGCGATCCGGTCAGGCCGCCGGCTGCCGGCTGCTCTTCCTGCCCGCCTACTGCGCCCGACTTCGCCCCGATCGAGCACGCCTTCTCGAAGCTCAAGCGCTGCTGCGCGGCGGCGGGCGGGAGCGCGCACCCGCGAAGCCTTGGCGGCGGCGCTCGCCGGCACTGGCGGCGATCACCGCCCAGGATACCGCCGGTTGGTTCCGCCACTACGGCTACCAGGTTGAGGCGCAGCCATTATGAGAACCGCTCTAAACCGAAGCGCCGATGAAACCCGCATGGTCCTGCGTGGCTTGCCCTGTCCTGGGGCTATCGCCCCATGCCGAGGCATAGAGATTTCACCTGGGCCTTGGTTTGAAGGAAAGCAACCCGCTAAGCCGCAAGCGACGTAGGCTCCGAGGAAATTCTAGCATGAGCGCCGCGACCACCCGCCCCCGCCCGCCCCGCCACCCCGCCCGCTGGGCCGCCGCCTCGACCGGGCGCGGGCCGCTGGCCTGACCGCCGCCACCGTCGCCGGCGACCCGCGGCTGGTTCGTGGCCTCGGCCAGCAGGCCGGGCGTCGGCTACCTGGTCGGCGTCACCCCCGACCTGCCGCCCTCCTGCCTCTACGACGCCGGCCTGCACGGCGATCCGGTCTGCCAGCACCCGCGCGCTGATCCTCGACCGGCTGGGGCTCCTGCCCCGGCCGCCCGCCCCGGTCGCGGCGGCCGCCCCGTTCGTCCCCGCATCAGCAAGCGCCCCAGTCGCGGCCGTCAAGGCGGCCTCGCCGGCCTCGCGGCGACGACGACGCCCTGAGCCGCGCCCCTCGACCCGTCAACCGTCCGACCGAAGGGTGCGGCATCCCGCGATGCGCGTTCCGACCCCCACAGTGTGGATCTACCTATGGCGGACAAGTTGACGGGCCGAACCTGGGCGGGGCGCACAGCCCCTCCGCCCGTCAACTTGTCCGGCCGAACCAAACAGGAGGCACCCCGTGAGCGTCAATCACCTGCTGGCCGCGCTGGTCGCCGAGCTGGAGGTGGGCGACGTGCCCGGCCCCTGCAGCCAGCCACTTCACCCTCGCCGCGCTGTGGGCCGACCTGGCGCGGCTGGCCGGCGAGGAGCCGCCCCCCGCCGTGCGGGCGCTGGTCGGGCCCCCCCGCCCCACATGCGGCCCCGACCGCCACGCGCGGCGCGGCGCCCGGAGCGCGGAGGGCCCCGCGGGGCGGGTACCCCTGGTAAGCGCCCCCGCAGGGGCCGTTCACCTACCGCGGCCGGGGGCCGCGGGAACTTGCGATGTACGCAGGCCCCTAGCCGCGCGTTTCTCGCCGTCGGAGGGCGGGCTGTCCACGGCCCGCCCCGCCCCACCCGTACCGCACGACGGAGAAGAGGAGGACGACGATGGAACTGATCCAGGTCGCGGAGAACGCCCTCACGGTGTCAGACTGGCTGGTCCGATTGCTCGTTGCTGGCGCACCTGGTGCCGCCGTGCCCTGGCCGCCGACGCCCTGCACGACGCCGCGGATTTCGGCCTGGCCGACGGCTACAACCGGGCCGCTGATCGCCCTCTTCGGACGGGCGGCATGGCGACCTGGGCGCACACCGTCGAGCGTAGACACTTCACCGTCGAGCATTTCCGGGAGGTCGTGCCGCTGATCGCGCCGGCCCCCGGCGCGGAACCGGAGCGCGGCACCGCCGACTAGTACCCGACAGCGGAAATCCATAGGGTTGTGGTAGGGTGGGGCGGTTGCGCGACGCTGCCGGCGTGGCGGTGTCGGTTCGCCCAGGAGGTCGATGCCCCCGGCCCCGCTCCAATCCCCCTCGTGGTCTCCCCCGCGCAGCAGGCGGTGACCGCCCTGCTGCGGCGGTCATCGTATCCGCAAGCCCTGGCCCTGCGCGCCCGGATCGTCCTCGCCGCCGCGACAGCCAGCGCACCGGACTTGGGCGCAGCAGGTTAACTGCACGCCGCACACGGCCCGCAAGTGGCGAGGCCGCTGGGCCGCCGCCGAGCGACCCCTGGCCGCCGCTGACGGCGACCGCCCGGCCCCGGAGCGGGCCGTCGCCGCACGGTGCTGGCCGACGCGCCGCGCGCGCGCGCCCGCGACGTTCACCGCCGAGCAGATCGTCCACATCGTCAACCTCGCCTGCCGCCCGCCGGAGCAGCTCGGGCGACCGGTCGCCGCCTGGACGCCGCGCGAACTGGCGGACAGGTGGTCAAGCAGGGCATCGTGGACACGGTCTCTCCCCGCACGGTGGGGCGCTTCTTAAATGGAGGCCGATCTCCAGCCCCATCGCAGCCGCTACTGGCGCACCGCCAAGGCCAAGCAGGCTGACCCTGACACGTTCGCGGCGCGAGTCGAGGCGGTCTGCGCCATCTGCTTCCATGCGCCCCTGCTGGACGCGCTGGGCGGTCACGTCGTCAGCACCGACGAGATGACCGGCATCCGGGCGCTCGGGCGCGCGGCCCGACCAAGCCGATGCGCCCCGGTGTCCCCGAGCGCCAGGAACACGAGTACATCCGCCAGGGCACCCTCAGCCTGATCGCCAACCGCAACGTCGCCGCCGGCCAGATCCTCGCCCCCTCGCTCGGCCCGACCCGCACCAGGCCGATTTCGCCGCCCACATCGCCCGCACCGTCGACACCGACCCGGACGCCGCCTGGCTCTTCCTGGCCGATAACCTCAACACCCACCAGCCAGGCGCTGGTGCGCTTGGTGGCCGCGCGCTGCGGCCTCGCCGCCGACCTCGGCGTCCAAGGGCGCGCCGGCGTCCTGCGGTCCCAGGCCCGCCGCGCGCGCGTTCCTGGGTGACCCGGCCCACCGCATCCACTTCGTCTACACGGCGTTGTCAACTTGAACTGGCAATGGGTTGTTGAGGTGGCATGGGGGCGCGCTGAGGGCGAGAGGGCGCTTGTTCAGGCTGCGGCTGCCATGCCGGTGACGATCGCGCCGGTGGCGAAGCGCTGGTCGCAGCGGGTCTCGCGGTAGGCACGGCGGTCAGGCGGTGGCGGCGGGGCCGAAGAAGTGCGCGGCGATCGGCCCGTAGGCGGCGAGGAAGCGCTGCGCGTGCCCCACCGACTTGAAGCGTTTTCATCGCGCTCCGCTCGCGCGTCGGCTGGTGCGAGTTCTCGGCCCGGTTGTTGAGCCGCTGATGCTGCCGATGTTCCACGCTCGGCAGGACCTCCCGCTTCGCCGCACCGTAACTGGCGAGCTTGTCGGTGATCAGCACCCGTGGCACATACGCCAAGCCCTTGAGCAACTGCGGAAGAATTTCTTGGCCGCCCGCGTATTGCGGCGGCTTTGCGCAGATATCCAGGATGCCACCGTGCTGATCGACGGCGCGCCACCAGGTAATGCACCCGGCCATTGATAGTGATGAAGACCTCGTCGAGTGCCACTTATCGCCGGGCCGGGGACAACGCCGGTGCAGAATTCGCGTACCCCTGGCCGAACTTCCGGCACCAGCGGCGGATCGTCTCGTAGCTCACGCCCACGCCCCGCTCGGCGAGCAAGTCCTCCACGTCGCGGTAGCTGAGGGGAAGCGGAAGTAGGCCCAGACGGCGTAGCCGGTGACCTCGGGCGGGAAGCGGTGACCGGCGTAGTTGGGAGCGCACGATCAGCTTTCATGCGCGCAGTATCGCACACCCGTGACGTACCGGCTCGCAAGTTGACAGTCCGGTCCGCGGCATGTTCGGGCTGGCCCCGCCCGTGCCACCGGTGCCGCCCGTGCTGGCGGCCTGCACGACGAGCGTGCCGTCCATCCCGGGGTGGATCGTGCATTCGTACTGGTAGGTGCCGGCGGTCGTCGCCGTGTAGGAGTAGGTCCCGCCGTTCATGATCCGCCGCGGCGAGTTGAGCGGCCCGCCGTCGGTGGAGGTGACGTCGTGCGGCCGGTTGCCCACGTTGGTCCAGGTCACCGTGTCGCCCACGTTCACCGTGGTCGAGGCCGGGTTGAAGAAGTTGTCGCCCATCTGCACGCCGACGTTGGCGGTTTGCTCCGCCGCCACACCACTCAGGCCCAGGAACAGCGCGATCGCCACCGCCGGGACGAACGAAAAGATCAGTCGGAACCGCCGTCGTTGCGCCTGCATCCTGCCTCCTCACTCTTGTGCCGGGCCGGGAGCCCTCGATCGGGCGGAGCGGCTGGCGTCCGCCCCTCCCGCGCCCCTGCTGCCCGTGCTGCTCGCTGTCGTTCGGGATACGACCGTCACCTCACCCCATGCGCCCCCTCTCACATTCCCGGCCCTCGGCCCGTTCCCTGCCACCGGCCGGGTACTCACTCTACGCCGCGGCGCCCCGATCGGATTCCTCGCCCGCCCGGTGGGGTGCCGTCCCGGCGGGCGCCGCCGGGGGGACCACGCCCCCCTCGCTGGGCGGTGTCCGGGGAAGGGAGTGCCGGATGCCTCACCCGGCCACCATGCGCTGATAGAGCTGGTCGAGCTTCGCGGCGAGGATGAAGTCGTTATCGGTCAGCGCGTCGATCGCGTGGGTCCAGATGGTGACCCCGACCGCGCCCCAGCGCACGCTCAGGTTGGGGTGATGCCCCTCCGCCTCGACGACCGGCGTCAGTCGCGTGACGAACTCGACGGCGCCGACGAAATCCCCGAACCGGAACGTTTTCTTCAGCCGCCGGTCGTCCTCGACCCGCCAGCCCTCCACCCGCGCCAGCAGCGCCGCGATCTCCTCCGCCGTCAGCGCCGGCATCCCCCCGTGGCAGGCGACGCAATGCTGCGCCGCTAGGTCCATACTCATCGCCACCCCCTCTCAAAGGACGAAGGACGAAGGACGAAGGACGAATATGCCGGGGCGCACCGCGGCTCGTGGGCGAAGGCGGGCCACACAGGACGGATCGGACCTCGTTCGTACTTCGTACCTCGTACTTCGTCCTTCACAACGCCGTCCAGCCGCCGTCCACCAGGAGTGTGTGGCCGGTGACGAGGTCGGAGGCGGGCGAGGCGAGGTAGACCACCGCGCCGGTGATGTCCTCCGGGGTGCCGATCTGCCCGAGCGGGATGCGGCTGGTGATCTCCTCGCGGTAGGCGGGATCCTCGAAGAACGGCTTCGTCAGCGGCGTTTCGAGGAAGGTCGGGCCGATGCAGTTGACGCGGACGCCGTGCGGCGCCCACTCGACCGCCAGCACCCGCGTCAGGTTGACGACGCCGGCCTTAGCCGAGCAGTAGGCCGCGCGCTTGAAGTAGCCGACCACGCCCATCTGCGAGGCGATGTTGATGATCTTGCCGCTCTTGCGCGCGACCATCGTCCGCCCCACCGCCTGCGACATGAAGAAGAGCCCCTTCAGGTTGATGCCGAGGATCGCGTCCCAGGCCTCCTCGGTCACGTCGAGCGCGTACTGCGGGATGTTGATCCCGGCGTTGTTGACCAGCACGTCGATCCGCCCGAACCGGCCGGTCGCCCCCTCGACCGCCGCCCCGATGCTGTCGAGCCTGGTCAGGTCGAGCGGCACCACCAGCGCCTCCGCGCCGTGCTCCTCGCGCGCCGTGCGGGCGGTCGCCTCGGCCGCGTCGAGGCGGTCGGGCAGCTCGGTCAGCACCACCGTCGCCCCCGCGCCCGCGAGCGCCAGCGCGGACGCCTGCCCGATCCCGCTGCCGGTCCCGGTGACCAGCGCCACTTTGCCGTCGAGCCGAAAGGTGGGAAGGGTCATCGTCGCCTCCAGTCGTCGGTCGTCAGTCGTCAGTTGGCGTGGATCGGCGATAGTGCGCGCATTATAGCCGCTCCCGCGCGGTGTGCTACCATCGCCCCATCATCGGTGGTCGGCACACGCCCCGTCACTGACGACCGACGACTGACGACCGACGACTCGCCGGAGGTGACATGAACGGCGCGCAGATCCTGGTCGAGATGCTCAAGGCGTACGAGGTCGAGTACATCTTCGGGGTGCCGGGCGATACGACGATGCCCTTCTACGACGCGCTGCACGCGGCGCGCGGCGGGATCACGCACATCATGGCGCGCGACGAGCGCTCGGCCAGCTTCATGGCCGACGCCTACGCGCGCCTGTCGTCCAAGCCGGGGATCTGCGAGGGGCCGTCGGGCGGCGGCGCGACCTACATCGTGCCGGGGGTCGCCGAGGCGAACGGCTCGTCGATCCCGGTGATCTGCCTCACCACCGACGTCCCGCTCGCCGACGAGGGCCGGGGGACGCTGACCGCGATCGACCAGCAGGCGCTGCTGGCGGCGGCGGTCAAGTGGAACGCGACGGTCAAGCGCGCCGACAAGCTGCCCGAGACGATCCGCCGCGCCTTCCGCGCCGCGACCAGCGGGCGGCCGGGCGCGGTCCACCTCGTGCTGCCGGAGGACGTGCTGGTCGAGGAGGTGGCGGCGCCGCGGATCGCCGCCGAGGCGGCCTGCACCGTCTACCCCGCCTACCGCACCCGCGCGCCGGAGGGGGAGACGCGGCGGCTCTACGAACTGCTGGCCGGCGCCGAACGGCCGGCGATCGTCGCCGGGGGCGGCGCGGTGATCTCTGGGGCCTGGGAGGAACTGGCCGAACTGGCGGCGACCCTGCGCGTCCCGGTCGGCACCAGCATCAACGGCAAGGGCGCGATCGCCGAGGACCACCCCTGGAGCATCGGCGTGATCGGCGGCAACGGCGGCCGCCCCTACGCCAACGCGATCCTCGGCGAGGCCGACCTAATTCTTTACGTCGGCAGCCGCGTCAACTCGCTGATCACCCTCGGCTGGACCAACCCCGGCCCCGAGACCGACCAGACGATCCTGCAGATCGACGCCGACCCCGAGCAGTTGGGCAACAACCTGCCCGCCACGCACGCGGTCTGCGGCGACGCCAGGCTGGTGCTGGGGGATCTGCTGGCGCTGGCCCGCGTCGAGCGCGGCGACCCGTCCGCGCCGCCGCTGAAGAGCCGCTGGACGCGCGAGGAGCTCGTGCGCCGCGCCGGGCCGTGGTGGGACGAGTTCGAGCGGAAGTCGCAGTCGGACGCCTACCCGATCAAGCCGCAGCGCATCTTCGCGGCGCTCGACCGCGTCCTGCCGCAGCGCAACGTGATCGTCGCCGACCCCGGCACGATGACGCCCTTCACCGCCGGGGCCTTCGAGACGCGCCGGCCGGGGCGCTCGATCGTGATCCCGCGCGCCCACGGCGGCCTCGGCTACGCCATCCCGGCGGTCGTCGGCGCGAAGATCGCCCGGCCGGACGAGACGGTCGTCTGCCTCTGCGGCGACGGCTCGTTCGGGATGAGCGGCACCGAGTTGGAGACGATCGGGCGGCTCAAGCTGCCGGTGACGCTGATCCATTTCAACAACGGCAGCTACGGCTGGATCAAGATGCTGCAGCACCTCTACTTCGACGATCGCTTCTTCGGCGTCGACTTCACCAGCACCGTGGACTACGCCGCGATCGCCACCGCCTTCGGCGTCCGCGGCGTCACCATCGGGCACCCCGACCAGATCGAGGACGCGATCGGCGAGGCGACCCGCGGGACGGAGCCGGTCTTCATCGACGTGCGGACGGAGTCGGAGCTAACCGAGGTGCCGCCCGTCGCCGCCTGGCAGCGCGCGCTGGCCGGGCGCGAGGGG
>JAUJMV010000003.1:164741-165839 GCA_030446685.1 Thermomicrobiales bacterium | reverse complement strand
AGCGGCCGCGAGGGCTTCCGGCTGGTGGCGCTGTTGGCGACGGCGAGATAGCCGATGATCAGGATGGCGGTGAAGGCCCACCATTGCAGGGCGTAGGAGAGGTGCGAGCCGTCGCCCCGGTCGGGCAGGCCCTTCGCGCGGGGGAGGGTGGCCGACTCATCCCCCACCGGCAGCCGCTCGACCCAGAAGGGCAGCAGGGGGTACGGCACCTGGCGCTGGATGCCGGCGATGTCCACGCGCTGCCAGGCATCGCTCCGCCCCTGCTCGGCGGCGGCCACGTTGCCCGGCGACTGCGGTTGCTGCACCAGCCCCTCGATCACGACCTCGTCCCCCGCCGCCGTCTGGAACTGCCGGCGACCCTCCGGCTCGGCGATCTGGTAGGGAATCCACCCGCGATCGATGAGGACCGCCTCGTCCGTGCCGGCGATGCGCAGCGGGGTGAGGACTTGGACGCCGGCCTGCCCGTCGAGCGAGCGGTAGCGGATGGCGATCTCGTTGGCGTAGTCCCACCGCCCGCGCGCGGTCACCCGCTGGAAGGTCAGCGCGGCCGGGTCGAGCCCCGGCAGGGTCTGCGCGGTCAGGGCCAGCGGCGGCGCGGCCAGTTGCCGCTCGATCGCGGCATTGGCCGCGCGGCGGCCCATCAGCCGGCCCCACTGCCAGGATCCGAGCCCGATCATCAGCGCGGCCACCGCCAGGACGAGGATCGTCATCGGCAGCCAGCGCCCGCGCGTGATCCGCCCCGCGATGCGCGCAGCGGCCCCATCGCCACCCGGTCGCCGCCCGCGCCGCACCGCCGGCCGCGCCCCGTCGAGTGCGCCCCTGACCGGGCGCTCCTCGGTAATCAGTCCCTGTTTCGCCACGCCCGCAAGCTTCCTACCCGCGTTACCATCCGGCCCGATCGCCTACAGATAGTATCCCACGCAGCCGGATACGCCGCCAGAAGCGCGGTGGCAGTCCAGCGGCCACGCCGGCGACTGAAGTCGCGCCTGTCGGCCAGCCGGCCACGAAGCCCGGCCAAGCCGGGCTGGGATCGCGGCAACGTCCCAGGCTGTCTTGATAGGCACTCTACCTGGATCAGTCTCAGCCCGCGGCGGCGGG
>JAUJMV010000003.1:148664-164641 GCA_030446685.1 Thermomicrobiales bacterium | reverse complement strand
AGCAATTCCAACTCAACCAGCGCGGCGCGGAGGCCCTCGCGTTCCTCCGGGGTGAGGTCGGGGAGGGGGCGGCGGACGGGGCCGCCGGGCAGTCCGAGCAGCGCCAGGGCCTCCTTGCAGGGCGCGACGTAGCCGGGGTCATACTCGAGGAAGCGGTTGAGAACCTGGGCGCGCAGGTGCAGCGCCCGCGCCCGATCGTGGTCGCCGGCGTGCCAGGCGTCGTAGATGGCGACCATCTCGCGTGGCATCACGCAGGCAGCGGTGGAGAAGATGCCGACCGCGCCGGCGCAGAGCGCGGGGTAGAACTGCGAGTCGATGCCGGTCAGGACGGCGAAGTGGTCGCCGGCCAGGCGGATCGTCTCCACCAGTTGCCCCAGGTCGGCGTTGCTCTGCTTCAGGCCGACGATGCCGCTGGTGCCAGCCAGCCGCGCGAGGGTGGCCGGGGTCAGGTTGTTGCCGGTGTAGAGCGGGTTGTTGTAGACGACGACCGGGAGCCGGCCCCGCCGGGCGATCTCGGCGTAGTGGCCGGCGAGCGCGTCCTGCGGCAGGCCGAAGTAGTAGGGGGTGACGATGATTGCCGCGTCGGCCCCGCCCTTGGCGGCATCCCAGGTCAGCGCGAGCGTCTCCTCGGTGCTCTCCGCCGCCGTCCCGGCGTAGACCGGGACACGCCCCGCCGCCGCCTCGACCGCCGCCTCGATCACGATCAGCTTCTCGCCGCGGCTGAGGTGGACGAACTCGCCGGTGCCGCCGTTGACCATCAGCCCGTGGACGCCCCCCGCGATGGCGTGCTCGACCAGCCGCCCCACCCCCTCGGCGTCGACGCCGCCAGAGTCGTTATACGGCGTCACCAGCGCCGGGATCACCCCGCGCACCCCGCCCGCAGCAAGCGCCATCCGCCCCTCCCGTTCTGCCGGCCCTTCCCCCTACCAGAGGCATTATCGCACGCCGTTCCAAAAACCGATTCACCACAGAGGCACGGAGCACGAGGGAGAGGACACGGAGATTTCTTTCATTCCTTCTCCGTGAACTCCCTCCCGTTCCTCTGTGCCTCTGTGGTGAATCGGTCAGCGCAGGATGACGATCCGGCTCTTCTCGCGCCGCTCGATCGTCTGCAAGTTCGCCAGCAGCATCATCAGCTTGGGCGAGGGGGGCAGCGCCATCAGGTCGCGCAGGATCGCCCCCGCGACCCGGCTGGCCGCCTCGCCCTCGAAGAAGGCGAGCGGCTGCCCGCTCGGGATCTGGCGCGCGATCAGTTCCGCGGCCCCTTCCGGCGGCTCTTCATCGAAGACGGTGCCGCCGCGCAGCGTCGTCAGCGTCAGGCGCATCCCCCCTCCTTGTAGAGCGTGGGGCGTAGGGCGCGGGGCGCGGGGCGTGAGCGACAGATCCCTGGGCGCCTCCACACCACTAGTGCCTCCCGCCCTCCGCCCTCTGCCTTCTGCCCACGGCCCACGGCCCACGGCCCACGCCCCACGGCCCACGCTCAACGGGCCAGCCGGCGCAACGCCAGGTGGCAGTAGGCGGCGATCGACAGGTTGAACGCCGCCGAGACGAGCAGCAGCCAGGCGAAGGTGATCGCGCCGACGCTGCCGATCAGGTAGGCGCCGATGCCGGCGATCAGCATCACCGCCCCGACGACGAACGCCCCGTCGCGCCGCCCGCGCCACCAGGGGTCCGGCTTCGCGCCGCGCGCCAGCATCCGCATGTAGAGTGGCCCCGAGGCGACCGCCACGGCGACGATCGCCACGAGGAAGATCAGCAGGGGGTCCATTGACGGCCTTTCATCTGTCCGATTGTTCGATCAACCTCCCGCGCGCCGCGACGGTGTCACGCCCGCGCGCCATCGCTATTGTACTCCCCACGCGCCCGCCCTTCTCGGCGCACCGCGGGCGGGGAGAGAACGCCCCACGCCCCTCAGTCGTACCGCGCGATCAGCGCGCCGACCGGCAGGCGGCCGCGGCGCTGCGGGTCCTGCGCCGCGTAGCCGACGGTGATGATCGCCTGCGGGATCAGGGCGGGGGCGAGGTCGAGCGTGTCGCGGACGACGTCCGGGCAGAAGAGCGGCGCGCACATCCAGCCGGCGTCGAGGCCGCGGTCATAGGCGGCGAGGAGGAGGTTCTGCACCGCCGCGCCGAGGCTCTGGACCGCCATCGTCTCCTCGGCGGCCTGGCGCGCGGCGTCGGGGTAACGGTCGAGGTCGGCGAGGTAGAGGCAGGGGACGATCAGGACCGGCGCGCCGAGCAGGCGCCGGCGCGAGCCGGCCAGCCGTGCGGCGACCGTCTCGGCGTCCTGCCCGTCGAGCGCGAGCTGTTCGGTCCAGGTCGCGCCCATCGCGTCGGCCAGCGCCTCCTTCGTCGCCGGGTTGGTGACGACGGCGAAGCGCCAGGGCTGCCGCCCGTGGGGCGAGGGCGCCCATCCCGCCGCGGCGATCAGCTCCTCCACGAGCGGGCGCGGCACTGGGTCGGGCCGGAAGCGGCGCACCGAGCGCCGCCCGCGCACCAGTTCCGGGAAGGGCAGCGCGCGCGGTGGGGGCGCGTCGTCCGCCCCCGCGGCGGCCTGTTCGAGCGCGCCCCAGGAGCGCGCGGTGGTCGGTGCGATCCGGATGACCGGGCAGCCTTCGAGCGCCATCACGCGGTACTGCGGGTACTTCGTGCGCAGCAGGGCGAGGGCGGCGGCCTGCTCCGCGTCGTCCGGCCCCAGGATGTCCGCCCGCCCGTCGAGACGCAGGAAGGCGAGGCGGCCCCAGTCGGCGTCGTCGTAGCGGTCGACCAGGAGCGCCACCGCCGGGTTCGCCGCCAGGTTGCGCACGCGCCGGAGCGCGCCCGGCGCCACCCGCTTCGGCTTCTCGTCGAGCGCGATGTAGACCGCTGTCACCGCGCCGTCCGCGCCGGCGACGGCGTAGCAGACCGGGACGAGATGCGGCGCCCCGCCGGGCGTCACCGTCGCGAAGCGCGCCACGCGCTCGCCCGCCAGGAACGCCAGTTCCTGGGGAGTAAGGCGCACCCCCGCCGTCGTCGCGCCCATCCCTCAACCCTCTTCGCTCTCCGCCCCACGCGCTACGCGTTACGCCCCGCGCCCACCGGCCCCCGCCTTCCGCCATCCGCTCTCCGCCCTCATCCGGTTCGCCCAGGAAGCCGGGCGGCACGTCGGAGAGGACGACGACTTCGAGCGCGGCCGGGACGACCTGGAAGGTGGCGGGGGTCGCGCCGATGTCCTCGCCGTCGGCCTGGATGCGCAGCGGGCGGCGCGGGTCGAGGACGACGCGCCGCGCCTTGCGGTAGGTGATCCCAGGGTCGGCATCGTGCCGGCGGCGCAACACCGACCAGCCGCGCCGCAGCAGATCGAGCGGCCCGCGCCCGCCGATGACGCAGATGTCGAGCAGGCCGTCGTTGGCCCGCGCCTGGTAGGTGATCTCGGCCACGCCGCCGTAGAGGCGGGTATTGCCGGCGACGAACATCAGCAGCCGCCCGGTGAGCGGCTCGCCGTCGATGTAGAGCGCGACCGTCGGGGGACGGAAGCGGAGCGCCGTCAGCAGGCCGGCGATGGCGTAGGGGACCACGCCGGTCAGCCGCTTGAGCCGCTTGAGCGGCGGCGAGCGGTCGACCGCGGCGTTGGCCTCGGCGTCGACGCCGGCGCTGGCGACCATCAGGAAGAAGCGGTCGTTGACGCGACCCAGGTCGACGACGTGGCGCTGGCCGGCCGCGATCCGCCGCGCGATGTCGGCCTCGTCCTTCTTCACGCCGAGTTCGGTCGCCCAGATGTTGACCGTGCCGCCCGGCAGGACCGCCAGCGCGGTGCGGCGCTGCCCGGCCAGCCCTTGCAGCGCCTCGTTGACCGTCCCGTCGCCCCCGCCACCACGACGACATCGGCCCCCGCCGCGACCGCCTCGCGCGCGAAGGTCGTCGCGTCGCCCGGCCCGGCCGTCCGCCGCAGCGTGACCGCCCAGCCCGCCTCGCGCAGCGTCGCCTGCGCGGCGGCGATCTGCTCCTCCCAATCGGACTGCCCGGCCGCCGGGTTCTCGATCAGCCAGGCGCGCGTCCGGGCATCGGCCCCACTCACCGCCGGTTCGGCCTCGTCGGCGGGCCGCAGGTCCGAAGGTCGCGGGTCGAAGGTCATGGAGGCTCCCATCCGCACGCGCGAGTAGTGGGTGAGGGGTGGCAGGCAGCGGGATCACCCTGAACGATCCGCTCCGCGGCGATCCCTATGCTATACCAGATCGGCGCGCTTGCCCATCCGACCCGGCGAGACCGCAACAGTTCAGGGTCGGGTACGCGGCGAGCGGACATCGGCGAGCCGCCCGCCCGATCGCGCGGCCTCCGCCCCCATCCGCCTCCCCGCCCTCACCCCCCGCCCCGCGGCACCGCCCGCCCCCGCCGCCGGGTCCGATCGGTATCCGGGCGCGCACACCCCGCCTCGCGCGCGCGGCGCGACCGGCCGCGAGAGGAGCGTTTTCGCGAAACGAACTGCCCTCGGCCGCTTCGATTGTGGCGCCCCAGCAGGGAAAACGACCCCGTCAGCGGGTCGGGAGGATAGTCCAAATGACCCCAAATCCCCCATTTCCCCTCCCGCGCCATGCCGCGCCCAGACGCGGCGGCCCCGCCCCGCCTTGGTTCGACCCATCGGCCCTACTCCCCCTCCCTCTCCCAGCATTGGGAGAGGGAGGGGGCTGGGGGGGAGGGTGAGGGCGGCCCGCCGGCGGGCCAGCGGCCAGGCCACTCCGAACTGTTACGCGAGACCCATTGGTAACGGTCGAAAGCCAGGATAGTCCGGTCCACACCCGGTGCCGCCCCTCGCCAGTGCCGCCACGCGGCGCCGCTGGGAACCGATGCCGAGGTTGCGGTGTAGAAGGGGCAGAACGCGCGGCGCATCCCGCCCGTTGCTCAGGTGGCAGGTGCGAAGGAGGGAAGCAGTGTGCCAGAACCGCGTACGAGATCGGGGGATGCGGAAGCCGCGTGGGACGGGGCAGGTGGGGGCGACGGCGCGATTACTGCTCGGCGGCCGGTTCGCGGTTCTTGCCCTCCTCGCGGCCCTAATCGCGTGCGGCGGGGGTGTCGCCCCCGTTGTCCTCTCTCCCTCCGCCGCCCCGCCCACCAGCACCCCGGCCACCGCCGGCACGCCGATCGCCGCGCCAACGGGGGCGGTGGCGAGCGGGGCGCCAGGCCCCACAAATCCGCCGTCCACAGCAACGGCCGCCCCCGCCGCGGTGCCGCAAGTAGTGGTGACCCGGGATAACGAGCGATCCCCGACCGGCTGTAGCCCGCGCGAGGTCGCCGAGGTTCTCCTGCGCTTCTTCGATGCCTTCAACCGTGGGGACCAGCAGGGTCTCACCCGCTTCTTCGACCCCGAGTTCGAGTGGTACTCGGTCACCGTGGCTAGCTCGGGCAACGATCGGGGTAGTCATTTCGTGACCGCGAATCGCGACGCCCTCCTCGCCTACTTCGCCAGACGGCACGAGCAGCACGAGCGCCTGCGGCTGCGGGCGCTCCGTGTCAGTGGGGCGAGCTGGCATGGTGGTGTTGACTTCAACTATGTCCTCTGGCGTGATGCCGAGGACCTCGCGCCAGAGCTTGGGGGGGCGGAGCGGATTGCCGAGGGCAAAGGCGCAATCCGCTGTCCGGGGCAGAAGATCTTCGTTTGGAGTATGGCGATGAACCACATCGCCCCTGGCCAGGAGCAGGAGTATCTCGACTCGGTTCGACCGGGATGCCCGGAGCCGCCCGCCGGGACGCCGCCCACCGCCGTGATCGTCTGCGCGTGGGAATAGGCCGAGTGCGTGCGGGTGCCAGAGCGGGATTCGTGCTGAGCGCGCCGACGGTCGAGCGCGCGCCATGCGGAGGGGTGGTGATCCCCCCGCCCATCACGACCTTCGACCTTCGACCTCGAGACCTTCGACCGCGTACAGGTCGTCGGGCGTGTCGAGGTCGAGCGCGGTGCCGGGGGCGCGATAGTGGGCGAGCGGCAAGCCGCGCGCCGCCGCCAGCGCGCGGTGCCGCGCCAGGCTGCCCGCGCCGAAGGCGAAGGGGAGCGCGCCGGGCGGCCGCAGCAGCATGGCGTTCGTCCCGGTCTCGCGCCGGTCGGGGGCGAGTACCACCCCCGGCGTTGCGCCGGCCAGCGCGAGGATAGCGGCGGTGTCGGCGCGCTCCAGGAGGGGCAGGTCGCCGAGGACCACCAGGAGGGCGTCCGCGCCGACCGCCGCCGCCCGCGCCTCATCGAGCGCCCGGTTCAGCCCGTCGCCTCCGCCGTCCGGGCGCTGCCCAAGCGTGACCGCGCCCACTTCCCGCGCCGCCGCCAGGACGACCGGGTCGGGGCTGACGACGAGTCGCGCGGCGATGCCCGGCGCGTCGAGCGCGTCGAGCACCGTCCGCAGGGTGCGCAGGGTCAGCGCCGCCCGCTCGTCCGGCCCGAGCACCACGGCGAGGCGGCTCTTCGCCCCGTGCAGCGCCTTGACCGGGACCACGGCGACGGTGCGGGGCGCTCGGTCTTGTGCCGGGGGGTAGCGGTCACTCCTCACGCGTCACTCGTCCCTCGCGAAGGCGAGGATTTCCTCCGCCAGCCGCCGGCGGTCGGCGGCGTCGCCCATGACCGTCTGCGCCACCAGCGCCCGCAGGCTGAGGGCTTCCACCTCCGGCGCCAGGGCCGCGTCGGTCTCGTCGAGGACGAAGCCGTCGAGGAAGTCCCGGTAGAGCCGGGCGACCCCGACCGGCGAGACGTCGTGCCCCAGGCCGGCGAGCATCCGGTCGGCCGGCCCCTTCAGCGCCCGCCCGCCGACGATCGGGCTGACCGCCACCTTCCGCCCCGGCGCGGCGCGCAGCGCCGCGCGCAGGCCCGGCACCGCCAGGATCGGCCCGAGGCTGACGATCGGGTTGGACGGGCAGAGGACGATCGCCGTCGCCTCGCGCAGCGCCGCCGCCACGCCGTCGGGCAGGGTCGCGCGCTCGATCCCGTCGAAGCGGACCGCGTTGACCGTGTCCTGGTGGCGGCGGCGGACGAAATAGTCCTGGAAGCCGAGCGGGCCGTCCGGCGTCTCGACGATCGTCGCCACCGGCTCGTCGCACATCGGCAGCAGGCGCGCGCGCAGCCCCAGGCCGCTCGCCAGCGTCGCGGCGACCGCGGTCGGCGCGTGGCCGGCGCGCAGCAACTCGCTGCGGCGGATGTGGGTGGCGAAGTCGAGGTCGCCGATCGCGAACCAGTCCTCGGCGCCGTAGCGTTTCAGCAGGTCGAGCGCGCGGAAGCTATCCCCGGCGATCCCCCAGCCGGTGGCCGGGTTCGCCAGCCCGGCGAGGGTGTAGAGGACGGTGTCGAGGTCGGGGCTGATCCGCAGCCCGAAGTGGTCGAAGTCGTCGGCGGTGTTGCCGATCACCGTCAGCGTGTCCGGCGGCAGCGCCAGGTACAACCCCTGCGCCAGCTTCGCCCCGCCGACCCCGCCCGCCAGGGCCACGATCATCACGGACTCCCCCGCTGTGCCGCCGGCCGCCGCCCCGTCGCGGCGACCCCCGCGGGCTATAGCGCGCGCGGCCCGGCCGCTATTCCCCCGGCCCGATCCTCTGGTACAACTGGCGCGACGGTCGATCCACCGACGGAAGGGAGGCCCTATGGCGCTGAAGATCGCCCGCTTGCTCAACCTGCTGCTCGCGGGCGTGCTGGTCGGCAACGAGTTCGGCAGTTGGGCCGCGGTCCATCCGGCCCTCGGGACGCTGCCCGCGGCGGCGCAGGTCCGGGCGGAGCAGGCGATCACCCGCCGCTACGGGCGGCTGATGCCGTTCCTGATGATCGCGGCGATCGTCTCCTGCCTCCCCGTCCTGGCCCTCGCGCGCGACCGGCGCTCCGCGGCCTTCCGCTGCCCCCTGGCCGCGACCTTCCTCTTCCTGGGCATGCTCGGGATCACCTTCGCCGGGAACATGCCGATCAACCGGCGGCTCCTCCAGGCGTCGCCCGACGCGCCGCCGGCCGACTGGTCCGAACTGCGCGGGCGGTGGGATCGCTGGCACACGCTGCGCAACGCCCTCAACTTCACCGGCTTCGGCTTGCTCTGCCTCGGCGTGCTATCGCCCGACAAGCCGGACGGCGGAGCATAGACGGGCGGGGCATCAAGGCGCGGGCACGTTCCGTGTTAGAGGGAGCGGAGCTGGCCGCGCATCTCGTCGGCCATCCTCTGGTCGAGGAGTGCCAGCAGGCGAGTGACAATTTCCCCCGGGGGCCGGCGGAAGGCCGCGATGATGCCGTAGTGGTCGCGCCGTGTGGCAAGCCAATGCTCATGCAACAGGGCGAAATGCTGGCGGTTGTGCGTCAGGATCGCGCGCTGTTGCCCCGCGGCATAGGTACGCTGTTCGGCCCCTTCGAGGCCCAGCCGCCCTGTTTCCAGAGCGGTCACGGCATCGTAACCGTGGGCGCGCAACCGCTGCGCGATGCCCACCGGCACGTCTTCGTTGAGGAAGAGCGCGATGAACAGCGCCCCCGTCACGGACGAACGATCTGGTCGAGTTGGCCCACCGGCAGCCGGTTGCGCTCGATCGCCGCGACGATCTCGGCCTGATGGTCGGCGAAGTAGCTGAGCGCGGCGAACACCTGCCCGAGCGTCAGATGGGGCAGATGGATCGGGATTTCCTCCGGCGCTACCCCCATGCGCCACATCTCGGCGATGGCGCGCACCGGCGTCCGCGTCCCGACAATGATCGGCTCACCGCCGAGGATCGCCGGGTGACTCGTGATTGAGCCCTCTTGCCAGGTGTAGGCCATCGTTCCCCCTTGGGTCGTGCCGGGATACTGCCCACACCCAGTATTGCCGATAATGACTCGCCCGCTCACTCCCCGCGTAGGCTGCGCAGGACGGCGGGCGATTCGAGGTCGCGCTCGATGATCCGGCGGATCGACTGGCGCAGGACGCCCTCGACCTCGGTGGCGAGCGCGGGGCCGAAGCGCAGGCGCGCGACCGTCTCCGGCCTCTCGCGCGCCAGCAGCCGCAGCAGCTTCAGCGCGTTGACCGATAGGGGCTCGGCGGCGGGGTCCTGCGACCGGCACTCTGGGCAGAGGACGCCGCCCAGTTCGACGCTGTAGGCGTTCGTCACCGGCTGCAACGGCTCGCCGCAGCCGGCGCAGTCGAAGAGGCCCGGCTGGTAGCCGAGGTAGCCGAGCAGCCGCAACTCGTAGTGGCGCGCGACGATCGCGGGGTTGATGCCGTCGGAGAGCGCGCGGAGCGAGCTGGTGAGCAGGTCCCAGATCGCGCGGTTCTCCTGCCCTTCCTCGGTGGTCTTGTCGAGCAGTTCGGCCAGGTAGTAGGCGATGCCGACCTGCTCCTGCCCGTCGAGGTCCTCGCCGCGCAGGCCGCGGTTGGCGTCGAGCGTCTGCGCGTCCGTGACTTGCTCGAAGGTCCGCCCGCGCGCCAGCATCACCTTCGCGCGGGTGAACAGTTCGAGATGCCCGCGCCGCTTGCTGGCCGGCCGGCGGACGCCCTTCGCCATCGCGCTCAGCTTGCCGTAGTGGGGTGTGTAGAGCGTGAGAATCAGATCGGCCTCGCCATAGGGGCGATGGCGCAGCACCACCGCCTCGGTGCGATAGATTCGCTCTGCCAGTCTGCTCATCGCGACCCACCCGCTTTCCCGATCACCACAAGGAATTATACCACTTCCCCGCCCGCCTGGCCTTGCATTCCGCGCGCGGCGTGCTACTATACGGACGACATGTACGTACACCCTCTGGGGGGAGGGTGGCGGCCCCGCCTACGGGGCAGGTCGGCGATAGCGGAGGGTAGCGTGTGGCCGTGCTGCGGCGGGCTTCGATTGGTCATTCCCTGGCGCGGTGCCTGACCGCGGCCGCGCTCGCCGGGGCGCTGCTGGCCGGCGGGGGAACCGGCCTCGCCGCGCCACCGGGGGCCACCGCGGGGCCGATCGGGCGCGACTTGCCGTCCTGGGTTGACGTGCCGGACCAGGTCTACTTCCCGGAGACCGGGCATCACCTGGCCGAGCCGTTCCTCTTCTACTGGCGCGCGAACGGCGGGCGGACGGTCTTCGGCCTGCCGATCAGCGAGGTTATCCCCTCGGCGGACGACCGGCTGCGCGCCCAGTACTTCGAGCGCGCCACGCTCGTCTATCGCCCCAACACCGGCGGCGCGGCGGCGTTGGTCGTCGGGCAGGGCGCGACAACGATCTCGCCGCTCAACCTGCGCGCCGGCCCCGGCACCGCCTACGGCAAGGTCGGCCTGCTGGGGCGCGAGCAGCGGGTGCAGCTGATCGGCGGGCCACTCCCCGACGCCGACGGCGAGCCCTGGTACCAGGTCGCCGGCGCCGCCGGATCGGGCTGGAGCAAGGGCGAGTTCCTGGAGCGCCACGACGACCCGATCGGCATCACCACAGTCGCCGTCGATCCGGCCTTCCCCCGGTTCGCCGAGGCGCCCTTCCGCCCGCTGCCGCCGATCGTGCGCGGCGCGCTCGGCCCCGAGACCGACGACGCGGTCGTCTTCCCCTCGACCGGGCACAGCCTGTCGGGGCCGTTCAAGCGCTTCTGGGAGGGACACGGCGGCGCGGCGATCCTCGGGCTGCCCCTCTCGGAGCCGTTCGAGGAGGCGAGTCCGGAGGACGGCCGGACGCGGCTGGTGCAGTATTTCGAGCGGGCCAAGATGGAGCGCCACGCCGAAGCGCCGGACGGGCGGGACGAGGTGCAACTCGCGGCGCTCGGGCGCCGCCTGGCGGCGGCGACGGGCGTCGCGATCGCGCCGGCCGACCGGGCCGCCGGGACGCCGGACTACGACGAAGGGCTCTTCCGCGGGCCGAAGTGGATCGAGGTCAACCTGGGCGAGCAGCGGCTGACCGCCTGGGACGGCGACATGCCCGAGCTGACGACGCTGATCCGCAGCGGCAAGCAGGGCTGGGAGACGCCGCCCGGCACCTACCGCATCTACCGCAAGCTGCCCCACGACGACATGACGCTCGGGACGCCGGGCGACCCGGACTACTACTACATCGAGGATGTGCCCTGGGTGATGTACTTCCTGGACGGCGGCTACGCCATCCACGCCGCCGACTGGCTCGACGTCTGGGGCGCGCCGACCAGTCGCGGCTGCGTCAACACGCCGGGCGAGATTGCGTCCGCCCTCTACGCCTGGGCGCCGCTCGGCACGCTCGTCTGGATCCACCATTGATGGCGGACCGCGGCGGGTAGCGGGCGGAAGGCAGACGGGCGAGGGCGCGTGGCGGGGTGGGGGCCGCCGGTTGAAACCGGCGTCTCGCGGGCCTGCGGCCACCAAGTCCGCCGTCGCGGACTGGAGCCGGCGGGAACGCTCGGCCGACGTGGGGCGCCTCCGGCGTGGCCCGGACCCAGCCCGCGCAGGCGGGTTTATGCCCCGCGGGGTGCTTCGTGGCGCGGCGGCGCCCGCGAGACGCCGGTTTCAACCGGCGGCCCCCACCCCGCCACGCGCCCCGCCCTTCTCGCTCCTCGCTCTTCGCTCTTCGCCCCGCGCCCGTCGACGCCCGCCCCCCTTTGCCCTCATGGTATACTTGCAACCAGGGGAACAACTTAGAATTGTCCCGCGCTGGCGCGCGACACCACCCGCGGCCATGCCGCGAGAGGGCGGGGCGCGGCGCCACGATAGGCCACAGGAGCAGATTGACATGACCGAGGTGAACCGCGCGATGACGCCCGGCACGGACGGCGCGGGCGACGCCGCCGGGATGCGGGGCGAACCGCAGGTCGCCGACGTGCTGATCATCGGCGGCGGGCCGACCGGGCTGTTCGCCGCCTTCTACGCCGGCCTGCGCGGCCTGACCACCAACATCGTCGACAGCCTGGAGCAGCTCGGCGGCGCGGTGACCGCGATGTATCCCGAGAAGTACATCTACGACGTCGGCGGCTTCCCGGCCGTCCTCGGCAAGGACCTGGTCGCGAACCTCGCCAAGCAGGCGGGGCAGTTCAGCCCGCGAATCCACCTGAACGAGCGCGCCCAGACGCTGGAGCGCATCCCCGACGACGGGGTCTTCCGGCTGGAGACCGACAAGGGCGTCCACCTGGGGCGCGCGGTGATCGTCTGCGCGGGGGTGGGCGCCTTCGCGCCGAAGAAGCTGGCGGTCGAAGGGCTGGCCGAGTTCGAGGCGGGCGGCACGATCGTCTACTTCGTCACCCGCAACGAGGACTTCCGCGACAAGGCGATCCTGATCGTCGGCGGCGGCGACTCGGCGGTCGACTGGGCGCTGACGCTGGAGCCGATCGCCCGCAAGGTGACGCTGATCCACCGCAGCGACAACTTCCGCGCGCACGCGAAGTCGGTCGAGCAGTTGCACGCCTCCAGCGTCACGGTCGACACCCACCGCGAGGTCGACCAATTGCACGGCGCCGGCGGCCGGCTGGAGGCCGTCACCTACCGGCACAACAAGACGAAGGAGACGACGACCGTTCCCGTCGAGGCGGCGATTATGAGCATCGGGTTCGTCGCCGACCTCGGCCCCCTGAAGAGCTGGGGCCTGGAGGTGCAGAAGAACCAGGTCGTCGCCGACCCGCTGACGATGGCGACCAACCTCCCCGGCATCTGGGCGGCGGGCGACATCGTCACCCACCCGACCAAGTTCAAGCTGATCGCCACCGGCTTCCACGAGGCGATCACCGCGGTCAACCATGCGGTCCAGTACCTCAACCCGAAGGCGCGCCTCTCCGCCGCCCACTCCACCAACCTCGACCTCCCGCTGATGAAGACACAGGAGCCCTGACGCCGGGGCGCCACGGCAAGCGCGATGATCGTTCAGGGCGGCGGGCCTGTCCCGCCGCCTTTTCGTTGCCGGGGCGTATTCGTCTCGAATGGCATTTCGGTGTTGCGTACACTGCGCAGTAGTGAATGTAGTCCACGATGGAGGGCATGATGGCCAGAATAGGCGCCTCGCCGGTCAGCTTGCGCATACCGCGGGAGGTGCGAAGCGGGATCGAGGAGATTGTGCGCCGTACTGGGCGTGATTTTTCGAGCGTTGCCAATGAGATGTTGAGCGAAGCGGTGAAGATGCGCCGTATCCCCGGAATCACGTTCACGGATGGCGGCGCAGGGCGGGTCGCGCGCGTGTCCGGTTCCCGGATTACCGTCTACGGGGTTGTCGGCACCTACCGCGCGGTGGATGAGAATTGGGATGCCTTGCGCCAGGTTCCCTGGCTATCCGAGCGTGACCTGCGCGCCGCACTAGCTTACGCCGAGGCGTACCCGGAAGAGATCGAAGAGCAACTGCGGCGGGAAGAGTTGTGGACGCCGGAGAAGGTGTGGACGACCTATCCTTTCATGAAGCCGCGGAACTAACCGTGCGATTCTACCTGGATGAGGATGTCGTCCCCGAGGTGGCGGTGATTGCCCGCGCCCTGGGGTTTGATGTGGTGAGCGCCCACGAGCGCAACGAAAAACAAATCGCCGATCGCGAAGTGTTGCGCATCGCGGCGACCGAGGGGTGCTGTGTGGTGACGCGCAACCGCGATCACTTCATCCACTGGACCACCGTGTACTTCGAGAACGAATGGCCCCACGCGGGCATGCTGGTTGTGCCGTACTCGCTGCCCAACAAGGCTCCGGCTCGCATCGCTCGGTCGCTGGTCGCCTATGCTCGCGATCATGAAGGCGGCATACCGAGTTATACCCTCGATTGGCTTTCCAGCCGCTGATTGATCTCCAGGATGGTGCTATTCCTCTGCCGATCTCCCCACTGGCGTGTCGCGCCTGTCAAAGCCCTTCCCGGTTGCGCTTCGCCCGCAGCTTCGCCAGGCGCGCGTCCAGGCTTGCACGGCGGACGATTGCCTGGGTGAAGGAGCCTTCGCCGATTCGCTCGAACTCGTTGAAGGCCGCCACGTCGCAGATGATCTGCCGGCCGCGCTGCTCGCGGAACCAGGCCCGCGCGACGACCGCCATGCCCGGCAGCGTCGGGGCGAGGTGCGTGACGGCGATCGCGTAGCCAACCCCCTCCTCCCCCTCCTCCAGATAGGGCAGGATGATCCTGCGCCCGGCGAGTTCGAGGTGCGCCACCATCGCGGCGGTGCCGTAGACCGCGTGGACGATCCGCCCCTCGAAGGCGGCCAGCATCGTCTCGTCCACGACGACGCGCACCTCGGCGATGGCGCCGGGAGGGATCGGCCTCACGACGAGCGCGGAACGCGGGATGGGGAACGCGGCGCACGATCGCGTTCCGCGGCGTTAACCGCCCCCGGCGCTTGCATGCTCCGTCGTCCATCGATCCGCGTTCCGCGTTCCGCGCTCGTCATTGGGTTCGCCCCGGCACTTCGGGGGTGGAGAAGACCGGGATGTGGATGTCGGCGGGGTCGGGGTCGGGGCTGGCCTCGGCGCGGGCGGTGGCGTCATCGATCGCGGCGCGGACGCGGGCGGCGATCGCGGCCGTGCCCGCCTCATCAAGCAGGCCGCGCGCTTCCAGTGTCGCGGCGAAGCGGGGGACCGGGTCGCGCTCGCGCCGCCACATCGCGATCTCTTCGAGCGGGCGGTAGCCGCGGTCGTCGTCGTCACTGGTGTGGGGGGCCAGGCGGTAGGTCTTGGCTTCGAGCAGCGTCGGGCCGTCGCCGGCCAACGCCCGCGCGACGGCGTCGCGCGTCGCCAGGTAGCAGGCTTCGGCGTCGTTGCCGTCGACGATCACGCCGGGCATCCCGTAGGCCGCCGCGCGGTCGGCGACGTTGGCGACCGCCATCTGTTTCGTCAGCGGCACCGAGATCGCGTACTGGTTGTTCTCCACGACGAAGAGGACCGGCAGCTTGTGGATCGCCGCGAAGTTGAGCGCCTCGTGGAAGTCACCCTCCGAGGTCCCGCCCTCGCCGATGTAAGTGATCGCCACCTGCCCGCTTTTGCGCACCTTCGCGGCGTAGGCCGCGCCCGCCGCGTGGACAAGCTGCGTCCCGACCACGCTGGAGGTCGTGACGATGTTGAGGTCGCGACGGCTGTAGTGGCCGGGCATCTGGTGGCCGCCGGTGCTGGGATCGTCCCGCTTGGCGTAGAAGCCGAGGACCAGATCGAGCGGCGTCATGCCGTAGGCGAGGACCGCGGCGAGGCTGCGGTAGTAGGGGTAGACGATCGTCCGCTCGCGCGGCATCGCCAGCGCCGAGCCGACCTGGATCGCCTCGTGGCCGTCGCACGGCACCGCCAGCGGCACGATGCCGGCGCGCTGGAGCTGCAGCAGGCGCTCGCTCAGCCGCCGGGCCAGCACCATCGTCTCGTAGATGCGCAGTTGCGTCTCGGCGGGGATCTCCCCTGAACCGGCCGCGCCACGCTCGGCGGCGCGCGCCGCGCTCGTCGCCATCTGTCACCTCCTCACGCATCGGTGGCGTCCCGCAGCGGGGCCACGCCCGGAGGCGCGACCGCAGCGCCGGGGCCGTGCATGCACGCGGCGTGCCGCCACGGGCGGCCGCTCTCGTCATCCGACCATCCCCGCGCTCGCCCGGAGACAGGGGCGCGATCCGCGGTGGCGCCGGGCGGGCGTTACGGCCTGTCGTCGAGGGCGGCTGCGCGCGGGCCGGGGATGCGGGGCGCCGGGCGCGTCACCGTGACCTGCCACCAGGCCAGCCAGCGCGCGGGGTGTTCCCGCCGCAGCGCGGCCCCGGCGGCCCGCCCGCCGAGGGGCTCGGCCGCGAAGCCAACCGCGCGCACCCCGAGGCGCTCGCAGGTGTAGATGGCGCGCGGCAGGTGGTACGCCTGTGTCACCAGCACGGCGGACTCCACGCCGAAGGCCGCCTTCGCCCGGTAGCAGCTATCGTAGGTGCGGAGGCCGGCGGTGTCCTGGACGATCGCCGCGTCCGGCACCCCCCGCTCCAGGGCGTAGGCACGCATCACCGCCGGCTCGTCGTAGTACTCGGAACTGCTGCCGTCGCCGGTGAGCAGCAGGCGCTCGACCCTGCCCGCGCGGTAGAGCGCGACGGCGTCGTCGAGCCGGTTGGCGAGCGCCCGGCTCGGGCTCCCGCCCGGCAGAACCTGCGCGCCGAAGACGATCGCCACCGGGCGCCGCGGCACCGCGCCGGCCTCCGTGTAG
>JAUJMV010000003.1:142974-148564 GCA_030446685.1 Thermomicrobiales bacterium | reverse complement strand
CCCCGATCCCGCTCCATCAGCATCGTCATGATCACGCTGGACAGGAGCAGGGCCTCGTCCCGGTCGGAGAAATCGCCGCGCTTCTCGATGGTGAACTTGCTCTCGAAGACCGCCGGCTGCTTCTTGAGGTAGAGCACCGTCTGCCCGCGGAGATCGACCAGGAAGGCCGGGTTGAGGAACATGCCGGTGAACATGCCGACGACCGGCAACTCGCCGACCAGCCCGTCCACCACCTTGATCCAGGGGTTCTCCTCGTGGATCAGCCCGATCTCGGCCCCGGCGGTGTCGAGGATGAGGTAATTGGTCTTCCAGATCGAGCGCATCCCCGGTCGGCGAACCGCGCCGATCGACTCGCCCGCGGCGGTGGTGATGGCGTAGTTGGCCCGGAAGTCGAGGATGCGGCTGGCGTTGATCTGATAGAGCTGCCGTTGCTGCCCCTCATCCGCGTAGATCCGCACGTCCTCGCGCAGCTTCAGCGCCTTCTGTTTGACATAGGCAATCAGCCGCCCGCTCGCGTCGGCGACGCGCACCTGCGGCCCGAACGAGATGATCTTGAACGACAGATCGAGCGGGTAGTTGAGCATGCCCCTCCCTTTCCTCGCGGCCCCCGACCCTCTCCCCCCGCCGGCTCCGCGGCACGCCGCCCGGCTACCAGCGAACAACGCCGGGGACGCGGGGGCCGTTTCCCCGCCTCGCCCGCCCCCGGCGTTGCCCCCATGCTCGGCCACCGGCGCATCATAGCAGGTCGAGCGGGTCGGCCCCTGTCATTTCGGGGTGGGCCGGCGGGACGGCGCGGATCGCGGGAACAAATGATGGCCCCCCAGCGTACGAATAGTGTAGAATACGGACGCAACCGCCGGCCGGTGGCGACGTTCTCCTGACGCCGACGAGCCGCGGTTGGTCGAGCCATCCTCGTCACTAGGCTTGACGATTGACAGCCCTCAACCCCGAGGAAAGCCAGACCTATGGATGTAACGGATCGCACCCCCGACAGCCTGTCTCGCGACGGGCTGGTGGCTCCCCGTGTCGCCCCCGCCGGGCGCCGCTCCGCCGAGGGTCGGCGCACGGCCCTGCTGCTCGGCGCCGGGACGGCCCTGATCACGCTGCTGCTGCTACTGCTCGGCGCGACGCTCTACACCAACAGCTACGCGGGGCGCGTTTACCGCGGCGTCAGCGTGGCGGGGGTCGATCTCGGCGGGCTGCGGCGCGACGCGGCGGTGGCGCGGCTGGAGGAGCGGGCCGCGGCCTACGCGGCGGCGCCGGTCCAGGTGCGGCCGGCCTCTGGCGGTGGGGGCCAACCGGCGTGGACGATCGCGCCCGCTGATCTCGGCGTCGCGTTCGACACCGGCGCGGCGGCCGACCGCGCGCTGGCCTACGGGCGGGATGGCAGCCCGCTCGACAACTTCGCGGCCCGGTTCGGCGGGCTGCTGCCGGGCGGCGGGACCGATCTCACCCTCCCGGCCGCGCTCGACGAGGCGCGACTCCACGCCGCTCTGCGGGCATGGGCGCCCGAGGCGACCTACTGGCCGACCGACGCGGCCTTCACTGTCGGCCAGGGGGGCCAACTGGCGATCGTCCCCGACAAGGACGGCCTCGGTCTCGACGCGGGCGGCAGCCATCAGGCCTTCCTAACCCACGCGGCCGAGTTCTCGCGGCAGCCCCTGACGCTGCCACAGGCGCCGGTTCCGGCGGCGATCACCGCCCGGATGCTCCAGGACATCGAGGGGCAGGCCAGCGCCGTCACCGCCCAGCCCCTGACGCTGCGGATCGGCGAGCGGACCTGGCCGTTGGCGACCTTGCCCAGCGCCCCGCACCACTGCCGGGCGACGCCCACCGACGCGCGCCCCTGCCTGGGGAAGTCGCGGCCGTCCACGTTGAGCGCGCCCGTCGCGGGCGCGCCCAGCGTCTCGGCGACCAGCCGCCGATGTTCCCGTTAGTTGCCGGTCAGCGGCCGCTCCTCGGTGTCGCCGGTCGGCTGGCCCTGCGGTACGCCGACCTGGACCACGTTGCGCGACGGCAGGTAGTTGCTGGTGAAGGTCTTGTCGCGGATCAGCTTGCCGTCCCCGTCCCGGACCCGGATGCGGATCGAGGCGGTGAAGCCGTCCTGCGCGTCCTCGATCGGGCGCTGGGCGCCGGGCGGCAGGTCGTGGGTCCGCTGGTAGACGACCTTCGGGTCGGCCCTCTGCACGTTGGAGATCACCGGGTCGTCGATGCTTACGTCCCAGCCGGGGTCCTTGCCCCAGACTGAGACGCGCAGCGTCTCGCCGTTCGCGCCCGCCTCGAGCGCCAGCCAGCCGCTGGTCGTGTTGCGGAACTTGAAGTCGAGGCCGGTCGGCTCGTCCACGGTCGCGTCGAGCCCTTTCACCCCGACGCCCTGCTCGCCGTAGGCCAGCCAGAAGAGGTGCCAGCTGCGGTCCTCGATCGGCAGCCCGGCGCGGAAGACGCCGTGGTAGAGCGTCGTCGAGACCTGGCAGATGCCGCCGCCGACCGAGGAGACGGTCGTCGCGCGGCCGTCGCTCGCCAGCGCGATGCCGTAGCCGGGCTTCAGGCCCGCCTCGATCGTCTGCTCGCCGGTCGCCTCGTTGAAAGAGAAGACCGCGTCCGGCGGGATCAGCGCGCCGTCGAGCTTCTCCGCCGCCCACTCGACGTTGTGCTTGCGATCCGCGGAGGAGGAGCTGTAGTCCGTCTCCCCGTAGGCGAGCCGCTCGACGATGTTCATCCTCGCCTTGTCGGACGACTTGATCGTCGGCTCGGTCACCGCCACCTCGGGCGTCGCCCGGCCGGTCGCCCCGAGGATCGCCGCGCGCAGCGCCTGGTCGGTCCCGGCGAACTGGACCTCGCGCCCCTGGCGGCTGGCGACGACGTCGCGCACCGCCTGCCTGGCGAACGTAAATTGCGCGTCGCGCACGCCCTGGTTCAGCTCGCCCGCCAGGAATTGCGTCAGCGCCCGCAGCCCCTGCTCGTCCACCCCGATCGCCAGCTTCTCCGGCCCCGCCGGCTGCTCGGTGAAGACCAGCAGCGGCTGGAGGTCGGCCCGCCCGAAGGTGTGGGCGAAGCGCTCGGGCTCCTCGCCGAAGCCGACGACGAGCGGCGTGGAGACGATCTTCTCCGCCCGCGCGCGGATCGGCTCCAGGTCGGCCGCGACGATCGGGGGGTTCTGCGGCTTGAGCGCGCCCGACGCCTCGCTGCGGCCCTCGGTCAGTGCGGCGTCGATCGCCGCGAGGGTCGCGGCCTCGTCGAGGACATTGCCCTCCTGGCCGGGCTGCACCACGTAACGCCCCCCCTCGTAGACGAGCTTGGCGTTGACGCCGGGCCGCGCGGCGCCAGCGGACACCTGCCCGAAGAAGGGGGCGAGCGGCGCCGGGTCGAGCGCGGCGACCAGCCGCTCGCCGTCCTTGCGATAGCGCAGGGCCGCGCGCAGTTGCTCGGGGGGCAGCGCCCAGGTCCGCTCGCCGATCCGCAGCGTCAGGGGCTGGGCGGTGACGGCGCTGGCCCGCCCCTCGATGTCCTGGAGCATCCGGGCGGTGATCGCCGCCGGCACCGGCGCCTGCGGCAGCGTCAGGGGCTGCCGCGAGAGCCCGGCCGCGTGGGTCAGGAAGGCCTGGCGGCTGCCGCCCGCGTCGAGGCCGAGGCCGTCCTTGTCGGGGACGATCGCCAGTTGCCCCCCCTGGCCGACGGTGAAGACGGCGTCGGTCGGCCAGTAGGTCGCCGCGGGCGCCCACGCCCGCAGGGCGGCGTCGAGCCGCGCCTCGTCGAGCGCGGCCGGGAGGGTGAGGTCAGTCCCGCCGCCGGGCAGCAGCCCGCCGAACCGGGCCGCGAAGTTATCGAGGGCGCCCCCGCCCCGGCCGTAGGCCAGCGCGCGGTCGGCCGCCGCGCCGGTGTCGAACGCGACGCCGAGCTCGGCCGGCGCGATCGTCCACGCCTGCTGGCCCCCACCCCCGGAGGCCGGCCGCACCCGGACCGGCGCCGTCGCGTAGGCCGCGGCCCGCTCGTCCAGCCGCGCCACCGCCGCGTCGCGCCGCAGCCCGCCGAGATCGACGCCCGCCACGCCGACGCCGCGGTAGACGCGCCCCGCGTAGCGGTTGGTGTAGAGGGTGGCCCCGAGCAGCAGCAGCAGCAGCGTGATCAGGGCCGAGCCGAAGCAGAGCGCCAGCGCGCGGTGCTGGCGCACGGGCGTTGGCCGCCCGGCGGCGGCGCGGGGGGACAGCAACCGGGTGGGAACTTTCCCCAGGCGTGGACGGTCAAGGCCTGACATTCCGAGTAGCTATCCTCCGGTGGTGCATCGAGCGCGCAGGACGGGTTCACGTCCTCCATCCACATCCGCGTCCTCGACAAGGATGGCAGCGAGCTCGAACAAGACGTTCACCAACCATGCCGTCCCGCAACGTCATCCAGGTTGGTGTGCCCCGAAGGATCAGCCGACCGGCGACACCGAGGAGCGCCCCCAGACGGGCAACTAGTCCCCTACCTCGAACTCCGGCTCCTCCCGGCCCGTCAGCGGCTACCGCCGCTGGCGCGCTGCTCCTAGCCGCGCCGTTGCGTGAGGTCGGCGGTGTTACAATCCGTGGAGCGAAGCGCGCGAAGTGGCTGCCGCGCCCGCGGCGGCGGTGAGGTATTCCGATGTCAACGACCACGATCGAAGTCCTGGTTACGCCCGCGCCGGACACCGGCGGCGACCGCCCGGCCGACCCCTATCGCTATGGCTGGCGGTACGTCCAGCGGAAGGGCGAGGGGGGCAGCCTGCAGATCGAGCAGGTCCCGCTGACGCTCGAAGATGTGCTGCACCCGCAGGAGGGCGACCAGGTGACGCACAGCGAGGCCCACCAGCGGCGCTGCATCTATCTCTACGACGTGCTCCGCGCCCGCCTGGCCGCCGACCCGACCGCGGTGGTGCTGCAAGATGTGCGCGTCGCCTGGGACGTGCCCGACCTGGGCGCCCACGGCCCGGACATCGCGGTCGTCCTCGGCGTGCGCGAGCGGAAGAATTGGAGCACTTTCGACGTGGCGGCCGAGGGGGTGCGCCCGGCCCTGATCATCGAGGTCACCTCGCCGGAGACGGCCGCGATCGAGCGCTCGACCAAGCTCGACGAGTACGACTTGGCCGGCGTGCCGCTCTACGTCATCGTCGACACGGTGGCGCTGCGGAGACAGCCGGCGCCGCGCCTGATGGGCTACACTCGGACGCCGGACGGCTACCAGCCGCTCGCGGCCGACGGGCGGGGCCGGCTGTGGCTGACGCCGGCACGGACCTGGCTGGGCGTGGCCGAGGGCGAGATCGTCTGCTACGACGAGGCCGACCGGCCGCTGGGCGACTACCGGGCGCTGGCCGAGGCGCTCGCCGCCGAAGTGGAGGCGCGGGCCGAGGCCGAGCGGCGGGCCGAGACGGAGTGGCAGGCGCGATCCGCAGTGGAACGGCAGGTTGCGGCGGAACGAGAGGCGCGGCTCACGGCCGAGACGCGCGTGCGGGAACTGGAGGCCGAACTGCGTCGACTGAGGGGCGAGGCGTCGTAGCACGCCGTGCGCGGCGGCTCCCGGGAGGAGGGCGGTTCCGGTCAGGTCGCTGGGTGGCTCGCGGGCAAGCATCCGCGCC
>JAUJMV010000003.1:97205-142874 GCA_030446685.1 Thermomicrobiales bacterium | reverse complement strand
AGGGTGCTGAGCAGCCAGATGCACCCCTCGTCGTCGCCCGCCGCCCGGCACAGCGCCAGCCCCTCCTCCAGGAGGGCGGTGGCGCGGGCGTACTCGCCGCGCAGGTGGGCCACGCGCCCCAGCCCGAGCAGCGCGCCAGCGCACCCGGCGTCGTCGGGATCGTCATCGCCCATCGCCTCTCCACCATCCAGGGGGCCGACCGGATCGTCGTCCTGGAAGGCGGGCGGATCGTCGAGGAGGGCGACCACGAGGCACTGCTGCGGCGCGGCGGCCAGTACGCCGGCCTCTACAGCACCTACTTCCGCCACCAGTCTGCCGACTACCACCCCGGCGCGGGCTTCGTCCCGGTCGGCGCGGCGGTTGCGCGGTCCCCCCTCCTGGGCCGTGACCCCCAGGCGTAACCGGTCTGATGTCGTCGCGTACTCGATGGTCGCAACTGTCAGTCGCAGTGGCACATCGCGTGCGAGATGACCGGGCGGGGTGCGAACAGGCGGGGCGGTAGGGCGGCCGCGCGCGGCTGTAGGGTCGGCGTGCGCCCGAGCGGACAGGAGGCGAGGCCGATGGTCGAGGGTGTGGCGATGGTCTGGATGCCCGTGCAGGACTTGCAGCGGGCGGTCGGGTTCTACGAGAAGACGCTGGGGTTGAAGAACGTCAAGCAGAACGAGCAGTGGGCCGAGTTCGACGCCAACGGGCTGCGGATCGGGCTGAACGGGCGCGCGCCCGCCGGGGCGCGGCAGGACGGCGGCGCGGTGGTGACGTTCGAGCCGGAAGGCGGGCTGGATACGACGGTGCGCAACTTGCAGCAGCAGGGCGTCACCTTCGCCGGGGGCATCAGCGAGCACCCCTGGGGCCGGATCGCCACCTTCAAGGATTCCGAGGGGAACGACCTCCAGCTCTTCGAGCCCCCGAAGGGCTGAGAGCGGGACGCGTCGTCCGCCTGTCGCCGTGTGATGGGTGGCAGGCGTTTCCGAAGGCGAAGCGCCGGCCCACATAATGGGGCCGGCGCTTCGTCAATGCCCCGCGCGGTCGCCCAAGCCATTCGGCCACGGAGCGCGGTGCGGGCGGTCGGGGTGTGTATAATGGCGGCGGGGATGGCGCGACGGCGGCGCGGGGGTAGAGGCCCTAGCGCGATCCTGGTGATGTATGGCGCGGGGTAGCGCGCGGCGGCGGGCGGCATGTTGCCTCCTGCCGGGTCAGATTCGCCGATCCCTTTGGCTGGTTCCCTTCGCGGCCCCTGCCCCATCCGTTCCGAGGGCTGGCTTTCCGCATCGTTTCCGCGAGAGGACGCTATTGTGACGAACCTGTCTCCCGACCCACTGGTGAATGGTGAACCGCGGCGGCCCGATCTGGTCGCGCTGGCCCAGGGCCGCGCGCCGGTCTATCTCGCCACCAAGCTCTTCGAGTACGCCGGGCGGCTGCTCAGCGCGACGGCCGAGGAGGCGCTGGTGCGCGGGTTGCGCCGGGGCCTGGCCGAGCAGGGCTTCCGCTCGGGCGGCGGCCTGGCGTTCCTGCCGTTCCGCGACAGCAACGAGGCGGTCGACCCGACCGCCGGGGCCGGCCTGGTCACCGAGCAGATCTACCGGCTGGACGTGGCGGCGATCCGGCGCGGCTACGCCGTCGTCGCGCTGCTCAACGACCCGCAGAAGGACAGCGGGGTCTGCTTCGAGGTCGGGTACGCCGCCGCGCTCGGGCGGCCGATCATGCCGGTCGTCAACGATTTCATCGACTACCGCTTCGACCCCTGGGGCTGGGTCTACCCGCTTGACCCGATCCTCTGCGCGATCGCGCCGGCGGTCCTCAAAGAGGCGACGATCGCGCCGCTCGGCCCCGGTGACCGCCGCCGGCTCTACCGCCGGGCGCAGGACATGGGGATCACGACGCTGCGGGAGCGGCTGGCCGACGCGGCGAGCGAGCTCGTCCGCGACCCCGGCCAGTTCACGCAGCCGCTGCCGGCGCCGGACGCGCCGCCGGGGCGCCGGCCGCGCGTCCACCTCGAGTTCGGCGGGGGGCAGTACGAGTGGCAGCGGCTGCTGGTGGAGGGGGCGGCGCGCACCCTGCGTGAGGCCGATCTCCCCTGCGAGATCACGGTCGCCGAGCGGTACGCGGACCCGCACCGGGCGCTCGATGAGGCGGTCCGGCTCGACATCGCCAGGACGGTCGGGGCCGCCCTGGTGGTGACGCTCGGGGACGGGGCGGACATGGACGCCGGCTCGGCCGCCTTGCAGGGGGTGGCGCGGGGGCTCGACCGCCGGGTGCTGCTCTACTACTCGGGGGCGGTCCGCTGGGTCACGGGCTCGCGCGGTGCCGAGGAGCGCAACCTGATGCTGCAGCACTCGGCCGACGGCATCGTCCACGCGCTCGCCGAGTTGCCGGAGGCGGTGCGGCGCCTGCTGCCGGCCTGAGCGCCCTCACCCCCGCCGCCTGCGGGCGGCACTGGGAGAGGGGAGGACCGTCCCTGCCGGAGCTATCCGGCGTCGCCGTTCGGTGAATCGGCGAAGGTGTCGATGTAGTAGCCCTTGCCGGGCCGCGCGCGGCTTGTGCCCACCCTCGGTGGTAATCACGCTCGGAGTAGATCGCCTCGATGGTGGCGGCGGGCGGGCCGTGGTGCTTCCGAATTCGGCCACGATCTGCTCGATCGTGCGCCCTTCGACGACCACCAGATCGCTCGACGGCAGGTAGACCGCGCCGCTCACGAATAATCGCCCCGACGCTCGTTGGCCGCCATGAGGTAGAGCGCGACCCTCTTTGCGCGATCCTGATCGGCCGGTGTACGAAGATCCCTGGTCGAGTTCCACGGGCAGACCCGGCGCATCCCACCTCAAGTGCGCGGGGTTCGTGCGCCACTCGCTCTTGCGATCGTTGATGCTCTTGCAGGTAAGGTCGCAGCCAGGCGCGGGCCAGGTTCGTGAGCGTGCGGCCGTCGCGGAGGCGCGCGGGCGTGGGGCCGAAATGCGTCGGCGCCCAGGGTGAGCGGACGCCCGTGCGTTTGAGAGGTCGCGGCGTTCGTGGACCTCCACGTCCTCTTTGCGCGCTTCAGGTGGAAGCGCCTCGGCGGCGCTACGCGTGATCGGCGCGCGCTCGGCGAACCATTGCGACCCGTTCGACAAGGGCGCTCGGTCGTCACCGCGCCGAGCGTGCGGGCCAGCGCGGGCGTCAGCTTCTCCCAGGGAGAGTCCGGCTCATCGCGATCGTCGCCCGAAATCGGCCTCGGCGTCTCGGAAGAGGTCGACCAGCCCGGGTTCGGACGTGACGAGACCCTCGCCCCCATCTTCAGCGGCGATCGTTGATGTGGGTGCCAGGCTTGTAGGTAAAGCGCCGAGTTCTTCCAAGTTGACGGCGCACCAGGTTCGGACGCGCTGAGCCGCCTTCGCGGCGCCACGATCAGACGATCGTCGCCGCCAGCGCGTCACCAGACGGGGCGCTGAGCCTGTGGGGCCAGGTCCAGGATGGCGTCGGCCGGCGCCAGGCCCCCCGCGCGCCCGGCAGCGTGGCGGCGAAGTTCTCACCCGGCGGTGACGATCGCCACCTGCCAGTCGAGCCGCGGCCCGGCACGGGGCGAGCTCCTGCCTGGCGCGGCCGCTCCTCGTGCGGCACCCGACACGCAGGGGGTGGCAGCGGCGTGCCGGGAACGGCGACGTCGGCGAGGCGGGCGCGCGCTCGGTGGCGCGCGCCGACCGGGTGACGGCATGCTGCAGCGTCGATCGATCGTCTCGCGTCGATGTAGAAGCGCCCGGCGGCGATCAGCGCCAGCACGGCGTAGCCGAGGAGGACGTTCCGCGGCGGAGGCGAAGCCGGCGAGATCGGCCAGGCGGGCGAAGCGGTTCTCGCGCCCGTAGAGCAGGACCAGGAAGGTCAGGGCCAGCGCCGTCACCGCGCCGACCGCGACCGCCCGATCCCTCGCGGGTCGGCGCGACCAGGCCAGCGCGACCGGCAGGTAGAGGGCGCCCCAGCCGGAGAGGATGAGCAGGAAGAAGGCGCCTTCGAGCAGCAGCAGGCCGCCGAGTTCGCGCCAGCCCGCCAGCAGCGCGCGTCTCGCTTGCCCGGCTCCAGAGGGTGACGTTGAGGAGGTAGCCGAGCACCACGCCGACCGTCGTCCCCATCAGCAACCCGGTCGCCAGGCGCAGGCGATTGTCCGGCTCGTAGAGGTAGACCGCGCCGAAGTCCTTGAAGGTCGAGTTGAGGCCGTCGGCCCCCATCACGCGCGATGAAGAGGACCAGCGCGGCGACGACCGAGCGGCGGGGCGGGCGGATCGCGCGGGTCGGGCCGCGCGCCAGCAGGAAGGGGCGGTGAGCAGCGTCCCGCCGTAGATGGTCATCCGCGCGTCGAAGGGCAGGCGGGCGCCGCCGAACGCGAAGGAGTGGCTGGGCCGCTGGGCGCAGAGGCCGTGCACGATCGTGTAGAGCTTCTCCGCCAGCGGCCAGGGCGCCGCCACCAGCCCGACGATCGAGGCGCCGACCAGCCCGAAGAAGAACCAGACGGGCCAGCGCGCGGTCCCGGCCGTGTGTGGCGTCAACTCGTGGCCCAACTCCCGCGCCGCCATCGCTCCCCACCCGTACCCGTGGCCCGTCCGCCCGTTCGGTAATACGCCCCTCGGGTCCCCCGCGCGTTTCAGGCGAGCCGCGCGCGGCTCGCACCGACCGCGCCGCTAACGATGATGGGGCAAGAGCTTCCCCCGTCAGCCTGGGCGGCGGCGCGGGATCGATTTCCCTGGCGCGCGATTGGGCCGACCGCCACGCAGGCGCCGCGGGGGCCGATCCTGCGCCGCGGCTCGGGATGACGGGGCGCCGCCTTCCGGTTCCCTGGCGCCCCGGTATGGGCGTCGCTCCCTGCTTCGCCCGTCCTCCCGCGCTCCACGCCTTACCCCTCGTTCTCCGCCTCCGCCTCGTTGCTCGCGGTGGCCTCGAACAGCCGCTCGGGGAGCGGGGCGCGCGGCGTGCCGGCGTCGCGGAGCGCGGCGCGGCAGAAGGCCAGCGCGTCGGCGAGGCGCGCGCGCGGTCGGCGGCCACCAGGCGCGCAGGGTGGGGCCGCGCAGATCGAGGGTGAGCAGCCCCCGGTACTCCTGGCGGCGGAGCGCGCGCAGGAAGGCCCGCAGCGCAGCACGCCCGTCCCCGGCGGCAGGTGGGGGCGCTGGTCGCGCAGCCCGCCGGGCAGCAGTTCTCCGTGCCGCCGTGGAGGAACTCCGAGCGGAAGTCGCTGAGGTGGACGTTCCGCAGCCGCTTGCCCACCTGGGGCAACGGCTCGGTGATGACCCAGCCCGACCCCGCCGCGTGGCTCGTGTCGAAGGTGAAGCCGAGGTCCCACTCCTCGACGAAGCGGCGCAGTTGCGGGAAGTGGTCCAGCGGCCCCCGGGCCGGCGGCGCACGCCGGGCGGGGCGGCGTTCTCGACCGTCAGGGCCACCCGGCGGCCGGCGAGCGCGTCGCCGAAGGCGCGCGCAGGTTGAGGTACGCGCCCAGGCCGCCGGTCACGCCGCCCGTTGGCGCCGGCAGCACCAGCACCCGGCAGTCGGGCAGCGCGATCGCGAAGCGCGCGATCGCGCCGATCTCCTCGCGGGTCAGCGGCGCGCGGCCGGCCCAGCCGACCGAGAGGCTGCGGACCGCGACGCCGTGCCGCTCGGCCAGGGAGAGGACGCGCCCGGCGCCCTCGTGCAGCAGCACCGGCGTCAGCGCCAGTTCCAGGCTCGACAACCCGAGCGCGCGCGCGGTCGCGAAGCTGTGGCCGAGGTGGTAGTAGGGGAGGCAGGCGGTGGTAAACTGCAAGTCCATGACAGGCTCCCGGTCGTGGCGGCGGATGCCTCGGGCTGGCGATGCGGTGATTGCCGACGACCGCGACCGCGCTGCCGCGACGGTCGTTGCGGGGAGCCGTCCGGGGTCCGGCGCGCGCGCCGGACTCATGCCGGGCGGGGGCTGCGTTGACCGTGGCAGCGGTGCTGGTACGGAGGGCCGCGTGGTCGGCGGCCGGCAGGGAACGCCCGCTGATCGCTCTCGGAGAGCCGGCGGTCTCTCCGATCGCTCTCGGTGTAGCACGCGCGCCGGTCGGTGAAAGCCATTCGCGGGCGGAATGGCGGGTCTCTCCGAGGTCGGGCGCGGCGCCGGCCGTGGCGCGCGGTCCTGCCGGGTCTCGGGAGATCCACCAGCGGCGGCCACCGGTTCCTGGTGCGGGAACCGTGGGCGACGGGGGCGCGGCGGGGGGCGGCCCCGACCGGCCCCCGCGGCGGCGCGCGGCGCCGGGGGCGCGTGGGGGTAAAATGGGGGATTTGGGGGTGGTCCGAGCGGCGCCGAAGACGCGGGATTTCCTTGCTATGCGCAAGGAAAGGGCGGCGCCGAGGCGGGTTCGTTTCGCGTTTTTCATGTTTTTCGCCCCTCGGGTGCTGTAGGTGATCGGCGTGCCGCGCGCAATGGCTCGTAGTTTCCGGACCCGCGGGGAGGGGGGATCGTGCCAGGGTGACCGCGACCGGCGGGCCGCGCTGGCGCTGGCGCGCGATCTGCGCTGGCGGGGCGGGGGTCAGGTGGTCCGGTTCCGCCGCTGGTCGGGGGGCGTGGTCGCCGGAGCGCCGCCTACCCGCCTGGGCGGGCGGTATGGCCGTATGAAGGAGTGGCGCAGCCATGGATCGAGCCCGGCCCGCGAAGCCGCGAGCGTGCTCAACATCGAACAGATCGTCGCCGCGCTGCCAGAGGAGGGCCGGGAGCGGTTCGCGCGGCTCTACCAGGTGACCAGCGCGATCGGCGAGGTGCGTCCGCCGCCGCAGATGCACCGCTGGATCGAGCGGTACTTCGGCTCGGTCGAGGCGATCCTGCGCCAGAAGGTCGTCAAGGTGACCAACCGGGCGACCCTGGAGGGCGCGCTCTTCAACGACCTGCGCGCCAAGCGCCCGCTGGAGGCGCGCATCCCGGTCGCGCTGCACGAGGAGTTGGCCCGCAGCGCGCCCGACCCCTTCTGCGAGCCGCTGCTCAACACGCCGGAGGACCCCTTCGGGCGGATCGCCGGGCGCTGCGACGTCACCGCCTCCAACATCGCCAAGTACGACGGGGCGCACGGGGTGATCATCTTCAATGAGCACGACCCGCTCGCCTTCGACGAGGAGGCGGTCGCCGACTTCCTCGACGTGGCGGGGCGCTGGTGGGCCGCCGCGCACGCGGCCGATCCGGGGCGGTCTACCCGCTGTTCATGTGGAACTGTCTCTGGAAGGCGGGTGCGTCGATCCCGCACGGCCACGCGCAGGTGAGCCTGACGCGGGGGATGCACTACGCCAAGATCGAGGCGCTGCGCCGGAGCGCGGAGATCCACCGGCTGGCCTTCGAGCGCGACTACTTCGAGGAGTGGCACGCGGTCCACCGGGATCTCGGCCTGGCGACGGCGCACCGGGGCGTCCGCGTGCTGGCGAACCTGACGCCGGTGAAGGAGAAGGAGATCGTCCTGCTCGGCGCGCGCCTCGACGCGCCCCTGGCGAGCGCGATCTACACCGCCCTCCACAGCCTGATCGACCGGCTCGGCGTGACCTCCTTCAACCTGGTCATCTACCTGCCGCCGCTCGTCGCGACGGGCGAGGACTGGGGGACTTCCCGGTCGTCGTGCGCATGGTGGACCGCGGCGACCCGACCAACCGCACCGCCGACTTCGGGGCGATGGAGCTGTATGCCGCCCCGGTCGTCTCCTCCGACCCCTTCCGGGTCGCAGAGGCGATCTTCCCCTGCTTCAGCGAGGAATAGCGTGGGCGCGAACCACGGAGGCACAAAGACCACAAAGATCACAAAGGGGCGACAGCCCAAACGTCGAATGTCGAACGTCTGAGGACACCGACGAAGTTGGCCGGATTTCGTTCCCGGTTTTGTGATCTTTGCGGTCTTTGTGCCTTTGTGGTCGCTTGTTCCTAAACTCGGAAGTCGCGGACGTGGAAGGCCAGCCGCTCCTCGCCCTGCCACCACTCGCAGCGGAGGGTGCCGGCGAGATCCACCAGCGGCGCGCGGGCCAGCTCGTCGCGGCGCTCGCCCTGACCGAAGGCGACGGCGCGCAGCGTCTGCCCGTCGGCGGCGCGCAGGGCGAAGAGGAGGTGCTTGCCGTCGCCCGAGGTCTTGGCCCAGAGGGGCCGCACCCCGCGCAGCAGGAGGAGCGGCTCGGGGTTGCCGTGGCCGAACGGCTCTAGGCGGTCGAGCGCGCGCACCGTCCGCGCCGAGAGCGCCGCCGCGGGCAGTTCGAGGTCGAGCTGCAGCGTGGGGCGCAGTTGCTCGGCGCTGAGCTGCGTCGCCGCCAGCCCGAGCAGGCGCGCGCGCAGTTCGGGCAGGCGCGCGGTGGGGACGGTCAGCCCGGCCGCCTTGGCGTGGCCGCCGTAGTGGTCGAGCAGGTCGGCGCAGGCGTCCAGCGCCTCGACCATGTTGAAGCCGTCGATCGAGCGCGCCGAGCCCTTGCTGACCGCCTCACCACGCTCCAGGACCAGCACCGGGCGGCCGTACCGCTCGGTCAGCCGCCCGGCGACCAGCCCGGCGACCCCGGCGGTCCAGCCGGCGCCGTCGACCTGGAGCAGGCGGTGGTCGTCGCCGGGCGGGCCGGCGGCCTCGACGATCGCGGTCGCCTCGGCGAGGACGCGCCCCAGCTCGCGCTGCCGCTCCCGGTTGAGGCGGTCGAGTTCGGCCGCCAGCTCGCGCGCCTCGGCCTCGGAGTCGGTGAGGAGCAGGCGCGCGGCGGTCGCGGGGTCGGCGACCCGGCCGGCGGCGTTCAGCCGCGGCCCCAGCACGTAGCCGATCTCCCAGGCCCGCAGCCTGGCCCGGTCCACACCCGCCACCCGGCAGAGTGCTATCAGGCCGGGGTGGGTCGTGTCGCGCAGGCCGCGCAGGCCCCAGTGGACCAGGACCCGGTTCTCGCCGGTCAGCGGCGCGACGTCGGCGACCGTGCCGAGCGCGACCAATTCGAGGAGGCCGAACAGCTCGGGCTCGTCCTCGCGCCAGCGGCCGTCCGGCGCCAGCCCCTCCCGGACCAGGGCGCGTACGAGGGTGTAGGCGACGCCGACCGCGGCGAGATCCTTGTAGGGGTAGGCGCAGTCGGCGCGGCGCGGGTTGACGACCGCGACCGCCTCCGGCAGTTCGGGCGGGACGTGGTGGTGGTCGAGGACGATCGTGTCGACGCCGAGCGCGCGCGCGTGGGCGATCTCCACGCGGTTGCCGATGCCGCAGTCCACCGCGATCAGCAGCGTGACGCCCTCGGCGGCCAGCCGGTCGAGCGCGGCGGTGTTGAGGCCGTAGCCCTCGCGGGCGCGGTGGGGGATGTAGGGGCGCACGGTGAAGCCCATGCCGCCGAGCGCGCGGCAGAGGAGGGCGGCGCTGGTCAGCCCGTCCACGTCGTAGTCGCCGAAGACGGCGACGGCCTCGCGCCGCCGGTGCGCCAGGCCGAGGCGGTCGACCGCGCGGCCGATGTCGGCCATCAGGAAGGGGTCGGCCAGCGCGCCGGGGTCGGGCCGGAGGAACGCGCCGATCGCCTCGGGCGTGGTGTGGCCGCGCAACGCCAGCAGGGCGTCGAGCACGGCCTCGTGCCCGGCGCCGTCCGCCAGGGGATTCTTCGTCGGTTCCTGCCACCGAAAGCGCGCCGCCACCGCCACTCCCACCACTCCCGCCCGCGACCTTCAAGAAGTGTACGTTCACCCTGGGCGAGATGATAGCACGCGCCGCGCCAATGCCTCCGCCCAATTATAGCCCTGGCCGCTACCCGCAGCGCACTGGATTATAGACCCTGCGTGGGGAACAGCGGCGCTAGCGCTCGAAGGATCGCGGATGGGAGCGCCGGATGCGCACGTAGGCGTCGGCGGGCGCCGGCCCGGTGCGCGGCTCCCGCCGAGCTCGCCGGTCCACCGGCGACTAGCGATCAATTCGCCGCAGCCCGGCGGCGACGCGCTCGAAGTGGGCGCGGGTGGGAGCGTCGATGCGCACCGGGCGGGGCGAGGCGTCGCCCAGGATGGTGTCGGCGGCGTACCGGCCCGGCGCGCGGCTCCCGCCGCAGCAGTTGCCAGGTCACTCCGGCGATCTCTACCGCTTCGGTCGGCGGGATCGGGACCCGCCGGCTGCCAGCTCGCGCTGCCGCGCCCGCCGAGCCCGTTGGCGCGTGGCCGGGCCGAACTCCGGCGGGGCGGACATGATCTGCACCGGGTTCGCTGCTCTGGCGGCAGCGAGCCGTCGCAGTAGACCAGCGTCAGCGTCTCGGTCGGCCCGAGGCCGGGCGCGGGCGATCACGGCGGAGCCGGAGTAGGCCACTGGGCGCCCCCTCGCTGGGCGGCGCGGCGTAGACCCAAGCTGCACGGGAAGGTCAAATAGCGCGGGCCTCGGTGCTGGAGCAGGTGCCGAGGATGGTGCGGCGCGCACGTCCGCTTCGCTGTAGCGCGGCGGGGTGAGCGGCCGGACGGGACGCAGGAAGTGCCGGCCCAGGCCCCAGTCGAGCCACCGCCGCGCCGAGCAGGGACGACGAGGGCGGCCAGGAGGACCCGCCGCTCTGCCGGCTTCCCGCGCGACCAGGTGACGTGGGCGTCAGCGCCCGCCGCGCGCCCAGGCCGAGCGCGATGCCGACCAACCCGGGCAGGGCGATGATGGTCAGTGTCGGTCGAGCCATTGGGGAAGTCGTTCGGCCGGCTCAAGTACTCCGGCCCGGTCGCGCGGGTGTACCAGATGGCGTGCGCCGAGCCGGCGAGGGCGCGTCCAGAGCCCGAGACGGCAGCAGCGCCCACCAGCGCCCGAGCACGAGACCGATACCGACGCCGCGCCCGAACCAGCCGGCGCAGGCCAGTCGGCGCGCCAGCCGGCTTCGATCGGACCGGGCGGCATCTCCTTGCACGCCAGCGCGGGCCGGCGTCACGACGATCAGCGCGACCGCCGCGCGGAGAGGTACGATTTTCGGGAACGCGCTCGCGCCGCGCGACCGCTGGCCATCGGCTGCCCTTGTTCCTGGCGGCGGCCTGTTGCAGTGGTTTACGGCCCGACGACCCGGGTCACCGTCAACCCGCGCCGCGACTGCATGGTCACGGTGGCGCGCGGCCGAAATATGGCAGCCAGGCGACCGATCCGTAGGCGCGCAGGCGCACACGCGTGGCGCGCAGCCGGGCGAACGAGGGGGGCGCACCTCGACAACGCGCAACTTCTGGACGAGGCCGCGCTCGATCGGATTGTCCAATGCGTGGGGCGCCCAGCGTAGCGCCTCCTCGGCGGCCGCTCGCTCGGCACCCCGATAGTTGGACAATCCGTCGCCCGACAGGCGCGGGCCGGCGAGCGCGACGACCGCCACGAGCGTAATCAGCCATAGACCGAGTGGGGTGAGCAGCCACGCAAACGGCCTTCTCATTCGCACCCTCCCCTCGTGGGTCGTGTCCCCGGAGTGTCCGGATCGTTGGTTGCGCCGCCGTGATCGTCTGCTACGCGCTGTAACGCACCATGGCGGGCGGCGTAACACCCTGGTGACAGTGTAACGCGCGATTTCGGCCGGCGTAACGGCTCGCCGGCGGTGCGGCAGCGGAGCCGGTGATGCTGCGGAGTGGCCGATGTGGGCAAGCGGTCACACCGCCGCGCCCGGTTCATCCGCGGTGGTGGGTGCGGCCCATGCTGGTGGCGGGCGAGGAGGCCCCCTCCCTCATGGCAAGAACATTGCGTGCCGGGCGGCAGCATTTGGCCGGGGCGCGGACCCGTCACGTTTGGGGAGATGGTGGATGTCGAACGAAGGGGCGATCACCGACCAGCACGCGAGGAGCGACGGGAAGGGGGGCGGCCGGGCACTGGCGCGGGTGCCGTGGCCGCCCAGGCGGCGCGGTGGGGCGCGCTGGTCGGCGGGGGTGGGCTGGCGCTCTACGGATTGAGCCGGCGCACGCCCGCCGGGGTCGGGCTCGCCCTCGCCGCGGGCGGGCTGATCTACCGCGGCGCGACGGCGGGGCCGCCGCTGCGGGGGCGGAGCCCGGTTGCCAGCGTGCCGCACGGGCAGGGGATCAAGATCGTCAAGACCGCGACGATCGAGAAGTCGCCGGAGGAGTTGTACCGCTTCTGGCGCAACTTCGAGAATCTGCCGCGCTTCATGACCCACCTCAAGGAGGTGCGCGTCTTGGATGACCGGCGCTCGCACTGGGTCACGAAGGGGCCGGCGGGGACGACGGTCGAGTGGGACGCCGAGATCATCACCGAGGTCGAGAACGAGCTGATCGGCTGGCGCTCGCTGGAAGGCGCGGACATCGGCAACGCCGGGTCGGTGCGCTTCACGCCGGGGCCGACGGGGCGGGGCACCGAGGTCAAGGTGACGCTCGAATACGATCCGCCGGCCGGACGGCTCGGCGCGACGGTCGCCAGGCTCTTCGGGGAGGAGCCGGCCCAGCAGGTCGGCGACGAGTTGCGCCGCTTCAAGCAACTGATGGAGGCGGGGAGATCGCCACCAACGACGGCCAGCCCAAGGGGAAGTGATGCAGGGCTGAGGGCTGAGGGCTGAGGGCTGAGGGCTGCGAGATCATTCAGCAGCCTCGGCAATTCGGCGACGCCCACTCAGTCCTCAGTCCTTATAGGGAGGAGCGAAGCGACGATGAGAGCCCTCTGCTGGCGTGGGAAGGACCATGTGCGGGTCGAGACGGTGCCGGACCCGACGATCCTCAACCCGCGCGACGCCATTGTCCGCATCACGAGCACCGCGATCTGCGGGTCCGATCTGCACCTCTACGACGGCTATATCCCGGCGATGCAGCCGGGCGACATCCTCGGCCACGAGTTCATGGGCGAAGTCGTCGAACTCGGCCGCGAGGTCAAGAACCTGAAGAAGGGGGACCGCGTTGTCGTGCCCTTCCCGATCGCCTGCGGCGGGTGCTTCTTCTGCCGGCGCGACCTCTGTCGCTGTGCGACAACTCCAACCCGGACGCCGCGGCGGCGGAGAGCTGTACGGCTACACGCCGGCCGGCATCTTCGGCTATTCCACCTGGTCGGCGGCTACGCCGGCGGGCAGGCCGAGTACGTGCGCGTCCCCTTCGCCGATGTCGGCCCGCTCAAGGTCCCGGACGGCCTGGCCGACGAGCAGGTGCTGTTCCTGACCGACATCTTCCCGACCGGCTACATGGCGGCGGAGAACTGCGACATCCAGCCGGGCGACACCGTGGCCGTCTGGGGCGCCGGCCCGGTCGGGCAGTTCGCCATCAAGAGCGCCTACCTGCTCGGCGCGGAGCGTGTGATCGCGATCGACGAGGTCAAGGACCGGCTGCGGATGGCGCGGGACGAGGGCAAGGCGGAGACGATCGACTACTCCGAGGAGGAGGTGGTCGACCGCCTGAAGGACATGACCGGCGGGCGCGGCCCCGACGCCTGCATCGACGCGGTCGGGCTGGAGGCGCACGGCCTGGCCCCCGACGCGATCCTCGACCGGGTCAAGGCGGCGGCCTTCCTGGCGACCGACCGCCCCACGCGCTGCGCGAGGCGATCCAGGCCTGCCGCAAGGGGGCGTCGTCTCGATCCCCGGCGTCTACGGCGGGGTGCTCGACAAGGTGCCGTTCGGCGCGGCGTTCAACAAGGGGCTGACCTTCAAGATGGGCCAGACCCATGTCCACAAGTACCTGCGCCCGCTGCTCGAGCTGGTCGAGCGGGGCGCGATCGACCCGGCGTTCGTGATCACCCACCGGCACTCGCTGGAGGAGGCGCCGCACGCCTACGCGAAGTTCAAGGACCGCGAGGACGGCTACATCAAGGTGGTGCTGAAACCCTGATAACCGCCCTCCGGCCACCGGCCGGGGAAAGGTGGAGGCAGCGATGGCATGGGCGAGGCGCGGGCTGCTGCCGGCCGCCGCCGGCCTGGGGGCGGTGGTGGCGGCGCGAGCGGCGCGGGCGGGGCGGCGGCTCGACTTCCGGGGCCGGTCGGTCCTGATCACCGGCGGCTCGCGCGGGCTCGGGCTGGTGCTGGCGCGCGAGTTGGCCGGGGAGGGCGCGCGGCTGACGCTCCTGGCGCGCGACGCCGCGACGCTGGAGCGCGCCGAGCGGGAACTGGCGGCGGGCGGCGCGGAGGTGCTGGCGATCCCCTGCGACGTGCGCGATCGCGGGGCGGTGGAAGGGGCGGTCGCGGCGGCGGTCGCCCGCCACGGCCGCCTCGACGTGGTGGTCAACAATGCCGGGGTGATCCAGGTCGGCCCGCTGGCGGAGATGACCTTGGCGGACTTCGAGGAGGCGCTGGGGGTCCATTTCTGGGGGCCGCTCTACGTCACCCTGGCCGCGCTGCCGCACCTGCGGCGGCAGGCCGGGGCGCGCGTCGTCAACATCACCTCGATCGGCGGGCAGGTCGCGGTGCCGCACCTGCTGCCCTACTCGGCGAGCAAGTTCGCCGGGGTCGGGCTGTCGGACGGGCTGCGCGCGGAACTGGCGAAGGAGGGGATCCGCGTCACCACCGTCGTCCCGGGCTGCTGCGGACCGGCTCGCCGCCGAACGCCCGCTTCAAGGGGCGGCACCGCGCGGAGTACGCCTGGTTCGCGATCTCCGACGCGCTCCCCTTCACCTCGATCGACGCGGGCCGCGCGGCGCGGCAGATCATCGAGGCCTGCCGCTACGGCGACCCCGCGCTGACGATCACGATCCAGGCGCGGGCCGCCGAGCTGGCGAACAGGCTCTTCCCCACCCTGACGGCGAACCTGCTGGCGCTGGCCGACCGCCTCCTCCCCCGCCCCGCCGCGGAGGGGGACCGTGTCGCGCAGCGGCTGGGAGAGCCAGTCGGCGGCGGCGCCGTCGTTCCTGACCCAACTCTCCGACCGCGCCACGACCGAGAACAACCAGCGGCCGCCGGATCAGACTGCGACCGGGATCGCGGACGCCGCGCCCCCGACGATGCAGACCGTAGCAGAGGAGCCATCATGACCGGGGACGACCGCACAAAGCCGAGCCAGGCCGAGGGCGACCGGGAGACGGTCGACGCCGCCCTGGAGGCGCACGGGCTCGGCGCCGGGGGCGGCAGGCCGCCGACCGCCAGGATGCCGGCGCGGAGGCCGGTCCGGGTAAGATCGTCCCCGCGCCGGGCGACCATCCGAGCCAGGCCGAGGGCGACCGCGAGACGGTCGACGAGGATCTGCGCGAGCAGGGCCGGCAGCCATAGCCGCCGGGCGGGGGCCGCCGGTTGAAACCGGTGCGCGACCCACCCGTGGTGGGTGCCCCGAGCAGGTACCCCCGGGCTGCCGGCCGGCGACGCACCCTGCGGGGCATAAATACCCTGCGGGGCATAAACCCGCCCGCGTGGGCTGGGAGCGAAGTATGGCGCGGGCTGCCCGGAAGACCGGCGCTGCAGCCGTGTCCGCGCTACCGCCCGTACAACTCCGCTTCCAGGTCTTGCACGTCGTACTGGTTGCCGGCGCCGTTCCGCGTCGCCGGCATGATCACGTAGCGGGGCTCGGTGGTTAGCAGGTAGAGCGCGATGCCCATCCCGAAGAGGAGGATGTGGACGATGACGCTCCAACTGAGGATCAGCCGCGTCCCGTCGGTGATCTGCGCGAGGCCGCCGGGGCCGGCCCCGCCGCCGGCGAACTGGCTCAACCGCTGCGCGACCTCGTCCATGTCCCGCGACACCTCGCCCACGTCCTGACCGATCGCGCGCAAATCGGTGGCGTTGCGGGTCAGCGAGTTGCTGGTGCGGTCGATGTCGTCCGCTAGGGTGCGCAGCTGATCGGCCTGGTTGCGGAAGTTGGTGTCCACACCCGCCAGCGGGCGGAGGGTGGTGCCGGGGATCGCGAAGTTGATGGTGCGGGCCGTCTCGTCCAGGGTGGAGGCGGCGCCGCGGGTCGTCGTCGAGGCGCTGGCGAGCGAGGTCTTGGCCTCGTCGACCGTGCCGGCCGCGCGCCCGATCGACTCGCTGACCGTCACGATCGAGTCGGAGATCTCGGCGAACTGCGTGCTGATCTGGAGTAACTGCTCCTGCGACTGGCGCTCGGCCAGGCCGACCTGCTGGTAGGCGTAGGCCGACGCGCCGATGCCGGCGAGGGCGATCAGGCAGGTGGCGAGGGCGACGAGGCGCACGAAGAGGCGACGCCAGGTCAGGCGCGCCAGTTTCACGCCCAGTTCCTGTTCCACGCTCCGCGCCGGCTTGGCCCTCACCATCGCGCGTCCCCCCCACCGCACGGCGTCCCTCGGCGTCAGCGTGTCCCGCAGGAGTAAGCCTATTGCAAAGTGGGGGCCACGACCAAGCGGCGGGGCGCGGGCGCTACTCGGCCGGCGTGATCAACGACTCCGCGATCCAGCCCTCGACGCCGTCGCCCCGCACCGGCCACCAGGTGTAGCCGTCGGCGGCGCGGCTCTCGCCGGTGATGGTCAGCGCGGCGCCGTCGGCCAGGGTCGTCACCCGGTTGCTGCCGGTCGTCGCGCCCTGGCGGATGTTCGCGCCGGCCCCGGAGGCGCTCACCACGACCCTGGCGCCGGGGGCGATCACGCCCGGCGGCGGGGCGACCGTGGCGGTCGGGCCGGCGGGAGTCTGGGCCGCGGCGGCGGTCGGGGTGATCACGCTGGGCGGGGCGCCGGAGAGCCCGGCCTGCACCGTGGCAAGCGGCGTCGGCTCGGCCGCGCCGTCGACGTCGCCGAGTTGCTGGGACATCCAGAACCAGAGCAGCCCGACCATCAGGACGATCGCGATCGCCGGGAAGCCGCGGCGCAGGTAGTCGCCACGGGAGTAGTGCGCGGCGGGGGCCTCCTGGTAGGTCTCGGGGGAGGCGGTGGCGAGCGGCGCGGGGCGGCGGGCGGGCGGGCGGGCGATCGGCGTCGTGGCCGCCCCGTCCCGGTCGCGGCGCGGGAAGCCCCCGCCGGCCGGCGCGGCGCCCCCCTCGCGGCGTGGTGGAGCCGGGGCGATCGTCCGCGGCGGCGGCGGGGCGAAGCGGGTGACCGGCTCATGGTCGTCGAGGTCGCCGTCGGGGGCCTCCCAGTAGCTGCCCATGCCGCGGTTGCAGTCGAGATCGTCCTCGCCGACGAGGTGGCTCTGCTGGGGCGAGTAGAGGAGCGGGTTGCGGCACCAGCCCTTCTTCCACATCGGGGCCGCCTCGAAGTGCTTGCAGGTCCCGCATCTGCGCTTGATCATCCGCGCTCTCCCCCCACTCGCCCGCGCCCCGCCGCCCCGCTCACCCGCGCGCGATCACGACGTACGTACATGCGTTCGTCCACCTCCCCGTTCCCAAGCGTGGCCGAGTATAGCACGCCCGTCGCCGCGGGACCATCGGCGCCGGGAGGCGGCACCCGTGCCCCGCGCCGGGGGCGGTTCAGCGCCACGCACCGGTTGAAACCAGCCCTTGACGGCGGGCGTCTGGGCTTTGTAGCATCGCCGGCAGCACCGGCCCCGCTGCGCGTCGGCACAGGCGGCTGGGTGACAGCGGTAGCCAGGCAGGAGAGCGCGGCGCGGCATGGTCGAGGAGAGGGAGCCCAGGCGAGCAACGATCCTCGACGCGCCGGCGCCGGACGTCCGCATCGGCAATCCGCCCGCCCGCCGGGTGCTGGAGTGGCGGGCGCGGGGGCGGGCACTGGTGACGTTCCTGGGTCGGGACGGCGTGCGCGTGCCGCTGGCCGTCTTCCTGCTCAGCCGCGCCTACGTCTTCCTCCTCGGCGCGATCGCGATGTGGATCGGCGAGTCGCTCCCGGCGGTCCCCGCGCTCGGCGGCTTCGCCCTGCCCGAGCTGGGCGGCCTCGGGCATTATTTCCTCCAGCCGTGGCGCAACTGGGACGGGCAGTGGTACGCGCTGGCCGCGCGGGAGGGCTACGCCTATGACCGGTCGGTGACCGCCTTCTACCCGCTCTACCCCCTGCTGCTGCGCGCCGGGGACTGGATTCTCGACGGGCGGATCGAACTGGCCGGCGTGCTGATCTCCAACCTCGCCTTGCTGGGCGCGCTCGGCCTCCTCTACCGGCTGGTGCGGCTCGACTTCTCGCCGCTGACGGCGCGGCGGACGATTCTCTACCTGGCGCTCTTCCCGACTTCCTTCTACCTCAGCGCGCTCTACACCGAGGCGCTCTTCCTCTGCCTGTCGGTCGCCTGCCTCTACGCGGCGCGGCGGGACGGGTGGTGGATCGCGGGGCTCTGCGGCTTCCTGGCCGCGCTGACCCGCACGCACGGCGTGCTGCTGCTGCTCCCGCTCGGCATCCTGTTCGCGCGGCAACAGGGCTGGCGGCCGTCGCGCTGGCGGGCCAACCCCGCCAGCCTGGCCCTGATCCCCGCCGGGCTGCTCGTCTACATGGCCTACCTGCGGCGGCTCTGGGACGACCCGCTGGTGATGGTGCGGGTGCAGCGGCAGTGGGAGCGGTACACGTCCACCCCGCTGGCGACGTTGCGCGAGGGCGTGCGGCAGGTCGACGGTTGCGCGGTGCGCGACTGGCCCCGGACGGGGGTCGACTTCTGCTGGGCCGACCGCATCTGGCAGGCGCCCACCCTGGCGACCGTGCGCGACTTCCGCTGGCGCTGGGGGTTCTCGGAGAGCGATGTCGTCGAACTGGCGGCGACGCTGCTGCTGCTGGCGCTCGGCGTCCTGGCCTTCCGCTACCTGCCGCTGGCCTACAGCGCCTACCTCGCGGCCGGGATCATCCTGCCGCTCTGGTCGCCCTCGGCGGTCCACCCGCTGATGTCGATGCACCGCTTCGCGCTGATCCTCTTCCCGGCGTTCATCGTGCTGGCCCTGGTCGGCCAGTGGCGCCCCCTCCACGGCGCGCGGGCGACCCTGGCCCGCGCCCGCCGCCGCCCGCCGCCCGGTTACCGCCCCGTGCCGATCCTGCACGGCCTGATCGTCGTCCTCTCCGCCCTGCTGCTGGCTTTCTTCACGATCCAGTTCGCCTCCTGGTTCTGGGTCGCCTGATTGCGGATTGCGGATTGCGGATTGCAGAATCCTGGGCCAGTCTGTGCCCACCGTGGCGCGGCGTCCTGCGGCGCATCGCAGCGCGAGGGCGCGGACGCCCCGCCGGCCGGTGGGCACGTTATCTGGGGGCGAATCCGCGAATCCGCAAGCGGCTCAGTGGATCAGCCGGTTGACCAGGTGCAGGACGTGGTCGATGTCGAACGGTTTGGGGAGGTAGACGGTGTTGGGGATCGTCGCGGCGTTGCTGACGGCGCTCATCAGGATGATCGGCGTCTGCGCGTCGCCGTCTTCCTGGGCGCGCAGGTGCTTCGCCAGCTCGGTGCCGCTCATTTTGGGCATCATGATGTCGGTGATGATCAGGTTGGGGCCGTCATGCCGCGCGGCCGTCAGCGCCTGCTCGCCATCGTAGGCGCGCAGCACCAGATAGCCCTCGTCCTCGAGGAGCGTCGCGAGCAAATCCACGATAAATTCCTCATCATCCGCGATGAGGATTGTCTTGGTCATATCGCCGTCGCCGTTTTCGTCTCTCTCACCGGTCGCCGCAGCGCGCGGGGCAGGCCGGGCAGTCGCGCGGGTCGTGACGAGAATGATGCCGTCCGCGCGTGCCACCCCCAGCGTTCGCCGGTCGTCGCGAGGTCTCTGCAAGAGCCGTACCATCAGCCATGCGTCGACCCACCGGGCGTCGCGCCGCGCCGCGCCCGGACGCCGGGCGGAGGGCACGCTCATTCGTCACCCCGTGCATCGAGCAGTGCCGATGCCGGCGGACGGGGCGGATACCGCCCCGTCCGCCACGCGGCGTGAAAAGCAAAGCGAGGGACGCAACAGCGTCCCTCGCATGCCATGTCGGCGGTGGGCCGGGTGTTCCTGGTGCCGTTGCCGCGCGTCTCGCTGCCGACAGCGCCCGGCCGGAGAGGCTGGACGCCAGGGCCGGCTTACATGTAGGGGTAGCGGATGTACAGGTCGCGCATCTCGCTGAGATCCCGCTGGGCCTCGCGCGCGCTCGGCATCCCGTCGGTCCCGGCGCTGTGCTGCAGAAGCTGGCTGTAATACCGCTCGAACGGGGCGTTCCCGGTGCTCCGCGGGACGACGATGCGGGCGATTCGCTGTAGGACGGTCATGGTCGGTCTGCTCCTTGCTGCTGTTTCCATCGGTAGCGCCATTGCTACTGAGATAATCATATCACAATATCATCATAATTGCGACTGATCGAGGGTACAGTCCGCGGACTGTACCCTCGCCCTGCCCCATCGGCGGCGCGATAGGGCGCCGCGCGGCGAGCGCCTGTGCTATCTTTCGTTACCGATGCTGGCGGGGAACCAAGGTGGGGCAGAGGGAGGACGGTTATGAGCGCGGGGCGGCGGCGACCGGCGCCGGAGACGGCGAAGGATATCCTGGGCCAACTCGACACGGCGCTCGGCCGGATCGGGCGGGCGCGTGGTGTCGCCGAGGCAGCCGGCTTCACCGCCGCGGCCGCGGCCCTGGCGGAAGCCGAGCGCGGGGTCACCGCCACGATGGAGGCAGTGGAAGCGGCGCTGCGCGAGGATCTGGCGAACGCCCTCCGCGGGCAGAAGCCACTGGCGTAGTGCGGCGGGGGTAAGGGCGAAGCCCGACGGCATAGCGGGCGCGAGCGCCCCTCGGCCCTCCGCCCGCGTCCCTCGTCAGCGCGGGTTCTCGCGCAGCGGCTGCGGCTTGAGGTAGAGCAGATATTCGTTGAAGCCGACCTTGAGGACGCGCTTGATCAGGTAGCGGTCGCCGCGCTCGGTGAACGACTTGCCCGGCTCGTAGCGCCCGAGGCGGACCTCCTGGGCGGTCTTGCTGACCATCTCCCAGGTCGTCTTGCCGCAGGTGCGGCAGCGGGAGTACTGATCGTTCTCGTCGGTCTTCCCCGCGTAGCCCCGCTGCACGGTCTCCATATCGGTGCCGCCGCACCACGGGCAACTCCGTTGCGCCCCCGCGTTCGCCGCCATCGCGTCGCCTCCGTCCTGCGCCCCCGTCCGCCCGGTCCGGCCCACCGGGGCCGTGTCGCCTTTTCCCCGCTCGTTGATTGTAGACCATCGCCGGGGCTCCTGCTAGACGCCCCGGCGCCCGGTCGACGAACGCGGCCGGCGGTAGCCTTTCGCCCGACCGTATGCTACACTCCCTGGACCGGCGGCAGGCGTGGCAGGCGGCGGAATGCGTGCTTCCGCCTCGTTGTTGCGTATGCCGTTTTGCGCTCGCCGCGGCGAGCGGGTGGAGTGCGGGAGCGAGGCGCCGATGCGGCACGGGGTGGGCGGGTGATGACGGCGGCGGGGGCGCGGCGGGGCGCCGAACAGGACGCGACCCAGCGGATCGTGGTGACGGGGATGGGGGCGATGTCCCCCCTCGGGCGCTCGGTCGCCGACCTCTGGGGTGGGGTCGCCGCCGGGCGGTCGGGGATCGGCCCGATCACCCTCTTCCCGGCCGACGCCTACCCGACCCGGATCGCCGGCGAGGTGCCCGACTTCGACCCCCGGCAGTACATGGACTTCAAGGAGGCGCGGCGGGTGTCGCGCGCCTCGCAGCTCGCGGTCGCCGCCGCCCACGAGGCGCTGGCCGACGCGCGGCTCGACCCGGCGACGCTGCCGGAGGAGACCGGCGTCCTGCTGGGCGTCGGCAATAGCTCGTTCCCCGACCTGGAGGCGGCGACCCGCACGATGCTCGAGCGCGGCGGCATGCGGGTGAGCCCCTTCGCCATGGCGGCGGTGCTGCCGAGCATGTCCGCCGGGCAGATCGCGATCCAGTTCGGCGTCCGCGGCTACAACTCGACCGTCTCGACCGCCTGCGCGTCCGGCACGCAGGCGATCGGCGAGGCGATGGCGGTGCTGCGGCGCGGCCAGGCGCCGATCGTGCTGACCGGCGGCGTCGAGGCGCCGATCTGCGAACTGGGCCTGGCCGGCTTCTGCGTGATGCGCGCCCTCTCGACGCACAACGCGGAGCCGGAGCGGGCCAGCCGCCCCTTCGACGCGCGGCGCGACGGCTTCGTCGCCGGCGAGGGCGCGGCGGTGCTGGTGCTGGAGACCCTGGCCGGGGCGCGGGTGCGCGGCGCGACGATCTACGCCGAGATCCGCGGCCTCGGCTCGTCCAGCGACGCCTACCACCTCACCGCCCCGCCGCCCGACGCCGGGGGCGCGGCGCGCGCGATGGCCTGGGCGCTCAAGGATGCGGGCGTGGCGCCGGACGACATCGACTATATCAACGCGCACGGCACCGCGACCCCGGCGAACGACGCGTCGGAGACGCTGGCGATCAAGCGCGTCTTCGGCGAGCGCGCCCCCCACATCCCGGTCAGCTCGACCAAGTCGATGATCGGGCACTGCCTCGGCGCGGCGGGCGCGCTGGAGGCGGTCGTGACCGTCTGCGCGCTGCGCGAGGGGCTGATCCCGCCAACGATCAACTACGAGGAGCCCGACCCCTGCTGCGACCTCGACTACGTGCCGAACGAGGCGCGCCGCGCCCCGCTCCGGCTGGCGCTGTCCAACTCGTTCGGCTTCGGCGGGCAGAACGCCTCCCTCGTCATCGGGCGGTACGATGAGGAGTGATGGGTGATGGGTGATGAGTGATGAGCGGCATTCACCGTCCGGCGCGAGTGACGGGCCGGCGTGCGCCTACTCATCACCCATCACCCATCACTGACGCGAGTGGAGCGAGCGATGCAGGTAGTGCGCAACGCGGGCTACATCAAGGAGCAGCAGCGGCGGGGCAGGCGGCTGACCGTGATCGGCATCTCGATCCTGGCCCTGGCCTTCCTGGCGACGTTCTGGTTGCAGGGCCGACCCGATCTGCTCGCCTTCGCCTTCTTGCCCTATATCCCGCTGCTGATCGGCTTCATCGTCTTCAATATGGGCCTCCAGACGGTCGGGAAGTTCGTCAGTAACGCGCGCAAGCTGCGGGCCGATCTGCAGCTCGACAAGACGCTGGCGCGGCTGAGCGACCGCTACACGCTGATCCACTACCCCCGGATCGGCAAGCGCAACCCCGATCACCTGCTGGTCCACAACGCCGGCGTGCTGGTCCTGACGGTGCGCGAGCTGCCGGGCAAGGTCAGCGTCACGGGGCGTCGTTGGCGTCGGGGGGGCAATCCGTTGCTGCGGATCTTGAACTGGAGCGCGCCGCAACTCGGCAATCCGACGGCGGAGAGCGAGCAGGATGTCGCGCTGGTCAAGGCGTATCTGGCCGAGGAGGGGCTGCCGGACCTGGTCGGGGGCGTGATCGTCTTCACCAGCCCGCTGGTCCAGGTCACGGTGACCGACAGCCCGGTCGACGTGGTGGACATCGACGATCTGCCCGCCTATGTCCGGGAATTGGGCGAGGGGCGCGAGGCCCCGCCGCTGACCGGCAAGGAGCGGCTGGCGATCGTGGAGGCGCTGTCGCAGGGCGAGGATCTGGAGCAGCAGACCCTGCGCCCCGAGCGCCGCCGCCGGGTCGCCTGAGGAGCGTGGAGCGTGAAGCGTAGAGCGTCGGGCGCGGGGCGACGGGGGGCCTTCCGAGTGGCCGGTCGCGGTTCCGCCGACTCCCACGGCGAGCGGTGACGTGAGTACGACGCAGGTTGACAACGCGGCGGGCGCGGCGGGCTCCTGGCCGATCCTGGGGCAGGAGCGGATGGTGGCGGCCTTGCAGGGCGCGATCGCGCGGGAGGGGCCGTCGCACGCCTACCTCTTCGCCGGGCCGCCGCAGAGCGGGCGGAGCACGCTGGCGCGGCTCTTCGCGCAGACGCTGAACTGCGAGACGGCCCCTGCGGGCGGCGGCCCGGCGGCGGCCCCCTGCGGCCTCTGCCGCTCCTGCCGGAAGATCGAGCGCGGCATCCACCCCGACGTGCGGGCCGTCAGCCTGGCGGGGCAGGAGAGCGGCGGGGCGGGCAGGCGCGAGTCGAAGCACACCAGCCTCAGCATCGACACGATCCGCGAGCTGCAGGCCGACCTGAACCTGCGCCCGCTGGAGGGGCGCTGGCGGATCGCGATCGTCGAGGACGCCGGGACGATGCGCGAGGACGCCGCCAACGCCTTCCTGAAGACGCTGGAGGAGCCGCCCCCCTTCACCGTGCTGATCCTGATCGTCCCGGAGGTCGGGGCGGTGCTGCCGACGATCCGCTCGCGCTGCCAGGTGATCGAGTTGCGCGCGGTCCCGCGCGAGGAGTTGGCGCGGGCGCTGACGACGCGCCACGGCGTCGCCCCCGAGCGGGCGCGGACGCTGGCGGCGCTGGCGCGCGGGCGCGCGGGCTGGGCGATCGCCGCCGGGGGCCAGCCCGGCTTCCTGGACGAGCGACGGGCGGCGCTCGACGCGATGCTCGGCTTTCTGCAGGGGCCGGCGCGCGACTTCTTCCCGCTGGTCGACCGGCTGGTCGACCGCTTCAAGCGCGGCCGCCGCGACGAGGTCTACGCCGAACTGGACGCCTGGCTCGGCCTGTGGCGCGATCTGCTGCTGGTGCGGAGCGGCTGCGAGGAGCTGGCGCTGAACGTGGACTATCTCGACCAGCTGCGCCCGCTGGCGGCGCGCTTCACGATCGCGCGGCTCCGCGCGGCGCTGACGGCCACGCGCGACGCCGCGCGCTGGCTCGACGAGAACGTTATTCCGCGTCTGGCGCTGGAGACGATGGTCCTGCGCTGGACGGAAGGGGAGTGCTGAGTGCTGAGTGCTGAGTGCTGAGTGAGCGCTACCTCGTTTCACTCGGCACTCGGCACCCGCCACCCGGCGCCCGGCACTCGGAGGGGCTACGATGGGAGAGGCATGCAGCGTTGACGGGGGGTGCAGCTCCTGCTCGTTCGGGCAGCGGCTGGCCCTGCTGAATGAGGAGAGCGGCGAGGAGTGGCCGGTCGTCCTGGTGCGGTTCCGCGAATCGAGCCGGACGCGCTTCTTCGCGCCGGGCAGCGTGACCGCGCGCCCCAACGACTGGGTGGTGGTCGAGACGAACAAGGGGCTGGAGGCCGGCAAGGTCATCGCGACGAACCAGCAGGTGCGCGCGGCGGTCTTCGCCGGGCCGCTCAAGCCGCTGCAGCGCCTGGCCGAGCCGCACGAGGTCGCGCTGGTCGAGCGGCTGGAGGGCGAGGCCAAGGGCGCGATGCGGGTCTTCCGCGAGGAGATCGCCCGGCACAAGCTGCCGATGAAGCCGATCCGGGCCGAGTACGGCTTCGACGGCAAGCGCCTGACCTTCTACTATTCGTCGGAGGGGCGGATCGATTTCCGGGCGCTGGTGCGCGATCTGGCCCAGCGCTTCGGGCTGCGGATCGATCTGCGCCAGGTCGGGGTGCGCGACGAGGCGCGGCTGCTCGGCGGGGTCGGCAAGTGCGGGCGCTCGCTCTGCTGCTCGAGCTGGCTGCAGACCTACCCCTCGGTCAGCGTCAGGCACGCCAAGGAGCAGGACCTGCCGCTCAACCCGACCAAGATCTCCGGCGTCTGCGGGCGGCTGCTCTGCTGCCTCAGCTACGAGAACGATCAGTACGTCGAGATGAAGCGCGCCCTGCCGCGCCTCGGCCAGATCGTGCCGACGCCGCTCGGCCCGGGCAAGGTGATCGGCCTGCACACCCTGAAGGGCTCGGTCGTCACCTTCGTCGAGGGGCACGGGGTGACCGAGTTCCCGGCGAGCGAGCTGGGCGCGCGGACCGCCGGGGCGCCTCCGGCCGTGCCCGCCGGTGCGCCGCCCTCGCGCGAGTCGCGTCCCCGCCCCGAGCGCGCGGAGCGGGGCGAGCGCCCGCGCCGCCCCAACGCCGCGCCCGCCGTCGATCCGCCGTTCGCCCAGACCGCGAGCGCGGGCGAAGCCGCCGCCGATCGGGCCGGTGACGCCGCGCCCGACACCGACGGCGCGCGCGCCAAGCGTTCCCGCCGCCGCGGTCGCCGCGGCCGCCGCCGGGAGGGGGGCGAGGAGGCGTCCGGCGAGGAGTGACGGGCGGGGATCGTAGAGCGCAGAGCGTGGGGCGTGGCGCGATAGGAGCGAGCGTGGAGACAGGCAGCGAAGCTACCGGCCGGACTGCCCAACGGCCCCCTTTCGCCGGGGAGGAAGCGATGCCCGCCCGACGCCCCACGCCCGGCGGACCCCGCCGTGGCTGAGAGCGAGGTCTCGCGCCTGCCGCAGGGGGAGCAGGTCGCGTACACCCGCGATGTCGCGCCGGTGGTGTTGATCGGCTCCGCCTGCTTCGACATCAAGGGCACGATCACCGGGCGCGGGGTCAAGCACATCTACCCCTTCTCCTCGAATCCGGGGCGGGTGCGCGTCTCGCTCGGCGGCACCGCGCGCAACATCGCCGAGAGCCTCGCCCGGCTCGACGTGCCGGTGCAACTCCTCACCGCGATCGGGGCCGACGAAGAGGGGCGGCAGATTGTCGAGCGCACCCGCGCCGCCGGGGTTGTCATCGACGACGGGGCGCTGATCGTCGCGCCCGACCTGGAGAGCGGCGCTTACCTGGCGCTCCTGCGCGCCGACGGGCAACTGATCGTTGGCGTGGACGACACGCTGGTCGCGCGCCGGATCACCCCGCGCGCGGTCCACCGCTGGCGCCGGGTCATCCGCGAGGCGGCGCTGGTGGTGATCGACGCCAACGTGCCGCCGCGGGCGATCCGCGCGATCCTGCGGCGCTGCGCCTGGTACGGGATCGATGTCTGCCTCGATCCGGTCTCGGTCGCGCTGGCCCGGCGGGTCGCGCCCTTCCTCGCGCGCGCGAAGCTGATCACCCCCAATATGCGCGAGGCCGCGGCGCTCGCCGGCCTGCCGGTCACGACGCGCGAGGAGGCGCTGGCGGCGGCGCGCGTCCTCCAGGAGCGCGGGGCGGAGATCGTCGTCGTGACGATGGCGCACGGCGGCGCGGTCTACGTCGGCGGCGACGCCAGCGGGCACGTCCCGGCGATCGAGACCGCGATCGTCGACGCCACCGGCGCGGGGGACGCGCTGACCGCCGGGGTGATCTTCGGCCTCCTCAACGACTTCCCCCTCGACGACGCGCTCGCGCTCGGCACCGCGATGGCGAGCCTCACCATGCAGTCCGGCGAGACCGTCCGCTCCGATCTGAGCGTGGAGCAGGTCTACCAGCACCTGAAGCTGTGAGGGCGGCGCCCCGGTCCGCAATCCCGGTAGCGAATCTATGCCCGCCGGAACCTGTTCTCAATAGGGGTTAGTCCCGCATGGCGCCGGGGTCGTTCCCGCAGTGGTACGGAAGGCGCCCGGCGTGCCGCCGCGCGGCGGGTCGCGCCCTGGTCGGGCCCGTGGCTTCGGGCGAGGGGCGGAGGATCGCCGCCCCGGGCATCGGACGAGGTCATCTACCACGCGGGTGCCGCCGAGACCGATCCTTCGCTCCGCTTAGGATGACAGGGTTATCGCGTGGCCCGATCTTGACGCGAGTTGCGGTAGGATTGGGGGCCGGGAGGTATTCTCCGGGATGGAGGGAAAGGGGGCGCGATGAAGATCACGGCCATCACCACCGAGGAGTACAAGTGGCCGCGTCACAAGCCGATCTCGAACGGGCTGCACACCTACACCCACTCGGGCCTGGCGCTGGTCAAGATCGAGACCGATGAGGGGCTCACCGGCATCGGGCTGGGCGGGGGCGGTGGCATCGGCCGGGCGACGGTCGAGCGGCTGAAGGGGGACCTGATCGGCGAGGACCCGATCGACGTGGAGCGCCTGTGGCACACGATGTGGGTGCCGAAGCTGCTCGGCCGGCGCGGGCTGACGACGCGGGCGATCAGCGCGATCGACATCGGGCTGTGGGACATCCGCGCCAAGGTCGCCGGCCTGCCGCTCTACAAGCTGCTCGGCGGCTTCCGCGACCGCGTCCCGACCTACATCGCCGGCGGCTACTACGAGGAGGGCAAGGGCCTCAAGGAGCTGCAGCGGGAGATGGTCGAGAACGTCGAGCTGGGGGCGCGGGCGGTCAAGATGAAGGTCGGGGCGGTCGCGATGGCGGAGGATGTCGCGCGGGTCCGGGCGGTGCGCGAGGCGATCGGGCCGGACGTGAAGCTGCTGGTGGACGCCAACTGCGCCTACCGCGCCTACCAGGCGGTCCAGTTCGCCCGGCGGATCGAGGAGTACGACCCGTTCTGGTTCGAGGAGCCGATCGCGCCCGACGACCTGGAGGGGCACCGCCGCCTGGTCGAGGCGACGACGATCCCGATCGCCACCGGCGAGAACGAGTACACCCGCTACGGCTTCCGCGACCTGATCGAGCGCGGCGGCGTGGCGATCCTCAACGCCGACGCGAAGGTGCTGGGCGGGGTGACCGAGTTCATGAAGGTGGTGGCGCTGGCCCAGGCGCGCGACCTCGACATCGCGCCGCACGGCTCGCAGGACATCCACGTCCACCTGGTCGCGGCGATCGCCAACGGGCTGATCCTGGAGTTCTACCGCGACACGGTCGACCCGATGTGGGGCCGGATCTACCGCCACACCCTGCGCCTCAACGACGACGGCACCGTCAGCCCGCCCGACGTGCCCGGCATCGGCGCCGACCCCAACTACGAGGCCCTGGCGCCCTACCGCGTGGCGTGAGGGGCTGGCGAGCCATTATTCTCACGCCGCTTGGTTCTCAAGGATTCGCAGGAATGCCCCACCCGTGAGGATGCGCGTGCCTCTGTACTCTTTGAGGACGAGCAGATCCGCGTCCTCTGTCACGAGATAATCGACGTGCGCGGCAGCGGCTGTCGCGAGGAATTTGTCATCCTTTGGATCGCGGGACACCCCGGGAATCGCCGTGACCTGCGCGACCTCGGCTCCGGCGAGGATCGCCAAGAGCGTGGCCGGATCGCGGGTCGCTACGCCGCGGTATTTCCGCGTTAGTTCCGGTCGCCGTAGCACTTCGAGGATTTCGAGCAGAACCGGTTGGGAGACGACAAGACGGTATTGAGTATCCCACTCGAAGACGATCCGGCCCCACACGCTGTAGGGGTTGATGAGGCTGCGCACGAAAACGACGGTGTCGAGGACCGCGCTAATCACGCTGTTCCCGCACCGCACGCACCGCCGCGTCGATGTCGGCGTTGACCTCCTCCTCACTGATCCCGCGCTCGAGAATCTCCTCGCGCACCGGGGCGAAATAGTCGTACAACTCCTTGAACCAGGCTGAGGTGCCAGCGGTCTCCGGCACGGTAAGCTTGCGGATATGCAATTCGTCCCCATTCAAGGTTACTTGCAGCAAGGTGTCGCCTTGAATGTCCAGTTTCTGCCGAAACTCAGCGGGGATGGTGATTTGTCCCCCCCGAAGTTGCCGAACGATCTTCGTGTCGCCTCCGCGCGATCCTCCCACAACCCCTCCTTAAGGCCACCACGCGATGCTCTATCCCTTGTAATTCTGTATTTTACAGCACCCAGCCGACCCGGACAATGCCCCGCCGCCGGAGCGCGGGGTCAGATCGGTGATTGCGTTCCGTCCGTACAAGGGCTACAATAGGGCATGGACGGCGGACGCGAGGCGGCGGAGGAGAGGTGGCACGGATCATCGCACTCGCGAATCAGAAGGGCGGGGTCGGCAAGACGACTTCCGCGGTCAACCTGAGTGCCTATCTGGCTGCCGGCGGCTTCCGCACCCTCCTCATCGACATCGACCCCCAGGGGAACGCCACCAGCAGCCTCGGCCTCGACAAAGAGGCCTGCGACCTCTCGATCTACGACATCCTGATCGATCCCGCCCCGCTGGCCGGCGCGGTCGTGCCGACGGGCCAGGAGCGGCTCGCGCTCGTCCCCTCGACCTCGGTGCTGCTGGGATCGGAGACGGAGGCGGCGCTGACGGCCCTGAGCGGGCGCGAGCAGCGCCTCGCCGAGGCCCTCGACACGCTGCCCCCCGACGCCTACGATTTCGTGCTGATCGACTGCCCGCCGTCGCTCGGCCTGCTGACCCTCAACGCCCTCACCGCCGCCGACGGGGTGGTGATCCCGATCCAGTGCGAATTCCTGGCGCTGGAGGGGTTGATGCAACTGTCGAACAGCATCTACCTGGTCAAGCGCACCTTCAACGAGCGGCTCGACATCGTCGGCGTGCTGATGACGATGTTCGACGCGCGCACGCGCCTCTCGGCGCAGGTCGTGGAGGAGGTGCGGCGCTTCTTCCCCAACCGCATCTTCGAGACTGTCATCCCCCGCGGCGTCCACCTGGCCGAAGCGCCATCGTACGGGCAGAGCATCCTCGGCTACGACCCGGCCTCGCGCGGCGCTCTGGCCTACCGCGCGGCGACCAACGAGCTGATCGCGCGGGCGGGGTTGCGCCCGGCGGTGGCGCCCGACCCGCCCCCGCTGGAACCGCTGGAGCAGCCGCCGGCGCTGTTCGAGGCGAAGGTGGCGGGATGAGGGTCTGCCCGCCGCCCCGCACCGGCTCCGGTCGCGCCCGCTCATCTTGCGCCCTGCCTGCCCGCCCCGCGCGGGCAGCGCTGTTTCTGGCGGCGTAGTGTCGGCTCGGCGTGCGGAATAGGGTTCGCGGAGGAGGCGTTGCGTAAAGAGTGCGGCTGGTGGCGCGCGAAATGATGCAGAGCGTTGGCGCGAGCGGTCCAACGACGAGGGACGTGGCAGGCAAGCAAGGGGGTGACATGGAGCGGCTGGTCGGAGGGTTGTCCGCGACGCTGGAGCGGTCGGCGGGGCGCGAGGAGAAGTTCGGCAAGGAGGGGCTGACGTTCGACGACGTGCTGCTGCTGCCGGCCGAGTCGGCGGTGCTGCCGAACGAGGTGGAGACGAAGAGCTGCCTGACGCGGGCGATCCCGCTGAACATCCCGGTCGTCTCGGCGGCGATGGACACCGTGACCGAGGCGCGGCTGGCGATCGCGCTGGCCCGCGAGGGCGGCATCGGGATCATCCACCGCAACCTCTCGATCGCCGATCAGGTGGCGGAGGTCGACAAGGTCAAGCGCAGCGAGTCGGGGATGATCGTCGAGCCGGTGACGCTCGGCCCGCAGGACAGCGTGGCCGACGCGCTGGAGCTGATGGCGCGCTACCACATCTCCGGTGTGCCGATCACCGACGACGCCGGCAAGCTGGTCGGCATCCTGACCAACCGCGACCTGCGGTTCGAGGACAATACCCAGCAGCCGATCGCCAACCTGATGACGGCCACGGGGCTGATCACCGTGCCGGTCGGCACGACGCTCGACCAGGCCAAGGAGATCCTGCACCGGCACAAGATCGAGAAGCTGCCGGTGGTGGACGGCGCGGGTTTCCTGAAGGGGCTGATCACCGTCAAGGACATCCAGAAGAAGATCCAGTTCCCGCTGGCGACGAAGGACGAGCAGGGCCGGCTGCGGGTCGGCGCGGCGGTCGGGGTCGGGCCGGACGCGATCGAGCGGGCGGCGGCGCTGACCGAGGACGACGTCGACGTGCTGGTGGTGGACACCTCGCACGGCCACTCGCGCGCGGTGGTCGAGATGGTGCGGCGGATCAAGGCGCGCTGGGACGTGCAGGTCGTCGCCGGCAACATCGCGACGCCGGAGGCGGCCGAGGCGCTGATCGACGCCGGGGCCGACGCGATCAAGGTCGGCATCGGGCCGGGCTCGATCTGCACCACCCGCGTCGTCGCCGGGACCGGCGTGCCGCAGGTGACGGCGATCTTCGACTGCGCGCAGGTGGCGGCGCGCCGGGGCGTGCCGACGATCGCCGACGGCGGCCTGCAGTACTCGGGCGACGTGGCGAAGGCGATCGCGGCCGGCGCCGACGCGGTGATGCTCGGCGGCCTGCTGGCCGGGGTGGACGAGAGCCCGGGCGAGGTGATCATCTACCACGGCGAGCGGTACAAGGAGTACCGCGGCATGGGCTCGCTCGGGGCGATGAAGACGCGCTCCTTCTCCAAGGATCGTTATTTCCAGGAAGCGGTGACGAGCGCCAACAAGTTCGTGCCGGAGGGGATCGAGGGGCGCGTGGCCTACAAGGGGCCGCTGCACAACATCGTCTACCAGCTCGTGGGGGGGCTGCGACAGGCGATGGGCTACTGCGGGGCGGAGGACATCGCGGCGATGCAGACGCGCACCCGCTTCATCCGCATCACCGGCGCCGGCCTGCGCGAGAGCCACCCGCACGACGTGACCATCACCAAGGAGTCGCCCAACTACCGCCCGAGCTACTGATTCGCGCGTCGGGCCAGGGGGCGTGCGGCGCCCGCCGGGTTCGCAAAGGAGGCTCCGGCATGATCCTCGATTCGCTGCACGTCGATCCGGAGGTGTTCGAGCGCCGAACGGGCTGGGCGATCAAGCCCGAGGGCGCCTGCAAGGGGGACCGCTGCGTCCCGCTCCCCGCCGCCGCGCGGGCGGGCGGGCGGGTCGACGTGCGGGCGCTGGCGGAACGGCTGGGGATGCCGATCGTGCAGGACGAGGCGAGCGGGCTCTGGGCGCTCGGCCCGGAGGCGGGCGGGCGGGCGCTGGCCGACGCCGGGGCGCCCGACTTCGCGCTCCCCGATCTGCGCGGCGAGGAGTTCCGCCTCAGCTCCCTGCGCGGCGCCAAGGTGCTGCTGGTGGCCTGGGCCTCCTGGTGAGGGTGCCGGCTGGACCTGCCCGTGTGGCAGGAGTTGCGGCAGGAGCTGCGCCCGCAGGGGCTGGAGATCGTCACGGTCGCGCTCGACACGGGCGGGGCGGACGCGGCGCGGCGCTGGATCGAGGCCGCCCGCCCCGACCATCCCGCGCTGATCGACCAGGCCCACCTGCTCGATGAGCTGTTCGGCATCGTCAATGTGCCGAGCGGGGTCTGGATCGACGAGGGGGGCACGATCGTGCGCCCGCCGGAGACGGCCTACCCCCGGCGGCCGCCCTTCCTCGATCGCCCCCTCCCGGCCGACGCCACGCCCGAGGCCGCCGCGCGGTTCGCCGAGGTCCGCAAGCTGCGCATCGAGCCGGAGCGGTACATCGCGGCGTTGCGCGACTGGGTCGCGCGCGGCGCGGCCAGCCCCTACGCGCTGCCGCCGGAGGAGGTGCTGCGCCGCAGCCGGCCGCGCCCGGTCGGGGAAGCGACCGCCGCCGCGCACTTCGCGCTGGGGCAGCATCTGCACCGTACGGGTCGACCCGCCGCCGCCGTGCCGCACTTCCGCGCCGCCCATCGCCTCCAACCGGACAATTGGACCTACAAGCGCCAGGCGTGGAGCCTGGTCGATCCGGCCCAGGGGCCGACGCCGCAGTACGAGGGGGACTGGCTGAGCGACGTGCGGCGGGCCGGCGCCGAGAACTACTACCCGCCGCTGGAGCTGGAGCGGCGGCCGGGGCCGGGGGAACGGCCCGAGAGCGAGGCACCGGGCGGATAGGCTTCCCAGCATCGCCGTTGGCGCTCATGGACGGGCGGACCGGCTACCGCCGGGTGCCGCGATGCTCCGGCTATGGGGGAACTCGCGCGTGAGCCGGCCGATGCATCCCGAGATCGCGCTCTTCTGGCGTTACATCACCAGTTCGCTCGACCGGCTGGTCGCCTGCCTCGACGGGTTGGACGAGGCGGGGCTGAACTGGCAGCCCCCGGCACCCGGCGCGAACAGCCTCTCCGCGCTCGCGACCCACACGCTCGGCAACGCCGAGGAGAACATCATCGAAACCCTCGCCGGCCAGCCCGTCGGGCGCGACCGCGAGGCCGAGTTCGCGGCGTGCGCCGCTACTGCCGACGAGATTACCGGGCGGTGGCACGATCTGCGAGGACGCCTCGAAGCGGCCCTGGCCGCGCTGCCCCCGGCGGTGCTGGACGCCGAGTTCGCCCACCCGCGCCGCGGCGCGCTGACCGGGCGCGCGATCCTGCTCGTCGTCGCGCGGCACGCCGCCGAACACCTGGGGCAGGCCGAGCTGACGCGCGATCTGCTGCGGGCGAGCCGGGGCTGAGGCGCGCCGCTCCTGGCGCCGCTAGCCGGCGGCGGCCCGACCGCCGGCCAACCGGCGCGCGCCGAGGACCAGCGCGGCGATGCCGGCCACCGTGATCCCGATCCGGGCGGCGACGGGCAGCGGCTCCGCCCGCAGGGTCAGCGGCGCCAGGAGCGGCCGGAGCTGGTAGCCGAGCCAGATGGCGCTGGCGCTCCCCGGCGTGATCAATTCCAAATCGATGAAGCTCTGCGCCAGCCCGCGCCGCAGCCCGCGCCAGCCGTCGGTCAGTGCCGCCACCGGGTAGACCTGGCGGTTGATGCCCCCCCGCACCACGCCGCGCGCCCCCCGGTCCAGCAGCGCGCCGATCGCCTCGTGCAAGGCGGGCGCGTAGGTCCACATGTTGTAGTAGGCCACGCGCCCGTCGGCGTCGAGCAGGTAAGTCGGATCGGCCAGCGCGCCGTACCGCTGGTGGACCGTGCCCGCCACATCATCCACCAGCACCGTCCAGGGGATCGCCTCTTCCTGCTCGTAGCAGCGGGCGTCGCGCAGCTTCTGCTCGAAGCGCCGGTACTCCCGCACGCCGGGGCCGGGGTGCGCCTGGCGCACGATGACGTCGACGAACTGCACCCGGTCGCCCCAGCGCGCGTGCAGCTTCTTGAGCGGCTCGACCGAGCCGACGGTCAGCGGTCAACTGAACGACCCGAAGTGGAGCAGGACCGGTTTGCCGCGCAGTTCGCCCAGCCGCAACGAGCCGCCGCCGACGCGGGGCAGGGTGAAGTCCGGCGCCGGCGTCCCCGGTCGGATGCCGTGTCGGGCGACGGTCCGCTGCGCGTCGGCGAGGACGTGCTTCAGCCGGAAGTGGCGGAAGTTGTACTCGGCGGCGGGCATGACGGGCTGGCGGAGGTTCTCGGGAGTGCGCATAGGTTCGTCTCCTATCGGTCATCGCAATACATGTGTCGCGAAGGGAAGCAAGCGCCGTGCCATCCGGCGCCGCTGCCCGGCGCCGGTCGCCGGCCGCCCTCGCTGGCGCACGATCACCGGGCCGGGCTCTCCGCTCCGCCCGGTCATCCAGAGCGGGGCGAGGGTTCGGTTTCCGAGGCAGTGAACGGGGCCGCTTATGACGCGGACACCGGGGCCGCGATCCGTCGCCGCGACCGAGGATGACCGGGACGATGTTCGGCTCAACCGGCGACGCAATCTGCCGCGGCCGACCGCGTGCTAGGATGGGGGCCGCGTTAGCCGGGTTGGTCGCCGATGGTCGGTGGCAGATCACCCGGCCCCCGGTTGCCCGATCGTTCGGCGCCGTGCCGGCTTGGAGGAGGATGAGGATGGCCCTGCCGGGAGATCGTCGCATCACCCCGCGCGACCTGTTCGCGCTGCAGTTCGTCGGCGACCCGCAACTCGCGCCGGACGGGACGCGGGTCGCCTTCGTCGTCACCACGATCGATGAGGAGGGGGACGACTATCGCTCGCGGGTCTGGCTCGTCCCGGCGGCCGGCGGCACGCCGCGCCCGCTGACCGGCGGCGAGAAGAAAGATACTGCGCCGCGCTGGTCGCCGGACGGCCGCCGGCTGGCCTTCCTCTCGACGCGCGACGGCAAGCCGCAGATCTACGTCCTCGACCTCGCGGGCGGCGAGGCGGTCGGTCTCACCGCCCGCAAGGAGGGGGCGGGCGAGCCGGTCTGGTCGCCGGACGGGCGGCGGATCGCCTTCGCCGCGCCGGTCGCCGCCTGGGACGAGGACGAGGACGAAGCGTACAAGGGGAAGTCGCGGGAGGAGCGCGACCGGCTGCGGGCGCGGGAGCCGCTGCGGATCGAGCGCCTCAAGTACCGGTTCGACGGGCGCGGCTTCATCCACGGCAAGCCCCGCCTGGAGCAGCGCAGCCACCTCTTCGTCCTCGATGTCGACCCCGCCGCGCTCGCCGCGGGTGGTAAGCCCGCGGAGCCCCGGCAGCTCACCGACGGCGACTGGGACGACCAGGACCCGGCCTGGTCGCCCGACGGCGCGGCGCTGGCGTTCGTCTCCTACCGCGAGGCCGACCGCGACAGGACCTTCCGCGCCGACATCTGGGTCGTGCCGGCGGACGGCGGGGGCGACCCGCGCCGGCTGACCGGCGGCGATGGTTCGTTCGGCGGCCCGGCCTGGTCGCCCGACGGCCGCGCCATCGCCTACACCGGCGCGCTGGAAGCCGACCAGCCCCTTGCCACCACCCGCCTCTGGACCGCGCCGGCGGGCGGGGACGGGGCGACCCGCTGCCTGACCGCCGACTACGACCGCGACCTCAACAGCCCGCCGATGACCGACCTGACGCTGCCGTCCGGCAACACGCGCCCGGTCTGGGCGGCGGGCGGGGAGGCGATCTTCGTCCTCGCGGCGGACAGCGGCAACCAGGGGCTGCTGCGCGTCCCGCTCGCCGGGGGCGACCCGGCGCCGGTCCTCGAGGGCGAGCGCGGCATCGTCGCCTTCGGCACCGGCGCGGGCGACAGCCCGATCGTTTTCTGTGCCACCGACGGAGTGAGGCCGGCGGAACTCTTCATCGCCGACCGGGACGGCGCAGCGGAGCGCCGGCTGACCGATCTCAACCGCCCCTTCCTCGACGCGAAGGAGGTCAGCCCGCCCCAACGGCTGCGCTTCAAGGGGGGCGACGAGCACGAGATCGACGGCTGGCTGATCCCGCCGGTCGGGGTGGCGGCGGGGGAGCGGTTCCCGCTGATCCTGATGATCCACGGCGGGCCGCACGGGCAGTACGGCAACGCCTTCTTCCATGAGTTCCAGACGCTCGCCGCGCGCGGCTACGGGGTCCTCTACACCAACCCGCACGGCAGCACCGGCCGGGGCGCGGCCTTCGCCAAGGAGTTGGCCGCCTGCTGGGGGGAGAAGGACCTGCCCGACCTGCTGGCGGGCGTCGATCACGCCGTCGCGGAGCAGGGGGCGGACCCGGATCGCCTCGGCGTCGGCGGCGGATCGTACGGCGGCTTCCTGACCAACTGGATCATCGGCCACACCGACCGCTTCAAGGCGGCGGTGAGCATGCGCTCGATCGCCAACCTGCTCAACTTCTGGGGGACCAGCGACATCTTCCCGATCACCGGCCTGCGCGAGTGGGGCACCCCCTGGGAGGACTTCGAGCGGTACCGCCGCTTCTCGCCGATCATGTACGCCGCCAACTTCGCCACGCCGACCCTGATCCTGCACCAGGAGGAGGACTACCGCTGCCCGATCGAGCAGGGGGAGCAGCTCTTCGCCGCGCTCACGCTGCGCGGTGTCCCAGCGCGCTTCGTCCGCTTCCCGCAGGAGAGCCACGGCCTCTCGCGCAACGGCAAGCCGGGCCACCGCCTGCAACGCCTGGAGGAGATCCTGGCGTGGTATGACCGGTACGTGATGGGGGCGCGGGGCTGAGGGTCGAGGGTCGAAGGTCGAAGGTCGAACGTCCGTTGGGGAAGGGTGGGGGAATGCCGGGAGGTCCGAGGCCGTTACAGTAAGAGCCGTCTGGCCTGCGACGTTCGACGTTCGACGTTCGACCTTCGACCTTCAGACGTTCGACCACCGCCGGGGCGATTGCGGAATTAGCCCCCAGGCGATACAATGCATGCTGCGAGAGGGAGGAGTGAGGGCGCCCCCCCGCCAGGGGTCGCTCTCGGGGAGTGAGAAGTGCCGATGAGGCGATTTGCCCTCGTTGTAGTGCTCGTGATGAGCGTTCTGCCCCTGCACGCCGAGCCGGCGCAGGGCGACGATCAGTTCCCGATCAAGGAGAAATCCCGCATCGTCGTCTCGCAGGACGAGCAGAAGATGTACATTTACGAGGGCGCCCGCCTGGTGCGCACCTTCCCGATCAGCACCGGCTGGCCCGGCAAGCGCCAGACCACCACGCCGCCCTGGGCGGGCAAGGTCGGGGAGTTCTGGGGCACCTTCCAGTCGTTCGGCACGACCCAGGATCTCGGCTACTGGCTCTTCACCGACTATCTCGACGACGATTCCTGGAATGGCGATATCCTGATCCACGGCGCGCCCTATCTGCCGGGGCCGAACGGTCAGAAGCAGTACAGCCTGGACCAGATCGGCCGCGCGCCGGCGAGCCACGGGTGCATCCAGATGCTGCCGCAGGACGCGGAGTGGTTCCACCAGTGGGACCCGGTCGGGGTGCAGATCACGATCAACCCGTTCAGCCATGGCACGCAAACCTATCCCAAGCTCGGCGTCGGCGCGCAACTGACCGGCGCGCCGCCCGCCACCCCCGTCTCCAGCGGGGCCGTTCCGGGGCGCTGAGCGCCGGGTCGCCACACCGAACAGCGAGGCGCACGGGCGCGGGCCGCATGGCCCGCGCCCCTTTCGTTGGTGTCCGGCCGTCCCGCTGCGCCCCTCGATGGGACTGGGTCGCCGCGACATTCTCTCCTCGATTGTAGGGTTCAGGCGGCCACCGAGCGGCGCCCGTGTCGCCCCGATCCGAGGTCGAAGCCGACAAAGGCTTGTTTTTTGCCGGGTACCGCTGCCGGCCAGCGTCGCTGGCCGCGTCACCCGCCGCCGCTACAGCCACTCGCTGGCGCGCGCGATCAGCCGCGCCTGCCAGCTCTCGTCGGCCACGTCGAAGCGTTCCAGGGCGCGGTTGCGGCGCAGCCAGGTCTCCTGGTGGCGCACGTAGCGGTGGGTGTTGGCCTTGATCCGCTCGATCGCCTCGGCCAGCGTCGTCTCGCCGCGCAGATAGGCGACGATCTCGGCGTAGCCGATCCCGCTCAGGGCGGGGAGATCGGGCGAATAGCCGCGGTCGAGGAGCGCGCGGACCTCGCCCACCAGCCCCGCGGCGATCATCCGCTCGACCCGCGCGTCGATCCGCGCGTGGAGCGCCGGGCGGGCCAGCGTCAGCCCCAGTTGCAGGGGGCGGTAGGGGGGAGGTTCCTTCCCTTCCTGCGCGGACATCGGCAGGCCGGTCGCCTCGTAGACCTCCAGCGCGCGGATGATCCGGCGCGCATTGCCGGCGCCGCGCGCCGCCGCGACCGGGTCGACCGCCACCAGCCGTCGCTCCAGCGCTCCCAGGCCGTCCCGCGCCGCCTCGGTCTCTAGTGCCGCGCGCAAGGCGGGGTCCGGCGGCGCCTGGGGCAGCCGCCAGCCTTCCACCAGCGCATTGACGTACAGCGGCGTGCCGCCGACCAGCAGCGGGACGCGCCCGCGCGCGTGGATCGCGGCGATGGCGTCGCGCGCGAGCGCCGCGTATTGCGCCAGGGAGAACGGCTCGTCGGGGTCGAGGATGTCGATCAGGTGGTGGGGGGCCGCCGCGCGCTCCTCCAGGGTCGGCTTGGCGGTGCCGATGTCCATGCCCCGGTAGAGCTGCCGCGAGTCCGCCGAGACGATCTCGGCGCCCCTCTCGTCGAGGGCGCGGGCGAGCGCGATCGCCGCGGCCGTCTTGCCGACCGCGGTTGGCCCGGCGATGACGATCAGCGGTGGGGGCCTCCCCGACTGTCCCGCGGTGCGCGGTGCGCCATCCTCGAACATACCCTGCCTGTGGTGCCTGCGACGAACGGGTGGACCGGCGAGCCGCGCGGGTATTGTACCCGGCGCGGAGCCGCGCGATCGTGGTTGACGCGCCCGCGGCGGTCGCTGACAATGCGGGCGGCGGAGCCCGTCCATTTCATGTGCATCGGCCGTCGCTTTCCAGCCCGTCGGCGCGCCGGGCACGCGCCGCGACAATGGTGGCGCAGAGCCGGGGAGAAGGAGCAGCCAATGAGTGAGTCCCGCTTGCGCGCATCAGCGTCGAGCGCGGATCCCCCCGCGCCCCGGGCCGCCCCGCGTGCCTTCCTGCTGACGGGGCAGTCGGGCGAGCGGCAGTTCCACAACCAGCCGGAACACTGGGCGGCCCTCGCGGCGATCCTGCGCGCGGCCGACCTGGAAGCGCGCGTCATCTCCGATGATCTCGACGACTTGAATCCGGCGAACCTGGCGCGCTTCGACGTCGTGCTGAATTACTCGACGGGCCTCGACGCGAGCGAGGCCCAGATCCGGGCGCTCCTGTCGGCGGTGGAGGGCGGGCTCGGCTATGTGGGGCTGCACGCCGCCACCGCCACCTTCCGGTCCAGCCGCCCCTACCTGGCCATGATCGGCGGCCAGTTCGCGCACCACCCGCCCCTCAAGGCGTTCACGGTCGAGCGCCTCGCGCCGGACCATCCGGTCACAACGGGCATCGCGCCGTTCACGATCGAGGACGAGATCTACCACCTGACCGATGTCGCGGGGGATATCGCGGTGCTCGCCTGGGCGGAAGGGCAACCGATGGTGTACGTCCGGCAGCATGGCGCCGGGCGGGTCTGCTATATCGCGCCGGGGCATGACCAGCGCACGCTCGGGCGTCCCGAGTACGCGCGCCTGGTGCATCAGGCGATCGGGTGGGCCGCGCGCCGGCGCGCCGGCTGATCCGACCGGCGCGATACCCGGCGAATACCGTCCCGATCGTCGCGACCATCCCGCGAACGGGGGAGGGCGCGGCGGCGCCGCAGGGTCTCCTCGCGCGACCGTTGACGACGTGGCGCCGGCCGGTCTATAGTCCCGCCAGATCTCGGCCCACACATGCATGCCGCTCGATGGTCCAGCGGATCCCTGCGTCGTTATCGGGAGGATACCATGCGTCGGCGCCTGCTCGGCTCGGCCATCATCGCCGCGCTCGTGGTCGTGTCCGCTGTCGCGGCGAGCGGCGGGGGCCTGGTCGCCGCGGCCCCGCCGCAGTGCTTCCCCCAGGCCACCGGCTTCTGCATCGCCGGCCGCTTCCAGGAGCACTGGTTGGCGAACGGCGGCCTGTCGGTCAATGGGTACCCCCTGACGAGCGAGCGGCGGGAGCGGCTGGAGGACGGCAACGAGTACACCGTCCAGTACTTCGAGCGGGTGCGGCTGGAGTACCACCCGGAGAACCCGCCCCCGCACGACGTGCTGCTGGGGCAGCTCGGGCGCCGCATCCACCCCGCGGACCCGCCGGTGGGGGCCGAGGAAGGCTCCACCTACTTCCCGGAGACCGGCCACAACGTCGGCCCGCGCTTCACCGCCTACTGGGAGGCCAACGGCGGGCTGGCGCAGTTCGGCTTCCCCGTCAGCGAGCTGTTCGAGGAGCGGCTGGAGGACGGGAACACCTACCTGGTGCAGTACTTCGAGCGGGCGCGCTTCGAGTACCACCCGGAGAATGAGGCCCCCTTCGACGTGCTGCTTGGCCAGTTCGGCCGGCGCATCCTGGCGCAGACCGGCGGGAGGAGGGGCACGCCCGCCCCGCGCGCGGCGACCCCGACGCCGCGGCCCGGGCCGACGCCCATCGCCCCCGCGACCCCGGCGCCGGGGCAGCCCGCGCCGCCGCCGATTGACGTGCCGCAAGAGGGCCAGGGCAATGAGGGGGCCGTGCTGATCCGGGCGTTGCGCTCCGGGGGCTATGTGATCTTCTTCCGGCACGCCGCCACCGATTACACCAAGCCCGACAACGAATTCGTCGATCTGGCCGACTGCGCGACGCAGCGCAACCTCTCCGAGCAGGGGCGGGAGGACGCCCGCGTCATCGGCACGGCGTTCGCGGTGTTGCAGATCCCCGTTGAGGGGAGCCTCGCCAGCCCGTTCTGCCGCACCCGCGAGACCGCCGAGCTGGCATTCGGCCGGGTCGAGATCGCGTCCGACCTGGTCCTCCTGCCCGGCCTGGACCAGCCGGACGAGCGGGAGCGGCTGCTGCGGGCGACGATCGCCCTGCTCACCGCCCCGCCCGCCGCCGGCACGAACACGGTCCTGGTCGGACACGACACCTCGCTGCAGGCCCTGGCCGGCTTCTCGGTCGTTGAGGGCGAGGCGGCGATCTTCGAGCCCGTGCCGGAGGGTGGGTTCCGGCTGGTGGCCAGGGTCAAGCCGGACGAGTGGCCGACACTCGCGCGCCGTGGTGCAGGGGAATAGGTTCGGGCGCGGCAGGCCGCCTGGTCCACCGACCCAGCCGCGTTGTGGCCGGTCCATAGCGAACGCTTATCATCTCTGAGAGCAAACCTGTCTTTGACTTATCGAGTGCCCAGTCGCACAATTGCTCTATGGGGATCGCGGGAGTGGCGCGCCGCCGCCGGTCGGTGGTTTGATACAATCATTGCCCCGGCGGCGCTGCGGACATCGCAGGCCACCGGCTCCACAATGCGGTTGCCGCGGCGTCTCCCCGCGATCCCCGGCGGTGGCCGCCGCCCCGACCGATCAGGCGGTACGGATGATGCGGTAGAACAGCTTACAGCAGTGGCGCCCGATCCGTGGTCGATGATGAAGGAAGGATGGGGACGATGGCAGAGTTGCAGCGAAACGAACGCGATGTGCTGGGCGTGCAACGCCAGTACGACGGGCCGGAGGGGCCGGTCACCTACTATAGCCTGGGGGCGCTGGCCGAGCGGCACGACCTCGATCTCTCGCGCCTGCCTGTCATTGTGAAGGTCTTCCTTGAAAACCTGATGCGCCAGTGCGACGGCCGGCGTGTGACCGAGGAGGACGTGCTGGCGCTGGCGCGCTGGACGCCGGAGGGTGCGGAGACGCGGGTCTTCCCCTTCCTGCCGGCGCGCGTGCTCTTGCAGGACTTCACCGGCGTCCCGGCGGTGGTGGACCTGGCGGCGATGCGCGACGCGGTGGCGCGGCTGGGCGGCGACCCCTCGCGCGTCAACCCGCTGGTGCCGACCGACCTGGTGATCGACCACTCGGTGCAGGTCGACGTCTTCGGCTCGACGATCGCGCTGGCCCGCAACGTCGACTTCGAGTACGAGCGCAACGGCGAGCGCTACGCCCTCTTGCGCTGGGCGCAGCAAGCCTTCGACGGCTTCAGCGTGGTGCCGCCCGGCACCGGCATCTGCCACCAGGTCAACCTCGAATACCTGGGCAAGGTCGTCCAGCGCCGCGAGGGCGACGGGGTGACGCTCGTCTACCCCGACACGCTGGTCGGCACCGACTCGCACACCACGATGATCAACGGCCTCGGCGTCCTCGGCTGGGGCGTCGGTGGGATCGAGGCGGAGGCGGTGCAGCTCAACCAGCCGATCGAGCTGGTGACGCCGGAGATCATCGGCTTCCGCTTCACCGGCGCGCTGCCGGAGGGGGTGACCGGCACCGACCTGGTGCTGACGGTGACCCAGATGCTGCGCCAGAAGGGGGTCGTCGGCAAGTTCGTCGAGTACTTCGGCCCCGGCCTGAGCCAACTCGGCCTGGCTGATCGCGCGACGATCGCCAACATGTCCCCGGAGTACGGCGCTACCGCCGGCTTCTTCCCGACCGACGAGGAGACGCTGCGCTACCTGCGCCTGAGCGGGCGTGACGAGGCGCAGGTCCGGCTGGTGGAGTGGTACTGCCGGGAGCAGGGGCTCTTCCGCACCGACGAGACGCCGGACCCGCGCTTCACCGACCTGCTCGAACTCGATCTCTCGACCGTGGAGCCGAGCCTGGCCGGCCCCAAGCGGCCGCAGGATCGCGTGCCGCTCGGCGCGGTGCGCGAGAACTTCCAGGGGGCGTTCCCCAATCTCTTCACCGCCCGGCCGGAGGACGCGTCCGGGAGCGTGGCGGTGCAGGGCAACGCACGGGACGCCGCCCTCCAACAGGCGCAGGCCGCCGGGACGGCGACGATCGCGACCGACCCCGCGCCGACGAGCGTGGAGATCCGGATCGACGGCCGGCGCGCGCCGCTGACGCATGGCGCGGTGGTGATCGCCTCGATCACCAGTTGCACCAACACCTCGAACCCGACGGTGATGGTCGGCGCCGGCCTGCTGGCGAAGAAGGCGGTCGAGCGTGGCCTGAGCGTCGCCCCGACGGTCAAGACGAGCCTCGCGCCCGGTTCGAAGGTGGTGACCGACTACTACAATAAGGCGGGGCTGATGCCCTACCTGGAGCGGCTCGGCTTCCACCTGGTCGGCTACGGCTGCATGACCTGCATCGGCAACAGCGGCCCCCTGCCGGACCCGGTCGCCGAGGCGATCCAGGACGAGCAGATCGCCGCGGTCGCCGTCCTCAGCGGCAACCGCAACTTCGAGGGGCGCATCCACCCGCAGGTGCGCGCGCAGTACCTCGCCTCGCCGCCGCTGGTCGTCGCCTACGCCCTGGCCGGGACGGTCAACATCGACCTGACGACCGAGCCGCTGGGGACCGGGCGCGACGGGCAACCGGTTTACCTGCGCGACATCTGGCCGTCGCTGGAGGAGATCCGCGAGACGATCGCGGAGGCGATCACCCCCGACCTCTTCCGGCAGCAGTACGCGCACGTCTTCGAGGGGGACGACCGCTGGCGCGCCCTGCCGATCCCGGAGCGCAGCGCGCTCTACGCCTGGGACCCCGACTCCACCTACGTGCAGAGCCCGCCCTTCCTGGCGGATCTCATGCCGGAGCCGGAGCCGCTGACCGACATCACCGGCGCGCGCGTCCTCGGCGCGTTCGGCCACTCGGTGACGACCGACCACATCTCCCCCGCCGGGACGATCCCCAAGGACAGCCCGGCCGGCCGGTGGCTGATCGACCACGGGGTCCAGCCGCGCGACTTCAACTCCTACGGGGCGCGGCGCGGCAACCACGAGGTGATGATCCGCGGCACCTTCGGCAATGTGCGCCTGAAGAACGCGCTGGTGCCGGACAAGGAGGGCGACTGGACGATCCACCAGCCCGACAACACCGTGATGCGCATCTACGACGCGGCGTTGCAGTACCAGCGCGAGGGGACGCCGCTGATCGTCCTGGCCGGCACCGAGTACGGCACCGGCTCCTCGCGCGACTGGGCGGCGAAGGGGACGCTGCTGCTCGGGGTCCGCGCGGTGCTGGCGCAGAGCTTCGAGCGCATCCACCGCACCAACCTGGTCGGCATGGGCGTCCTGCCGCTGCAGTTCCTGCCGGACGAGAGCGCGACGACCATCGGCCTTGACGGGCACGAGGAGTATGACATCGCGGGCATCGCCGCGGGGCTCCAGCCCGGCCAGCAGGTGACGGTCCGCGCGTGCCGGGCCGACGGCACGACGATCGAGTTCCAGGCCCGCGCCCGCCTCGACACGCCGCTCGATGTCCTCTACTACCGGCACGGCGGCATCCTGCCCTACGTCACGCGCCAGCTCCTCAAGGAGCAGTAGCTGGTGCGTCGAGCGCGAGGCCGTCACGAGCATCGGAACGCTCGTGACAGCCTCCGCCAATCACCCACCCGTGGCCTGGGATCGCGCGCGGATGACCGGATGGAGAGGGGTGGATGCCGCGCAAGCTGCGCGAGCTACGGGACGACTTGCGACGGGCGGGGTTCGTCGTCGATCGCCAGCGTGGTAGCCACCAGATGTGGAAGCACCCTCAGCGACCGGGCATCAGCGCGGTTCTCGCCGGGCAGGACAGCGCGGATGCTCAGCCATACCAGGAACGCCAGGTACGCCAGGCGCTCCAGACGCTGCGCGCGGGGCGGGAAAGGGAACAGCTGTGAGCGCGAAACTGCAGTACTCGATGCTGGTGGAGTGGTCGGAGGAGGACCAGGCGTATCTGGTGACGCTGCCGGAGTGGAAGGGCCGGGTGTTCGGGCCGGTCACTCACGGCGACACCTACGAGGAGGCTGCCCTCAACGGCCGTGAGGTGCTGGAAATGCTGATCGAATCGGCGCACGAACACGGCGAGTCGCTGCCCGAACCGCACACCTTCGCCGCCAGCATAGCCTGAGATCCGGGCTCGCCGCGCGTAAAGGACGAACAGGTCATGCGAGGGGGGGATGGCGATGCGCGAGGAGCCGCTGCCGCTGTACCTGGTGACGCACCGCGGGGAGCTGGCGGTGAACGACAACGAGCCGGTGGCCTGGCGCCGCACCGCCGACCACGAGGCCGGCCCGTTGGTGGAGACGCTGGTCGAGGCGACGCAGCACCAGGCCGAGTCGATCGCGCGGATCGTCAACGTCCTGTCGATCTATCCCGCCCCGGCGGGTCGGTTCGAGGGCGACGACGGGCAGGTCGTCACTGTCGCCCCCGACGGGAGCTGGCACCGGGCGACCCCGCGGCGGGAGGGGGAGGCGGGCGGTTGAGCCTCCGCCCGCGGCCCCGAGGCGCCGTGCCGGCTGGTGCCCCGTGGAAGGAGGGCGGCGCGCAACCGGCCGCCGCCTCCGGCGTTGATCGGGTGGCGGGGCGCGGACGGCGCGTCCCGGCGCTTCCGGCCGTCTTCATCGTCT